>JAWKRC010000006.1:0-315170 GCA_041389825.1 Polyangiales bacterium | reverse complement strand
CGTGCGACGGGCCACGCGCTTCCAACGCGTTCGGCAGACCGTGATGCCGTACCCTCCATGAAGAGACGGGCGGAAGGGGAGGGAGTCGAACCCCCAAGGCTCAACGCTCAGCGGTGTTCAAGACCGCCCCCGTCGCCCGTCGGGTTGCCCTTCCGTGGTGTGTGCTGGTGACCCTGGCGGGAGTCGAACCCGCGTTGGCCGAGTGAAAATCGGCGATCCTCTACCGTTGGACGACAGGGCCGTCATAGACTCGGAGAAAAGGCGCGGTGGGACGCTGGCTGAGGGCCACCTCCATCCCCCCTTGGCGGGGGGCGGGTCGGGATCGAACCGACCGACGCCTCGTTTTCGAAACGAGAAGGAACCCGCCGCTGTACTGCCGAGGTCTACGGGGCCCCCGCGTCGAATTGCACGGCGCTCTCCCGGGTACAAACCGGGCGCATCGCTGTCGATGCTTCGGGGGCGCTCAGTCGCTCCGGCGGGAGTCGAACCCGCGTCTTCCGAGTCAAAGTCGGCGGTCCTGAACCGTTGGACGACAGAGCACTTCGTGGCGATCCCGACGGGAGTCGAACCCGCGTCGACCGGGAGACAACCGGCCATCCTACCGCTGAACGACGGGACCATGAGAGATGCGGCGACCCTGGCGGGAATCGAACCCGCGTTGACCGATCGAGAATCGGCCGTCCTAGACCGCTAGACGACAGGGCCATGAGTACGAGTCAGAGGAAGGGCGCGTGAGGAGACGTTGACGCTCTGTCCATTTGAGCTACGCCCGCGGAGAGCGGGCGGCGGGGCTCGAACCCGCAACCTTCAGACTGGAGATCTGATGAAACCCCACGCTGTACTGCTGACTCGTACGTTGTAATCATCGGAGGAAGGGCGCGACGGGCCGTTTCGGCGCTCTGACCGTTGAGCTACCGGCCCCGAGGGTGGGCCGGGTCGGAGTCGAACCGACGTCTCCCGCTCTTCAGGCGAAGGATCCCATCACTGTACTGCCGACGATCGGAGCCACCACCCGGACTTGCGCCGGGCTCACCCCGGTACCGACGGGGTGCGTCGCTGTCTACGCCTTGGTGGCCAAAGAAGCAGTGCGGACGGCGGGGATCGAACCCGCGCTGACGAGCTGGCAACCCGCCGCGCTACCACTACGCGACGTCCGCGAAAAGAGAGGCGGTCCCGACGGGATTCGAACCCGCGTCGACCGGGAGACAACCGGCCATCCTGCCACTGAACGACGGGACCATAAGAGACAGCGGAGGGTGCCGGACTCGAACCGACTGCCCGACGGCGCCGGGCCACGCGCTAGCAACGCGCTCGACACACCTGATGTCGTACCCTCCATGACCGCGGGGGGAGGGAGTCGAACCCTCAATGGTGACCCCGATGCATAGGGGCCTCCGCCGCCTTCGAACTCAGCCGCCGTCGCCCTCTCGGCGCAGCCGCCCGCGGTACACCTTGAAACAGCGGAAGGAGAGGGAGTCGAACCCTCAAGGCTCATCGCTCACGGTGGTTCGAGCACCGCGCCGTCGCCCATCGGCTTGCCCTTCCGTAGCAGGCCGGCCAGGGATCGAACCTGGCAACGCAGGATTTGGAGTCCCGCGACGTCCCAGACGCCGACCTAGAGGCCCGCTCGGCCCTCGCCCACCGCGGGGTTCGGGCTTCACGGGGCTGTGGGTTGTGGGTTCACCCCAGGTAGTCACCCCACCGCGGGTGCTTGTGCTCCGCGGCGGAGACCAGGGGCATGGAGTGGGGCCGCTCGGGCTTGCGCGCGAGGGTCATCCTCGCCTCGTCGGGCGTGCGGTCGGCCTTCTTCGCGTTGCACGAAGAGCAGCAGGCCACGACGTTGGTCCACGAGGTCGCGCCGCCGCGGGAGCGGGGCGTGACGTGGTCGAGGGTGAGCGCCGAGACGGAGGGCTGCGCGCCGCAGTACTGGCACGCGAAGCCGTCGCGGCGGTACACGTTGAGGCGGGAGAAGGTCACCCGGCGCTCCTGGCGCGCGTAGCGGCGCAGGCGCACCACCGAGGGCATGGGCAGGGCGTCGTTCACCGAGCGGACGATGTCGTCGTACTGCTCGACGAGCTCGGCCTTGCCGAGGAAGAGGAGGGTGATCGCGCGCTGCCAGGGGATCACCTTCATGGGCTCGAAGGTCGCGTTGAGGAGAAGCGTCGCGTTCATGGGTCGCACCATCCGTGAAGGGGTCTGTAGGGATCTCTCGTGGGTGGATGTGGAGTGGCGATCACTCACCGACGCGCGGTGCGCCGAGCCGGAGTCGAACCGGCACGTTACCGTGTTTGAAGCGGGTGGCTCTTCCGAGTTGGCCGATCGGCGCGTGCTGCATGGCGACGGGAGTCTGTCTCTGCTTCGTGAGTCTCATGGGCTGCGTCCTTTCGTGGGCGATGGGTGGTGGGGTCACCGCCGCGGGATGCCCGTGGCGGCGGTGTGCTGCGAGACGCGGAGTACGTTGCGCATGGAGTGACGGGGCGGAATCGAACCGCCGTGTCCTGGGACACAACCAGGCGCCTTGCCATTAGACGACCGTCACAAGAGGGTGCTCGCGACAGGATTCGAACCTGCACTGTACGGCTTCTGAGACCGCTGCCGCTTCCTAGTTGGGCTACGCGAGCGAGGACTATTGGTCGCGACGCCGGGAGTCGCACCCGGACGGCAGGGTTATGAGCCCCGCCCGTCTACTCAGACCGTCGCAAGGAGAGAGAGTTGTGCTCGTGGAGGGATTCGAACCCACACTGGACGGCCTCTCGAACCGCTGCCGCTGCCGATTGGGCTACACGAGCGAAAAGAGGTGAAGGGTCTTCGTCCCCGGAGTCGAACCGGGCCTTCCGAGGTAGGAGCTCGGCGGTCGATCCGACAGCCTCGACGAAGGGGGGGTGGGTCAGTGCGGCGGGCTTCGCTCCCGCGACCTTCGGTTCCCAAGACCGACGCTCTCCTAGGCTGAGCTACACACTGAGACGTAAGGGCGAGGAGGGACGGCAGAGGTCTTTTTCTCCCTCCGTAGGCGGAGGGATATGGATTCGAACCATGACCGCTCTCGCGGCTTGACCGATGGAACCCCTGTCTGTACTGCGCCCGACAAAGAGACAGTCAGCGTGGCAGGCTACGCTCCTGCGACCTCCGGTACCCGAAACCGGCGCTCTCCTCGGCTGAGCTACACGCTGAGAAACAAGAAGGCGAACGCGCGAGGATGGGCGGCGAAGGAACGGTGTTGTTCTCCCTTTCGAGAGACCATCCTCCCACCGCCCGAGGCCCCTCTCTGGGTGAGGCCCCCGGCGGTGGAAGGAGAAGTACCCCTCGTCTGTACTGCGCGCGTTGGTCAGTGTGGCAGGCTTCGCTCCTGCGACCTCCGGTACCCCGAACCGGCGCTCTCCTAGGCTGAGCTACACACTGTTGAACGGTGACGGTCCCAGGTGCTGCCCCTGGTTGATCTCGGGTGTAGGCCGAGCGTCGATGCTGTTCGAACCTGACCGCCATAGGGGAGGACCGCGCCCCGCGGCGGCGGCCTCGCGCGACGCGCCCTCCCTCCGCGTCTCGTGAGACCGCCCCCGCGGGGCGACGGACCGTGCGCGCGCCGCGCGAGCGCGGGTGACCCCGCGGGCGACGCGCGCCTCTCGATGGGCTCAGTACTTCCGACGGATCATGTCGAGCGTCGGGAGCGGGCGGGCCGAAGCCTCACCCGCCTGAGCCGCCGGGGCGCCGGTGACCGCCTCCTCGAAGGAGAGCACCGTGCCCAGGATCTTCTCGCTGAACCCGCTCACGAGGTTCGTGCGCGGGTCGTCGGGCACCAGCGCGCTCTTGCCGTACCCCGCGAGGTCCACGGAGTGCAGGAAGAGGTCGCGGTTGAGCGCCCTGCGGTACTTCTCCACCGCGCCGGCCAGCGAGTGCGAGCCGCCCGAGGAGTTCCAGCACTGCATGTCCGAGAAGACGATGAGCCGGTCGGCCTTGATCTTCTTCTCGATCATGAGCTCCACCGCGCGGTGCGCGTTGGTGCTGTGACCCACGTCGGTCTTCGCCTGCTTGTCGGCGTTGGTGATGATCCCGTCGCGGGTCGAGATCGGCACCAGCGCCGCGGTCTCGCCGAAGACGATCGCTCGCCCGTCGTCCGAGATCCGCTGCGCGATGGCCGCGAGCACGTTGGCCGCGGCCTGCCGGGTCACCACGCTCTTCGCGCTCACCGGGCAGGTCATCGACCCCGAGTTGTCCGACGCGACCACGGTCACGCCGGGCAGACGCGGCAGGTTCGCGGTGGAGTGCGAGAGCGCGTCCTCGAGGGCGTCAGCCACCTTCGAAGAGAGCTTGCCCGCGCTCTGCAGCGTCATGTAGGCGCTCCAGAAGCGGAACGGGAGCTGGCGAGACCGCGCGACCTCCGCGGGGTCCGACAGCTTCTTCAGCACCGGCGCGAGGTCGACGCCGCAGTCGGCCAGGTTCCGGAGGTTCCGGAGCAGGGCCATGTAGCCCATCTCCGGGAGCACGGCCTCCCAGACCTCCTTGCGGCCGCCGAACTGCGAGACCACGACCTCCCAGGTCGCGCGGGTCTCGCGGATCAGCGCCTTGGCCTCGGCGTCGAGCTCGGTCTTCGCCGCGAGGCGCTTGCGCGCCGCCACCACGGGCGTCGCCGCGGGGTCGGTGACCTCACCCGTGACGAGGTAGCGGTAGAGCGGCTGCGAGAGCCCGCGGTCCTTCGACCGGTCGACCATCCGCAGCACGTCGCGGAAGGTGGGCCGCACGGTCGAGTCGTACTTCATGAGCTGCGCCTCGCCGAACTTGCCGAAGGCGTCAGAGATCCCCTTCTTCAGCGAGTTGGGGAGCTTCTGGCCGCGCTGGTTCGCGCCCACGCCGCCCGCGAAGAGCGACAGGTACGCCGCGAACACCTGACGGAGCTCGTCGGCGCGCTGCACGATCCGCGGGGTGTACCCGCGCACGAACGCCTTGGTGCGCGGCTCGCTCGCCGCGATCGCCAGGAGCACCTGCGGGGTCGTGCGGATGTTCATCTCCGAGCGCGCCCAGAGCGCGAGGGCCAGGAGGTCACGCGGGTTGTCGCCGCGCGCGATCTCCTTGGCGGTCTCGACGATCAGGGTCGCCTCGTCGGTGAGGCCGGGCAGGCGGGTCGCGCCGGGCGCGTCGCCGTAGTACTGCGGCTCGTTCCAGAACGAGCTGCCGACCATGGTCAGCAGGCGCAGCGAGGGGTCGGTGATGTCGAAGGCCTCGCCGCCGGCCTTGTTCACCGTGCGCGCAGGGTGGTTCTTCGCCGCGGTCGACGCGGTGGGCTTGATCATTCCGAGGCGTGCCATGGGACTGCTCCTTCGTAGAGCGAAGCGGTACTGCTCCGTGTTGAGGGGAGAGGAGACGTCGTCGACCCCGACGTCGTGGGTTGCGCCTTCGATGGGGGCGCGGTGGTGGGCGGGGAGGGATTTGCACCCCCAGAGACCGCGGAGGGTCCTGCGTTTACAGCGCAGTCGGCTCGCTCATGCACAGCCCGCCCGTGGGCTGACAGACAAGGGAGTAGGTAAGGGGCCGAGGAGGGTCGCGGCGGGCTTTGTCCTTTAGATGGAAGTATCCCGCCGCTGTACTGCGGCCCCGATGTCACCGAACACACCGCCGAGGAGGAGCGCCCCAGGGACGTTTGGTTTCCTCTTGGTTGAGAAGAAGTACCCCGCGGCTGTACTGCGGCGGTGTGTCGACGGCGCTCGCCCCAGGAATCGAACCTGGCCTTCAGGGTTCGTAGCCCCGCGGTCTCTCCAACAGCCTCGGCGAGCAGACGATACAAACAAGACGATCAGCGGCGCTCGCCCGTGGAATCGAACCACGCCTTCCGGGTTCGGGGCCCGGCGGTCTCTCCGACAGCCTCGGCGAGCAAATGAGACGGTGTCCACCCCAGGAATCGAACCTGGCCCTTCGAGTACGCACTCCGACGGTCTCTCCAACAGCCTCGGTGGACGGACACGCCGACGGGTGCTGCCCCCGTCCGAGCGGCTTTGCAGGCCACTCTCCGCGCTGGCAGACGGCGTGTTGGTTGGCGAGGTGGGCCTTGCTCCCACGACCTGCCGCTTATCGAGCGGCCGCTCTGCTGACTGAGCTACTCGCCATCACCCGCTCCGCGACGGAGCGGCGGTGGAGTCAGAGGGGGTCGAACCCTCATTACCGCGCTGCGAACGCGGCGTCCTCCCGGTTGGACGATGACCCCGGAGACACAGACAGTGGAACCAGGGGGATTCGAACCCCCATCACCGCGCAGCGAACGCAGCGTCCTCCCAGTTGAACGATGATCCCATGTAGAAGCGATGGTGGAACCAGGGGGATTCGAACCCCCATTACCGCGCAGCCAGCGCAGCGTCCTCCCGTTGAACGATGATCCCGTGAGACAGAGGCGGTGGAATCAGAGGGGGTCGAACCCTCATCTCCGGGGTGCAAGCCCGGCGCCCTCCCGTTGGACGATGACCCCAGAGAGAGAGACAGAGCGGTGGGCGCCCCCGGGATCGAACCGAAGACCTCCTGCTTTTCAGACAGGCGCGCAGACCGACTACGCCAGACGCCCGCTCGGGCGGTGATGGCTGCGAAGGCGGGGCTCGAACCCGCATAACCTGGTTAACGGCCAGGCGTCCTACCATTGAACGACCTCGCAACACGGGCCGCGCCGTCGTTGGAGGCGGCGGCGTTACCCGTCGGGCGTCGCGCCGTCAGGGAGGGACGGCGCGAGGCCCTTCTCTAGAGGGGAGCGTTCGTTCGCCCGCTCTCCGCGCCGCGCACGTCACCCGTGAAGGTGCCGTGAAGGGCGAGGGGAGGGGCGCGCTCGCGCTCCTCTCGTGAGCGCGCCGACGGATGCCAGTCCGACCGACGCGCTCCACACGACTCGATTGTCAGAGATCCTCGCGGTGCCCGCGTGGGATGGACCCACGCGGCGCGCCGCACACAGCGGGACGCCACGGCCGGATTCGAACCGGCGTTGCCCGGGTCAGAACCGGGTGTCCTCAGCCGCTGGACGACATGGCGATGCGCGCGCTCCACGGCGCGCCCCCCACACGACGGGCGTGTGGGTCGGTAGGGCCTAGGGGACTTGAACCCCCACCTTGGCGGGTAAGAGCCGCCTGCTCTGCCTCTCGAGCTCAAGCCCTTCAGAGACGCTGTACCGCCCCGTTCCCGCGGGGCTGGTAGTTCGTATGTGACGCCAGACTATTTCGTTTGTTCTCAGGCAAACAACATTTTTTGTTCGACCGGAGTATTGCGATTGAACGCGCACCCCTCCCGTCGTCCCGGAGAGGGTCGTCGCCGACCGTCGTCCGGGGAGATCAACGTTCCCCGCTCACTCTGTCCGGCCCCCTCCCGGGATCGCTCCGGGGAGGGCCTCTGCCCGGCCCCGCGTCGCCTCGACCGCCTCCCGCCGCAGGCGCCCCGTGGGGCGGTGGAGGCGAGGGGGAGGTGCCAGCTCGGCGTGGGCCCAAATGCAGAAGGCCGGCTCTTCCTTTCGGGAGGAGCCGGCCTCTGCGAGACCTTTCAGGCTGGGACGGGGTTCAACCCATCGTTCGCCTGGCTCCTCTATCGCGCCCGGGATCGGAACCGCGAAGGCTCTGCGGCTTCTGCTCACACGTGGCGCGCCACGAGCGATTCGCCAGATACCCTCGGCCGCACGGATGAATCCTCGAGACGCTGCGCGCTGCGGCCGACAAGGGCATCGCGGCGGCGACGGTGGAGGCGTTCAGTTCGGCGGCGAAGAAGGTCATGGCGGTCTCGGTGAGTTGAGTGTCGTGGCTCGTTCGTGTGAGTAGATGCCTCGGACCCGGCTCTGTCGTCAACCTTGGGCGGGCTTCAGAAAGAGGCGGGTCACCTCGGAGGGGCGGGTGACCCGCGCTCCTCTTCGGTGGTCCATGTCTAACGGTGTTCCCTCCCCCCTGTCAAGCGCTCGGAGAAGATTTTTCAAAAAGAATTTCTCCGGGCCTCGCCATCGCAAGTTCAGTCGCGAAATCCAATGGATATACTCAATGGGAGTGTTCAATGGCGGTTCGTGCGCGGGGCCTCGATCACGCGGAGTTCCACGGGCACCACGCCCGCGCGGATCATCCGCAGCGACTCGGCGGCGGCGCGCGACAGGTCGATCACGCGGCGCTCCCCCGCGTAGGGGCCGCGGTCGTTCACGCGCACCACCACCGCCGCGCCCGAGTCGACGCGGCGCACCTCGACGCGCGTGCCCATGGGGAGCGTGCGGTGCGCGGCGGTCATCGCGCGCGGGTCGTAGGGCTCCCCGCTCGCGGTGGAGCGGCCCGCGAGGCGGTCGCTGTAGTAGCTCGCGTAGCCCGACTGCGTCGCGCCGCGCGTGGGCGCGATGGGCGGAGGGAGCGCGGCCCCGCAGGCGGCGGTGGAGAGCGCGAGGGAGAGCGTGAGGGTGGTCGCGGCGCGCATGGCCGCGATGCTGCGCGGTGCGGCGCGGGAGGGAGAAATTACGGGTGCGCCGCGGCCTGCGCGGGGGCCGCGTCGGCGGCGACGCCCGCGTCTTCGTCGACGGGTCGGCCGTGCCCCGGGCCGAGGATGCGCGGGAGGTACGTCGCGTAGTCGAAGTGGTCGGAGTGCTCGGGCGTGTGGCACTGCGTCGCGCAGAAGGTCGCGGGCGCGTCGCGTCGGATCGTGGCCCGGCGCGCGGCGGCGCCGCGGGCGGCGACGTGGAGGCTGCCGGGGCCGTGGCAGGTCTCGCACTGCACGTCGCGCAGGCCCTCGTTCTGCACCACCTCGCTCCCGCCGGGCTGGCGGTAGCCGGTGACGTGGCAGCCGACGCAGGCGAGGTTGAAGTTCTTCGAGATGTCTTCGAGCGTGCGGTACGCCGAGTGGTGCGGCGTGCGCGCCCAGACGGCGTAGGCCTCTTCGTGGCAGTCGCGGCAGGCCTCGACGCCGAGGTAGCGCGCGGTGCCGGGCGGCGCGGGGGGCGCGCGGAGGTCGGCGTAGGCGACGCGGTTGTGCTCGTTCACCGCGCGGAAATAGCTCGCGATCTGCGACTGCACCGAGGGCTGCTTCGCCACGTCGGGGCTGATCTCGAGGGTGCGCGCGCGGAAGAACCTCCCGTCGGTGGGCACCGCCCGCTGGTCGAGCTGCGCGCGCTGCGCGGAGAGCGACGCGAGGCGGCGGCGCTGGGCCTCGACGGCGGCGCGGTCGACGCTGGGGTCTTCGCTCCACGCGGCGATGCGGTCGTTGAGCTCGGTGATGCGCGCGTCGAGGCGGGCGCGCTCGGCGACGGCGCTCGCGTCGCTCGCGTCGCGCATCGGCCCGTCGCCCCTCAGCCAGAGGTCGACCGCGCCGAGGCCCTTGGCCTGGTTGGGCGCGGTGAGGACGAACGCGCGGCCGACGCGCTCGGGCGGAGGGGCCGTGGCGCCCTCGTGCCGCGCGGCGATCACGAAGTCGACGCCCTCGACCTCGCTCGCGATGGAGCGCGCGACGCGCGGCGCCACCGACGCGAGCACCACCACCACCGACGCGCCCTGGCGGCGCACCTCGGCGACGGCGTCGCGCGTGGCGGCGAGGCCGTCGGTGCTCTCGGGAGCTCCAGCGGCCCGCGCGCCGTCGGAGGGGGCGAAGTCGCTCACGCCGACGATGCCGACGCGCGCGCCCGCGACCTCGCGGATGGTCGAGCGGGTCATGCCCGCGTTCGCGGCGAGTGCGGGGGCGTGCACGGCGGAGGAGAGCGCGCGCCAGGCGTCGGCGCCGAGGGCGAAGTCGGCGGGGCCGGGCGCGTAGGCCGCGAGGTGCAGGCCGTCGAGGATGCGCGCCATGGACTCGGCGCGGGCGCGCTCTTGAAAGACCATGCGCTCCTCGACCTCGGGGTGCTCGAAGAAGAGGTCTCCGGCGGCGACGAGGATCGAGCCCGGGGTGCGGTCGCGCTCAGAGGCGATGGCGTGGGCGACGCGGTCGATCCCGCCGAGGGGGCGGGTCTGGCAGCCGCAGGGCTCGAGGTAGCCGTCGAGCTCGGTGAGGAAGTAGAGCGTGAGGCTCGGTCGCTGCTCGGCGGGGGTGTTGGCGCGCGCGTCGGCCGAGGCCGAGGGGCGCTGCGGCGGGCGCCGATCGCACGACGCGCCGAGGCCGAGGGCGGCGCCGGCGGTGACGAGGGCGAGGGGCCAGAGGCTGCGGCGCGGCGTAGGCATCGAGCGTGGGGGTGATTCCACCGCGCGGCGCGGGGCGTCAAGCTCGTGGGGCGCGCGGGGTGCCTTGACGCTCCCGCGGGGCCCTTGTAGCGTCCGCGCCCCCGACGACCCTCGCGGTCTGTCGCTGCATACGAGATGAGAAGTCCGCGGCGGGCGAAGCGATCGCACCGCGACGGCGGAGAGAGTTCACGGAGAGAGGTTCAGGATCATGGTCAAGGTTCGGTTGGCGCGTGTGGGTACGAAGAAGGTCCCGGTCTACCGCGTGGTGGTCACCGACGCGCGCTGCAAGCGCGACGGGCGTCACCTCGAGCTCCTCGGGACGTACAACCCGCGCCTCGGTGAGGGCCAGGGCCTCACCCTCAACCACGCCCGCCTCGCCTACTGGCAGGGCGTGGGCGCGCAGCTCAGCACCGAGGTCTCGCGCCTCGTGAAGCGCAACCCCGCCGCCGCCCCCACGGCCTGACCGCGCACCGCGCGCTCCCGCTGAAGGCCGAAGCCCCACCCGATGTCCGCGGCTGAACTGATCCGCCACCTCGCCCGCTCCCTCGTCGACGACGAGGGCGCCGTCGAGGTGCGCGAGCGCTCTCGCGACGGCGCGCTGGTGGTCGAGCTCCGCGTCGCCCCCGGCGACCTCGGCAAGGTCATCGGCCGCCGCGGCCAGACGGCCCGCGCGCTCCGCACCGTCCTCTCCACCGCCATGTCTCACGAGCGCCGGCGGGTGCTCCTCAACATCCTCGACGAATGAGCGCCGACCGCTGGGTCCCGCTGGGCGTGCTCGGGCGCGCGCGCGGCCTCGGCGGCGAGTGCTGGTTCCGCCCCTTCAACGCCGACACCGACGCCCTGCACGACGGCGCCACGGTGCGCCTCGTCCGCGACGTCGGCGCCCCGCGAGAGGCCACCGTCGAGGCGCTGGTCGTCCACGGCGACGCGATCTCGATGAAGCTCGTCGGCGTCGACGACCGCTCCGCCGCCGAGGCCGTCACGGGCGCGCGGGTCGAGCTGCGCCGCGGTGATTTTCCCCCGCTCGACGAGGGCGAGTTCTACCACGTCGACCTGGTGGGCCTGGCCGTGCGCGCCCACGACGGGAGCGCCGTGGGCACCGTCGCGCGCGTGGCGTCGTACCCCTCCGTCGACGCGCTGGTGGTCACGACGGCCGACGGCGAGCGCGAGGTCCCGCTCGTCGACGACTACGTCGCGTCGCTCGACCTCGCCGACGGCGTGACGCTCACCGCCGACGCGCTCGACCTCGGGTGACGCGGTGGACATCTGGGTCGTCGCGCTCTTCCCCGAGCTCCTCGCGCCGCTGCGCGCGCTGAGCATCGTCGGTCGCGCCGTGGAGCAGGGGATCGTGCGCTTTCACGACGTGCAGGTGCGCGACTTCGCGACGAACAAGCACCGCACCGTCGACGACGGCCCCTACGGCGGCGGCAGCGGGATGGTGATGATGGCGCCTCCGCTGGTGGCGGCGATCGAGTCGCTCCCCACGGTCGAAGCGACGGGGGCGCCGCCTCACCGCGTCCTCCTCACGCCGACGGGGAGGGTGTTCGACCAGTCGGTGGCGCGCGAGCTCGCCGCGCGGCCCGCGCTCGCGTTCGTCTGCGGCCGCTACGAGGGCATCGACGAGCGCGTGCGCGGCTACGTCGACGAGGAGCTCTCGCTGGGCGACTTCGTGCTCACGGGCGGAGAGTCCGCGGCCGCGGCGATGATCGACGCCGTGGTGAGGCTCCTGCCGGGCGCGCTGGGCAACGCCGAGAGCGCAGTGAGCGAGTCGCACGGCGACGAGGGGTTGCTGGAGTATCCCCAGTACACGCGGCCGCCGGAGTTCAGAGGCGAGACCGTCCCCGCGACGCTCTTGTCGGGCGACCACGCGCGCATCGCCCGCTGGCGCCGGTGGCACGCGCTGCGACGCACGCGCGAGCGCCGCCCCGACCTCTTCGCGCGCCTCTCGCTCAGCCCCAAAGACCTGGCCTTCATCGACGGAGACGAGCCGTGACCGACCGACCCGGCGTGTACCTCGCGCTCCTGCACCACCCGGTGAAGGCCCGCGACGGCGGCGTGATCACCACCTCGGTGACCAACCTCGACGTGCACGACATCGCGCGCGCGGCGCGCACCTACGGGATCCGTCGGTACTTCGTCGTCACGCCCATCGAGGCCCAGCGCGCGCTGGTGCGGCACATCCTCGGGTACTGGCGCGAGGGCAAGGGCGGCGACCGCGTGCCCGAGCGCGCCGAGGCCCTCTCCATCGTGCAGGAGACGCCCTCGCTCGACGACGCGGTCGCGGCGATCACCGAGGCCGAGGGGGCGGCGCCGATCCTCGCGACCACCGCCGCGCGCTCGCGCTTCACCGTGACCTCCTTCGACGAGGCGCGCGTGAAGATCGCCGCGCGCGACCGGCCCGTGATGCTGGTCTTCGGCACGGGCTACGGGCTCGTCGACGCGGTGCTCGAGCGCGCGGAGCTCCACCTCGCGCCGGTGCGACCCGGCGGGTACAACCACCTCCCGGTGCGGGGCGCGGTGTCGATCATCCTCGACCGGCTCTTCGGCGACGCGGGGGCCTGACGCGCGGAGGCGGCGGGGAGTATCCAAGTCGCCATGCAGAAGCGACCCTTCAGCCCCGCGAAGGTCCCGCTGCCCGTCGTGGGCGAGGGCACCTGGAACATGGAGCGCGACGACCGCGCCCAGGCCATCGCCGCGATCCGCAGGGGTCTCGACCTCGGGGTGACCCACGTCGACACCGCGGAGCTCTACGGCCGAGGGCGCGTCGAGGCGCTCGTCGCCGAGGCCATCGAGGGCCGCCGCGACGAGGTCTACCTGGTCTCGAAGGTGGTCCCGTCGAACGCGTCGCGGAAGGGCGCCGTCGACGCCTGCGAGCGCTCGCTGCGGCGCCTCAAGACCGACAGGCTCGACCTGGACCTCTTGCACTGGCCCGGGCCGCACCCGCTCGAAGAGACCGTCGCGGCCTTCGAGTCGCTCGTGCGCGACGGGAAGATCCGCGCGTGGGGCGTGAGCAACTTCGACGTCGAAGACCTCGACGCCCTCTTGCGCTGCACCACCGCCGACCGCGTCGCGTGCAACCAGGTGCTCTATCACCTCGAGGAGCGGGCCATCGAGCACCGGGTGATCCCGTGGTGCGAGGCGCGCGGGGTGAGCGTCGTGGCGTACAGCCCCTTCGGGTCGGGGAGCTTCCCCAGCCCTGAGAGCTCCGGGGGAAAGGTGCTAGCGGGGATCGCCGCGGCGCGCGGGGTCACGGCGCACGCGGTGGCGCTGGCCTTCCTCGCGCGACGGCCGTCGGTGTTCGTGATCCCGAAGGCGAGCGATCCCCGCCACGTCGAGGCCAACGCCGCCGCGGGGGCGCTCACCCTCGACGACGACGAGATCGCCGCGATCGACCGGGCCTTCCCGCTGGGGCGCTCCACCGACTTGCCGACGCTCTGAGCCGCGTCGGCGCGCCTTGACACCGCCGCGGCTTCATGGTGGTTTGCCGCCCCCGTTAGACCCGGCCCGCCCGCGGCGCGGCCCCATTACGCACCGAGACAACAGCCATGGGCATGCAGCATCCGAAGATCGAGGCGCTCCACACGCAGCGCATCGCTGACAACAAGCTCACCGAGTTCCGCGTCGGCGACACCATCCGCGTTCACTACAAGGTCCGCGAGGGCGACAAGGAGCGCATCCAGGTGTTCCAGGGCCAGGTGATCCGCAAGCGCCGCGGCGGCGTGGGCGCGAGCTTCACCGTCCGCAAGATCTCGTACAGCGTCGGCGTCGAGCGCATCTTCCCGCTGCACAGCCCGCGCATCGACAAGGTCGAGGTCGTCTCGCGCGGCGTCGTCCGCCGCTCGAAGCTGTACTTCCTCCGCGGCCTCGAGGGTAAGGCCGCCCGCCTCAAGGACGTGCGCGACAAGGTCGGCGGCCGGGCCGCCGCGCCCAAGGCCTGAGCGCCCTCTCCGCCCCCGCCATCATGCGAAGGCCGCACGCGATCACCCTCGCCGCGGCCTTCGCTGCATTTGCCCTCCTCGCGGGCGGCTGCACCGACAAGTCCGCCGCGGGGGAGTCGTGCTCGAGCCCCTTCTCCTGCGCGAGCGGGCTCTGCATCGTCGACGCCGCCGGCGCGGGCCGCTGCGCCCAGCGCTGCGCCCTGAGCAGCGAGTGCGCGCGGGGGCAGGTCTGCGGCCGCTTCGACTTCCGCGGCCGCGACGACGCGGGCGCGCTCGCGGGCTCCGACGACGACATCGTGCGGGTGTGCCGCCCCGGGTTGAACACCACCTGCGCGGGCGCGTGCGCGCTGTCGAACGAGGTCTGCGTGGGCGGCGACGCGGGGGTGTGCTCGCCCACCTGCGCCGTCGCCGACACCTGCGGCGGGCGCGACTGCATCGCCCTCTCCGCAGACGCTTGCGGACCGCGCGCCTGCGCCCCACCTTGCGACGCCCTCACCGAGTGCCCCCCGGCGTGGACCTGCGACCTCTCGCGCGTCGACCTCCTGGGCCACGGCCAGTGCATCCCCATCGCCGGAGACCCCGACGCGGGGGTGCAGCCCCCCTGCGACGCGGGCGACCCTGGCGACGGCGGCTGAGCGCGACCCCAATCCCTCCCCACACCATGCGACGACAGCAGCGATGGCCGACGGCGTGACCGATCGCGACGCGAAGCGCGACGCGCCCTCGCCCTGGGCGCGGCTCTGGGAGCCCCTGCGCACGCAGAAGGCCCACCTCACGACGGGCGCGGCCTTCCTCGCGGTGAGCAGCGCGTGCGCGGGCGGCATCCCCCGCGCGGTGAGCGCGGCGTCGAACGCGCTCAACCGCGGAGACCGCTCGGTGGCCGTGACGGCCTCGCTCGTGATCGCCGCGCTCGCCGCCGTGGGCGCGTGGGCGCGCGTCGAGTCGCGCGTGCGGATCTTCAACGCGGGCCGCGACGCGGAGTACCTCCTGCGCGAGCGCCTGCTCTCGTCGCTGCACCGCCTCGGGCCGAGCTTCTACCGCCGGATGTCTCCCGGCGAGATCATGTCGCGCGCGACCAACGACCTCGCCCAGGTGCGGCTGCTGGTGGGCTTCGGCGCGCTCAACGTGGTGAACACGCTCTTCGCGTACGCGGTGAACATCCCGATGATGTTCGCGCGCAACGCGAAGCTCGCCGCGCTCGCGCTCCTGCCGTTTCCGTTCTTCATCCTGCTGACGCAGGCCTTCGCGAAGGTGCTCTTCGAGCGCAGCCGCGCCGCGCAAGAGGCCCTCGGCGCGATGAGCGACCGCGTGCAGCGCGTGCTCTCGGGGATGCGCGTGGTGCGCGCCTACGGCGTCGACGGCGTGGAGCTCAAGGGCTTCGACGCGGACACCCAGCGCTCGCTCGAGGCGAACCTCGCGCTCGCGCGGCTGCGCGGGTCGATGTTCCCGATCCTCGGCCTGGGCGCGGCGCTCTCGTCGCTGGTGGTGGTCTGGTACGGCGCGCGGACGATCATCACCGAGCCCGGCGCCTTCAGCGTGGGAGACATCCTGGCCTTTCAGGGCCACGTCGCGCTGGTGGCGTGGCCGACCATCGCGATGGGCTACCTCCTCTCGATCGTGCAGCGCGGCAAGGTCTCGATCATGCGCGTGGCCGAGGTGCTCGACGCCACGCCCGACATCGACGACGCCCGCGCCGTGCCCGTCGATCCAGAGGCGTTGAAGGGCGCGCTGCGCGTCGAGGGCCTGCGCTACGAGATCGAGGGCCGCGCGGTGCTCGACGGCGTGAGCCTCGAGGTCCCCGCGGGGGGATCGCTCGCCGTGGTGGGGCGCACGGGCGCGGGCAAGAGCGTGCTGGTGCGGCTCCTCGCGCGGGCGCTGCCGACGCCCGAGGGGGCGGTCTTCCTCGACGACCGCGACGTGACCACGGTGCCGCTCGCGACGCTGCGCGCGGTGGTGGGCGTGGCGCAGCAGGAGCCCTTCCTCTTCTCGACGACGGTGGCGCGCAACGTGGCCTTCGCCGAGCCCGACCCCGACGCGCCCGAGACCGTCGCGCGCGTGCGGGCGGCGCTGCGCGAGGCCGAGCTCCTCGACGAGATCGACCGCACCCCCGACGGGATCTACACCATCGTGGGAGAGCGCGGCGTGCAGCTCTCGGGCGGGCAGAAGCAGCGCGTGGCCCTCGCGCGGGCGCTCCTCACGGCGCCGCGGGTGCTGCTCCTCGACGACCCGCTCTCGGCGGTCGACGCGCGCACCGAGGCGGCGATCCTCGACGCGATCGACCGGGTGTCGAAGGGCCGCACGCTGGTGCTGGTCACGCACCGGGTGGCGGCCGCGGCGCGCTGCGACCGGGTGGTGGTGCTCGACGAGGGGAAGGTCGTCGAGAGCGGCACCCACGACGCGCTCGTGAAGCGCGGAGGGCTCTACGCGCGCATGGCCGAGCGGCAGTCGATCGAGGCCGAGCTGGAGGCGCTGTGAGCGAGCCCAAGGCGAAGCCGAAGACCGGCGCCGAGGCCGAGAAGGCCTTCCACGAAGAGTCGGGGCTCGGAAAGGTCTACGACCGGCGCTTGCTGGCGCGCACCTGGGGCTTCGTGCGGCCCTACGCGCTGCCGCTCGTCGTCGCGCTCTCGCTGATGCCGGTGTCGGCCGAGCTCCTCGTCACGCAGCCGAAGCTCCTGCGGCGCGTGGTCGACGAGGGCGTCGCGCGCGGAGACCTCGGCGTGGTGCGCGACGTCTCGATGCTCCTCGGCGCGGTGATGCTCACCGAGTTCGCGCTGCGCTTCACCATCTCGTACCTGTTGCAGGTGGTGGGGCAGCGGGCGATGGCCGACCTGCGGCACGAGGTGTTCCGCTTCCTCCTCGGGCAGCGGATGGCCTTCTTCGATCGGCAGCCCGTGGGGCGCCTCGTGACCCGCGCGACCAACGACGTCGACGCGCTCGGCGAGCTCTTCGCGTCGGGCGCGGTCACCGCCGTGGGCGACCTCTACACCCTCGGCCGGATCATCGTGGCGATGGTGGCCTTCTCGCCGCGTCTGTCGCTCCTGACCTTCGCGGTGGTGCCGCCGCTCCTGCTCGTGGTGGAGCTCATCCGTCGGCGCGCGCGCGTGGCCTTCCGCGAGATCCGCACGCGCACCGCGCGGCTCAACAGCTACCTGAACGAGCAGGTGACGGGCGTCGCGGTGGTGCAGGCCTACGGGCAGGAGGCGCGCTGCCAGGGCGAGTTCCGCGAGATCAACCAGGCGTACCGCGACGCGAATTTCCTCGCGATCCGCTACGACGCGCTGCTCTACGCGGTGGTCGAGGCCTTCTCGTCGCTCTGCGTCGCGTCGATGCTCTTCTGGGGCGCGCGCGCCATCGGCGCCCCGGCGCCCGCCGCGTCGATCGGCGTCGTGGTGGCCTTCGTGCTGTACATCCAGCGCTTCTTCGAGCCGCTCCGGGAGCTCTCGTCGAAGTACACGATCATGCAGTCGGCGATGGCCGGGGCCGAGCGGATCTTCGGCCTGCTCGACAACCCCGAGCCGCACGCGGCGGTGAGCGAGGGCGCGACTGCGATCGAGAGCGACGCCGCGGTGAGCTTCGAGTCGGTGAGCTTCGGGTACGGGCCCGACCGGCCCGTGCTGCGCGACGTGAGCTTCTCGGTCGCGCGCGGGCGGATGGTCGCGCTGGTGGGCCACACCGGCGCGGGGAAGACCACGGTGGTGTCGCTCCTCCAGCGGCTCTACGAGCGCGACGCGGGCGTGATCCGCCTCGACGGGGAGGACATCCGCGCGCTCGACCCGAGGGAGCTCCGTCGGCGCGTCGTGGTGGTGCCGCAGGACGTGCTGCTGTTCCCTGGAGACGTGCTCGCGAACGTCGCGCTGGGGGATGAGTCTCCCGACGAGGCGCGGGTGCAGCGGGTGTGCGACGCCGTGGGGCTCGGGCCGATGCTGGCGTCGCGAGGATTGGGCCTGCGCGCCGAGGTGGGCGATCGCGGCGCGAACTTCTCGGTGGGCGAGCGGCAGCTCATCGCGCTGGCGCGGGCGCTCTACCGCGACCCCGAGGTGCTGGTGCTCGACGAGGCGACGGCGAGCCTCGACAGCGAGAGCGAGCGGGTGGTGCAGGCCGCCCTCGCGACGGCGCTCGAGGGGCGCACGTCGATGGTGATCGCGCACCGGCTGAGCACGATCCGCAAGGCCGACGAGATCCTGGTGTTCCACCGCGGCGTGGTGGCCGAGCGAGGGACGCACGCGTCGCTCCTCGCGCAGGGCGGGATCTACGCGCGGCTCCACCGCTTGCAGCTTCAGGCCGAGGCCGAGGCGAAGGGCGGAGCGCTCGTCGACGCGGTGCTCTGACCCCGACGCGGGTCAGTTCGTGCGGATGACGGTCTGCCGCGGCGCGTTCGGGTCGATGTAGCCCACGGCGTCGCGCACCCGCTGGAGCACGCCCTCGGTGCGCGGGGTGAGGTGCCAGTGCGCGCGCACCGCGCCGTCTTCGTCGGTGTACCAGCGGGCGAAGAGCACGTACTCCCGCGCCTGGAGCCGAGGGACGTTCGCGCGCACGGAGTTGAAGCCAGGCTCGCCCTCCACCACGCGGAGCTCGACGCGGCCGCCCTCGGGGCGGTCTCCGCGGAGGGGCTGGCCCGAGGCCACGGCGGTGAGGCGGTAGGAGCCCATCGAGGTCGCGTCGGCGCCCGAGGTCACCGTCTCGATGCGCACGGGGACGATCAGCTCGGACTCCTGCGTGAGCGTGTCGATCTGCCGGCGCCAGTCGGCGGCGACGCGGCCGCCGAGGCTCTCGACGTTCTCGACGTAGTCGACGCCGTCGTCGAAGAAGCGCGCGAGGCTCTGGGGGAAGGGCCGCGTCTCGCGGGCGGCGTTGGTGGCGCCGGAGCTGGCGCAACCGAGGAGGACGAGGGTCAACGCGAGGGAGGTTCGTGCGCGCATACCAGCGGGCTTCGTGGGTATCACCCACCGCCGCGGGGGTCGAGGGTGTGTTTCGGTCGGGCGCGGCAGAACTCGGCCATGTCCGCGGGGAGCGGCGCGCGCTGGTCGAGCGGGGCGGCGTCGCCGGGGTGCGCGAAGGCGATCCCCCAGGCGTGAAGGGCCTGGCGCGGGAGGAGCAGGAGCGACAGGAGCGCGTCGTCGTCGGGCGCGTCGAGCGAGCGCAGGAACACCTCGTCGCCGTGGGCGTAGAGCTTGTCGCCCACGATGGGGTGGCCGACGTGCGCGAGGTGCACGCGGATCTGGTGCTGCCGACCCGTCTCGGGGTGGCACGCGACGCGGGTGAAGCCGTCGAGGCGCTCGAGCACCTCGAAGCGCGTGAGCGAGGCCATGCCGCCCTTCTTCTCGGGGCGGACGCACATCCGAACGGCGACCTCTCCGCCTTCGAGCGCGAGCGGGGCGTCGACCACGAAGCGGTCGTCGGCGATCTCTCCGTGCACGATGGCCTGGTAGGTCTTGTGGACCTCGCGCTCGGCGAAGGCCCGCTTCAGCGATCGCTCCGCGTCGGGGGTGCGCGCCGCGAGGAGCACGCCCGAGGTTTCGCGGTCGAGCCGGTGGGCGAGCACCACGCGCTCGTCGGGGTAGCGCTCCTTCAGCACGGCCGTGAGCGTGTTGTCGTGGTAGCGCGCGGTGGGGTGGACGGGCAGGCCCGCGGGCTTGTCGACCGCGACGAGCTGCGCGTCTTCGTAGACGACGGCCACGTCGCGCGGGGCGGGGGGCTCCTCCCAGCGGGGGCGGTAGACCGCGATCACCTCGCCGAAGCGCACGCGGTGGGCGGGGGAGAGGGGCTTCGCGTCGGCGGCGAAGGCCCACGACTCGACGATGCGCTGCGCGCGCGTGCGGGTGAGGCGCGGGAGCTCGGCGGAGAGCCATCGGTCGAGGCGCATCCCCGCGAGCTCGGCGCGGACGACGAACACGCTGGCGATGGCGTCGTCGGGCACGCCCTCGGGCCGCGTCACCGTGGGGCGTGGGTCGCGCTCACGCGGAGCGGTCGCGGGTTTGTGGGAACGTCCCTTCTCTGGCACCCGTCGCTGCGCTCCGATGGACGGGAATACCACGGCCCCCGACGGCGATCGCGAGAGGACGGTGCGTCCCTTCGTGCTCGTGGTCGCGCTCGCCGTGACGACCCTGCCGCTCCCCGGCGCGCGCACCCGCGCGGCGCAGGTCGACCCTGTCGCGCCCGTGATACCCGCGCCCATCGCCGCGGCGCCTCGCGGGGAATCCCACGCCTACGCCCTCTCGGGCGCGACCACCACGAGCGAGGGCGGGGCCGTGGAGGGCGCGACGGTGCGCGCGATCCTGACGCGCAACGGGCGCACCTACCCCTCGCGACGGCGCAGACCGACGCGCAGGGGCGCTACCGCCTCGCGCCGCTCCCCGCGGGCGACTACTGGGTGGTGGCGACCGCGCCGGGCCGCGCGCGCACGCTGCGCACGCTGCGCGTGCCCGAAGAGGCGAGCGAGGTCTCGCTGGTGATGGAGCCCGGCGTGGCGATCACGGGCGTGCTGCGAGAGCCTGCCGCGGGGAGACCTCACCGCTGGGCGCGGTGGTGGTGCGCGCGACCCGCGAAGGCACCACGCCCGCCGAGGACCCAGGCGTTGCGGCGCGCACCGACGCCGAGGGCCGCTTCACGCTCGACGGGGTCACGCCCGGGAGCTGGCGCGTCGAGGTCGAGGGCTCGGGCTTCGAGACGCTGCGGCGGGTGGGCGTAGCCGCGCCGAGCGAGGGGCTCGCGCTCACGGTGCGCGCGATGGCGACGCTCGAAGGGCAGGTGGTCGACGCGCACGGCGAGCCCGCGCGGGGCGCGACGGTGACGCTCTCGGGCTCGGGCGTGTGGCCTCCGCGGTCGTTCACGGTCTTCGACGACGGCAGGTTCCGCGTCGCGGAGCTGCCGGGCGGCGTGTACGAGCTGCGCGCGTCGCGCGACGACGACCTCGCCGAGCCCGTGGCGCCCTTGCTCCTCGATCCGGGCGAGTCGCGCGAGCAGCGGATGGAGCTGCGGCCGGGCGCGACGCTCTGGGCGTGGTGCTCGACGCGCAGTCGACGCGGCCCATCGCGGGCGCGCGTGTGGTGGTGACCGAGGACGCGCTTCGATGGCGCCGCGCGCGGTGACCAGCGACGCGTCGGGGCGGTGGCGCGTGTCGGGCCTCTTGCGCCGCGCGCATCAGGTCGCGGTGCGCGCGCCGGGTACGCGTCGCGCACGGGCTCCGCGCGGAGCCGGGCGGTGATGCGGTGTCGCTGAGCCTCGACCGCGCGGCGAGGGTCGAGGAGGGTGGTCGACGTGCACGGTCGTCCGGTGCACCGCGCGCGGGTGGACGTGTCGGTGCTCGACCTCGACGGGCGCGTGACGGTGCCTCGGGGGCGTCGGCGGCGTTCCGCGACGCGCTCTTCGACGCGCAGCAGCGCGGGCCGCAGCCGCTGCGCGCGGCGGGAGAGCTCGGCGTGGTGCCGGGGCGAGTGCCCATCGTGCCCATCGAGCCGACGATGCAGGGGCTCGAGGTCGACGAGGCCGCGGTGGGCTTCGTCACCGACGCCGACGGGCGCTTCGTGGTGGAGGACGTCCTCCAGGCGTGGTGCGGGTGGCGGCGTCGCACCCGATGTTCGTGCGCGCCGAGGCCGAGGGCCGCGAGGTGCACCCCGGCGAGACGATGACCGTGGAGCTCGCGCTGCGCGAGGGCGGCACGATCGAGGGGCGCGCGGTGACGGAGCGAGGCTTTCCGCTGCGGTCGCTCGCGCTGGAGGTGCGCGTGGGCAACGAGCCCGCGCCGCGTCGGATGTTCACGCAGCCCGACGGCACCTTCACGCTCGCCGCGGTGCAGGGCCGCGTGTCGGTCGTCGCGCTGATGGGCGCGCGCCCCGTGGCGCGGAGCGAGGTCGAGGTCGCCGACGGCGCGACGGTGCGGCTCACCCTCACGGTGAACGGCGCGCTCCGCCGCGTGGAGGGCAGGGTGGTCGACCGACGAGGGTTCCCGGTGCAGGGCGCGTCGGTGCACATGACCGCGGTGGAGCGCGGCGAGATGGGCACGGCCTCGTCGGTCACCTCGGCCGACGGCACCTTCGACACGCTCATCGCGGGCACGCGCGCGGTGACCTTCGAGGCGCGCCACGGCGATTACGCGCCGCGGACCGTGCGCGTCGACGACGTCTCCCACCCGGTTCGCATCGAGCTGAGCGAGGGCGCCGAGCTCACGATGGAGCTCCGCGACGACGGCTGCGCGACGGCGCCGCCGCGGGTGGAGCTGCGCACGACCTGCGGTCCGGTGACGATCACCGCGACGGACCGAGACGTGGCGGTGCCGCACCTCTGCGCGGGTCGCGCGCCGATGGTGGTCGACGCCGAGGGCTGCGTGCGCGCGGTGAGGACCGTGACGATCCCGGCGCAGGGCCGCGTGCAGGTGGGGAGGGTGGAGATCGTCGCGGGCGGAGGCGTCGAGGGCACCGTGGTGGACGCGCGACGGCAGCCCGTGGCGGGCGCGGTGGTGCGTCGCGCCGACGCGGAGGACGACGACCCGACCGGCGTGGCGCGCACGGATCGGCAAGGCGGGTTCGCGCTGAGCGCGGTCCCGACGGGGGACGTGTCGCTGGTCGCGGTGCACCCGGTGATGGGGCGCAGCGAGGTGACGACGGTGCGCGTGCTGCGCGGGACCGTCGCGCGCGGTCGGGAGATCCGCTACGCGCAGGAGGTGGGCGAGCGGAGGGAGTCGTTGCCCGTGCGCGCGATCACGCTGGCGGACCTGCCGGGGCGCGGCGGAGGGCGAGACGTGGTGGTGCGCGCGGTGAACGACGGGTCGACCGCGGAGCGCGCGGGGCTGCGCGCGGGCGACCGCGTGGTGTCCGTGGGCGGCGAGGAGGTCGAGAGCGTGGCCGACGCGACGCGACGGTTGGAGGGGCCGCTCGGGGACCTCGTGGTGATGGAGGTGGAGCGCGAGGGCGTACGGAGGACGGTGCGGTTCAATCGGGAGCGGTGAGGGGCGCGGACGTCAGCGTCGACGCGCGCCTCGAACCCGGCTCATGGAGACGCGGCGCTCGTCACACTCGGTGGCGCTTCCGCCGACCACGCTGCCCCGCTCACCCGTGACGAGGTCATACACGTCGATGTCCGCGCGTGGACCGCGAGGGCTCGTCCACACCCACGCGGTGGCGCCGCAGTCGCGCACCTCGCGCACGCGCAGCCTTTCGCCGAAACCGGGCGACAGCGTCCTGAGGAGACGCACTCGCTGGATGAGCGGCAGGCTCCGCGTCCGCGCCATGACTTCGCGAGTATCGACCTCGCGGCCCTGCGCGTCGACGGCGACGGTCACGGGAGAGTCGTCGTCGAGCGAGACGTAGGGAGTCCGCCAGAGCGTGATGCCCGGTACACGGGGAGCGACGACGCGCGACCACCTCGCGCTTCCACGGAGGTGCGCCTGCACGGCGCGCGACGGGGCCGGTTCGACGATGTACTCACCTGACGTCGCGACGTCGTCGTCGTAGATCCTCGGCGCGTGCGTCCGTGCCGAAACAGCGCCGAGCAGCGCGAGGAGCGCCGCCCCGGCGATGAGCTCACCCGCGCCGCGGCGGAGCCCGTCGGTCGAGACGATCCAGCCATCGAGCGCACGCGTCGCGGCGACCGGGATGAGGGTCTCGCCGCGGGTCGCGTCGACGCGGTAGCTCCCGTCGACGCGGTCTGGAGTGCCGCGCTGGGTAAGTGCGACGCCGGTGGGGGCGACCTCTGTCTCTGAGAGGCTCCAACCCTCGACGCGCGAGAGAGCGACCTCGCGGAGCCATCGGATCGCGCGGGCTTCCGCGACGATCGAGGCCAGAGCGGCCGCCGCCGCGACGCATGACGCGCCGATCGTGAGCGGTAGGAGCGGACGGTCCGCGACGACCGTCGTGAGCGCGGCGACGGCGCTCGCCGATAGGGCGCACCGCCTCCATCTGGCGACGGGGTCGGTCGGGAACACGTCGGTCTCACCGGCTCGCCCGACCCCGAGGGCCACCACCGCTGGGAGGAAGGCGATGAGCGCCAGCGGCAGGCTGAGCGCCGCGAAGAAGACGCTCGTGCACAAGCGCACCACAAACGTGTCGCGAAGGCTCCACGCTGGGCCGACCGCGGTGGCGAGGGCGACGTGAACGACCGCGATCTCGAGAGCGAGTCGTGTCGGTCGCTGCGGGCCACCGACGCGGAACGTCAGCGCGGCGCGCGTGACGAGACACAGCGCCCACATGGCGCCGAGCCACCATCCCCACCCGTACGCGAGGAGCGCGAGAGGGGGCATCGCAGCGACCGCGAAGAGCGTCCACCGCGCCCACGGGGGAGGGCGCTCGTCTCCGATCAAGCGACTCGCGGCGACTTCGTTCACCACCGCGAATGGTGTGCCCGAGGCGCGCGCCTTGTCACGACCAGGTTCGCGCGGATCGCAGCTCGCTCGTGATGTACCGCTCACACAGCGCGCCGACCGCGAGCGGGACGAGCGACGCGCGCGGGTCTCCGTTCACCGCGAGCGACGCGAGCGCGAGGGCCATGGTCCACGGCGCCCAGAGCGCGTCGAAGCCGCGGTAGCGCAGGCACACCGCGCCGAGGCGCGCGACGTACGCGACGCTGGCGAGGAGGAGCGCCCGGCTCCAGCCCTCGGTGTGCGGGAGCGACCACGCCGCGACCACCGCGAAGCCCGTCCAGAGCGAGGCGACGCAGGCGAGCGGCGCCCACGCGCGAGTCGTATCTCGCGACGGGCGAAGCGCAGCGCGGGCGATCCACGCGGCGCCCAGCGCGCACACGGCGACCGTCGCGACGCGCGTCATCGCCGAGAGTGGAACAGCGTGCGTGACGACACCCCAGCGTGGGACGGCGCCGTGCGTGTGCCGCGCGTAGCTGCTCCGCATCACCACCGCGAGCAGGGTGAGCGGCGCGCCGGTGAGGACCGGGACCTCGAAGGGCTGTTGGCTCGCGCCCACCTCGCGCACCTACCTCGTGGACGGGATCGGGCGCAGTCGCCGCGCGTCGCAGTCGATGCTGGATCGAGCGTCGGCGTACTCCCGCTCGCCCGTCGCGAAGTCGTACACCTCCGCGTGATCGTTCGGCGCGTAGCGCGCCCAGACCCTCGCGCCGCAGCGCCGCGCCCGACGACGTGCCTCCGTCGGCCCTCCCTCCCGAGCAGCGCGTTGCGGACCTCTACTTGTTCGAGCAGCGAACGATCGCGCACCCGCGCCATCACCTCGGGCACGTCGAGCGCCCGCCCGCGTTCATCCACGGCCGTCGTCACGCCCATGCAGCTCTCGGCCGTGCACTCGCGCCAGAGGGTGACACCCGCGACCCGCGGCTCCACGACGCGACGGAACATCCGGCGACCCGGCACCCGCGCGCGCACCGCGGGCGGCGGCTCCCCCTCCACGATGAACGCCCGGAACAGCGAGAGGTGCGCGCCGTCATCGTGCTCGAGCCACCCGTGCGTCGCCGTCATCGCCGCGAGGAACACCATCGCCGCGCCCGCGTACTCCGCCGCTCTTCGCCGGCCACGCTTCGTGGGCGCCGGGAGGTGGACACGCCCCTCCGCGTCGCGCGTCGCCGCGACGGTGAGGCGAAGCGCGCCCATCGAAGGCTCGTCACGGTAGGCGCCCGCGGGCGCGGGGCGCTCGATCAAGTCCGCCTCGCCCTCACGCGCGATCATCGACCAGCCAGGAACGCGGTCGGCCGCGACCTCGCGGAGCCAGCGCGTCAGCCGTCGCTCCATGAGTCGCTCGCCGAGCGCCACCGCGACGCCTGCCATCGCGACCCCCGCGGTGACGGGGAGGATCGGCTCGTCGGCGAAGACCGACGTGAGCGCGCCCGACAGGGAGACGAACGCGCCCGCGACGTACCAGCGCGCGCCGAGGTCTCGCGCGCCCGGGACGTTCGGCGCCGCGGCGGAGAACTCCAGCGCGAGGAACGCGGGAACGATCGCGGGCATGACCACGACGCTGCGGAGGAGTCCGAGGAAGGCGCCGAAGAGAGCGCCCACCGCGGGGTCGTGGTTCCACGCGTGGTCGAGCTCTGCCGCGACGCTGAGCGTCACGCAGACCGCGAGGGTCTCCAGCGATAGACCGACCCAGCGACGCGCGCCAGAGCGGCGGCCCCACGCGCGCGCCCGCCACGCGAGCGCCAGCGCGACGAGCGCCGCGTAGCGCCGACCGTATGCGTATCCGACCATCGCGACGGGAGGGGTCGCCGCGAGCGCGAAGACCGCCCACGGCGCCCACCGCGGCGGGAACTCCCCGCGCACCCACGCACGCTCAAGACCGCTGAGCATCGCGGCCACGATGATGCGCCTTCCGACCTACCACTGTCAGCGTAGGGGCGGAGAATCGCCGCGGGTGTACCGTCGCGCCTGTGGCGACCAAGGCGCAGCGGCTCGTTCCCCAATTGCTCCGCGCGATCAACGCGCGGGACCTCGACGCGGCGCGCGCCGCGCTCGACGCGGGCGCCGACCCCAACGGCACCGGCGGCTACAACGCGAAGCCGCTGCTCACGGCGGCGTCGATCCACGGCGACGCCGTCGCGCGCGAGGCGCTCGTGCGACTGCTGCTCGAGCGCGGCGCCGACCCGAACGACCGCGGGCCCTACCCCCACGACAACCGCCCGGTCTTCTACGCGGCCCATTGCGGCTACGACCCGGTCGTGCGCTTGTTGATCGACGCCGGGGGCCTGCCCCGCGACGCGAGCGGAGACCACGCGCGCAACAGCGACGGCGCGACCATCCTCGCCGTCGCGTCGGCGGGAGGGCTCCTCTGGTTGATGCGCCGCGCGCTCGACGAGGGCTGCCGCGCCGACGCGCTCGACGCGCATGGCGGGACGGCGCTCCACGAGGCCGCGCGGGCGGTCACCGTCGACGGCGCGACGAAGGACACCGCCGCCGCGCTCACCCTCCTGCTCGACGCGGGCGCGCCGTTGGAGCATCAGCGCAGCGACGACTGGGGGACCGCGCTCCACTGGGCCGTCGGCCTCGGCGACCGCGCCGCCGTAGAGACCCTTCTCGCGCGCGGCGCGGCCTTGGAGGCGTGCACCCCGAAATCTGCGTATCGGCCGCTGCACTTCGGAGGCAAGTCGGGCCGCGGCGAGTCCGTGCGCGCGGCGCTCACCGCGGGCGCTCAGGTGGACCCTCGCGACCTCGCTGGGCGCACGCCGCTCCACCACGCGGCGCAGCGCGTCGGTCACCTCGCCACCCTCGACGAGACAGAGCACGTACTCCGCGCGCTGATCGAGCACGGCGCCGACCGGGCGGCCGTGGACGCGAAGGGCGACACGCCGCGCGCGGTCGCGCTCGCTCGGTTGGAGCCGCAGTCGCGCACGTCGCCGAAGCCCACCGACGCGCAGCGCGCGCTGGTCGCGTTGCTCGCGCCCTAGAACCGCCCCGACACCGCCAGAGACGCGCCGCCGACGAGGGGCCCGACGCCCACGTTCACGGCGCGCTCGCGACGCGGTCCGCTCGTGAGCACGAGGCCGACGACGCCCGTCAACACCGTCGCCCCCGCGACGCCGAGCAGCACGTAGCCCGCCGTCCGCTGCGCCGACTGCGCGTCGACCGCGTCGAGGTACGCGCGCTCGGAGAGCACCGTCGCGTCAGCGCCTGGGTCGGCCGCGGTCACGAGCACCGCGACGGCCGCGCCCGCGACGACGACGCCCGCGCCCGTCACCGCCCACGGCCACCAGGGGCGAGATCGCGAGGGGCTGGCCGTCGGCGCCGGACTGGGATGAGGCGGGGTCGGGACGCCGACCGCCACGCGCGGCGAAGGGGTCGGCGCGGGGTTCTGGGCGGGGGTCGGCGTCTGCGCCGCGCGAGGGAGAGTCGCTTCGATCTCGGCGATGCGGCGCTCGACGTCGGTGCGCATCGGCGTGTCGGGTCGCAGCGAGAGGAACTGCCGCAGCGTCGCGACCGCGTCGGCCGGTCGACCGAGCCGCTCGAAGGTGAGGCCCGTGTTGAAGAGGTACTCAGGACGTCGCGAGACGACGTAGGCCTCCTGAAAGTGCCGCAGCGCCGCGTCGTAGTCGCGCACCCTGAACGCGGCGACGCCTCGCTCGAAGCTCTCCTGCGAGGGGTCGCGCTGCGCCGCGCAGGGGAGCGCGAACAGCAAGGTGGCGAGCATCACCGCGGTGCGCATCGTGGGCCGAGCGCAGGATGCCATGATCGCCCTCGCGGGGGACCTTCGTTAGACTCGGCGCCGATGCTTCGGTGGCTGGCTGCATTGACCGCCGTCTCGCTCGCGATGGGGTGCGCGTCGCCGACGCCCTTCCGCTGTGACCGCGCGGGCGCGACCTGCGAGGCGCCTGGCGTGTGCGTCGCGGGCGGATGCGCGACGCCCGCGAGCGAGTGCGCGTCGGGGTTGCGATACAGCTCCACCGCGGCGTCGGCGGGGGAGTGCGTCGCGGTCGCGCTCGTCGACGCGGGCACCGCGGCAGTCGACGCGGCAGACGCGCACGACGCCGAGGGGATCGACGTCGTCGACGCCATCGACGCAGAGGATGTGATGGACGCGGTCGACGTCGACGCGCCCGACGTGAGCGCGACGGACGCTCCCGACGCTCCCGACGCCCCCGACGCCCCCGACGCCCCCGACGCCCTCGACGCCGTCGCGGTCATGCCCGACGTGCCCGACGTGCTCGACGTGCCCGACGTGCCCGACGCGAACGACGCGGCGGACGTCGTCACGCCTCGCGACGCGCCCGACGTGGCGGATGTCCCCGCCGACGCTCCTTCTGCGGACGCGGGGGTGACCGTCTCGACGGGCGTGTCGTTCGTGGCGCCCATCTTCAGCGCCGGGCCTCCAGCGGACGTCGTCGCGATGACCACGGGCGACATCGACAGCGACGGCGTCGCCGACGTCGTCGTGGCGCGGAGCGACGGGCGCGTCGACGCCTTCCGCGGGCAGGGCGACGGGCGCTTCGAACCATGGAGGTCCATCGACGCCGCGGGCGCCCGCGACGTGCTGCTCTACGACTTCAACGCCGACCTGCGGGCCGACCTGCTCGTCCTCGGCGACGCGCTCACGCTCCACCTCGGCAGCCCGTCGGGGCCTTCGACGGTGGCGACCATCCTCCTCGCCACCGCGCCGGGGACGCGACTGCGCGTCGGTCAGGTGATGGCGTCCACCGCGCCGGACATCGTCATCGGCGACCCCGCGGCGAGCCGCGTCATCGTTCTCCCCGGTCCGGTGGTGAGCCCCGCGACGCCCCTCCCGTTCACGGCGAGCGAGCGTCCCGACTGGTTCGAGCTCATCGACCTCGACGACGACGGCTACGACGAGGTCATCACCCTCAACGGCAGCGGGACGGGCTTCTGGGTCGGCGTGATGTTCGGCGGCCCCCTCGGCCCAGGCGCGAGCGGGAGCGCCCAGTACGTCCCGCGGGCCACGCGGCTCGGTCAGACCCCGCGCGGCTGGGTCACCGGTGACTGGAACGGCGACGGCGACACCGACCTCCTCCTCGTCGACGACGGCGGCGTCACCTTCGTCGACAACCCGAACACCGCCGGGCGCGACCTCGTCGTGAACGCCCGCGTCGTGACCCCGTCTCCGCTCTCGGGCGTCGGCGCGTCGACGACCTTCAACGGCGACCTCAGCTCCGACCCGGTGGTCGCGGGCCGCACCGACGGGCTCCTCCACCTCTTCAACAGCCCCTTCACGGGCACGCCCACCGCCACGCAGTACGCAGCGCCCGGCGCGGTGGTCGCGGCCGCGGTGGGAGACTTCAACCGCGGCGGCGCGCCCGACCTCCTCGTGTACGCGGGTGGCTTTCACGTCGTCCTCGGCGCGCGCGACGGCGTGCTCCGCGCGCCCCGCGCGTTCCTCACGTGCCCGAGGCCGAGCGGCGCCGCGCTGGTGAACGGGGCCGCGGGCGGCAGCGCCGTGGCCGTGGGGTGCCCGACGGGGCCCGCGCTCAACGTCCACGCCGTCACGCCCGGCCTCGCCCCCGGCGCGATCACCACGCTCACCCTCGACCTCGCGCCGGATCGCTTGATCGCGGGCGACTTCGACGGAGACCCCTCCGCCGACGTGCTCGCGTCGAGCTCGACGCGCTCGCTCGCGCAGCTCGTCCGCGGGCCGGGCGCGTCCGCGTCGGTCGGCGCGTCGTTCACCGCGGGCGCCTGGCTCGCCGCGGGGCGCTTCGACGGCGCCGGGCCGCTCGACCTCGTCTCTGCGTCGGGCGCCGCGGCCTCGACCTTCACCAACGACGGCTCGGGCTTCACCCGCGCCGCCACCCTCACCTTCGCGTCGCGGACCTTTCGCGACGTCGCGCTCGCCGACCTCGACGGCGACGCGAGGCCCGAGCTCCTCGCGCTCGATTTCGCGACGGGCACGCTCGGGGTCGCGACGGTGCACCCCGACGGCTCCCTCGCGGATGACCCCCGCACCTACGAGGTCAGGGCCTCAGCGACGGGCTTCGTCGCCGCGGCGCTGTCTCCGTCGCGCGCCCTCGACCTCGCCGTCGCGCACTCGAACGGCGCGGCGCTGGAGGTCTATCACTCCACGAGCGCGGGCCTCGCGCGCACGGCGGTGAGCGACCTCACGGGGGTCGCGCTCACCGCGCTCACCCGCGCGCGCCTCTCTCGCGACGCCTGCGACGACGTGGTCGCCGCGCGCGGCAGCGGGCTCGCGCTCGACGTCTTCGCCGGGCGCTGCGACGGCACGATCGCGCCAGACCGCGCCTTTCGCACCGCCTACGCGGTGCAGCTCATCGCGACCGACATGACCGGCGACGGCGTGACCGACCTCGTGGTGACCCACGACCTCGGCCCTACGCGGAGCGGGTATTTCACGGTCTGGGTGAACAACACCCCGCCGTGACGAGCGCTACGGGTGGTTGCGGGGGAGCTCGGTGACGAAGAGCTCGGCCTCGTTGTTCGCCGAGGCGTCGTAGGTGCCGACCCAGATGTCGTAGCGGCCCGCCGGCGGGTTCACGAAGTCGAGGGTGGGCATGGTGGGGTTGCCCCAGCCCGCGCCGCGGCCGTGGTCGTCGTTGCAGCGCCACTGGCCGTTGGGCTCGTTGATGACCAGCGTGGCGTCGACGTTGTTGCGGGTGATCACGTAGAAGCGCAGGAGCGAGAAGCGCTGCCCCGCGTTGAAGGTGAAGTGGAAATCGGGCCTCCGCGTGACGAAGGAGCGCCCGCACGCGCGGCCGGTCTCGGCGTCGACCATGCCGAGGTCGGCGATGTTCACCGGGTTGCGCCCGCCGCCCGCGGTGAGGTTGAAGGCCCAGGGGTCGGGGGTGAAGCCCGTGGTGAGCGTGGCGCCGCCGAAGTTCGACCGGCCGTTGTAGTCGAGCACGGTGCGGGCGCGGGCCCACGCGGCCTGGTGGCTCGGCGCGGGGGTGAAGGCAGACTTGCAGGCCGTCGCCGCCAGCAGCGGCAGGAGCAACAGAGCGCGGTTCATCTCGGGTTCCCTCCAGAGGTCGATGACCGGGACGGTGTACCCCAGGGCGGTTTGTCGAGTCTCCGGGATTTTGGGCCGTCCCGACGAGGCGCAGGGTTGACGCCCCCGGGGCGGAGGCACACCGTCGCGGCCGCGATGGCGATGAGCGACGAACGCCGCGGCGTGCTCGAGGCCCGAGAGCGATGGCTCATCGAGGCGATGTCGAAGCTGAACGGGAACATCCGAACGGCGCCGCTGATGCTGGTGGGGCTGCTGCTGGTGATCCCGGTCGGGCTGATCTGGGGCGCGCTCGCGTCGGCGGTGTTGATCTTCTCGGTGGTGATGATCGCGGGCGCGACGGTCTACGTGGCCTGGTCGCACCTGCACGAGTGCGAAGAGGAGCTCGGCGCCGTGCGGAAGGAGCTCCGCGCGGCCGCCAAGGAGGAGCCATGACGACGCTGCACGATTTCACGGTGAAGGCGATCGACGGCCGCGACCTGTCGCTCGCGGAGATGAAGGGCAAGGCGGTGCTGCTGGTGAACGTGGCCTCGCGCTGCGGCTTCACCCCGCAGTACGCGGGGCTCGAGAAGCTCTACGAAGAGCTCGCGCCGCAGGGGCTGGTGGTGGTGGGCGTGCCCGCCAACGACTTCGGCGCGCAGGAGCCAGGGTCCGACGGAGAGATCCAGTCGTTCTGCGAGACGACCTACGGGGTGAAGTTCCCGATGCTGTCGAAGGTGACGGTGAAGGGCGAGGGCAAGCACCCGCTCTACCGCTGGCTCACCGAGAGCGCGTCGCCCTCGGGCGAGGTGCAGTGGAACTTCGAGAAGTTCCTCGTGGGCAAGGACGGCGCGGTGGCCGGGCGCTTCAGGAGCAACGTGGCGCCCGAGTCGAAGGAGCTGCGCGACGCGATCCGCGCAGCGCTCGCGTGAGGCCGCGATGACCGCCGAGGCCCTCACCGACGCGCCCGCGGAGAAGCCCGCGGAGCGCTCCCTGCGCGACACCCTCGACGCCATGCGCGCCGCGCACCGGCGCGAGCCCCCGCGCGCGATCCAGTCACGGGTCGGCGACCTCGAGCGCCTCGCCGCGATGGTGCTCCGCCGCCAGGAAGACGTCGTCGCCGCCATCGAGAGCGATTTCGGCCACCGCTCGCGGCACGAGACGCTCATCGCCGACGTCTTCACCACGGTGCAGGCCGCCCGGCACGCCGCCGCGCACGTCGCGCAGTGGGCCGAGCCCGAGGCCCGCGCCGTGTCGTGGATGTTCCAGCCGGGCCGCGCCGAGCTCCGCCCGCAGCCGCTCGGCGTGGTGGGCATCATCGCCCCTTGGAACTACCCGCTCACCCTCGCGCTGAGCCCGCTCGTGGCCGCGCTCGCCGCGGGCGACCGCGCGATGCTCAAGCCCTCGGAGTACACCCCCGCGCTCGGCGCGCTCCTGCGTGAGCTCGTCGCGGACTGCTTCGCCGACGACCACGTCTCGGTGGTGCTCGGCGGCCCCGACGTCGCCGCGGACTTCGCGCGGCTGCCCTTCGACCACCTGGTGTTCACGGGCTCGACGAACATCGGCCGCAAGGTGATGCTCGCCGCGGCCGAGAACCTCACCCCCGTCACCCTCGAGCTCGGCGGAAAGTCTCCCGTCATCGTCGCCCCCGACGCGAGCCTCGACCGCGTCGCGACCTCGGTGGCGCACGCGAAGCTCTTCAACGCGGGGCAGACCTGCATCGCGCCCGACTACGTGCTCGTGCCCGAGGGCAAGCGCGACGCCTTCGTCGACGCCGTGGCGCGCGAGATGACGCGGATGTACCCGACGCTCGCGGCGAACCCCGACTACAGCGCGGTGATCGACCAGCGGCACCTCGACCGGCTGCGCGCCCACGTCGACGACGCCCGCGCGAAGGGCGCCGCGGTGCGCGAGGTGAACCCCGCGGGCGAGAGCCTCGACGGGACGAAGAAGATGGCCCCCGCGATCATCCCCGGCGCGACGCGCGAGATGACCTGCATGGGCGAGGAGCTCTTCGGCCCGGTGCTCCCCGTGATCGGCTACCGCGACCTCGACGAGGCCATCGACTTCGTGAACGACCTCCCGCGGCCGCTCGCGCTCTACCCCTTCACCGACGACCCCGCGACGCTCGACCGCGTGCTCACACGCACCACCTCGGGCGGCGTCACGGTGAACGACTGCCTCCTGCACTTCGCGCAAGAAGACCTGCCCTTCGGCGGCGTGGGGCCGAGCGGGATGGGCGCCTACCACGGCCGCGAGGGCTTCGAGGCCCTCTCGCGCATGAAGCCCGTCTTCTACCAGTCGCGCGTGAACGGCGCCGGGCTCCTGCGCCCGCCCTACGGCGCCGCGGTCGACACCGCGCTGCGATTCCTCCTGCCGAAGAAGTGACCCTCGCTCAGCGCACGGGGTTGAGCCTCGCGCGCAGCTCCCAGTCGGCGCGGTTGCCCGTGCCGCCGTCGCGCACGTAGACGTAGTACCAGCCCGGGTCGAGGAGCCGCGCGAGGGTCTCTCTGGCCTCGGTGCCGCGCGCCGCGGCGATGACCTCGGCGCGGTGGTCGCGCAGCTCCATGTCGACGTCGGTGTGGTCAGCGGGCAGGCCCAGCCCCGCGATGATGAGCTCCAGGCGCAGCCACCCCCGCTCGGCGACGTGGACGCGGAACACCCGCAGCGCGTCGAAGCCGTTGGCGGGGCGAGGGCGGCCGCCCGAGGGGGCGGGGTCGCTGATCCCGTCGACCTTTCCGGTCACGGCGCCGGGCACCTCGAGCGACGGCGGCCACACGTCTTCGGCGCGGGTCGGCAGGAGCGTCGCGGGCTGGTGCGTCGCGGAGAGCATCGCGCGCACGGCGTCGGCGCTCACGGGCGGAGACGCCCCCGCGGTGAGCGCGTGCAGGAAGCCGTCGAGCGCGGGGTACGCGTCGGGCGCGTCGCGCATCGCGAGCATCGCGCGCAGCACCGCCGCGGGGCCGAGCGCGACGCCGTCGTCGTCGGCGTCGGGGTATCCTCGGCGCCGTCGGTGAGGTCCCAGAGAACGCTCGCGACGCTGGCCTCGGAGCCGAGGCCCGCCGGGCCGAAGTCTCCGCGCTCGAGGTCGTGGTCGACGCGCAGGGAGCCTCCGGGCTCGAGCCCGATGGTGTCTTGATAGAGCGGGTCGCGGCGCACCGCGCTGGAGAACCACGTCGCGCGGCCCTCCTCCCACGCGAGCCCCGGGTCGATGAGGAAGCCCGAGGGTGCGAGCCGCCCGCCGACGAGTTCGTCGAGAGCATGTCCATCACGAAGTGCCCCACCTCGTGGAGGATGATCCCCTCGTCGTGCTCGTCGGTGTCGGTGCTCGACTGCCGCCGCGGCTCGCCGCCGAGCAGCTCCAGGAGGTAGCGCCCCGAGCCCGCCGGGCGCTCTCCGCGGTAGTAGCTCCACTCGGTGGTGACGCCCCGGCCCCAGTAGACCACCAGCGGGGAGGGTGCGGCCCGTCCACGCGCGCGCGGCGGCGACGCCTCGGTACACCGTGTCGGCGATGTGCAGCGCGCCCGCGACCCCGTCGGCGTCGGCGTCTCGCGCGACCAGCTCGATCGCGCTCCCGGCGACCGGTCGTTCGACGCGGTGGGCGTGCACCACCGTCGCGTCGCCCGTGGGAGAGACCACGACCTCGTGGCCGTCGTGGGTGAGCTTCGCGCGCGCGGCGATCACGGGCGTGCCCGCGGGCGCGTCGAGGGCGAAGCGGCCCTCGGCGTCGGTGAAGGTCGACGCGGTGACGTGGTCGTTCGCGTCGAAGGCCACGACCTCGACGAAGCGCGCGGGGCGGGTGTCGGTCTCGCGCGAGGCGCCGTGCGCGGTGGGGTGTCGCGCCTCGAAGCGCACCGCGCCGACGTAGCGGACCGTGGGGACGGCGGGGCGCGCGGCGAGGGTCGCGGTCGAGGGGCGAGCGCAGGCGAGGAGGGCGAAGGGCAGGAGGGCGGACAGTCGTCGCACGCGGCGACGGTGTGACGGCGTGACCGAGGGCGCAAGGACAACGCGCCGACGGCGCGACCCCCGGGAGGAGAGCCGCGCCGACGGTGGAGCGATCAGGCGAGGTCGATCACCACATCACGGTGTAGCCGACGTTGAAGCCGTAGGAGGCCGACACCGCGACGAGGGTGCCGTTGGGCGTCTGCACCGTGTCGTTCGTGGAGTACTGGAACTGCGCGGCGGGCGTCAGGATGCCCGAGCGACCCACGGCGATGTTGAGGCCGAGGCGCGGGGCGAGCGCGAAGCCGGCGCCGTTCACGTTGTTGTACGAGAGGCCGAGGCCCACGCCGACGAAGCCGAAGAGCGTGCGGCTGAAGGGGATGTGGTACGAGGGCTCGGCGAGGATCTGCAGCTCGTGCGAGTCGGCGCTGATGCCGTTGGTCGACACGTGGTTGTAGCGGTAGCCGAAGATGCCCGAGATCTCGATGTTGTCGGCGAAGAACCAGCCGATGGTCGGGGCGATGGTCAGGTTCGTCGACGCGTTCGAGATGTTCAGGCCGACGTTGCCGCCGAGCTCCAGCACGCCGGCGCGGGCGTAGGCCGTGGTGCCGCCGACGCCCGCCTGGTGGACGATCCCGCCGGGAGGGCTCATGGGCGAGGCGACGGGGGGCTGCGCGTCGTTGTCAGAGCGCGGGGGCGGGAGGTTCTCGCTGCGCTGGCCCGCGCCGATGGCCTGCCGGTTCTGCATGTCGGGGTCGCTGCTGTTGCCCTGCTGCTGCGCGAAGACGGCCGGGGTCGCGCAGAGACCGACGGCGGTGAGAGAGGCGCTCAGGATCCAGTTGCGGGTGGTGTGCTTCATGGTGTCTCTCCTTGCTGATCGGGTCTGCGAAGCGGGACGTCGGCCCGCCGTCGAACCCCAGTGCGCGCGCTGTCGGCGCGTCGCAGTTCGGTCGCGATGCTCTTTCCCCCCCGGCGCTGCGCTCGGGCTCCGTGCCGCCGCCTCCCGCCGCTCGCGGGCGGTGATGGTCGGGGCTCACGCCCTCACGTCGCCGGGTTCACGGTTGGGATGCACCGCTCACTCGCGGCGGTTGCGAAGGGCTCCCCGTGGGACCGCGATTTCTTGGGAATGAAACTGCCGTCTGTCATGCGTAACGGCCTGCGCGCGCGACGCTTCGGCGCCTCGCGGTATCGCCGTGGCGACGCCCGATCCGCGGGCGTTTGGAGGGGGTCTTCTCCGTGGAGCTCCGACCTCACCGTCTGCGTGGGCGGCGCGGCGGGCCGTGAATCCGCGCCCGACGTCACTCGGCGACCCGTTGGGGTATAGGCTCCCGCTCCCCGCTCCACCGCCGCGATGAAGATCCGCCGACTCGAACTCCAGGGCTTCAAATCGTTCGTCGACCGGACGGTGCTGAGCTTCGACCACGACGTGACCGCGGTGGTCGGCCCCAACGGCTGCGGCAAGAGCAACACCGTCGACGCGATCCGCTGGTGCATGGGCGAGCAGTCGGCCAAGCACCTGCGCGGCCGGTCGATGGAGGACGTGATCTTCAACGGCTCGGACTCGCGCCCGCCGCACGCCTTCGCCGAGGTGACCCTCGTCTTCGACAACCGCGACGGGCTCGCGCCCCCCGAGTACGCGGCCTACGCCGAGATCGCCGTCACGCGCAGGCTCACCCGCGACGGCGCGAGCGACTACTCCATCAACCGCACCCCCGTGCGCCTGATGGACGTGACCAACCTCTTCCTCGGGACGGGCGCGGGCACCAAGGCCTACTCCATCGTCGAGCAGGGGCGCGTCGGGCTCATCGTCACGTCGAAGCCCGAAGACCGCCGCGGTCTGTTGGAAGAGGCCGCGGGCATCACCCGCTTCAAGGCGCGGCGCAAGCTCTCCGAGCGGAGGCTGGAGCTCACCAAGCAGAACCTCCTGCGCGTGAACGACCTCCTGGTCGAGATCGAGAAGGGCCTCGTCTCGCTCAAGCGCCAGGCCCAGCGCGCCGAGCGCTACAAGGAACTCCGCGCCGAGCAGCGGGAGCTCGACCTGTGGATCGCCTCGGCCCGCTACCTGGAGCTCGCCGCGACCGGCAAGCGCACGCGCGCGTCGCTCCTCTCAGAGGAGGCCGCGCTCGAAGGCGTGGCCGCGGCGCTCGCGCGGGTCGACGCCGAGGCCGAGGGCGCGCGGCGGGCGCTCTTCGAGGCCGAGGTCGCGCTGGAGGCGGCGCAGGGCGCGGCCTTCGCCGCGGACAACGAGGTGCGGCGGCTGGAGGCCGAGCTGCAGCGGGTGCGCGACCAGATCGAGAACGGTCGCAAGCGAAAGGCCGACGCCGAGCGCGAGCTCACGGAGATCACGCGCTCGGGTGAGATGCTCGAGGGCGAGCGCGCGAGCCTGAAGAAGGAGCTCGACGCGGTGGCCACGCAGGAGGCCGAGGAGCTCGAGCGCCTCTCCATCGCCGAGGAGCGCCTGAGCGAGGTGAGGGACCTCCTCTTCGCGATCGAGGCGGGGTTGAAGGAGCACCGCGAGGCGGCGGTGAAGGCCGAGCGCGAGCTCGCGACGGCCGAGGCGACGCGGGCGGGCGTGGCGCGGCGGTTGAGAGAGGCCGAGGAGCGAGGTGCGCGGGTGCGGGAGAGGCGCGCTCGATCGAGCGCCGGGCCGCGGAGCTCACCCGCGAGGGCGACGGCGCGCAGGAGATCGTCGACCGCTTGAAGGACGACCGCGAGGCGATGGTGGCGCGCAAGTCGGAGCTCGAAGCGCGGGTGGTGCCGCTGCGCGACGAGACGACGCGCTGCGACCAGCGGGTGCACGAGCTGCGCAGGGAGCGGGAGCGCGCCGCGGCGCGGCTCAACGCGCTGCGCGAGGTGGCGAAGCGGCACGAGGGCGTGGGCCAGGGCGTGCGGGCGCTCCTCGACGGGAAGGACCCCGCGGTGCGCGGGCTGGTGAGCGACGGGCTCGCCGCCGAGGGCGCGCTCGCGAAGGCCGCCGCCGCCGCGCTCGGCGACCGCTGGCAGGACGTGCGCGTCGCCTCGATGGACGACGGCGTGCGCCTCGTGGCGGCGCTGCGCGCGTCGAAGAAGGGCCGCGCCGCGGTGGTGCCCGACGGGGTGACCTCCGGCGGTGACGTGGCCGTGGCGGCGCACCCGGGCGGCGAGGGCGTGCGCGGGATGCTCCTCGACCTGATCGGCGACGGCGCGCCCGAGGCGATGCGCGCGATGCTCGCGCCCGTCGTGGTGTGCGAGTCCCTCGACGCGGCGCGCGCGGCGTGGGAGGCGTCGGGCCGCGCGGGCCCGTGGCGCTACGTCACCGTCGACGGCGAGGTGCTGGAGCCGGGCGGCCGCGTGGTGGGCGGCGTGCCCGAGGCCGCGGGCGCGGGCCTGATGCAGACCCAGGCCGAGGTGCGCGCGCTCGAGCCGAAGGTCGAGTCGCTCGACCTCGCCTTGGAGGAGGCCTCGACGGAGCTCGACCGGCTGCGCGCCGACTCTCGCGTGCTGATGGAGGAGATCGAGGCGGCGAAGGCCGACCTGCACGCGCAGGAGCTCGCGATCGTGCGCGCCGAGCGGGACGCGAAGGCCCACGAGGCCGAGCTCGCGCAGGGCAGGCTCCGGCTCGCGGCGCTGCAGCGCGAGGGCGAGGAGTGCGAGCGCGTGCTCGCCGACGCGACGCGCGAAGACCTCGCTCTCGACCGCGCCGCCGAAGAGGCGCGGGTGAGGCGCGAGCAGGCGAGGGAGGGGCTCCTCGCGGGGGAGCAGGAGTCGGCGGGCTACCGCTCGGAGGTGGATCGGGCGACGGCGCGGGTGACCGACGCGAAGGTGGTGGCCGCGCGCGCGAAGGAGCGGGCCAACGCGGCGCGCAACGCCTCGCTGCGCCTGGAGCGATCGGTGGATGAGCTGCGCGTGCGGCGCGAGCGGCTCACCGCGGAGCTCGACACCATCGCGGCGAACGAGCGCGACGGCGCCGCGCGGGAGACCTCGCTGCGCGACGGGCTCTCGACGGCGGTGGCCGAGGCCGAGGCGGGCCGGGCGAGGGTGTCGTCGGCGCGCGGGGTCTACGACGGGCTGAAGACCGAGGTGGGCGAGCTCGAGGCGCGCGCGAAGGCCGCGCGCTCACGCCGCGACGCGCTCCAGGCCGCCGCGTCGAAGCTGCACCTGCAAGCGCGCGAGGAGGCCCTCGCGATGGAGCACCTCGTGTCGAGCGTGGGCGAGCGGCACCACCTGTCGCTGCCCGACGTGGTGGGGGAGTTCCACCACAAGCCCGCGCCGGGGGATGCCGAGCGGCAGCGCCTCGCGGAGCTCGGTCGCTCCATCGAGCGGCTCGGGGAGGTGAACCTCACGGCCATCGAGGAGTACGAGGAGCAGTCGAAGCGGCAGGTGTTCTTCGCCGAGCAGCGGGCCGACATCCAGCGGGCGGTGGAGCAGTTGGAGGCCGCCATCGCGGCGATGAACAAGGAGTCGCGGCGGCGCTTCCGCGAGACCTTCGACGCGGTGAACGAGCACTTCCAGCGGCTGTTCCCGCGGCTGTTCCGCGGCGGCAAGGGGGAGCTCCAGCTCTCGGGCTCCGACGACCTCCTGGAGTGCGGCGTCGAGATCGTCGCGCAGCCCCCAGGCAAGAAGCTCATCAACCTCGAGGCCATGTCGGGCGGCGAGAAGACCCTCACGGCGGTGACCCTTCTCTTCGCGCTGTTCCTCCACCGGCCGTCGCCGTTCTGCCTGCTCGACGAGGTCGAGGCCGCGCTCGACGAGGCCAACGTGATGCGCCTCGTCGACCTGGTGCGGGAGCTCACCGACCGGTCGCAGTTCATCATGATCACCCACAACAAGCGCACGATGTCGATGGCCGACGTGCTCTACGGGATCACGATGCAGGAGCCCGGCGTGTCGAAGATGGTGAGCGTGAAGGTGCGCAAGGACGAGGGCCGCACCGCCGTCGCGTGAAGGCCGCCGTTGGTGCGCGGGGCGAATCCGTGGTAGCGGGCGCCCCCAGATGATCCCCAGGGAAAAGCTCCGCAACGTCGCCATCGTCGCCCACGTCGACCACGGCAAGACCACCCTCGTCGACCACATGCTCCGTCAGGCCGGGGTCTTCCGCGCCAACGAGGAGGTGGTCGAGCGCGTGATGGACTCCAACGCCCTCGAGCGTGAGCGGGGGATCACCATCCTCGCGAAGAACACCTCGGTGCGCTGGGGCGACTTCAAGATCAACATCGTCGACACGCCCGGACACGCGGATTTCGGCGGCGAGGTCGAGCGCACGCTGATGATGGCCGACGGCGTGGTGCTCCTCGTCGACGCGGCCGAGGGGCCGCTGCCGCAGACCCGCTTCGTGCTGCGCAAGGCGCTCGCGAGGGGCTTCCCCGTGGTGGTGGTGATCAACAAGATCGACCGCAACGACGCGCGCCCCGACGAGGTGCTCAACGAGGTCTTCGACCTCTTCTGCGACCTCGAGGCCTCTGACGCCCAGGCCGACTTCGCGACCCTCTACGCCATCGGCCGCCAGGGCCTCGCGCGCCGCGAGCCCACCGGAGAGGCCAAGGACCTCAAGCCCCTCTTCGAGACCATCGTCGAGAAGGTCCCTCCGCCCCAGGGCGACGCGACGGCGCCGATGCGCATGATCGTGACCTCCATCGACCACGACGACTACGTGGGCCGCCTCGCCATCGGCCGCATCGTCGACGGGGTGCTGAAGGAGGGCGCGCGGGTCTCGGTGATCGGCGCCGAGGGCTCGAAGGAGGGCAAGATCGCCTCGCTCTTCACCTACGAGGGCCTCGGTCGTCGCCGCTCGGAGGACGCGGGCGCGGGCGAGAACGTCGCCGTCGCGGGCCTCGACGCGGTGGAGATCGGCGACACCATCGCCGACCCGACGGTGACCCACGCCCTGCCGCGCATCCACGTCGAGGAGCCGACGATCAAGATGCGCTTCGGCGTGAACACCTCGCCCTTCGCGGGCAAGGACGGCAAGTTCCTCACGTCGCGGCAGATCCGCGAGCGGCTGTACCGCGAGGCGCGGCGCAACCCGGCGATCCGCGTCGAGGACACCGAGACGGCGGACCAGTTCCTGGTCTTCGGCCGCGGCGAGCTGGCGCTGGCGATCCTCGTGGAGACGATGCGCCGCGAGGGCTACGAGCTCTCGCTGGGCAACCCCGAGGTGGTGACCCGCGAGGTCGACGGCGAGCTCTGCGAGCCCGTGGAGCTGGTGCTCTGCGACGTGCCCGACAACTTCGTCGGCGTGGTGACCCAGCGGCTGGGAGAGCGCCGCGGGGTGATGGTGCGGATGAGCAACCCGGGCTTCGGCCGCGCGCGCGTGGAGTTCGAGGTGCCCTCGCGGGGGCTCATCGGGTTCCGCGGGGAGTTCCTCACGGCGACGCGTGGCCTCGGGCAGCTCCACACCGAGTTCCACGGGTGGAAGCCCTCGGGCGGCACGATGAACCGCCGCGCGAACGGCGCCCTGGTCGCAGACCGCGCGGGCGAGGCGACGCCCTACGCGCTCTTCCACCTGCAGCCGCGCGGGGAGTTCTTCATCCCGCCGGGCGCGAACGTCTACGAGGGGATGATCGTGGGGGAGCACAACCGCCCCAACGACTCCGACGTGAACGTGATCCGCGAGAAGAAGCTCTCCAACGTGCGCAACCACGGCAAGGACGAGAACACCGTGCTCTACCCCCCGCACATCCTCACGGTGGAGACCGCGATGGACTGGATCGACCGCGACGAGCTCGTCGAGGTGACCCCCACCGCGGTGCGCGTTCGCAAGGCCGTGCTCGACCAGTCCCGCCGCCCGCGCCGCGACGAGGGCTGAGCCTTCGTGACGGAGGGCCGAGGCCCTCACCCCACCGCCCCTCTCCCGTGAACGGGAGAGGGCCGGCGTAAGGGCTCACGCGCGGACGCGAGCACTCGCGCGGTGGAGTAGGGACCTTCTGGTAGGGGGAGCGGGGCTCACGCGCGCGGCGCGAGCCCCTGGGAGGCGGAGAGGAGGGGAGAGGATCAGTCCGCGGTGGCGGCGTCGACGACGTCGTCGGCCGCGCCCGCGTCGGTCGCGGTGCCGGTGTCACCCGCGGTGCCGCTGTCGCTCGCCGTGCCGCTGTCGGTGCTGGCGTCGCTGCCCGCGTCGGCGGGGGTGCCCCCGTCGGCCGCGGGGATGCCCGTCGGCTGCATCGTGGTCGGGCGGCCGCACTGCGTGGCGCGGTCACGGAGCACCACGTTCATGCCCGTGGTGTCGAGGCCCTCGGGGTAGATGCAGATCGTGCCCATGGTGCAGTTCGAGTTGTCGACGCAGGGCGCGATGCCCACCGGCTGCTGCATCGTCGGGAAGCCGCAGGAGGCCGGGAGGTTCGGGTACACGTTGCCCATCGCGTCCTGCGGGTAGACGCAGACGGTGGGGGCGGTGCAGTCGGTGTTGCGCTCGCAGCCGCGGCGCAGGCAGATGCCGATGCCGTCGGAGGGCTGACGCGTCACGCTGTCGATCGGGACGATCGGGGTCTGCATCGGGTCGTCGGGGCACATCGAGGTCACGCGGACGTTGATGTACGAGCCGCAGAGGCCCTGGGTGCGGTCGGTGGAGCTGGTGCTGAAGCAGACGCCGCGGCACTGCGGCATCATCGTCATCTGGAGCTCCATCGGGTTGCAGGGCTCACCGTCGGCGCGGAGGGTGTTGTCCACCGCGGTGCCCGAGCAGAAGCCCGTGCGGGTGTTGCAGCGCATCACCGAGGCGTCGCCCGCCATCGCGCCCGCGCACTGCGCGTCGCTGGTGCAGAAGGGGAAGCAGCCGGGGGAGTCGCCGTCGCCCTCGCCGTCGCGGTACCAGAAGCCCGTGCAGGCCATGCCCTCGCGGCAGGCGCCCGCGGCCTGGGTCTGCGCGTTCACCGTGCAGGCGCGGGTGCAGAGGCCCGACCCGTCGGGGATGTTGAAGGGCACGAACTGGAGGCACGTGGAGCCGCGGCCGCCGCACTCCGACTCCTCCTCGGTGCGGGTGCCGTTGGTGCACACGTTGCCGTTGGTGCAGAAGCCCGAGCCGATGAGGTTGCGGAGGCAGATCTGCCCGAGGTCGGCGTCGCAGTCGTCGTCGGTCATGCACGCGCCGCCGGCGCGCACGTCGACGGGGGCGCCCGCGTCGGCCGGGCCGCGGTCGGTGGGGGTGCCGGTGTCGGTGGGGGCGCCGGTGTCGGTGGGGGCGCCGGTGTCGGTGGGGGTGCCGGTGTCGGCGCGGCCGGCGTCGGGCGTGGTGCCGTTCGTGGCGTCGTCGCCGCAGGCCGTCGCCATACAGGCGGCCAGGATCACGCTAAGCCATTCTTTCCTGCGCATTGAACGTTCCTCCTCGTCGGTCTCTCGTGTGGGTCGTGGTCGTGTCGCCCGCGACGCTTCGCGAGGCGGTGGTGGGTCTACAGTGTGTCGGGGGTGCGCGAGACGGCTCAGCCCCTCGTCACTTCGTCGCCTCGCGGCCCTTCACCGAGGCGAGCGCGCGCTCGGCGGCGGCCGCGGCCTGGGCGATCTCTTCTTCAGATCCGCCGAGGTACAGCCGCCCGAAGGCCCCGAAGGAGATCACTTCCAGAAGCGAGACGTTCGCCGCCTTCTCGGCCTCGTTCGCCGCGAGGGCCGCGTAGCCCGCGGGCTGGCACTCCAGCACGTAGAGGGTCTCGCCCTCGATGAGGAGCTGGCCGTGGCGCATGCGGTTGACCAGCATCGCCTGGTGGCCGTCGATGCCCGTGATGATCTCGCGCGAGATGATCTTCGGCGCGACGCGGTCGGTCTCTTTGAGGCCCGCGCGCTCGAGGATGGCGTCGCCCGCGGCGCGCACGTCGCCCTGGTCGAAGTGGTGCACCTCGAGCAGGCCGTAGGCGCGCTCGACGATCTGCATCCCAGGGAGCACGCGGGTGTGCTTGAGCGCGGCGTCGGTGAGCGTGTTGATCGAGATGCCCGGCGCGACCTCGACGATGAGCGCCGCCTGCCCCGCGAGCGGCTGAAAGCCCGCGGCCACGGTCTGGAAGAAGCCCGCGAGCTGGGGCTGGAGCACATCGAGGTAGCAGAAGGTTCGGAGCTGCAGCACGTTCGCTCTCCGGCGCCCTCCGTCGGAGCGCGGGGGGCGGGCGCGCGGACGCTACGTTGGTTCGTCTCGGCGCGTCAACCGCGTGCCGCCGCGGTGACAGCGCCCTCGCGTGAGCCGTCGCGGGCCCCTGGTGCACACTGTGACGACCGCGACGGATGATGGCGCCCGCACGACGACCGCCGACGACCAGGGCCGCGCTCCGGGTGATCCCCGGCGGCGCCGACGCCCAGGCCGCGCCGCCCGCGCTCAGCGACGTCGAGCTCGTCGCCGCGCTCCAACGCGGTGACCGCGAGGCCGCGGGCGCGCTCGTCGACCGCTACGGTCCGCTCGTGAACCGACTGCTCCTGCGCACCCTCGGCGCGGGGCCCGACCACGACGACCGCGTGCAGGAGAGCTTCATCGAGTGCCTCCGCTCGGTGCGCTCGATGCGCGACGGGTCGATGCTGCGCGCGTGGGTCACCACCATCACCGTGCGGGTTGCCCGCGCGGAGCTGCGCCGACGAAAGCTCCGCCGCTGGCTCACGCTCTCTCCCTCGGTGGAGTCCGTCGCGCCCGAGGCGAGCGTCGACCCCGACCCCGAGTCTCGCGAGGCCCTGCGCGCCGCGTGGAGGCTCCTCGACGCGATGCCCACCGAGGAGCGCCTCGCGTTCACGCTGCGCTACGTGCACGGCGAGGAGCTCACCGCGGTGGCCGAGGCCGTCGGGTGCTCCCTCGCGACGATCAAGCGCAGGCTGAGCAAGGCCGAGGCGCGCTTTCGAGAAGGGGCGAACGCCGACCCCGCGCTCGCGCCGTGGGTCGCGCGGGGCGGCCGATGGGGGTCACCGTGAGCGAGGGCTTCGAGCGGGCGGGGCGCGACCTGCGCGCGTCGGTGGAGGGAGAGGTCGACGCGCGACGTCTCTCGGCGCAGCGTGCGCGCCTGCTCGCGACGACGGAGCCGCGCGCGTCGGGGTGGAGGCCGTGGGCCGCGGCCGCCGCGGCGGTGGTGCTCGCGGGCGTCGGGGTGGGGGCGTGGGCGACGCGGAGCCGCGCGCGGCCGGTCGCTCCGTCTGCGCCGATCGCGATGCGCGCGTGGGCCGGGGAGCGAGCGCTCACCGCGGGCGCGTGGGTCGAGGCGCGCGAGCCCATGACCCTGCGCTTCGACGACGGGACGCACATCGCGATGGAGCGCGGCGCCCAGGCGCGGGTGGTCTCGATCGGCGCCGACGGCGCGCGGGTGGTGATCGAGCGCGGCGCGGCCGAGGTGAGGGTCACCCGACGCGCCCGAGCGGCGTGGGATTTTCAAGCGGGGCCGTGGGTGGTCGAGGTGCACGGGACGGCCTTTCGCCTCGGGTGGTCGCCCGACGAGGGCGCTTCGCCATCGCGATGCGCGAGGGCGCGTGCGCCTCACCGGCCCGCGATGCGGAGACGGCGTCTCGCTCTCGGGCCGCGAGCGCGCGACGGGCGACCTCGCCGCGGGCACGCTCACCGTGGGCGACGCCCCCGCGGCGGTGTCGGTGGCCGCGGTCACCTCGGTCGAGCCTGCTCCCGCGGTGGTCGCGCGGCCGCATCGCCGTCTCTCGCGCGCGGCGCATGCGCTCGTCCCCGACGCGTCGCGCGCGGCCGTGGTCGCGCCGTCTCCCACGCCGCCCGCGGCAGACCCCGCGGCGCTCCTGCGCGAGGCCGAGGTCGCCCGACGGTCGGGCGAGTCGATGCGCGCGCGCAGGCTCCTCCTCGGGGTGCGCGCCGCGCGGCCGTCGAGCGACCTCTCGGCGCGCGCGGCCTACGAGCTCGGGGTGCTCTCGGCCGACGCGCTCCACGCCCCGCGCGACGCGGCGCGGTGGTTCGAGGTCGCGGCCCACGAGTCGCGCGACCGCTCCCTCGCCTCGGACGCGTGGGGCCGTCGCGCCCGCGCCCTCGACGCGGCCGGCGACCACGAGGCCGCGCGTGTGGCCGCGCTGGCGGTGCCTCGACGCCGACCCGCGCGGGGCCTTCGCCGAGGTGGCGCGGGGTATCCTCTCGCGGTGACCCGCGCGATGGTGTTCCTCGCGGTCGCGCTCGCCGCGCCGCTCTCGGTGAGCGCGCAGCCGCGCGGGGTGACGGTGACGGGAGACGCCGACGCGGCCATCGCCCGCGCCCTCGACGCGGAGTTCGCCGCCGCGGGCCTGACGCGCACGGAGCGAGGGGGCGCCGTCACCGTGCGCGTCTCGCCGCGCGGCAGCGAGCTTCGCGCGACGGTCACGGGCCCTGACGCGCGCGCGGTCGTGGTGGCGGTCTCGACGCAGACCGAAGACGCCGAGGGCCTCTTCGCGCTCCGCGTGGCCGAGGCCGTGCAGGCCGCGTCGCTCGCGCCCGCTCCGCCTCCGCGCGCGCCCCCGTCGCGCCCGCCTCCGCCGCCTGCGCCGCGCGAGCCCGCGTGGACCTTCGGCCTCGACGCGCTCCTCCGCGCCGCGCCCGGCGCCACGGGCGGGCCCGTGTGGGTCTCTCCCGCGCTGCGCGTCTCGTACGGCGCGCGCGTCTACGCCGCGGCGGAGCTCTCGGCGCCCACCGCGGGGGGCGCGCTCACCGACGACGCTCGCGTCGCGATCTACACGGCGCGCGCCGCGCTGGGCTACGCGTGGCGCTGGCCCGCGTGGAGCGTCGAGGCCGAGCTCGGCGCGACCGCGGGGTGGATCACGGTGAGCGGCTCCGACGGCGGCGCGCTGGTCGCGATGTTCGGCGCGCGCGTGTGCGTGTCGCGTCGAGTGGTCGGGCCGCTCTGGCTCCGCGCGACGGTGGGCGGCGACAGCTTGAACTCCCCGGTGCGTGTGGCGCGCGGCGCGGACGTTCTGGCAGAATGGGCCTCTCCGAGCGTGACGTTCTCGCTCGGGCCCGCCCTTCGTTACTAGGAGCCTCGCGGTGGCCCCTTGGCCGAACGCACGACGCACCGAGCGCGCGATGATGGTCGCCGCGGTGTGCGCCGCGATGGGCTGCGAGCCGGTCACCCTTCGACTCCCCGAGGCGCCCCCGGCGCCGACCACCGCGCCCGCGCCGGTGACGCCCGTCGAGACGGGCGCGTGCAGCACACCCTGTATGGGCGGGCGGCGCTGCGAGGCCGGAGCGTGCGTGCCGCACTGGCTCCCGATCCGCGCGCCCGAGGTGGCCGACCGCGAAGCGCGCACGGGGCAGTACGCGGTGTGGACGGGCGAGGAGGTGATCGTCTGGGGCGGCCACGACCCGGACGACGCGAGCGCGTCGGGGGTGCGGGGCGACGGCTTCCGCTTCGACCCGACGCGGGGAGAGGTGCGCGTGCTGCCCGCGACCGCCGCCCCGGCCGCGCGCTGGCAGGACGGGCAGCAGACCGCGGTGTGGGACGGCCGCGCGATGATCATCCTCGGGGGGATCACCGCGTCGGGCGAGGCGCACGACTCGGCGGCGTACGTGCCCTCCCTCGACGCGTGGGAGCGGGTGCCCGCGAGCCCGGTGCGGGCGTCGGGGCTCAGCGCGGTGTTCACCGGCAACGAGGTGCTGGTGTGGTCCGCGGCGGTGATGGGCGGCGCGTCGGGCGCGGCGCTGCGGGCGGGCGCGTCGGGGTGGGCTGTGCTGCCGTCGCTCGCGGCGAGCGCGCCGCGCGAGGGGCACACGGCGGTGTGGACCGGGGCCGAGATGCTGGTGTGGGGCGGCTACGAGTCGGGCGCGCTGCGCGACGACGGGCTGCGCTACGCGCCGAGCAAGGGTCGGTCTCGGCCCATGGGCACCGCGAGGGCGCCCAGCGCGCGACGGCGGCACACGGCGGTGTGGACCAGCAGCGAGATGCTGGTCTTCGGCGGGCAGGTCGACGGAGAGCGCGCCATCGCAGAGGCGGCCGCGTACGTGCCCGCGGTGGACCAGTGGCGCGAGATGCTCCCCGCCGAGGGCGCGCCGTCGCCGCGCTGGGGCCACGTCGCCGCGTGGGACGGGAGCGGGATGGTGGTCTGGGGCGGCACCGACGGCGCCGCGGTGCGCGCCGACGGCGCGGTCTTCGACCCGGTCGAAGGCACGTGGCGCGCGATGCCCCCCTTGCCCGAAGGGTCACGCGGCCGCTGGGGCGCCGCCGCCGTGTGGACGGGCCGCGAGCTCTTGATCCTCGGCGGCACCGAGGGGCGCCCCACGCTCGACCCGCTGGGCTGGCGCTATCAGCCCTGAGCGGGCCACGGCGCGCCCTCGCCGACCAGCGTCGAGAGGGGGTAGACGGCGCCTCCGTGGGAGACGTAGCGCAGCACCGCGCGCACCTCGTCGGCGCGGAGGAGCATCGACTCGGCCTCGTCGAGGGTGACCCAGCGCGCCTCGAGGGAGTGCTCGTCGGCCGTGGCCTTGGGCGCGGTGTCGTCGGCGGGGCGCGCGACGAAGAACACCCTGCACCGCGCGCCGCCCGCGGCGTGCGGCGAGTGCTCGACGCGGAGCACGCCCTCGAGCACCACGGGCACGCCCGACTCTTCGAGGGTCTCTCGCAACGCGGCGTCGACGATGCGCTCGCCGGGCTCGACGCGGCCCGCGGGCAGGTACCACCCGCCGCCGTCCTTCGCCTCGCGCACGAGGAGGAAGCGACGACCGAGCCGCACGACCACCAGGGCGTAGGTCCACGTCGCGATGGGCACGCGCGCCATGGGGCGATGATCGACCGGAGCGCGCGCCGCGCGAGTTCTCCGCGCGACCGTTCGCTACCAGTCGACCTTCGACCAGAGCTCGCGGCGCATCCGCTCCTTGCTCCGGTCGGCGCGCGTCACCACTCGCGCCGCCGACAGCGCCGCGAGGAACTCCCCTCCAGCCCGAGGCCCGGCGCCACCTGCGGGCCCGCGAGGAGCAATCGGTCGACGCCGCTCCGCATCGACGCGCCCGCGAGGCCGAGGTACGCGCCCTCGTCGACGCCGTCGAGGGTCACCATCGGCTCCGCGCCGCGCCCGCGCCGCGCCTCGGGCACCACGCTCACCCCGTTCACCAGGTCTTCGAGCGGGAGGCCGTCGTTGGGCGAGTCGATCGCGAGGAGGTGCCGCCGCAAGAACGGCATCAGCGACTCGACGGCGCCTACGACCCGCGCGCGCACGCGGCGAAGGTAGGCGTCGCCCTCCTCGACGGCCGAGCGCGGGAGGAGCGCCTCGACGGTGAGCACCACCCTCCCTTGCGCGTCGGGCAGCGAGCGCTCGATCGCGAGGAGGTTCTCCTCCGCGAGGGGCGCGCGGGGTCGAGCACCGAGAACACGCGACGGCCCATCCCCTCAGGCACGCCCGCGGCGCGCAGCGCGAGGTTCACCACGAAGCGGTGGTAGCGCGGAGACACCGTCGCCCGCCGCGCCCAGCGCGACACGGGCAGCTCGCCCGACAGGCGCACCGCCTCGGTGGGGTCGGCCGCCACGAGCACGAAGTTCGCGCCCACGGCCTCGTCGACGCCCGCGATGAGCGCGCCGGTGACGCGGCCGCGGCGGAGCTCCAGGTGCTCGACCCGGTCCTTCAGGCGCAGCTCGCCGCCGTGCAGCACCACCCGCTCGGCGAAGAGCGCGCGCAGCGCGTCGACGCCGCCGTCGAGGAAGGCCGCTCGCAGCCCCGCGGCGTGCAGGCGCGTGAGGCGCAGGTCGGTCATCGCGTCGGGGTCGAGCGCGCTCGCGAAGCGCGTCTGCGCGGCCACGAAGGTGCGGAAGGGGTGGCGGTCGGAGAAGGCTGAGAGGAGGTCTCCGCCGCGGCCGTCGCGGCCGAAGGGGAGCGCGGCGAGACGTCGGGCCTCGGCGCGGCGCGCGAAGAAGCCCTCGGGCGGAAGCTCGCGCTCGTCGGCGAGCCACGCGTCGAGGGCGGGCTGCCAGCGCTGGAGGAAGCCGTAGAAATCCTCGATGGGCCGCGGCACCTCGGGGAACTCCCGCTCGAGCTCGGCCACGAGCCGCTCGGGCTCGGCCCACGCGTCGACCCTGTGCTTCGGCAGGCACACCTGGAACGGCGGAGAGAGCGTCTCGACGGCGCGACGCACCGCGGGCACCAGCGCGAGCTCGGCCACCACCTTGCGGAACGCGGGCGCGTCGAGCACGGCGAAGGCCGCGAGGCCGCGACGGAGCTTCAGGCCCTCCCAGGGGTAGGTCTCGTCGCGCACGCCGTGGCCGATGACCGAGACGCGAAAGCCGCGCCGCGCGAGGAGCGCCGCCGCGGCGAGGCCCCCCGCCGTCGCGCCCACCACGAGTACGTCGTACGAGCTCCGCGGGGCGCTCATGGCGCGACGCGCACGACGCGGCGACCCTCGCGGCGGAGCCTGCCCGCGGCGAGGTCGCGCACGGCGGCGGGGAGTAGCCGGTGCTCCTCGGCGAGCACCCGCGCGCGCAGCGTGTCGACGGTGTCGTCGTCGCGCACCTCGACGGCGGACTGCGACACGATGGGCCCCGTGTCGACGCCCGCGTCGACGAGGTGCACCGTGCAGCCCGTGAGCTTCACGCCGTAGGCGAGCGCCTGCGCCTGCGCGTCGACCCCGGGGAACGACGGCAGGAGCGCGGGGTGGACGTTCAGCACAGCGTCGGGGAAGGCGTCGAGGAACACCCGGGTCAACACGCGCATGAAGCCCGCGAGCACGACCAGGGTCGCGCCCGAGGCCCTCACCCGGTCGCGCAGCGCGGCGTCGAAGTCCTCTCGCGACGCGTACGACTTGTGCTCGATCACCGCGTGGGTGACGCCGGCCGCCGCCGCGCGCTCCAGCGCCTTCACGCCGGGGCGGTTCGAGATCACCAGGGCGATGTCGGCGCCGAGCTCTCCGCGGCCCTGCGCGTCGAGGAGCGCCTGGAGGTTGGTCCCGCTGCCCGAGACGAGCACGGCGACGCGCGGGGTCATCCGCCGAAGAACTCCACCCGCGCCTCGTCGACGCCCTCCGAGGGGATCACCTCGCCGACGATGGCGGCCTCCTGCCCGTGGTGGCGGAACGCGCGCAGCACCGAGTCGGCCCCCTTCGCCTCGACGATCACCACCATGCCGAGCCCGAGGTTGAAGGTGCGCCGCATCTCCGACTCCTCGACGTCGCCCGCGCGCTGGATCTCGTCGAAGACCGCGTGGCGCTTCCACCGGCGCAGGTCGAGCCGCACGCCCACGCCGTCGGGCAGCACGCGCGGCACGTTCCCGGGCAATCCACCGCCCGTGATGTGCGCGGCGGCGTGCACCTGCCCCGTGAGGATCGCCTCGTTCAAGCTCCGCGCGTACATCACCGTGGGCTCGAGGAGCTCCTCGCCGAGCGGTCGGCCGATGTCTCCCACGACCTGATCGAGGGTGAAGCCCGCGCGGTCGAGGAGCGCCCTGCGCGCGAGGGAGTAGCCGTTGGAGTGCAGCCCCGACGAGGCCACGCCCACCGCCACGTCTCCGACCTTCACCAGCGACCCGTCGAGGAGGTTGTGCCGCGACACGACCCCCACGCAGAAGCCCGCGAGGTCGTACTCGTTGGGCGCGTACATCCCGGGAGCTCCGCGGTCTCGCCGCCGAGGAGCGCGCAGCCCGCGCGGCGGCAGCCCTCGGCGATGCCGCGGATGACCGACTCGGCCACGCCCACGTCGAGCGCGCCCGTGGCGAAGTAGTCGAGGAAGAACAGGCACTCGGCGCCCGTGGTGGCGACGTCGTTGGCGCACATCGCCACGAGGTCGATGCCCACGGAGTCGTGCTTGCCCGCGGCGAAGGCGACCTTGAGCTTGGTGCCGACGCCGTCGGTGCCGCTCACCAGCACCGGGTCGCGCACCCCCATGGGGGGCGTGCAGAGCCCCGCGAAGCCGCCCACGTCGCCGATCACCTCGGGCCGGTGCGTCGCGCGCACGAGCGGCCGGATGCGCTCGACCACTTCGTCGCCCGCCGCGGCGTCGACCCCTGCGTCTCGGTACGTCAGCCTCGCCATCGTTGGCGCGAAGGGGTACGCAAGCACGGGCCACCCCGTCAACGGCCCTGCCGAGGATGACCCCCTACGAAGCGCTGCTGGCCCAGGCCCGCGACCTCACCCCCGCCGTGTCGCTCGACGCGCTCGCGGCGCGGATCGCGCGGGGCGAGGCCCCCACCGTCGTCGACGTGCGCGAGGGGGAGGAGTTCCGCGCGGGGCACCTGCCTGGAGCGGTGCACCTGCCGCGGGGGCACCTCGAAGCGCGCGCGTCGTTGACCCTCGCCGACCGCGACGTCGAGGCGGTGGTGTACTGCGCCGCCGGCCCTCGCGCGGCCCTCGCGGCGCGCTCCCTCGTGGAGCTGGGCTACACGCGCGTCACGCGCCTCGACCCGGGCTTCGCCGCGTGGAAGGCGCGGGGATTTCCCGTGGTGATCCCCGGCGTGCTCACGGAGGACCAGCGCGACCGCTACGCGCGACACCTGCGACTGCCCGAGGTGGGAGACGCGGGCCAGCGCGCGCTCCTCGACGCGAAGGTGTTGATCGTGGGAGTGGGCGGGCTCGGCTCCCCCGTCGCGCTCTACCTCGCCGCCGCGGGCGTGGGGACGCTCGGGCTCGTCGACGCCGACGTGGTCGACGCGTCGAACCTCCAGCGGCAGGTGATCCACGCGACGACGCGGGTGGGATGGGCGAAGGTCGACTCGGCGGAGGAGGCCATCACCGCCCTCGACCCGTCGGTGACGGTGGTGAAGACGCGTGAGCGGCTCACGGCGGAGAACGCCGCGCGCATCATCGACGGCTACGACCTGGTGGTCGACGGCAGCGACAACCTCGCGACGCGCTACGCGGTGAACGACGCGGCGGTGCGGGCGCGGGTGCCGCTCGTGCACGGGAGCGTGCACCGCTTCGAGGGGCAGGTGACCACGGTGATCCCGGGGGAGGGGGCGTGCTACCGCTGCGTGTTCCCGCGGGGGCCCGAGGCGGGGGCGGCGCTGTCGTGCGACGAGGTCGGCGTGCTCGGGGTGCTGCCGGGTCTCGTGGGGGTGTTGCAGGCGACCGAGGCGCTGAAGGTGCTGCTGAAGCTGGGCGATGCCCTCGCGGGGAGGCTGCTCACGGTCGACGCGCTCGCGATGCGCTTTCGCGAGATCAGGGTGCCGAGAGACCCGAGCTGCGCGAGCTGCCGCGGGGGGTGAAGGTCCTCCGAGACAGGGTTGAGGTCCTCCGAGACAGGGTTGACTCCGTCCAGGACACGGTGGAACCCGTCCAGGACACGGCGGAACCCGTCCAGGACACGGCGGAACCCGTCCAGGACAGGGTTGGGGGTATCCTCCGCGGCCCTATGGCGTCGAACGAGTACGAGTTCCAGACGAAATGGCGCGTCGAGGCCACGCCCGATGAGGTCTTCGACATCCTGAGCCAGCCCGAGGAGCTCCCGCGGTGGTGGCCGTCGGTCTACCTCGCGGTCGAGGAGCTCGACCTGGGCGACGAGAGCGGCGTCGGGCGCGTGGTGCGCTTTCACACGAAGGGCTGGCTCCCCTACACCCTCGATTGGACGGCGCGCGTCACGGAGGTCGACCGCCCCGGGCGCGTTCGGCTCGCCGCCTACGGCGACCTCGAGGGCGAGGGCCACTGGACCCTCACCGCCGACGGCGCCTTCACCGACATCGTCTACGACTGGAAGGTCTCGGCCCTCAAATCCCTCCTCCGCTCGGGGAGCTTCTTCGCGAGGCCCGTCTTCGAGCGCAACCACCAGTGGGCCATGGCCCGCGGAGAGGAGAGCCTCAAGCTCGAGATCCTCCGTCGTCGCGCGCGCAACGAGGCCGAGCGTCGCGCCGTCCCCGCGCCGCCGCCGCCCACCGCCGACTCCTCCCTCGCGATGCTCCTCGGCGCGGTCGGCGCCGTGAGCGCCGTCGCCGCGGGCGCGGCGGTGATCTGGAGGCGACGCCCGCGGTAGTCTCCGCCGCGTGTTGCGCACCACCTCCTTCTTCTTCGCGCTCGCGATCGTCGTCGGCTGCGACGGCTCCACCCCCTCGGCCCCCACCGACGCGACGGTCAGCGATACCCCTCCCGTCGACGTCTCCGCCGACGCGAGCGAGGTCGCGACGGACCTCGGCGAAGACGTCCCGCGGCCGCCCGCGCGCGAGCTCCTGCGGGTGACGAACGCGGGGGGCTCGATCCGCCTCTCGGGCGCGCCGCTCTCGCTGGAGATCCGCGACGCCTCGGGCCTCTTGCGCCTGGAGCGCTCCAGCGCCTGGCCCCTCGTGCAGTTCGGGGTGCGCCCCGACGGGCGGTCTCCCACGCGCTTCCACGACCCGCGCGTCGAGGCCCCTGGTGACATCGAGTGGGTCACGCCCCTCGACATCGACAGCGTGGAGGAGTCGACAGGTCGCGTGGTGCTCAGTCACCCGCGCGCGGGGCAGGTCACCCTCGTCGTCACCTCCGTCGCCGAGGGGCACTTCTCCATCGCGGTCGAGGCGATGGGCGCCGAGGTCGCGATGGTCCGCGTGAACCTCGCGAGCGACGACGGCGGCTACCACGGCCTCGGAGAGCAGTTCGCCTCCACCGACCACCGCGGCCGCGTCGTGCCGATGCAGCTCCAGATCGGCAACCTCGCGTCGGGCACCAACGAGCAGCACGCGCCGGTGCCCTTCCTCGTCTCGACCAAGGGCTACGGGCTCTTCGTCGAGACCCGCGAGGCAGGGGCCTTCGACGTCGCCTCGACGCACGCCGAGCGGGTCGCGGCGACCTTCGAGGGCGCGCGCGCCACCGCGCACGTCTACGTCGGCACGCCCACCGAGGTCGTCGCGCGCTACACGCGCACCACGGGCCTGCCGCGCCTGCCGCCCGCGTGGGCCTTCGGGCCGATGCAGTGGCGCAACGAGTGGACCGACGACGCCGAGGCCCTCGCCGACGCGCGACGTCTCCGCGCCGAGGGGCTCCCCACCACCACCATCTGGATCGACAACCCCTGGCTGAGCTCCTACGTCGACCACGTCATCGACCGGAGCCGCTTTCGCGACCCCGAGGGGATGATGCGCGCGCTCCAGGCGATGGGGTACCGCGTGCTCTTCTGGTCGGTGCCCTACCTCGACGCGGTGAGCGCCGGCGCGCAGCCCGCGAACGAGGCCGAGCGTCGTTGGGTGATGGCGCGCGACCGCGGCTGGCTCGTGCGCCGCGGCTCGACGAACCCGCCCACGCCCTACGTCACGGTGTTCCCCTACGGATCGCCGGGAGGGATGCGCGACGCGTACGGCTCGCCCATCGACTTCACGAGCGGCGAGGCGACGAGCTACTGGGCCGACACGCTGCGCGACGTGATCGGCCTCGGCGCGCCGCGTTCAAGCTCGACTACGGCGAAGACATCGTCCCCGAGATCGCCGGGATGCGCACCCGCTACCTCTTCAGCGACGGCAGCGACGAGCGCAGCGGGCGGTGGTTCTTCCCGCAGGGCTACCACGCGGCCTACCGCCTCGCGCTCGACCGCTACGCGGGCGGAGACGGCTTCACCCTCGGCCGACAGAGCTCGTGGGGCGGGCAGCGCGTGCTCGACATCGTGTGGCCCGGCGACCTCGACAACGACTTTCGCCCGCAGGAGGGCAACGACGTCGGCGGCCTGCCCGCGGCCATCTCCGGGATGATCTCCCTCGCCGAGAGCGGCTTCCCGAGCTTCGCGTCGGACACGGGCGGCTACCGCGGGGGGATGCCCACGCGCGAGGCGCTCCTGCGCTGGGCCGAGCACACCGCGCTGAGCCCCTTCATGCAGCTCGGCGGCGGCGGCCGCTCGCACAACCCCTGGGAGTACGACACCGAGGCGGTGACGACCTACCGCGGCCTCGCGCGGCTCCATCAAGACCTCGCGCCCTACTACATCGCCAACGCGCGCCGGGCCTCCACCGACGGAACGCCGCCGGTGCGCTCCGTCGCGCTCGCGTTCCCCGACGACCCGGCCGCGCGTACGGACCGCTACGCCTACGTGCTCGGCGACGACCTCCTGGTCGCCCCCGTGGTCACCGCGGGCGCGTCGCAACGCATGGTGCACCTGCCCGCGGGCGAGTGGGTCCACTGGTGGACGGGGGTGCGCACCACGGGCCCGATGGACGTGACGGTGCCGACGCCCATCGGTCAGCCCGCGTTCTTCGTGCGCGTCGGCGCGGTGATCCCGCTCGCGCCGCAAGAGATCGCGACGATGGCGCCCGCGACCGACGCCGACGTGATCGACCTCGGCGACCGCGCGACGGTGGCGCGCGCGGTGGTCGCGACGCGCGAGGGCGAGGTCGAGGGCGCGTCGGGCGACACCACCGTGAGCGTCACGCGCGCGGGCAACGTGTGGCGCGTGCGATGGAACCCCGCGCCGGGCGTCGAGACGCTGCGGCTGGAGATGCTCCACGAGGGGTTGATGTTCCTCCCGACGGCGCCGGGTCTGACGGCGAACGAGGGCGCGGGCTCGGGCGCGTGCGACGACTGCATCACGAGCGACGCGCGGCGGATCCGCATGACCCTGCGCGCGCAGCGCGACGTGAGCGTGACGGTGGCGCCGTGACGGCGCGAGGGGTGACCTTCGACTTCGGGCAGACCCTCGCGTCGCTCGACGCGGCGATGCTCGCGCGACGTCTCTCGGAGCGCGGCGTGACGGTGGACCCGGCGCGCGTCGACGCGGCGACCCCCACGATGTGGCGGGCCTACAACGACCTGATCCGCAGCGGCGCGGGCGGCCACCCCTGGAAGCCCATGATGCGCGTGCTCCTCGCGGAGTCGGGCGTCGCGGAGGAGGCCGCGGGCCCGCTGGTCGAGTGGCTCTGGGACGAGCAGCCCGCGAAGAACCTCTGGCGACGTCCCATCGCGGGGATGATCGAGCTCGCGGTGGAGCTCGCGGCGCGCGGCGTGCGCGTGGGCGTGGTGTCGAACAGCGAGGGCGGCCTCGCGGCGCTCATCGACGAGCTCGGCTGGTCGGGGATCTTCCCCGTGGTGGCCGACTCCGGCGCGCTCGGGATCGAGAAGCCCGACCCCGCGATCTTCGCGTGGGCCTGCGAGCGCATGGGCGTCGCGCTCTCCGACGTCGCGCACGTCGGCGACGCGTGGGCCGCGGACTTCGAGGGCGCCCTCGCCGCGGGGATGCGCGCGGTGCTCTTCCGCGGGGCGGCGTTCGTGCCCGCGGGCGCCGACCTCTCCCGCGGAGGTCGCGCGGCGGCGTGCGAGTCGGCCGCGGAGGTCGACCGCGCGCTGCGTGCGTGGGGGTATTGAGCACCTCGTTCGCGCACGGCGCACCCGTCGCGCGGCGGGTGCGTGGCGCAGACCCAACGCGCAGCGAAGGGCGCGTGAGGCAAGCGATTTGCAGCGCGCTCCGTCATGGAGCGCCGCGCGCGATGGGCGACGGCGATCGTCGCCGCGATCGTCGGCTGTAGCGACCCGAGCCCCTCGGCGCCCGCGACGCCGTCGTGGTCCGCGGCCTTCGACGCGCGCGAGCTCGGGTGGTTGCTCAACGTGTGGGGGCCCTCGGGCGACGACCTCTACGCCGTGGGGGGCGACCGCGACTCCGCGCTGGTGATGCGCTTCGACGGCCGCGCGTGGTCGCGGGTCGCGCTCGGGCTCGCGTCTCCGCGGCTGCACTGGATCTACGGCTTCGGCCGCGACGACCTCACCGCGGTGGGCGACGCGGGCGCCGTGCTCCACTGGGACGGCCGCGCGTGGACGCGGCAGGCGACCCCCACCGACGCGCCCTTGTGGGGCGTGTGGGGCGCGGCCCCGAACGACCTCTGGGCCGTGGGCGGCGCGGGCGACGCGAACGCTCCGCCGGTGATGCTCCACTGGGACGGCGCGGCGTGGGCGGCGGCGGAGTTCCCGACCCTCACGCGCGCGGGGGTGAGCGCGTTCTTCAAGGTCTGGGGAACCGGCGCCGACAACGTGTACGTCGTGGGACAGCGTGGCGTAGTGCTACACCGCAGCGGCGGCGCGTGGCGCGAGGAGTTCGTCGGCGTGAGCGGCGACCTCGTCTCGGTGTGGGGCACCGACGCCGACCACGTGCTCGCCGTCGGAGGCCGCGGCAACGCCCTCGTCGCCCGCTGGGACGGCCGCGCGTGGACGGCGCGCTCCCTCGACCTCTACCCCGGCCTCAACGGCGTGTGGATGCGCACGCCCGACGCCGCCCACGTCGTCGGCGTGAACGGCACCGCGCTGCGCCTCGACCTCGCGACCCTCGCGCCCACCGAGGAGGCGAGCGGCACGCCCCTCGACCTGCACGCGGTCTTCGGCGACGCGGCGGGTCGGCTCACCGCGGTGGGCGGCAGCCTCGGCAACGCGAACGGCCCCTTCAACGGCGTCGCGGTGACGCGGCCCATGACCTCGACGGAGTGACGACGTGAGCTTCCTCCACTCGCTTCGACGGTGGGGCCCCGCGGGCCTCGCGCTCGCGGCGGCGTGCAGCGACCCCGCCCCCGAACCCACCATCGCGACGGGGATCTTCGCGGCGATGGGAGACGTGAGGCCCAACGCCACCCCCGAGCAGCGAGAGACCTTCGCGCGCGGCCTCGCGGTGGCGCGGCGTCGCTTCACGCCCGAGATGGGCCTCGGCCCCACCTACAACGTCTCGTCGTGCACCGACTGCCACGAGCGGCCCGTCGCGGGCGGCGGCGGCGCGCGCTACCGCAACTTCCTCCTCACCGGGCAGACGCTCCCGGACCAGTCGTTCACGCCGACGGGGGTGAACGGCGTGCTCGATCAATACTCCCTCGCGACAGGACGCACGCCCACGCCCGCGCGGACCAACCTCGCCGCGACGCGCAACCCGATCCCCTTCTTCGGCGTGGGCCTGCTCGCCGAGGTGAGCGACGCCGAGATCCTCTCTCGCGCCGACCCCGACGACCGCGACCACGACGGCGTCTCGGGCCGACCCAACTACGACCGGGGCTATGTCGGCCGCTTCGGGCGCAAGGCGCAGACGGTCTCGATCGAGGGCTTCATCCGAGGGCCGATCTTCAACCACCTCGGCGTCACCACGAACCCGCTCCCCGACGCGCTCAAGGCGCGGCTCCCGGTGCCGAGCGCGGCGGACCTCGCGCACACGCGCCAGGCCATCGCGGGCCTCGCGGGGGAGCGGCAGACCTCGCAGGCCCAGGTCGCCGCGCCCGACGAGCCCACCACCGACGACGACGGCGTGCCCGACCCCGAGATGTCGGAGCAGGACCTCTTCGACCTCGTCTCCTACGCGATGCTCACCGCGGCTCCGTCGCCCGACGCGCCCACCGCGCAGACCGCCGCGGGCCGCGCGACCTTCGACCGCGTGGGCTGCGCCGCGTGCCACGCGCCCGCGCTGCGCGGGCCGCGAGGGTTGATCCCCGCGTACTCCGACCTGCTCCTGCACGACATGGGCGCCGCGCTCGCCGACGGCGTGCCGATGAAGCTCGCGACGGGGTCGGAGTTCCGCACGCAGCCGCTGTGGGGCGTGGCCGCGACGGGGCCGTACCTGCACGACGGCCGCGCCGACACCCTCGACGAGGCGATCACCCTCCACGGCGGAGAGGCCCAGGGCGCGCGCGACCGCTACGTCGCGCTGAGCGAGGCCGAGCGCGCAGGCGTGCTCGCGTTCCTCGCGTCGCTTGGCGGCGGCGCGCAAGCCACCGAGGGCCTGCTCGCGCCCGACGCGCCCGCTCCGTCGCCCGGCGCGTGGGGAGGCCCGCTCTCGGCGCTCACCGGCGAGGCCGCCGCGCGCTTCGAGCGCGGGCGCCGTCTCTTCGACCGCGATTTTGGCTACGGCCAGGGCCTCGGCCCGAGCTTCAACGGAGACTCCTGCCGCGCGTGTCACTTCGACCCCGTGCTCGGCGGCGCGGGCCCGCGCGGCGTCGACGTGACGCGCCAGGGGATCTTCGACGCGCTCACCGAGACCTTCTCCGCGCCCGCGATGGGGACCATGGCGCACCGCTTCGGCGCCCTCGACGCGCGGCCCGCCGTCGACGCGATGGCGAACGTGTTCGAGCTGCGACAGACCCCGCCCACGCTCGGCCTGGGCCTGATCGAGTCGATCCCCGCTTCGGCCATCGTCGCCCGCGCAGACCCTGACGACGCGGACGGAGACGGCGTCCGCGGCCGCGCGCGCTACCTGCCCGACGGTCGCCTCGGCCGCTTCGGGTGGAAGGCCAACGTCCCCACGGTGCGGGAGTTCGTGCGCGACGCGATGACCAACGAGATGGGCGTCACGGTGCCCGCCGTCGCGGGAGAAAGCTTCGGTGCCCTCGCCGACGACGATCGCGCGCGCGACCCCGAGCTCAGCGCGACGCAGCTCGACGAGCTCTCGGCCTTCGTGGCCGCGCTCGCGCCGCCGCCGCGCACCCACGGCGACGTCACGCTCGAGTCTCAGGGCGAGGCGCTCTTCGCGCGGGTGGGCTGCGCCGCGTGTCACGCGCCCTCGCTCCCGGGAGGAGACGGTCAGCCGGTGCCGCTCTACAGCGACCTGCTCCTTCACGACGTGGCGGCGCCGGGGGCGCTGGGCGTCGTCGACGGCCCCGCCGGCGCGAGGGAATTCCGCACGCCCCCGCTGTGGGGCATCGCGAGGACCGCGCCGTACATGCACGACGGTCGGGCCGACACGGTCGAGGCCGCGATCGCCGCCCACGACGGAGAGGCCGGCGCGTCTGTGCGCGCGGTCACGGCCCTCGACGCGCGCGACCGCGAGGCGCTGGTGGCCTTCCTCCGGTCGCTCTGAGGGCGTCGGCGGCGTGCGCGGCGCTTCGCCGGGGCGGCCCGGGAACATTTCGGCGTACCCTGCGCGGAACCCGCGTCATCGGACGCGGTCGAGGGATTCGATGAAGCTCACGCACAGCTCAGGGATGGTCGTGCTCGCCGCGCTCGCCGCGGGGGGCTGCAAGAAGAGCGACGACGGCGCCGCCGCGCAGGCCGCGACGCGGGCCGCGGAGCAGTACGTGCGCGAGGGCAACGACGCCACGCGGAGGCTCGTCGAGGGCCTGACCGGGGTGATCACCCGCGCGGCCCCCACGGTGGCGCCGACCCTCGGCGACGCGGCGCGGGCGAGGGAGGCCCTGCGCGCGCTCCACGACGACCGCACGCCGATGGGGCGAGACCTCGCGCTCTACCCGACCTCCTTCGTGGCGGCGGTGAACGGCGACGGCACCGTGGTCGCCGCCGACCTCCGCGAGCAGGGCGACGCGCTCTCGGGCAAGGACGTGCGGACCGCGTTCCCTTGCGTGGCACGGGCGCTCTCGGGCACGGCGGCGACCTGCTCCGGGGCGCTCACGCTGCGCGAGGGCGAACCCACGCGCGCCTACGCCGTCACCGCGGTGCCGATGGAGTCCTCTGGAGACGGCGGCGCGAGCCGCGGCGCGCTGATCGGGGTGATGAACCTCGCGCGCATGGCCCAGGCCGTTCGGCAGTCGCTCGACCTCGACCACCGCCGCGACCGCGTGCAGCTCTCGGTGGCGTACTGGGTGAACCACCGGCTGGTGCCGCTCCCCGACGACCCCGACGTGGCCGTGGCGTGGCGCGTGCCGCAGTCGCTCGTCGCGCGCCTCCCGGCGAACGCGGGGGAGCGCGTGGAGTCGGGCGGCACGGCGACCTTTCACTTCACGGAGAACGAGGGCCGGATGCAGTGGGGCGCGGCCGCGGCGCCGACCCCCGTGCTCGGCCAGGGCGCGGGCCTGGTGGTGTACCGCGGGAGCCTGCCGCTGTAGTCGTCAGCCGCCGTCGCGCCACGCGCACACGCGCCGCGCGTCGGCGAGGTCGACCCCGGCCCACGCGGCGATCTCCTCGGGCGTCGCGTAGTTGATGTTCGTGAGCGTGAGCGACTTCGCGCGCCGGATCGCGGAGATGGCCCGCGCGTCGAGGCCCGCGCGCGCGAGCGCGCTGTAGGCGCGGATCGGGCGGAAGTCCGAGGGGCTGGTCGGCCCGTCGAGGGCGCGCGCGTCGAGGGGGCAGAAGCGCCAGGTGCCCTCGCCGCGCTGGTCGTTGATGTCGGAGTGCCACGCGAGCGAGAGCGCGTCGCCGCGGGCCTCGCCCTCGTAGCGGACGGTGCCGTAGCGGCTCGTCGCGGCGAGCGACAGCCGACCCTCGTGGAGCGCCCACTCCCCGGTGGAGATCTGCGGGTGACCCGGACGGAGCCAGCTCGCGATCTGCGCGGGCGGGCCGGGCGAGGTGCCCACGTCGAGCACCGCGCCGCCGTCGAAGAAGCGCAGCCACCACAAGCTGTCGCGGCGCGACTCACGAACGTAGAGGCCGTCGAAGCGGACCAGTCCCATGAGCGCGCAAGGTATCAGCTCCGGCGCGGCCTTCAGCTCACGTGGGCGAGCGGTCACCCCCGCCAGGGATCGGTCCCGCTCGTCGAGGCCTCACGGGTCTCGGCAGACCACCTGCACTTCGATGCGATACGACTCTCCGCCGCTGGACTCGCGTCGGAGCGTGCCGGTCACCACGACCTCGCCGTTCGGGATCGCAGTGTCGCAGCAGAGCCCAGAGTCGTCTCCGCGGCACGCGAAGGCCTCGGCGTCGGCGCCCCCGAGGGCGATCTGTCGGCTCGAGGGTCCAGCGCCGTCGGTCAGCGCGACGGCACCGCTGCAGGCGTTGCAGCACGCGCGCGGCCCCGCGTCGTTCGCGCAGGCCCGCTCGGTACATCCCCCGTGCCCGGTCAATCGCCCGCGGACTCTCACGACCTGTCCCTCGAGCCGAGCCCGTTGGTCCATCAGCTCCGAGACACTCGACGGCGACATGACCCGAACGTTGGGCGGAGGGGCCGCGCACACGGGCACGTCCCTCGGCGCGGCGCAACCGCGGGTCGCGACGCAGGCGGGCTGCCACGCGCCGACCGCGCGCTGGACGACATGGTCTCGCGAGCGCGGGCTCGCGTCGGTGTTGGGAGCGGCGGTCGGGGAGCGCCGCGGGGCAGGTCTAGGCTGCGCGTGGGCTGTTGTGACGAAGGCAGCCAAGAGGCCGCTCAGCGCGAAGGAGAGCCTTGACTTCATGCAACCTCCCAGATCGAGGGCGGAGAGTAGACCACGGCGCGGGTCGAGCCTTGGAGCCTCACCGCGCCGCGGGCGCGGGCGTCGGCGCGGGCATCGGCGCGAGGGTCGCCCCTCCCGTCGGCGGCGCGGCGGGGGCGATCGGCGCTGCGGGCGTCGGCGGTGTGGGCACACTCACGCCCACGGTGCCGCCGGTGATGCGCGCGATGTCGTCGGCGTAGCGGTCGGCCACGCGAAGGAGCGACCGCACCACGCCGCGGAAGGCCCTGCGGTCGAAGTTCGAATCGGTGTGCATCACCGACGACAGCCGCACCTCGCCGCTCTCGGCGGACCACTCGAAGCGCGCCGCGAGGGTCTCCCAATTGATCTCGGCCATGCGGCGGAAGAGCGCCGGCGCGCTCGCGTTCTCACCGGGCAGCGTCGCGTAGTGGTCGACGTAGACGTAGATCGTGTCGGTCACGTCGCTGTAGTCGAGGCCCACGACGAAGCGCCGCGTGCTCGGCGCGTTGGGCGAGCCGCTGATGCCCGCGGTGGTGGCGCGGCACGAGCCGGCTTGCGTGCCCGCGGCCGCGCACTGGGCCTCGATGCCCATGGCCTGAAGCTCCGCGCGGATCTGCGTGAAGTAGCGCGGGTCGTTCTGCGCGCGGGCCGGCGAGGAGACGAGCGACGCGCCCGCGGCGAGCGCGAGGGCGGAGACGGAGCGGGCGAGCGACATCGCCGCGAGCGTGCTCACCCCCTCGGCGCGGGGTCAAGCGCCCCGAGCAGCGCGCGCGCCGACGCGACCACGTCTCCGTCGTCGCACGCGACCCGCCGCGCCGCGATCGCCCACGCGCCCGCGTCGAGGGCCGCGCGCGCCGAGGCCGCGTCGACGATCCCCCCGAGCGCGACGACGGTCGTCTCACCCGCGGCGCGCGCCGCGTCGCGCAACCTCCACGCCGAGCGGCGCGCCCTTGCCCGGCACCGCGCCGAAGGGCTCACCACGAGCGCGTCGACGCGGTCGCGCCACCGTTCGATCGTCGCGAGGTCGTGCGCCGCGCAGGTGACGGCGAGGTCGGCGCGGTCGACCCGGCGGGCGATGGCGCGCGCGTCGTCGGGCGTCACCACGAACGTCCCCCGAGGTGGACCCCGTCGGCGCCGCAGGCGAGGGCGAGGTCGAGGCGGTCTCCGACGACGAGCCTCCCGCCGAAGCCGTGCGTGAGCGAGCGCAGCACCGTCGCGGCGCCGTAGGCCCTCAGGCCCGAGACGCCCGGAGCGCGCAGCCACACGGTCACAGGCGCGAGCTCCAGCGCGTGGGCCACTGCGCGAGCACGGCCTCTCCGCTCGGGTGCGAGAGGTCGGCGCAGAGCCACAGCCTCGGCCAGTCACGAACGCTCATCGACCGACCCCGGCGTCTCCGAGCGCGTCCCTGCGCGCGGCGCGAAGCGGCTGCTCGGGTAGCGCTCCACGAGGAAGCGCAGCGTCTCTCGCTGGCTCGCGACGTCGCCCGCCGCGGCGAAGCGCTCGAGAGCCCACAGCGCCTCGCCCGGGGTCTCTTCGCGCGCGAGGTCCGGAGGCCGCCGAGACGGGCACTGCAGGGGCGCGAGCGCGAGCATCAGCGCGAGGGCGGCGCGCACGGTCACTCGATGTCGTGACGCGCGGGCGACGGGGTGATCGTGCCCTCCAACGGAGAGCTGGCGTTCGCGTAGAGCCGCGTGGGCATCCGGCCGGCGAGGTGCGCGAGGCGCCCGGCCTCGACGGCGTAGCGCATGGCCGAGGCCATCTTCACCGGGTCCTTCGCCTGCGCGATGGCGGTGTTGAGGAGCACGCCGTCGGCGCCGAGCTCCATCGCGATGGCCGCGTCGCTCGCGGTGCCCACGCCCGCGTCGACGATCACGGGCACCGACACCGTCTCCATCAGGATGCGGAGGTTGTACGGGTTGCGCAGCCCGAGGCCCGAGCCGATGGGCGCGCCGAGGGGCATCACCGCGGGGCAGCCCGCGTCGACGAGCTTGCGCGCCACGATCGGATCGTCGTTGGTGTAGGGCAGCACGAAGAAGCCCTCGGCCACGAGGGTCTTCGCGGCCTTCACGAGCTCCTCGGTGTCGGGGAAGAGGGTCTTCGGGTCGCCGATGACCTCGAGCTTCACGAGGTCGGTGCCCGCGGCCTCGCGGCCGAGCCGCGCGGTACGCACCGCGTCGTCGGCGGTGTAGCAACCCGCGGTGTTGGGCAGGAGGGTGTAGCCTCCTCGTCGAGCACGCCGAGGAGCGAGCCGGAGCCCCGCTGCGAGAGGTCGACGCGGCGCAGGGCGACGGTGACCACGGTGGCGCCCGAGGCGCGCAGGGCGGCGCGGCAGGTCTCGAGGTCGGCGTACTTGCCGGTGCCGACGAAGAGGCGCGAGCCGAGGTCGCGGCCGGCGATGGTGATGCGGTCTGCGGTGGTCATGGGGTCAGCCTCCGCCCACGAGCGCGACGACCTCGTAGCGGTCGCCGTCGCGCACCTCGGTGAACGCGTGCGAGGCGCGCGGGACCACGGCCTCGTTGCGCTCGACGGCGGCGGCGCCCAGAACCCCGAGGTGGGCGAGGAGACCCGTCACGGTGAGGCCCTGGGGGACCTCGCGGGGGTCGCCGTTCACGGTGACCGTCACGGTGTCTGAGGTGGCGCTCATGGGGCCGCGCACCCTACGCCCGTGCCCCGCGTCATCGCAACGGAACGCAAGTTGACACCGCGCGCTGGCCCCTGCGATGGTGCCTGCGCGTGGCGCCCCATGCGCCGCGGAGAAGGGAAGGAATTCAGATGCAGGGACCTCCGGGCGGGGGACAACCCCCGGGCGGCTGGCCTCCTCCGGGCGGTCAGCCTGGATACCCCCAGCAGGGTGGCTACGGCCAGCCGCAGCAGGGCTACGGTCAACCGCAGCAGCCGCAGCAGGGCTACGGCCAGCCGCAGCAGGGTTACGGCCAACCGCAGCAGCCGCAGCAGGGCTACGGCCAGCCGCAGCAGGGTTACGGTCAGCCGCAGCAGCCGCAGCAGGGCTACGGCCAGCCGCAGCAGCCGCAGGGTGGCTTCGGCGCGCAGCCGTCGCAGCCGGGCGGGTACGGGCAGCCCCCGCAGCAGGGCGGCTACGGCCAGCCCCAGGGTGGCTTCGGCGGCGCCCCGCAGCAGCAGCCGGGCGGCTACGGCCAGCCGGGCGCGATGGTCGCGGCGGGCGGTGACGGGTCGGTCCCGCCGTACGTGCCGGGGATGAAGTCGGCGACGCTGAACCTCGACTACAACGTCGCGGCGCTGGTCGGGTACCTCTTCTGGCCCATCGCGGTGGTGTTCATCTTCACCGAGCCGAAGGAGCCGCAGCGCCGCTGGCTGCGCATGCACGCCTTCCAGGCGGCCTTCTTCGTCGTCGCCTGGATCGTCGTGAACGTCATCACGGGGATCCTCGCGTCGATCATCGGCAGCATCGGCTCGATCATCGGCTCGCTCCTCTCCCTCGCGCTCTTCGTCGTGCTGATCCTCCAGGCGGTGAAGGCGTACAAGGGCGACCTGATGCGCCTGCCGGTGGTCACCGACCAGGCCATCAGCCGCGCCTGATCCTCCCGCTTCTCTCTCCCTCCCTCACATCCCCGTGCCGGCGCGCGCCGAGCGTCGGGACCCCTCAGGGTCCCGCGCCGCGCTCCCGAGGAACGCCGCCGCGCGGCCGCGCGCGTCGGGCACGTCGAAGACCACGAAGTGGCCGTCGTTGCCCGGGGGCGCGTCGAACTGCTCCCACGCGCCCGTCACGGCGCCGCGCGGCGTGGTGATGTTCGCCCTCGCGGGCGTCATGAGCGTCGGAATCCCGAGGAGCGCGTAGTCCGACTGCGGGTGGATCTCGGGCAGCGCGAGGGGGAGCCCCTGCGACATCGCGAGCGCCGCGATGCCCGGCGGCGGGGCGTAGCGATCGACGAAGCCCTGCGTCTGGTAGACGTGCTTCGGGTGGTTCTCTCCGCGCGGCTCGCGGACGATGTAGCGCCCGTAGTTCACCGGGTCGCTCGGGTCGACGAGGTGCTGGAGCAGGCTCACCACGGGGTGCAGCGAGGTGAGCTCGCCGGGGCGCAGCGCGAGCGCCGTCGAGACGAGCTGAGGGATGTTGAGGGGTTCGGTCTTGAGGATGATCGCGAGCGCGAAGGAGCCGCCCGCGCCCGAGAGCACCGCCGCTGACGCTCCATCCTCCGCGGCGAGCCATAGGGGACCGTTGAGCCCTCCCTGCGAGTGGCCGAAGAAGAACACGCGCTCGCGGTTGAAGCGCACGGTGCTGGTCGCGCCGCCTTCGCCCGGCAGCTCGAAGGTGAGCGCGCGGATGAAGCGCCCGGCCTGCACGAGGTCGAGGCCCGCCTGGCGGTTGTTCGTCCGCCCCGCGGCGGGGTTGGTGAAGTTGAAGAAGGCCGCCTCGGGCGAGGCCCCCGGCGCCGCGCGCTCGCCGTGAAAGACCTGGTCGAAGCCGAGCACGGCCACGCCCTCGCGCGCGAGCGAGGCCGCGCTGCCGCTGTTGATGAAGCTCCGGTAGCTCCCGCCGGTGCCGTGTGCGTAGACCGCCACGGGCCAGCCGCCTTCGGGCATGGGCGTGGTGGGGAGCGTGATCGCGAAGCGGATCTGCTCGACGCGCTGCACCTCGGGCACGCCGTCGGGGCCGAGCACGAAGTCGCCCGAGCCCTCGGCGGAGTAGGGGTTCTGCCCTGACTGGAAGTTCGGGTGTCGCCCCCAGTGGCCGCGCAGCTCGACGAAGCCGTCTCCGGCGATGGGCTCGCCGAGGTCGACGAGGTTCGGCCGCAGCCCCTCGCGCTGCATCCACTCGGCGGCGCGGAAGAACTCCGCGGTGGGGTCGTCGGTGGTGAAGACCGCCAGCGAGAGGAGCTCGTCGCGCCGCACGCCGAGCTCGGCGAGGGTCGTGAGGGCGGGGGCGTAGAGGGCGCGCGCGGCGGTCACCGCGGCGTCGTCGGTGGGCGCGTCGGAGAGCACCGCGTCGAGGTCGGCCGAGCGGGTGAGCGCGACCCCGTCGCGGCCCCGGAGCCCGCGCGTCGCGACGAGCGCGTAGCGGGTGAGCGGGCGCATCGGGAAGCCGAAGACCGGCGCCACCGCGAGGGTCATGGGCGGCCAGTAGCGCGTGGCCTCTTCGCGGAAGAGCCACTGGAGCGGGATGCGACGGCCGCGCTCGGGGCTCTCGGGGTCGACGTCGATGAGCGCGAGGCTCGCGCCCTCGCGCGTGGTGGCCGCGGCGTCGGCGGGGAGCGAGCTCGGGTCGAGGGGCATCCCGAAGCGGAGGTAGGCCGCGGCGGAGAGCGAGAAGCCGCCGAGGCGACCCTCGAAGTCGTGGAGGTACTCGGCGACGAGGGGGTGGATGCCCGCGTGCGGGAAGAGCGCGAAGCTCACCTTGCCCGCCGCGTCGCGCGCGAGGTCGTTGGGGAACGGGAGCGAGAAGGGCTCGGGGAGGCCGTCGCCGCGCGGCAGCGCCCACATCGCGGTGGGCGTCTGGACGAACTGCGCGGCGGCCGTGGAGGCGTCGGGGTCGGCGGCGACGTCGGGGCTCGCCGCGCCGTCGAGGGCGCCGCCGTCGAGCGCTGCGCCGTCAGGGGCTCCGTCCCCGAGCGAGTCGACGACGCAGGCAGACGGGAGCGCGGTGAACGCGGCGAGGACGAGCGCCCGGCGGAGAATCATCGGCGGGAGCGTATCCCGACCGAGCGGTCGAGGGTGCTCCGCGCCCGATTTTCTTCGCTCAGTCGGCGGCCGAGGCCGAGACCTTCACGTAGTGCCGGGGCGCGACGGCGTCGCCCCACACGGTGCGGCCGCGGGCGTCGACGCCGCGGTCGTGCACGCGCAGGTACGACCGGTGCGACACCAGCGTGCGCGAGGCGTGGTGCGCGCCGTTCAGCATCGACGCGCAGGAGTCTCCCTCGGTGCGCGCCTCGACGCGGTCGCCGCGGACGCGCGCGAGGAGCGAGCAGCCGGCGCGCTCCTCGACGGCGCCCGCCTCGATGGCGGGGCGGTTCGCGCGCGCGCAGAGCCCCTGCACGCTCGCCGGGTCGCGGAAGGTGAACTCCCTCACGCGCGCGGAGTCGCCGCCCGCGCCGTCGATCACCATGAGCCGCTGCGAGAAGGGGCGCGAGAGGTCGGTGCCGAAGGTCTCTTCGACGTAGACCGCGCGCTCGCCGAGGCCCGGCGCGGCGACGCGGCACGCGCGGCGCTCGATGGCGGGGATCTCTCCGTCGGGCGTGAGCGTCGCGCCGGCGTAGTAGCGACCCTCGAAGGCGCGCGCGATCTTCCCCGCGGGTCGCTCGGCGACCGGGTGCGCGATGGCCGTGGGGGCCGAGCGCGTGAGGCCGTAGCCGGTGACGGCCGCGACGGGGCAGAGGAGCAGACCGAGGATCGCTGAGCGCATGGGAGACCTCCGAGGCGCCACCCATCACCGCGGGGCGCCGCTCAAGTTCCTGGCCCGGTTACAGCGCCTGAAAAATCACTGCCAAGAAAGCGGCGACGATTGGGGGTTCTCCACAGGCGCGGTGGTATGCACCTCTCCCGTGAACGCCCGCACCGCCGCGCTCTTCGTCGCCCTCGCGGCGAGCGCCTGCCGCCGCCCGAGGCCCGTCGCGGTCGACGACGACGCGGGCGAGGCGGTCGCGCGCGGCGACGCGAACGTGGGCCCGCGCCCGTGGTGCCGCGCGCCGCGCGAGGTGGCGCTGCGCGAGGGCGAGGTCGACGCGAGCGCGACCGCCGGCGCGCGCTCGGTCACGCTGGCCTTCGACTCCGACGGCGCGTGGACGGCGGGCGTGGTCGACGGCGCGTCGGGGCAGCTCTCGCTCCGCGGTGCGTCGGGCCGAGAGGAGCGCTTCGCCATCGGGCCGGGCGAGGCCTCGGACCCGTCGGTGGCCGTCGGCCCGCGGGGCGTGTTCGTGGGGTGGACGCGGGAGTCGGTGGGGGGCCGCGAGCACGTCGCGCGCTTCGGCGCGGCGCCGAGCCAGCGGTGCACGACGCCAGAGCTCCGCGACGAGGGGCTCACGCTCTCGGTGGCTGCGACGTCGCGCGGCGCGGTGCTCGTCTGGGACGAAGACGGCCCGCCTCCGTCGGCGGGGAGCGTGAAGGCGCAGCTCGTCGACCCGCGCGCGCCGACGCCCTGCGGGGCGCCGCGGCAGGTGTCTCCGCCCGAGCAGGACGCGTCGGACCCGATCAGCGTCGCGCTCCCCGACGGCGTGGCGGTGTTCTGGCTCACCGCGCGCGACGTGGCCGCGTCGGAGAGCAACGACACGGCGACCGACGTGTGGGGCCTCGCCCTCGACGCGGGCGGCGCGCCGAGGGGCCGCCCCGTGCGCATCACCGCGGGGCCGGGGCACCGCTTCGGCCTCGCCGCGTGGGCCGACGCGGGCGCGGTGTGGCTCGCGTTCCGAGACGCGGGCCCGAGCGACAACGAGTCTCGCGGAGACGGCGGTGAGGTCGTCGCGCTGCGCCTCGCGCACGGCCCGCGCGGGCTCTCGACGCCGACGCCCCCCGTGAGGGTCACCGCCGACGCGTCGAACCCCACGGGCGCGCCGCGCGTCACCGCGGCCCTCGCCTCGGGGGCCGCCGCCGAGGTCTGGTGGGCCGAGCGACACGGCCCGCGCGTGTCGACCTGGCTCCGCCCGCTGCGGCCGTCGGGCGGCGTCGACCCCGACGGCGCGCCCGTCGAGGAGCCCGTGATGGAGGGCGCGCTGCCCGTCGCCGCGGGCGTCGGCGGGGTCGTGGTCTACGTCTCGCGCCGCGGCGCCCGAACGGCCGTCGCGACGACGCGCTGCGCGCCGTGAGGCGTTGCCATCGCCGCGGGTTCTGATAGACGGGGAGCCCATGCAGGGCACCATCCCCATCACGCCCGAAGGGCTGCAGCGGCTGAAGGCCGAGCTCCAGAACCTCCGCAGCGTCGAGCGGCCGAAGATCATCGCCGAGGTCGCCGCGGCGCGTGAGCACGGTGACCTGAAGGAGAACGCCGAGTACCACGCCGCGCGCGAGAAGCACGGCTTCATCGAGGGCCGCATCGCGGAGCTCGAGTCGACGCTCTCGCGCGTCGAGGTGATCGACCCGGCGACGCTCTCGGGCAACCGCGTGGCCTTCGGCGCGACGGTGCGGCTGTCGAACGTCGACCTGGGCGACGAGGTGACCTACCGCATCGTCGGCCCCGCCGAGTCGGACTTCGAGAAGGGCTCCATCTCGGTGACCTCGCCGCTCGCGCGCCAGCTCATCGGCCGCGAGGTGGGCGACGAGGTGAAGGTGAAGACCCCGGGCGGGATGCGCACCTACGAGGTGCTCGACATCGCCTTCGGCTGAGGGGCGCCGCGCGGTGCCCACGCGAGCCGCGCACGACCCGCCGCGGGCCCCCGCGACGGACCTGCAAGACGTCCCCGTCGAGGCGCTGAAGAACGTCGGCGCGCACGCCGCGGCGGCCATGCACGCGCGCGGGATCCGCACGGCGAGCGACCTCCTCGCGCTGCTGCCTCGCCGCTACCTCGACCTGCGCCACGCCGACGACTGGCGCCGCGTACGACACGGCACCCCAGGCACCCTCGTGGCCGTCGAGGGCGTCATCGCCGACCTTCGCCGCAGCGGCCCGCCCCGCGCGCGACGTCTCTCCATCGCGCTGAAGGAACCTCACGGGCCGACCACCCTGCGCGCGGTGTTCTTCCACGCGAACGCCGGGCTCAACGCGCGCCTCGCGCTCGGCGGCACGGTGCGCCTCGTGGGCGCGCTCCGCGAGGGGCGGTCCGGCCCCGAGCTCGTGCAACCCCGCGTCCTCGGCTCCGACGCGCGCACGCGTCCCATCGAACCCGTGCACCCTGGCGTCGGCGCCGTCGCGCCGGGCAACGTCACCCGCGTGATCCTGGCCGCGCTCGAAGAGGTGTCGCGCTGGAGCGACCCCGTCCCTCCAGAGGTCGCGCGCGCGATGAACCTCCCCAGCGCCGCCGACGCGCTGCGGCTGATCCACGCGCCGGGCCCGAGCGTGACCCCCGACGCGCTGCGCGCCCTCGCCGAGGGGCGGAGCGCGGCGCATCGACGTCTCGGCTTCGAAGAGCTCCTCGCGCTCTCGGTGGCGATGGAGCGCACGCGCCGCAGCGCGGGCGGCGCCGCGCCCTTCGCGTCGACCTCGGCGGTGAGCGACGACGTGGGCGCGCGCCTCGGGCTCGACCTCACCGCGTCGCAGCGTCGCGCCATCGACACGCTGCGGGGCGACCTCGCGCGGCCCGAGCCGATGCGACGTCTCCTCGTCGGCGACGTGGGGAGCGGCAAGACCGCCGTCGCGCTCGCGGCCACGCTCGCGGTGCTGCGCGCGGGCGGCGCCGTCGCGTGGCTGTGCCCCACCACCCTCGTCGCCGAGCAGCACGCGAAGACCCTGGAGCGCGGGCTCGCGGGCGAGGGAGGGCCCCTCGCGGTGCTGGTGGGGAGCACCCCCGCGCGCGCGAAGAAGCGCGCCGTCGAGGTGATCTCGCAGGGCCTCGTGCGCGCCGTGGTGGGCACGCACGCGCTGCTGGAGCCCGGCGCGCTCCCGCCGAGGCTCGGGCTCGTGGTGATCGACGAGCAGCACCGCTTCGGCGTCGCGCAGCGCATCGCGATGGTCGAGGGGCGGTCTCCGAGCCCGCACATGCTGGTGGTGTCGGCGACGCCGATCCCGCGCACGCTGGCGCTCGCTCGGCACGGCGACCTCGACGTGGTGACCCTCGACGAGCGCCCCGCGGGGCGGCAGCCCGTGGTGACGAAGGTCGTACGATGAGGATGAGGTGATCGCGCACGATTCGACGCGCGCTCGAGGCGGGCGGTCGGTCTTCGTCGTGGTGCCGCGCATCGACGGCGGAGACGCGGCCGACGAGGCATCGCCCTGCACGGGCATCGCCGAGGCCGAGGCGCTCCTGCGAGAGGTCGTGCCCGAAGACCAGATCGCCGTGGTGCACGGGCGCATGGGCGCCGACGCGCAGCGCGAGGCGCTCGACGCCTTCCGTCGAGGGGAGCCACCCCGTGCTGTTGGGGACGACCGTGGTGGAGGTCGGCCTCGGACGTGCGCGAGGCGAACCTGATGGTGGTGCTCGGGGCGGAGCACTTTCGGCGTGGCGCAGCTCCACCAGCTCCGCGGTCGCGTGGGCCGCGGAGGCGCGCGCGGTGCCTGCTCGTCGCCGAAGACGCAGAGGCCGAGGCCGCGCGCGGCTCGACGAGGACGTCGCGGGCAACGACGACGCGGCTTCGCTCGCCGAGAGCCGGACTCTACGCGTGCGGCGCGGGCGAGTGGTTCGGCGAGCGGCAAGTCCGGCGGCGATGGGGTGCTGCGCTTCGTCGACCCCATCGCGGCGCCGGAGCCAGTCCGCCGCGCGGGAGGCCGCGCGCGCTATCGTCGAGTCTGACCTGACGCCTGCGCGTCACCGCGCGCTCGCGGAGGGGCCGTGCGTCGCGTGATCGAGCGCGGCGCGGCGCCCGTCGGCGAGGAGGCGGGTGACGGCGGGGGCAGTGGTCGTGGGTGTGGTCGCCGCGCGCACGCGTGGGTGGCCCTCGCGAGCGTCGACCTCGCCGTGGATGGAGCCGCGCCGAGGCGGTCGCCCGCGGCGCGCGCCTCGGCGCTGGCCTCGCTCGGCGGGACGATCGCGTTCGGCCTCGCCGCGACGGCGCTCGGGCGTCGGGCTTCGTCTCGCTGTCGACGTCGCCGCCTTCGGGGGCGGCGCGGGGTCGCGCTCGCGTCGGGCGTGGCGCTCGGCGCCTCGCGGGCCTCGCGCTCTTCACCGGCACCGGCTCAAGCCGCGGGCCTCGCGCTCCCGCTCGTCGCGGCCTCGGCGCTCGCGGGCCTCGCGCTGCCGTCGGCCTCGAGCGCGATGTCTCGACGGAGCCCGCGCGCGCTCCGCGTCGCGCTCGCCGCTTCGTCCGCCGTGCTGCTCGTCGCTCACCTCACGGTGCTCGTGCGGCAGTACCCTCGCGCACGCGCTGATGGTGCCGCGCTCGCCGCGGCGGCTTTCACCCACGCCGCGGCGCTGCGTGAGGTGCGCGCGGGCGTCGCGCGCGTCGTGACCTGCGGCGGTGACGGTGGCCGTGGTCGCGGGCGCGTGGGTGAGCGCGCGCTCTCCGCTGGTGCGCGCGACGGCGGTTCAGGCGCTCCTTACCGGGCAGCACCTCGCGCGGGGGTCGGCGCACGCGGGCCCTCGGCGAGTCGCGGCAGAGCCGGGCCTCACCGCCGCGGGCTGGGGGAGGGGCCGCACCTCTCGCTCACGGGCCGAGACCCTCGTGCTGGTCACCGTCGACGCGCTGCGCGCCGACCGCCTCGCCGCGATGGGAGGTCGCGGTCGCACGCCCACCCTCGACGCCCTCGCGCGCCGCGGGATGACCTTTCGCCGCGCGTACGCGACCACGCCGCACACCTTCGGTACTCGCTCGCGTCGATCATGCTCGGCACGCACGCGCGCGCCGTGCTCGCGCCTGCGGCAAGGGCCGCCGCGGCGCACCCTCGCGGATTTCTCCGAGCGCGGCTACGCGACGGCGGGCTTCCTGCCGCCCGCGGTGTTCTCCGTCGACGCCGAGCACTTCGGCGCGCTCGCCGACACGCGCTTCGGCTTCGCCCACCGCGTCGAGGACTGGTCCTCCGCCGCCGACCGCGTCGACCAGGCCCTGCGCTGGACACGCGAGCGTCGCGCGGGCGAGCGCGTGTTCCTCTGGGTGCACCTCTTCGAGCTGCACGAGCCCTACGACGCCCACCCCGAGTTCCCTTCGGCGCGCGCCCTGTTGACCGCTACGACGCCGAGTGCGCCGCCGTCGACCGCGCCGTCGGCCGCCTCCGCGACGGGCTCACCTGCGCGGCCGCGACCCGGCGGCCCATCGTCACCGCCGACCACGGAGAGGGCGAGCACGGCGGCGCCTACCACGGCACCCGCTCTGCCGACGAGCAGGTGCGCGTGCTGCCCTGTGGTCGGGCCCGGCGTCACCGCGCGCGTCAGTCGACGACCCGGGTGAGCCTCACCGACGTCGCGCCCACGGTGCCGCGGGCCTCGGCCTCCGGCGGCCCCCTGCGCGTGCGCGGCACCGACCTTCGCGCCCATTGCCGCGGGCGCCGTCGAGCCCGAGCCCGTCTTCGCCAGCACTGGCACGCTCCGCATGGTCGCGCAGGGGCGATTCAAGCTCATCGCCGACACCGCCGACGGCACCTCGGAGCCTACGACCTCCGCGCCGATCCCCGCGAGCGGCGCAACCCTGTCGAGGAGCGTTTCCGAGACGGCCAACCGGCTGCGACGTCCCGTGGCCGCGTGGGGAGGCCGGGCACGCTCCTCGTCGACAGCGAGGGCGAGGGCGACGCGGGGTCGTCGTCCTCCTGCCCTCGCGCGCGCGGAGCAGGCGACCGCAGCGCCGCGCTCGAGGTGGTGACGCTCCTGCGTGAAGGCCTCGCGAGCCTGGACCGCGCCGCGCGCGCGCGTGCTCGAGACCTCGGCGACGACAGCCTCGCCGTGCGCGACGCCCTCGCGCGGGCCCTCGACGACGACGTGATCGCCGTACGCACAGAGGCGGCCCTCTCGCTGGGCCTCCTGCATGACGCGCGCGGCGTCGCGATCGGCAGGCGCGCGGCGCCCACGACGACGCGCCGCATCGGCCCGGTGGCGCGCTGCGCTCGCTGGTGCGGGCCCGCGACGCGGCTTAAGGTCGAGCCCCTCATCGAGGGCGTGCGCGCGCTGCGCCTGGGCATTGGCCAGCAGCGGTTCTGCGCGCGCTCGACCTCGACGCCGCGGTGGACCTCTGGTTCGAAGCCTACCGACGACCCTGGCTCGGGCCCGAGGCCGTCGCCGCGATCGGCGCGCGAAACGATCCCCTCGCTCCTGCCCTGGCTCGCGTCGCTCGCGAGCGCGCGCTACCCGGTCACCGCGCGGGCGATCCCTCGGGGTGATGGCCGCCCTCCGCGACCCCGGCGTGGTCGACGCCGCTCGAGGCCGCGGGCCGCGACGACCCGCTGCCAGCGCTTCACCTCCTCGACGCGATCGGGCGACCCGCGCGCCGTGTCGAAGCGCTCGCCGCGCGGGTGGCGCTCACCCCCGAACCGTCCGCGGTCGGTGCGCTGGTCGGGGCCGCTCGCGACGCGCGGCCTGCGCCGCCTCTACCTCGCCGTCGAGGTCGCGGGAGAGGCCGAGGGCACGCTGCACGTCGGCGCGCAAGGCGTGGCGGTGCGGCCCGGCGCGCAGGTGGTGGTGATCGACGCGAGCGAGCCCCCGCGCGCGCTACCGCCAAACGTCGAGCGACGCCAGTGACGCCACCCGCGCCGTCGCCGCGCGGCCCTCGCGGTGATCTCACTACGGCGTCGGGGTCGCGTGCAGCCTCGCGCGCCTGCGCCACGCGTGACACCTCCTTCACCGCTTCTACGTGGAGCCAGTGACCCGCCGCACGTGGCGGGAGATCGACTGGCTGCGATCGTTCTCTCCCGCGCAACGCTGGGCGGGGGCGGCGGCGGCGCTCGTCGTGCTGGTGCTGCTCCTCTGGGCGCCGATCCTCGCGGGCAACACCCTCTCGGCGGAGACCGCTCCCGCTGGGTGCTCCCCGCGACGCCGTCGTGCGCGAGGCCCTCGCGCACCACGAGCTCCCGGTCCGGAACCGCTACGGCGGCCTCGGATTCGCGACCACCAACGACCCGCTCTACGGCTTCGGGTACCCGCTCAACTGGCTCATGCTCCTGGGAGATCCCTCGCGCGCGCAGTCGCTCGTGGCGGGCCTCCACGTGCTGATCGCGGGGCTCGCGACCATGGGCCTCGCGCGCCTCCTCGGCGCGGGCCTCGCGGGGAGCTTCGTCGCGGGCGTGGGCTTCGCGTTCTCGGGCGTGACCGTCTCGCTCACCTCGGCGGGGCTGCTCGTGCACGCCGCCGCGCTCGCGCCCTGCGTCGCCCTCGCGATGGCCTGGGCGCTGCGCTCTCCGCGTCACCCCGCGCTGCGGGTCGGCGTCGCGGCGCTCGTCACGGGCGGCGCGCTCCTCCAGGGAGAGGTCTTCGTCTGGTGCATGGCGGCGCTCGTCGGCGCGGTGGTCTCGGCCGCGGCGCCCGCTTCGTCAGACGCCACGCAGCGGTCGAAGCGCGTCGGCGTCGGGGTGGTCATGGCCTCGCTCGCGCTGGGCGTCACCCTCGCGTCGCTGATGACCGTCCCCGTCGCGCTCGGCGCGCGCGAGAGCGAGCGGGGCGGCGCGCTGCCCCTCGCGCGGGCAGAGATCGGCTCGCTTCACCCCTTGCGCATCCTGGAGTTCGCCGCGCCCGGCGCGTACCTCCCGCTCGGGCAGGTCGACGGCGCGCGGCCCGTGGTGGGAGAGCGCAGGCTCAACGGGCGCAACCTCGTCGAGAGCGTGTACCTCGGCGCGGCCCTCCTCGCGCTCGCGCTCTGCGCGCCGGGCCGCGGACGTCGTCGCGAGAACCTCCTCGCCGCCGCGACCTTCGGGCTCCTCCTCGTCGCGATGGGGCACCACACGCCGGCGCACCGCCTCTGGCGCCTCGTGCTCGTGCCCTTCTCTCGGATGCGCTTCCCCGAGCGCTACATGATCCCCGTGGCGCTGCTCGTGGCGCTCCTCGCGGGGCTCGGGCTGCGACGTCTCCGCAGCGAGGAGGGCGCGCTCCGCTGGCCGCCGGCGCTCCTCGCGCTCGCGCTCACCGCGGCGTCGTTCGCGGTGCCCTGGGCCTTCGGCGGCGCCGCGCACAGCGCGAACCTCGTCACCTCGGCGCGCGAGGCCTGCGTCACCGGCGCGACGGCGGCCTTCCTCCTCGCGCTCGCGGCGTGGTGGTCGGGGCGGCGGCCGACGGCGGCGACCGTGGGCGTCGTGGCGGTGGTGACCCTCGACCTCTTCCTGCGCTGCCTGCCGCTCGTCGAGAGCGCGCCCGCGTCGCTCCTCGACCCGCCGCGCGACGGCGCGCGCATGGTGCTCGCCGACGCCCGACACCGCCGCGAGGTCGCCCCGCCGCGCGTGCTCTGGAGCGAGCGGATGCTCTCGGGCTTCGCCAACGGCCTCTCGGCCTACGAGCTCGAGTACCTCCTGCGCCGCACGCTGATGTTCTCCACGCCCTCGGTGTGGGGCATCGCCACGGTGAACCCCTACGACGTGGGCCTGCCGCCCTCGTGGCAGCGCGTGTGGGACCGCTTCCGTCGCAATCCCTGGCCGCTCCTGCGCTTCACCGGCGCGCGATGGATCGTCTTCAACGACCTCGTCGAGGGCGGCGCCAACGTCTACGCCCACGACATCAAGCCCTGGCAGGAGCTGAACCCCGGCGTCCTCGCGATGGACTTCGCGCCCTCGTCGCGGGTCTTCCTCGCCCACGAGGTCCGCGTGGTGACAGGCGATCACCCCGAACGCGCGCTCGACGACAGCGTCACCCGCGGCGCGCTCACCCTCGTCTCCGCGCCGCTCCCGCGCGCGCTGTCTCCCGCGACAGGCCCCGAGGGCTGCGCGCTCGTCACGCACCGCGCGACCCGCGTGGTCTTCGACTGCGTGGTCACCGCGCCCGCGCTCGCCGTCGCCCGCGAGCAGTACCACCCGGGATGGAGCGCCACCGTCGACGCCGTGCCCGCGCCCATCCTCCGCGCGAACACGGTGATGCGCGCGGTGCTCCTCCCGCCGGGACGTCACCGCGTCGCGATGACCTTCCGCGCGCCGGGCCTTCGCGCGGGCGTGACGATCAGCGCGCTCGCTCTCCTCGCGTGCCTCTCGCTCGCGGGCTACGGCGCGTGGCGCTCACGGGTTCGCGAGGGCCGCGGGGAGCAGTGACTCCAGCCGCGCGCCCCGCGCCGGGTCGACCATCTTCGCGTAGGCGACCTTGCCCTTGAGCCAGCCCGCGAAGTTCGGCCGGTCGTCGCGGTTCTGCGACGCGAGACCGTGCCGCGCGGCGTTGTGCAGGATCGCCCGCAGCGTCTTGTACTCGTCGCGCGCGAGCGACACCCGCTCGTTCACCACCACGCCGGTGACCTCCTGCCGGCGCGCGCGGCGCATCACGCGGGTCTTGGTCGTCTGCTCGACGAAGCCCTCGGAGGCGAGGATCGAGCGCACGCTCTTCAGGAGCCGCCCCGCGGCGTTGTCGTCGCCCGAGAGCGTGAGGTCGTCGGCGTAGCGCGTGTACGACCAGCCGTGCTTCGCCGCGAGGCCCGCGAGGCGCCGGTCGAACCGCCAGCAGAGCGCGTTGGTGATCGCGGGAGACGTGCACGCGCCCTGCGGCAGCACCCGCTGTCCGAGCGCCACGAACCACGCGCGGCCGTCGAGCTCGACCTTCGCGCGCGGCGGCTCGGTGCACAGGAGCGCGAGCACCGTCGCGACGTGCTCGTTGTACCCGAGCTTGCGGAAGAGCCCCTTCACGCGGCCGAAGCCGATGGAGGAAGAAGTCCTTGAGGTCGAGGAGTTCACCACCACGGCGCGGCCGACGTGGGGCGAGGCGTTGGTGACGATGGGCGCTTCGCGACGAAGCCGTGCGCCTGCGGAGAGGGCTCGACCTTCGAGCACGTTCTTCAGCACCCACGCCTGCGCGCTCTTGAGCGCGGGCTTCGAAGGCCGAGATCGAGCGCGTACCGCCGGTCTTCTTCGGGATGCCGAAGCGGTGGTAGTGCGGACGCGCGGCGCTGCGGCGGTGGTGAGTACAGGCCGCTGCCGCCGAAGGCACGCCATGCATCGCTGTGGCGGTCGGCGCTCGACGCCATCCGCAGGAGAGCCCGACGCCGGGCCGCGGTCCCTCGTCAGGGCGGTGTCTTGAAGCCCCGCAGAGACGCCCCGCCCGAGGTGGACGACGCTGCGCTTGAGGTGCTTCTGCCAGGCCTCGCGTCGGGCCTTGGCGGCCGCGGCGCGCGCCTCGCGCTTGAGCTTTCGGCGCTTGAGGCTCTCCAGCCCCAGCGGCGCTTGCGCTCGGCGGCGAGGGCCTTGTCAGGGTCGACCGCGCCGGGCGATGACGCGCGCAGCCGACGGAGTTCTTCGTCGATCGCCGCGCGGTCGCGGGCCTCGGTAACGGGATCGGCGGGGAGGCCCTGGGTGGCGGGCCAGAAGCCGTTGACGCGCATCCGTTCGACGACGGCGGCGTCGGGCGCCTCGCGCACGAGCTTGCGGTAGAGCCTCGCCTTCGCGTCGTCTGCCATCGGAGGGACCTCGGAGCGGAGCGGAGCGATGAGGGCGCGAGGGACGGTGACGGAGCGGTCATCGAGCGGGGACGGAGCGCGGAGAGGCTCACGAACATCCCTGGGACGTGCTCGTTCAACTCAAGGCGTACCGCGGGGGTCTACGGGCCGCCGGGTTCCGGAGGAACCCGACCAGACGGCGGCCGAGACCCCCGCGGTACGCCAGAGACGAACGGGTGCGTGACGGATGGAGGGCGCTTCGGCATGCGCGGCGTAGCACCGCGCGGGTTGCTGACATCGCTCCCCGCGCTCCGTCCCCGATCGATGGCTTCACTTCACTGTCGTCGTCGCGACCTCTCGCTCCCTCCCTTCAGGAGCCCTCTTCCTCCAGCTTGCGCATGTGCGCCAGCCGGAGCGCGAGCACGTGCTCGCAAGGACCCCGCGTTAGACCATGCTTGCCAAATTCCGCGCAACTACAGCTCGCGTCGACCAGCTTGCCCGCGTCGTCGACGTGCAGCACCGGCCGCACGCGCGGCCCCGACGAGCCCCGCACGCTGCCCGTGAGCTTGTGACCGCCGTCGACCTTGCGACGCGCGGTGATGAACACGCCCCCGCCGTTGAAGATCGCCTCGGCGTTCAACGACTCGGGCTCGTCCTCGGTGGGCGACCCGATGTTCGCCGTCACCGTGGCCTCGGTCACCGTGAAGGGCGCGTCGAAGAGCTCGCGGTGCCGGTACATCCCCGAGGCCAGGTCGTACATCGCGCGGCCCGTCTGGCAGAGGTACGACATCGCCGAGCGCGTCTTCTCCAGCCCGAGGTCCGCCGCGGCGGCGAGCTGCGCGTCGGTGCCCGCGCGGAGCGACCGCAGCGCGCCGTACGCGCTGGTGAGCTCGCCCGTCGTGCACTTCAAGCGACGAGAGAGGAGGTCGAACTTCGCCCCGCCGGTCCAGTCGTTGTCGGTCCAGCCCGAGAGGGCGAGGGTGAAGCGCATGGGCCCGAGGTCCGCGAGCCAGATCGAGGGCATCGCCTGCCCCGCGAGGAAGACCGTGAAGCCCGTCGCCGCGGGGATCAGTCGCTCCAGCACGAGGAGACGGTCGCGGCCCCAGGTGCGCACGCTCGTGGGCTTCGCGCCGTCGTATACGGCCGCCGGGCTGAGCTCGATGACCTCCTCCCAGGGTTCGAGCACCACCTTCGCGGCCTTGCCCGGGGTGAGCTCCCAGCGCAGCGCGCGGGGCGACACCTTCGCGCGTCGACGACGCAGGGCGCGGCCGATGTTGAAGACATCGACGGGCGCGAGCTTCAGCTTCGTGAGCCCGAGGGTCATCACCGACTGCACCTGGAGGAAGCCCTTCACCCACGACTCGGGCAGCTCGATCTTCTTCTCGCGGATCGCGCTTTCGCCCTCGCGCTCGACGGTGAAGCCCCCGCGGTCGACGCTGAAGCGCGTCGCGCGGTAGCTGCGCACGCGCTCCATCTCGTGGTGGAGCGCCGCGCTGAAGTCGATGTTGGTGGTGCCCATCGCCTCGTCGCCGACGTCCTCGAAGAGGTCGCGGCGGAGCGAGAGGCGCGCGTACGAGCTCTCGTCGCGCGAGAAGGCCTCGAAGGCCACCTCGTCGGGCTGCACCGAGACGACGGGGTCGAAGAGGTACTGAAGCTCCCAGCGGTGGGAGCACACCCAGTCGAAGTACTCCGCGCGCGCCTTATAGAAGGGCGCGAGGCGCTTCATGCGCTTCTGGTCGAGGAGGTCGCGCTGGCCCTCGAGCTCCTTGATGCGCGCGCGCACGGCCTCGCTGCGCACGTTGAGCGTCGAGAGGAAGCGCTTGTCCTGCTCCTCGAGCCACGCGCGGAACGCGAGGCGGTTGCGGGGGCGCCACTTCAGGTCGCTGATGACCACCGAGTGCAGGGCGGCCATGCCCTCGCGCACGAGCAGCGGCTGGGCGAGGGCGCCCGAGAAGAAGGCCGCGTCGCGCAGGGTGTTGGTCGCGAGGCCCACCTGCGTCGAACGCAGCCCGTTGGCCACGCCGCTGCGCCCCGCGTAGCGCATCGGGACGATCACGCCCTCACCTCCAGCGGGGTCTCGAGCTCGGGGTACTGGAGCCGCAGCCGCAAGAGCGCGTCCATCACCCGCTCGAAGTCGTCGCGGGTCTTCGTGCGAACCACGTCGCCGAGCACCCGCGCGGCCACCGCGGCCTGGCGCTCGTCGCGCATCCCGCGCTCCAGGAGGAACTCCACCACCCGACGCTTCTCCACCCGCGAAGGCCGCAGGTCCAGCATCGCGCGGCGGAAATAGTCCTCCAGCCGGGCGAGGGCGATGAAGCCGTCTTTGAGGTGCGCCGTCGCGAGGTCGAGCGCGAAGCGGCGCACGTCGGGCGCGGGGTGCTCCGACAGCGCGCGCAGCAGCGCCTGCGCGTCGAGGGAGTCGAAGTGCGCGAGCGCCATCTCTCGCCCGAAGCCCTGCACGTCGGCCCGGTTCGAGTCGCACAGCGCGAGCACGCCCTGGAGGCCGAGCTTCGCGACGTCGATCACCCGACGCAGCATGTCGAAGGCGAAGGCGCGGGTGTCGGCCCACTCCGACTCGACGAGCGCGAAGAGCACCGAGGGGTCTTCGTTCAGCGCCGCCGTCTGCGCCGCGAGGAGCGCGTGCGCGGCCTGCCGCACCGCCGCGACCTCGTGCGTCGCCATCACCACCACGCGGCGCATCCCGAGGGTCTCGAAGGCGTCGGCGCGGCCCGCGAGGAGGGCGCCGCCCGCCGACTGCGCCGCGAGGGTGGTCTGGTTCACCAGCGCGAGCACCTCGTCGAGGGAGAGCGTCGCGCCGACCTCCTTCACGAGCGCGTCGCGCACCACGCGAGAGACGCCGTCGAGCGAGCCCTCGAAGGTCTCGGGCGCACGCAGGAGCGCGAGGAGGTCCGCCGCGAGGGCGACGCGGAACTCCGCGGGCGCGTCACCGAGCGCGACCGTGAGGAGGCCCGCGACGAGGGTGCGGGTCGTCGCGTCGGGGTCTGTAGGAGCGCGATCGCCCGCGCGCGGTCGCGGCTCCAGAACCGAGACGGTCTCGGTGATGAAGCGCCGCGCGAAGTCCTGCACCACGGGGCGCGCGTCGCAGGCGAGGCGGTCGAGGAGAGCCCAGTCAGGCCGCTGCGGGTCGAAGCGGCGACCGAGCTCGTCGACGCCGAGGCGCACCGTGGCCTCGACGGGGGCGTCGAGGAGGCGCAGCACCTTCTCGATGGGCGCGCGGTGCACCACCGTGGGGTGCCGCTTCGCGACGGCGGCCGACGCCCACTCGTGGACCTCGGCGACGGTCGCGCCCACGAGCACGTCGAGGAGCGGGTCGGGGTGCGCGTCCCACGCTTCAGGAAAGGCCTCGGTGCGCGCGTCGGGCGCCGGGGCCTTCGCGCTCCGCTGCGTGAACTTCAGCGTGTGCCAGTCGTAGTGGAACCGGGGATCGCCCGCGCGCAGGAGGTGGTTGAGCAGCGTGGCCCGCGCCCACACATCGCCGCTCCCCTTCACGGTCGACTTGTCCGTGTCGCGGTAGCCCGCGAGCAGCGCCGCGGCGAAGCGGGTGAACTGCTCGGGCCGCCACCGACCGAGCGCGCGCAGGTGCCGCCACGCCACGCGCCGCACGTACTTCTGCGTCGCGATGGTGAAGATCTTCGTGGTGCGCGTCTGCCCGTCGAGCCCGCTCTTCACCTTGGCGCTCACGCCGTTGTCTCCGGGCGAGCGCCGCTCGAAGCGCAGCGCGAGCTCGGCGAAGGTGTCGGCGTCGCCGCGCAGCATCGCGCGCTTGTAGATGCTCTTCACGTAGCGCCACACGTAGGCGCGACCGACGGGGCCCCGCGCCATGCGCCGCCGCGCGAGGGCCACGCAGAGCGGCGTGCCGACCTCGTAGAGCGCGTCGAGGATGAGCCCGGTGTCCTTCAGCTCGACGCCCTTGAGCGTGGCGTCGACGGCGTCGAGGGTGTGGGGGTCGGTGTCGTCGGGGTCGGCGCTCTCGATCAGGTCGCGCGCCACGTCGGGCAGCCGCGCGAGCGCGCGCGTCACCGCCGCGTCGAGGCCCGCGCTGTCTCCGAGGTTGCGCAGCGCCTCGACCCCGGCGCGACGTCGCGAGAGGAGCTTGCGCTCGCTCTCCTCGCGGGCGAGGTCGACGCCGCGGGGGTCGCCGATGCGGCCGAGGGCGTCGACGATGTTCGACAGGTCCGACTCGCTGCGCTTCGCGGCCTCCAAGAGCGCGGGGACGGCGTCGGGCTCGGCCATCCACCCGAGGCGCCCCGCGGCGTGCGCGCGGGTCTTCACGTCTTCGGACTTCAACTGCGCCAGCACCAGCCGCAGCCCCGAGCGCTGAAAGCCGCCCGCCTTCAGCGAAGCGATCACCGCCGCGTGCGCGTCGGGCAGGGCCTCGCGGGTGTACGGCCCGTGCGTCGACCCTTGCGTGAGCGTGAGCCGGTTGGGGCCGCGGGCGACCTGCACCGTCCACTCGCCGGGGCGACCCCAGGCCGCGCGCACCGTGACCACGGCCACCCGGTCGGGCCCCTTCGGGTTGAACAGTCGCACCGTCGCGATCACCGCGCCGCTCCTCTCACCACCGCCGTACCGATTACTCGTGGTCGTCGAAATCGTCGAGCTTCTTGCTAACCTTCGGCGCGCTCGCCGTGACCGCGGTCCCCGCGGGCTTCATCGGCACCACCACGCCCCCCTTCGCCACGGGCGGGCCCTTCACCGGCGCGGGGTACTGGTGCTGGGGTTTGGGCGCCGGCGAGATCGCCTTCGCGGGGGCCACGTTGCCGAGGTCGCCGAGCGCTCCCTCCAGCGCGGCGCGCACCTCGGCGAAGCTGCGGAACTGGTTGTTCCGCACGAGGTCGTAGGCCGTCCACATGAGGTCGGCGCAGATCTCGACGGGCACGCGGCCGGTGTTGGCGCCCAGGCCCGGCAGCGCGACCGACTGGAGCGAGCCCGGCAGCTCGCGCGCCTTCTCGTCGGCGACGAAGAGCGCGGCGGCGGCGGCGAGGGCCACGTTGAGGGTGTCGGACACGTCCTCGTTGGCGGCGTGCATCGTCGGCGTCGAGATGAGGTAGCGGGGCATGGCCACGCCCGTCTCGACGCAGGTCGCGAAGCCCACGCGCAGCGTGCCCTGGTAGCGACGCGCGACCTCTCCCTGCACCTTCGTCTGGATGCGCGCGCCGAGGTACTTGCGGATCGCGCCGTCGAGGCCTCCGTCCATGTTGGCCTTGCTGTTCGTCGGCGTGACCCACGCGTCGACCTTCTGGTCGAGCATCGATCCGTGCACGACGGTCACGTCGGCCTCGTCTTCGAACACCTCTCGCCAGGCCGCGACCATCTTCGGGTTCACGTCGACGAGCGTCACCTTGAGGTCCATCGCGGTGTCTCCTTCGCGGTCCTACATCGTGAATTCGACGAGGTACTCCAGCCGCTGCTGGCGCCCGTCGTAGATCACGTACTCGTCGTCGGCGAACTGCGAGCTCACGCCCTTCTGGTTCCGCACGCCGTGGCAGGAGTGGTAGCCCGCGGGGGGCTCGGTGATCCCGTAGGTGATCTTCGTGTACTCCTTGCGCTTGCCGAGCGCGACGCGGGCGAGGGCCATGTAGCGCGTGTTGCGCTTGCCCGGCGACGTGTAGAACGCGCTCGTGCACGAGGCGTCGCCGAAGTAGATCCCGTTGCCGAGCCAGCCCGCGTCGGTGCGGTTCACGCCCATGCTCACGACGATCTTCGGCAGGAGGATCCCGCGCGAGAGGATGCCCACCCAGTTCTTGATCCGCGAGCCGTGGAAGAGCAGCCGCTGGTCGGGGATGTGGTCGGTGAAGACCTCGTGCTCGCCGTCGCGCTTCAGCGTGAAGATCTGCCCCACCTTGATCCCGTGGAACTTCACCTGGCTCTTCACCACGTGGTCCGCGATCTCTTTGTAGACCGATGAGCCGCGCGGCACGGCGGCGACCTTGCACTTGAGCGCGTCGTACTTCGCGCCGGCCTCGGAGTCGTAGAGCACGCTCCCGGCGTCGCCGTTCACCTGGAGCATGTCCTTCATGAGCTGGAGGGTCTCCTGCTTCGACTCGAAGTCCTCCATCGAGTCGATGATGGCCGACTGGATGGCCTCGCGCGTGCGCCCGATGCGGTGCGGGATCGCGCTGTAGAACTCCCCCGAGAGGTCCTCCATCTTCGAGCGGCTCTTGGCGCCGCCCTTCGCGCCCGACTGAAAGAGCTTGTACAGCTCCTGGAGGATCGCCTCGCCCTTCTCGATCTGCCCGAGCGTGAGGATGCCCAGCGGCGTCTCGATGCCGTTGGCCGTGATCTTCACGTTCACCGTGGTGGTGAGCGCGTTGGTGGCCTCGTCGTAGATGTACCGGATGAGGTCGACCACCTCGGGCGAGAGGTCGTGGCGCATCACCGGGATGGCCTCTCCCTTGGCGGCCTTGGCGTCGGCGAGGCGCTGCACGGTCTTGGCGTCGATGGTGCCCGAGCTCGTGCCGCGCGCCTTCTGCGACCCGATCTTCGACGACGCGAGGGAGACCTCCTTGTAGCCCTTACGCGGCGACGTCTTCTCGTTGTAGATCGACTGGTAGATGGCGCTCGCCTCGCCCTCGGTGGTGGCGAAGCGGCACTCCTTCTGGCCCGCGTTGGGGTTCGACTCGAGGTCGTCGGTGCGGCCATAGTGCGTGAACACGCGGTACGCGGGCTTGCCCTTCGCTGTGCCCTTGTGGAGCTCGATCGCGTAGTACTTGTTGTGGTTCGTCTTGATGTCGGTGACCTGCAAGACGGCCTTCTTCACGATCTCGAAATCGTCAGAGAAGGCAGGGGCCGAGGGGTCACCGAACTTGTACGACTTCACTGCTGCCATGCGTCGCCTCCGGGCGAGTGCCAGGGCGCGCACAGTAGGTCGGAGCTCTCGGCCGTCGCAAGGGCTGCGTGACGTAGCCTGACCGAGCGGCGACGGGGCTCAGAACGTGACCCGGAACACGCAGCGCGTGCCCGCGACGGGCGTGAGCTGCACGCCGCGCCAGGGCGGGTGCCAGGGGCCGTCGGGCGCGTCCTGGATGAGGTACACCGCGCCGCCGTCGGCGATCCAGCGGCGCACGCGCGCCTCGGAGCGAGGGTGGCCGTTGGGGTCCATCCCGAGGTTCACGAAATGGATCGCGCGCTCGTCGGGGCGGCGAGCGCCTCGTCCATCGCGTAGCCGCCGAGGAGCATGAACTCGCGCTCGGAGACGTGGAGCAGCTCCGCGGTCCGCGCGTCTTGCCGCGCGCGCACAGAGAGCGCCGCGACGCGGTCGACGCCGAGGGTGATGGCGCTGCCGTAGGCGAGGCATAGCGCTGCGAGCACGGTCGCGCCGTGCCGCGCGAGCCGCACCCAGACCGTCGTCGAGGATTCGCGCGCGAGGTCGTGCCCGGCGCCGAGGAGCGCGAGCAGCCACACCGCGAACTCCAGCGGCCAGACGTGCGTCGCGAAGCGCCGCATGTGCTGTGCCTCCACAAGGGCTGATCCCGCCGCTCCGAGCACCCCCTCCGCGACACCGCCTTGGTCCGTTCCGTCACCGCCGCGATCGCGCGTCGGTGCTCACTCGATCGCCGCTGCGTTCATGGCGCTGGAGGGTCAGCCCGCGGCTCGGTCGAGGCGCTCGGGGTGCAGCACGAGCCACACCCGCACCGGCATGAAGCTCACCACCAGGAAGAGGTCGCTCGCGGACGACGCGGTCCAGCGGAAGTGATGGTCGCGGGCGCGCCGTTCGTCGGGCGTAGCCCCGACGCGTCGCGGTGACCGCGCTCGCGACGACGCGCCGCGAGGATCGTCGAGACGACCGACGAAGCGTCGCTTCTCGCGGATGACGGCGAGTGTGACGTTGACGTCCGTCGATCGAGGCGGGTACAGCGTTCGTCGAGACGAACCTGAGATGGCGGGGCGCGCACGAAAGGGCCGAGGAGACGCCGGGCAGGAGACGACCCTGGTCTCGTTCTCGGGGCACGAGAGCTTCACGCTCCGCTACGGGTGGCCGAAGAAGTGCGTCGACGCCGTGGCCGCGCAGCCCGACGCGCTCTCCCGCGACGACGCGATGGTCGCGCTCGGGGTCGGCAAGAACATGGTGAAGTCCATCCGTCACTGGGGGCTCACCGCGCGGCTCGTGTCGCCCGTCGACGACGCCGCGGGCGCGCGTCGGGGCGACCTCCGCGTGACTCCCCTCGGCGCGGCCCTCTTCGGCGACGACGGCGCCGACCCCTACCTCGAAGCCGCGCACCCGTGGCTCCTGCACTGGCTCCTCTGCACGAGCCCGGGGCGCGCGACGACGTGGGCGTGGGCCTTCGGCGAACTCGACCGACGCGCCTTCACGCGCGACGAGCTCCTTCGCGACCTGCGCGCGGCCACCGTCGCGGGGCGCGCGACGGAGAACACCCTCGGGCGCGACATCGACGTGTTCGTTCGCACCTACGCGCCGTCGAAGGTCGAGCGCGGCGCGGTCGAAGACTCCCTCGACGGCCCGCTCGTCGAGCTGCGCCTCCTGCGCGAGGAGCCCGCCGAGCGCCGCTACGAGTTCGTGCGCGGCCCGAAGCCCACCCTCGACGACGTCGTCTTCGGCTACGCGGTGCTCGACTACTGGGGCCGCGTCGCGCCGGAGCTCGACACGCTCAGCGTCGACGCGCTCGCGCGCGGTCGCGGCTCACCAGGGAGGGTCTTTCAGCTCGACGACGGCTCCCTCAGCGAGCGCCTCGAGGCGTGCGCGCGGTGGTCGCGGGGCGCGCTCTTGCACGACGAGACGGCGGGGCTGCGGCAGCTCCTGCGCAAGCGGCGCGTCGACCCGGCGCGGTGGCTCATCGACGAACTCCAGAGGACCCGCTCGTGACCCGACTCGGCGAGCTCTTCACCGTCCGCCGTCGGTTCTTCCGCTCGGTGCACCTCGCGACCGACGCGTGGCGGGCCGACGCCTGCGAGGGCTACGTGCTCACCCCCCTGGGCAAGGCCACGCTCGGGCGCGTGCTCGACGGGATGGAGCCCGGCCGCGCCGAGCGCGCGTGGTCGCTCACGGGCCCCTACGGCACCGGCAAGTCGGCCTTCGTCGTGCTCCTCGCGCAGCTCCTCGCGGCGGTCTCCGAAGACGGGACGCGGCGCGCGATCGATGAGGTCCGCGCGGGCGACGTGGGCCTCGGCGGCCGGGTGCGACGTCGCCGCGCGAGCGGCAAGGGGATGCTCCCGGTGCTGGTGAGCGGCACCTACGGGCCGCTGATCCCGCCGCTCCTCGACGCGGTGGAGCGCGCCGTCCGCGAGACCCTCCGCGCGAGCGCGCGGCGCGAGGCCCTGCTCGGCGAGGTGGCGAGCGCGCGTCGGAGCCGCGCGAAGGGCGCTGACCTGAACCGACGGGTGGTGAAGGTCTTCGAGTCGCTCTGCGCGCTCGCCTGCGACCGCGGCGGCGACGGCGTGCTGCTCATCGTCGACGAGCTCGGAAAGACCCTGGAGTACGCCGCGCGCGGGCCCGGAGACGCCGACGAGGTGTTCCTCCTGCAGGAGCTCGCCGAGGCCGCGTCGCGCAGCGGGGCGAGGCCGATGGTGCTGGTCACGCTCCTGCACCAGTCCTTCGACCGCTACGCGAAATCTCTCTCGGCCGAGACCCGCGCCGAGTGGTCGAAGGTGCAGGGCCGCTTCGAAGACGTGGCCTTCGTCGACGCCCCGGGCGAGCTCCTGCGCCTCGCGGCGCGGAGCCTCTCCCGCGTCTCCGACCGCGACCCCTCTGCGTTCGCGCCGTGGGACGCGCGGGCCGATCGCGCCGTCGCCCTGGGGATGGCCCCGCCCGAGCAGCGCGACCTCCTCGCGCAGCTCGCGCCGCTGCACCCGACCGTGGCGCTCCTCCTGCCGTCGCTCTGCCGCGGCCCGCTCGCGCAGAACGAGCGCTCGCTCTTCGGCTTCTTGACGTCCACTGCAGATGGCGCCTTCGGGGCCTTCCTCGCAGAGAGCGCCGACGGGGCGCCGACCTACACGCTCGACCGGCTGTACGACCACCTCGCGGCGACGCTCGGCCCCGCGCAGTACACCCACGCCGCCGGGCGCCGCTGGGCCGCGATCGACGAGGCCCTCGCGCGACTGCCCACCGACGAGCCCGCCGCGTCGGCCCGCGTGCTCAAGGCCGTCGGGCTGCTCACGCTCCTCGGCTCCCGCGCGGTGCGCGCGTCGAGGGAGGGCCTCGCCTTCGCGCTCGACGACGGGCGCGACGACCCCTCCGAGGTCCACCAGGCCATCGACCGCCTCGCGGCGGCCTCGCACCTGGTCTACCGCCGTCACAGCGACGCGTACGCGCTCTGGGAGGGCAGCGACATCGACCTCGACGCGCACTTCGACGACGCGCGCCGACGCGCGCCGGGCTTCGACGAGGTCTCGACGCTCTTGCGCGAGCGCATGGTGCTGCGCCCCTGGGTGGCGCGGAGGCATTTCTTCGAGACGGGCACGCTGCGGCACTTCGACCTGAGCCTGCGCGGCGCGGGGGGCGCGCGGGAGGCCGAGGGCGACGCGGGGGCCGACGGCCGCATCGTGTACCTCGTCCCCGAGGCGGACGAGTCGCACGACGACCTCGTGGCGGCGGCGACCGCGGCGGAGCGCTCCGAGTCGGTGGTCTACGGCGTGCCGCGCGACGCGAGCGAGCTCCTCTCCAGCGTGGGCGAGTGGTTCGCGTGGGACTCCGTGCGCGGCCGCGTCGGCGCGCTCGCGGGCGACCCCGTGGCGCGGCGTGAGCTCGCGGCGCGCATCCACTTCGCGAGCGACCGGCTCGAGGCCGCGGTGCAGTCGTGCTTCGGGCTCCTCGACGGCGCGCGCGTCGATTGGGTCTACGACGGCGAGCTGCGTCGGTGGAGCGGCGCGCGCGAGCTCTCGCGGGCGCTGTCGTCGGTGTGCGACCGCGCGTACCCGCGCTCGCCGGTGCTGCGCAACGAGCTCATCAACCGCCGCGCGCTCTCCTCGGCGGCGGCGGCGGCGCGGCGCGCGCTCATCGACGCGATGGTGGCGAAGGCCGGCGAGGCGAGGCTCGGGATCGAGGGCGCGCCGCCGGAGCTGAGCATGTACGCGTCGTTCCTCGCGGCGGGCGGGCTGCACCGCGAGCGCGGCGGGGTCGTGGGCTTCGGCCCGCCGCCCGACGACGACCCCTTGCGGCTGCGCCCTGCGTGGGATCGGGTGGAGTCCTTCCTCGACGAGACCGAGGGCGGCGCCCAGCCGTTGCGCGCGCTCTACGACGCCCTGCGCGCGGCGCCCGTCGGGATGCGCGACGGCCCCATGCCCGTGCTCCTCTTCGCGGTGCTCCTCGCGTCGCCCGGCGAGGTCGCGCTCTTCGAAGACGGCAGCTTCGTGCCCGAGCTCAGCAGCGCGACGGTCGAGCGGCTCCTGCGGCAACCGGGCCGCTTCACCCTCGCGCGCTACCGCGTCGACGAGGGACGTCGCGCCGTGTTGAACGCCGTCGCGTCGGCGATCGGCATCGCGGGGGAGCCCACGCCCGTCGGGCTCGCGCGCGACGTGGTGCGCCGCGTGGGGCAGCTCCCTCGCTACGCGCGCAACACGCGCTCGGTGAGCCCCTCGGCGCTCGCGACGCGAGACGCGGTGCTCGCCGCGCGCGACCCGCTGAAGCTGGTCTTCGACGACCTGCCGAAGGCGCTCGGGCTGCCGTCGGTGGAGCGCGGGGCCGCGGTCGACGCGGCGGCCTTCGCGACGTCGCTCGCGTCGGCGCTCGGGGAGCTGTCGTCGGCGCACCGCGCGCTGCTCGCGACGGTGGAGCGCAAGGTCGCCGAGGCGCTGGCGGTCTCGGGCGACGGGGCCTTCTTGCGGGCGGAGCTCGCGTCGCGGGCGAAGCGCATCCAGGGGATCGCGACGGACCTGCGGCTGCGGGCCTTTCTGGGGCGCGCGGTCTTCGCCGAGGGCACGCACGCCGAGTGGCTGGAAGGCATCGCGATGGTGGTCGGCAACCGCCCGCCGAGCGAGTGGACCGACGGGGAGATGGCGCGCTTCGAGCTGGGCCTCGCCGAGGTGACGGCGATGTTCGAGCGCGCGGAGCTGCTCGCGGGGCCGCGGTCGGGCGCGGTGCTGCGGGCCGACGACCCGCGCGCGGTGGAGGTCGCCGAGCGGGACATCCTGCGGTTGTTGGAGGGTCGCTTCGGCGCGCAGCGAGACGCGTGGCGGCGGGCGTTGGAGCGCGCCCTCGACGCGGCGAAGGAACCCACGGAGGTGGCGGAGTGAGCGACGCGAAGCGCGAGGGCGTGCGTCACGTGCTGGGCCTGTCGGGGGGAAAGGACTCGTCGGCGCTGGCGATCTACCTGCGCGAGCGCGTGCCCGAGATGGAGTACGTGTTCTGCGACACGGGCAAGGAGCTGCCCGAGACCTACGAGTTCCTCACGAAGATGGAGGCGTACCTGGGCAAGCCGATCCGTCGGCTGACCAGCGAGAGGGACTTCGACCACTACCTCGACGTGTTCAACGGGTACCTGCCGTCGAGCCGGATGCGGTGGTGCACGCGGCTCCTGAAGCTCAAGCCCTTCGAGCGCTACGTGGGCGACGACCCGGTGATCAACTACGTCGGCATCCGCGCTGACGAGAGCCGCGAGGGGTACGTCTCGACGAAGCCCAACATCACCTCGGTGTTCCCGTTTCGGGAGGACGGGATCACGAAGGCTGACGTGCTGCGCATCCTGGAGGAGAGCGGGGTGGGGATCCCGGGCTACTACCGCTGGCGCACGCGGTCGGGGTGCTTCTTCTGCTTCTTCCAGCGCAAGGAGGAGTGGGTGGGGCTGAAGCGGGAGCACCCGCAGTTCTTCGACGAGGCGAAGGCCTACGAGAAGACCGACCCCGCGACGGGCGAGCGCTACACGTGGCGGCGCGGCGAGACGCTCGACGAGCTCGTGGCGAAGGAGGAGGCGCGCGGCGCGTCGGGGGAGAAGCCCGAGCGCGCGGTGAAGCGCAGGGACCTGCCGCTGGTGAGCGTGTTCGCCGACGAGGGCGACGAGGACGAGGACGACGAGGACCGGGCCTGCCTGATCTGCGAGCTGTGAGGGGACGCGCCGATGGCTGGATACCTGAGGAACCCGTGGGTCACGTTCTTACGGCAGTACGGCCCGGTCGCGAACAACGACAGCCTCTACGACGAGCACATCGCGAGCGCCGCCCGGCGCGCGAAGGTGCGTCCGCTGCGCTTCGACACGGGCGGGGTCCTCGAGGAGCTCATCGAGAACTTCAACGACGAGCAGCCGCGGTCGGTGGTGCTCACGGGGACGGCGGGCGACGGTAAGACCTTCCTCTGTCGCGAGGTGTGGTCAGCGCTGGGGGGTGCCGCCTCGGTCTGGGATGGCAACGAGAAGGTCCGCGAGCTCACGCTGAGGCACGGCGCGAGGCTCGTGGTCATCAAGGACCTCAGCGAGCTCACCGTCGACGAGTCGCCGCTGCTCGCGCCGATGGCCGACGCGATGTTCGTTCTCCGCCCGCGCGCGGTGTACCTCGTCGCGGCGAACGACGGCCAGCTCCGTCAGGCGTGGGAGCGCGTCCCCGACTCCGAGCTCGTGGTCGCGGCGCGAAAGTTCATCGACCACCGCTCGTGTAGGCCTGCCGCGCGCGTCTGAAGCCGGGCTCATGCTCTACAACCTCAGCCGCCAGAGCTCGCGGAGACCATGTCCTGCGTGGTCGACGCCGTGCTCGCTCACGAGGGCTGGCGCGGCTGCGACGGCTGCGCCGGGCAGTCTCCCGACCCCGCGGCGCGCTGCTCCATCTGGGAGAACCGCGAGCGCCTCGGCGGGGCCCTCTTCCGCGAGCGACTCTCGGCCCTGTTGGAGCTGTGTGACCAGAGCGAGCGGCACCTCCCCGTGCGGCAGCTCCTCATCCTCGCGAGCAACATGCTCCTCGGTCACCCCGACGCGAAGGACGACCTCCTGCGGTGTCAGGACGTCGAGCCCCTCGCGCGCAAGGGCCGCACGCAGCTCGGGGCGATCTACGGCAACGTGTTCGGCGAGAACTTCCCCGAGCGCCGGAGGGAGCGCACGTCGGTGTTCGACGCCGTGCGCGGCTTCGGCGTCGGCGAAGAGACCAGCAACCGCATCGACAACCTCCTCGTCTACGGCCACGACGACCCCGAGCTCGCGCCGCACTTCAGCGCGCTCCTCGGCGCCGACGCGATGTACGGCGCGACGTCGCGCTTCGACGAGCACCTCGCCGCCTACCTCGAGGGCGCCCAGCCCGAGAAGGCCGCGGGCTTCGCCGCCGCCGCGGTGGCGCAGCGCCAGCGCCTGTTCTTCACCCTGCCGCCGGAGCGCGTCGACGAGCTCGGGCTGTGGGAGCTCACGGTGTTCCAGCACGCGGGCGAGTACCTCTCCGACGTGCTGCGGCCGCTGCAGCGCGACGGCGGCTACGTCGACGTCTCGCTCGTGAAGCGCCTCGTGCGCGGCCTCAACCGGGTCTTCACCGGGATGCTCACCTCGGAGACCGAGTACCTCTGGCTCGCGAGCTCGGGCAGCCACTCGCAGTCGCGCGTGTGCCGCATCGCGGAGTACGAGGTGCCCGTCACGCCGCGGTGGGGGAGCTGCGTCACGGTGAAGATGCACGACGACGCGCCCGCGGTCGTGGTGCAGCTCGATCGAGACGCGCCCGCCCTGGCGCTGCGGCTGAGCCTGGTGCGCTTCGAGTTCCTCTCCCGGGTCGCGGACGGCGCGCTCCCGTCGAACTTCTCGCGGGAGTGCTACGAGGACGTGCTGTCGTTCAAGAGCCGCCTCCTGTGGAAGCAGCGGCAGCTCGCGGAGAGGGACGGCGCGCTCGGGCGCGATGACAGCTTCGCGCTGCGGCTCCTGCGGCTCGAAGACGACGGCCGTCTCTCGGCGAACGCGGTGAACGTGCGGCTGGGGGGCCCGCGATGAGCCGAGCGCGGCTGCCACGCCCGGCGGTCATCGAGCCCCAGCTCTGGATCGACGAGGCGATCTGGGGCCACCGGCTCTACGACGAGCAGACCCCGTGGATGACCCTGCTGGAGATGCTCGGCGTGCTGAGCGCTCGAGCGGCGGTCGGCGCGCCCTTCGTCGAAGACCCTGGCTTCGCGGGCGTGCGCTACGCGCAGACGCGGCGGCTCGCGCTGCGCAACGTGCTCTTCAACAACCCGTACCTCGAGGTGGTCGAGCGCGGCAGCGCCGACGACGGGGAGCGGTGGCGCGACTGGCTCGCGCGCATGGCGAAGAACGCCGACGGCGTGGGCGACACGGCGGATTTCTCGTACCTGCGCGAGGTCTTTCGCGGAGGCGGCCAGTCGTTCAAGGACTTCGCCGACGTGGTGCGGCTGCTGCGGAGCACGGCCATCGAGGGGGAGAGCAACAAGCGCTGGACCTCGAAATTCGTCTTCCCCTACGGGCCCGCGTGCCTCTTCCCCGACCTGAGGGTCGACGGGCGCGCGACGATGGACCGGCGCTTCTTCGCGCGAACGGGCGAGCTCCTACCTCATGCTCTGCCGCAGCGGACGAGGCCCCGAGCTTCGAGAGGCTCCAGGCTTCGATCTTCGACGCGCGCCCTGTGAACTGCCTGCCCGGCGGCGGTCCTGTGCCGCTCGAGGCGCTCGGCCGAGACGGCGACGGGCTACCTCCCTACACAGCCTGCCTGAGTACGAGCGCCTCGCCGACGACCTCGCGGTGCTCGACAACCGGTTTCGGGTACGACGCGCTCCCGCACCTCGTCGACATCGTCGGTCTGCACCTCGTGATGTACCTCCTCGCCCGCGCGGCCGAGTGGACCGGTCGCGAGCCTCGGCTCGTGCTCGAGATCGTCGCTCCCCGTCGCACCACCGTGCGCGACCTCGCGGTGGAGAGCTACCAGGCGAACGCGCAGAGCACGCTCGCCGCGGTCGAGGGCTACATCACGCGCGAGGTCGAGGGCTCCGACGCGTGGCGCTCCGCCTGCGCCGTGTACGGCGACCGCGAGCGGCGCGAGGCCCTCCGCGAAGCGCTCTGGGAGACGGTGCGCTGGGACGAGGCGCGGCCGCAGGGCGAGTCGAGCCTCTCGCCCGACCCGTCGCGGCTGATCGAAGACCTGCGCGCCGCGGCGCGCACCCGCCACGAGGCGCACCTCGGCGACGCGCACGCGCGCTACGCCCAGGCCATCGGCCTCGCCTCCCGACGCGGCACGCGGCGCGTGCGGTACGCGCCGAACGACCAGCTCCTGAAGTCGCTCGTCCTCGCGGTCGTGCCGGAGCGCATGGAGTTCCAGGCCTTCCTCGAGGCGCTCTGGTCGCGCTACCGCATGGTGATCGGAGACCGACAAGCCTCGGAGTTCCTCGGCGACGGCGGCAGCGATCAGTCCGCGTTCCAGGACAACGCGCTGCGGTTGGAAAAGCGCCTCGCGAGCCTCGGGCTCCTGCGACGCCTCTCCGACGCCTGCGCCTTCGTCGAGAACCCGATGGGGGGTGAGTCGTGAACGAGAGAGAGCTCCTCGGGGTCACGGCGGCCTCGCTCATCGCCCAGCTCCACCTCACGCTCGACCCCTCGTCCGACGAGCAGGCGAGGGTGCTCCTCGACCGCTTGAGCAAGACCCAGGTCGCCGCCGTCTGCCGCGCGGTGCTCGCGCACCCCGAGCTCTCCACCGTGTGCCGCCTGCGCATCCCGCGCGAGGTCGGCGCCGAGGGCGGCCTCCCCGACGACGTGCTCACCGACGAGCGCGCGACCTTCTGGCGCAACCGCCGCGACCCCGAGCGGCGGGTGGTGATCCTCGCCAACGCCGACGACGACCAGGGTCAGTCGCTCGGCGACCTCACGCCCATCGGCAGCAAGGAGTTGCTCGACGAGCCCGCGCTCTGGGTCGAGCGCGCGAGCGAGGGCCTCTGCCTCGACGCCGAAGCCCGGCGCGCGTGGACCGCGTCGCTCCACGCGCTGCGGCAGCACCGGCAGCTCAGCCTCGACCGCTTCGCGGAGTACCTCATCGCGACCCGCGCGGCGATCACGGTCGAGGGCCTGCCGCTGGAGTCCGCGCTCGGGTACGCGCTGCCCGCGCTGCGCGCCCCGCGCGACCGCACCATCTTCGCGGGCATCGCGCGGGAGTCGAAGGGCCAGGCCGCCCGCTGGCGCGCCGCGTGGAAGCCCGTGCTCCACAAGCGCGCGCCCTACCTCACGAAGAAGAACCCCTCGCAGCAGCCCGTCTCGTCCACGGACCTCCGCGAGAACTTCGCGCGGGTGAGGGGCGACATCGACGCCGCTCACCACGCGGTCATCGAGGCCTTCATCGACGCCCCGCCGACGTGGGGCGACGCGGCCCGCGCGCTCGCGGAGCTCGAGTGGGAGCACGACAACGCCAAGGCCCTCTTCGAGAACTTGAAGAAGCGGCGACAGAAGCTCGGCGCGGCCACGCGCGACCTCTTCGACGCGCTCCTCCCGGCGGCGCTCACGCCCGAGGAGGAGGCCTACCTCGACCAGCTCGACCAGCGCGCCGCGCGCGAGCCCGACGACGACGACGAGGGCTTCTACGAGCGGCACCGCGGCGAGCTCGGCCTCCAGCCCCAGGTGAAGGCGGCGTGGGACCGGTTCATCTACGGCCGCCCCATCGAGACGAGCGACCTGCGCGCGGGGCTCCTGCTCGCGATCGAGCGCCTCTTCGAGCAGCTCGGCGAGTCGGCGGGGCGACGCGCGCTCACCGTCGAGTGCGCGAAGCAGAAGCCGCGGCAGTGGGAGGACGTGAACGAGAAGGCGGCGTTCTACCTCGCGCAGCGGTACCGCGGCCTCCCGCTGCTCTTCGGGAGCGACGTGCGCTGGGAGCCGCCGGACCTCTTCGAGCTCGCCTCGCGCGAGCCCGAGCGGAGGGAGGGCGCGAAGGGCAAGGGCGACAAGCGGCGCTCCGCCGCGAAGGCCGCGAACCAGATCAAGTTCACGGTGCGGCTCTGCGTGGTCGGCGAGGAGGAGGAGGAGGTCAGCGCGCAGGTGCTGTGGACCTTCGACCCGCAGTCGGTGCTCTCGGCCTACGCGGCGGACTGGGCCGAGGTCGCGATCAGCCCCTTCACGCCCTGCGGCGTCACCCGCGAGGCGGTGAGCGCGAAGGGGCGCCTGCAGTCGCTCGACCTGCGCGACACGCAGACGCTCATGCCGGTGCACCGGCAGGACCGCGGCTCGCTCCTGCTCCGCAGGGCGAAGGAGACCATCGACGCGCGCGTGCGACAGGGGCTCAGCGAGTCGCTCGCCGGGGGCTCGTTCACGCGAGAGACGCACGACGCGCTCCTGCGACGCTGGGAGGCGTTCGCCGCTGCGTACACCGACGCGGTCGGAGAGTTCGTCGCCTTCGGCACGGCCTCGAACGCGTGCCTCGCGCTGGGGGAGCCCTACGGACGTCTCCTCGACGCGCTCGTCACGGACTGCCCAGGCGACAGGGCTCGCCTCGCGGTGTGGCGACCCGTGATGGAGCTCGGCGTCGCGCGCGTGGAGGGCGGAGACCCCGCGGCGGTCATCGCCCCGTGGCACCCGCTGCGCCTCGTGGCCGCGGCCGCGAAGGACCGTAGGCTCGGCGGGCTCTTCCGCTACCTCATGCGCGAGGAGCGGGTGGAGTTCGGCGACGCGCGGCTCTTCTTCAGGGACCTCGCCGCGGAGCTCGCGCACCCGTTCTACCCCGAGGTGTGCGTGGGCTACCGCGGCGCGCAGGCCGTGCTCCTCGCGTGCAGCGACGACGTCGGCGAGTACTCGCTGATGGAGCCTCCCGTGCGGGAGCGCGGCGCGCAGCTCGGCGCCGACGCGCGGCAGGGGACCAACGAAGACCCGCGGCGCGCGGCGAAGGTGCTGCGCCACGTCGTGCAGCAGTTCCTGGAGCTGTACCCGCACGAGTCGGCGAACCTCGCCGTGGTGCTCTACAACTGCGACACCGTGGGGCTCCCCGAGGCGACGGTCTCGATGCTGGGCGAGCTCAACCACGAGGACGACGACCGCCCGGTGCGCTGCCACGTGCAGCTCCGGCACACCGAGTCGGCGCGCCTCGCGTCGCTCTACGAGACCCTGCTCGAGTCGAGCTCGCGCGACGGCGAGTCGGCCATCGCGAGCGAGGCCACGCAGGACTTCATGGCCCGCCTTCGCGTCGGGATCATGGCGAGCCAGGCCCCTGCCCCTTCGCCCCTCGACGGGATGCCCGCCGACGTGGTCTTCCTCCAGGACGTCGTCGCCCGGCTCTGCCACGTCGAGTGGGACGCGCAGCGCGACCCTCGCACCGAGCCCGACCCGCGCGCGCTCGTCCCTTCCCGATGGTCGCGGCGCAGGCCCGCGATGGGCGACGACCTGCACGCCACCACCGACCTGTGCTGCCCCGCGCAGACGCCCGCGGGCTGGAGCTACCTGCGCGCCGTCCACGGGATGCTCCGCGGCGCCCCGCCGAGCGCGACGGTCTTTCCCCTCCCGATGCGGAGGGTGAGCTTCAACGACCCCTCGGCGCAGCGCGCCATCGACGAGGCGCACCGGCTCGGTCAGTGGGTCGTGAACTTCGACGAGATCCTCACGCGGCAGCACCTGCGGCAACCTCGGCGTCCGTGATCATCCGTCAGCCAGAGCGGCACGCGGCGCGGCGTGATCGTGTCGTCGCGCGCGCCGCTCACCATGCTCCACACCCTGGTCGGGCGAAACCTCGCCAAGCTCGGCCTCCCGCTCGACGCGACCGAGCAGCGCGCCCTCGCGGAGAGCCTCGTCGCCTACGCGAGCGAGGTCTCGGGCGACATCGTCCTGCGTACGCGCGGCGGCAGCCCTTCGCGCACGAGCTGATCGGGCTCGCGCTGAGCCGCTACCTCCTCGACGACGAGCCGGGGTCACAGAAGCACGCGCGCGGGTGGTACTTCCTCGACGACTACGCCGAGTGGCCTGGCCAGCGCGAGGGCTACATCGCCGACATCCTCGCGCTGAGCCCGCGCCACTGCGCCGACGGGCCTGAGCTCGTCGCGCCGTGAGCAGGCGGAAATGATGCCGCAACGCCGGAGGTGCTCCAGGACAGCCGAACCCACCTTCGGGCAGCCAGGTCCGTCAGACCGTCGCCCGTATGGAGGACGCGCTCTTCAACACCCCGCGCCGCCTCGACCGCGACCACTGGCTCGGCCGCCTCTCCGACCTCCTCGTCGACAGCGTCGCTCACTCGCACACCCAGCGCAGCGAGCTGATGCGCTGGCAGCGCGCGCTCGCCGCGGGAGAGATGAACGTCACCCTCCGCGGGTACTCGCACGTCTTCGTCTACGCGAAGCCGCCCGACGCCGACGACATCGGCGCGCGCAAGCGCCTCCCACAATGCGGAGACGTCTGGCAGGAGGTCTACGGGCCCGACGCGGTGCGACGGCTCCTGCTCGCGTTCCACCGCAAGGCGTCTCCGCGCGAGGTGCGGGCGAAGCTCGGGCCTGACGAGCCGTGGGTGGGCGGGGTGCCTCGCGCCCCCGCGGCGGGCGCCGACTGGGCCGCGGGCGTCGCTCACCTGGAGCTGTCGCAGCCGCCTCCTCCGAGACCCGACCCGAAGCCCGCGCCGAAGCCCCGCGGTCGACCCCGCGCAACCGGGTTGCGCCCACCGCGCCCACCGCGCCTGTTGCTCCCGTTGCTCCCGTTGCGCAGACCCCGCCGCCCGCGCCGAGGGTCGCGGCGCTGTCGACCACCGCTCCCGCGATCATCACGCCGCGCACCGCCGAGCCCGTGGAGTCTTCTTCGGGCTTCGCGTGGGCGCCGCCGCGTGTGGCGGTGCTTCGATCGCGCGTCGCTGCTCGGCGCCCGGGCGTCGGACGACGCGGCGTGGTTGGAGGAGATGGCGTCGACGCTCGTGGGGGCGCTCCGCAACTACCGGGGCCTCCAGGCGCGCCCTTACTGGGCAGCGGCTTCACGCCTAACGCAGCGCTCGCGGCCTTGCAGGGTCCGATCAGCTCACGGTGCCGCTCCTCGAGCAGCGGGTCGGAGCGCTCCTCACCACGCACGGCCTGAGGGTGATCCGCGTGTCGGCGGAGCCCGGCGCCGTGGTCGTCGCCGTCGCGCGGCCGCGCCGAGAGGTCGTGCAGCTCCCGAGCGTGTTGCGGCACCGAGAGGTCGACGGTTCTCAGTCGCGGGGGAACCAGCGGCTGGTGGTGGGCGTTCGCGAGAGCGACGGCCCGACGCTCTACCTCCACCCCGGCGCGAGCCACGCGCCGCACACTCTCGTCGCGGGCACGACGGGGAGCGGCAAGTCGGTGCTGCTCCAGAACCTGCTCCTCGACATCGCGATGACGAACTCGCCCTCGGCGGCGCAGATCGTCCTGGTCGACCCGAAGCAGGGCGTCGACTACCAGCTCCTCGAGGCGTTGCCGCACCTCGACGGCGAGGTCATCGTCGAGCAGGGCGAGGCCATCGCGCGGCTCAACGCGCTCGTCGACGAGATGGACCAGCGCTACCGCGCGTTCCGCGACGCGCGGCGCAACATCACGAAGCTGGCCGAGTACAACCGCCTCGTCCCGGAGGACGAGCGGCTCCCCGCGCTGTGGCTCGTGCACGACGAGTTCGCCGAGTGGATGCTCGTCGACGAGTACAAGAAGGCGGTGCAGTCGGCGGTGCAGCGCCTCGGCGTGAAGGCTCGCGCGGCGGGGATCTTCCTATCTTCGCGGCGCGGCGCGGCCCGAGGACCGCGTTGCCCGTGCAGCTCCGCGACAACTCGGGAGCTGATTGATCCTGCGCGTCGAGAGCGAGGGCACGTCGCGCATCGCGCTCAACGAAGAGGGCGCCGAGCGGCTCCTGGGCAAGGGCCACCTGCCGCGCGGCTCCTCGATGAGGACGGCGTCGTCCTCGCGCAGGTGCCGATGCTGCCCCGAGACGACCCGCGGCCTCGTCACCGCCCTGTGCGAGACGTACCGGCCGATGACCTGCAGCCCTGGCGGCGGACGCAACCGCGCGAGCTCCGCCGCGACCGCCTCCCCAACGGCGGGCCGAAGCCGCTCCAGTCGTGGCCTCTTCACCCTCGCGAGCGCGTCGTCGAAGGCCCGCTGGGCCTCGTAGCCTCCATCGCGGGGTGCCAGCGACCCTGAAGCGTAAAGGCTGCGGCGCGAACTCTCCGCCGTAGTGGAAGAAGCTCACCTGCTTGCGCAGGTCGACCTTCACCGCCTCACCAAGAGCGACTGCGCTGCTGCCGAAGCGTCGTAGCGCAGGAGCGTCACCTTCCCGAGCCGAGGTGCACTTTCACCACGTCGGCGTCGTTGGCCTCGCCGTAGAGCTTGCCCGCGCAGCCGACGAACACGCGCAGCGCGGGCGGCAGCTCGTTGAGGAGCCGCGCGTCGAGCCGGCGACCGCCCTCGGTGAGCCAGCCCAGCCCCCGCGCCGCGGCCTCGGCGCACGCGCGGCATCGCTTGCGTCGCGCAACGAGAACAGCAGCGACTGCCCCGACCTGACGCCTTCGCCTGAGAGCCCCAGAACTCGCGCACGTCGGCGCGGGCGCGGTCGCCGAGCGTCGGCAGGCGGAGCGCCGCCGCTCGAAGAGGTTGAGCGCGAAGAAGACCGCAGGTCTCCCCATGCGTCGGCGCGCGCGAGCGCCATCGCGTCGGCCCGCTCTCCCTGCGCGAGGCGGCGCAGTACCGTGGCTGCGCGAGCCCACGTCGCGTGGGTGAGCTCTCCGAGGCGAGGGAACTCCCCTCCTGCGGCGCGCGACCCAGCGCGAGGCACGCGCGCCAGAAGTCTTCGATGAGCTCGGCGTGGCGCTCCCACCGCGAGGGCGGCTTCACGCGGGCGGCGCGCGGTGCGCGAGGGGCGCGCTCCGTCGCGGGCGGGGCGGGCATCGCGCCGAAGCGACCCGACGACCGCTGCCGTGCTTCGAGGAAGTCCTGCTCGTCCTCGTCGCGTCGGAAGACGAAGCAGAGCCCCGGCCCCACCGACACCGGCTCGCGCCCGAGCGCGTCGGCGATGAAGGCGCCGAGCTCCTCGTGGCCGAAGTATTTCTGAAAGGTGTTGCGCGAGGTGAGCACGCCGTCGCCGAAGGCGCGGTGGCGCTCGACCTCGGCGCGGCCTCCGACGATGGCCGAGACCGAGAGCACCGCGCGCGAGAGCGCGAAGGCGCGGGTGAGGGCCTCGCGACGCTCCCTCGGGTCTTCGATCACGTTGAGGACGAAGCCGAGGTTGACCACGTCGCTCTCGACGCGCTCGGCCTCGGGCCTGAAGTGCGGGTCCTGAATTCGCGCGTCGACCTCGCCGCGGTGAGCGCCGCGAGGTCGTCGCCGCGCCCGCAGCCGTAGTCGAAGACCGTGCGCGGCGCGTCGAGGAGGCCGTGCCGCCACAGCGCCTGCATCGGCGTCGACAGCGCGCGCCGCGCCATCGCCGTGCGGTGCCGCTGCACCGACCTGGGCTCGGTCGACGGATCGGGCGAGGAGGTCGATCGCCGATGAGCGCGTGGCCCTCGACGCGCAGTCCCCGCCTGCGCAGCGCGGCCTTCCCAGTGGTCGCGGTGACCGATGCGCCGCGTGTCGGAGAAGAGCCCGCGCGACTCGGCGTCGGCGGTGAGCGCGGCGAACTCTGCGCGGCGCGGGTGCGCGGGGTCGAGGAGCAGCCCTTGCGGTGAGGATCGGTGGGTTCCCCATGGGGTCGTACGACCGTCGCTCGACGGTGGCGCGCGAGAGGTCGATGTCGCCAGCGCGCGAGCGGCGGGAACGCGCGCGCGAAGAAGTCGCTGCACGCCAGGAGCGGACAGCCGCGGCGCCTTCTGGTCGAGCTTGACACGTTAGCCGTCGGCCGGGCTGCCGACCCGCGCGACCTCACGCAACAGCTGCGATAACACCCCCGTCGAGCGCGTCTCGGTGCACGTAGCGGAACCTCCGCTCGACCACCTTCCCCGTCGTCAGCGTCGCGATGGACGCGGTCCACCACGCGTCCAGCTCACTCTCGCGTCGTCGCCCGCGGAGCCCTTCGTCATCGCCGCGCCCACGGTACCGATCGCCCTCGCCGCACTGGCGCGCATGATGCGGCCGTCGACGACCGCCGACGCCCGTCTCGACGGGCCTCACCAGCGCGCCTCGAAGCGCTCGAACTCCGACTCGAGCCGCGACTGCGCCCGCGGCGCCTGCTCCCTTCGAGGGCGCGCAGGCACGACGGCGCGCTCCACCTGGCGACGCACCCGCGCGGCGCTGACCGACGCGACCTGCTCCACGCTCGCGCCCGGCAGGAACGACCGCCCAGCGCGTCGCGCGCCATGCGCTTCACGTCGAGGTACGAGAGGGCCCCACACGCGCACCGCGTGGAGGCACTTCGCGCGTCAGGTCGCTGCGCGCGACGCCCTCGTCGTCCGTCGACCACCTGCGGCACCCCGCGCGGCGGCAAGATCCCAGCGGTAGTCGCGCCCGCGCAGCCCGAGGATCACCGACGCGCTCGTCAGGCAGTGCTCGATCGCCACGCCCCGGCGGGCCATCTCCGCGAGCGTGCCCGCGGCGTCGCGCTCCCACGCGATGTCGCTGCCATGCCCGATGCGCCGCGCGCCCGTGAGCCGCACGGCCTCGGCGACGTGAAAGGCCGCGTCCTCAGGCGGAACGAGCGAGGGCGTGAGCTCGCCCGCGTGGAGCGACACCGCCACGCGCTCGCCACGGCGCGTGGCGAAGGCCACCGCGCGCATGTGGTCTCGGTAGTGCGCGCGGGCGACGGGGTGGTCTTCGGGCGCGACGAGGTTGACGCCGACGACCCGCGGGTCGGCCTCGGCGAGCGCCGTCGCGGCCATCATCTGCGCCAACACCTCGCCGGGGCCCATCGTCCGCAGCGGCGCCACGAGGAAGCGCGCCGTCACCTGGCACCCCGCGTCCTCGTCGGGCTGCCCGCAGCGGAGCACGTCCCGCGCGCGGCGCTCCTCGTTGTCGATGCGCTCGCGCGCCTGCCGCACCCACGCGGCGATGCCCTGCGCGTCGACGCCCTCGGCCGCGGCGCCCACGTCGCCTCCCCACGCGACGCGCGCCCCGAGCGGCGCGACGTTGCCGACGCCGAAGGACTGCATCACCTCGACGTACCAGGTGTTCTGCCGCGCGAGGCGAGAGAGCACCTCGGCGAGGGCGTCGCCGTCCCGGCGGCGGCGGGCGTCGAAGCGCTCGAAGGTGCTGAAGAAGTGGTCGTGACCGGGCGGGCCCGAGGGGTCGTAGGCGCGCATCGAGAACGCGTTGATGAGCGCGTCGTAGAGGCCGTCGGTGGCGCGGAGCGCCTCGGCGGTGGGCTGGTCTCCACGCGCGGGGTCGCACTCGGTCACGAGCCCGAGCGGGTCGCGGCGCACGCAGAGCCCGTCCTCCGCGGCCCAGGCGATGTAGCGCTCGGCGTAGACCGCGCCGCTGAGGTGCAGGTGCAGGTCGCCGCCCTTCGGCATCTCGCGGAGGAAGTTCGCTTGCAGCGACGGGTCTCCGCCGAGCGACGCGAGCTGACGCGCGGTGCGGGCCTCGGGCGAGAGGGCGATGGGCCCGGCGCAGCCGAGCGAGAGCGCGACGAACGAGAGGGCCGCGGTGAGGCGACGGAGCATCGCGCGAGGGTGCACCGACGCGCGCCGCCGCCGCCAGCGGAGAGCTCAGCCGCCGAGCTTCGAGAGCGCGAAGGCCGCGAGGAAGCCCGCCACGGTGATGAAGCCCGCGAAGTCGTGGGCCTGCTCGAAGGCCTCGGGGATCATCGTGTCGACGAGCATCGCGAGGATCGCCCCCGCGGCGACCGCCGTGGTGCCCGCGACGACACCCGCGCTGAAGCCCTGAAAGAGCGCGTAGCCCGCGAGCGAGGCGAGGCCCGACGCGAGGGCGATGCCGCCCCAGACGCCGAAGACGTAGCCCGGGCCGCGGCCCGCGCGCTTCAGGCCCGCCGCGCTCGACAGGCCCTCGGGCAGGTTCGACAAGAAGATCGCCGCCACCGCCACGGCGCTCACCGCGCCGCCGCGCAAGAGGCTCAGCCCGATCACGATGGACTCTGGAATGCCGTCGAGGAGCGCGCCCGCGGCGATGGCGAGGCCGCTGTTGTCGTCGCCGCCCGCGCTGGGCTGCTGCTCGCCCGAGCGCTTGCGGTGCTTCGCGCCGTGCTTCGAGAGCGCGACGTTGACGGCGGTGTAGACCGCCGCGCCCGCGACGAAGCCCACGGCCGTGGCGGTGATGCCTCCGCGCTTGAAGGCCTCGTCCATCAGCTCGAAAGAGAGGGCTGAGATGAGCACGCCGCTCCCGAAGGCCATGACCCCGGCGATGACCCGGGAGGGCACCTTCACGAAGTAGCCCACCGCCGCGCCGATCACGAGCGCGGCGCCGGCGAGCGAGCCCCACAGGAACGACTGCAACGCGAGCGGCATCGGCGCCTCGTCCCTTCAGAGGCTCCGCGGCGCGATGAGGTTCGCCCGCGGCGCGCGGGGCCGCGCGGAGTCGGGTAGAGTCGTCGCCGCCCATGTTCCTCGACGACACCAGCGGTCGGCGGTTCACGGTGGTGCTGCGCCCCGGCGCGCAGGTCTCGTGGCCCGTCCCGCCGCCGTACTCCACCCGCGGATTCCTCTCTCGCTTCACGCCCGCGCAGCGCAGACGTCTCCTCGGCGCGCTCGCGGCCGACCCGCGGCTGCCCTCGGCCGACCTCGTCCTCGCGCGCACCTCGACCACCGACCCCGCGGTGCTGAGCGCCCTCGCGGCGCTCCTCGACCGCCGCGCGCTCGCGCTCGTCGACGGCGTGCCCGCGCAGCGACCGCGCGCGACCGGGGGCGGCGGCGGAGAGCCCGCGCCGCGCCGCGAGCCTGAGCCCGCGCCCGCGCCCGCGCCTGTGACCGAGACGGTGTGCGACCTCCTCGACGCCGTCGCGACCTGCCCCCACGGCCGCAAGGCCTCGGCGCGCGGTCGGCTGGAGGTCGTGCCGGGCCGCGGAGACGAGCTCATCAAGCTGTCGTCGACGCTGCGCGGCGGCTGCGGCAAGCACACCCGCTGGGAGGTGCGCTCCCCCGACGGGATGACCGTGAAGAACGGCGTCGACGCGTCGTTCGTCGCGGCGATGTGGGGCTTCAAGACCCTCGGGGTCTTCGAGGTGGTGCCGCGGCCCTACGCCGTGACGGCGACGGCCTGCGGCGGGGTGACGAAGTCCTTCGAGGTGGTGGCCTACCCCGCCGACGAGTGGAACGTCGACGTCGGCATCGACTTCAAGAAGCCGCCCACGTCATGGACGCTCAAGATCGTGACCCCCTACGACGACACCTCGCTGAAGGTGAAGTCGACGATCATGAAGGTCCTCGAGGACCGCAAGAAGCAGCTCGACTGGGTGCTCGACAAGACCCTCAAGCCGCTCCTCGGCAAGAGCCTCGACTGTGAGTTCTTCAAGACCAAGCTGAACTTCAAGGGCAAGTGGATGGAGGCGAAGGACCACCGCGCCTTCTACCAGTACGAGGTCACGCTCTCGCTCGACCCGCTCATCAAGGGCACCTTCACGGTCCCCTTCGGTCCCACCGCGGCGATCCCTCCGTGGATCAAGAAGTGGAGCACCGACCTCATCGGCGACCTCTACCTGTATTTGAAGTTCGAGGGCGAGGTGAAGCTCTCGGGCAAGTGGGGCGCGTCGAGCCCCGACGCGCACAGCGCGAGCGCGACGGGCACGGGCAAGGTCGGCGTGAAGGTCGGCGGCAACCTCTTCCTGATGAAGCGCTCGGCGCTGAACGTCGACGTGAACGGCGGCACGAACATCACCGCCGAGGTGAGCGCGCCAGTGCAGCGAAAGCCCGCGGTGAAGCTCGACCTGAAGTGGGGCGGCATCGAGGTCGAGCTCACCATCGAGGCCGCGTGGGGCATGGTCGAGTTCAAGCGCAAGTGGAAGCCCCTCGCCGGAGGCTCGCTCCTCTCGCAGCCCGCGGTCTGGCACCCGCTCGGCGAGGCCTGCTGAGCCTCACGCCGTCGACGGCGTGACGATCGCGTGGGGGTACGGGTCCCGCTCGTGCAGCGCGACCGCGTGCCCGCCTCGCGCGCGAGGGTCTCGACCTCGTCGGGGGTCGATCGTCGGTAGAAGCCCGCGCCGGGCTCGAAGCCCTCGCCCTCGCGCACCCTTCGCCCTGACACGGCGTAGAGCGCCGCGCGCACCGGGCGCGGAGCGCGGCGACGCGGCCGTTCCACCGCGGGTCGTCGTCGGGGCCGAGGTAGCTGATGAGCACCGGCGCGTCGGGCGCGAGCGCGCGGAGCGCCACGAAGAGCGCGCGTCGGTCGTCGTCGTCGGTGAGGTGCGCGAAGCTCGCCCACCCGAGCACCACGAGGTCGAAGCGCTGCTCCGAGAGCACCGCGAGGCCGACGCCGTCCTTCGCGCGGGCGAGGTCGCGGTACGAGCCCTGGAGCGCGGTCGCGCCGACCTCGCGCGCGACGGCGGTGAGCGCGTCGACGAGGCCGTCAGAGGGTTCGAACGCGACGACCTCGTAGCCCATCGCGGCGAGGGCCTTGAGCTCGCGGCCTCCGCCAGCGCCGCCGAGGAGCACCCGACCGCTCGCAGGGACGCTCGCGTGCGCGAGGGCGGCGCGCTCCCACGCGAAGAGGCCCTGCTCGTAGGTGGGTCCGCCGGGCGCGTAGGTGTCCTCGGCGGCGAAGACCCGCGCGGTGATCGCCTCGCGCGTCTGCGTCGGCGCCCGCGAGGAGCAGCTCGCCCGGAGCAGCGCCGCGGCGCGGCGGCGGAGAGCGCGGCCCGGTCCGCGAGGAGGAGGGCGCGCGCCGAGAGGAACCTTCGCCATCGCCACGCAGACTCGCCGCGCCGTGATCGCAGGGTCAAGCGCGCGCGACGACGCTTGACCGCCGCGGACGGATGCGGCTCCTATCGCGGCGCTTCGACGAGGTGTTCGCGGTGGATCACTGGATGCACGTGCTGCAGGTGGAGAGCGAGGGCCTCGTCGCGAGGGTGACGCTCAACGGCGTCGAGGTCTTCGCCGAGTGGGAGGGCGCGTCGCGCATCGCGCAGACGAAGGTCGACCCGTTCATCGTCGAGGGCGCCAACGCCCTGGAGGTGGAGCTCACCCCGATGACCGACGACGAGGGCCGACCGCTCGCGGTCGACACGGTCTTCCGCCTGGAGCTGATCCGGGGTGTTCACGGCGAAGACCCCGGAGACGCGGGCCGCGTCGCGCGCTGGGCGTGGGACCCGGGTCGCTACCCCGTGGAGCCGGGAGAACTCTCGGGGGTGTGGGCGCGGCAGTTCATGGTCGCCGACGAGCAGGCGCACGGCCGGTGGGCCTGGCAAGACGCGCCCTCCGCCGCGGCGCAGCCCATCGACCCGCTCGACCTCGTGGCCGTGGTGCGCGCCGTGCACGACGCGCTCGTCGCGAGAGACATCGCCGCCGTCGAGTCGCTCACCGCGCTCAAGAGCGACGAGATGGCGCGCGCGCTCGGCGTCGACGTCTCGGAGGTGATCGAGGGGCAGCGCGAGATGTGGGCCGAGGTCTTCGCCGACCCCGACTGGCGCGTGGAGCCCTTCGACCCTGCCGCCATCGCGGCGGTGCCCATGGCCGAGGGGCGCCTCGTGAAGCTCACCGACCCCTACGGCGCGCCGCCGGTGAAGGGCGCGACGCGTGAGCGCGCGGTGGGGTTCCCGATCGTGGTGACCCGCGTGAACGGCGCGTGGGTCATCGCGCGCTGAGCGTCACCACAGGCGGATCAGCGGGGCGATCTCGACCTGGCCGAACCACATCCCGAGCGTCTCGCCCGAGGCCGCCGCGCGCGCGGCGTCGATGGGCGAGGTGCCCGGGAGCGTGTAGCCCATGGCCTCGACCTGGTTGATCTCGGCGACGGTGCCCACGTTGAACTCCGCGGTGTTGGTCAGCCACGAGTGGCCCACCGTGAAGCGGATCATCAGGCTCCGCGAGGGGCGGAACTCCATGCCCGCGGAGACCGAGAGCCAGTCGCCGTGCGCGGGGAGCGAGCCGCGGCCGAGCTCTTCGGGGAGGTTCACCACGGAGTAGTTCCGCGCCCACGAGCCGCCGAAGCCGATGGCCCAGTCGCGGCCGCCGATGGGGGCGGTCCACACGCCCGCTTCGATGGCGGGGCCGAAGGTGCCGCCCGTGCCGCCGCCGAAGTTGAACCCGATCAGCCGGTGCGGCCGGAACTCCATGAACGCGCTCGCGAAGCCGCGGGGCGCGCCGACGCCGACGGCGCCGCCGATGGCCAGGGTGCCCGTGTAGCGGTCGATCCGACGTCGGTGCCGCGTCTGCGCCTCGGCGGCGCCCGAACACAACAACGCGACAAGAGACAACGCCGCGGCGCATCGACGCATAGGAGACCTCCACGCGGCGATGGGGGCACGGTGCGTGCCGGTACATCGGGTCCGCGACTACGAGGAATGTTGCATCCGGGGCCTGCGACGTTCGATGCGGAATTACCCGTGTAGGTGGCTCGGCGTGGCTCACTCCACCTTCAGCTTGAGGGGGCTGAAGTCGGTGTGGGTGTCGAACACGTCTTCGCCCTCGCTGCGCTTGAGGAAGTTCACCACCACGTAGGTGACGGGCGTGAACACGGTCTCGACGGCGCACTTCACGAGGTAGTTGTGCCAGGCGACCTCGATGACGGTGTGGAGCGTCCACCCGTCGGAGCCGAGGAAGGCCAAGGGGTAGAACACGGCCGAGTCGACGAGCTGGCCCACGAGGGTCGAGCCGATGGTGCGGGTCCAGAGGTGCTTGCCCTTGGTGAGCACCTTCATCTTGGCGAGCACGAAGGAGTTGAAGAACTCGCCCGCGACGTAGGCCACGAGGCTCGCGGCGACGACCCTGGGGAGCTGACCGAGCACGGCGTGAAAGGCCGACTGCTGGTTCCACCCCGGCGCTGGAGGGATCACGTCGGCGAGGAGGAAGACGAGGGAGGCGAGGGTGGCGCAGGCGAAGCCGATCCAGATGACCCGACGGCTGCGCGCGTAGCCGTACACCTCGGTGAGGACGTCGCCGAAGATGTAGCTGATGGGGAAGACGAAGATCCCGCAGCCCACGCGGTAGCCCGCGATGAAGCCGACCTTGGCGCTCACGATGTTGCTGGTGATGAGCGCGGTGACGAAGACCCCGACGATGAGGTCGAACCAACGGTAGCGGGGCGGCGTCGATCGCTCGTGGTGGGGAGGGTCGGTGCTCATGCGTCGACGGATGTATCACCGAGCGCAGCGGGTGAGGGGAGCGCCGTCGTCGGGCCCGCGGGATCGTGGTAGCCCTCTAAGCCCTATGGCCTGCGGACTGAACCTCGAGCTCGGGTGGGAGGGCGTCGGTCGGCCGATCGTCTCCCGCGACATGAAGGGCACCGTGCACGTCGAGGGAGAGATCTCCGTCGACGTGAAGATGCTCCCGATCCTGCAGGACGAGGCGATGCGCGCGCTGCTCCAGCGGGTGCTCGCTGAGAAGGGGTGGGAGAAGTCGCCCGACGGGTCGATGTCGAAGCGCTTCGGGAGCGCCACCGCGACGCTCTCGGCCGACGGCAAGACCGTGACGCTCAAGGTCGAGAAGCAGTCCGAGGTGAGCGGCCGCGCGAGCGTGCAGCAGCAGGACGACGAGTCGGACACGAAGGCCGAGCAGCGCGCCGAGCGCGAGGCCGAGAAGAACCTCGAGGCCGAGAAGGGCCGCGTGAAGACCCGCCTCGAAGAAGAGGGCACCCGCGCCCTGCTCCGCGAGGAGCCCGGGCTGCGCGCCGCGCTCCAAGAGGCGCTGAACCGCGTGTACCGCGAGGCGCTCGAGCAGCGCGCGCGGGAGCTCGGCGAGGTCGAGAGCGTGCAGGAGCGCGGAGACGTGGGCGGCGACTACGAGGTCACGGTGGTGGTGCGAGCATGAAGACGAGCCGAAGCGACCAGCGACGGGTCACGATGCGCTACCGGCACGACCGGGCGACCGGGCGCTCGACCCTGGTGATCGACGTCGAGTCCCCCGAGGACGAGATGCCGCACGAGCACCGGCAGGACCTCAAGGAGATGGCCGAGGAGCTCCTGGGCGTGCCGCTGGGCTCGCTCCCCGAGGGCGTCGAGGTGAACCTGAAGCGGGTCTCTCCGCCGGGGCACACCCACGGCGAGGGCGAGCACGAGCACGAGCACGAAGAGACCGCCGCGCAGCAGCGAGGGGCGATCAAGCAGTCTTGACGCCGGGCGCGGGCTTCAAGAGAGTGCCGCGCCCATGAGCGAACTGCGCGACGCGATCGGCATCCTCCGCGAGACCAAGAACCGCTGGGAGCGGCGCGTGCCGATCATCCCCTCGGCCATGAAGACCCTCATCGACGAGGGCATCGAGGTGCGGGTCGAGCGCTCGCCCAACCGCGCCTTTCGCGACGAGGAGTTCGAGGCCGTCGGCGCGACGATGGTCGACGACGCCACCGACTGCCGCTTCGTCATGGGCGTCAAAGAGGTGAAGCCCTCGCAGGTGAAGCCTGGCCAGACGGTCGTGTGCTTCTCGCACACGATCAAGGGCCAGTCGCACAACATGCCGCTGCTCGCGCACTTCATCGCGCAGGGCGCGTCGCTGGTCGACTACGAGGTCATCGTCGACAACAACAACGTGCGGCAGGTGGCCTTCGGCCGCTACGCCGGCCTCGCGGGCGCGCACGAGACGCTCTGGACCCTCGCGCACCGCATGAAGGCGCTCGGCCACGACTCGCCCCTGTCGGCCATCAAGCACGCGGTGGACTACCGCGACCTCGCGGAGATGGCCGCGCACACCCGCTCGGCCCTCGACGCCCTGCGCAAAGAGGGCCCCGACGTGTACGCGCCCTTCGTGGTGGCGGTGACGGGCAACGGGCGCGTCTCGCAGGGCTCGCTGGAGTACCTGGAGATGGTCGGCGGCATCCCCTGCACCATCGACGAGGCCATCAAGCTCCCCGAGGAGTCGCCGGGCGACCGCACGATGCGCGTGCTGCACCTGACCGACGACGTGCTGTACCAGCGGGCGGGCACGCGGCGCTTCGACTTCAGGGAGTACCTCGCGCGGCCCGAGCGCTTCGTGTGCGTGGGGGCGATGTTCCTGCCCTACGTGAAGACCGTGGTGAACGGGCTGTACTGGGACGAGCGCTTCCCGCGGCTGCTCGACGACAGCACCTCGAAGCGAATGTGGGCGAACGGCACGCTCCCGCCGGTGATCGGCGACGTGGCCTGCGACATCCGCGGCGGCGTCGAGTGGACGGTGATGGCCACGGAGAACGACGCGCCCGCGTTCGTGTACGACCCGGCGACGGGCGGGGCGACGGTGGGCGTCGAGGGCGACGGGGTGGCGATCATGTCCGTCGACAACCTCCCGACGGCGCTGCCCCGCGACGCCTCGGTCGACTTCTCGAAGGCCCTCCTGCCCTTCGTGCGGACCTTCTTCAGGGCCGACCTTCGCGAGGGCGTCGAGGGCCTGCCCACGGCGCTCCAGTCCGCGGTGGTGGTCGCCGGAGGGCGTTTGACCCCACGGCACCAGGGCCTCGCGCGCTTCCTGTAGCGCCCGCCGTTCCGTCGCGTTGACGGGGCGTGGCCGTCGGGGATAGACCGCACGGCCATGACGCAGCGGACCTTCAATCCCTTCGGCGCGCGCGCCACCCTCGACGCGGGCGCGGGCCCGATCGGCTACTACAGCCTCACCCACCTGGAGAAGTCCGGCGTGGCCTCGGGCCTCGACCGGCTCCCGTACTCCATCCGCATCCTGCTCGAGGCCGTGCTGCGCAACTGCGACGGCTTCGAGGTGAGCAGGGAGGACGTTCGCCGCATCGCGACGTGGCACGCGCCCAAGCCCGCGGCCGTCGAGCTCCCCTTCCAAGCCCGCCCGCGTCATCCTGCAAGACTTCACCGGCGTCCCCGTCGTGGTCGACATCGCCGCGATGCGCGCCGCCGTCGCCCGCCTCGGCGGCGACCCCAAGCGCATCAACCCGCTCGTCCCCGTCGACCTCGTCATCGACCACTCGGTGCAGGTCGACCACTTCAGCAGCGACAAGGCCCTCTCGCTGAACCTCAAGCTCGAGTTCCACCGCAACCGCGAGCGCTACCAGTTCCTCAAGTGGGGCCAGGGGTCGGTGTCGAACTTCACCGCCGTCCCGCCGGGGATGGGCATCGTCCACCAGGTGAACCTCGAGCGCCTCGCCTCGGTGGTGCTCCAGGGCACCGACCGCGACGGCGCGGTGGCCTTCCCCGACACCCTCGTCGGCACCGACTCGCACACCACCATGATCAACGGCCTCGGGCGTCGTGGGCTGGAGGCGTGGGCGGCATCGAGGCCGAGGCCGTCATGCTCGGCCAGCCCTCTACATGCTCACCCCCGAGGTCGTCGGCGTGCGCCTCACCGGCGCGCTCAAGCCCGGCGTCACCGCGACCGACCTCACGCTCACCCTCACGCACCTCCTCCGCAAGGTCGGCGTGGTCGACAAGTTCGTCGAGTACTTCGGCCCGGCCCTCTCCTCCATCTCGCTCACCGACCGCGCGACCATCGCCAACATGGCGCCCGAGTACGGCGCGACCATGGGCTTCTTCCCCGTCGACGCGATCACGCTGGAGTACCTGCGCCGCACCGGCCGCAAGGAAGAGACCGTGAAGCTCGTCGAGGCCTACGCGAAGACGCAGGGCCTGTGGCGCACCGACGACGCGACGGAGCCCACCTACACCAAGGTGATGGAGCTCGACCTCGGCACCATCGAGCCCACCCTCGCGGGCCCGAAGCGCCCGCAAGACCGCGTGGCCCTCTCGGCCGTGAAGACCTCGTTCAAGAAGGCGCTGAGCGCCCCGGTGGCCGAGCGCGGCTTCGCCCTCTCTGAAGAGAAGCTCGCCGCCACGGCGCAGGTCGAGGGCGCCGAGCCCATCACGCACGGCGCGGTCGTGATCGCTGCCATCACCTCGTGCACCAACACCTCGAACCCCTCCGTGCTCCTGGGCGCGGGCCTCCTCGCGAAGAAGGCCGTGGCGAAGGGCCTGAAGGTCGCTCCCCACGTGAAGACCTCGCTCGCGCCGGGCTCGCGCGTGGTGACGAAGTACCTCGGCGAGTCGGGCACGCTCGAGTCGCTCGAGAAGCTCGGCTTCAACGTCGTCGGTTACGGCTGCACGACCTGCATCGGCAACTCGGGCCCGCTGCCCGACAACGTGACCAAGGCGCTCACGGGCTCACCGCTTGTGGCCTCGGCGGTCATCTCGGGCAACCGGAACTTCGAGGGCCGCGTCCACCCGCTGGTGAAGGCGAACTACCTCGCGTCGCCGCCGCTCGTGGTGGCCTTCGCCATCGCGGGCACCGTCGACCGCGACCTCGCGACGGAGCCCCTCGGCACGGGCAGCGACGGGCAGCCGGTGTTCCTCAAGGACGTGTGGCCCACCGACGCCGAGATCGCGGCCGAGGTCGAGCGCTCGATCACGCCGGCGATGTACGAGAGCAACTACGCCACGGTGAACGAGGGCACCCCCGAGTGGCGCGACGTGCCCGCCTCGTCGGGCGAGCTCTACGAGTGGAACGTCGACAGCACGTACATCCAGCACCCGCCCTTCTTCGAGACGCTCACGCTCGAGACCGAGCCCGTGAAGCCCATCGAGAACGCGCGCGTGCTCGCGCTGCTGGGCGACTCGGTCACCACCGACCACATCTCGCCCGCGGGCGACATCGCCCTCGACAGCCCCGCGGGTCGCTACCTGCAGAGCCTCGGGGTGCAGAAGGTCGACTTCAACTCCTACGGCTCGCGCCGCGGCAACGACCGGGTGATGGTGCGCGGCACCTTCGCGAACATCCGGCTGAAGAACCTGCTCGTGCCCGGGGTCGAGGGCGGCGTCACGAAGCATCTGCCCGACGGCGAGCAGATGTCGATCTTCGACGCCTCGCAGAAGTACAAGGCCGAGGGCACGCCCCTCGTGGTGATCGCGGGCAAGGAGTACGGCACGGGCTCATCACGCGACTGGGCGGCGAAGGGCACGCTCCTCCTCGGGGTGCGGGCGGTGATCGCCGAGAGCTTCGAGCGCATCCACCGCGCGAACCTCGTCGGGATGGGCGTGCTCCCCCTGGTCTTCGAAGACGGCCAGAGCGCGAACAGCCTCGGGCTCACGGGCCGCGAGCGCTACACCATCGAGGGCCTCTCCGACGACATCCAGCCGCGGCAGTCGCTCACGATCCGCGCGGAGAGCGACGAGGGCGAGGTGAAGACCTTCACCGCCACGGCCCGGCTCGATACGCCCGTCGACGTCCTCTACTACCGCAACGGCGGCATCCTGCAGACGGTGCTGCGCAACCTGATGAAGAGCTGAGCGCGGGAGCGATCGGGAGGCGTCGCGGTCGGCGCCTCCACGATGCCCAGGCGCTTCAGCCCTGCTCGCGCAGGTAGCTCTCGGCGGCGCGGGCGAAGGCCTTGAGGTTGTCCCTCACGCTCGACACCACGAACTGCTCCACGGGGCCCTTGAGCGTCCCCGCGATGAGCTTCGGCACGCCGGGGATCTGCCTCGGGTCGACCTCGACGTAGCCCTTCACCGTCACCCGCGTGCGCCCGCCGCCGAGGTCCTCGAAGCGGTGGTCGCCCGCGGAGCGCACCGCCTCGCGGAACGCGTGCGGCTCGGTGCGCCACGCGCAGGTGAACTTCGTCGCGTCCCAGCTCGCGTGGTCGGTCCACCCCGTCGCGCCGCTCGACACGAAGGGGCGGATCACCGCGGGCAGCTCTCCGCCCGCGTTCCACTCGTTCACCAGCTTCGACTGGTCGCCCTCGTCGGTGCGCTCGACCACCCGCACGTCGGTCACGTTGGGCAGGTACTTCTTCAGCGCCTCGACGCTGTCGCGGTACGCCGCGAACACCCGCTCGCGCGGAAAATCGAACTCCGAGACGGTCTCGAATTCCATGGCGCGACGCTACACCCGCGCCGCGCGCTCACGCCACGCCGGCGGTCTCGTCCGAGCCGAGGGGCGCGCGCGAGTGCCCGTGCTCCGTCGGATCGACGGGCGACACGCGGCTGAAGTCCGCCACCAGCGCCTCGCCGTCCCAACGGTGGAGCCCGCCCTCGAGCGGGCCGTCTCCGCGGCGGAGCCAGATCACGGGCTTGCCGCGCGCGTCGACGGGAACCTTGCACTCCAGGTCGCGGTACGCCGACGACCACGTACCCGAGTTCCCGTAGAACACCCCGTCCTTCCAGCGCCCGTAGGGCACGTGCGTGTGGCCGAAGACCACGCCGCGGCAGCCGTAGATCTCCGCGATGGCCTCGGCCCGCCCCGCGATGGAGACGTAGTTCGAGTCGAGCCCCGGCGAGGGCACCGCCATCTCGTAGGCCGCGAACAGGAGCGGGAGGCCCACCGCGACGCCCACCGCGCGTCGGCTGCGCAGCACGATGGGCGTGAGCACCGCGAGGCCCGAGAGCGCGCCGAGCACCATGCGGTCGACCCAGAACTCCCGCACCACGCGCAGGAGCGACTCCTCGGCGGGCGGCGCGAAGAGGCGGTGGTGCCGCTCGACGAGCTCGGGGTCGGCGCCGGTCTCGCGCGCGGCGATGCCCACGTCGCGGTGGAGCCGGTCGGGCGAGCCGGGGTCGCTCTGCAGCGCCACCGACGAGACGATGTGGAAGGCGCCCTTCAGCCAGGTCATCGCGAGCGAGCGCTCGGTGAAGAGGTAGTGCTTCACCCAGTGCTGGATGTACTCGCGCAAGCCCAGGAGGAACGAGTCGTCGACGTGGGGGTTCATGTACCCGAGCCGCGCGCCGAGGTAGCGGAACGCGAGGGACCCGACGGTGGGGTGGATCTCGCGGTCGCGGCCGCGCTCGGGCGGCACGAAGGGGGTCATCGGGTAACGGAACGCGCAGTAGGTGTCGTACTGGTTGCCGTGCTCGATGTGCACGCCGTCGGCGGTCTGGTGGAACCACCCGCGGAAGCGCACCCGCTCGCCGTGTCGGGGGTGACCCGCGGCGGCGCTCAGGCGCTCGCGGAGCATGCGGCGCACGCCGTCGAAGCCGAGCTGCGGGTCGTGGTTGCCCGAGACGAAGACCACGGCGTGACCGCCCGCGAGCAGGCGGCCCATCGCGTCGACGTAGCCCGGGTGGTCGTCGAGGATGCGACCCATGAGGTCGACCGAGACGCCCTCGGAGCGGGGGAGGTCCTCGAAGCGGACCTCGCCGTCCATGACGCGGCCCGCGTCGAAGTCGAAGAGGTCGCCGTTGAAGACCAGCTCGACGGAGTCTCCGGGCGCGACCTGGGCGAGCACCCAGTCGACCAGCGCGCGGAACTCATCGTCCGGGAAATACGGCTTCTGCCGCCAGCGCATCCACAGGTCGTCGCCGGGCACGCCCTCGCAGAGGTGAACGTCGGAGATGACCAGGGTGTGACGCACGCGGGTTCGGGCTCCCTTCGGGGCAGTGTGTACCGCCCGCGCGGCCCACGTCCATGAACGCGAGGCGGGGTGGGCTCGCGACGCTCCCTTTGGTGCGCGGCTGTGATAGACGACTCGCCCGGAGCGAGGCATGGCGCAGGAATTTGTCATCCAGATGATCGACGTTCGGAAGGTGCACCCGCCCAAGCGCGAGGTGCTCAAGGGGATGACCCTGGCCTTCCTCCCCGGCGCGAAGATCGGCGTACTGGGCTCGAACGGCTCGGGCAAGAGCTCGCTCCTCAAGATCATGGCGGGGGTCGACACCGAGCATTTCGGCGAGGTGATCCGCGCGAAGAACTACCGCATCGGGTACCTGCCGCAGGAGCCCGCGCTCGACCCGTCGCTCGACGTGCGCGGCAACGTCGAGCTCGGCGTGGCCTCGACGCGCGCGCTCCTCAAGCGCTTCGAGGAGCTGTCGATGCGCCTCGGCGAGGAGATGCCCGAGAAGGAGTACGACCGCGTGATGACCGAGTTCACGCGGGCGCAGGAGCAGATCGACGCCGCCGACGCGTGGGAGCTCGACCGCCAGGTGGAGGTGGCGATGGACGCGCTGCGCCTCCCGCCCCCCGACGCCGACGTGACGAAGCTCTCGGGCGGCGAGCGCCGTCGCGTGGCGCTCTGCAGGCTGCTCCTGGAGCGGCCCGACGTGCTGCTCCTCGACGAGCCCACCAACCACCTCGACGCCGAGAGCGTGCTCTGGCTCGAGCAGCACCTGAAGAACTTCCCAGGCACCGTGGTGGCGGTCACGCACGACCGGTATTTCCTCGACAACGTGGCGGGCTGGATCCTCGAGCTCGACCGCGGCGAGGGCTACCCCTTCAAGGGCAACTACACCGCGTGGCTCGACCAGAAGAGGGCCCGGCTCGCGGTGGAGGAGAAGCAGGAGTCGGCCCGGCAGCGCACCCTCGCGCGGGGCTCGAGTGGGTGCGCCTGGCCCCGCGCGCGGCAGGCCAAGAGCAGGCGCGCCTGCAGGCGTACGAGGAGCTGCTCGCGGCCGAGGGGGCCGAGAAGGCGAACAAGGGCGAGGTGCAGATCCCGCCGGGGCCGCGGCTCGGCGATCTCGTCATCGAGGCGAGCGGGCTGAAGAAGTCCTTCGGCGACCGGGTGCTCTTCGAAGACCTCTCGTTCAAGCTGCCGCGCGGGAGGGATCGTCGGGATCATCGGCCCGAACGGCACGGGCAAGAGCACGCTCTTCAAGATCCTCGCGGGGATGGAGTCGCCCGACGCGGGCTCGCTCAAGGTGGGCGAGAGCGTGGTGCTCTCGTACGTCGACCAGAGCCGCGACGCGCTCGCCGCCGACAACAACGTGTGGGACGAGATCTCGGGCGGCGACGACACCATCGAGGTGGGCAAGCGATCGATCTCGTCGCGGGCCTACGTCTCGGGCTTCGGCTTCAAGGGCAGCGACCAGCAGAAGCGCGTGGGAGACCTCTCGGGCGGAGAGCGCAACCGCGTGCACCTCGCGAAGCTCTTGAAGAAGGGCGGCAACGTGCTGCTCCTCGACGAGCCCACCAACGACCTCGACGTCGACACGCTGCGCTCGCTCGAAGACGCGCTGCTCGATTTCGCCGGGTGCGCGCTGGTGATCTCGCACGACCGGTGGTTCCTCGACCGCATCGCGACGCACACGCTGGCCTTCGAGGGCGACTCGAAGGTCGAGTGGTTCGAGGGGAACTTCCAGGACTACGAGGCCGACCGGATGAAGCGCCTCGGCGCCGACGCCGCGCGCCCGCGTCGGGTGAAGTTCAAGAAGATCGGTTGAGCGCGTGCCTGCGTTGCGAAACGCCGCGGCCCTGCGCGCGGCCCTCGACGAGAAGGGCTTCACCCCGAAGCGCAAGGAGATCCCCGCGCTCCTGGGCCTCCTCGTCGACGACTCGAAGGACGTGCGGCGGGCCATCGAGCGCGCGCTGATGTTCCACGCCGCCGACGCGGCGCGCGACGCGATGCGACTCTTCGCCGACGCGACCCCGCCGCTGCGGGCGCGGCTCCTCCGCGTGGTCGGGCGGGTGGCCGCCTCCGACGCGCCGGGGGTCGACGCCGACGCGCTGTGGGCCTTCGTCGTCGCCGGCACCCGAGACGCGGACCCGAAGACGCGCCGCAACGCCGCCATCGCGCTCGGCCGCAGCGAGGGCCTCTCCGGCGCCGAGGCCGCCCTCCTCGACGCGTGGGATCGGGAGAGCCGCGTCGACCACCGCCGCACCGTGATGACCTCGCTCGGCAAGGTCGGCCTCTACCGCACGCGCTCGCTCCTGCGCCGCGTGGCGAGCAGCGACGTCGAGCTCCAGAAGGCCATCGAGCAGGCCGCGCTGATGGTCGAGCGCAACGTCGCCCGCGAGCGCGTGACCGGCGTGCGCGCCGACGTGGCGCCGCCTCGCCCCGTCGAGGTGGAGCTGCGCTGCCGTCCCGGCCTCGAAGCGCTCTGCGCCGAGGAGCTCGGCGAGCTCGTCGACGCGCGCGTGGTCGGCGCGGGCCGCGTCGCCGCGACGCTGCGCGGGCCGCTGTCGACCCTGTTCCGCTCGCGCACCGCGGCGGAGTTCTCGCTGGTGCTGCCCGAGGTCCCCGTGGTCGACGGAGACGTCGTGGCGGCGGTGCGAGACTCGCTCACGTCTCCGCTCGCGGTCGCGACCCTCGAGGCGCTCTCGCTCCACGGCGTGCGCTACCGCCTGGAGTGGGAGGACGGCGGCAACCGCCGCGCGATCACCTGGCGCTGCGTCTCGGCCGTGGCCGAGCGCTGCCCCGCGCTGGTGAACGACCCCCGCGAGAGCCCGTGGGAGGTGCGCGTGCGCGAGCTCCCGGGCGCGGTGCAGCTCCTGCTCACGCCGCGGATGATCGACGACCCGCGCTTTCGGTACCGGCGCGCCACGGTGCCCGCGGCCTCGCACCCGACCGTCGCCGCGGCCATCGCGCGGGTCGCGGGCGCGCGCCCCGACGACGTGGTGTGGGACCCCTTCGTGGGCTCGGGGATGGAGCTGGCCGAGCGCGCGCGCCTCGGCCCCTACGAGCGTATGGAGGGCCGCGACCTGAGCGAAGAGGCCCTCGACGCCGCCCGGCAGAACCTCGACGGCGTCTCGGACGTGACGCTGGTGCGCGGCGACGCGCTCGGCGAGCCACCCCGCGGCGTCACGCTCATCGTGAGCAACCCCCCGCTCGGGTACCGCACGGCCTTCGGCGAGGCCGAAGACCTGCTCACGGAGTTCACCCGCCGCGCGCGGCAGGCCCTCAAGCCCGGCGGACGTCTCGTGTGGGTGGTGCCCGCGCGCTCGCGGGTGCCCGAGGTGGCCGCGGAGGTGGGCTTCCAGACGACCCGTCGCATCGGCGTCGACCTGGGAGGGTTGGAGTGTCTGCTCCTCCGCCTCGAGGCCCCGGGCGCGCAGCCGACCTCGCGGCGCGCGACGACGAAGCGTCGGCGCTCTCCGGCCCGCTGACCGGGGCGTCACTCGTGCGGCGCGGCGCGCTCCCCAACGCGGAGGGCGCAGTCGTCGCCGCGGGGAGGCCTGCGCGGACCTCGCGATACCGCGCGCCGTCGACGGGGTCGCGGGCGTCGGGAACGAGCGCGAGTAGGGGTCGAGGGCGAAGGCGCGGTCTCTCAGCGCCGCGTGGGGGACGGTGAGCCCGGGTCGGTCGACGGCCTCGCCCTCGGCCCAGAGGATGTCGAGGTCGACGGTGCGCGGCCCCCATCGCTCGCGGCGCTGACGGCCGAGCGCGCGCTCGACCGCGGCGCAGCGGGCGAGCACCGCGTCGAGCGGCAGCGACGTTCGCAGGAGGAAGGCCGCGTTGAGGTACGCGGGCTGCGGCGGCCCGACGGGCGCCGTCTCCCACACCGGCGACACGGCGGCGAGCCCGAGCTCGGCGTCGGCCGAGAGCAGGTCTCGCGCGGCGCGCAGCGTCGCCTCGCGGTCCCCGAGGTTGCTCCCCACGCCAACGACCACGCGCCGGGTCACGCGGGGGTTCTACCGCAGCCGCGCGCGGGGGCGATGCGCTATCGTCCGCCGCGTGTCGCTGTACCGGCTCCACAACCCGGGCCTCCCGAAGGAGCTGCGCTTCGGCGACCTGAAGCTCACGGCGTTCTCCATCTCGGGCCTCGCGAGCTACGTGCTCGCGCCCTCGCTCAACGCGTGCTTCGACCTCGGGCACTGCGCCGCCGAGGCCGCGCGGATCGACAACGTGTTCCTCTCGCACGTCCACCAGGACCACTCCTCGGGCGTGCCGCGTCACCTCTGGCTGCGCGAGATGCAGGGCATGGGTCGCCCCCGGGTGTACTGCCCCGCCGCGAGCGCCGAGGGCCTGCGCGGCGTCTTGCGCGCCTTCGACGCGATGGAGGGCCGCGACTGCCGCCACGACGACGTGGTGAAGGGCGTGACGGAGGGCGAGGTGATCCCCCTCGGGAGGCGACATTCGGTTCGCGTCTTCGACGTCGTGCATCGCATCGCGTCGGTGGGCTACACCGTGGTGTCGAGGCGCAGGCGGCTCCTCGACGCGTGGGTGGGCGCGCCGGGCCGCGAGATCGGCGAGGCCCGCGCGCGCGGCGAGGCGGTGGAGGTCGAGTACGAGGTCGAGGCGCTCACCTACGTGGGCGACAGCACCATCGAGACGCTGCGCCGCCACCCCGAGGTGGGGCGGAGCGAGGTGCTCTTCCTCGAGGCGACGCACCTCCCGGGCACCGACCCCTCGAAGAGCGCGGAGTACGGCCACACGCACCTCGACGAGCTGGTGACCCTGTGGCGCGAGAACCCCGACGCGCTCGCGAGCCCGCACATCGTGCTGAAGCACTTTTCGATGCGCTATTTCGAGCGCGAGGTGCGCGCGGCGGTGGCGGCGCTGCCCCCGGGCCTGCGCGAGCGCGTGCAGCCGCTCTTGTGACTTGACCCTGGCGCGCGCGCCGGTGCCGAATGCCCGCGTGACGACGCGAGTACTGATCACGGGCGGCGCGGGCTTCATCGGGCACCACCTCTCGATCGCGTGGCGCGAGCGCGGGGCCGAGGTGGTGGCGCTCGACAATTTCCGCACGGGCCGCAAGCAGAACGTCGAGGCCGTGCGCGTCGCGACGGGCGGCGAGGGCTACACCTTCATCGAGGGGAGCATCAACGACCGCGCGGCGCTGCGCCTGGCGATGGAGGGCTGCGACTACGTCCACCACCTCGCGGCGCAGGTGAGCGTGCCCGAGAGCGTCGAGCGGCCCGCGGAGTGCGTCGAGATCAACGTGAACGGCACCCTCGAGGTGCTCGAAGCGGCGCGCAACGCGGGCGTGAAGCGGGTGGTCCTGTCGAGCAGCGCGGCGGTGTACGGCGACGACCCGCGGAGCCCGAAGGTCGAGGAGATGACCCCGGCGCCCAAGAGCCCCTACGGGATCACCAAGCTCGACGGCGAGTACTACCTGAAGATGTACGCCGAGATGTTCGGCCTGGGCACCGTGAGCCTGCGGTACTTCAACGTGTTCGGCCCCCGGCAGGACCGCGCAGCGCGTACGCGGCGGCGGTGCCGATCTTCATCGAGCGCGCGATGAAGGACCAGCCCATCACCATCTACGGCGACGGCGAGCAGACGCGGGACTTCGTCTACGTGGGCGACGTGGCGGCGGCGAACATCCTCGCGGCGACCTCTCCGAGCGCGGGCGCTGGAGAGGTCTTCAACGTGGGGCAGGGCGGGGTGACCACCATCGGCGACCTCGCGCGCAAGGTGGTCACGCTCACGGGCAGCCGGTCTGAGATCCTCCACGCCCCCGAGCGGGCCGGAGACATCAAGCACAGCCGCGCGAGCATCGACCGGATCGTCGGCGTGCTGGGCTTCGCGCCGTCGGTCGGGCTCGACGAGGGCCTGCGGCGGAGCATCGACGCGCTGCGAGGAGGCTGACGCCCCTCGCGGTCGTGGCCTCGGCGCGGCATGATGGGCGGCGATGGTGCATCGGAGGCGAGAGTCCGAGGGCGACTCCCTCGGCGTGGTTCCGTACCGACGCGCGGCGGGTCGAGGCCCCTCGGGCGGTCCGCGCTTCGACCTGGTGAGCTTCGCGGCCGACGTGTGGGTCGCGCTGTTCTTCGGCGTGGTGGTGCTGACGCTCACCCGCTGGGGCGACCTGGTCGACGCGGTGGCGACCTTCTGGATGGGCTTCGCGCCGCACGGCGGCTGAGCCGGGTCCGGAGGCGGGTCGTGGGCGCGCGCGTGGTGGTCGGGATGAGCGGCGGCGTCGACTCGTCCGTGGCCGCGCTGCTCTTGAAGGAGCAGGGCTGGGAGGTCATCGGCGTCACGCTCCACCTCTGGGACTACCGCCGCGAGGGCCACGCGGGCCGCTGCTGCGCCCCCGAAGACCAGTACGACGCCGCGCGGGTGTGCGACGCGCTCTCGATCCCGCACTACACCTTCGACCGCCGTGACCTCTTCCGCGAGGCGGTGATCGACCGCTTCGTCGACGACTACGCCTCGGGCCGCACGCCGAGCCCCTGCGTGCGCTGCAACGAGTCGGTGAAGGTCGGGCCCCTCTTCGAGATCGGGAGACGTCTCGGCGCGACGGCGGTCGCCACGGGCCACTACGCGCGCGTCTCCGTCGACGGCGGCGAGGTCACGCTCCGCGCCGCGGCCGACCTCTCGAAGGACCAGTCGTATTTCCTCTGGCCCGCGCCGCCCGAGGCGCTGCGCGCGCTCGTGCTCCCGCTGGGCGAGCTCGACAAGCCATCCGTGCGCGCGATGGCCGAGCGCGCGGGCCTCGTGAACGCGTCGAAGCCCGACTCCACCGACCTGTGCTTCGTCGAGGGCGCGGGCTACGCCGACTTCATCACCGAGCGGCTCGCCGCGCCGCCCCGCGCGGGCACCGTGGAGCTCAGCGACGGCACCGTCGTCGGCCACCACGACGGCGTGCACCGCTTCACGGTGGGGCAGCGCCGCGGCACGGGCGCGGGCGGCCCCGCGCGCTACGTGCTGCGGGTCGTTCCCGAGCGCGCCGCGGTGGTGGTGGGCGACGCCGACGAGGCCACGTCCACGACGGTGATCGCGCGCGAGGCCCGCTGGCTCGCGCCGCCTCCGTCGCGCGCGAAGGTGAAGCTCCGCTACCGACAACCCGGCGCCGCGTGCGAGGTCGTCGACGTGACCGACGGCGGGTTCACCCTGCGCCTCGACGCGGCCCAGCGCGGCGTCGCGCCGGGTCAGGCCGCCGTGCTCTACGACGGCGACCGGGTCGTGGGCGGCGGCTTCATCGCGGGGTCTTCGTGACCCTCGTCGCGCTGCTCACGGATTTCGGTCACCGCGACAGCTACGTGGGCGAGGTGCGCGCCGCGGTGCTCGCGCGCGCGCCGGGCGCGACGGTGATCGACGTCGCGCACGACCTCGACGCCTTCGACCTGGCCTCGGCCGCGCTGGTCGTCGAGCGCGCGTGGCCCGCGCTCCCCGCGGGCGCGTCGCTGGTGGTGGTCATCGACCCGGGCGTCGGGAGCGCTCGCCGCGGCGTCGCGGCGCGCATGGGCGGGCGATGGCTCGTCGGGCCAGACAACGGAGTGCTCCCGATCGCGGCGGGAGAGGTCTGGTCGCTGGATCGCGTGCCTCGACCGTCGCGCGCGACGACCTTCGACGGGCGCGACGTGTTCGGCCCCGCGGGGGCGCTCCTCGCGTCGGGGATGGACCCTCGCCTCCTCGGCCCGGCGGTGCGCGACGTCGTGCCCTCTGCGCTGCCCGACGACGCGCCGTGGGAACCTCGCGGCGACGCGCTGTATGCTCGCGGCCTCGTGATCGCCCTCGACCGCTACGGCAACGCCGTGACCTCGCTCCGCGCGCCCGCGGGCCGCGCCGTGTCGGTGACCTCGCCGACGGCGTTCGCCGGAGCGTTGCGTCGCGCCTACGCCGAGGTCGCGCCGGGCGCTCCCCTCGCGCTCGTGGGCTCGTCGGGGCGGGTCGAGCTCGCGCGGCGTGAAGGCCGCGCGGGCGTCGCGGTGGGCGCGGTCGTCGAGGCGGTGGCGACGTGAAGCGCGCTCTCTCCGTCGCGGCGCTCGCGTGTGGCCTCGGCTGCTCCGTCGGCGCGGGCGAGGGGACGGCGCGGGGCCCGATCCGCGTGCCCGCGTGCGAGATCGACGACGCGCGCTTCGACCTCGAGCCCGACTTCTTCGGCGGGGACTGGTACGGCGGCACCTTCACCATCCAGCTCTCGCACGGCGGCGACACCGGCGAGTTCAACGACGCGCTGCTCTTCCGCGTGCTCGACACGAGCTACGTCGCCGCGCACCTCGGGGAGCGCATCCCCGTCGGGCCCGCGGGCGTCGCGCCGGTGCAGGCCACGCTGCGATTGAGCCGCAGCTGCGGCCGCCAGAACGTCGCTCGCTGGTCCCCCAACGGCGCCCTCGAGGCCTACGCCGGATACATCGTGTTCCAGTCGATCTACCGCGGCTCGCCCAACGCCGACGCCCCGCAGCGCCTCACCGACGTGACGGCCTTCTCGCTCTCGCTGCGCGACCCGCGCCAGCTCCGGGAGATCTCGCCGCTCCAGCCGTCGACCTCCGCGTCGGTGGGTCAGGAGCCCGAGGTGCTGCCGCCCGCCTCCGGCGAGCTCGAGGGCTCGTTCAGCTTCTACTTCACGCGCGGTCGGCCTGCGCAGCGGTTCCAGTGAGCGCGTCTCGGGTCGTCACCGTCGAGCGCTTCGGGCATGGAGGAGAGGGCTTCGCGCGCGTCGACGGCAAGCCCGTCGCGCTCGACGGCACGATCCCTGGTGAGCGCGTGCGCGTCGAGCGCTCCGAGGGGCGATGGTCCGTCGTCGAGGTGACGTCGACGTCGCCCTCGCGCGTCGCTCCGCCGTGCCCGGTGTTCGACCGCTGCGGGGGATGCGCGTGGCAGCACGTCTCCGCCGACGCCCAGCGCGACGCGCGGATCGACGCGGTGCGACGCGCGATGCCGCCCGCCCTCCGAGCGGTCGAGCTCGCGTACGTCGCCTCGCCGGTGGCGTATGGGTACCGCGGTCGCGCGCGGCTGCACTGGTCCTCGCGCGGCGGGAGGGTGAGCCTCGGGTTCTTCGCGCGCGGCCGGCACGACGTGGTCGACGCGCCCGGGTGCGCGGTGCTCGCGCCCGCGCTCTCCGACGCGCTCGCGCCGCTGAGAGAGTCCCTCGCGTCGATCGCGCGCAAGGGAGAGCTCTCCCTCGCGCTCGGCCGCGGCGGCGCTCCGGCGGTGAGCCTGCGACCCGCGGAGGACCTCGCCTCGGCGGCCTTCGAGGTCCCCGCGGCGCTGGTCGCGCGTGGCTTCGCGGGGGCCGCGCTCTGGGCGCCGGGCGCGACCGCGCCGTCCGTCGCGGGCGATCCGAGGCCGGTGGTCGCGGGCGCCGACGGCGAGCCGCTGGTGCTCGCGCTCGACGGGTTCTCTCAGGGCAACGTCGCGCTCAACGCCGCGCTCGCGAAGCACGCGGTCGCAGCGCTCCAGTGCGCGGGTCGCGGCGTCGTCGAGCTCTACGCGGGGGCGGGGAACTTCACCGTGCTCCTCGCGCGCGACGCGCGGAGGGTGTGGGCCGTCGAGAGCGACGCCGCCGCGGTCGAGGCGCTGCGCGAGAACGTCGCGCGGCGAGGGATCGAGAACGTCACGGCGCAGGCGCGCGCGGCCGAGGCCCTCAGCGGAGAGTGGGCCGGCGACCACGTGCTCCTCGACCCGCCGCGCACGGGCGCGCGCGAGGTCTGCGACGCGCTGGTGAAGCGGCCCGTGCGCCGCGTGGTGTACGTCTCCTGCGACGCGCAGACGCTGGGGCGCGACCTCGGCGCGCTCGCGGTCGAGTACGAGCTCGAGTCGCTCACGGCCTTCGAGATGTTCCCGCAGACGGCGCACGTCGAGGTCGTCGCGGCGCTGCGCCGCGCGCCGAAGAAGCGGCCCGCGTGGTAGCGTCGCCGTCGATGCGGACCGATTTCTCCCCTCGCTTCGACGACGAGGTCGGCCGCTACGCGCTCCGCCACGCCTGCGAAGACTGCACGTACTTCGTCGCCGAGCGCGGCGCCTGCGCCAACGGGTACCCCACCGCCACGCACCGCCTCCGCGCCTTCGCGCCCGGCGGCCCCCGCGACGGGATGTTCTGCAAGGAGTTCGAGCTGCGATGAGCACCGACGCGGCCGACGGGGTCGTCCGCCGCGTGGTGGCTGAGATCCGCAGGCACGGGCTCGTGAGCGCGGGCGACCGCGTTCTCGTCGGGGTCGGTCTCCCGTCGAGCCTCGGCGGTCTCGCGACGGTCGGGCTCTTCGTCCGCGCCGCTGAAGCGCTCGGCGTGGCCGAGGTCGCCGTGGCCTCCATCGAGCGCGGCTGCGAGCTCGACGACGACGCCGAGTCGGTGGCCGACGTCGGCCGCGTCGCGCGCGAGCTCGGGCTCTCGTTCTTCGCGGTTCGTCCGCAGCGGCAGCCCGACGCCGCGGGCGTCGTCGACGAGCTCCGCGCGCTCGCCGAGCAGCACGGATACCAACGCGTCGCGCTCGGTCACACCCGCGAAGACGCGGCCGCGGCGGCGCTCTCGGCCTTCGCCCGCGGGGTGGGCGTGGTAGAAGCGCGCCAGGCCTGCGTCGGCGCGAGCGTGGCGGGGTGATCCGACCTCTCCTCGGCGTCGACGCGAGCCCGCGGCGGCGCTCTCGGCCGCCATCGCGCCCGCGTCGCCGCCCCCGAGCGCGCGAAGGGCAACGTCGACGAAGCGATCCGCGCCGCCGTGCTCCCTCGGCTGCGCGCGGTGGTGCCGTCGGCCGACGCGGGCCTCGCGAGCGTCGCGCGCGAGCTTCGCGCGCTGCGCGCGGTGGTGCTCGCCCTCGCGCGCCAGCGCGTGGCCGCGGCGAGGGTGGCGCCGAAGCTCTGGGAGTTCGAGCGCGCAGACGGGGCCTGGCCCGCGCCGGTGGCCTCGCTGGTGGCCGAGGTCGTCCTGCGGGCGGCGCTCGGCGGCGCGGTGGCGCCGCGCGGCAGCGTGCGAGTGCTCGCTTCGCTCTTGCGGGCGTCGCCGAGGTCGGGCCGTCGCGGCGAGGTCGCGCGGGTGCTCACCGGGGGCGTCGTCGCGAAGGCCCTCGACGGCGGCAGGCTCCGCGTCGACGCGCGACGTCGTTGATCACGCGCGCACAGGGAAAATTCCGGGCCGGGATGGCGCTACGAAAGACACGATGTAACCTGACCGGCACTCTGAGGAATACGTGAAGCAATCACACAAGACGCTCCTGCTCTGGGTCTTTCTGCTGGTGATGTTCTTCGTGCTCTACCAGGTCTTCATGGGGACCACGGCGAGCCGCAGCGTGCCCTTCAGCGAGTTCATGAGCGACGTGCGGCAGCACCACGTGATCGAGGTTCGGACCAAGAACCGCGAGATCACCTACCGCCGCCAGCTCCCGAACCACGCGGTCGAGCAGCGAGAGACCCTCGCCCCGACGAACTGGGAGCTTCAGCGAGACATCCTGGCGGCGGGCGATCCGCAGCACCCGATCCAGGTCATCAACGAGAGCGACGAGAGCACGGGGATCCTCCACAACCTGCTCCTGTCGTGGCTGCCCACGCTGTTCCTCCTGGCGATGTTCGTCTTCTTCATGCGGCAGCTCCAGAGCGGCGGCGGCAAGGCGATGAGCTTCGGCAAGAGCCGGGCGCGGCTGGCGAGCGACGGGCAGGTGAAGGTCACCTTCGCCGACGTGGCCGGCATCGACGAGGCGCGCGAAGAGGTCGAAGAGATCGTCGCGTTCCTCAAGGACCCGAAGAAGTTCCGTCGGCTGGGCGGCCGCATCCCGAAGGGCGTGCTGATGGTGGGCTCGCCCGGCACCGGCAAGACCCTGCTCGCGCGGGCCATCGCGGGCGAGGCGGGCGTTCCGTTCTTCACCATCTCGGGCTCGGACTTCGTCGAGATGTTCGTGGGCGTGGGCGCTTCGCGCGTCCGCGACCTCTTCGAACAGGGGAAGAAGCACGCGCCCTGCATCATCTTCATCGATGAGATCGACGCCGTGGGGCGCCACCGCGGCGCGGGCCTCGGCGGCGGCCACGACGAGCGCGAGCAGACGCTCAACCAGCTCCTCGTGGAGATGGACGGCTTCGACGGCAACGACGGCGTGATCATCATCGCGGCGACGAACCGCCCCGACGTGCTCGACCCCGCGATCCTGCGCCCGGGCCGCTTCGACCGACGCATCACCGTGCCGCAGCCCGACCTTCGCGGCCGCGAGGAGATCCTCCGCGTGCACACCCGCAAGGTCCCGCTGTCGCCCGACGTGGACCTCCAAATGGTCGCGCGGATGACGCCCGGCTTCGCGGGCGCCGAGCTCGAGAACCTCGTGAACGAGGCCGCGCTCCTCGCCGCGCGTCAGGACAAGGACTCCGTCTCGATGGTCGACTTCGAGATGGCGAAGGACAAGGTCACCCTCGGCGTCGAGCGCAGGAACCTCGTGATGAGCGAGGAGGTGCGCCGGCAGACCGCGTGGCACGAGGCGGGGCACACCCTCGTCGCGTGGAAGCTCCCGGGCCGCTACCCCGTCCAGAAGGTCACCATCGTCCCGAGGAGCATGAGCCTCGGCCGCACGGTCTTCGCGCCCGAAGACGACGTGCAGAACATGTCCCTCGAAGACGTGCAGTCGCTCATCGCGCGGATGCTCGGTGGCCGGGCGGCTGAGATCGTCGTCTGGGGCCGCCCCTCCACGGGCTCGTCGAGCGACCTGAAGCACGCGACGGAGCTCGCCCGTCAGCTCGTCTGCCAGGAGGGCATGAGCGCCACCCTCGGCCCGGTGTACTACGAGGAGTCCGAGGAGCACCCCTTCCTCGGTCGCGGCATGGGCGGCGGTCGCTCGATGGCGGTGTCTCCCGAGACGGCGCGCGAGATCGACTCCGAGGTCCGCCGCATCCTCACGCAGCAGTTCGAGAACGCGCAGCAGATCCTCCGCGACGAGCGCGGCGCCCTCGACCGGATCGCCGAGGCCCTCCTTGAGCGCGAGACCCTCGACCCCGATGAGATCGCGGCCTGCGTCGACGATCGCCCCCTCCCGGTGAGGGAGCGCCTCTCGTCCACCCTGTGGGCGCGCAAGCCCAAGGCCGACCCGCCCCGGGCCTCGAAGCCCACCAGCATCTTCCCGCCCCGCGGCGTCCCCTCCGAGGCCTGAGCCTCGATCCCCCGCGATCGTCGTTCCTTCCACGCCCCGGTCCGTGCTACTCCGACCGGGGATGTTCACCCGCCCACCGCTCCGGTTGGGCGAGACGGTCTGGGACTGGTCGCGCCCCTACCTCCTCGGCATCGTCAACGTCACGCCTGACTCCTTCTCCGACGGGGGTCTCGCGTTCACGACCGAGTCCGCGGTCGCGCACGCCCTGAGGCTAGTCGCCGAGGGCGCCGACGCGCTCGACCTCGGCGGCGAGAGCACGCGCCCCGACGCGCGGCCCGTGAGCGCCGACGAGGAGCTCGCTCGGGTCATCCCCGTGATCGAGGCGCTGCGGGGCCGCGTCTCGGTCCCGCTCTCGATCGACACCACCAAGGCCGCCGTGGCCGAGGCCGCGCTCTCGGCCGGGGCGTGCGTCGTGAACGACACCGGCGTCGGAGACGACGTCTCCGCCCTCGGCGCCGTCGCCGCGCGGCACGGCGCGGCCTACGTCGCGATGCACGCGCGGGGCGCGCCCTCCACCATGCGCGCCCTCGCGCGCTACGACGACGTCGTGAGCGAGGTGCGAGACGCGCTCCTGGCGCGCGCCGACGCGCTCTCGCGGGCGGGGGGCGCGCGCGAGCGGATCCTCCTCGACCCGGGCCTCGGCTTCGCGAAGACCGCGGAGCACTCGCTGACGCTCCTCGCGAACCTCGGGCCGATCCGCGCGCTGGGCTTCCCGCTCTGCGTCGGGGCCTCGCGCAAGAGCTTCATCGTCGCGGACGGGCCCTACCCCCAGTGGCCGCGCGATGAGAGCCCGCCGCGCGACCGCGTGGGGGGCACCGCCGCAGCGGTCGCGCTCTCCGTCGCGCAGGGCGCCGAGGTCCACCGCGTGCACGACGTCGCCGTCGCGAGGCAGGCCGCGCGTGTCGCGCACGCCGTCGCGTCGAGGAGCCTGACGTGATCCGCGACTGGCTCCTCCCGCTCTTCGGCCCGCGGCCCCCGCTGGAGTTCTTGCGCGATTTCGTCGACGTGGTCGTCGTCGCGTGGGCGCTCTACCGCCTGCTCCTCCTCCTGCGCGGCACGCGCGCGATGCAGGTGGGCTTCGGCCTCGTGCTCATCGCGCTCGTCTACGTCGCCTCGCAGCGCCTCGGCCTCACCACGACGTACACGCTCCTCGACCGCTTCCTCGGCTCGTTCCTGATGCTGGTGGTGGTGATCTTCCAGGCCGACATCCGCCGCGCCCTCATGCGCGTGGGGCACCAGCCCTTCTTCTTCCGCTGGCGCAAGTCTGAAGACACCGGGAGCATCGAGGAGGTCATCCACGCCACCGCGAGCCTCGCCCAGCGCAACATCGGCGCGCTCATCGTGTTCGAGCGCGAGGCCTCGCTCTCGGATTTCGTCACGCAGGCGACGCCCATCGACGCCGAGCTCACGCGCGAGCTGCTCTACACGCTCTTCCTCCCGGGCTACGAGAACCCCCTCCACGACGGCGCGGTGGTGCTCCGCAACGGCCGCGTCGCGCTCGCGGGGGGCTTCCTCCCGCTCACGGGCAGCGCGTCGCTCGAGCGGCAGCTCGGCACGCGGCACCGCGCGGCGCTCGGCATCTCCGAAGAGACCGACGCCGTGGTGGTGGTGGTGAGCGAGGAGCGCGGCGAGGTCTCGCTCTGCTTCAACGGCAACATCGTGCGCGACCTCGACAGAGACTCCCTGCGCCGCGCGCTCTACGGGCTCTTCTACTCGAAGCGTCGCGCCGCGGCGCTGCTCCGGGAGGTGGGGCGCATGGAGTCGGGCCGACAATCGCGGCTGCCCGACGTCGTCGACGCGCCGCGGCCCTCGATGGCGCCGCCGGAGCCCGCCGCGCCCGCCGCGCCCGCCGCCCGCGTCGTGACCGAGCCGCCCCCCGCGCCGCCGTCGCTCGGTGACGGAGCGCCTGAAGCCGCGAGGCCCGGCGAGTGAGCGCCTCCACCCGGCTGCGCGGGCTCGGCGCGAGGGTCGTCGACAACCTCGGCTACAAGCTCGTCGCGCTCTCGCTCTCGCTCATCCTCTTCGCCGTCACCCGCGGCTCGGGAGACGTGCAGCGCAGCGTCGACGTACCCCTCGCCGCCGCGCTCCCCCCCGCCGAGCGGGGCAACGACGTGCTGCTCACGCCGCTCCCCGAGAAGGTGCGCGTGACGGTGCGCGGCGCCGCGTCGGCCGTGGGCTCGCTCCGCGGAGACGACGTGGGGCCGGTGCAGGTCGACCTGCGCGAGGGGCACCGCCGCTCGGTGCGCTTCGAGCGCTCGATGCTGCGCATGCCCGCCGGCGCGAACATCGTGAGCTTCACCCCGCCCGTCCTCGAGCTGGAGTGGGACACCCTCGCGTCGCGCGTCCTGCCGATCCGGCCCACCGTGCTCGGCGCGCCCGCCGCGCGGAGCCGCATCGAGCGCCTCGAGGTCGAGCCGCGGCAGGTCCGCGTGCGCGGCCCCACGCAGGCGCTCGAGCTCCTCGACGGTGTCCACACCGAGGCCGTCGACGTCACGGGCCTCGGGCCGGGCCGTTACGAACGCCGCGTCGCGCTCGAGTCGCTCCGCGAAGGGCTCTCTCTCGGCGTGACCACCCCCGCGCGGGTCTCCTTCGAGGTCGTGCCCGAGGTGCAGCGCCGGGTCTTCGAGCGGCTCGCCGTCACCGCGCTCGGGATGCCCAACGTGAGCCTCCGGCCTCCCGTCGTCGACGTGGTGGTGCGGGGCGCGCCCGGCGTCGTCGAGGCGCTCCTCCCGTCGCAGGTGGTGCCCTTCGTCCCCGCGCTGGAGGGGGGCGTGCCGCGCGCGCCCGAGAACGCGGCGGTGCAGGTGCGGCCGCTGCCCGACGGGGTCACCGCGGTGGAGGTCAGCCCCCACGAGGTGCTCGTCGTGCCCGCGCACGGCGCGCGCTGAGCGGCGCGTCCGCGGACGTCAGAGTGGTGTATCCTCCGCGGCCCTCCGAGGAGGCCCATGACCACGAAGAAGTCCTCGGGCGCCGCGTCGCCCGTCCGCAAGCTGTTCGGCACCGACGGGATCCGCGGTGTCGCCAACGTCCACCCGATGACCCCCGAGGTCGCCATGAAGGTCGGCGCCGCCGTCACCTGGTGGGCCTCCCGCGGCGGCCGCCCCGCGCGCGTCGTCATCGGCAAAGACACGCGCCTCTCGGGCTACATGATCGAGACCGCGCTCGCGGCGGGCGTCTGCTCGCAGGGCGGCCGCGTGATGCTCACCGGCCCGCTCCCACGCCCGCCATCGCGTACATCGTCCAGTCGATGCGCGCCGACTGCGGCGTGGTCATCTCGGCCTCGCACAACCCCTACCAAGACAACGGCATCAAGATCTTCGGCGCCGACGGCTTCAAGCTCCCCGACGAGTCCGAGGCCGAGATCGAGGCGCTCCTCGACGACCCGAAGCTCAACACCGCGCGGCGCACCGAGCGCGGGGTCGGTCGGGCCGAGAAGATCGAAGACTCCCGCGGTCGCTACGTGACCTTCGTGAAGAGCACCTTCCCGAAATCGCTGCGGCTCGACGGCCTGCGCGTGGTGGTCGACGGCGCGCACGGCGCGGCCTACCGCGTCGCGCCGCTGGTGTTCAGCGAGCTCGGCGCGAGCGTCCACGCCATCGGCGTGAAGCCCAACGGGCGCAACATCAACGACCGCTTCGGCGCGCTGCACCCCGAGAACCTCGCGGCCGAGGTCGTGCGCCGCCACGCCCACCTCGGCGTCGCCCTCGACGGAGACGCCGACCGGCTCATCGTCGTCGACGAGCGGGGGCAGGTCGTCGACGGCGACGCCATCATGGCGATCTGCGCGCGCCGCATGATCGACGACGGGCTCCTCAAGAAGAACACCGTGGTCGCCACGGTGATGTCGAACCTCGGCCTCGAGCGCGCGCTCTCGTCGATGCAGGCGAAGCTCGTGCGCACCGCGGTGGGCGACCGCTACGTCGTCGAGGCCATGCGCGGCAACGGGTACAACTTCGGCGGCGAGCAGTCGGGTCACCTGGTCTTCCTCGACCACTCGACCACGGGCGACGGGCTGATCGCCGCGCTGCAGGTCGTCGCGGCCGTCGTCACCGCCGAGCGCCCGCTGAGCGAGCTCGCGGCCGAGGCGCTGCAGCGCGTGCCGCAGGTGCTCCTCAACGCGACGCTCAAGACCCGCAGGGCCCTCGCCGAGATGCCGCGCACCAGCGCTGCCGTGAAGGAGGTCGAGGTCAAGCTCGGCGCCGACGGCCGCGTGCTCGTGCGCTGGTCGGGCACCGAGCCCAAGCTCAGGGTCATGGTCGAAGGCGAAGACGAGGCGGTCATCCACGCGATGGCCACGGAGATCATCGAGACCGCGAAGGCCGAGCTCGGATGAGGCGACACGCCCTCGCGCTCGCCGCGCTGTCGCTCGCGGCCTGCCGGTCGTCGAGCCGCGACGGCGCCGGATCGCGCGGCGTGAGCGACGTGCAGCACGCGCAGACGATCACCCCGCGGCCCGCGCCGCCGGCGCCGCCTCCGCCCCCGGCGCCCGCGGTGAGGGCCCTCTCTCTGCGCGAGCGCTTCGACCGCGCGGTGCCCGCGTGGGAGGGCGCTGTCGCCGAGCACGTGCGCCGGGTGCTCGCCGCGGGCGCGCGCGCCGGCAACCGGGTCGACGTCTTCTCGAAGATCGGCGACTCGATCACGGAGTCGGGCAGCTTCGGTCTCGACCTCGGCCACGGCTGGTACGAGCTCGGCGAGTTCACCGACATGGAGCCCGTGATCCGCCGCTTCGCGCGCCGCGCGCTCAGCCGCGACGCCGAGGACAACTCGTTCACCCACCCCTCGGCCGCCGCCACCGCGGGGTGGACGGCCTCGCAGCTCATCGAGGGCGGCGACCGCAGCCCCGTCGAGCGCGAGCTCCGCGCGACGCGGCCCGCGTGGGCCTTCGTGATGATCGGCACCAACGACGTCGAGCGCACCGAGCTCGACGCCTTCGAGCGCGACCTGCGCGAGCTCCTGCGCCGCATCGAGGCGCACGGCACCGTCGCCATCGTGAGCACCATCCCCGAACACCGCGGCTCGCCGGAGTTCACCGCGCGCTCGGCGCAGGTCGACGCGCGGATCCGCGCCGTGGCCTCGGAGCTCGCGCTGCCCCTCGTCGACTACCGCATGGTGATGTCGCCGCTGCGCAACGCGGGCATCAGCGACGACAACGTGCACCCCTCGGTCTTCGTCGACAACGGCGACACGCGCGCGGCGGTGTTCACCGAGGCGGGCCTCGCCGCGGGGTACAACACCCGCAACCTCCTGCTCCTCTTCGCGCTGCGCCGCGCGATGCAGTTCGCGTCGCCCGCCTCAGGGTGACCAGAGCACGTCGGCGCCCCAGCGGCCGTTGAGGAGCGTGCTCCAGCTCCCCGAGATGGTGATGGCCTCGTTGAGCGCGTACTCGAGGAGCACGCGGAACTCCGGCGAGTTCGTCGCGGCCGCGCCGCTCGTCGCGCCCGCCGCCGAGAGCGTGGCCTGCAGGTACACCCGCGGGCCGAGGTTCACGCCCGCGCCGTAGCGCCCGCCGCCGGAGCCGGGCTCGGCGATGATGGTCGGGAGGAAGGAGAACTCCCGCGAGAGGCTGGTGGCGAGCAGGCCCGACACGAGCGAGAGCACGGCCTGGCCGGCCTGCCCGAAGAGGTCGCTGCTCGCCGAGGAGCTGGGCGTGTCGCGGCGGCCGATGGCGATCATCGCGAGGATCTCGGCCTGGCTCGCGGTGGGGTAGTTCGTCGACGAGAAGGTCACCGTCGGGTGCTCGAGGCGACCCGAGACGGCCACGCCGAGGCGGCCCGCGGTGGGCGAGTCGAAGTGCGCGGCGATGTCGAGCTCGGGGTTGATCCCGACGCTGCCGTCGAAGCTGACGCGCACGCGGTCGAGGTCGAAGCGCTTGCCGAAGATCGAGAACCAGCTCTGGTTCGACGCGAGCTCGATGTTCTCCGAGAGCGACAGGCCCGCGCGGTCGGTGCGCACGCGGAGGTTGGTGCGGATCGCGATGGTGAAATCGCTGCGGCGCAGCCACACGGGCGAGCTCGTGCGGATGGAGAGGTCGATGGGGTACGCGCGCGCGGGGTGCTCGCCCGCACGCGGGAGCGGCCGACGATGTAGATGTTCGGGTCGGGGTCGAGCTGTTGGAGGTCGACCGAGGGCTGCTCCTGCACGAGCGCGCGCAGGGTCTCGATCTCGACGTTGCCGCGGGCCTGCTCCTCGCGGAAGACCATCCCGAAGCGGAAGGCGCCGTCGATCCACGCCCAGGTGTAGCCCGAGAGCGCGACGGGGAAGGAGTTCGTCCGGCCCTGCAGCGAGACGACCAGCCACGGGTTGCGCGCGACGAGCGCGTTGCCCTGCATGTGGATCGACCCGCGCCCCATCTCGGCCTCGAGGCGCCGCAGCTCGACGCGCGTGCCGCTCGCGACGAGCTCGAGGTTCAGGTTGCGCATGGGCTCGCCGAGGGTGGTGAGCGTCGCGCTGCCGTCGGTCACGCGGAGCGTGCCCCGGGCCTCGCGCTGCGCCGTGCCGCGCCAGTCGAGGGCCGCGTCGAGGCGGCCGCCGAGGTTGGTCATCAGGTCGTCGGGGACGAAGCCCGAGACGGCGTCGAGCCTGAAGTTCGACGCGAGGAGCCGCGCGGACGACTGCTCCATCCGCACCGCGAGGTCGTTGAAGGAGCCTCCGATGGGAACGTGCGCGGTGGCCTGGAGCGACTCGGCGCCGGGGTCGCCAGGGTGGAGCGGGTCGCAGGGCGCGACCTCGCCGCGGAGCGTCGCGCGCAGGCACGTGTCGACGTTGAGGAGGTCGCCCGCGCGGGAGGCGAGCGCGTGGACCTGCGCCTGCATCCGGGCGCTCTCTCGCGGCGTCGCCTGCCCGGCGGTGGCGAGCGCGTCGGTGAGCCGGGTGTGGATGTCGCGGAGGTTCACCGTCGCGTCGATGGGCGCGGCGGGGTTGCCCGTCGCGCGGAAGCGGGCGTCGACGAGGCCGAAGAGCCCGCGCTGCTGCGCCCACGAGAAGCGCTGGAGCTCCAGGTGCTCGGTGGCGACGTCGAAGCGGCGCCACTCGAGCGCGTCGGGGCCCTCTCGCACCACGCGCCCGACGGGGACGCCTACGCGCATGTCGACCTCGACGCGCCCCTGGGCCTCGCGCGCGAGCGCGGGAGACACCTGCGCGAGCACCGCGAGGTTCACCCCCACGCGGTCGAGGAGGGTCGAGCCCTCGTCGGGCGCGAGCTCCACCACGGCCTCGGCGTGGTAGGGCTCCACGAGCCCGATGGGGTCGACGCGCGAGCCCGCGGTCTCGAGCTGCACCTCGGTGGTGGCCGCGATGAGCGGGCCGCGCGTGCGCAGGTCGGCGCGGAGCAGCGTGTCGTCGGGGATGGCCGGCGGGCGGATCACCAGCGGGGGCCCGAGCCGCTGCGGGATCGCGATGAGGCGCAGGGGCCACTGCGAGCGGAGGAAGGGCCCGACGGTGGCGTGCAGGTCGACGGTGGCGCGGCGCGCGACCTCGGCGGCGCGCGCCGAGAGCGCGAGGTGGTTCGCCGACACCTCGCCCGCGACGGCGGAGAAGGCCGAGCTCCAGGGACCCGTGAGGTCGAGGGCGACGGTGGCGAGGGTGGGGCGGTCGATGCCCGCCGCGGCGCAGGACTCGGGCACGCCGTCGGGCTGCTCGTCGTAGTCGCGGGCGACCGCGAGGCGCACGGCGACGGGGGCGCGGTCGAGGTCGAGCGACGCGAGCGCGGTGCAGCCGGCGAAGCGCACGCGCAGGGGCACCACCGCGGGGGCGAGGCGCCGGGTCGAGCCGATGCCGGCGGTGATGTCGACGCCGGCCACGAGGCCGCGGGCCTCGACGCCGAGGGTGAGGGCGAGGGCGCCAGAGTCGTCGGGCGCGCCGCGCAGGCGCAGGTCGACCGCGCCCCGCGCGAGGAACGGCGGGGGCACGAGCTGGTTGAAGTCTTCGAGGCGGACGTTCTGCAGCTCGACCTCGAGGTTTCGCACGCCGCGCAGCCAGCGCTCGACGTTGCCCGTGTCGCGAGGGATCGCGAAGAGGGCGTCGATGGCCACGCCCGCGGTGTTGCCCTCTCCCACGCGGCGGAGGTTCACTTGCAGCCGCGAGCGCTGGCCCTCGGGGGTGAGGATGATCCCGCCGTTGACCTCTCCGACGCGCGGCACGTTGAGGCGCTCGATGCGCAGGTCGGCGCGGCTGCGGCCCGGCGCCGACGGGATGAAATGGAGGTTCCCCGCGAGGGTGCCGCTGAGCCGCTCGAGCCCGGGCATCAGCCCGTGGAGCCACGCGAAGTCGAAGCGCTCGGCGTCGACGTGCACCTCGTTCCCCGCGAGCCCCACGGTGAGCCCCCCCGAGCGGGGCGTCGTGAGCGCGAGGTTGACCCGCGGCGGTCGGTTACCCGCGCGGTCGAGGGCGACGGTGCCCGAGACCGAGGCCTCGGCGCCGCGCAGCACGAGCCGCGAGGCGCGGAGGTTCACGCCGATGCGGGCGGGGTTGCTGAGGTCGACGTTCGCGTAGAGGTGCGCCTCGGTGGGGCCCCCGCGGCCGTTCGGGAGCGTGGGGCGCGGGCCGAGGGCCTGGAGCAACCCGTCGCCGCGCGCGTCGACGTTCACGTCGAGCTGACCCTCGATCACGCCGCGGACGCGGGCGTCGACGGCCTCGGCGGAGGCCGTGCCGCGCAGGGCGACGTCGCGGCCGTTCACCGTCACGTCGACCGCGTCGCGCCCGGGCGAGCGGTCGAGCGTCCCTCGCACCGCGATGGACCCCGCGCGGATGTCGGCCACCCGCAGGCGCGTCACGTCGAGGCGGACGTTCGCGCGCAGGTTGTCGACGCTGCCCTCGGCGGTCACGCGACCGCGCACCCGCCCGCCCGCGAGGCCGCGCGTCCAGGGCATCGTCGCGAGCTCGGGGGAGTCGATGTCGACGGTGAGCCGACCGTGGGGGAGGGGGTCTGAGAGCTCGACCACGCCGCTCGCGTTGAGGCCGAGCGCGTCGGAGCGCAGGCTCAGCACGTCGACGCGCTCTCCCCTCAGGGTGAGCGACGCGAGGAAGGGGGGCAGGGGCACCTCGGCGACGGCGCCGCGCAGGCCGCGGGTGTCGAGCACCACGTGGTGGTTCTCACCCTCGGCGCGGTGGTTGAGCCGGATGACGCCGTCGAGGTCGCCCTCGGGCAGCCCGGCCATCGCGCGGGCGGGCGAGACGTCGCGCAGCCGCAGGGTGAGGGCCTGCTCGTCGGCGGTGCCCGAGCCCTCGAGGTGCAGCGACTCTCGCTCGACGCGGAGGTCCGCCGCGGCCGACCAGCGCAGGTCGGGCCGCACGCGCGCCTGCAGGTCGAGCTCGATCGCGGGCAGCGGCGGCTGGTCGTTGCGGACGATGACCTGGTCGATGACGCCCCGCGCGACGCGGCAGCCGCGGATGTTCGCCCGGTACTCTCCGTCGGGCGCGGTGTTCACGTGGAGCTCGCAGCCCACGTCGCGGCCGCGGAGCGTGAGGTCTGCGTTCACGCGCGGCGGCATCGGCGTGCGCGCGGTGGCCTCGAGGTGCAGCGCGATGGGCGCGAGCTCGCGCACGTTGGCGCGCAGGTCGAGGCGTCGGAGGTTCGCGCTGAAGCCGTTGGGCCGCACCTCGACGCCGCCGTCGAGCTGGACGTTGTGAAGCGTGGTGGGCGGGCCGATGCGCGACTTCACCTCGGCGACGCGCACGCGGATGTCGGGCACGCGCCAGGTGGTGGTGGAGGGCGTGTCGTCGGGCGGCTCGGAGCCGGGCAGCGGCGCAGAGGGCATCACCGGCGCGTCGATCCACGCGCGGCGGAGCGAGAGCTCGATGGTCGGGAAGGGCTTCTCGCTGAGGAGCGCGCCGATGAGGGCGCGCGAGGGGTGAACGCTGAGCGTGCCGCCCTCGGCGAAGGGCACGTTGCGCATGTCGCGCCAGCCGATGCCCGAGACGCGGATCTCGCTGAGGTTCAGCACCTCGACCTTGCCGATCGCGAGGTTGCCGGGGACGGCCGTGCGCAGGATGGACCGCGCGATGTCGAGCACCGCGGCGCGGCCGAGCTCCGTCGGGAGGTTCAGCGCGAGCATCACCACCGACAGGAGCAGCCCCACGAAGAGGCGCCAGAAGGTCTGCCAGAGGGCGGCGAGGATGCGCCCGGGCATCACCACGCCTCGCCGATGGAGAAGTGCAGCATCGCCGGGATGCCGATGTTCGCGCCGACGAAGTCGCAGCGCGGCTGCGTGCTGAGGTACCAGATCGGGTGGCCGCTCGGAGACGCGGCGTTCTGCGCGGCGACGTCGTTCGCGGCGCGGGTGCACGTGCCCGAGAAGAGGTCCTGCAGGCGCAGGGCGAAGTCGATGCGGATCGGCCCCACGGGAGTGAGATACCGGAGCCCGAGGCCCAGCGACGGGTTGGCCGTTCGGAAGAGCGACGTGAGGAGCCCCGAGGTCCACCCCTGCGGCGGCGGCACGACGGCCTGGTCGGGGCTGGTCACGCACGCCGCGCTGTCTTGCACCGCGTTGTCGGCGCGCGGCCGACCGCAGGTGGTCGAGGCCTGGCCCACGGGCGAGACGAAGGGCTCGGGGTTCACGCCCGCGACGTTGCTCGCGTCGAAGAAGATCACCCCGCCGAGGTTGCCCGGCTGCCAGCGGAGCTCGGCGCTCGCCTCCCAGATCGCGACGCCGCCCAGCGGGAGCACGCGGTTGGGCTGCTCCCTCCACACCTGCTGACCGTCGATCACGTCGGAGCCCGGGATGCCGCCCAGCACACCGACGCGGTTGGTGGGGTAGCCGCGGTTCGACTGCGCGCCGCCCGAGAAGAAGCGCAGGTCGGGCGGCACGGGCCAGTACCAGATCCCGTTCTCGAAGCGCGACGAGCCGACGGCGCCGCCGATCATCCCGCGCACGGCGAAGGTGAGCTTGCGGGTGATGGGCACGTACGCGCGGGCCTCGAGGGTCGCGCGCACGAAGGTGTAGTCCGACAGCACGGGGATGCGAACGCTCTCGGCCAGCGCGGCGGAGAGGTAGTAGCCCTGCGTGGGGCGCGCGCGGTCGTTGCGGCGGTCCCACGCGAGGGTCTGCTCCAGGTAGAGGTAGCCCTGGTCGAAGAACTGCTGGCGGAACAGCGGCTCGCGGTCGAGGTCGATCTGCGTGCTCGGGTCGGCGAGGGGGTTCGGGCTGAACCCGAGGGAGGTGTACCGGAGGAAGGCCCCGCCCGTGAGGCGCTGCCCGAGGCGGCCCTCGATGCCGAGCGCGAAGCGCAGCGCGCGGCGGTACACGCTGCTCTGCAAGAGGGGATCGGGGCCGAGGTCGAAGCCCACGGCGAAGAGCCCGCGCACGCGGCGGAAGATCTCGGGCTGCGAGATCTCGCCGAGGGTCGAGATGCCGGGCACGAGGCCGTCGATGGCGTTGTTCGCCCCCGCGAGGTTGAAATACAGCTCGGGGCGGATCTCGAGACGTCCGCGGCGGAATCCGCCGAGGAAGTTCCTGTGCTCCAGCGTGACCAGCGCGTGGACGTTGTTGCGCGAGAGCGAGCCGTCGACCTCGACGCCGCCGCCGAGGCGCACGCGGAAGAGCCGCCCCGTGGAGAGGGTCACGTCGAGGTCGACGGTGCCGTCGGGGTGCGGGTCTTCGAGGATGCGCGCGATGCCGAACACGCCCAGGTCGAGGAGGGCCTGCTGCCCGCGCGCGAGACGTCGGAGCGAGAAGCTCGACCCGCGGTCGATGCCCAGCGCCGAGCGGATCACCGAGACGGGCAGCCCGTTCGGCAGGTGGTCGGCGGTGTAGACCTCGGTGGAGGGCGCGACGTGCAGGCGCACCTCGCCGAAGCGGCTGCGGGGGCCGGGGCGGAGCGTGTACTCCACCCACGCGCGCCGCTGGCTCGGGTCGACCACGGCGCGGGGGATGATCACCGGCGTGGCCCAGCCGCGGTCGCGGAGGCCGCCGTGCAGGCGCGAGCGGTCGCTGAACGCGGCCTCGTCGAAGCGGTTGCCCGGGAGGAGTTGCAGGTCGGCGCGGAGCTCGCGGGCACTGCTGGCGGTGAGCACCGAGCGGTCGCCCCTCGCAGCCGTGGAGGCGCACGTCGGAGACGAGGGTCGGCGAGCCCTCGGTGATGTCGAGGTTGATGTCGAGGCGGCGGCCTCCGGCCTCGGTGATTCGCGGCACGCCGACGTGGGTGTCGTAGAAGCCGCGCGACTGGTAGTAGCGCTGGATCCGCAGGCGGTCTCGGTTGAGCGCGGCCTCGTCGTAGTACGAGGGCTCGACCCACCACCAGCGCCACCAGCGAAGCCAGCGAGGGTGGTTCGACGGAAAGCTCGGGGTCTCTTGCGTCGCGATGTGGCCGCGGATGTCGCTGTGGTCGACCTGCTCGGCGCCGCGGAGGTTGAGCTCGTGCACGCGCAGCCGCGTGCCGTCGATGTGCGCCGGGCACCCCGACGTGACCGCCGCGACGAGGACGAGGCACAGGAGCCTCAGTGCGCGTAGGAGGTTTCGGTCGGCGTCGGCGGCTGGCATCGTGAGCGGGAGGCGCGACGTTACCCCAGGTCGTTCAGACGGGGCCGCGCGTCTTGGAGGTGCGCGTCGATGAGTGACAGGAGGCGTGCGTTGAAGGTGGTCGCGAGCTGCGCGGGCGCGGGCGCGGTGGTCGCCGCGGCCGTGCCTTCAGCGGCGCTGGTGGCCTCGGGTCGCGGCGACCGCGACCTGCCCGACGCGCCCCGCGACGAGGGCGGGTGGACGACGGTGGCGCGGCTGGAGCAGCTCGAGCGGGGCGTGCCGACGCAGGTCGCGGTCGAGGGCCAGGAGCGCGACGCGTGGAGCGTGAGCGCGCGTCGCCGCGTCGGGTCGGCGTGGCTGGTGCGAGGTGAGGGCGACGAGGTCAGGGCGTTCTCCGCGGTGTGTCCCCACCTCGGATGCCTCATCGAGCGGCGCGGGTCCGAGTTCTTCTGCGCGTGCCACGTGAGCCGCTTCGGGCCGGGCGGCGCGGCGCTGTCAGGGCCGTCTCCGCGGGGCCTCGACCCCTTGCCCGTGCGCGTCGAGCGCGGCGCCGTCGCCATCCGGTGGAAGCGCTTTCGCCTCGGCACCGCCGAGCGCGTCGAGGAGGGCTGAGCGCGATGTCCCGCTGGGCTTCGCTGGTCGACCGCCTCGACGCGTCGACGGGCTGGGTGTCGTCGCTTCGCCGCTGGCTCGCCACGCCCGTGTACGGCGGCGCGCGGTGGCGCTACGCGCTGGGCGCGGTCTTCGTGGCGCTGGTGCTGGTGGAGGTGCTCACGGGCGTGGCGCTGATGACGGTGTACGCGCCGTCGACGCAGACCGCGTGGGCCTCGACGTGGTTCCTGCAAGAGGTCACGCCCTGGGGCGCGATCGTTCGGGGGGCGCACCACTTCGCCTCGCACGCGATCGTGGTGGTGATGGGCCTGTACGCGGTGCGCGTGCTCCTCGACGGCGAGCACCGCCGGCCGCGCGCGGCGATGTGGTGGGCGGCCATGGCCATCGGGGGGCTGGTGCTCGCGATGAACATCACGGGCTTTCCCCTCGCGTGGGACCAGCGCGGCTACTGGGCCTCGCGCGTCGAGACGGGCATCATCGGCTCGGTGCCCCTGGTGGGCGCGCAGCTCCGCGCGCTGCTCCTGGGCGGCCCGCGCTACGGCGCGCTGAGCCTGTCGCGCTTCTTCACCCTGCACGTGGTGGCGCTGCCGCTCGCGCTCGCGCTCGCGCTGCGGCTTCGCTTCGTGATGCTGCGCCAGCACGGCATGGGCGACGGAGAGGGCGCAGAGGCGTGGTGGCCCTCGCAGGCCGCGCGCGACGCCGCGCTCTCGCTGCTCGTCGTCGCGGCGGTGCTCTTCCTCGCGCGCCGCTACGGCGCTCCGCTCGACGCGCCGGCCGACCCGCAGAGCCAGTACCACGCCGAGCCCGAGTGGTACTTCGCGCCGCTCTCGCAGCTCACTCGCGAGCTGTCGGGCTCGGCGCAGATCGTGGGCACGGTGATCGTGCCGGGGCTCATCGTCGCGTGGGTCGCGGCGCTGCCCTTCACCGATCGAGAGGGTCGCGGCCGCGCGACGCGCGGCGCGGTGTACCTGCCGCTCGTGGCGGTGGCGCTCACCGCGGGGTGGCTCGCGATGAAGCTCTTCTCCAGCCACGCAGACCCCAGCTACGTCGCCGCCAAGGCCGACGAGGCCCGCCGCGCCGCTCGCGCGCGTGAGCTCGCGCGCGGTGGGATCCCCGTCGAGGGCGCGCTCGACATGGTGCGCAACGACCCGAGGGTGCGCCCGCGCGAGCTCTTCGCGCAGCACTGCGGCACCTGCCACGCGGTGCAGGGAGAGAGCCGGCAGCGCCGCGGCCCGCGCCTCGACGGCTTCGGCTCGCGGCAGTGGGCCGCCGCGGTGGTGACCTGGCCCGACCACCCCGAGCTCTTCGGCACCACCGAGATCCACGAGATGCCCCCGCAGCTGCGGCGCTTGCGAGAGGAGGGCGTGCGCGCGGTGAGCGAGTGGCTCTACAGCCAGGGCGTCGAGGAGGGAGACCCCCCCGCGGACGCCGCGCTCGCCGCGACGGGCAGCGAGATCTATCACCGCCGCTGCACCGTCTGTCACCAGGGCGCGGGCGACACCAGCGAGACCGAGGCCAGCGAGCGCGACGCGCCCGACCTCGACGGCTGGGGCTCGCGCGCGTGGATCCGCGCGCAGGTCGTCGACCCCGCGTCGCCGAGGAACTACGGCGCGCGCAACCACATGCCCTCGTTCAGCGACAGGCTCACCCCCGACGACCTCGCGCGCGTCGTCGACTACACGCGCGCGCTCCGGCTGCGGCCCGCGCCCGCCGTGCTGTCGCCGCCCGCGCCTCCGCCGCCGAGGGAAGAGGGCGACGCGGGCGCGCAGGGAGACGGCGGCTGATGTCTCGGTCGCGGCACCGCGCGCAGATGCTCTGGTGCGTGGCCACCGACGCGACCTTCGGCGGTCAGAAGAGCTCGAGGTAGGCGGCGAAGGAGAGCGCGGCGAGGGTGGTGAAGCCGACGATGGCGTGCGTCGTGCGCATCGCGCTCTGGAAGTCTTGGAAGGTGTTGGGCGCGCCCGCGCTGGTGATCGGGTCGATGCCGATCATCTGTGGCCGCGCCGAGAGGATCCCGAGGAGCGGCATGAGCACCATGCCCGCGCCGTGCACCCAGCCCATCACCTTGTGCAGGCGCAGCGTGCGCGCGGCGCGGCTGTCGCCCTCCGACGCGTTCTCGGTCGGGCGGCGATCGCGAGCGCGCCCGCCGTGGTGTAGAGCGCGGTGGTGATGATCGAGGTGGTGAGGTGCAGCGCGGTGAGCCCCGAGCCGCAGCCGAAGTCGCGGCCGAGCACGGGCGAGCCGTCGGCGCTCGTGCACGCGCCCTGACCGAAGGCCGAGTCGCGGTTCACCAGCAGGAAGGTCCCCAGCACCTCGGTCACCGCGAGGCCGCCCAGCGCCGCGAGCGCGAAGGCCCGGTGCGTGCGCAGGACCGACGCGCGACGGCGCATCACGTAGCGCGCCTGACGGTCGCTCTCGCGGCAGGTCTCGCAGTCGATGTCGCAGCTCTCGCACTGCCCCTCGCCCTGCGCGGTCGCGGGCTCGGCGGTCGCGTCGGCGGGCGTCGTCGCGGCCTGCGCGGGCGTCTGCGCGGGGGCGGGCTGCGCGAGGGCGCGGACGAGGGCGCGGTCGCGCGTCCACGCGGCCATCGAGGCCGAGGAGGGGTGAGCGGAGGCCCACGTCGAGGGTCCACGCCGAGGGGGCGCTCGGGGCGCCGTCGAGGTGGAGCGCCGGCGGCGCAGAGGCGCTCGCGCCCGCGCCAAGGATCAACAACGTCGTCGTCAGGAACATCGATGGACCTCCGTGGGGCCCTTGCGCGACGCGCGCGGCCCGAGGGGGTCGTCGCAGGCGATCTCCGTGCCCGGTGTCTCTTCCTTGACGGCAATCATCCCCACGGTGATTCGGGCTCTCATGGTCAAGTGAGGAGCCGTCGTTCTCTCGATAGAACGAGGCTGGACTTCATTGGACCTCGGGCCGTGGCCGCGCGGCGCGGATTGTCCCGAAGCGCCACACGGGGAGCGTCGCGACGAGGGCCTCAGAAGGTCATCGAGAAGGTCGCGCCGTAGCCTCCGGGCGCGCCGGGGGAGACCGCCCACCGCGGGCGCGCGCGGGCGACGCCGTCGTAGGTGATGTACCGGCCGGGGTTGGCCGCGCCCACCACCAGCAGCGTCGCGCCCGTGACCTGCGCGAGCCCCAGGACGGTCAGCCCGGAACCACACGATCCTCGGCGGGTCGTCGAGCGTCGCGAGGTACGCGAAGGGCCCCACCACGGGGACCATCATCCACAGGCCCTCGTCGTGGTCCGACGACCCGGCGTTCACGAGGCCGCCGATCGTGAGCGAGAACACCCACGACGCGCCGAGCATGCTCGCGCCGGCGATGATCATCCCGTACCGCGGCCGGGTGACGACCCGCGCCCCGGGCGGCACGGGCGCCCCCTCTTCGTAAGGGATGTACCGCGGGCGGCGCGCGTAGGGCTGCGCGTAGCCGTAGGGCGGAACCGCGTAGGGGTACGGCGCCAGGGCGTTGGGCGGAGGCCCGGGCGCGGCGTAGGGCGACGCGGGCGCGGGCGGCGGCGGGGGGAGGTCGACGCCCTGGGTCTGCGCCGCGGCGAGGGCGGGCGCGAGTCCGACGGCGCAGGCGAGGATCGAGGCGCGCATGGCCCTACGATCGTCGCAAGCGCGATCGCTTGTCGAGCGCGCAGCGACCTCCGCTCGATCGCGGGCGCCGGAGCGGTCACTCGTCGGCGTCGGCGAGGTCGCTCAGGTCGGGGGGCGCCGGGGGCTCGGGGGCGAGCGTGCCGAAGCGGCGGGCCACCCAGCGGGCCACGTCGAGGCTCGACAAGACCCCGATCACCGCGCCGTCGACGTCGACCACCGGGAGCCTGTGCACGCTCTCCATCGCCATGAGGGCCGCGGCGGCGGCGACCTTCGTCGACTCGCGCACCGAGAACGCGAGCGGGGTCATCACGTCGGCCGCCGTCGAGGCGGGCATCGGCAGCACCCGCGAGGGCCAGTCGAAGTGACCGTCGACGCCCGGGTCGCGCGCGTCGATGTCGCAGGCCGCGCGCAGGAGGTCGGTGTGCGAGATCACCCCGCGGGGCCGGCCCTCCTCGTCGATCACGGGCACCGCGCTCAGGTCGCGGCCGAGGAGCAGCCGCGCCACCGCGTCGGCGTCGACGTCCTCGCGCACGCACACCACGTCGCGCTCCATGAGGTCGCCGACGAGGTCGCCGGGCTCGGCGCGGGTCGCGTCGCTCGCGGCGCCGCAGTAGATCACCCCCGGGCGCCCCGGCCTCGGCGCGCGCAGCGCGACGAAGCGCTGGCAGTCCTTGCAGCCGTCGGCGTAGACCGTCTCGCCCTTCGGCTCGCACTGCACCGTCAGGGTGCGCCGCACCGTCCCGTCGCCTTGCAGCACCCAGCGGGCCCGCACGGGCCTGGGCGCGAAGGGTTGCCCGCTCGTCGTCGCGCTCATGCGAGCGATCACCAGCACTCGCCGCGCCACACGCGCGCACGCGGGCTTCTCCGCGCCGCGAGCCGCTCCGCGCCGCGCACCGCGCTCGTGGTGCGCGAAGCCGGTGCGCACCCCTCGCCCTCGAGGTCGTTCCCTTCGGGGCGCCGCTCGCGCACGATGGCTGCACACGCCTCCGCGAGGTCACCGCCTGATGCCCGACGCGATCCCCCCCGCACGCTTCCCCGCTCCTGCGCGCCGCGTGGTGCTCACCGGAGGCCCCGGCGCGGGCAAGACCGCCGTCCTCGAGGTGGTGCGCAAGCACCTCGGCGACCGGGTCACGGTGCTCCCCGAGGCGGCGGGGATCGTCTACGGCGGGGGCTTTCCGCGGCGCTCGACGACGGCGTGTCGCCGCGCGGCGCAGCTCGCGATCTTCCACGTGCAAGACCAGCTCGAGCGCCTCGCCCTCGCCGAGTGCGTCGCCCCGCTCGTGCTGTGCGACCGCGGCGTGGTCGACGGCCTCGCGTACTGGCCCGGCGCCCCCGACGATTTCTTCTCCGAGGCGCGCACCACCCGCGCCGAGGCCTCGCGCGCTACCACGCGGTGATCCACCTCCACACGCCTCCGGCCGACGGCGGCTACGACCACACCAACCCCTTGCGCACCGAGACCGCCGACGAGGCCGCGGCCCTCGACGCGAAGCTCGTCTCCGCGTGGCAGGGTCACCCGCGACGGTTCTTCATCCGCAGCGAGGTCGACTTCATCGAGAAGCTCCAGCGCGCGCTGGCGATCCTCCACAGCGAGGCCGAGGCCTGCTGCGAGGAGGCCTGGCCGAGCTTCGACCCCCTGGCTTGATCGCTCCCCGCGCGGGTGAGACTCTCGCGCCCGGAGGAGAACGAAGGATGAACGGAACGACCTTGTCGCGGAGGGGCCTCCTCCGAGGCGCCGCGGGGGCCTTGCTCGCGGCGGGGGTGACGCGCGCGCTCGCGGGCTGCGGTGGCTCTGACGTGTCGGTGAACATCCGTCGCGTCGACGCCACGGCGCAGGGCTCGCAGATCCTGGTGCGCGCGTCGGTGGCCTTCACCAACCACAAGAACGTGCAGCGCACGGTCGCGATGCACATGACGCTCAACGCCGCGAGCGGAGAGGAGCTCGACGCCCTCGACGACATGGTGACGATCGGGCCGGCGCAGGTGATCTGTTACTGCTTCCAGGTCATCGTGCTCGGGGTCGCGGGCTCGATGTCGGGCGCGACGCTCACGGTCACCGTCGCCGACGACGTCGAGACGGCCTCGCTCGGCGCGGTCGGGTCCGACCCGCTCCCGACCTGCGACTACACCTGCAACTTCTGAGATCGAGTGCGAGGGCCGCTCAGATGTTGATGCTGGCGGGGATCTGCGACGGGCGCAGGAAGGGGTACGGCAGCCGTCGCGCGCCCTCGGCGTCGGCCTCGGCGATGACCGTCTCGAGCGAGGCGAGCTCGTCGCGGAAGGCGCGCGCGAGGGCGTCGGCGCGGTCGTCTCCGAGGCGGGGGTAGTCGCCCAGCCGGGTGTAGTGGATCCCCGAGAGCTGGTAGACGGTGTCGGCCTGGAGCATGAGGCAGTCCCACGGGGGCATGAGCGCGAGGAGGTCTGCGTCGGTGTTGTCACCGGGTCGCGGCCCTGGCCCCCAGCACGCGCCCGCGACGCTCGCGCCGTAGCCGAAGTACGGGTACTGCGGGAAGTTCACCGCCGCGTGCTGCTCGCTCGCGACGTGGATGACGTTGGTGATCCACTCGACGAGCCCCGCGACGGTCTCGACGGGTCGCACGTTGCGCAGGGCGCCTCCGATGGGGCTGGCGACCTCGTCGACCCAGGCGCGCAGCTCGGGGTCGGCGCTCACCGCGGCGTCGGCGGGGTAGAAGCGCTGGACGTAGCCCGTGACGAAGCGCTCGATGGCGGCGTAGAGCGGCGCGATGTCGTCGCGGTAGGGGTACTCGGGGAGCGTCTCGCGGTCGTCGACGCCGCGGGCGCGGAGCTCGCGCGAGGGCGCGCGGTCTTGCAGCGAGAAGCCGTCGAGGGCGAGGCGCACGAGGCTCGCGGCGACGTCGATGCGGGCGGAGAAGACGCGGTCGATGACGCCCTCGGGGGCGATGAGCGAGGTCTTGGCCGACTCGTTGATCGCGAAGGTGCCGACGATGTGCGGCTCGAGGAGACGACGCAGCGGGTGGGCGTCGGCGACGTTGCGGCGCAGGGCGATGGCGACGGCCTCGACGACCATGTGAGTGCGACCGAGGTGCTCCATGGTCTCGTGGACGTTGGCGTCGGCGACGTTGAGGCAGTAGCGGGCCATGGCCCAGGCGGTGCCGTCGGCGGGGGTGTAGACGGCGTCGCCGGGGGAGAGCTGGATCGCGAGCGGGAGGAGCGGGCCCGCGTGCGAGGAGAAGAGGGCGCGCGCGCCGAAGAGGTATTTCTGTCGGTCGAGGTAGCGGTTGCTGGGCGCGCCGTGGAGGGCGGTGAAGTCGAGGGCGAAGAGGCGTCCGGTGTCGAGGGCCTCGGCGAGGGAGCCGGTGGTGAACGCGCGGGACCAGTGGGCCTCGGTGACGAGGAGGTCGTCGGGCAGGCGCGTCACGCGGTGGAGTGACATGGGGTTGGCGCCCGCGACGCGCTGCCACGCGAAGAGGAGGTCGGCCTCGTCGGGGTGCTGCTGGAGCCGGGTGACGAGCGGGGGAACGGGGAGCTTGTTGAAATAGAGGGCGTAGTCGTCGGGCTTCGCGGGGCGCGTGGTGGGGGCGCCTTGCTGGAAGTGCTCCGCGGCGCTGAAGAAGTTCTGGAAGAGGTCGTCGGCGGAGGTCGGGGGCTTGGGGAGCGTGGGGAGCCGGCGGGTTCCGTCGATGGTGACCGCGAGGTGGTTGGCGGTGACCTCGAGCTGGAGCTTCGCGGTGAGGGCGATGAAGTCGATCGGGTAGCGGTCGGGGCCAGGGACCTTGCGGAGCGTCGCGCAGCCGGGGGGCCAGGACCAGTCCCAGACGTGGTCGCGGCGCGCGGCGCGGATGGCCTCGGCGCGGAGCGCGGGCTTGGGGTCTTCGCTCGGGAGCAGCGCGGGCTTGGAGAAGGGGAGTGCCATCGGCGGAGGCTCCGGTGGAGGGAGAGCGTTGTGTGAGCGCGCGGCCGTTCCGCCCGAACGGTCGGCGCGGTCGATCTTCTGGACCGCGGGGGGTGCGGGTCAAGCGCCGAGACGGGCCACGCGCTGCGCGATTCTGGTCACCGGAGCGCGCGCGGCGTGTTCTTGACCTGCCCCTCGCCGGAGGGTCGGATGCGCGCCATGAGGACCTATGCTTCATGGGCTTTCGCGGCGCTGGTCGCGATGGGCGCGGGCTGCGGGACGACGCGCCGAGCGGCGCGAACGACAGCGGAGTGGTCGACAGCGGTGTGGTAGTGTCGACAGCGGTGTGGTCGACAGCGGTGCGCGATGGACGGGGGTCGACGCGGGCGTGATGGACGCGGGCGCGATGGACGGGGGGCACGACGTGAGCGCGAACGATGTGAGCGATGTGACCGACGCGAGCGCGAGCGACGCGGGGAGCGACGCGGGAGCGAACGACGCGGGCGCGATGGACGACGTGACCGAAGAGGACGCGGGCGAGGAGTGCGTGGGGCGTCCGGCGGCGTGCGTGTCGGGGACGGCGGGCGGCGCGTGCGGAGATGCGCTGTCTCCGCCGGAGTGCGCCGCGGGCGAGTGGCGCTGCCCGACGGGGAAGATCCCGGTGACCGAGTGCGCGTGCGTGGGCCGGCCGCCGGGGATGTGCACGTGCGGCCCGAGCGGGTGGGAGTGCGACGGCGGGCTGTAGCGCGACGGCGGGACCGGAGTGCCGTGTACGCTGCGGCGCGATGCAGTGGCTGGAGCGAGTGGGCGAGCGCGTGACGCGGGTGCGTATGTCCGTCGACCGGGTCGCCGCTTCGCCCGACGGGTCGTTGCTCGCGTTCTTCGCGCACGCCTTGGGCGGTCCCGAAGAACTTGAGCGACGGCCGGTTCACGTCATCGAGCTCTCCACGGGGCGCGAGGTCGTACGCATGGACGACCCGGGGGTACCGCGGGACCTCGCGTGGGTCGACGACGACGCGCTCCTCATCGCGCGTGACGACAGAGCCGAGGGCGCGCGGCTCTGCCTGCACGCGATCCCCGACGGTGGCGTCGCGGCGGTGAGACGCCTCGGCCGCGGGAACCGCTCCGTGAGCCTCGAACTCAGCGCCGACCGGCGACGCGCGCTGGTCGATCCGATGTACCTCCGCGACTCGCGACCTCAGCCGAACGCCGTGGTGCTGGCTCTGCCGACCTTGACGCCGCTGCTCGAGATCTCGCCAGAGTCCTTCGGCCACACCGAGATCACCGACGCGCACCTCTCCGACGACGGCGCTTGGGCGCTCGTCGTCCGCGACTGGATGCGTCTCAGCGTCTTGTCCGTCGACCGCCCTGCCGAGGAACCCGTGACCTTCCTCGCGTGCGACTCGGGGCAGATCATGCCGACGTGGGTCTCTCCGTCGAGAGCGGTGTACTGCGCCGCCGATGCCCCGTACGAAGGCTCTGAACTCTCTCTGATCGACCTCTCGACGTGGGCGGTCACCAGCCTGCCCTGGTCACAGCCCTACGAGCTTCCCAACCCAGGCGTGAGCGCACACCCCGATCGTCATCGGATCGCGGGGTTCCTCGAATCGACGACGGAGCCTTCGCAGCGCGCGCTGCGCCTGACCGTGCTCGACGTGAACGATTGGACCGCCGTCGCGGAGCACGAGAACGCGCGGATCGAGGCGTTCTGCTGGACGCGCGACGGAGGCGCGCTGCTCACCGCGGAGCGCGTCGCTCGCGTCATTCGCGTCGAGCGGTGGAGCCCTGACGACGGTCGTCGCGCCGTGATCGCGGAGGTCGCCCTCGACGCGTCCTTCTACGAGCCGAGCCTCGCCACGGCGGGCGACGGAGCGGCCCTCCTCCAGTGGTCGCGCGATGCGATCGTGAGCGAAGCCGCCCTCATCGACCTCGCGCCGTGACGCTCACCTCGGCGGTCGCGTGGCACGACGACGCGCAGTTGCGCTGCCCCGCGACGGGCGCTTCGTCGTAGCGGTACGCCATCGGCGACGCGGTGAGCTCTCCCTCGATCGTCTGCACCGTCGCCCAGTCGCAGCCGTCTCCGTAGTGGAAGCGCGTCTGCACCCGCAGGCTCACCCGCCCTCCGTCGACGCGGCCCTGAAAGACGTGACCTGAGAAGTCCGCCGTGGCGGGGCCTCCCTCGCAGGGGTAGCGGAGCGTGCCCGGCGCGCGGGTGACGCGCTCGTCGATGAAGCAGCCGCTCGCGCCCTGAGTGGCCGTCACGGTGAGCGTCGCCTCGCACATGGGAGCGGGCGCGGGCGTGACCGAGGGCGTGGGCGGGCGACGCTGCCTCCGCGGAGGGGTCTTCGCGACGTGACCGAGCGCGGGCAGCGCCGCGAGGGAGAGCGCGAGGGCCCACGGTGCGCGAGGGAGGGAGGTCATCGCGGGCGGGAGTGTACGTCAGGGGGTGCAAGGACTTGTGGAGCGGCTTTGCTTCGTTCCTTCGAGAATGAAGCGACCAAAGACGAACATAGTTCTTCTTTGCTTCGGGTCGAAGCGGGGGAAGAGGGTCAGAGGTCTTCCGGCGCTTCGGGTCGAAGCGAGGGAAGAGGGTCAGAGGTCTTCCCGCGCTTCGGGTCGAAGCGAGGGAAGAGGGCCGAGGCGGATCCACGCATCGCGCGGAGGCGTCGCGGTCGGCCGGGGCGGTCCGCGTCACGGCGCGCGGTTCACCGCGGTGCTCTCGGTTCGCCCCTCTCGCGGGTGCGGGCGGGAGGGTCGTACCGCGACGACCGCGCGGCCGTCGCCGCGCGTCCTCTCGCAGGCAGCCCGCGATGAACGTCGTGTGGGGAAGGGGCGGGGCAGAGACGGGCGGAGGTCAGTCGCCGTAGATGACGCCGACCTCGTCGAAGAGCTCCTGCGCGCGGTCTTCGTCGATGTCGAGCGCGTCGGCGATGGCGTCGTAGGCCTCGCCCTCGTCGTCCTCGCTGTACTCGCCGTCGGCCACGAGCACCGCGCACGCGACCATGAACGCGACCTCGCGCAGCTCCTCGGTCACGAGGTTCTCCGAGAGCGCGTCGAGGCGGCCGTCGTAGCCCTGGTCCTCGAGCATCTCCACCGACTCGTTGATGATCGCGCGGATGTCCCTGTTCGACACCTGCCCGTCGAAGAAGCCCGAGATCACGTCCGCGATCTGGTCGTACTCGTCGTTCGTGATCTGACCGTCCGCCGCGGCCATCAAGATCCCCGCGTCGACGAAGCCCTGCAGGGTCATCGCCGTCAGCTCGATCTGCCGCTCCAACGCGCGCTTGCGCTCACGCCGCCTGAACATGGTCACCCGCTCCTTCTCGACGGACCCGAACACCCATCGGTCCGCCGCGCCGAGAGGGGGCACCAACCCCCGCGCGGTGTCAACGCTCCCCCGGGGCCGGAGCGTGACAATCGCCCCGCGCGCCGATCAGCGCGACGACGTGACCGCCGCGACGGCGATCCCCAAGGCCATCAGCCCCCACACGAGGTCGGGCCTCCCCTGCGGCGCGCTCGGCACGCGCGCCACCGGCACGCTCGCGTCGCCCTCGCGAAAGGCCCCCTCGCCCGGCCGCGCCACGCGCACCAGCACCGCGTCGGCCTCTCCCTTCACCGACGCCCACGTCGGCAGCGAGGCGAATCCCTCGACCGACAGCGCGGGCGCCAACGCGTAGCCCGCGACCCCTCCCGCCGCGAGCGCGGTGTGCCACCTCCGCTCGCGCCACCGCACCCACGCGGCCACCGCGGCGACGCATCCCAGCACGAAGGTCGCCGGACCCGCCATGGTCCACGGCGCCGCCTGCGCGTGCGGGTGCGCGAACGCCGCGAAGGTCGCGAAGATCCGCAAGAAGGCCCACACCGCCGTGAAGCTCACCGCGTGCGCGACGAGCCACGCGCCGGTCACGCCGGGACCGCGCCGCGAGAGCGCCACCAGCACCGGCCCCGCGAGCCCGCGGAGCACCGCCGCGAGGACCCCGAGCCCCATCGCCACGGACGCGAGGTCGGACCGCGAGAGCCGCCCCTCGGAGAGCGTGAACGCGAAGAGGATCACGAGCCACGCGGCCCACGTCGCGACGAAGTACCGCCCCTTGCCCCAGCGCGACTGCGCCGCGAGCGCGAGCGCGTGGATGATCGCGACCATGCTGGCGCTGACGACCCACGCCCGCGACGCGAGGCCATGAGCGCCGTGCTCGTGCAGGGCCCCCACCGCGCACGCCACCGCGACGAAGACCGTCACCGCGCTCGCGGCGTGACCGCGCCACCCGCGCGCCGCGCGGTCGTAGCGCTCGAAGGGAACACCGCCGTCCATCGTGGTCTCCGTGCGGTCGACGGTATCACCGTCGCCGCAGCGTCGAGCGGACGACCTCCCAGCCGGTCCACACCCAGTCCATCGTGTCGCCGTCGCAGCGCGCGTCGACGCGGCCCGCGGGGGCGCAGGTGCCGGGGTTGTGCGTGTAGATCTCGGTGAAGGTCACGACGTCCCCCACGCGCTGGCAGTTCGTGAGGAACCCGCCGCACCCGAGCGACGGGTACTCGATCACCCCGCAGCGCGCGCCGCGCTCGCTCGTCACCGTCATGTCGATGCTCCACGGAGGCGTCACTCCGTTGCGGCCCCAGCCCACCCAGCGGCCGAGGCAACTGTCGCCGCGCACCCTCGGCGGCGTCGGCGCCGGCGCCGGAGGAGACCTCGCGGGCTGCGCCCGGTCCGCTGACACCGCCGTCGTCGCGAGGAGCACCGCCGCGACCACCACCGCTCCGCGTCGCACCATGGAGGCCGAGACTACGCCCGATCAGAGGCTCACTCGCGCCGCGGCGCCCAGGGTCCACACGCCCGCCGCGGGGTACCAGTCGAAGTCCACGTCGGCGCCGACGCCCAGCACCCCTCCCCCGAGGCGCAAGCGCATCCCCGCGTCGGCGGCGCGGGGGCCGAGCTGACGCGCCACGGCGCCCACCCCCGCGTGAAAGCTCGGGATGATCAGCGCGAGCGAGGGCGACGCCACCTCCAGCGTCAGCGACTCGTAGAGCGAGTCGAAATCCGTCTCGACCGCGCCGTTCACGAACACGTACCCGTCGAGGCTGAACTCGTAGCCCGCGCGCACGAGGAATCGCGTCGGCGCGTCGTCGTCTCCCGAGAGGTTCCAGCGCGCGCCGAGGCCGAGCACCGGGCCTCCGCGTCGGAGGATCCCCGTCGCCGAGGGCGTGACCGGGATCGAGAGGTACGCCTCGACGCGGCTCACCTGGGGCAGCCGCGTGACCTCGTCGCGCGTGCGGCTGCCCCAGTGGCCGTCTCCGCGGGGGCCGTGCGTGACCGCGCCCGCGACCCTCACGCGGCGCGTGGTGGAGCGCACGGTGATCGCGTTGGCGACGGTGAGCGCGCCGCCGTCGATCACCACCCAGCCGTCTCCGCCGTCGTCGCGCTCGAACTCGGGTCCGTCTCCGAAGAGCGGGTGCCGGGTGATCATCGCCGACAAGAGCCACGGCGCGCTACGCCAGCGGGTGTTGGTGGAGATCTCCCGCGTGCTGGTGACCACCACGCCGAGGGTCTCTCCGGGCTGCATCGTGCGCGGCGCGTCGAGGCGGACACCTCCGACGCGGGCGCGGGAGTTGGCGTCGGGGCCGCGCGAGACGGTGACGACGCCGCGGGCGTGGAGCGAGAAGGTCGCGGTCATGTCGCACCGCGCCTCGTGCTCGACCACGCCCCCCTCGCGGCAGCGCACCTCGACGCGCACGTCGCGGGCGTCAACCTCTCCGTCGACGGCCACCGCGGCGAGGCGCGGGCGAGGCCGCGGAGGCGGGAGCACGTAGCCCCACGCGGCGGGCGCGGCGGTGAAGACGGCGAGGCAGAGGGCGGCGCGCGAGAGCTGCATCGAGGGGAGAACGCCGCTCGGCGCGGGAGCTTTCAGTGCTCTCTTCCCACGGGAGCGTTCATCGTGCCTCTGATCGTCGCGCGCGGCGTAGGAAGCGTCGCGAGGGTGCCGCGAAGCGCGAGGGCCACTGGCACCGAGTGAAGGCTACTGGGCACCGTGGGCTTCAGCCCGCGGTGCCCAGCGCCGCAGCGCGAGAGCATCGAAACACCCGGAGCACGACCGCTCAAGACGCTCCACAATGCCCGTCTCTCAGAACCGGGGCACGAACAGCCCCGAGCGGAGCTTGGGCTCGAACCAGGTGCTCTTCGGCGGCATGAGCTTGCCCGCGTCGCTCACCGCGAGCAGCTCCTCGACGCGCGTCGGGTGCATCGCGATCGCCAGCGACCAGCCCTCGGCGTCGACGCGGCGTGACAGCTCCGCCGGGCCGCGGATGCCGCCGACGAAATCCACGCGCGCGTCGCGCCTCGGGTCGGTGACGCCGAAGATCGGCGCGAGCACCTCGTCCTGCACGCGCGAGACGTCGAGCGCAGCGACCGGGTCGCGCGCGTCGACGGTGCGCTTGAACACGCCCCGCCACCACCGCCCGCCGAGGTACAGCCCCACGGTGCCTGGCTCGCTCGGCTCGGGCTGCTCCGTGGGCGAGAGCGTCAGCACCGCGCCGAGCGCGTCTCGCAGCGCCTCGGGCGAGCGCCCCTCGGCGTCGCGCACCAGCCGGTGATACCCGAGGATCTTCAACTGCTCCGCGGGGAACACCACCGCGAGGAAGACGTCGTGCTCGCCCGGCGTGCCCGCGCGCAGGTCGGCCACCCGCTGCGCCGCGGCCGATCGGTGGTGGCCGTCGGCCACGTAGAGCGACGGCACCTCTCGCGCGAAGAGCGACTCGATGGCCGCGCTCGCCTCGGGGTCGATCACCCACAGCGCGTGACCCACGCCGTCGTCAGCGACGAAGTCGTACGCGGGCGCGGACTCCATCGCGCGCGACACCGCGACGTCGATCGCGCTCACCCCGCGGTACGCGAGGAAGACCGGCTCGTCGTGCGCGCCCACCGCGTCGATGTGGCGCGTGCGGTCGTCCTCCTTCTCGGCGCGGGTCTTCTCGTGCTTGCGGATCACGTCGTCGCGGTACTCCGCCACCGAGACGCAGCCCACCACGCCCACCTGCCGGTGCGCGCCGCGCGTCTGGGCGTAGGCGTAGAGCCGCGGGACGTCGTCTTCGACCAGCGCGCCGCGGTCGATCATCGCGCGGAGGTTCTCCCCCGCCTTCGCGTAGACCTCGGGCGCGTGGGGGTCGGTCTCAGGCCCGAGGTCGATCTCGGGGCACGACACGTGGAGGAAGCTCTCGGGCTTGCCCTCGGCGAGCGCGCGGGCCTCGGCGGTCGTGACCACGTCGTAGGGCGGAGACGCCACCTCGCGCGCGATCTCAGCCCGCGGACGCAGCGCCTGGAACCGTCGCACCATCACCATGCGCGGGTCGTTACACCCGTTCGAGCGCGCGGGCGAGGTCTTCGATGAGGTCGTCGACGTCCTCGCAGCCCACCGCGAGCCGCACCATCGCCTCGGGGATGCCCAGCGCGCTCCGCTCCTCGGCCGTCAGCCTCGCCATCGACGCCGGGAACTGCACAAGGCTCTCGACGCCCCCGAGGCTCGTCGCGAGGGCGAAGAGTTCGAGCGCACGCACGAAGCGCTTCGCGCCCTCGACGCCGCCGCGCGGCACCACGCCCATCAGCCCCCCGAAGCCCCGGTAGGGCGCACGCGCCTCGGGCGTCGAGGGGTGCCCCTCCACCGTCGGGTACGCCACCCGCTCGACCTTCGCGTGCCCCGCGAGGAAGGCCGCGACCCTCTCTGCGTTCGCGTTCACCCGCTCCATGCGCAGGCCCAGCGTGCGCAGGCCCCGCTCGATGAGCCACGCGTCGAAGGGCGCGAGCGTCGGGCCCATCACCCGCGCGAGGTGCCACGCCGCCGTCACCGTCGCGTCGTCTCCCGCGATGACTCCGCCCATCGCGTCGGAGTGCCCCGAGAGGTACTTCGTCGCCGAGTGCGTCACCACGTCGGCGCCGTGCTCCAGGGGGCGGAGGTTGAAGGGCGTCGCGAGCGTCGCGTCGACCACCACGCGCACGCCGCGAACCATCGCCTCGCGCGCCACCGCGGCGAGGTCGACCACGTCGAGGGTCGGGTTCGCAGGCAGCTCCAGGAACAGCGCCCGCGCGCCCGCCATCGCCTCGATGAGGTGAGCGAGGTCCCACCCGCGCGCGGCGCGGAGCGAGAGGCCGAAGCGCGCGCCGACGCCCTTCAAGAAGGTCGAGACCTCTCCGTAGACCGTCGGCTGGCACGCGACGGCGCCGCCCTCGGGCGCGACGGCCATGAGGGCGAGGGTGTTGGCGGCCATCCCGCTCCCCACGCAGAGCGCGCGGGGAGCGCCCTCGAGCGCGGCGACGCGCGCCTCGAGCGACTCGACGTTGGGGTTGCCGTGTCGTCGGTAGAAGCGGTGCGGCTCCACCGCGCCGCGCAGGTCGTCGGCCGCGTCGGGGTCGGGCCAGCGCCAGGTCGTCGCGAGCTCGACCCCGCGCGTCACGGGAGTCATCCCCTCGCCCGCCTCGCGCGCCCCGCCGTGGATCGCCTCGGTCTGAAAGCCCCTGCGCGTCACGTTCCCCTCGCCGTGGTCCACCACCGCCACGCGCTCTCGACCATCGCGTCGAGGTCGCTCTCGCGCGGCGCCCACCCGAGGGTCTCCTTCGCGCGCGCGCAGTCGGCGACGAGCAGCGGGGGGTCGCCCTCTCGCCTCGGGCCGTAGCGCACCGGAGGCGAGCGCCCCGTCACCCGCGTCACCGCGTCGAGGACCTCGCGCACGCTGAAGCCCCGCGCCGCCGACGCGACGTTGTACGCGAGGGGGAGCTCGGCGCTCCGTGTGACCGCGTCGAGCGCGGCGAGGTTCGCGCGGGCGACGTCGTTGACGTGCACGTAGTCGCGCACGCAGGTGCCGTCGGGCGTGGCCCAGTCGGTGCCGTTCACCGTGAGCGCGTCGAGCTCCCCCGTGAGGGCCATGAGCGCGCGCGGGACGATGTGCGTCTCGGGATCGTGCCGCTCGCCGCGCGTGGCCGTCGCGCCCGCGACGTTGAAGTACCGCAGCGCCGCGGCGCGGAGGCCGTAGGCCGCGCGGTAGTGGTCGACGGCGCGCTCAGCGGCGACCTTCGTGTCGCCGTAGGGGTTCGCGGGGCGGAGCGGAGAGGTCTCGGCCATGGGCTGCGGCGCCGAGGGGTCGTACACCGCGGCGCTCGACGAGAGCACCAGCGCGCCCACGTCGGCGGCGCGCATCGCGTCGAGGAGCGAGAGGGTGCCGCGGACGTTCACGTCCCAGTAGCCCGAGGGGTCAGCGACGGACTCGGCGACGAGGGAGCGCGCGGCCGCGTGGCAGACGGCCTCGACGCGGCGCTCACGCAAGATCGTGGCGAGGCGCTCGCGGTCGCGGATGTCGCAGCGGGCCACCTCGGCGGTGGAGCTCGGGTCGCGCGGGTGGGCTTCGCGGTGCTCCAACACCACCACGGAGTGCCCCGCGTCGAGGAGCGCGTCGACGAGAACGCCGCCGACGTAGCCCGCGCCGCCGGTGACCATCACACGCATCGCGCTACGGCCGTGCTTGAAGGGAGTTCGCGGGGTTGGGACGCTCTCACCGTGACCGAGAAGCACCCGCCGGAGCGCGTGGCCCTCGCCGTCGAGAGGGCGTGCCGAGAGACCCGCCTGCCTGTCACGTCCATGGGGTTGGTGTTCGCCTTTCTCGACGACGACGAGGACGAGTGGCCCTCGTGCTGCAACAACGGCTGCGAGCCCTGCGTTCTCACGCTCGCCGCCGCGGCCCGCCGCGCGATGGACCTCCTCGACGAGAAGGAGCGCCGCGCGGCCGGCGCACTCTAGTCGAAGCGCCTCCCTCCCCGCGACCTCACCGGCAGCCGTAGCGTAGCGACACGGGCTCCCGCGCCGCGCGCGCGCAGGCCGCGCCGAAGAACAGCACCCGCGCCGAGCCGTCGTCGGCCCAGTCCCACCCGTCGACGCGCGATCGGTCGCGCGCCACCACCGCTCCACCCACCGTCACCGCGAAGGGGAGGTCGTCGTCGGGCCGTGACGGCGCCTCGCGCGCGCACGCCGTGATCGACGGCGCGATGGCGTCGAAGGCCGCGCCCACGTCAGCCCCTTGCGCCACGCGGTAGAACCGCGGCCCGGCGGCGTCCATCCTCGGTCGGCCGCCCGCGAGGGCCATGCGGTCGAGCACGTCGGTGAGCACCGCGAGGCCCTCGTCGAAGCCCACCACGTACACGGGCACGCCGCGCCGCGCGAGCGCCGCCACCGCGTCGACCGCGCGCACGTCGTCGAGGCACGCCGCCGGGTCGCCGTAGCACCCGCCGCGCACCACCGAGGGCCCGAGCACGCACGCGCAGGTGCGGCTGTCGACGTCTGGGTTGCAGTTGGGCCCGCCGTCGGTGACCAGCACCACCGAGCGCGGCCGCGTCGAGGGGTGCGCGTCGAGCCACGCGCCCAGCGCGCGGAGCGTCGCCCAGGTGGGGGTGCCGCCCGTGGGGACCTCCGCCGCGAGCGACGCGTTCACCCGCTCCGCCGCGCCCGGCGCGGGCGCGATCGCGGGCGACGCGTTCACCCGGCAGTCCCCGTCGGTCGAAGGGAACATCCACAGGCCGAAGGCCACGCTCCGCTCGTACACGCCGAGCCGACGGCGCAGCGCGCCCGCCATCGCGCCCCACCGCGTCGTGATCGTCCCGTCTTCGTCCCGCGCGCCGGCCTCCATCGAGCCCGAGCGGTCGATCAGCAGGATCGCCTCGGTCTCCGTCGGCGGCGCCGGGAGCGCGCGCGACACGCACGCGTCGACCGCGTCTCGCGCCGGCCCGACGTCGTCCGCGACCTCGGCGTCGACCTCGTCGTACGCGGGCGCGCGGAGGTCGGTCTTCGCCCCGCACGCGCAGAGCGACGCCAACCCCAGCGCGCACGCGATCCCCGCGCGCGAGCTCTCCATGGCAGCCCCCTCGTTGCGCGGGGCGCGCCGCGGCGTTCACGCGCTCGTCGGTGCCCCCTCACTTTGTTACAGTCCCGACCGGTCACTCCCCCTCACGAAAGGTCGCGTCCCATGAAGCGCTGGAGCCTGCTCCCTCTGGCCTGCCTCCTCGCGGTGGCGGCGGGCCCCCGCCCCACGGCCGCGCGCCCCTCCCGCGCCGCCGCGCCCGTCGAGGCCAACCGCTCGGCCCAGTCCCGCGCCTGCCAGGACTGCATCCGCCTGGAGTGCAACCCCCCGATGACCACCTGCGGCACGCAGTGCGAGACCGCCCACCGCGAGAACCCGCGCGCCCTGCAGGAGTGCCAGCAGACCTGCGACGACCGCTGGGGCGCGTGCATCGCCACCTGCCGCCCCTGCGGCGGCGTCTTCCGCGGCCGCGCGGGCGTGACGCCCTTCCCCCGCGTGCGCCCCGGCGAGGGCGGCGAAGAGGGCCAGGGCGCCGCCCCCGACGCGCCGCCCACGCCCCCGCGCGTCGTCCGCATCCGTCGCCGGTGAGCGACCGCCCCGCGCGCGGCCCCCACGCGCTCTACCTCGTACCCGCCATCGCCTTCGCCCTCTACCTCGGCGCCTACGGCTTCGCCCGCGCGTCGCACCGCCTCGTGCGCTACGGCGGCGGCTTCATCGCCGGGCCGCACGCCACGCAGGGGATAGGGTTCACCGCCTGGGAGCTCGCCTTCGCGCCGCTGACCTGGCCGAGGCGACGGCGCGCCGCGCGACGGAGTGACCGCGCGGCGCGACCGCTGGAGGGAGGGTCAGTTGATGGGCGCGACGGCGTAGCCGAAGTAGCCCTGCGTCGAGGTGAGCGTCTGCGGCGTGGCGGTGACCCCCGAGGCGCCGCCGAGGAAGACGTACACCCGGTTGTTGTAGTAGTCGCCCACGGCCACGTCGGCGTAGCCGTCGCCGTTCACGTCGCCGATGTTCGCCATGCCTCGGCCGAAATACGTCGATACCCCCGACGCGGTGAGCGTCGCCGTGCGGCTGGCGGAGTAGCCCGTCGCCGCGCCGTAGTAGAGCGTCGCGCGGGTCGCGCTGCTGCCCGCGGCCACCATGTCGGCGAAGCCGTCGCCGTTCACGTCGCCCGCGCCCGTGACGTAGTAGCCGAAGTACGAGTCGGTGCCGACGGTGCCGAAGGAGGGCGTCGTGGCGATGGCCGAGGCCCCGCCGTTGAAGACGTTGACGCGGTTGTACGACGTCGACGTCGTGTATGAGCCCACGAGCAGGTCGGCGTAGCCGTCGCCGTTGGCGTCTCCGAGGCTCGACAGGGTGTAGCCGAAGTACGACGCGCTCCCGGTGAGGAGGGTGTTGGTCGTGGTCACGAGGCCCGCCGCCGAGCCGTAGTAGACCCGCGCGCGGTTCGAGTACGAGCCCGTCACGACGTCGGAGTAGCCGTCGCCGTTCACGTCGCCGAGGCCCGCGACGACGTAGGCGCCGTAGCCGTCGGCGGTGGAGATCGTCACGCTCGCGGTGGAGGGCAGGCCCGTGGCCGAGCCGTAGTAGACCCACGCGCGCGCGGTGGTGGTGGTGGAGCTGTTCGACGAGCCCACGATGAGGTCGGAGTACCCGTCGCCGTTCACGTCGCCCGCGCCCGCGAGGGTGATGCCGAAGTAGTTGCTCCCCGAGAGGGTGCGCGCGGGCGTGGTCGCGAGGCCCGTGCCGTTGCCGTGATAGATGTACACGTAGCCGCTGGAGTACGTGCCCACGGCGAGGTCGGGGTAGCCGTCGCCGTTCACGTCGGCGATCCCTCCGTGGCCGATGTCGCTCCACGGCGCGGGGATCTCGTCGAGCGGTATCGCGGACCAGGAAGCCACGACGTCACGTCGGAGGTACACGCCGCGCGCGGGCTCGCGGCCATCGGTCCGTTCATGGACGACCAGGAGCTCGTCGCGGCCGTCGCCGTCGAAGTCCGCGACGAAGAGGTTGTTCCACTCGAAGACGCGATGGTTCGCGAACGCGAATCGCTCGACCTCCATCAATCCGTCCCCGCTCAACGCTTGAACGTGGAACGTGTTCTCGTCCCACAGGACGACCCGTCGGAGGCCCTCGCCGTCGAGGTCCGCGGTGGCGACCAGCCGCCCATCGCCGTCGGCCCTCACCCATCGCGTCGCGCGCACGCCCTCGGCCCCGCCGCGGTGGAGCGCGAAGTAGCCGCGTCCGATGCACATGTTGGTCACGGTCTCACGGACGCACTGCCAGCTCTGCGCACCCACCACGAGGTCGTCGAAGCCGTCGCCGTCGAGGTCCTCCGAGAGCAGCGCGCGAAGACCCTCGGTCTCTCGGTTGTCGACCGGACGGCCGTCCGCGACGAAGACGCGCTGCGCGGCCTCCGTCAACGACTCCACCGTCGAGAGGTGCACCGACACCACGCCGCGTCCGCCCTCCGCCGACGGGCAACTCGCGGCGACGTCGCGCAGGCCGTCTCCGTTGAAGTCTCCCGTCACGCTCGGCACGGCCGCGCAATGAGCGTCCCTCTGCTGGCTCGGATACACCGACGCCCACGCGGCGTTCCCGCCGTTGGAGAGCGGCCCGCGGTAGGCGAGCATCGCGCCGCGCCGCTCCTCGCGCAGCGGGTCTCCGCCGATGAAGTCCGCGAAGCCGTCTCCGTCCAAGTCGCCCGCGTTGTAGGCGGGGAGGAGACCGAGCTCCGACAGCACCGCGCGGCGCTCCGTCGCTCCACGGGCGAACCACTGTCCGTCGATGTCGACGTAGTCCCAGCGGCCGTCTCCGTCGGCGTCGGTGTGCGCGCTCCACCACGTCGACTGCGACGCCCTCGCGGGGACGTCCCTCGCGCCGCGCGGAACGAGGAACCACCCCGTCGTCGCGTAGGGCCTCGCGCCGCCGTCGGGTGGTCGCTCGTGGACGCTCCAGAACACCACGCCCCCTGGAAGCGACCGCGTCGGCTGCGCGGCCCCCGTCGTCGACTCCACGGTCTCGATCACCCGCGCACACCCGCGGTCGGCGCAGAAGACCACCCGCGCTCGCTCTCCCTCCGCGCCTCCGCGCCAGCGCACCCGCGGACGGGGAGAGCGCACCACCGCGCCCGTCGTCGGCCACACTCGGCGCAAGGTCGACGGCGGCGCGCGGTCGCTCCCCGGTGGGAGATCGCCGCAGCCCGCGAGCGCGAGGAGCGCGACGGTCACTCCTGCACGAAGGTCCATGTTCCGTCGGGGCCCGCAGGGCCGTCGGGTCCGCTGCAGCGCTCGGTGGTGTGATGGACGCAGCCGCAGCGCAGCTCCGAGGCCGGGCCGCCGGGGCCTCCCGCGACGTCGACGCTGAGGTCGCGGAGCTCGCCGACCACACGACGCGCGCGCATCACGACGATGGAGCCCGGATTGCCCAAGCTCCCGGCCTGATCGCGGGCGTCTTCGCACGCGAGCGACCAGTCGCGGTGCGCGATGAGGCAGAGGTTCGCGTCGCCGCCGTTGCTCGTCCACACCGGGAGCACGGGGGCGGCCCCTCGCGCGCCGCGCCCGTCGACGACGGCGGGGCCCTCGATCACGAGCTCATCGGCGCGCACCTGGAGGTAGCCGAGCACGCGCACCGACGCCCCCGCGCGGACGACGAGGCGGTCGACCTCGAGCACCGCGTCGCCGCTGTAGCGCTGATTCGTCCAAACGAGCTCGCGCAACGTGGGAGAGTGAGCCGGCGTGACGGGAGCGTCGCCGCACCCGAGGGCGAGGACCGTGACGAAGCTCCACCTCCTCACCACGCACCTCCATCGAGCGCCATCACGGCGCCGCGAAGGAAGAGCGCGCGCCGAGCCGACACGTGAGTGAACTCGGGGAAGTCCACGCGGAGCGAGAGCGTCCCGTCGTCGGGCACCGTCACCGTCGCGCTCCACTCCACCGTCGGGCCGTCGGCGCAATTGATGTCGCTGCCCTGTCGGATGGTCGTCGGCACCTCCCACGAGGCGCCTCCCTCGTGCGTCACCGCGAGCTTCCCGCTGAAGTCCATCGGGCACCAGCAATCGCCAGGCACGAGATGTTCGATCGGCCTCGCCCTGATCCGCGTCGCCATCCTCACGACGCGCGGGCCGGGGGTGAGCCCCTCGCAGTCGAGCCTGCCGATGGCGCGCGTCGGAGCCGTGAACGTCCCTGGCGTCTCCGGGTCGAGCAGCTCCCGCGGGATGTACCTGCACTCGTTCCCCGGCGCCGAGGGGAGCACCTCGAAGTCCGCGCGGGCGAACAGCGGTCAGAAGATCCCCGAGGCCACGGCGCGGCGCGGCCGCGCGCACATCGCCCTCCTCGCAGCGCAGCCCGCTGGCGCACCGCGGCGTCGTCACGCAGCAGCCTGCCTCAGCGCCGCAGTCGCAGCGGTCGCCCGCGCACGCGGGCTTCACCGACGCGTCGAGCGACCACGGGTCGACGTCGCTGGGCGCCGCGGGGAGGCATCGCGCCATCACCGCCGCCACCCACGCCCACCGCCGACCGACCACCCGACGCCCTCCGCGGCGGCGACCCTACCATCGCGCGTGATCGCGTCGCCATCGCCGTGCGATGCTCCCGCGCGATGATCGACGCACGGAGGGGAATGTTCATCGCGCTCGCGCTCTGCGCCGCGGGCTGCACCGAGGACGAGACGAAGGGACCCGCGCTCGACGCCGCGATCGACGTCACCGCCACCGACGTTCGCGACGCCGCGATCACCGAGACGGCGCCGCGGGACGTCACGACCACTGTCACCGACGCAGGCGCGATCGACGCGGGCGACGTGGACGCGGGCTGCGCGACGCTGCGCCTGCCGGGCTTCGCCTGCGTGGGTAGCGTGCGCTGGGGGACCCCACGGCGACCACGGCGATGCATCGCGTCTCGCTGGTGGGACCTATGGTGACGACGGAGGCGTGGTGGGCGCGCACGTTCCGGCGTGCGCTTCGACGACCGGGTGAGGCGCGTCGCCGCACAGCGAGGGAGACACCGACGAGGGACGCGGGCGTCGCGCTCACCTACCCGCTCGGCGACGCAGGCTTCAGCGGCTACTACGAGGTCAGCGGCGCGGGCCTCACGCCCACCCTTATCTTCGCCAGGCTCCCGAGTGGGACGAGCGCGCCAACCCCATCTATCGCGTCGTGAGCCAGTCGGACTTCGACCTCTCAGCGTCGTGGCCTGGTCACCCGCGACCCGATGAAGGGTTACCTCGCCGCGGAGTTGCAGGGCTGCGACCAGCACGGCGCGGCGGGCTCTCCATCGGGGTCGCGCCCAGGCCGAGGGCGCGACGCGCGCCTCCACTTCCAGCGGATGCTGCCGAACACCGCGGCGGACGGAGACCGACATCACGGGCATCGGGGGATGGTTCAACCTCCCGCCCGGCGAGTACACGGTGACGAGCTCCATCGCCGCGTGCGACCTGCGCATCGCGACGGCCCGGGTGTTCACGCGCGCCGGGTGGCTGAGCTCGCTGGGTTGTGTTCACGCCCTGGAGGCGCCCTCTCCCGCCCCGTGCGCTCCCCTCGCGCGATGCCTCCTTCACAGCGCGCTCGGCCCGACGCGCGGCACCGGGAGTTCGTCCACGCCGACGCGCTCGCCCGCGACCCGCTGCGCTTCGCGCACCGCTACACCGACCCCCTCGACCGCGAGCTCGTCGCGCTCCTCTCGGCCCTCATGGCCTTCGGCCGCGTCGAGATCATCGGCAACAAGCTCACCGAGCTCCTCGGCCTCCTCGGCCCGTCGCCCTCGCACACCGCGCGAACGCTCCCGCCCGACGCGCTCGCCCGCGCGCTCCGATCGTTCCGTCACCGAACCTTCGCGGGCGCCGACATCGCCGCGCTCCTCTCCGCCGCCGGCGCGCTGCAATCCCGCGACGGACGTCTCCTCGCCTCCCTCGAAGCGCGCTTCATCCAGCACGGCGCGCTCCGCCCCGCGCTCGCGGCCTGGGTGGGCGAGCTCCGCACCCGCGCCTTCGGTCCATCCCCCACGCGCGCGCAGCGGCACCTCCTGCCCGACCCCGAGGGGCCCAGCGCGTCGAAGCGGCTGCTCTTGTTCCTGCGCTGGGTGACGCGGAGCGATCAGGGAGACCTCGGCCTCGCGGCGCTCCCCACCTCGGCGCTGATCGTCCCGCTCGACGTGCACGTGCACCGCATCGCGCAGAACCTCGGGCTCACCGCGCGCAACGACGCCTCGTGGCGCACCGCCGAGGAGGTCACCGACGCGCTCCGCGAGCTCTCGGCCGACGACCCCGTCCGCTACGACATGGCCGTGTGCCACTTCGGGATCAACGGAGACTGCCCGTCGAAGCGCGACGCCCTCCGCTGCGAGGGCTGCGCGCTCAAGCCCGCGTGCGTGTGGTGGGAACGACGGCGACGCTGACGGGCTACTTCTGCCCGAACAGGTGCTTGCGGGCCTCTTCGTCCATCCCGCCCTTGTAGAGGTCCGCGCCCACGGCCTTTCCGCGCTTCACCGCGGGGCGCGCGCCCACCCGCTCCATCCACGCCTTCACCTTCGGGAAGGGCTCGGCGTCGATCTCCAGCCGCACGTGCCCGATGGCCCAGCACCACGACGCGATGTCGGCGATGGAGTAGTCGCCCGCGAGGTAGTCCCGGTCCGCCAGGCGCCGCTCCATCACCCCGAAGAGCCGCAGCACCTCGTTGAGGTAGCGGTCCGTCGCGTAGGGGATGCGCTCCTTCGCGTAGGTCTTGAAATGGTTCGCCTGGCCCATCATCGGCCCGAGGCCCCCCATCTGCCACATCAGCCACTGGTGCGACCTCGTAGCGGCCGCGAAGGTCCTTCGGCATGAGCTCGCCGGTCTTCCGCGAGGTAGAGCAGGATCGCCCCGCTCTCGAACACGCTCAGGGCTCTCCGCCGCCCGGCGGGTCGCGGTCGACGCACGACAGGCATCCATACCGGGAGACTGCGAGAACTCTGGCTTGAACTGTTCTCGGCCGATGTTCACCGGGCGCAGCGTAGTCGAGGCCCATCTCCTCCAGCGCCATCGACCTTCCACCCGGGGGTGGGCCAGTAGTACAGGTCGATCATCGGGCCACGATGCCCGAACCTCGGCGTCGTTGACACCCTCCGCGTGATGCTTCGGCATCGCTCCGCTCCCCCCGTGCGCTCCACCGCCGTCGCGCTCTCCCTCGTCGTCGCCGCGCTGACCGCAGGCGCGGGGGCCCTCTACGCGCAGACGCGCCCCGCGGCGCCCGCGACCATCGACGTCGACGAGCTGCGGATGCGCGGGCTACGGCTCACCATCTTCAGCGGCACCCGCCCCGAGCGCTCGGACGTTCGAGGCCATCGACGTCCTCCACGACTTCTCGCCCGCGGCAGGACCTCGTGCTCATCCGCTCGACGCACCGTGATCGTGCGCGCGGGCACCGTCGGGGAATGTCAGGCTCTCGCCCATCTACATCAACGACCGGCTCATGGGCGCCTACGCCTACGGCTGGGAATTCGGCCGCGAGCCCGTCGCGGGCGTCACGCCCATCTCGTCCATGCTCGAGGTGCTCCGACGGCCGCGGCGCACGCCGCCAGGGATCATCCCCGGCGAGACCGCGCCCCTCCTCGTGCAGCTCGCGCGCGCCGAGTCGATCGTCCGCGACCGCCACGCCTTACCCGCGCGCCCGTCGCCACGCCCTACGGCGCGCTCGTGCCCGCCACCACGCTCCTCCTCATCGGGGGGATGGCCCGCGCGCCCTCGCGCACCTCACCGAGTCCCTCGAAGCTTCGGCGTGGTGCCCCTGCAAGCGGGAGGCAGCGGGCCGTCGACCCCTCCCGCCGACGCGCCCGCGCGCTACGGAGAACGGCGGCGCGCTCGCGATCCGCGATGCAGGGAGACATCACCGGTAAATATCACCGCGCACCGTCACCTCACCCGCGACGACGGCGTGCTCGCCTTCGGCCACCCGATGATGTCGTTGGGCGAGGTGGGCGTGCCCGCGTCCATCGCGCGGGTGTCGGTGCTCGCCAACGAGCGCCGCTCGTTCAAGCATCAGCGAGCCCAGCAACTCGGCGCGCGCTGCGCAAGACCGCGGCGCGGCCGTGGTGGTCGACCCCCGCGCCGAGGCCGCGACCATCCCCGTGCACGTGCGCATCCGCGGCGCCGACGGCGCGCCCCACCCCGACTGGAACGTCGCCGTCACCTACCAGCGCCCGCTCGCCTCGCGCCTCGTGGGCAGCGTGGTCGAGAGCGCGCTGGAGTCCACCGCGAGCGACACCGGCGACGCCGCGTGGACGGTGCGCTCCCGCGTGCGCCTCGCGGGGCGCAACCCCGTCGAGATCGTCGACCACGGCACCGGCGGAGAGGGCTACCGCGGCATCCGCGCCTTCGGCGGCCTCGAGCTCGTGCAGCGCGTGATCGACAACGCCTTCGGCTCCACCCGCGTCGAGGGCCTCGACGTCGACATCGACCTGCGCTGGGCCAGCGAGTACGCGTACGTGCGCTCGGTGAGCGTCGACCGCGCCGAGGTCGCGCCCGGCTCCACGGTCACCCTCCGTCACCCTCGGCCGCTACGGCGCCCGCCCGAGACGCGAAACATCCGCGTCGAGGTCCTGCGCGAGCTCGCAGATCAAGAGGTCGAGGTCGAGGTCGCGGCGGGCACGACGCGCAGCTCGACCTGCCTGAGCCCGAGAGCTCGACGACCTCATCCGAAACATCCAGACGCGCTTCCCTGGAGACGCGCTGGTGGTGTCGATGCGGATGCCGGGTCAGGCGTGACGCTGCGAGGTCGTACGGTGCCGAACCTCCTGGCTCGGCCTTCGACGTGCTGCGCCCGTCGGCGAGCAGCGACACGGGTGAGCTGCCCGCGAACCTGCGGCGCACGGTGGTGCCCGTGGGGCGCGTGGTGGTGGGGCGCGACCGGGTGCGCCTGCGCGCGCGGGAGATCTCTCGATGAAGCGATGGCGCCTCGCCCTCACGGCGATCGGCGTGGTGGTGGGCGTGCTCGCGAGCGCGCTCCCGGGCGAGGGCGTCACGACCCGCACCTTCACCCTCGACTCGTCCACCGAGCTGTCGGCGGGCACCCTCGAGGGCGTGGCGGTCTCGGACGACGGCACCGTCACCCGAGGGCTGAGCGTCGAGCGCGTGCCCTTCCCGGACGACGTCGGGAGCGTGTGGTCGCTCCTCGACTTGGGCGACGGCAACGTGCTCGCGGGCACGGGCGTCGACGGGAAGGTCTACCGGCTCGCGAACGGCCGCGCGACGCTCTACGCCGACACCGGCGCGGTGGCCGTGACGGGCCTCGCGCGCGGCGATGGCGCGGTGTACGCCGCCACGCTCCCCGACGGGAAGGTGTTCCGACTCGTTTCCCCCACGAACGATCGGCCGCAGGCGCCCGTGTTGGTGGCCGAGCTCCCCGGCGCGCAGCACGTCTGGGCCCTCGCCTGGGACGCGCGACGTCACGCCCTCCTCTGCGCGACGGGCCCCGAAGGAAAGCTCTTCTCCGTCGACCCGCGACGTCCTTCGGGGGCGAACCACACGGTGCTCTTCGACAGCGTGGAGCCGCACCTCTACGCGATGGCGCTGCGCCCCGACGGAGAGACCGTCCTCGGCGCGGGCGGCGGTCACGCGGTGGTCTACGGCGTCTCTGCCACGGGGACGCCCCGCGTGATCGCGCGCCTCGCCGGAGACGAAGTGCGCGGCGTGGCCGTGGCGGGAGACTCGCTCTGGGCGGCCTCGAACGAGTTCGCCGATCCGCCCGCGGCGCCGCGCCGGAGCACCACGCAGTCGCGGCAGCCGTCTCCGGGCGGGCCGAGCTCTCCGTCGCGGCCGCGGCCGGGCAAGGGGAGCGTGTACCGCATCTCGCCCACGGGCCTCGCGGATCGCTACTGGCACGACGACGCCGCGCACGTCGCCTCGCTCGAGTGGGACGCCGCGCGCAGCGAGCTCTACGCGGGCCTCGGCGTGGGCGGTCGGGTGCTGGCCTTCCGCGAAGACCGCTCGTGGCGCACGCTGCTGGACCTCGACGAGCACCAGGTGCTCGCGCTCTCGCTCTCGACGCGCGCGCGGGTGCTCGGCACCGCCGACGGGGGCAGCCTCTACCGCGTCGACGACACCCCCACGCCCGCGCCGACGTGGACGAGCAAGGTGCTCGACGCGACGGTGCCCTCGCACTGGGGAGCGGTGCGCTGGCGCGGCGACGGCGCGCTCGACTGGGAGAGCCGCAGCGGCAACACCGACGCGCCCGACGACACCTGGAGCGCGTGGCAGGCGCTCGGAGACGACGGCGCGGTGCGATCTCCCGCCGCGCGCTACGTGCAGGTGCGCGCGCGCTTCGGCCGCGCCGCGAACACCGCGATCCGATCGGTGACGGTGTACTACCTGCCCGAGAACCAGCGCGCGGTGCTCACCGAGGTGACGGCCTCGACGCCCGAGACGAAGGCCGGCGAGCCCCGCCCCACCACCCTGCGCGTGCAGTGGAAGGTCGAGAACCCCGACCGCGACTCGATCCGTTACCGCCTGCGCTTTCGCCGCGACGGCGAGGAGACCTGGCGGCCGATGCTCCGCAACCAGGAGTACACCACCGAGACGCGCTACGACTGGGCGCTCGACGGCTTGCCCGAGGGTTGGTACCGCGTCGAGGTCGAGGCCAGCGACGAGGCCTCGAACCCCGACGACGGCGTGACGCGCGACCGCCGCGCGGCCGATCCCCTGCTGGTCGATGTCACCCCGCCGACGGTGACGGTGCGCGTGAACGGTGCGCGCGTCGAGGGAGAGGCCACCGACGGGGTGAGCGCGATCCTGCGCGCGGAGGTGAGCCTCGACGGCGGCGACTGGCGCCCGCTGCGCGCGGCCGACGGGGTCTTCGACGAGCGCGCCGAGCGCTTCACCGGCGCGCTCCCGAGCGGCGGAGAGGGCGCGGGCGACCACCTCGTCGCGGTGCGGGCCTACGACGAAGCGAACAACGTCGGGGTGGTGTCGGCGCGCTATCGGCGGTGAGCGTGGCGCAGGGTGACTCACGCGACCGCGCGTGAAACGGAGGCGTTCTCGCGTGGCACGGGCGATGCGATCCTCTCGCGCACCATGAAGCACTCCGCACGCTTTCGCGCGGGCATCCTCGCCGCGATGGGCCCGCTCCTCGGACTCGGCTGCTCCGACACGGTGGCCACCGCAGACGCCGGCAGCAACGACACCGGCGCGACGGTCGACACGGGGACTCCCGTCGACACGCCGACGGTGGATACGCCCGTCGTGGTCGACGCGGGGGTGGACACGGGCGTCGACGCGGGGCCTCCCGACACGGGGCCGGTGTGCCCAGGCGGGAGGGCTCCGACGCGCGAGTGCCTCACGCTCGAGCAGATGGAGGCGCGGGTCCGCAACCCTCCGCAGGGCGGCGGGGGCGTGACCGACGCGGGCGCGCCCGTCGACGTGCCGCGCGCGCAGAACGGCTGCTACGAGGCGCGCTACGTCCAGGACGGCTGCTGCAACCCCGCCGTCGCGGTGGACCGCGAGGGCGACACCTGCTGCTACTCCTACTGCACGGGCGCGTGCTGCGGGCGGCCGATGACCGTCGACGGCGAGCTCCGCGCCGCGGCGCTCACGCGCGGCTCGGCGTGGGTGACGCGCCCGCGCGCGGCCGAGGCGCTCGACCCGGTCACCCGCGAGGCGCTGGCGAAGGCGTGGCGCGACGACGGGGTGATGGAGCACGCGTCGGTGGCCTCCTTCGCGCGCTTCACGCTGGCGATGCTCTCGCTGGGGGCCCCGCCCGACATCGTCGCCGACGCGCAGCAGGCGGCGCTCGACGAGGTGTCTCACGCGCGGGCGTGCCTCGGCCTCGCGGCTTCGTTCGACGGCGAACGGTTGGGCCCCGGCGCGCTCGACGTGCGCGGCGCGGTCGACGACCTGCGCCCGGAGCGGGTGCTGCGCGACCTCATCGTCGAGGGCTGCGTGGGAGAGACCGTGGCCGCGATGCTGGCCGCGGCGCAGCGAGACGTCGCGACCCGCCCCGAGGCGCGCGCGGCGCTCGACGCGATCGCGGCGGACGAGGAGCGCCACTCGGCGCTCGCGTGGAGGGCCGCGGCGTGGATGCTCACGGAGCGTCCGGCGTTGAGCGTGGTCGCCGAGCGGGCCTTCGCCGACGCGCTCGCGGGGGTGACGGCGGGCGAGGGCGCGCCCGAGGGGGTCGACCGCGGTGCGTGGCGCGCGTGGGGGCGGCTCGATGGGGTGGAGAGGGCGCGGGTGACGCGCGAGGCGGTGGAGACGGTGGTGCGGCCCTGCGCGGCGGCGCTGGTGTACCGCGAGGCGGCGGGAGAGGGCGCGGCGCTCTACGCGTAGCGGCGGCGCTGGAACATCGCGAAGAGCGCGAGGAGTACGACGGAGCCGAGCACCGAGGCGATGATGCCCGCGGGCTCGCCCGGGCGGTAGAAGCCCAGCGCCTGACCCGCGAAGCTCGCGAGGAAGGCGCCGGCGACGCCGAGCAGCATGGTCATGATCCAGCCCATGCTGTCGTCTCCCGGCTTCACGGCGCGGGCGATGAGACCGACCACGAAGCCGACGATGAGCGTCCAGAGGATGTGCATGGGGTACCTCCTTGGTAGGCGTGCTTGTCGCGGCGCGGACGCGTCCGCGCTCCCTCGTGAGAGGCACCAGACGCGAGGTGCGGTTGCGTAGGCGCTCGACCTACACCCCGCGGCGCGCGCGCAGGGTCGCAGGGTCGAGCCCGTGCTTCTTGAACAGCTCCCGGAGATACCGGCGGTCGACGCCCGAGCGCCGCGCCGCCTCGGAGAGGTTGTACCCGGCCTGCTCGAAGAGCCGCAGGAGGTAGTCCCTCTCGAAGCGCTCCACCGCGACCTGCTTGGCGTCTTGAAAGGGCATGTCGAGGAGGCGCCGCCCCTCCACCGTCGCCATCGCGGGCGCTTCGGAGAGGTCTCCCACCAGGGTTGAGCGCGCGGGCGCCGGGTCGATGTCGTAGCCGTCGTCCTCGTCGAGGTCGACCACGAGCGAGCCCGCGCCGCCCGCGAGCATCACCGCGCGCTCGACCACGTTGCGTAGCTCGCGCACGTTCCCCGGCCACGGCCGCGCGGTGAGCGCGTCGTGCACGGCGGGCGAGAGCGTCGCGCCGAGCTCCCGCGCGAAGTGGTCGGCGAGCACGGGCACGTCGTCGAGCCGCGCCCGCAACGGCGGCACCCGCACCCGCCCCACCGCGAGGCGGAACAACAGGTCGCGACGAAAGCGCCCCGCCTCGACCTCGGACTCCAGCCCGCGGTTGGTCGCGGCCACCACCCGCACGTCGACGTTGCGGTAGGCGTCTCCGCCCACGGGCTTCACCTGCCGCGCCTCGAGCGCGCGCAGGAGCGCGGGCTGAAGGTCGAGCGGCAGCTCGCCGATCTCGTCGAGGAAGAGCGTCCCCCCGTCGGCCCGTCGAAACGCGCCCTCGGCGTTGCCCACGGCGCCGGTGAAGGCGCCCTTCACGTGGCCGAAGAGCTCTGACGCGATGAGGTTGGGCGACACCGCGGCGCAGTCGAAGACCACCAGCGGCTTCGCGGCGCGGTGCGACCACGCGTGCAGGGCGCGGGCGACGACCTCCTTGCCCGTGCCCGTCTCTCCCTCGATGAGCACCGTGAGGTGCGAGGGCGCGAGCCGCGCGAGGGAGTCTCGGAGCTTCTGCATCGGCGCCGAGCGGCCCACGAGCTCCGCCGCGTCGCGCGAGAGCGTGGGGCCGCGCATCCTCACGGGCGGCGGTCGCGTCGACGGAGACGGATCGATGGGCAGCGGGATCGCGGGCGAGGTCACGTCGGCCACGGGCGCGTCTTCGCCTACGCGCACCTGCACGGTGACCTGCTTGCCGAGCACGAGGGTCACCTGGTCGCGCACCTTCAGCTCGCGGATGCGCGCGCCCTGGTAGTGCGTGCCGTTCTTGGTGTCGAGGTCGACCACCTCGACGCCGTGGGGGTAGATCCGCACCTCGAGGTGCACGCGCGACACGAAGGGGTCGTCGATGACCACCTCGTTGCCCGCCTCGCGCCCGAGGCGAATCACCCCTTCGCGCGCGCGGAAGGGCGACGGCCGACCCGGAGAGACCACCTCGACCCAGCGCGTCGGCGGCACGGTGGCCCGCAGCGCAGGGGTCGTCATGGTGCGCTCGCCGTCGGTCATCGCGCGAAGGATACCCGTATTCGCAAGGACCTCAGCGGCCGACTTCGGCGGCGCAGGGCGGGGCGTCTCCCGCGCGGCCCGCGTACCAGCCGAGCGGGTTGGGCGCGGCGGCGCAGCGGTCTTCGCGCGCGCCGGGCGTCGGGGCTTGCAGCGCGGCCTGGTGCGAGCTCGCGCCGACGGCTTGTTGCAGGCACGCGAGCGCGCGGGCGTCGGGGTCGCTCGCGGCGATGTCGCAGCGGTTGGGCTCGCGCTGCGCGGCGGTCACGTCGAGCCAGAGGTCGAGCTCCACGCGGCGCGCGTCGGCGCAGTCGAAGAGCACCGGCGCGTCGGCGACGGGGGCGGGGCACTCGGTGATGTTCCAGGGGCGGCCGTGCTGCGAGGCCCAGCTCGGGCCGAGGGTGCCGGGCGCGATGGGGTGGCACGCGCAGGAGAGGGTCCCGCTCGGGGTCTCGACGCGGGTCGAGAAGCGCGAGGGCGCGGCGTCGAGGGCGGTGGTGCCTCCGCCGAAGACGCCCACCGAGAGGCCCGGCGCGTGAGACACGGCGTTGCCCTGGCACCCTGTGGGGAGCGTCGCGCACGCGATCTCGCGGGCCATGTTCGCGGCGCGGCAGAACGAGAGCTCGCGGTTGCGCGCGGCGTCGTCGGCGGGCGCGGGGTAGTCGGCGCCGAACGCGCGCTTCAAGGGGTCGCACGCGGTGGCGCTCGCGGGGCTCGCGAACTGGATGTGGTCGGCGAAGCCCGACACGGCCACGCGCAGGCGCTGCGCGCCGGGGAGCTGACGTCGGAGGAGGTCTCCGACGATGCGGCCGACGGCGCGCCATCGCTGCACGACCTCGGGCGAGGCCGAGCTGCTGCCGGGCGCGAAGAGGGTCTGCGTCGCGCACGAGATCGACCAGTGGAGGCCGTCTCCGCCGGGGTTGCTGGGGGTGCAGGCCTGGCCGAGCTCCGAGACGATCTGCTCGACGGCGTCGTGGAGGGCCGCGGCGGCGGGGGGCGCGCCCGCGCGCAGGCGCTGGTCTTCGCGAGAGAGCGCGTCGCGGTAGGGGCCCGTGTCGCCGAGAGAGGGCGCGCTCGGCAGGGCGCTGTACGCGGGCGGAGACGGCGCGCGGGAGTACGTCGGCGCCGAGCACGCGACGAGGACGAGCGCGAGGGCGAGGGGGCGCATCACTCGCTCCGGATCGCGTCGAGGACGGAGGAGAGGTTGACGCCGAGGTAGGGCGCGAGGTTCACGGCCTCGTCTCCGCGCTCGGTGCCCACCGCGAGGAAGGTCGGCTGGAACAAGAGCCCCACGGTCACGAAGCGCGGGAGGATCCGCGGTCCGAAGGAGATCCCCACGTCGAGGCCGAGCCCGGTGTGCAGCGCGCGACCGTCGCCGGGCGAGGCCGCGAGGACCAGCGGGAGCGAGAACTCCAGGGTCATCCACGGGAGCTTCGTGAGGCTGAGACGTCCGTAGATGAGCGGCGCGGCGGCGCCGAGGGAGAGGCAGTCGCCGCCGTCACACGTGCCGACGACCTCGTAGTGCGCGCGGAGCGACACGGAGCCCGGCAGGCCCCAGCGCGCGAAGAAGGGACCGGGCGTGCTCCCGCGGTGGATCAAGGGGGGCGTCACCCGTAGCCGCGCGCGGGCGAGGCAGGTGAAGCGGCGGGGCGCTCCCGCGGGGTTCTCCGTCGCGAGGAAGGCGTGGAGCGTCGACTCCGACGGCAGCGCGCGGAGGTTGGGGACGAGGTCGAGCTCCGACGCGGGGCACGACTCTCCCTCGGCGAGCAGGACGACCAACGCGCTGGGCGGCGCGTTCACGGGGGCCTCGGCGCGGAGTCGTACGGGCACCGAACGATTCACCCGCGGGCTCTCGTCGGCGCCCTCGCTCGACGCGGCCACAGCGCCGTTCACCGCGGCGGCGACGTCGGGCGTGGTGGAGAGCCTCCACTCGGGCAGGCCCGAGCGCGCGTGGAAGGCGAAGGTGTCGTCGCCCGAGGTCTCGAGCGCGCGCCAGGGGGCGCGCATGTCCATCGCGCCGTGCTCGTGCAGGCCGAGCGGCACCCAGTCGGTGCGCGGGGCGATCACCGCGACGCGCGCGAGGGCGAGGTCCTGCGAGGTGCAGCGGGCCTCTCCGTCGGGGCGCGCGACGAGCTGCCAGAGCCCCGCCTCGGCCTCGGTGAACTCGTGGCGCTCCCCCGCGCGCAGGGCGATCGCGTCGTGCTCGCCGGCCACGCGGCAGAGCGCGAGCACGCGCCCGTCGGGCAGCGACGCGGGCGCGTGGAGGGTGTCGCCCGGCGTGGCGAAGCGAACGCGCGCGTCGGCGTCGAGGGGGATCTCCTCGCGCTCGGAGGTGGAGGACTGCGCGACGGAGACGTCGTCGCGGCGCTGGAGGAGGTCCATCCGACGCTCCAGCGAGAGCGCGCCGAGGGAGGTGGCCTGCGGCGCCGAGGCGACCTGCGCGAGCGGCAGGCAGCTCATCGCGCTGACCTCGGTGGGGAGCACGCGCGCGCCGCGGACCGGTTCGGGGGCGTACGAACCGCGGTGACAGAGGCGCAGCGACCCGAGCACGCGGGCCCAGTCGACGCGCGCGGGGACGAGCGCTTCACCCACGGCGCCGTAGCGGGCGCGCATCGCCTCGCGCACGACGACGTCGGGCACCTCGATGGCGTCTCCGCCGGGGTCGACGGGGAGGGCGTACGCGGGCGCGCCGTCGGCGCCGTCGGGCCCAGCGAGGAAGACCGCTTGCGTCGCGGCGGCGGTGACGAGCTCGGCCCAGGTGAGGTCGCGCGCGCCCATCGCGGTGGGCGTGAGGCGGAGCGCGCCGTGGGAGAAATCGGCGGTGAACCACTGCGCGTCGCCGGGCGTGGCGAAGCGGCGCTGCAGGGCGGTGCGCGGGTCACCGAAGCGGAGCACGTCGGCGCGCACTGCGACGGGCGATCCGTGGCGGCGGAGGTACACCGACCAGGGGCTCCCGTCGCCGGGGATGTCGGTGCTCGCGGCGGCGGTGAGCGAGAGCGTGCGCGCGGTGGAGGGCGCCTCGCGGAGCACGGTGCCCTCGCCGCCGTCGGGCACGAGCACGACCTCGGCGTCGGCGACGGGGCAGCGGGCGGCGTCGGCGGTGGAGCGCACGCGCACGGTGTTGCCGCGGGTCTGCGGCTCGAAGCGGAGCACGGTGCTGCCCTCGCCGAGGCGGGTGACGCAGGGGCGGAGCGAGAGGGTCTCGGTGGCCTCTCCGCGCGCGGCGACGACCTCGAGGTCGGCGGCGAGACGTCCCGAGGGGGCGCCGAGGTCGCGGAAGAATTCTGCGACGTCGCGCGCCTCGGGGGAGAGCTGCTGCGTGGGCGCGGGCGCGGAGGCGCCGCGGGCGCGCACGGCGTAGCGGCACTCGGGAGAGGGCTCGAAGCGCGCGCCGGGGCCCGCGGTGGTGTGGGTGCTGGGGCGAGCGTTGGCGGCCGTGGGGCGAAAGCACGGGGCGTTCTGCGCGAGGGCCGCGGGGGCCGCGAGGCCGAGGCTCAGCGCGACGAGGGAGCGAGGGAGCGAGCGCATGGGCGCCGCGGCGATAGCGCAGAGCGGCGCGAGAGGGCCAATGATCGGCGGAATCGGAGAGGGGTTCAGGTCCCGCCGGGTTGGCGCACGAGGTTCCACTCGAGGGTGCGGTCGATGTAGCCCGGCGCGGTGGCGGTGTAGACCCGCGCGCCGCCGTCGCCCGTGCCGCCGAGGACGAAGTCGCCCACGCCGTCTCCGCCCGTGTCGGCGAGGTCGGCCTCGAAGCCCGACACCGCGTCGTAGAAGCCCCGCGACGTCGCCACGGGCATCGGAGGCAGCCGCAGCCGGTTGCCGTCGATCACCCCCGTGCCTCGCCACGCCGTCCCCAGCGTCGGGAAGGTCGCCGTCACCTGCACCAGGCCCCCGATGTCGGAGTTCAGCGTGAGGATCGCCTCGAGCGCCGGCCCCACGCCGCCCGTGGTGCCCGGCGTGGGCGGCGTGTACGTGAGCCGGTAGTTGCCCTGCACGCGCAGCGCGGGGGTGTTCACCGTGTTCCACGTGAGCTCGATGCGCTCGGTGGTGCGGCGCTCGGACTCCGACTCGAAGCCCGCGTCGACCACCACCCGGTACGGCCCGTTGAACAACAACGGAGACTGCGGCGTGAGGCTCATCCGCGCGCCGTCGACGGCGATGTTCACCAGCACCGTGCTGTTGTCCGGCGCGAGCAGGCGCACCCGCGCGAGGTTGTCTCCGCGGTCGTGCACGGGCTGCGAGAACACCAGCGTGAAGGGCGTGGTGGTCGCGGCCCTGCGCTGCGCCGAGGGCAGCTCGGTCATGAGGTAGAAGTCCCGGCCCGTGAGCTCCGCGACGAAGCTCGCGAGGCCCTCCTGCTGCGCGGCGGAGAGGTTGGCGCCGATCCACGTGACCATCGCGCCCACCGCGCCGACGAGGGAGCGTTGCTGGCCCATGCGCAGCCACCCCGCGTGGCGGTACGCGCCGCGCAGCGCGGCGGGGTCGGCGGGGCGCATGTCGTCGATGCCCATGGGCACCAGCTCGCGGCTGGTGGTGAGCGGGAGCGTGTGGCACCGCCCGCAGTGCTCGCGGAACACGGGCTCGGCGCCGCGCGCGGTGGGAGACATCCGCCCGTCGCGCTCGGTGTGCGCGTTCGCGGGCGGCGGCGGCGCGATGGACGCGAGGTACGCGGCGAGGCCCTGCGCGTCGTCGGTGCTCGGCCGGTCGACGCCCACCTTTCGCATCGCGGTGTAGGCCATGTTCACCACGTCGGAGCCGTAGCCGTCGACGCCGAGGGGGTACGTCCCCGCGAGCTGCACGAAGGCGCGGGGCGCGAAGCGGCGCGAGGGGTCGCGCACGGCGGGCCACACCACGTTGTCGGTGAGCCCGTCGGCGTGGCACGAGCTGCACGACCAGGTGTCGCCCGCGATGGTGCCGCCGTCGTGGCCCTCGCTCCGCTGCCCGGGGCCCGTGAAGAACCGCTGCCCGCGGGCCACCGCGGCGGGTCGCGGGTCGCGCCCGAAGGCCATCGACGACGACGCCACGCGGCCGCCGGTGATGTTCCGCACCACGGAGAGCTGCTGCGACTGGTGGCCGAAGACCCACGCGTTGCCGTCGGGCCCCACGGCGAGCGAGCGCGGGCGGCCCGGGGCCTCGAAGCGCTCCTGCTCGATGAGGGTCGCGGCGTCGAAGCGCATCGCCAAGTCGTTCGCTTCGGAGAGCACCCAGAGCGAGCCCTCGTGCGCGGCGAGGCCGAAGAGGCTCACCGCGCGGCGGTCGTTGAGGGGGGTGACCCGCACGCCCGCGTCGTTGACGGCGCCCGCGTCGGGGTCGGGCACGCCCGCGTCGACGCCGGGGGCGGGCACCGGCGCGCGCGCGCCGGGGGTGGTGCGGGTGATGTCCTGCTCCTGGGTCTGCGCGATCGCGCCGGGGGCGCCGACGTTGTAGGCCGCGAGGGTGTGCTGGAAGCTCCGCCCGTTCTCGTCGTTGAGGTCGGCGGTGTTGTTCGCGCGCACCGCGGCGACGTAGAGGGTGTTGCCGTCGGGCGAGACCGTGAGGCCGCCGAGGGTGGTGCCGACCTGGTGGATGGAGCGGGTCACGCGGCGGGTGGTGACGTCGATCTCGGAGACGTCTGCCCCGGCGACGTCGTCGGCGGCGCGCTCGGCGCCGAGGCCCGTGCGGCGGCCGGCGACGTAGAGCTTCGTGCCCGCGGGGTTGAGCGCGAGGAAGGTCGGGTCGACGCCGACGGTGACGCGGTCGGAGACCTCCATGTCGACGAGGTTGATGAAGGCCACCTCGCGGTCGGTGGGGAGGGCGACGATGGCGGTGCGGCCGTCGGAGGTGACGACGAGGTCGGCGGGCTCGTCGCCGACCCAGAGGGAGCGCGTCGCGCGGCGGCTCTCGGTGTCGACGACGGTGAGGGTGTCGTCTCCGCGGCAGGCGACGAGGACGGTGTTGGCGTCGGGCACGCGCGCGACGGCGACGGGCCATCCCCCGACGGTGACGGTGTAGCGGGGCGTGAGGGTCGCGCCGTCGACGTTGAGGAGCTCGGGGCGGAGGGTCGAGGCGACCCAGAGGGTCTGCCCGTCGACGTGCACGGCGCGCGTCGGGAAATAGTTGTGATTGTCGAAGCGCAGGGTGCTGGGGTCGACGACGGTGAGCGAGACGAGGTTGCCGAGCGCGTCGCGGAAGCGGTAGTCGCCGATGGTGTGGGGGACGAAGGCGCTCCGGCCCGAGGAGGGGTCGGTGAAGATCGCGTTGCGGTTGGCGGCCGGGGCCGAGAGCAGCGCCCAGGTGCCCTCGGCGGGGAGCCAGAAGGTCGAGCCGATGGGGAAGCGCAGGCGGTCGGCGTCGACGGGCCCGGTGGGGACGTCGGGCCCGGCGTCGGCGCCCGCGTCGACGGGGACGTCCACGGTTGGGGCGTCGGCGCTCGCGTCGCGCGGAGGGGTGGCGGGGTCGCTGCTGCAACCGTAGAGGGCGGCGAGCGCGAGGGGGACGAAGCGAAGGGTGAGCGTGCGCATCGGGCGGCTCCAGGGGCGAGGGGAAGGCGTCGAGCGTCGACCCGTTGGGAGTATCACAGCGGCCCCTCGGTCTGAGACGGGGCGCGGTGGGGGGTGACACGCGGGCGCGCGCAGGGGTATACGCGGCGGCGGAGCGCAGATGGCGAAAGAGCTTGATCGGCTGGTCGACGCGGTGGTGGCGCGGGTGCAGCAAGAGCTCGCGTCGTCGCCGGTGAAGGGGGGCGTGACCCCGCAGGTGGTGGCCTCGCCGGGCGGCAGCGCGGTGGGCGCGGCGGGCGAGAAGGGAGAGCCCCGGCCCGACCTCGCGCGGGTGATCGACCACACGCTGTTGAAGCCCGAGGCGACGAAGGAAGACCTGCGAAAGCTCTGCGCCGAGGCGATGACCTGGCGCTTCTTCTCGGTGTGCGTGAACAGCGCGAACGTGCCCTTCGTGCGCGAGCGGCTGCTCGGCAGCACCGTGATGGTGTGCGCGGTGGTGGGCTTTCCGCTCGGGGCGATGAGCGTGAACGCGAAGGCCTTCGAGACGGCCGAGGCGGTGCGCAACGGGGCCGACGAGGTCGACATGGTGATCAACGTCGGCGCGCTGAAGTCGGGCGACTACGCGCTGGTGCTCGACGACATCGCGCGCGTGGTGGGCGCCGCGGGCGGAAAGACCGTGAAGGTCATCCTCGAGACCTCGATGCTGACGCGCGACGAGAAGGTGATCGGCTGCGCGCTCTCGAAGGCCGCGGGCGCGCACTTCGTGAAGACCTCGACGGGCTTCGGCGGCGGCGGCGCGACGGCCGACGACATCGCGCTGATGCGCGCGGTGGTGGGGCCTGAGATGGGCGTGAAGGCGAGCGGCGGCGTGCGCACGGCGGCCGACGGAGACCGGATGATCGCCGCGGGCGCGACCCGGCTGGGCGCGTCGTCGAGCGTGGCGATCGTGTCGGGCGGAGCGGGCAGCGGGGGTTACTGAGCGAGCGCCGAGAGCCAGCGCGAGAGCGCGGCGGGGTCGGGGTCGAGCACGAGCGCCTCGGCGCGGTCGCACGCGGCCTCGTCGCGCAGCGCGGCCGAGAGCGCGCCGCGCTCCGAGTCGGAGAGGGCGCGACCGACGCGACGTTCGATGAGGTGCGAGAGCGTGAGCGCGCGTCCCTCGGCGCGTCCCTCGGCGCGTCCCTCGGCGCGTCCCTCGGCGCGTCCGCGCGTGACGCCGCGGGCTTCGGCGGCGGCCTCCCAGCGGGCGGCCTCTTCGGCGATCTCGTCCATGTCGTCTTCCTCTCCCTGTGGCGGCGCTTCGACCTGGATGCGTCGGAGGTACTGTATCACTACGCTCCCGAGCGCCCTCCAGCGCGGGTGCTCCTGCTGTCGGCGGCGCACCTCTTCACGCGCGGCCCGCGCCTCTGCACCGCGCCCCAGGAGGCGCAGCAGCAACGTGTCCTCCCCCGACGGAAGCTCTGGGATCACAACCAGCCCCACGGGCAACTGCGCGACGGGCGCGTAGACGCCCGGAACCTCATCCGTCACGGGGACCAGCGTCGTCGCCGCGATGAGTTCGTTGGGCCGACCCGCGGCGAGCACCCAGAGCGTCGCCTCGCTGAGAGCTTGGGTATGCGGAGGCGCGCCCTCTGCGCGGGCGCCGTGGCGCGCGTTGAGCACCTTGCGAAGCAGCGTCTCCAGGGCCTTCGCCGGCGGGGCGCGGGAGAAGGGTTCCATCAGGCACGGCCGCGACGCGATGCGCCCGAGCAGGCCGAGCGGGAGCGGGTCTTCGACAGGCCCCGACGGCGTCGGCACGAAGGCCACGTCGGCGAACTGGTCGTCGATCGCGGTGATGGGCGCCTCGGATTGGGCGAAGCCGTAGGGAGAGAGCGCGAGCTCGAGGATCTGCCGCGCGCAGAGCTCGTGAGGGTTGTGCATGGGCGCGCTCTTCGCGCCCACGCACCGCAGGTTGCGCGCCTACGCCTCGGCGTGCGCGGTCGCGTCGGCGTTGGCCGCCACGCGCAGCGCGTCGATCACCGCCGCGCCCGGCAGGCCCGCCGGGTCGGCGCTCGCGCTCCCCTGCGTCGCCGGCTGCCCCTGGAGGAACAGCACCGCCACCTGGCGCAGCGGCCCCGTGAGGAGGTCGGCCACCACGTCGCCCGCCCCGGCCATCGCGCGCACCCGCAGCTCGCGGCCGAGCTTCGCCGTCACGTCGTTCTGCGGCATCGCCATCAGCGCCGCCGACAGCACCCCCGACAAGAGCGCCGCCCCCAGCTCCGTCTCGAGGAAGCCCGCGATGCGCGCCCGCGCCGACGCGTCGTCGGGCGCGAGGTGGCGCGAGAGCATCGCCACGATCGGGTCGCGCGCGAGCTTCACGAACTGCGAGCCCGCGGTGCGCCACGCGGCGTCGCCCGCGTCGGTCTCGAGGGTCTTCAGCACCGGGGTGATCTTCGTGTTGTCCATGGCCTTCTCCGTCTTCTTCTCGGGCGCGCGCGGCGCCTCGGTCTTCGTCTCGGTCTCGTCGCTCGCGACCACCGCGGTCGCCTTCACCCACGCCTCGGCCCGGTCGACCCGCGCCGCCACCGCGCACGCGCGCTGCGCGAGCCACAGCGCCGTCGCGGCCTCTCCGGGGACCTCTCCGACGCTCATCGAGGTCTCGGCCAGCGCCCACGCCACCTCGGCGACGCCCAGCCGCGCCCACGCCCTGCGCTGCGCGACGATCCCCACGCCGCCCTTGCGCTGCCACGCGAGGTCCGCCCGCTCCACCGCGCCGCGCAGCACGCCGTCGAGGTCGTGGCCCCCCACCACGAACAGCGCCGCCGCGGTCGCGCACTGCTGACGCACCAGCGCCGCGTAGCCCTCGGTCTCCCCGCCCCGCAGCGCGTCGCGCACCCGCTCGACCGTCGCGTCGGCGTCGACCGTGAGGTTCGTCTCGGGCACGCGCCCGCACACCTCGGCGAGCTCGACCGCCGCGCGCTCCAAGCCCTCGGCCGCGAACACGTCGCGCTCGGACTCCACCGCCCCGAGCAGCGACCGCACCGACCACACCAGCACCGCGTGGGCGTGCCGCTGGTGCCACGGACCGGGCGCCACCGGAAGCTCCGCCCGCGCCGCGCCGCACGCCGCCGCCCACGCCGTCGCCGCCGGGAGCGAGCCCAGCCCGTCGCGCAGGGTCGCCAGCATCGCCGTCGCCACGCGCCGACTCCGCTCGGGCCACGCCACCTCGCGCCAGGGCGCGCGCCGCAGCGCGCGGTCGATCGAGGCCAGGGTCTTCGCTTGCACCGTCGCCATCACCACCTCTCGTCTGCGGCCATCGTGGGTGCGACCCCCGCGCGTCGCAATCCCTGCTGTGACGTAGCTTGTCACTGTTGAAATCGCGCGCGGGGCCGTGGCAGCGTGCGCGGCGATGCGCGTCGACGTGCTGCGAGAGGCGACCCGGTCGAGGGCGGTGACGAGCGCCGAGGTGAAGCGCGGCGCCGAGGCGATGCTGCGGGCGCTGAAGCTCCCGCGGGCGGAGCTGTCGGTGCTGCTCTGCGACGACGCGACGATCCACAGGCTGAACCGCGAGCACCGCAAGAAGGACAAGCCCACCGACGTGCTCGCCTTCGCGCTGCGCGAGGGCGAGTTCGGTCACCTCGCGGGAGACGCGCTCGGCGACGTGGTGATCTCCCTCGACACGGCGGCGCGGCAGGCGGGCGAGCGCGGGATCGCGACGCGCGACGAGGTGCGGATGCTCCTCGCGCACGGTCTCCTGCACCTCCTCGGGTGGGACCACCAGACCGACGCCGAAGACCGCGCGATGCGCGCCGAGACCGACCGCATGATCGCTGTGATCGCGCGCGCCGAGGCCCGCCACGCGCGCGCCGCGGCCGCGGCTACGACGGCGAAGACGAAGACGACAGCGCGTCGATCAACGAAGACAGGTCCGACGCGAGGGGCGCGCTCACGGTGAGGGTCTCGCCCGCGGGCCACGGCAGAGAGAGCGCCGCGGCGTGCAGCGAGAGGCGAGAGAGGCCCGGGTGTGAAGGGTCGAGGCCGAGCTCCGCGGCGGTGACCGTCGACGCGCGCCCGTAGAGCGGATCGACCACGAGCGGCGCGTCGAGCGCGCGCAGGTGCACGCGGATCTGGTGCTGCCTCCCGGTGTGAGGCTTCGCCTCGACGAGGCACACCGGGCCGACGGGCGTCGCCCACTCACGCAGCACCGTGAGAGTGGTTCGCGCGGCGACGGAGCCTTCTTCGCCGGGGAGGGCGGGGCGCATCTTTCCTTTGCGCGCGGGGTGCAGGGCGAGGTCGATGTCTCCGGTGCGTGAAGGCACGCCGCGGGTGAGGGCGAGGTAGCGCTTGTCGACGCGGCGGTGCTCGAAGTGAGCGTTGAGCGCGCGGTGCGCGTCGGCGCTGCGGGCGAAGAGCACCACGCCCGAGGTGTCGCGGTCGACGCGGTGCACGACCCAGAGGCGCTCTCCCCGTTGGGCTTCGAGCTTCGCGCGCAGGCTCTCGCCGGGGTCTTCGTCGCGCGCGGGGATCACCACCACGCCCGCGGGCTTGTCGACGGCGACGAGCCCCGCGTCTTCGTACAGCACCGGGATCACGCCGCGCAGGATGCACCCCGCGGGGGCCTTTACGGGAAGCTGTACATCTGTACAGTCGTGGGCATGAGCGAGCGAGGGATCACCAGGGTGGGGGGCATGGCGGTGGTCGACGAGCCGCGTCCGCGAGAGCGCGTGGGCTTCGATTTCACCGAGGAGCAGCGGCGGCTCATCCGCGACAGCTTCGCGAACGGGGCCAGTGACGCCGAGTTCGAGGTGCTGATGGAGATCGCCAAGGCGCGGCGGCTCAACCCCTCCTGCGGCAGATCCATTTCGTCTCGCGGTGGGACTCGAGAAGCACCGGCCGGTGTGGGCGGCGCAGGTGTCGATCGACGGGCTGCGGGCCATCGCCGAGCGCACGGGCCTCTACGCGGGGCAAGACGAGCCCGAGTTCGTGCACAACGCCGACGGCACGCTGAAGCTCTGCAAGGTGCGGGTTTGGCGGCGCGACTGGCCGCGCCCTGCCGTGGGCATCGCGTACTTCGCGGAGTACGTGCAGACCGCGCGCGACCGGCAGACGGGCAAGCAGCGGCCCACGGCGATGTGGGGCGCATGCCGCACGTGATGATCGCGAAGTGCGCCGAGTCGCTGGCGCTGCGAAAGGCCTTCCCCGAAGACATGTCGGGGCTCTACACGTCGGAGGAGATGGGCAACGCGCCGGGGGGCTGGTCCCAAGGGAGGGAGCTTCCTCCGGCGCCCGCGGTGGTGCAGCGGCAGAGCCCAGCAACGACCCGCTCCGACGGTGGTGTCGCGGGTGCAGACGCGGGTCGAAGAGCGCGTCGAGGTGGCCTCCCGCGGCGGGGTCGAGTCGGTGCCTGTGGTGGGCGTGACCGCGGTGCCCGTCGAGACGATGGCCGCGAACGACACGAGCGGCGGAGACAGCGGCGCGAAGACCGTGGTGCCGAGCGGTCCGCGTGACCCGTGGATGGACTACCTGGGCTGAGCGCTGCGGCCTCCCACGCGGGCGCGCCGCTGTAGTAGAAGCGGCCGCCATGAGTCGCATCTACCGCACGCTCCCCCCCGAGGGCACCCGCCTCGGCATCGCGTTCTCCGGCGGGCTCGACACCCGCTGCGCCGTCGCCTGGCTCGCCCGCAACGGGATGCAGGTCTTCGCGTACACCGCCGACCTCGCGCAGCCCGACGAGGCCGATCCGTCAGAGATCCCGCCGGTCGCGATGGAGCACGGCGCGGTGAAGGCGCGGCTGGTCGACTGCCGCGACGCGATGGTGCGCGAGGGGATCACCGCGGTGCAGTGCGGGGCCTTCCACCTCACGACGGGCGGGCGGCGGTATTTCAACACCACGCCGCTGGGGCGCGCGGTGACCTCGCTCGCGATCGTGCGCGCGATGCGCGACGACGACGTGCACGTCTTCGGCGACGGGAGCACGCACAAGGGCAACGACATCCAGCGGTTCTTCCGCTACGGCGTGCTCGCCGACCCCGACATCAAGATCTACAAGCCCTGGCTCGACCCGCGCTTCGTGGGAGAGCTCGGCGGCCGCAAGGAGATGTCGGAGTACCTCATCGCGCAGGGCCTGCCGTACCGCATGGGCGTCGAGAAGGCGTACAGCACCGACTCGAACGTGCTCGGCGCGACGCACGAGGCGAAGGACCTTGAGCACCTCGAGACCAGCATGAAGATCGTGCAGCCCATCATGGGCACACGCTTCTGGGACGCGTCGGTGGAGGTCCCCGCCGAGACGGTGACGCTGCGCTTCGAGCGGGGCGTTCCCGTGGCGCTCAACGGTGACGACTTCGGGGGATCGCTCTTCGACCTCTTCGTGGCGTGCAACCGCGTGGGCGGCCGTCACGGCCTCGGGATGTGCGACCAGATCGAGAACCGGGTGATCGAGGCCAAGAGCCGCGGCGTGTACGAAGCGCCGGGCATGGCGCTCGTGAGCCTCGTGTACGAGCGCCTCGTGAGCGCGATCCACAACGAGTCGACGGTGGACCTCTTCGCGACGCTGGGGCGTCGCCTCGGTCGGCTGTTGTACGAGGGCCGCTGGTACGACCCCGAGTCGATGATGCTGAAGGACGCGCTCACCCGCTGGGTCGCGACCTCGGTCACGGGAGAGGTCACGCTGGAGCTGCGCCGCGGCGAGGACTACACGATCCTGAAGACCACGGCGCCGTACATGGCCTACGCGCCCGACAAGCTCTCGATGGAGAAGGTCGCCTCGCCGGCCTTCACGCCCGAGGACCGCATCGGCGCGCTGGAGCTGCAGAACCTCTCGGTTCTCGACAACCGCGCGCTGCTCATCCACCACCTGCACAGCGCGCGCGGCCTCACGCCGGGCGCGGCGCCGGTGCTCGAGCTCCTCGACGGCGAGGAGTAGCGCAGGCGCTTGTGGTCGCCGCGCGCGGCGGTGCATCCTCGCGGGGTGCGCGACGCGGCGGCGATCCAGCGGGGTGTCTCTCACGCGGAGTACCTCGCGCGGGAGTCCGCGAGCGAAGAGCGGCACGAGTGGCTCGACGGCGTGGTGTACGCGATGGCGGGCGGAACGCTCGACCACAGCGCGCTCTGCGCCGCGGTGATCGCGGGGCTCTCCGCGGGCCTCGCGGGTCAACGCTGCCGCGTCTATACCAGCGACGCGCGGGTGCGCGTGCTGGCGACGGGCCTGGCGACCTACCCCGACGCGTCGGTGGTGTGCGGGCGCGTCGAGCGCGATCCTGACGACGCGCACGCGATGACGAACCCCGTGGTCCTCGTCGAGGTGCTCTCAAACAGCACCGAGGACTGGGATCGCGGCGGGAAGTTCGCGCACTACCGACGCATCCCCTCGCTGCGCGACTACGTGTTGGTGGCGCAGACGGAGCCCGTCATCGAGCACCACGCGCGCAACGCCGACGGCACCTGGACGATGCGTGAACTCCGCCCCGGCGACGCGCTCTCGCTCACGGGCGTGGAGGCGTCGCTGTCGGTCGCGGAGGTGTTCCGCGACCCGCTCGCGGAGTGAGCGTCGGCGCGCGGTTGCGCAGCGCGTAGGTGTCGGGGAAGTCCATCCTGCGGGCGTGGGGCAGGTGTCTGCGCGGATGGTGATGGCCTTCGTCAAGGCCGTCGAAGCTGAAGTGCAGTGGTGGGCGGTGATGAGCGCGGGGCACTCCTGGACGAATCCGAGACGGACCGAGGCAGAGCGACACAAGAGCCGTGGACAGGAGCGGCGGAGGGGCCGTCGGTCCTGCGCGAAGGCCATCGATGATGAAGTCGAGCAAGAACGGGGCGATCCGGGCGGTGGGAGCGGTGCGCGGCGATCGGGAACAGCGAGGCCGCGCCTGGCTCGCGTGGGTCCCCGCGACTGCCGGGTTGCTGTGGGGGTGTGACGTTCCGCTCGACCTCGGCGACTCGCTGCGCTGCGCCGATGCGTCGTGCTCACCAACCGATGCCTCCCCGCTCGGCGTCGGCGCAGACATCCCGCCTCCTGACACTGCCCCCGGGATGGACGCTGGCTCCGACGTTCAGATCCAACCGGACCTGCCGGACGTTTCCCCAGACACACCGATCGCCTGCGGGGCGCCTCAGGTACGCTGCGCGGGTCGGTGCGTCACGCTCGACACTGACGAGGCGAACTGCGGAGCGTGCGGTCGCGCCTGCGCGGCGGGGGAGGGCTGCGTGGTCGGCGCCTGCGTGCTCGGGGTCTGCGACGCTCCGTCACCGCCTCGATGCGGCTCCGAGCTGCTCGCGGGCTGGGTGGCGCGGCCCTCGTGCGGCGCGGCCTTCGTCGACCGCGCCTTCTCGTCGACCGACGTGAGCACGACGCTCTCGGCCTGCACGGGCGCGATCGATCTCCGAAGCACGGACAGCAACGCCGAGCTCCGGCTACCGGCCGTCACCGGGGCCTGTCCCTCCTCGCGGCCCTTCACCGTCACCATGGTCGGCCGACTGCCGACGAGCTACCAACGAGGGCTGGGCTTCACCCTGAACTGGACCAGCGGGGAGTTCATCACCCTGAACCGTTGGGTCTGGAACTCCGACCGCGAGTCCGCGACCGACGTGCTGGTCTCGCAGAGCGGCGGCGCGTTCCTGGAACCTCAGAGCCGCAACGTCGACACGGGCGGCACGTCGCGCCCGGACCGGCCTTGGGGCTGGTACATCGGGAACGACGGCGGGTGGTGGACGATGACCGTGACGGTCAACCCCGCGGCCGACACCGTCACCGCGACCTACGCGCAGCCGTCGCTATCCTCGATCATCTACACGGCCTCCTACTCGATGCGCGTCCCTGACGGGGTCTTGCCTTCGGTCAGGGTGCTCACGGCGGGCCCCTGCGACGGGAGCGGCCTGCGCAGCGAGCTCCTGTCGCTCACGACAGACGCCCCGCTCTGGCGCTGACGTACCGAATCTCCCCGACGGCGGACGAATTCGAGACGGGCCGACGCGGCGCCCGACAAGGGGGTGCGAAGCCCGCCGGAGCGCCAGGTCGGTTCCGCGCAGCGAGAGGACGAACACGGTGGTGGAGAAGTGGAGATTTGGGGGCCTCCTTGCGTTCACGTCGTCTCGACGTGAGCGAGCGCTCTGGTGGGCTTGCCTCATCGGCGTCGCGCTCGTCACACGCCCTACGCCCGGGTACGCGCAGACGCGCGGCGGGTGCAACCCCGTCGAGGTCGATCGCGAGCTCGATCGTGAGCTCGACGTCCGGGCCCGCAACCGCGAGCTGGCCGCGCTCCACGTCCGTGCGTTGCTGGCGCGATGCCCGACCCCGCGCGCTCGCGCGCAGGTCGGGTTCGACGAGCAGGAGGCACAACACTGGCGCGAGGCCCACTCCCATCTGCGCGCCGCCCTCGAGAGTGCGAGTGATCCCTGGGTGCGCTCGCAGCGCGAGCGCCTGGAGCGGGCCCTCCGCGACGTCGAGCAGCACCTCCCGCGCTTGAGCCCACAGACCAACGTCCCGGGCGCCGAGCTCCGCGTGGACGGCGTGCTGGTGGGCCGGCTGCCCCTATCTACGCCCTGGGTGCTCGCCAGCGGGAGCGGCGTGCTGGAGCTGTCGGCGCCGGGGCATCGCTCGCTCCGTCGCACCGTGTCGCTCGCGGAGGGAGAGGTCTTTCGCGAGATGCTCACGCTGTCGCCCGAGTCATCGGCCGTCGCGGTCGACGCCACGCGGACGAGCGCCGCGGCGGAGCGTCCGACCGCGCCGGTCGTGAGCCCGAGCGTGGCGTTGCCAGCGCGCCAAGGGCCGGGGGTCGGTCCGTGGATCGTCGCGGGGACGGGCGTTGCGCTCGTGGCGCTGGGCGGCGTCTTCTGGGCGCTGCGTGAGAGCGCGGTGGGCAACTGCACGGTGGAGGCCGAGGCCATCGCCTGTCCGACGTCGGCCGATGTGTCTCGCGCGCAGGGCGCCGCGGGGATGGGGATCGCCGCCAACGTGAGTCTGGGCGTGGGGATCGCCGCGACGGCGGGAGGGGTTCTGTGGATGCTGCTCGGGCGGCCGCGGGAGCAGGGGGCGCGGGCGGTGCGTGTGGGCGTCACGCCCCTCGCACGCGGGGGCGAGGTGTCTGTGGGAGGGAGCTTCTGATGCGACGATCGAGGCGTTGGTTCGGGTGGGTGATGATCGGGGGCCTCGGCTGCGGGACGCCGTCGACGGTCTACTTGCAGGACGCGGGCGGCGTAGACGCAGCGCGCGCAGAGGCTGACGTAGACGCCGCAGCCGCAGACGCCGGGTCTTCGGACATCGGTCACGACGTCCCGGTCACTGATGCTCCCGCCCCTGACATCGCTTCGGAGTCAGACGTCGGCGTCGACGTCCCTCTCGCGGTCGACGCGCCGGTCATGCCCGTGGACACGCCCGCTCCCGACACAGGTCCCGCCGTCGACGTGCCGCCCATTGTCGACGTGCCGCCCACTGTCGACGTTCCGCCCGCCGTCGACGTGCCGCCCACTGTCGACGTTCCGCCCGCCGTCGACGTGCCGCCGATCCCGTCGCCGAGTTGTCCCGACCCCACAGAGCGTGGCTGCGGGGTGGTCGCGGTGTCCGGCGGAGCCTTCGTGATGGGCTCCACGGACGGCGCGGCGCGGGCGACGCCCCTCCAGAGCCACATCACCGTGAGCGACTTCGCGATGGACGCGCACCTCGTGACCGTGGCGCGCTTCCGCCGATTCTGGAACGCCGGGCACCCGGCGCCGACCGGGGCGATCGCGTACCCAAGAGGGCGCCTCAGCGAAGCGCTCACGGTCACTGCGCCGACGGGCACGCCGATGTACGGCGGGACCTGCAATTGGACGACGACCGCGGGAGGCCGCGAGCTTCATCCCATCAACTGCGTGAACCGCGCGACCGCGCAGTCTTTCTGCGTCTGGGATGGGGGGCGCCTCCCGACGGAGGCCGAGTGGGAGTACGCGGCGCGCGGCCGCGTCGTGGAGGGGCTCTCCCCTCCGCGGAGCTTCCCCTGGGGAGATCAGCTCCCGAGCGCCGCGCCGTGCGACCGTGCCCAGTTCAACGCTTGCGCTGGAGAGGACGGCGCGAACACCCGGCGCGTCGGGAGCTTCGCTGCGAGCGGCGGCCTCTATGACATGGCGGGCCAGGTCTGGCAGTGGATGGCCGACCGCTACGTCCCGTACAGCGATCCGACCTGCTGGGGAGACGCGGTTCGTGTCGACCCGCTCTGCGAGCCGACGACCGGCTCGACCTTCACGCTGCGTGGAGGATTCTGGGGCAACCCGAGGGACACCCTCGCGAACAACATCACGTCCCTGCGCTCGGCGACGCGGGGCTTCGACCCCCCGAGCGTGGCCTATGAGGGCGCCGGGTTCCGGTGCGTTCGTTCAGCCACCGCGTGCACCTCGTTGCCCGCGTCCACGCGGTGCGGGCGAGAGCTGCTCGCCGACTGGTCGTTGCGACCCTACACGTCAGCGAGCTGCGACGCCGCGTGGGAGCCGCAGAGCTTCTCGTCCGCGTCAGCGACCACGAGCCTCTCGACTTGCACCGAGGCGACGCGCCTCGTAGCGGACGGGAGCGCGGCGGAGGTGACCTTCGCGCCGCTCGCCGCCCGCTGCGCGAGCCCGGCGCCCTTCACGCTCACCCTGGTGGGCAGCCTTCCGACCAACCTCCAGCGCTTCCTGGCGCTCACCCTTCGCTGGGCCACCGGCGAGTCGATCAGCGTCGACCGCTGGGTCTGGAACTCCGCCGTCGAGTCCTCGGTGGACGTCCGGGTGTCGACCACGCCGGGCACGTTCATCCCCTACGCCAGCAGCAGCGCCGACACCGGCGGCGCGCGAGCCGACCGGCCATGGGGATCGAGAGTCGGCAACGACGCCAGCGGCTGGTGGCGGGTGGTGCTCACGGTGGACCCGGCCGCCGACCGCGTCACCGTGACCTTCGAGCAGCCCTCGCGCTCCGCGACCGTCTACACGGCGACGTACTCCGCGCCCATCCCTGACACCGCGCTGCCGACCCTCACGCTGGACACACGCGCCAACTGCGAAGGCTCAGTGCGCAACACCGTCGACAGCAGGATCCTCTCCCTGACCGCGTCGCCCTCGCTCTGGTGGTGAGCCCGTAGGTTCCACGATCGCGGGACGTACGCGGTGGTACGGTCGCGCCGTGCCGCCCGGATCGCGCCCGTTCCTGGCGCTGGTGACGCTCCTCACCGCGCCCTCGACCGTCGCTGCGCAACCCCGCCCCTCGGTCACGCTCTCCTACGCGCTCGCTCCAGGCGTCGCCCGCTGTCCCGACGTGGCCACGTTCCGTGCGGCGGTCGCGGCGCGCCTCGGTCGAGACCCCTTCGTCGCGACCTCCGCCGCAGAGCCCGCGCCACGCGGTCACCTGTCGGTCTCCATCCTCCGCGTCGGGCGCGGCGTGCGGGCGCTCGTTGCCTGGGACCGCTCCGACGGCGCTCCCCCGTCCGCTCGCGAGGTCTCCGCGCCTCGCGGTGACTGCTCGGCCGTCGTCTCGGCCGCCGCGCTCGCGGTCAGCGTCGCCCTCGACACCATGCCGGCCGCTGCCCCGCGTCCTGCCCCGTCTCCGTCGGCGCCGCTGCCGTCCCCGAGCCCCGCGTCAGAACCCGCTCCACCGCCCGCGCCGGTGCCCGTGCCGCCGCCCGCTCCCGTCGCTCTCGCCCGCTCTTCCCTCGACCCTTGGGTGTTCTTCGGTCCCGTCCTCGGCGCCGGGCTCAGCCGGGCGTCGACCTCGGCCTGCGCTCGACCTCGGCTTCTCCGTCGGCGCCTTCGTTGTCTCGGTGGGCGGGCGCGCCGATCTGCCAGTGGTGACGCCGCAGGCCGACGGCGGCGGCGGCAGCGTGCGCACCCAGCGCCTTCAGGCCGAGCTCGCGCTCTGCTGGCGAGGTCCGTTTACCAACGGGACGCTCAGCCTACACACATGCGCGCTCGGCGCCGCGACCGCTCTCCTCGGGGCCGGCCGCGGCGTCGAAGTGCCGCGGGTCGAGACCGCGTGGCTCGGCGCCGTGGGCGCTCGCGCTACGCTCGACGTCCGCGTGAGAGCGCGCGTCGCGCTCCGGCTGCGCCTCGACGCTCTGGTGCCCGTCGGTCGGGCCGTGGTCCATCTCGACCAGCGCGTGGTCTGGGAAGGGGCGTGGGTCCAGGGGAGCGCCGCGCTCGGTGTGGTGTTCCACTTTTCGTGACGGATCCCATCGCACCCCCACAAGACCCGTCGACACCACGAGCGGGAGCACGAGCCATCACGACGCGGGAGGAATTCTGGCGGCAGGTCGAGCCGCACCTCGGGTGGATCCACGTACAGCTCCGTCGGCTCGGCGTGCCGCCCGCCGACCTGCCCGACGTGACGCAAGAGACCCTCATCGCGGTGCACGGGCGGTGGAGCGAGTACGATGCCCGCCGGCCGCTCCGTCCATGGCTGTTCGCGTTCGCGGCGCGTCTCGCGGCCAACCATCGGCGGCGCCCGGAGGTTCGCCGGGCCCGCGCGGGAGTGAGCGACCCCATGATCGACGCTCTCGTTCACGACGGGCCGACACCCGAAGCCGAGCTCGCGAGCGCGCGCGACCGCGCCTTGGTGCTCGCGGCGCTCGACGCCCTCGACGACGACCGGCGGGCGGTGTTCGTCGGCGCCGAGATCGAGGGGCTCGGTATGCCGGAGATCGCATCGTCCCTCGGCATACCGCTGAACACCGGCTACACCCGGCTGCGCCTCGCGCGGGCGGACTTCGTCGCCGCCGTCACCCGGCTGCGCCCGCGGGGATCGCGATGAGCGACGAGCTCCCCGACGACGTCCGCTCGCTGCTCGAGCGCGAGAAGGCCCGACCCGAGCCGTCGGCCGACGAGCTCGCTCGCCTTCGCCGTGCGGTGGACCTGCGCCTCGACTCGGCGGGAGCGCCCGTCCGTCCGCGGATGTCGATCTCGACTCGGAGCCTCCTGCTCGGGGTGGTCCTCGGGGCGGTCACTGCGCTCCTCGCCGACCGCGTGCTGCGGCCCCCGCGGGTGCAGGTCGTGGTGCGGTGGCTCACGCCGCCGGTGGAGCCGGTCGCCGTCGACGCCGACGGCGGAGTCGACGCCGTGACGCGGGGCGCCGACGCCTCGACCCCTGGGGACGTCACCGTTGACGCGAGCCCGCGTCCCGCGCCGCGTGCCACCTTCGCCGCCGCGAGCGCCGCGCGGAGTTCGCGGCAGAGCGGTTGCTCATCGAGCGTTACAGCGCGCTGCGTGCGGTGACGCCGCCGGGGCGTTGGTGGCCGCGCGGGAGCACGCCTGTCGCTTCCGTAACGGCTTGCTGGTCGAGGAGCGCGTGAGGCCCTGTTCATCCAGCGCTGCGCGCGCTCGGTCGGGAGGCCGAGGCGGCCTCGCGGACGGAGGCGTTCCTTCGCCGCTGGCCGACGAGCATGCATGCCGGGGCGCTGGTGAGGGGCGGGAGAGTTAGCCGCCGCGTTCGGCGATCGGGGGTGGCCGTCGCTACTGCGCGGCTCACTTCGCGAGGAGCTCGGCCTTCAGAGCGGTCCAGGGGACACCCACGGGACCTTCCGCACGGGCGCGCGCGGCGCGCTCGCTGATCTCGGCGACCCACGCGGTCTCGGCGTCTGCGTCTCCCGGGCCGTCGCAGCTCTCCAGGAGAGCGGCGGCGAGGGCCGCGCGCTCGGTCGTCGGGAGCGTGAGGGCGCGGTCGAGGAGGTCGCGGGTGGTGGCGTCCATGGGTCGACGGTAGCGCAAGGGCGGAGGCGACGGGAGGCGCGGCGCGGTCGACGAAGGTCCACGCGGCGCTGCGCGGGATCCACTGGGACGACCACGCTCCCCCTCACGCCGCGCGCTTCCTCCTGCGCCACGCCGCGCGCAGCAGCCCCACGCCAGCCGACGCGCCCAGCAGCCACCGCGGATCGAGCGCGCTCGCCGTCGCGGGGTAGCCGCTCAGGTCGTGCTGGTTCGACACGTCGGGCAGGCCCGTCACGAACATGAACTCCGGGTCGCGGTCCATCCGGTCGGCGGGGATCGTCGTGTAGAGCCGCGTGAGGTACGGCCGCGCGGGCAACAGCGCCTGCAGCTCCGGCGAGAACAGCGACCGCGCCTGTTCGGGGAGGTCGCCCGCGAACTCCGTCACCCACGCGCGCCCGCCCGCCTCGTTCACCGCGTTCGCCACGAGCTGGTCGTACGACTGCGTGTTGAAGCGAGTCGGGCCGAGCCGCGCGACGTCGACGTCGGCCACCGTCGTCTGCGAGAAGTTCATCGGGATCGCGCGACGGTCCGACACCACGTAGGTCAACACCGGCAGCGACGGCACCGTCGCGATGCGCGTGAGGCGGATGGGCACGCACGGCGCCCTCCCCGCGTAGGTGAACGCCAGCGGCGTCACGAGGAACGACGGCACCCCCTGCACCGCGCGCAGCCGCACCGCGAGGAAGAGCTTATGCTCGCTCACGTACTCCGCGATGATCGGCTCGGCCTCGACGGGCGTGCGGTAGCGGTTGTCGTCGAGCCAGCGCCGCAGCGCCGCGGGGTCCTCGCTGCTCACCACGTCGTAGCGGTAGTTGCCCGTCTCGCCGCTCGCCCACACCCGCACCGCGTTGTCGCTCTCGGGCGCCGCCCCCGCCGTCGCCGCGGACTCCGCCGCGCCGCAGCCGAAGCCCCCGCCGCCGCTGCCCGACGAGAACGACGCGCGGTTGAAGAACAGGTACGTGGGCGCCGTGCTCTGGTCGAGGCCGAGGAAGGTCGTCGTGGGCTCCTCGTGGATGTCCCTCGGCATCGACTCCAGCGGCACCACCCACGCGAAGTCGGGGTCGTTGCCCTGCGCCTGGATCTGCACCACCGCCGTGGTGTCTCCCTCTCCGCGGCGGATGAACAACACCCGCTCGGCGTTCTGCGTGATCGGAGAGTTCGAGCAGAAGGTCCCCCCGCAGGCCGACGCCGTCGTGGGCGCCGCGGTGAGCGAGAGCGTGGTCGAGAGCGCGAGGGCCGCGAAGGCGAAGCGACGGTGCTGCATGGCGATCATCCTCCCAATGGACATCGGGTCTGCGCTCCACACAGCAACCCGCGGGCCGCGCGCGCCCGCCGCGATCTTCTCGCGCGCTCGCCGCGAACGCACACCCCGACGGCGTGACGCGAGGGCACGGTGTCACCGCCTGTCACGCGCTCGTCATCCCCACGACGCGCCGCGTCGCACCGCGTTTGACACGTCTTCTGCCCGGGTGTTAGACGGCGCGCGGCTTCGTCGGCCCCTCCCCGACGGAGAACGAGGCGGCGCGATGTTGAAGTCGATCTCCCTGTTCTCGGGCAACGCCAACCTCCACCTCGCCGCGGCCATCGCGCAGCACCTGGAGGTCCCCCTCGGGAGGGTGAAGGTCGGTCGCTTCTCCGACGGAGAGATCGCCGTCGAGATCGGCGAGAACGTGCGCGGCGTCGACGTGTACCTCGTGCAGAGCACCTGCACCCCGGTGAACGACTCGCTGATGGAGATGCTCATCATGGCCGACGCCCTGCGTCGGTCGAGCGCGGCCTCGATCACCGCGGTGATCCCGTACTTCGGCTACGCGCGGCAAGACCGCAAGGTCGCGGGCCGCACGCCCATCACCGCGAAGCTCGTGGCCGACCTCATCACCACGGCGCGCATCGACCGCGTGGTGACCATCGACCTGCACGCGGGGCAGATCCAGGGCTTCTTCAACATCCCCGTCGACAACCTCTACGCGATGCCGGTGCTCCTCGAGGAGATCCGCGCGCTCAACCTCTCCGACGCGGTGATGGTCTCGCCCGACGCGGGCGGCGTCGAGCGCGCGCGCGCCTACGCCAAGCGCCTGAGCGCGAGCCTCGCCATCATCGACAAGCGCCGCGAGCGCGCCAACGTCTCCGAGGTCATGCACATCATCGGCGACGTGAAGGACCGCGACTGCGTCCTCCTCGACGACATGATCGACACCGCGGGCACGCTCACCAACGCCGCCAAGGCCCTCCACGAGGCCGGCGCGCGCAGCGTCTACGCCGCGGCCACCCACGCCGTGCTCTCGGGCCCCGCGGTCGCGCGCATCGTCGACTCGCCGCTCACCGAGGTCATCATCACCGACACCATCCCCCTGCGCGACGAGGCCCGCGGCAACAAGAAGTTCCGCGTCGCCACGCTCGGCAGGCTCCTCGGCGAGGCCATCCGGCGCATCCACAACAGCGACTCGATCTCGTCGCTGTTCGTGTGAGCGCGCGCCGCGTCACGCACCTGTTCGTCTACCCGGTGAAGTCCCTCGGCGGGGCCTCGCTCGCCGAGGCCACGGTGGGACCGCGGGGGCTCCTCCACGACCGCGAGTGGATGGTCGTCGACGCCGACGGACAGTTCATCACGCAGCGCGAGGTGCACGCGCTCGCGCGGGTCGCGACCGCGCTCACCGACGACGCCCTCACGCTCTCGCACCCCGACCACGGCGCGGTCACCGTCCCCCGAGAGCGCTGGAGCGGCGGCCCGCGCGCCACGGTGCGCGTGTGGAAGGACGACTGCCTCGCGGTGGATCAAGGCGACGACGTGGCCGCGTGGCTGTCGGCGGTGGTCTCCGCGCGCGCGCGGCTCGTGCGCATGGACGACGCCCACCACCGTCCGTCGAAGCGCGTGCGCGAGGGAGAGTCCGTGGGCGTGGGCTTCTGCGATGGGTACCCGCTGCTCTTCGCGACGCGCGAGTCGCTCGACGACCTCAACGCGCGGCTCGCGTCTCCGATGGAGATGCTTCGCTTTCGCCCCAACGTGGTGGTCGAGGGCTGCGAGGCGCCCTGGGAGGAAGACCGCTGGGGCGCCTTCACCATCGGCGCGGTGGGCTTCGAGGCGGTGAAGCCCTGCGTGCGCTGCGTGATCACCACGCTCGACCCGGTGACGGGAGAGAGCACCGGCCGCGAGCCGCTCGCGACGCTGGCGAAGATGCACCGCGGAGAGGGCGCGGCCCTCTTCGGGATGAACGTGAACCACTACGGGCGGGGCGTGATCCGCGTGGGTGACGCGCTCGACGGGCTGACGATCGGAGCGCCCGTCTCGCTGTAGGGCTCAGAGGCTGTTTACGCCGAATTCCCGACGCCTCGCTTCAGATCCACGTCGTCGGTCGGCGTCACGCCACCTCGCAATACCCACGGTATTGCTTCGGCGCCGTTCCTTGCCCGACTCGTGTCTCTTCGCGATCCGCCGGGTTTCGGCATAAACACCCTCTCAGAGCGCGGGCGCGCCGCGGCGGACGCGCATGCGCCACACGCCGGCCTGGCCCGTGTTGCTCGTGGTGCAGAGGTCGAGCACGGCGTTGGTGCCCGAGCCCGGCAGCGGGAGGAAGGCCAGGTTGTCGCCCGGGAGGAGGCCCGCGACGGCGGGTGTGCCTCCGAGGCCCGAGATGCCCTCCGAGGCGTCGCCGGTGGTCCACTGGCACTGGCCGTAGCGGAACTCGAGGTCCCAGTCGTCGGGGGTCGCGACCTCGCGCATCACGACCTGGAAGGTGTCGCGCGTCGCGATGCGGCGGTCGTAGTAGCCGACCTCGAACCACGTCGCCGCGACGATCCCCGGCTGGAGCGCGAAGCAGATCACGTTCTGCGAGGGGAAGCCCCCGAGCCGCGTGTCGACGTCGGCCCACCACGGCGCGAGCACGGGCTGCGACGAGCGCACGTCGTTGGTGGCGTCGAAGGCCGGCACCGGGTCGATGAAGCTCACCGTGCCATTGGCGTTCACGAACATCTGCGTGAGCGTGCGCGTGCCCAGCGAGAGCCCCCGCGCAAAGGCGAAGTTCAACGGGATCGGCCGCGCCGCGGGCATCGCGCCCACCGGCGGAGGGCCCGCCCAGGCGTCTTCGTCCGTCGGGTGCAGGCACTGCTCGTCGGGGCCGAAGCCCGTGCTGCCGCCGAAGTTCCTGAGGATCACGGGCGTGGCGGCCTCGCAGGTGCCCGCGGCGCACGCGCCCGTCGCGCAGCGGTTGTTGCAGCGCCCGCAGTGCGTCGCGCTGGTGGCGAGGTTGGCCTCGCAGCCGTTGGAGGTCGCCCCGTCGCAGTCGGCCCAGCCCGCCGCGCACGACGCGATCACGCAGCGGCCCGCCATGCACGCGCCGCTGCCGTTCGAGGGCGCGCACGCGGCGCCGCAGCGGCCGCAGTGGGCGACGTCGGTGGCGAGGTCGCGGCACGCGGCGCCGCAGCGGGTGGTGCCCGTCGGGCACGCGGGCGCGTCGGGGGGGACGGGCACGTCAGGGGTGACGCCTCCGTCGAGCTCGGGGTCGACGCAGGCTCCGCGGCCGAGCGCGGGGGACCAGTCAGGCCACGGTCGGTCGATGGGCTCGCACCCGCTCGGCCCGCAGCTCGCGCGCCCCTCGCACGCGGGCGCGTCGACGCACGACGCCGCGAGGAAGACCTCGAGCACGTGCGCCTCCCCGGCGCGAAGCGCATGCGGTACTGCCGCTCGATGACCGCCGCCGGGCGAGCGCCCTCGTCGGCCACGCGGAGGTGCCGTGGGCCTTCACGCGCAAAGAGCCCGCGTGCTGCTCTCGACCAGTGCGCCGCGAGCACGACCTCGCCGGGCGGCCCGTGGCGGTCAGCCCTGAAGGTGCTGTCGAACAGGGGCTCGGTGGGAGGGTCGAACTGCAGCACCTCGACGCGCACCGACTCCAGGCCGCCGCCCTCGCGCGTGGTGCAGACGTCGGAGTCGACGCGCACGACGATCTCGGTCGGGTCCGCGCCCGCGCACCCCAGCGCCGTGAGGGCCAGTGCGAGGGCGCCCCGCCGCGATCCTCGCCATCACGGCCCGACGCGCACGCGGGTCAGAGGTTGTCGCTCGGGCCCGAGTCTCCGCCCGTGGTGGAGACCACCACCGCCGTCACCGCGCCCGCCGCGGCCGCGCCCACCACCGCCCAGAACCACCAGCGCGTCACCACGCTCCCGCCCGACGGCGCGCTGAAGCCCAGCGTCGCGCGCCCCCCCGGAGGCACCTCCACCTCGCGGCGCTGCGTGTCGTCGCCGTAGCGCACCTCCACCCGGTGGCGACCGCGGGCACGAGCCGCTCGGTGTCTCCCGAGCTCCACGCCTCGCCGTCGACGCGCACCGCGGGCGTGCCCTCGAGGTCGAGCCGCAGCCATCCGTCGTAGGGCGAGCCCGCCGCGTCGAGGGTCACCGACGACTCCCCGCCGCGGTCGAGGTCGACCTCGGCGCGCGCGGGCGCGTAGCCCTGCCGCCGCGCCTCGATCACGTGCCGCCCCGGGTCGAGCCGCAGCGTCTGCTGCCCCTCACGCAGCGGTCGTCGCTGCCCGTCGACCAGCACCTCGGAGGGCGCCCCGCGGAGCGAGAGCGTCACCGTCGCCGGGCACGCGCGCAGGTCGGCGAGCACCGCGCGCGCCGTCGAGACGCGCTCCTCGTCGTGCGAGAGCGCCGAGAAATCTTCGAGCGACTGGATCGCCTCGGTGCAGCGCCCGAGCGACCGGTACGCGAGCCCGAGGTTGAAGAGCGTGCCCGGCCGGTGCGCGATGGAGAGCGACTGCTCGAAGGCCCGCGCCGCGTCGGCGTAGCGGCCCTCGTCGAGGGCGCGCTGGCCGTCTTCGAAGCGCTCGCGGGCACGCTCCAACGCGGGCTGCGCGCGCGCCACCGTGGGCGCGAGCGCGAGGGCGAGCGCGAGGGCGAGGCGCGGGGTCATTCCTGGTCGAAGCTCGCGGAGCCGGCGGCGCCGTTCACGCGGAGCGGTCGCGCGACGGGAGCGGCGGCGGGCGCCGGTCGCGGCGCCGCGGGGGCGACGTGCGCGACGGCGGCGGGCGGGCGCGTCACCGCGCGAGCCGGTACGCGATGCGCGGGCGCGGCGGGGGCGACGTGAGCGACAGGGGCGGCGTGAGCGACGGGCGTCGCGCGAGGGCGGGCGCGGCGTGAGGGCGGCGCGAGGCGCTGCACCGTGGGGGTCTGCGGCGCCGCGCGGAGGGGCGCGGCGGAGAGGCGCGCGGGGGCCGCGATGGGGGCCGACTGCCAGAGCGAGGCGCCGGCGGTGGTGGCGCGCGCGGTGTTGCGCGGGAGCATCGCCGCGACGGCGAGGATGGCGACGAGGCCGAAGGCGGCGATCACGGCGCCGCGGAGCATCTCGCGCGAGGGAGACGCGGGCGACGGCGGCGGGAGCATCGAGGGCGAGGGCGAGGGCGTGAGCCAGAGGTCGCGCGTGCGCTCGCGGCGGAGGTTCGTCTGCACGCGGATCGGCGCGCCGTCGAGGGACTCGAGCACGGCGCCGAGCGCGCGGTGCATCTCGCGCGCGGTCTGCCAGCGGGCTTCGAGGGCAGGTCGAGCGCGCGGTCGATGAGGTCGACGAGGGCGCTCGGCAGGTCGGAGCGGAACTCGGCCAGCGAGGGCGCCGCAGCGGTGCCGATGGCGAAGGAGCTGGTTGTGGTTGTCGCCGTCGAAGGGCGGCCGACCGGCGAGGGCGTGGAAGAGCACGGCCCCGAAGGCCCAGAGGTCGGCGCGGTGGTCGACCTCGGCGCCACCGCGGGCCTGCTCGGGAGACATGTACCAGACGGTGCCCACGACGTGGCCGGGCTCGGTCATGCGCGAGGGCTCGTGGCCGGGCCTGCGCGCGACGCCGAAATCGAGGAGCCGCGCGCGGTGCCGACCGTCGGGCAGGGGCGACAGGAAGATGTTCTCGGGCTTGATGTCGCGGTGCACGAAGCCGCGCGCGTGGGCGGCGGAGAGCGCGTCGAGGATCTGGAGCGAGACGTCGAGGAGCGCCGAGAGCTCGACCCCGCCGCGCTCGATGGCGACGGAGAGGTCGGTGCCTTCGAGGAGCTCCATGGCGATGTAGCGCTCGCCGGTGGAGGCCTCGGTGCCCGCGTCGAGCACGCGGCAGATGTTGGGGTGGTTGATCGAGGCCGGCGCGCGGGCCTCGCGGGCGAAGCGCTCGGAGGCGTCGCGCTGGTTCGCGAGGTCGGGGTAGAGGAGCTTCAGCGCGACGAGGTCGCCGGTGAAGAGGTGCCGCGCGCCGTATACGGCCCCCATCCCGCCGACGCCGCGCAAATCGATGATTTCGTAGCGGTCCGCGACGACGGACCCTACGCGGTGGAGGGCCTGGGCTTGACGCTCCTGCTCCACGGCGGGTGTGAGTCTATGTCCCCCCGAGGTTCCGGGACAACCGCCGTTCGGGGGCGATGTCGGTGCGGCGCGAGGGCCACAGCCTCGTACGAGTACCTTGCGACGGCGCGGCGGCCTTGCGTACCGTGCGCGCATGGCGACCATCAACGCGCACATCACCGGCACCGTCTGGAAGATCGAGGTCAAGGTCGGCGACGTCGTCGAGGCGGGGCAGACCGTGGTGATCCTCGAGTCGATGAAGATGGAGATGCCCGTCGAGGCCGAAGACGGCGGCACCGTCACGGAGATCCACGTCTCCGAGGGTCAGGCCGTGACCGAAGACGCGCCGTTGGTCACCCTCTCCTGAGCGAGCGCGCTGCGGTGGCTTCGGGCCCCGACCTCCCCATCGGCGTCTTCGACTCGGGCCTCGGCGGCCTCACGGTCGTGCGCCAGGTGCGCCGCGCCCTCCCGCGCGAAGACGTGCTCTACCTCGGCGACACGGCGCGCGTTCCGTACGGCACGCGCTCGGCGGCGACGGTGATGCGCTACTCCCGCGCCTGCGCCCGCGCGCTGGTCTCCCGCGGCATCAAGCTGCTGGTGGTGGCGTGCAACACCGTGAGCGCCGTCGCGCTGGAGATGTTGCGGGCGGAGCTCGACATCCCCGTGCTGGGCGTGATCGAGCCTGGGGCGCGCGCGGCGGTGGCGGCGACGGTGAGTCATCGGGTGGGGGTGCTCGCGACGGCGGGCACGGTGGCCTCGGGCGCGGACCCGCGCGCCGTCGCGTCGCTGTCGACGCGCGCGGAGGTGTTCTCGCAGCCCGCGCCGTTGCTGGTGCCGTTGGTCGAGGAGGGCTGGGTCGACGGGGAGGTCCCTCGCCTCGCGGCGCGGCGGTACCTGTCGAAGCTCGCGCCGAGGGACGTCGACGTCGTGGTGCTGGGCTGCACGCACTACCCGGTGCTGCGCGACGTGATCGCCGAGGTCGCGCGCGAGGTGTTGGGCCACGGCGCGGCGGTGGTCGACAGCGGAGAGGCGACGGCCGACGAACTGCGCGCGTTCATCGCGTCGAGGGGGCTCGCGCGTCCCGCGCCGAGCGAGGGGGCGGACCGCGAGGGCGCGCTGCGCGTGCTGGTGACGGACCGGCCGCAGAGCTTCGCCGAGGTGGCGGGGCGGTTCCTCGGCGTGGACGTGGGCGAGGTCGAGGTGGTGGATTTGTGAGGGTGGCGTAGCAGGCGCGAGGTGGTGGGGGGCGACCGCGGTGCAGCGCTTGAGGACGCGGGGCGACGGCCCCGCGGTCGGCGTCCGTACGAGCACCGGCTTCGTACCGTGCGGGAGGTGGCGTCCTCCGGGGTTCGCCGCTGCCGCGGCTGCACCCCGGGCAACCGTAGGTGTCGCCTCGCGTGCGCGAGGCTCTTGAGCAAGCGCTACCGCGGAATGTCGCGGGCGCAGGGCTCGGCAGACCTCTGGCGACGGAACCAGGGACGAAGTCCACCGCGTCGAGCGCGTGTTCACCGAGGGAGGACCGCGCGACGGCGGGGAGGTTCACGACGTGGGCGTCGAGCCAGAGCCAGAGCTGGTAAGCGCGCTCGACGACGACCGGGAGAGAGGGCGCGTTCGGCATCGGGCGACAGCGTCGACCCGTGGGAGAGGTGCGATGGAGCGCTCGGGCTCCCGCGGATATGTCGCGCATATCTCCGACCCCCTCCCCGACCCCCCGCGGATATGTCCCGCATATCCCCGACCCCCTCGGGAACCCCCGGGGATATGTCGGACATATCCCCGACCCCTCGGGAACCCCCGGGATATGTCGCGCATATCCCCGGGACCCTCCCGAGCCCCCCGCGGATATGTCGCGCATATCCCCGACCCCCCTTCGGACAGATTCGACACGACCCACGCAACCGCGTCGACACCCCTCGCGATGAGCCACCCCGCGCGGCGCCCCTGCCCGCGCGCGCGGAGGCATCGCTCATGGACTCGTCGCTCCTCGGTCACGACGACCGCTCCCTCGCCGCGGACTTCTCCCTCGGCGACCGCCGCGCCCTCGACCGGGTTTTCGCCGCCGTGCTCCCTCGGATGCGCGCGGTGGCCGCCCGCGTGCTCCACCGCGCCGCTCCTGAGCTCATCGACGACGCCGTGCAGACCGCCTGCCTCCGCGCCATGGCGGCCCGCGCGCGCTTCGATGCGTCGCGCGCCTCGTCGCTGATGACGTGGCTTTCGCGCATCACCTTCCGCGTCGCCCTCGACCTGAAGGACGCCGCGCTCGCCCACCCCACCGACGACCTCGACGACCTCGATCCGCCGAGCGACCCCTGGGCGCAGGCCGAGTGCGCCGACGCGGTCCGCGCGTGCTTCGAGCGGCTCCCGATCGACGAGCGCGAGGCGCTGCGCCTCCGCCACGTCGAGGGCCTCACCTGGGAGAAGGCCGCCGCGGTCGCGGGCTGCACCGTCGACGTGATGCGCGGCCGCGTCTCTCGCGCCGAGCGTCTCGCCCGGGAGCTGGTGGAGGAAACGACCGAAAGCTACGTCGCGATCCCCAGAACGGGCGCGGTCGATCGTGAGCGTGTTCGAGGGCCGCGGTTGGTCCTCGCAGACAGGAGAACGACCATGAAGACCAGCAAGAAGACCACCGTGATGAGCAGCGCGACCACCCACAGCCGCCAGGCGCAGCAGCCCGACGTGACCGCGTGCGTGGAGGACGAGCGCGAGGACGCGACGCCCGAAGCCGAGGCGCGCAAGACCAGCGCGAACGAGGCGGCCTGGTACCAGATGCAGGCGGAGATCGACGCCGTGCCGCACGAGCAGGCGGAGACCCCCCGGGCCGACGTGGACTACGTCGGGCGGCTCGCGATGGAGCGCGCGAGGGCGTGGTCGCAGCCGGTGATCGTCGCGCGTCTCTCGCGGCTGCCGAGCGAGGAGTTCGACATCGCGGACCTGGAGCGCATCGAGCCCCTGGCGATGGCCATGAAGTACGCGCGGATGAAGCAGGGCGACTGCGACGCGGTGCAGTCTGGCGCGCAGGCCGACCCCGAGGTGATGCGCGCGGCCTACGACACGCGGCGCAGGATGGTGAAGAGCGCGCGGCTCTTCTTCGGCGCGAAGCCTGGCGTGGAGGACCGGCTGCGCTTGATCGCCGCGGGGCAGAACATCGACGAGATCGCCGCGGGGCTGCTCCGCCTCGCGGAGCTGTACCGGGAGTACGCCGCGTCGAGACCCCGCGAGCCCTTCGGGGACTACTTCCCCGACGACGACGAAAAGGCGCAGTCGCTCTCGGAGACCCTCCAGCTCAGCGCGCGCCCCGCGGACGAGGCCGCCGTGTGGTCGCGTCGAGTGGCGCAGAGCTGGGCGCTCCTCGAAGCGAGCTACGAGCCGGTGCGCGCCACGGTGGCGTGGCTCCTCCGCGACGACCCCAGCGTGGCCGAGAAGACGCCGACGCTCACCCAGATGCGTCGCCCGTCGACGAAGCCCGAGGTCGACAAGGGCGGAGAGGTGAAGCCGGCGGAGGCGAAGCCCGCGGCGACGGAGACGAAGCCCGAGGCGAAGAAGCCCGAGGCGAAACCTGCGGAGGCGAAGCCCACCGAAGTGAAGGCGAGCGACGCGAAGGTGAACGTGAAGCCCGCCGACGTGAAGCCCGCCGACGCGAAGCCCACTGACGACGAGTGAAGCGCTTCGAGCACCTGCCTTCTGCACCACTGAGGACGCGGGGCGCCGGCCCCGCGGCCGGTACCTATCCGAGCACCCACCTCTCCGCGAGCGCCTCGCGTTCCCCCGTTGATCCTCCGTCCACATCACCGTCGATCCGCGCCGCGAGCACCCACGTCCTTCGTCCCGTGGTCGGTCGTACCGCACCGCTCCGCGGCGCACGACGCGCCGCGTCCGCCCCCGCGCTCCCCGCCCCCTGCGTCCACTCACCGCGTCCACTCACCGCGTCCACTCACCGCGTCCACTCACCGCCGCAACGTCATCGGACGCACCAAGGGCCGCCGCGGAGCGTCCGCTCCGCGCCCGAGGACCACACCCGCCCCGTACTCACGACTTTCGCGTCGTGACTTCGACGTCGCCCGTGCGCTTCGCCCTCGCGCGGTAGTACAGCGCCCTCGCCGCCAGCGCCGCGACCACCGCCCCCGCGACGATCAGCGCGTAGCGGTTGTAGCGGTCGAGCCACCCCGCGAGGCGCTCCATGTTGTGCCCCACGCCCCAGGCGAGGCCGCAGAGCATGGCGTTCCACAAACCCGCGCCGAGGCCCGCGGCGAGCGCGACCTGCCCCGGCGGGAGCTTGTGGAAGCCCGCCGCCACGAGCACGAAGGCCCTGCCCACCGGGACGAAGCGCGAGATCGCCACCAGCGCGACGCCGTGCTTCTCCAGCGCCTCGGTGGCCCTCATCGCGCCGTCGTGGACGCGCTGCACCCACGGGTGGCGCGGCCGGTCGGTGGTGCGCGCGAGCCAGCGGCCGAAGGCGTAGGTGGTCATCGCGCCCGCGACGCTCCCCGCGACGGCGACGGCGTAGAGGAAGGCCAGCGGCAGCTCGCGCGCGAGGCCCACGGCGACGCCGAGGGTGACCGCGAGGTCTCCGGGCCACGGGGGGAAGACGTGCTCGACGTACGCCGACGCGGCGATGAGGAGGACGAGGAGTGCGGGGTGGCGCGCGCCGAAATGCTCGATCAGACGGAGGAGCTCGTGACCCACCGCGACAGGGTGGTCACGCCGTCTGCAGGCGGAAGAGCTGCTGGCCGAGGAGGAGGAAGTCTCCGTTGCGGAGCTGGCGGCCCGCGCGCAGGCGCACGTAGCTGCCGTTCGAGCTGCCCACGTCGGTGAGCGTCAGCCGACCGCCCGCCACCGCGAGCTGGCAGTGCAGGCCCGAGACGTAGCCGTCTTCGGGGAAGAGGATGTCTCCGCGCTCGCGGCCGAGGTACAGCCCCGTGACGGGCACGGGGAAGGCGCTCGCGTAGCTCTCGCGGCCGGTGAGCAGCACGATCTTGCCCACGAGGCCCTCGACCTCGGCGCCGAGCTTCTCGGTCCCGTCGGCCTGACGGCCCACCGGCGGGAACGACTCGAAGCGCAGGATCTCCTGCCCGATGCGGAAGACGTCTCCGTCGCGCAGCTCGACCGGCTGCTGCCGCTCGATGCGCACGTAGATCCCGTTGAGGGAGTCTTCGTCGCGCACCGTCACCGACCCGTTCGCGATCACGAAGGTCGCGTGGCGGGGCGAGAGGTACATGTCCTGCGCGAAGGGCCCGCCGACGTCTCGGCCGATGGGGTTCTCGCCGTCGGTGAGCGACCACGTCGCGCCCTCGGAGCCGTCAGGCCGGATCAGCACCAGCTTCGCGCGCTCGGGCGCGGAGTGGGCGTGCCCCTGACCCTGCGTGTGGCCCTGCTCCGTGGTGTCGGCGTAGGCCGGGCCCACGGGCGCTTGCTGCGGCGGCGCGCTGGGCTGCTGCACGAACGCGGGCTGCTGCGGCTGCGACACGGGCGGCGGAGGCTGCTGCTGCGGCGCCGCGGCCATGTCGAAGCCGCAGGTGATGCAGAAGCGGTTGCCGCGGGGGTTGGGCGACGCGCACTGCGGGCAGCTCGACGGCGGCGACGCGGCGGGGCGCTGCGAGGGCTCGGGCTGCGGCTGCGGCGGCTGGGGTTGCGGCGGCGGGGCGAAGTTCACGGGCTGCGGCTGCGGCGGCTGAAAGGCCGGCTGCTGCGGCTGCGACTGCGGCGGGGGAAAGCCTTGCGGCGCCGGAGGAAAGCCCTGCGGCGGCTGCGGCGGCGGGGGGAAATCCGCGGAGGACTGCCGGCCCGCGGGGGGCGTGGGCGCGCGGAAGGGGCGCTGCGCGTCGGGGTTGCGGGGCAGCTCGTTGCCGCAGCCGAGGCAGAACTTGTAGTGGTCCTGGTTTTCCTTGCCGCACTTCGGGCAGACGATCACGGGGGCCTCCCTGACGCTCAGGCGGAGATGTCGACGCGGAGGAGTTCGCGGCCGATGAAGAGGTAGTCGCCGTGGGTGAGCTCGCGCTCGCCGTGGATCGACAGGTACGTGCCGTTCTTGCTGCCCGTGTCGACGAGCTGGTACGTGCCGCCCGGGGTGATCTCGACCCGGCAGTGGCGGGTCGACATGTACGGGTCGTTCGGGAAGTTCATGTCGCAGCCCTCGCGGCCGACGCTGATCGACGACTCCCGCGCGCACACCTGCGTGGCCTGCAATCCACCGCGGAGCACCTGCACCACGCGGAACGGAGACGGCCGCTTGGGCGAGCTGTAGAAGAGCGTGCCGTCGGACTCGGGGCCGTCGGAGGGCCGCGGCGTCACGTCGAGGCGGAACACCTGCTCGCCCGAGAGGAAGGTGTCTCCCGGCTGCAGCGCCGCGGTGCCCTTGATGCGAAGGAACACCCCGTTGAGGGAGCTCTCGTCGCGCACCACCAGCTTGCCGTCGTCGCGGTAGTAGAACGACGCGTGCAGGGGCGAGACCCACGCGTCGCGGTCGAAGAGGATGTCTCCTTGCGTGCGCCCGCAGGGGTGCTGCCGCCCGCCCAGGAGGAACGCCGTCTCGTCGTTGGGGTCGGTCTGAAAGCCCTCTCCCTTGATGACCACGAGCTTGGCCTTGCCGGGCTCGAGCATCTTCGAGAAGAGCAGCGTCTGCGTGGTGAGCACGTCGCGCGGCACGGGCTCTCCGCAGCGGCCGCAGAACTTGTGCCCCGAAGGCACCGCCGAGTAGCACTTCTTGCAGACGTAGTTGCGGGCCTGATCCATCAGATCCTCCGTGACGACGAACCGGGCGGGGATGTGCACCGGCCCCACGAACACCGCGGGCTCCGCCTCGTCGCCCTCGAAGGCGGTGTCGAACGCGGGCAGCTCGGGCATCGACCCGAGGCCCAGCGCGAGGTCGGGCAGCGGGGCGCGGGGAGACGAGGGCTTCGCGGGGGGCGCGGGCCGGAGCGCCGGAGCGGCGACGGCGGCCGGCGCGGGGCGGGGCGGCTCGAACCCGAGGGCCTCTCCGCACGACGCGCACGCCGTCGCCCCGAGCGGGGCGTAGGCGTCGCAGCGGCCACAGACGAAACCGACATCGAGCTCCATCGACAGTGTTCGTTCCGTAACCCGCGGGCGCCCCGGCGGGCGCGCTCGCGGCGCGCGCGCCGCCCCGCGGTGATCGTTCACCCTGCCATTTCAGTCAAGTGTTCTGAGTGGCCCGCGCTGGCCCTCGCGTGGCGGTCCCACCCGGGCAGGAGCGCGAGCGGGGCGAGGCACAACGCCGCCGCGAGCGCGAAGCCCGCGACGGGGCCCGCGAGGTCTCCCGCGAAGGCGCCCGCCATCCCGCCGACCCCGATGGCCGCGGCGTTCAGGCCCGTGAGGAGGGTGTAGTGCAGCCCCGCCCGCGACCGCAGCGTCGCGGTCATCAGCGCCGCGAAGAGCACCGTGGTGGCGAGCCCTCCCGCGAAGTGCTCCGCGGCCACGGCCGCCGCGGTGAGGCCCGGCGGCGCGCCCCGCGACGCGCACAGGATCAACGGGAGCGTGGTGACGGCCTGGGCCACCGCCGCGAGCGCGAGGGCGGCCCGCTCTCCGAGACGTCGGTGCAGCGCGCCGCCCACCACCGAGCCCACGACGGCCGAGCCCGTGCCGAGGCTCACCACGAGGGCGCCGATGGACGAGGCCCGCCAGCCCGCGTCGACGAGCAGGGGCTTCAAGAGCGTCGAGGCCGCGTGCGCGCCGAGCTTGTAGGTCACCGCCACCGCGGCCACGCGCCAGGTGTCGGCGCGGAGCATCCGGCGCACGGTCTGCCAGGCGCCAGGGGCGACGTCGACGTCGTCTGTCGCCGTGCGGTAGGGCCCGGCCTCGACGGTCGCGGCGGCGCCGTCGTCGCGCAGCGCGAAGGCCCCCACGCTGGCCGCGAGGATCAACCCCGCGCAGGCCGCGGCGGCGACGGGCTCGCCCAGCGTGCCCGCGGCGACGAGCATGCCCCCGCCGCCCGCGATGATCCCCACGCGGTAGCCCGCGACCTGGGCGCTGTTGCCGTAGCCCCGGTCGCGCTCGGAGAGCGAGCGCACGGCGAAGGCGTCGACGAAGACGTCTTGCGTGGCGGCGACGAGGGCGGCGAGGGCGGTGAGCGCGAACCACGGGAGCGGCGACGGCCGCGCGGGGAAGAGCGCGTACGCGGCCATGGTCGACGCGAGGACGACCTGCAGCGCGAGGAGCGCGGCGCGGGCGCGGGGGCGCACGGAGGGCCGGTCGGCGACGCCGGCCCAGAGGGGCTTGAGCTGCCACGGGAGCTGGAGCCAGAAGAGCGCGGCGATCTGCGCGCGGGTGTAGCCCGACTGGCGGAGGATCACCGGGAGGTACTCCGCGGCGAAGCCGAAGGGCACGCCCTGGGCGCCGTAGAGCAGCGCGAGGGCCGCGAGCGTGCGCCGCGGCGAGGGGTTCACCCGCTGGCCTCGGCGTCGGGGTAGACGCGCTCGGAGAGGAAGCGCAGGACGCGGTCGTTGATGAGGGCGGGCTGCTCGATGGGGGCGGCGTGGGAGCCGCCCTCGACGCGGAGGAGCTCGGCGTTCGGGATCTGCCGGGCCATCTGCTCGGCCCAGCGGGTGGGGGTGAAGCTGTCGAGCTCGGCGGCGACGACGAGGGTGGGGCAGTCGATGTCGGGCAGGAGGTCTTCGGCGGAGTGCGCGCCCGCGGCGGCGAGCATGCGGAGGAACATCGCGGGGTCGAGCAGGCGCATGTGCTCGAAGTAGGGGGCGAGGTCTTCGGCGCGCGCGCGCAGGGCGTCGACCTCGCCGAGCCAGCGGGAGGCGGCGACGGAGAGGCCCACGGGGCTGCGGGTGAGGACCGCGCGGACGAGGTCGGGGTAGCGGTCGACGAGGAGCGCGAGGCGCGGCAGGGCGTGGTGGAGCACGTCGGAGCCGTGGAAGGTGCGGGTGATGCGGCCGAAGGAGCCGCAGGCGAGGACGAGGGCGGAGACCCGCGAGGGGCGCTGGCGCCACGCGTCGAGGCAGACCTGGGTGCCCATCGAGTGGCCGATGAGGGCGGCGCGGTCGAGGGAGAGGTGGTCGAGGACGGAGACGAGGTCGCGGGCGTGGTCGGCGATGGAGACCCGCGCGGGGTCGCGCGGCGCGCCCGAGCGGCCGTGGCCGCGGTAGTTCCAGTGGATGACCCGGTAGCGGCGGGCGAGCGCGGGGCGGAGGTACTTCCAGATGAAGCCGTCGCAGGCGATGCCGTCGCAGAGGACGACCGCGGGGCCTTCACCCAGGGAGTCCCACCAGAGGCGCGTGCCGTCGGGGGCCTCGGCGAAGCCTTCGGTCACAGCGGGGGATGGATGGGGTCGACGTGAGGGGGCGAGGAGGGCGCGGGGTCAGTCTTCGTCGCGGCCGCGGGGGTCGTCGGCGGCCTCCATGTCGGGCACGTCGTTGACCGACGGGAGCTTGCGGATCTCGGCCCGCGCGAGCTTCCACGCGCGCTGCATCACCCACGAGAGCGAGCGGTCGAGGCGCATGGCCTCTTGCTGGATCTCCAGCAGCATCGACTCGGGGAAGTAGAGGCTCTGCTTGCGCTTGTCGCTCTGCGACATCATGGCTCCTCGGTCTCTCCGGCGCTCAGTGGCGGTCAGGGCCGGCGGCTGAAGGGGACTCTCTCCGCGCCGTCCGAACCCGTGGCGGCGTTGGGCGAGTATCGAGGGCGGGGTGATCAAGTCAAGGTCGAAGCAACACTCCGTCGTACACCGCGCGGGGCGGGTCAGACGGCGTCTCGCCGTGAACACAGAGCGGGGGAGGGGGGGAACGGGCGCCCGAGGTGGCCGAGCGCCCGAGGGAGGCGGAGAGGGGCGTTCGCTCAGGGCGCCGAGGCGGCGACGCTGAGGTAGTAGCGCGAGACCGAGCCCGTGAGGGTGTTGGTGGCCGTGTCGCGGTACCCGCGGGCGCAGACGTAGTACGTGCCCGCCGCGAGGTTCGCCGCGAAGGGGAACACCCCGTCGCGCGCGCCGTCGATGGTCGCGCACGAGGCCGGGCCCGACAGCGACGAGGTGCCGCGCAGGGTGGTGGTCTCGGGGCCGTACACGTCGAGCGTGATGCCCGCCTGCGTGCCGGTGACGGGCACCGGGCAGCGGCCGTTGCCGTCGCTCACCGACGCGACGATCCGGCCCATGGCGGGCACGGTCACCGCGACGCAGTCGACGTCGCCGAAGGTGAGCGACGAGGTGATCACCGTCGCCTCGGTCACCGGGCTCGCCATCACGGCCGCGGGCGAGTCGTTGGGCTCCGTCTCCATGCGGGTCGGGGCCGCGCAGGTGCCGGCGTTGAAGGCCGTCGCGCGGCACACCTGCCCGTCGGGGCAGCGGGTGGTGGTGTTGAGCGGGTCGCACGCGGCGCCGGCGGCCGCGGCGCGCTGGCAGACGCCGCCCGAGAGCGTGGTGCCCGAGCAGGTCAGGCCCGCGGCGCAGGGCATGTCGCCGTCGCGGCAGGCCGCGCCCGCGACGGAGCCGTCGGGCTGGCAGGTGCCGTTGGTCTGGCTGCCCATGGCGAGCACGCACGAGAGGCCGTCGGCGCAGGTGGTGCCGGGGCGGCTGCAGGGCATGCCCATGGTCGCCACGGTCTGGCAGAGGCCGTTGCCGTCGGGGTTGCTGCAGGTGAGCATCGAGTCGCAGGCGGGGGCCGTCGCGCGGCACGCGCCGCCGCGGCCGCCGTCGGCGCCGCAGACGCCCGCGGTGCGGTTGTTGAGGTCCGACAGGTAGCAGGTCGCCATGTCGGGGCAGTCGGTGTTCGAGTCGCAGGCGCCGCCCACGGTCGCCACGTTGATGCAGCGCGCGGTGCCGGTGTCACCCGGCACGAGGCACTGGAGCGTCCCGTCGCAGCGGGGCGCGGTCGCGCGGCAGTTGGCGCGGGCCACGGTGCCGTCGGCGCGGCAGGTGCCGATGAAGGCGTTGCCGTTGAGGGTCACGCACGACGAGCCCGTGGGGCACTGGGTGCGGCGGATGTCGCACGGCCCGTCGAGGGTCGCGGCCTCGAGGCAGGTCGGGCTCGCGATGGTGCTGTCGATGTCGCCGTTGCAGAGGAGCGGGGCGTTGCAGCGGCCGCCCGTGGCGCCCACGGGGCGGCAGGCCGCGCCGACGGCGGTGCCCACGGCCACGCAGGTGCCGCGGATCGCGCCGAACGACGCGCCGATGCAGGTCGAGCCGGTCTCGCAGGTGCTGAAGGCGTCGCAGGGCATCCCCGCGGCGACGGTGCGCTGGCAGAAGCCGCCGGTGGAGCACGCGAGGCCCGAGTCGCACTCGGGGGCGAATGCGCGGCAGCGCGAGCCCGCGACGGCGCCGCGCGCCTGGCAGGTGCCCATGTCGGCGCCGGGTCGGTGCCCACGCAGTCGAGGTTGGTGTCGCAGCGCATCGACTGGCCGTCGACGCGGCACGCGCCGCCCATGGCCACGGGCGGAGTTTCCTGCACGGTGAGCGCGCAGGCGCCGTGGTCGACGGGTGACGCTGCCGGTGGAGGGCGGGTAGAAGCCGCCGAGCACGATGTAGATGGTGGTGTTGGCCGCGAGCACCTCGGTGATGACCGACGACGAGACGCGGCGGTCGGCCGAGGCGGCGAACGCGGGGTCGTCGTCGTTGCAGACGGCCGAGGTGAGGGTGGTGCGGCAGCCCGAGGTCACCCAGAGCACGGTGTCGAAGCTGCGCGGGGTGCCGTCGTTGGTGGTCGAGATGCGCAGCGCCGCGGGCATCGAGCCCGTGGTGTACGCGTAGACGACCTGGCCGCGGCTGCGCACGCAGGTGGCGTTGCCCGACGGGGGGTTGATGGGAGAGCTGGTGCGCACCATCCCGCCGGGGTTCTGCGCGGTCCACGCCTCGGTGGTGTCGCCGGTGACGCGGGTGGTGTCGCCCATGCGCGTGCCGGCGGTGTTGAGGTTCGTCACCGGGAGGGTGCCGCACATGGCGCCCGCGCCGCCGTCGGTGCGCGCGTCGGTCTGCGTGCCCGTGTCGGTCTGGGTGCCGGTGTCAGGGTTCGAGGCAACGTCGGGGGTCGAGCCCGTGTCGGGGTTCGAGCCCACGTCCATCGGGTTCGAGCCCGTGTCGGTGCCGGCGTCGGTGGTGGGGGTGCTGGTGGGGTCGGAGCCACAGCCGACGGCGAGGCCGCCGGCGAGCACCAGCCCGATACAAGTCAGGCGCTTCATGAAACCCTCCGAGGCGCTCTCGTCGCCTCACTGAGAAGAGACAGTGACGGGAAAAACGGCGGCGGAGTCTCTCAAACCTCACCCCGACGTCAAGTGACCGCGCCCGCGCGTCATGGGCTGTACTAGAGTCGCGCGCGATGAAGGCCCCGCGACGACGGCTCACGCTGCGCGCGCTCGCCTCCACCGCGGCCCTGTGCGCGGCCTTCGGCGCGGGCGTCGCGGTGGACCGCGCGGCGACGGCGGTGCCCCAGAGGCAGTCCCCCTACCGACGGCTGGGCGTGCTGGCGCAGGTGCTCGCGCACATCGAGAACAGCTACGTCGACCCGGTCGATCAAGACCGGCTCGTCGACGGCGCGATCCGGGGCATGGTCGACACGCTCGACCCGCACAGCGCGTACCTCAACCCCGAGGAGTACACGCTGCTCGAGAGCGACACCACGGGCCAGTTCGGCGGCGTGGGCGTCGAGATCGACGCGCGCGGCGAGTGGCTCACGGTGATCGCGCCCATCCCAGGGAGCCCCGCGGCGAGGGCCGGCGTGCGCGCCGGCGACGAGATCACCTCCATCGAGGGCCACGACGCGCGCGGCATGGACGTCGACGCCGCCGTGCGTCGGATGCGCGGCGCGCCGGGCACCCGCGTGCGCGTCGAGATCCGACGTCGCAACCAGCGCGAGCCGCTGCGGTTGGAGCTCGTGCGCGAGGTGGTGCGCGTCGAGAGCGTCGAGGCGAGGCTCCTGCCCGAGGGCGTCGGGTACGTGAACCTCAAGAGCTTTCAAGAGCGCTCCAGCGAGGAGATGCAGCGCGCCCTCGACCGCCTCGACCGCGAAGCCGGCGGCCGCGTGCGCGGCGTGGTGCTCGACCTGCGCAACGACCCCGGCGGCCTGCTCGACGAGGCCGTCTACATCGCCGACCTCTTCCTGCGCGAGGGCGTGATCGTCACCACCCGCGGCCGCGACGGCCGCGCCCAGGACGAAGCCCGCGCCCGCGCCTCGGGCACGCGCCCCGAGGTGCCCATGGTGGTGATCGTGAACGAGTACACCGCGAGCGCCGCCGAGATCCTCGCGGGCGCGCTGCAAGACCACCACCGCGCGACGGTCGTGGGCACGCGCACCTTCGGCAAGGGCTCGGTGCAGACCGTGATCGACCTGCCCGACGGCGGCGCGCTCAAGCTCACCATCGCGCGGTACTTCACCCCCTCGGGGCGGAGCATCCAGGCGAGGGGCATCGCGCCCGACATCGTGGTGCAGCAGGTAGACCTCCCCGACGAGCCCGCCGAGGGCAGCGCCGACGCGCCCGAGCGCGAGCGCGACCTCGAGCGACACCTGCCCAACCTCGAGGGCGGAGACAGCGCGCCGCCGCCCGTGCCCGGGAGCGACCTGCGAGACCTCCAGCTCCGCGTCGGCTACCAGCTCCTGCGCGGGATGCTCCGCGCCGCTCACTGACGCGGCGACGCGCCCGTCGGAGAGAGCGACCAGTCGACGGTGGCGGCGCCGTCGGGGGCGACGGTGACGGCGGCCTCGGCCTCCACCGCGGGGCCGTACACCGGGCGGTTCTGCTCGCGGCGCAGCTCCGTCCAGCCCTCGTGCCAGAAGGTGAGCGCGTAGCGCCCGGGGGGGACCCGCCCGATCTGGTAGCGACCCTCGGCGTCGGTCACCGCGAAATACGGGTGCGCGAAGGTGTGCACGTAGGCCGCCATCCACGTGTGCCCCGCGTCGCAGATGAGCCGCGCGACCCCCACCCGCTGCGCCCTGCGCGCGATGGTGAGCCCGTGCGGCGACGCGGCGTTGAACCAGTTGTCGTCGCCGTCGTAGCCGTAATACGCGTGCACGTTGTGCAGCAGGCCCGGGTCGCTGTTGGTGAAGCGCAGCTCGGTCCCCACCGCCACCGCGAGCACGTGCGGGTCGTAGCGGCAGTGCTGCTGGTCGATCGTCGCGGGCTCCGTCGACGGCGCCGCGCCCGCGGTCACGCTGCGGAGGGCGAGCACCGACCAGCGCACGCCGCCGTCGGGGCCGAGGTCGAGCGCGGGCCACGGCTGCTCGGCGCCGCAGTGGTCGGGGTTGCCCGACGCGGGCACGGTCGTGGCGGGGAGCGCGGGGCGCGGGCCCGACCAAGTGACCCGGCCCCGCACCGCGCCGGCGCGGGCGAGGGCCGCGGGGTCGACGCGGTAGGGCGCGTAGGGCGACTCGGGTGTCGCGACAGTGACGTCGTGCGTCGCGGCGGGCGCGGGCGACGACGGCGCGGGGCGGGCGAGCGCCGAAGACGCGGCGAGCGCGAGGGCGAGCGCGAGCGCGGTCGGGCCGCGGGTCATCTGGAGGGAGGCCACCGCGGCGGCGCGATGCGCGAGGAGGGCTCTTGTCGATGCTCTCGACGCCGACGGCGTACGAGAGGCGCAGGTATGTGCCCAGGGGCGCCGGAAGGCCGAGCCCAGACCACGGCGACGCCCGCGGCGTCGAGGAGCCACGCGGCGACGGCGAGGTCGTCGTCGAGGGTCGCGCCCGCGGGGGTGCGCCGGCTCGATCCAGCCCTTCCACCTCGGCGAAGGCGTAGAAGGCCCCTCGGGCGTCGCGACGCGCACGCCCGGCTTCGCGCAGGCCGTGGACGAGCCGGTCGCGGCGCAGCTCGAAGAGGGCGTGACCCGGTCGAGCCCAGGGCGGCGAGCGAAGCGCCTCGAGCGCCGCCCACTGGGCCATGGTCGCGGTGCTCGTCGCGCCCTGCGACCGGATCATCTCCATGGCCTTCGAGAGCGAGCGGGACGGGGGCGACGCTCCAGCCCACGCGCCAGCCGGTCATCGCGTAGGTCTTGCTCACGCCGTCGATGACCACCGCGCGGTCGGCGAGCTCCGGCGCGACGGCGAGCATCGAGGCCTGGTCGAAGCCGTCGTAGACGAGCGCGCCGTAGATCTCGTCGAGCACCACCCAGCAGTCGTGCTTCACCAGCACGTCGGCGAGCGCGCGGAGCTGCGCGCGGGCAGTAGGCCGCGCCCGTGGGGTTGCTCGGGAGCACAGCACCACGGCCTTGGTGCGGCGTGAGTGGGCAAGAGGCGAGGGCCTCGGGGCTGAGCCTCCAGCCGTCGTCGAGGGTCGAGCCGACGCACGGGCGTCGCGCCCACGATGCGCACCTGCTCGGGGTAGCTCACCCAGTAGGGCGCGGGGATCACCACCTCGTTGCCGGGCTCGAAGAGCGCGAGGGCGAGGTTGAAGAGCGCGCCCTTGGCGCCCACGGTCACCACCACGTTGCCCCGGCGCGCACGGTACGCCCCGCTCGCGCGCCGAGCGCTCGGCGATGGCGTCACGCAGCTCGTTGACGCCCGCGACGGGGGTGTAGCGGGTGCGGCCCTCGTCGATGGCGCGCTTGGGTTTACCGCACACGTTGGTCGGGGTGTTGAAGTCGGCTCGCCGCATGCCGAAGGAGATCACGTCGATGCCGCGGGCGCGGAGCCCGTGGGCGCGGGCGTTGATGGCGAGGGTGGCCGAGGGGGCCACCGAGGCGAGGCGCGAGGCGAGGGGTTTGGGCATGGAGCGCGGGAGACTACAGCGCCGCGCGCGGTACCGTCAGCCTCGCAGCGAGGCGCGCTCGCGCAGCTCGGAGGCGACGTCGGCGGGCGACGGGCGGAAGCGGGCGACCTTGGCGAGGCGCGCGGGATGAGGCGCTCGAGCGACGAGGGCATCGAGGGGCTGACCTGACGCAGCACGGGCGGCGGGGCGTCGAGGTGCTGACGCACGACCTCGGAGGGCGTGCCGGCGAAGGCGGCGCGGCCGGTGACGAGCTCGAAGAGGAGCGCGCCGAAGGCGTAGAGGTCCGAGGGGGCGGCGCCGCCCTCGCCGCGGATGCGCTCGGGGGAGAGGTAGCCGACGTGGAGGCCCTCGGTGGAGTCGGCCGCGGGGATGGGGTCGGGCGGGCAGGTGGGGCCGAGGGCGAGGGCGTCGATGGAGACGCGCACGTGCGCGCCGTGGCCGTTGGCGGTGGGGAGGAACACGGCCCCGGCGCGGAGGTCGCGCGCGAGCACGTCGCGGGCGTGCAGGTGCTGGAGGAGCCCGGCGATCTGCTCGGCGGCGGCGAGGGCGTCGACGAGGGGCACCGGGCCCGAGGCGAGCACCTGCGGGAGCGCGGGGGCGTTGAGGAACTCGGTGACCACCACGCTCTGGCCCGCGACGGCGTTCTCGGCGACGTCGAGCACGGGCACGAGCATGTCGTGGGGGAAGGCCTTGCGGAACGCGCGCACCTGGTCGGCGAAGCGCTGCCGCGCCGAGGGGCGCTTCGACGCGGCGCTGATGGGCACGCGCGCGGCGACGACGGCGCCGGTGCGCACGTCGAGGGCGCGGTACACGTCGGCGGTGGGGCCGGTGCCCGAGCGCTCGATGAGGCGGTAGCGACCCGCGACCACGCGACCGCCGAGGAGGTCGGAGCCGTCATCGGTGAGGGGCGAGCCGTCGACGGGACAGCGCGGAGGGCGGCCAGGGTAGCTGGCCTTGCACACCGGGCAGGATTTCACCCGTGGCACTCTCACGGATCACCCGCCCCTCGGGCAAGCGCGACGCGCGCGAGGAGCAGGCGTGAGGGTGAGAAGAATCGTCACGAAGTCGCTTGACACCCCCCGCGGTGCTCGCCTAGAAACGCGCTCCCTCCAAGGCACCCATAGCTCAATTGGATAGAGCATCAGACTACGGATCTGGAGGTTAGAGGTTCGAGTCCTCTTGGGTGCGCCGCTGGTTCCGGGGGGGACCACAGGGGTCGCGCGTCACGATCGGGGTTGAGCCCCGAAGACGCTCACGGCCCCCGCAGCGACGCACGCCCCGACGCGCCCGCGCGGCGTTCTGGGCCCGCCCGCGCTCTTCGACGGGAACGATCCCGCGATCGTGCATCGAAGCGGGAGAGACGACCCGAGGGGCCACGAACGGCGCTCCTCCCTGCCGTCGAGAAGCCGTGGAAGAAACGCCGATGACGACGTGGGCGAGCGGGCCGCGGGGGGGAGGGCGCGGCGCGTGACCGCCTCGAAGGCCGAGTACGAGCTCTTGATGCGGGCGCCCTTCCCCGTGAGCGTGGTCGAGGGCGAGGGGAGGGTCTACGCCCTCGCGAACCCCGCGTACGAGCAGATGGTGGGGCGCACGGGGCTGGTGGGTCGGGCCTTTCGCGAGGTGTTCTCGGAGCTGCCCGACGACGCGCCGATGTTCGCGATGCTCGACGGGGTCTACCGCGACGGGCGGGCCGTGGTGGCCGAGGAGCTCAAGGTCTCCCTCGACCGCGCGGGCGACGGGCAGCTCGTAGACACGCATTTCCTCTTCACCTTCCAGCCGGTGCGGGGCGCGACGGGCGAGGTCACCGCCGTCGTGACCCTGGCCATCGACGTGAGCGAGCGGAGACGTCTCGAAGAGGCCCTCTCGCGCAGCGAGCAGCGGCTGCGCCTCGCCACCGAGGCCTCGGGCGTCGGCATCTGGGACTACGAACCTCCCACCGGGCAGCTCCAGTGGGACACCCGCACGCGCGAGCTCTTCGGCCTCGCGCCCGACGCCCCGGTCGACTACCCGGTGTTCCTCTCGGGGCTGCACCCCGACGACCGCGCGCGCGTCGACGCCGCGGTGCAGGCCTCCTTCGACCCCCGCGGCGGCGGCGGGTACGACATCGAGTACCGCACCGTGGGCCTCTCCGACGGCGTCGAGCGGTGGATCTCCGCGCGGGGCAGGTCGCTCTTCGACGGCGGCACCGCGCGGCGCTTCGTGGGCACCGTGCTCGACATCACCGAGCGGGTGCGCGCGGGCGAGCGGCTCACCGCCCTCGCCGCCGAGCTGCGGCTGATGGTCGACGCGGGCGCCGCGCTCGACACCGCCCTCGACCCCGACGCGATGGTGGCCCGCTTCCTCCAGGTGGTGGTGCCCGCCGCGGCCGACAGCTGCGCGCTCTTCCTCCGCGAGGAGGGCAGCGCCCCGCGCATGGTGGCCGTGCGCCACGTCGACCCCGGCAAGGAGGCCCTCCTGCGCGAGGCCGTGGGCCGCCGCGGGCTGAGCGCGAGCGCCACGCACGGGCCCGCCGCGGTGGTGCGCACCGGGCGCCCCGAGCTCCTCGCCGTGGTGCCCCGCGAGGCCAGGGTGTCGGCCGCCCACGACGCCGAGCACCTCGCGATGCTCGACGAGGTCGGCACGCGCTCGGCGCTCACGGTCCCGCTCACGGTGAACGGGCAGGTGCTGGGCGCGCTGACCTTCGGCGTGAGCGAGAGCGCGCGGCGCCTCGGCGACGGAGACCTGCGCCTCGCCGCGGAGCTCGGGCGACGTCTCGCCGTGGCCTTCGACGCGAGCCGCCTCCTCGAGGCGACGCAGCGCGAGCGCCGCCGCGCCGAAGAGGCCAACCGCGCCAAGGACGAATTCCTCTCCATCGCGAGCCACGAGCTGCGCACGCCGCTCAACGCGATCCTCGGGTGGGCGCGGATGCTCCGCTCGGGCGCGCTCGGCCCCGACAAGCGCGAGCGCGCGCTCGAGACCATCGAGCGCAACGCGCGGGTGCAGGCCCAGCTCGTCGAAGACATCCTCGACGTCTCGCGGATCATCACCGGCAAGCTCCGCCTCGACGTGGCGCCCGTCGACCTGTCCTCGGTGGCCGACGCCGCGCTCGACGTCGTGCGCCAGGCCGCCGACGCGCGGGGGGTGCGCCTCTCGGCGGTGCTCGACCCCGACGCGGGCGCGGTCTACGGCGACGCCGCGAGGCTCCAGCAGGTGGTGTGGAACCTCCTCTCGAACGCCGTGAAGTTCACGCCCCGCGGCGGGCGCGTGCAGCTCCGCGTGCGCCGCGTCGACTCCAGCGTCGAGGTCACCGTCGCCGACGACGGGCAGGGCATCGACCCCCGGTTCCTCCCGCACGTCTTCGAGCCCTTCCGCCAGGCCGACGCGTCGATCACCCGCAGCCACGGCGGCCTCGGCCTCGGGCTCGCGATCGTGAAGCACCTGGTCGAGCTCCACGGCGGGCGCGTCGAGGCCCACAGCGACGGCGCCGGCAAGGGCGCGACCTTCACCGTGCGCGTGCCCGTGGCCTCGCTGCGCAGGTCCTCCATCGACCCCACCGCGTCGCCCACGCCCGCGCCCCCGTCACCGCGGCCCGTCGAGTGCCCCGCGGAGCTCGACGGCCTGCGCGTGCTGGTGGTCGACGACGAGCCCGACACGCGCGAGCTGATGGAGCTGGTGCTCCAGGGCGCGGGCGCGCAGGTGACGACGGCGTGCGACGCGGCGCAGGGCTTCGACGCGCTGGTGCGCGAGCGGCCCGACGTGCTGGTCTCAGACATCGGGATGCCCGGCGGCGACGGCTACGCGTTGATCCGCCGCGTGCGCGCGCTCCCGACGGCGGAGGGCGGCGCGACCCCGGCGATCGCGGTCACGGCCTACGCGCAAGGGGAGGATCAGCGCCGCGCGCTGGAGGCGGGCTTCGACCGGCACCTGTGCAAGCCCGTCGACGCGCCCACGCTCACCGCGGCGCTGGTGGCGTTGAGGGAGTCTGTCGGAGCCTGAGGGGGCGCGATCAGCCCTGGATCGCGAGGGCCATGTCGGGCCGCGAGGTGCAGCGCGACACCCACGCGGCGACCTTGGGAAAGTCCGCGAGGTCGACGGCGCCCGACGAGAGCGCGAAGGGGAAGAAGGCCGCGATGGCGAGGTCGGCCAGCGTGAAGCGCTGCTCGAAGAGGTACTCGCGGTCGGCGAGGTGTCGCTCCAGGGCGGTGAGGTCGGCGGCGAGGTCGCGCCTGGTGGCCTCGGCGATGGCGCTGTTGCGCTGCTCGGGCGGCACGCGCTCGCCCGCGGCGAGGAGCCAGCGGAAGACGTGCGCGGAGAAGGTCACCGAGCCCCAGACGGTCCACGAGAGGGCCTCGGGGTAGTGCGGGTGGTCGTGCGCGAACCAGAGGTTGCGCGCGACGCCGAAGCGCTCACCGAGGAAGAGGAGGATCGCGAGCGACTCGAACATCGGCGCGCCGTCGACCACGAGCACGGGCACCTTGCCGTGCGGGTTGAGCTTGAGGAACTCGGGCGCGCGCTGCTCGCCCGCGGCGAGGTCGACGCAGACCTTCTCGTAGGGCAGTCCCAGCTCCTCGAGCGCCCAGTGGACGCGGGTCGAGGACGACATCGGCGCGTAGTAGAACGTGAGGCTCATCGGGGCGTGTACTCCTGCGACGGGGGCGGAGCGTCAGGGCGCGGCGGGGTCGCTGTCAACGCGGTGACGCGCGCCGCGCGTTCTGGCAGAGACGTTGGCCCATGACCGCCGTTACCGACGCGCCCTTGGACGCTCACGACCCCGAGAACGACTCCCCCGAGGAGCGCGAGCGGCGATGGCTCCGCGAGGTCTACCAGGGCCCCGAGGTGCCGCAGCTCACCCTGCGCGCGGTCGTGGCCGGGATGCTCCTCGGCGGCGTGATGTCGCTGTCGAACCTCTACATCGCGCTGAAGACGGGATGGAGCTTCGGCGTGACGATCACGGCGGGGATCCTCGCGTACGTGATCTTCGGGGTGCTGAAGAAGCTCCGCCTCGCGAAGACCGAGTTCGGGATGCTGGAGAACAACGCGATGCAGTCGGTGGCCTCGGCCGCGGGCTACATGACGGGCGGAGGCACCGCCGCCGCGATCCCCGCGCTGATGATGGCGACGCACGCGACCATCTCGGGCTGGACGATCTTCTTCTGGATCACCGCCATCGCGATGATGGGCGTCTTCATGGCGATCCCGATGAAGCGGCAGATGATCAATCAAGAGGGGCTGAAGTTCCCCTCGGGCATCGCCGCCGCCGAGACGCTCCGGGGCCTTCACCCCGAGGAGGCCGACGCGATGGACCGCCGCCGCGAAGAGGCCCGCGCGAGGGAGCGCGGCGACGTCGCGGTGATGTACCGCACGCCCGCGATCGACGCCGAGGGCCCGAGCGTGGGGCACCGCGCGGGGCGGGCGCTCCTGTGGTCCATCGGCATCGGCGCCCTGTGGACGTGGCTTCGCGAAGCGAAGGCGTCGTGGCTCGCGTGGTACCCGAAGATCCCCGACGAGCTGCACATCCCCGGCGCGATCCACGGCGTCGCGCTGAAGAAGTGGACGGTCTCCTTCGACACCTCGCTCCTCCTCCTCGCCGCGGGCGGGATCATGGGCTGGCGCGCGGCGTGGAGCATGATGCTCGGCGCGACGATCAACTTCTTCGCGCTCGCGCCCTACGGCCACGGCATCGGCGCGATCGCCGAAGTGAAATACAAGTCCATCGTCGGGTGGACGGTCTGGTTCGGCTCGTCGCTCCTCCTCACGTCGGGCCTTCTCTCGTTCGCCTTCTCGTGGAGGCAGGTCGCGCGAGCGTTCGCCTCCATCGGTCGGATGTTCAACCCGAAGGCCGCGACCGCTGACGACCCGCTCTCCGAGGTGGAGGTGCCGATGAGCTGGTTCGTCGGGGGCATGGCGGCCTTCACGCCGATCGTTGTGTTCCTCGCGTGGGTCTTCTTCGGGATGACCTGGTGGATGTCGGTGATGTGCGTCGCGCTGAGCTTCTTCATCGCGATCGTCGCGAGCCGCGCCACGGGAGAGACCGACACCACCCCCACGGGCGCCCTCGGAAAGATCACCCAGCTCGTGTACGGCGTGGTCGCGCCTGGCTCGATCACGACGAACCTCATGTCGGCCTCGATGAGCGCGGGCGTGGCGATCCACGCCGCCGACATGCTCACGGACCTGAAGTCGGGCTACCTCCTCGGGGCGCGTCCGCGGCAGCAGTTCTTCGCGCAGTTCTTCGGCGTGCTCGCGGGGAGCGCCTTCGTCGTGACCGCCTTCCGCATCATGGTCCCGAACCACACGGTCATCGGGACGCCCGCTCTGCCCGCGCCGGGCGCGATCACCTGGTTCAACGTGGCCGACATGCTCTCGCGCGGCGTCGACCGCCTGCCGCCGAGCGCGCGCCTGCTGATCGCGCTGGGCGCGTCGCTGGGCGTGGTGATGGTGCTGGTCGACCGCGCGCTGCCCGCGAAGGCGAGGCAGTGGTTCCCGAGCGCGGTGGGCTTCGGGCTGGCGTTCACGATGCCCTTCTCGAACACGCTGTCGATGTTCATCGGCGCGGCGATCGCGCTGGTGCTGGAGAAGGCGAAGCCGAAGGTGGTCGAGACCTACACCGTGCCGGTGAGCTCGGGGATCATCGCGGGCGAGAGCCTCATCGGGATCGCCATCAAGGCGCTGGTCGCGGTGCGGTTGTTGAACGGGTGAGGGAGGGCGTACCGTCGCGCGCGGAGGTGACGACGATGAGCGCGAAGTGTGAGGCGTGCGGGTCGACGCGCGTGGAGGCGGCGACGATCGAGGGCGCGGCGATCCGGCTGGAGCGGTCGTCGACGCTGAAGAAGGTGTTCAACACCGGGGGCGTCATCCACTGCGACGTGTGCGTGGAGTGCGGCGCGATCGGGCGGCTGCGTGGAGACGCCGCGGCGCTGCGGGAGATGCTGCCGGAGGGGTAAGAGCGTGTTTACGCCGAATTCCCGACGCCTCGCTTCAGATCCACGTCGTCGGTCGGCGTCACGTCACCTCGCAATACCCACGGTATTGCTTCGGCGCCGTTCCTTGCCCGACTCGTGTCTCTTCGCGATCCGTCGGGTTTCGGCATAAACATGCTCTAACGGTCACTCCGCGCCGGAGTCGGGCTCGGGCTGGGCTTGCGCGGCGGTCTTCTTCGCGCGGCGGGCCTTGTAGGTGAGCGCCGCCAGCGCATCGGTGACGGGGACGAGCTCGTCGGCGAACTCTCCGCGGGCGAGGGTGCGCGCGAGGTCGAGCGCGAGCGTCACGGGCTGCGTGAGCGACTCCGAGGTGCGCAGCGCGTCGTCGCGGAGCCGTCGCGCCGCGCGCTCGAGCTTCTCGGCGAGGAAGGTCGCGCGCTCGACGCGGTCGATGCGCGCGGTGATGCGCTCGGGCTCGAAGCGGTCGGGGTCGTCGCCGCCGTCGTGCGCGCCGATGAGGTCGAAGGCGCCGACGAAGCGCTTCCAGCGCGGGACCTTCGCGGGGTCGCTCGGGGCGGCGGTGAGCAGACCACACAGCACACGCGTCGGCGCGACGACGGTGAGCACGGTGCGGCCCGTCGTGGAGCGCTTCTCGGCGTTCAGGGGCTGAAGGCCCGAGGTGGCCTGGTCGATGGCGTCGATGTGCTGCTCGACGACGACGAAGGGATCGCTCTCGACGATAGGGCTGGTCACGGGCGCGGTGTCGGCGGCGGTCTTGCGAGTCATGGCGGAATCCTCCTGAGCGCCGACCGGCGCCCGACCCTCGGGGCCGCACGGTGCTCACGGGTACTCAGAACGAGCGGGGGGTCTTGTCCGCGAATTCGACGTCGAAGGGCGCGAAGGGCCCAGGGGCAGGGCGGTCGGGGCCCATGGTCAGGGCCCCAGGGGCCCAGCGGTAGGGCGGTCGGGGCCCAGGCGTTGGGCGGTCCAGGCGCATGGGTTGGGCGGTCGGGGCCTGCGGTCGTGATGGACGATGCCGACTCGGCGTGTCCGGGCGCGGGGGGATCTCCGGAGCGACGACGCGCGGAGCCGACGGACCTCACGCTCGCGTTGGTGGTGCCGACGCTGAGCCCGACGCTCTCGCGCGAGGTCGAGCAGATGCGGCTCGCGCTGACGCTCTCGGAGGACGGCTACCACCGCGCCGCGGGGATGTTCTGCGACGTGGTGCTGATCGATCTGAGCCGCGCCGCCGAGCGCGAGCACGACGAGCTGATGGGCTTCTTCGCGGGCCGTCGGGCGGCGCTGTCGGTAGAGGCGGCCCGCTGGGTGGGGCAGAATACGAGCGAGGTGCGTGAGATGGGCAAGGCATCACCGGCGCTCGAGGGCTACGACGACTGGATGGAGCGGCTGCTGGCGAACATGCCGATCGGGCGACGGCTCGCGGGCTTGTCGCACGAGGAGCTCGCGCAGACGCTCTCGCCCGAGGAGCGGTTGGCGGGGCTCGCGCCGGAGGAGCGGTTGGCGGGGCTCGCGCCAGAGGAGGTCGCGCGGGCGCTCCCGGCGGAGCAGCGTGTGCTGGCGCTCCCTGACGAGGCGCTGCGCGCGTTGTCGGAGGAGTACATCGCGACGCTCCCCGCGGAGGTGCAGGCCCAGGTCCTCGCGCGCCGAGGCGCTCCTCGCGGCTGAGCGGGCATCACGACGACGGATCTCTCCCCCGGGCGAAACCGCCCAACTTCCTCGGCCGTCCGTTGTCTACTCCCGCCATGAACAAGACCGCCCTCTCGCTCCTGGTCGGCGCCGGCGCCCTCGCGCTCGGCTGCCAGCGCAACCACCCGCAGCCCCGCCCGCGCGTCTCCACCGACGTGCCGCACGCGACGCCCGCGGATGCCACCGCGAACGCGCCCGACGCGGGCGACCTCAACGCGCCCCGCGACCGGCTCGTGGCCTTCGGCTCCGTCGACGCCCTCCGCACATGGATGCGCGCTCGCGAGCGCCCCTCTCCGCGCCGCGGCAGCTCCTTCGGAGGCGCTGGCCTCGGCTCCTCTGGCACTGGCTGCAGCGGCGGAGGCACCGGCGAGGGCACCATCGGCATGGCCGCGCCCACCACGGCCGCTGCGCCGCTTCCGCAAGCGGCGCCCGCTCCGGCTCCCGCCGCGGCGCGTGCACGTGAGTCCGCCGCGAGCGCTCCCGGGCAGGGCCCCGCGGCGCGCAACGGCGACGACAGCATCACCAACAACCAGGTCGAGGGCGTCGACGTGGGAGACATCGTCAAGACCCACGGCGAGCACCTCGTGATCCTCCGCCGCGGACGTCTCTTCTCCGTGCGCCTCGGCGACGACGGCCTCCGCCCGCTCTCGATGGTCGACGCCTACGGCCGCGGCCGCGCCCCCGGCGGCTGGTACGACGAGATGCTCGTCGACGGCGACACCATCGTGGTCATTGGCTACAGCTACGCCGCCCACGCGACCGAGGTCGGCCTCTTCGACATCGACGCCGAGGGCGCGATCCGCTGGCGAGACACGCTCTTCGTGCGGTCGAGCGACTACTACTCCGCGCGCAACTACGCGAGCCGCCTCGTGGGTCACCACCTCGTGATGTACACGCCGGTGCCGCTGCGCATGACCGGCGACGAGCTCAACCTCCCCGCCCTGCGCCGCCGCCCCGACGCCGAGTGGGAGACCGTGATGAACTACGACCAGCTCTACCGCCCGGTGCAGCCCGTGGGGTGGAACCCGGTCATCCACACCGTGCTCTCGTGCGACCTCTCGCAGCGCCAGTTCGCGTGCCGCGCGGTGGGCGTGGTCGGTCCCGACGGGCGGAACTTCTACGTCTCGGGCTCCGCGGTCTACCTCTGGGTCAACGGACAACCCCAACGCGTCTACGGCCACCACCGCCCGCAGCAGGACACCACGCCTCCACCCGCGGTGCTGTACCGGCTGCCGCTCGATTGCAGCGGCGTCGGCGCGGTGCGCGCGCGGGGCAACCCCCTCGACCAGTTCAGCTTCGACGAGAGCGGAGGGACGCTCCGCGTGCTGGTGCGCGCCCAGGGCGCGGGCGAGGGGATGTGGGGCTCCGAGGTGCAGAGCGGAGACGTGGGCTTCTTGCGGGTGCCGGTGTCGCGCTTCAACACCGAGGTGCCGACGATGGCGGCGAGCGCGTACCGGGGATTGCCGCGCCCTGAGGGCAACGCCTACGCGATGCAGAACCGCTTCGTGGGCGACCACCTGCTCTACGGCGTGGGCGGGGGTTGGCGCGGCGGCGGCGCCAACGCGGGCTCGAACCAGGTGTGGGTCTTCGACATCGCGCGCGACCGCACGCACCGCGTCGAGATCTCGCACTCGGTGGAGCGGCTCGAACCGCTGGGCCGCGACGCGCTGGTGGTGGGCAACGAGAGCGGCGGGCTCACCTTCAGCGCGGTGGCCCTCGACGAGACGCCGACTGTCATGGGCCACCACACGGCGCGCGGGGCTTCACAGGGAGAGACGCGCTCGCACGGGTTCTTCTTCCTTCCGAGCGGAGACCGTCAGGGCACGCTGGGCCTGCCCATCACCAACGGGAACGACTCGGGCGGGTGGCAACAGCTCCGGTCGGTGTCGAGCGCGGTGTTGTTCCTCGGGGTGAACAACCTGCAGTTCCGCGAGCTGGGTTCGCTGCGCTCGGGGACGGAGCCCGCGGTGGACGACCACTGCGTCGCCTCGTGCGCGGACTGGTACGGCAACGCGCGCCCGATCTTCTGGCGCGGCCGCACCTTCGCGCTGCTGGGCTACGAGCTGGTCGAAGGGACCATCGCGAACAACCGCGTGCGCGAGACGCGCCGGGTGAACTTCTTCCGCGCGCTGCTCGGGAGCAACACCGACACGAGCGGCAACGTCTTCAACCAGATCCCGGATTGAACGGTCGCAGGGCGCGAACGTACCCGCCGAGGACGCGCCGCGACGGCGGCGCGGTGGGTGCGGTTCGACGGACGACGCCCGTACGAGCGTCGCGGGAGCGCGGAGAGGGCCGCGCGGCCGTCGACGCGCTCCGCGGCCCCCCTCCATCTCCGCGCGCGTCAGCGGCGGCCGCGGCGGGCGAGCGTGATCGCGGTGGGCGAGCAGCTCGACTCGGCGGTGTCGGTGCACACGAGCAGCTCGGGCGCCACCGCGGGGGTCGCCGTGGTGTTGCCCACCGCGACGGCCGTGGCGCGCGCGCCCGCGGGCGGCGTGACCGAGACCGTCCCGATGACCGCGCCGGTGCAGGGGCGGGCGTTCTGCGCGCGCACCTGGAGGTTCACCGCGTTGCCGCCGGGCACGTTGGCGTAGTCGCCCCACGCGCCGTAGCCCACGTTCGCGAACACCGGGGTCGCCGCCGCGCGCGCCGTCGCGCCGGCCACGCACACGTCGACCGCGTTCACGCCCACGAGCGCGTGGAAGAAGCGCACGCGCGCCTGGCCCTCGGGGGGCTCGGTGGTGTCGTCGCCCGACGCGGTGATCGCGAGCGCGGGCTGACCGCCCGGCACGCCGTGCGCGATCACGGTGTAGAAGTGATCCTGCTCGAGCGAGGGCGTGGTGGCCGACACGAGAGGGTCGCCGTCGTGGTTGCCCGCGGGGCGCAGGGCGACGGTGTGCTCTCCCACCGGGAGGTCCATGTAGCCGCGCACGGCCTTGAAGGCGAGGCCCTCGATGGCCGGGGTGGCGGCGCCGTCGGCGTACACGTCGACGTTGGGCTCGGCGATGGGCGCCGCGTGGATCACGCGCACCTTCGCCATCGCGGGCGGGGGCGGCGGCGTCGGCGGGGTCGCCTCGGTCGTCTCTCCGCCCGTGGGCGCGGGCGGCGGCGGGGGCGGCGGGGGCGGCGGCGTCGAGGACGAGCAGGCCGCCGCGAGGGCGAGGGCGACGAGACCAGAGGCGCGGACGTTCATCTTCATCTTCTCCTGAGTGAGCGCCGGGTCCGGTGAAGCCCACGCTCCCGCGTGGAACGGCACCCCGTCGCGTCGGTCGTCGCGGCCCCTTCTCGATGGGGCGCGCGGGCCGTGGTTTCGGCCCGTCGAGGTGCTCCGGTCAAGAGCCCCGGCGCCCCGATTTCTCGGGCGCGGCGAGGCAATCGACCGCGGGTGCGCGTCCGTTCTCCGGCGGCCCTCTCAGATGCCCCGAGCCCGCGACACGGTGACGCGTCCGCGCGCGATCTGGTCGCACGCGAAGCGCAGCACCTCGTCGCGCACCTCGTCCTCGCGCTGCTCGGTCACCTCGGCCCAGCGGCGCGCCGCCGCGCGCACGCTCTCGCTCGTCACCAGCGTCGCGAGGAGCTCCGCCGCCGCGTCCGAGAGCTCCACGTCGGGGTAGACCTCCGTCGCGAAGCGCAGCGCCCCGCCCTGGCTCGTCGCCTCCCCCGCGAGGGTCTCGACCCGCGTCACCGCCGCGCGCGGAGGCAGCGCCAGCCGCGCGTCGAGGATCGACCCGGGGCCCCGCGTGAGCGCGTCGAAGCCCGCCCACGCCGCCTCGAGCGTCGCGTGGTCGACCCGCGCGACCTTCTGCGCGACCAGCGCCGCCGAGAAGCCCGCGCGACCCCGCGGGCGAGACACCCGCGCCACCGTCGACGACAGCTCCGTCACCCCGCTCTCGGCGAGGTGGTCGCGGTACTGCACCGCCCGCGCGCGAAAGGTCGGCCCGAAGCCCGGGTCCGCCGCCGACGCGTACGCGATCGAGAGCACGTCGACGGGCACGCCCTTGCCCGTGAGCAGCACCACGTCGTGCAGGTCGTCGCCGAGCGCGGCGCGCACCCGCCGCACCAGCGGCTCCTTCGTCACCGCCGCGTCGAAGCGCGCGACGCACACCCCGCCCGCGTCGAGCGCGTGGGCGCCCGCTGAGAGCATCCGCATCGTGACCGCGTCGCCGCCGTGCAGGTACGTGCTCGACGGCATCGAGGGCGGCTTCGCCACGAAGGGCGGCTGCGTCACCACCAGGTCGAAGCGCTCGCCCTTCACCGGCTCGGTCATGTCGCCCGCGGCGAAGCGCGCGGTGACCCCGTTGAGCCGCGCGTTCACCGCGGCCATCGCGACGGCGCGCGCGTTGAGGTCGACGCCCACCGCCGTCGTCGCGCCCCTGCGCGCCGCGAGGAGCGCGAAGCTCCCGGCGCCGCACCCGAGGTCGAGCACGCGCGCGGGCATGGGGTCGGGCAGCGCGTCGACCACGTGGAGCGTGAGCGCGCCCGGTCCCATCACCGCGTCGCCGTCGACGTCGAGCGGGTCGGCGAGGACCCACAGCCCGAAGAAGGGCGTGAGCGTCACCAGCGAGCGGAGGCCACCCTCGTCGTCGACGAGCGTCCCCGCGGCGCGGAGCGCGTCGACGGTGCGGTCACCCAGCGCGGCGCGCAGGTCGGAGGCGTCGACGGCGTCGCGGTACGAGAAGATCCGCGCGAGGGCCGCGGCGGGCGTGGCCGCGAGGCGCAGCGCGCGGTGCACGAGGTCGAGGCGCAGACCGTCGAGGTACTGCGGCGCGATCGACTCTCCGAGCGCGAGCGCCTCGGTGTCGTAGCGGGCGGCGGTGAGGCGCTCACGGAACTCCGCGAGGTCGCGGTCGGTGAGCGAGACGAGTCCCTCGATCGGTGCAGCGGCGCGCATGGTGCGACGAGGGGAACGCAGATCGCGCCCGCGCCGCAAGGGTCAGCGGGCGGCGCACACGTACGCGAGCATCGCGCCCTGCATCTCGGGGTCGTCGGCGCCGGGCTCGTCGGGCAGCGCCCAGCGCGTCGTGCGCCAGCGCACGTCGAAGCCGTGGTGCTTCAAGAGAAGGAGCGTCTCTTCGGGGAAGAACATCCGCTGCGCGAGGGTGAGCACCTCGGCGCGCTCGGGGTCGAGCACCGGCGTGATGGTCAGCTCCACGTGGAGCACCTGCGCGAGCGGCTCCCAGCGGAAGCGCTCGGTGAGCGTCACGGGCTCGCCCGTGCGGGGATCGGGGAAGCGCGGGCTCTCCAGCACCGTGCCCGCGAGGAGGCGCGGCTCGGGGATCCAGCAGTCGAAGGCGAAGAGCCCGCCCGGCGCGAGGTGCGCGCGCACGCGGGCGAACATCGCCGCGAGGTCGTCGGCGCCGTGCAGGTGCGCCACCCCGTTGAAGGGGAAATACACCCGCTCGAAGTCGCGCTCGGCGACGAAGGTGCGCGCGTCGCCCTGGTGACAGCGGATCCGGTCGCGCACGGCGCGGGGCGCCTCGGCGGCGCGCGCGGCGAGGGCGGAGAGCATCGCGGCCGAGGGCTCGACGCCGGTCACGTCGGCGCCGTCTCGGGCGAGGGAGAGGCCGACCCTGCCGCTGCCGACGCCGTACTCCAGCACCGACGCGCCCGGCGGGGTGAGCGCGCGGTAGAAGCGCAGGTCGTCGGCGCGGTCGGAGAAGAGCAGGTCGTACACGCCGGGGGCGTCGTAGAGGGCCGCGGGCATCGCGCGGGGGAGCATCGTCGCGACCGGTGGTCGAGCGCCAGCGGAGAAAGTTCGCTGGCGAAGCGACGGCGAAGTCTCGTACAGCGTCTGCCACGGGCGCTCATGGCGTGGACCCTCTACGAAGACGACTGCTTCGCGTGGCTCGCCGCGCGCGCGCCGAGCTCCGTGCACGCGGTGCTCACCGATCCGCCCTACGGCGTGAAGGAGTTCGAGCCCGACGAGGTCACCAAGCTCCGCGTGGGCCGCGGGGGCCTGTGGCGCGTGCCGCCCACGCTCGGAGGCCGCCGTCGCAACCCCCTCCCGCGATTCACGGTGCTCGACCACGACGACCGCCGAGCGCTCGAAGACCACTTCGCCCGCTGGGGCGCCGCGCTCCTGCCCGTGATGGTCCCCGGCGGCCACGCGCTCGTCGCGGCCAACGTCCTCCTCGCGGCGCGCGTGCAGGTCGCGATGGAGCGCGCGGGCTTCGAGCACCGCGGCGCGATCCAGCGGCTCTACCGCGGCCTGCGCGGCGGCGACCGACCCAAGGGCGCCGAGCGCGAGTGGCCCGAGGTGATGGTCATGCCCCGCGGCGCGCACGAGCCCTGGCTGCTCTTCCGCAAGCCGCTCGAAGCCGGCCTCACCGTCGCGCAGAACCTCGCGAAGTGGAAGGCCGGCGCGCTGCGACGTCCCCACGCCGACGCGCCCATGACCGACGTGGTGCTCTCCGAGCGCACGCCCCTCGCCGAGCGCCGCGTCGGGGGCCACCCCACCACCAAGCCGCAGTCCTTCTTGCGGCCCATGGCGCGGATGCTCCTGCCCTTGGGAGAGGGCGTGCTCCTCGACCCCTTCGCGGGCTCGGGCTCGACCCTCGCGGCGGCGACGGCGGTGGGCGTCGAGTGCGTCGGCGTCGAGCGCGACCCCGAGTTCGCCGCGCGGGCGCGGGAGGCCATCCCGACGCTCGCGTCGTTGTCGGTCGACGACCCTCAGTCGCGAAAGAGCACGCCGCGGAAGAAGCGGTAGGCCCCCACCGCGATGAGACCGCCGAAGATCGTGTAGCGCGCGCCGCCGCCGCGGCCGAGCGCGCCCACGTAGCTCAGGAGCGTGAGCCCGAGGCCGAGCGCCAGCATCGCCGCGCCGGTGATGAGGTTGGTCGGGAGCGCGGCCCTCCGCTGGCCCTCGGGCGCGCGAAGCCAGTCGGGGTCGGGGGTGTCGCGCTTCTCCTCGGGCGGAGCGGGCTTGCGGTAGGCCGAGTCGCGCGCGCTGAAGCGCGGGGGCACCGGGCCGAAGAGGGCGTCGATGTCGCCCGCGCACGCGGCGCAGGGAGATCCGTGGTGCAGGAGCTCGCGCTGGCAGCGGTCGCAGCGCGAGGCCATGGGCTCAGAAGCGGGCCTGGGCCGTGATGCCGAAGCCGAGCTGGTTGGCCGACTGGAAGATGCGGACCTGCCGCGTGCCCGACGAGTCGACCTGGAGGAGCGTGCTGTTCTGGTCGGCGACGTACTGGATCCACACGATGCCGGCCATGATGCGCGAGAGGTCCCAGCGGAGCGAGGCGCGCGCGGAGATGATCGGCACGGCGTTCTCGCCCGGCGGGAGGATGGAGAAGTTGCCCGCGCGGCGGATGACCAGGGTGCGCTGCGAGAGCAGCGAGCCCTCGCGCACGGTGGAGCTGAAGGTCGCCGGGAGCTGCACGCCGACGATGAGGCTGGGCGTGAGGTGCGCGCGGGTGAGGGCGTAGTCGATCTGCCCCGCGAAGAAGAGCTCGGGGTTCACCGTCGCGTCGCTGGGGATCGTCTGGAAGGGGATGAAGCTCGGCACGTCGCGCAGGAGGAAGGGCACGTCGCGGAAGAGCGCCGTGAGCCCCGCGCCGAAGTAGCCGGCCTTCACGCGGAACTGCGCCGCGCCCGCGAAGCCGCCCTGCATGGCGGTGCGGCCGGGGTTGTTCACGTCGGCGAGGTTCTGCGCCTGCGCGGTGAGCTCGGCTGAGAGCGCCCACTGCACGCGGCCGGGGGCGTAGGTCTCGGGCGCGAAGGCGACGAAGGGCGCCGTGGGGTCGTTGCGGTAGAGGCGCATGTCGAGCGACTGCGCGCTCTGCAGGCCGTGCGAGACCACCGCGCGGGCCGAGGCGCCGAAGATGTAGACGCCCATGCCGCGCACGCCCGGCGGGTCGAAGCGGCCCTGCTGGAACCACCCGCCCGAGATGTCGAAGCGGAAGGCGTCGGAGGCGCGGTACCCGAGGCCGCCGAGCACGCCGTACTGGGTCTCTTCGACGCGCACGACCTCGATGTCGCGCGAGTCGGTGACGACCTCGAGGGGCACGACGATGCCCGAGGTCTTGAAGCCCGCCCAGAGCGAGAGCCCGCCGAGGTCGAGGGAGACCCGCACGCCCGGCGCCGGGCCCACGCGGCGCGGGAAGATCGAGTTGCCGCCCCAGGAGAGGTCCCAGAGGTAGCCCAGGCGGAAGCGGTCGGTGTCGAAGGGGAAGAAGGTCACCGCGACCTCGTCGCGGGGCCGACCGGGGTTCACGTTGTACGACACACGAAGAAAAGTTCCGGCGTCGTAGAGGGCCTGGTTGAGGTTGCCCGAGCCCGAGGTGAGCTGCCCGATGTCGAAGCGGAGCACCAGCGCCGCCTCGGTGTTGAGCCTCGGGATGAAGCCCGGCGCGCGGGCGTACATCGCGAGGTGGGTGAGGTTCTCGCGGCCCGCGAAGCGGCTGTTGAGCGCGTCGAAGAAGAGCTGGTACTGCGAGCGGTCTCCGATGCGCGGCAGGGGCGACACCGGCACGCGCTGGCCCGTCGACGCGAGGATGTCGTCGTCGCCGAAGGTCCACGTGATGCGGGTGTCGATGAAGTCGTGCATCCCCGCGCCCTCGCGGGGCATCGGGCGGTTCTGCAACGGAGAGATCGCCGTGGGGCTCGTCGGGTCGCCCGGGTTCACCCGCGGCGGCTCCCGCGCCGGCGTGACGTCTGGGCTCGAGGGCGGCCTCGCGCTCGGCGGCGCCTCCACCACGGGCGGCGTGTTCACCGGCGCCGTGGGGGGCACGCGCTGATCGACCGGCTGCGGCTGCGGCTGCGGCTGCGGCTGCGCGCCCTGGTTCAACGGCTGCGCGGCGGCTGCGGGCGCCATCGCGCCCAGGGCAAACGCCAGCACCGTCTTCGACACACGCTTCATCGATGTCCCCTTCGCTCCGTCTCGCGCCGCGCCGCGCTCACCGCGCCGCGGACCCTCTCTGAAAGCCCTACGCCCGACCCGTCGCCCTCACGCGGGCCGTCACTCGTCGCCGATCGACCGCTCCTGGAGGCAGCAGTCCCGCGGGTGCTCGCACACCGTCTGGCCGTCTCCCGAGATCACGAAATCCGCGCCGCAGCGCGGGCTCACGATCCAGTTGGGCCCCACCTGCTGCAGGGTGCCCGTCACCGTCGCCGTGCGGGGCGTGGTGTTCTCCGGGTCGAAGTTCGGGTCGACGGTGCGCGGCGACACCGCGATGCGCCCCGCCGCCGCGCCGCCCGCGAGCGTCACGGTGATCTGCCCGTAGCGCGCCCACGAGCTCCACTCCGAGCACCGGGCGTCGGCCGCGCAGGCCTCGGCGCACTGCTCCTCGGGCCCGTTGTCGAAGGTGATCCTGCCGTCGTTGTTGCGGTCGCAGTTCGTCGCGCCGGGCATCGGGACCCCGTTGGGCGCGACGCCCGGGCCCATCATCGTCGGGAGCGTCACGTCTCGGACGCGCACCAGGCCCGACTCCAGGCGCTCCATCGCGGCCTCGTCGGCGAGCACGGCGCGGTCGATCTCCGCCGCGTCGGGGATGAGGCACGCGCCCGCCACCGCGTCGTTGGGCCGCCACGCGAGCCCCACCTGGAAGCCCGGCTGCGAGAACTGCGTGGTGTTCACGAACTCCGCGACGGAGCCCGTGAGCGTCGAGAGCAGGTCGCAGGGGCGCATCCCGTCGGGCGCGCGGAAGTTGAACGAGTAGATGCTGTTGTAACAGGGCGCCCCGTTACAGCTCTGGTCGTCGATGTCGGTGACGTAGAAGCCCGAGTTGTTGATCTGCGTGACCACCAGGCGGTGCCGCGGGTCGCTCGCGTCGGGCGGCGCGTTGTTGAGCCGACCGCGCACGGTCACCCGCTCGTCGACCAGGGGCGAGAGCGCGCTGCGGCCCTGCACGTCGGCGATCTGCGGCGTGTCGAAATAGATCGGCTCCGAGGCGCCCACGGCGTAGGAGCCCGCGCGCTCGGTGTCGTCGTTGGCCGCGGCGCAGCCGAGGTCGGCGGGGTAGTCGACGAAGCCGTCGCCGTCGTTGTCGAGCCCGTCGGCGCAGGCGGGCGGGTCGGGCGCGCGCGTGGGCGACACGGGCACGTAGCCCGACTCCTCGGCCCAGATGCGCGCCTCGCCGTAGCCGCGAGAGACGCTCACCTCGACGTTGTCGGCGACGCCGTTGGTGAGGCGCACGTAGTTGCCGAGGGTGTCGGCCCCGCGCACCGAGATGAGCCCCGGCGAGACGCTCAGGGCCACCCAGCCGTTGAAGCCGGTGACGAGGGCGTTGGTGCGGGAGTAGACCTCGACGCGCACGGTGAAGGGCACGCCGTTGGAGGAGAAGGGCAGCGGGGCGTCGAGCGCGCCGCGCGCGCCGGCGGCGGTGACGCGCACCCACGCGACGCCCCCCGCGCGGTCGGCCTGGGTCGCGTCGGGGATGACCTCGCCGCAGCCGTGCGCGAGCGCGGCGAGGAGGATCAGTCGCGCGCGTCGGGATCTCATCGCGACACCATGTTCAGCCGGGCGTCGGCGCGGGCGCCGGTCGTCTCGTCGAGGCACGAGAGGATCCGGCACGACTGCGCGGCGCGGTTCGAGGCGAGGCACTGGCAGCGCAGGGTGTCGGCGCTGTTGGGCAGCGAGGGGCACGAGCGGGTGACGAGGGCGGCGATGTCGTCGCGGCAGGCCTGGAGCACGCAGCGGCCCGCGCCGGGGTTGCACATCGGGGCGACGGAGCACATCCGGCGAGACGCGTCGAAGGTCGAGCGGCCCTCGCAGGCGCAGACGCGGGGGCCGAGGTCGGTGGCCGGGCAGTCGGCGTCGGTGCGGCAGTCGGTGAGCCCGTCGTCGACGGCCTGCGGGATCGAGAGCAGCGCCGGGTCGGTCACGCCGCGCTGGCGGTTGCGGTCGCGCACCACGTTGGGGTCGCTGCCGCAGGGCGGCGCGTTGCGCACGAAGTCGATGACGGCGTCGCGCTGCTCGACGCGGGTGTCGACCTGCGTGGTGTTGCGCTGGAGCACGAAGAAGCCCGAGCCGCCGCCGGCGATGTAGTTGTTCACCGCGCCCGCGTACGAGGCGTTGAGGCTCAGCGGGATCATGCAGCGGTGCGCCTGCGGCTCGCAGAGCGAGCGCTCCTCGGGGGCGACGTTGTTCCAGCCGCGGGGGTTGCAGTCGAGGTCGCTGCGGCAGGGCGCGGCGAGGGCCTCGGGGTCGGTGCGCAGGCCGATGTTGATGGTCTCGGCGCAGGCCGTGAGGGGCTGGCCGCTGTCGTCGGTGTTGTTGTCCCTGCGCTGGCAGCGGCCGCACACGAGGATCACCCGCGCGCCGGCGATCTGCGCCTGGGAGTTGCACCCGCGGCCCGCGGAGCGGCGCGCCACGAAGTCGAAGAGCTCACGGATCTCGCGGCCCGAGAGGTTCATCGTCGTGATGGAGTTGTCGAAGGGGAAGACGTTGTAGAGCTGGTCGACGCTCACCGGCCCGGCGGGGATGTTGTCTCGGATGCCGAGGGTGTTGGTGAGCGAGAAGTCGGTCTGGATGCCGAGGCGCAGCCACATGCTGGTGGCGACGAGGTTGCCGAGGGCCGAGTCGCCGCCGCCGCCCGCGGTGCGGGTCACGTCGGCGGGGGCGTAGCCGACGAGGGTGTCGAGGTTGGCGAGGGTGTCGAGCGCGCGGGCGTAGGGCTCGAGAAGGCGCTTCATCGTGGGCTCCTCAGGCACCGTGCTGTCGACGGGGAAGAGCGTGTAGCGGCTGGAGACGACCTCCCAGCGGTCGCGCGGGTCGTAGTCGCTCTCGTGGCCGGGGTAGATCCGCGACGGGTCGTTGGAGAGCACCGTGTCGAGGCGGCCGAGGTACTTCATGAAGGCGCCGGAGTGCTGCAGGAGCACGCGGCGCGGGGTGCAGGCGCGGGCGCGGTAGCCGCGCGCGAGGGTCCAGTACGGGCGGTCGCCGGCGGGGGGGCACACGCCCGCGGGGGCGCAGCACTCGCCCGGCGGGCAGGTGGCGGCGGCCGCGGTGTCGCGCTCGCGCACGTCGTCGACGATGGGGACGAAGTGCTGCCCGCTCTGGTCGAAGGGCCGGCAGTCGCGCACCTCCTGGGTGGGGTTGAGCACGATGTGCAGGTGGCCGCCGAGCACCACGTCGACGCCGGAGGTGAGCTCCAGCATGTGGATGTCGTCTTCGAGGCCGACGTGCGAGACCACCACGATCACGTCGGCGCCCTGCTCGCGCACGAGGTCGATGTAGTGCTGCGCGGTCTCGATGGTGTTCAGCGGGACGATGCCCGAGTGGTTGGGCTGGTCGAAGATCGAGCCGATGGACGAGAGGTTGCCCAGGCCGACGACGCCGACCTTCAGGCCGCGGACGTTGAAAAGGAACGCGTAGGGGCGCGAGATGCGGCCGAGCTCGACGGAGCCGGGGATGGTCGGGTCGTCGAAGAGGTAGTTCGCCGCGAGGATCTCGAAGGTGGCCCAGCGCGAGCTGCCGCGAGAGGTTGAGCGCGCCGCGGTCGAACTCGTGGTTGCCGATGACCACGGCGTCGACGCCGGTGTGCGCGAGGGCGCGGGTCTCGGCCTCGCGCCGTTGAAGAGGATTGAAGATCGGCGCGCCCTGGAAGCAGTCGCCCGAGTCGAGGTGCAAGAGTCGGTCGGCGTGACGGCGCTCGCGCTGGATGAGGTAGTTCATGCGCGCGGCGCCGCCGAAGGGCGCGCGCTCGGGGCGCAGGCCGAGCGACAGGTCGGTCTGGTTCACCTGCTGGTAGTAGGGGAACAGCCGCGAGTGCCAGTCGGCGGTGTGCAGGAGCGTGAAGCGCACGTCGCCGCGGAGGTCGTAGGCCTCGCCGGGCGCGTTGGAGCACCCGAGCGCGAAGGCGAGGGCGAGCAGGCACAGGGAGGGCGCGCGCGAAGGGCCGCGGCGAGGCGCGGTGCGGGCGCAGGGCGTGTCGGAGAGACGGGGGCGGGCGCAAGGAGACCTCGTGCAGGGGGCGGCGCGCCGCACGTGGCGCATCCGGGCTTCTACCCCTGTTGGGTAGCCCGGGCAACGTCGCCGCGTGGGAGTGGGGTTGACGGCGCGGTGACGCGCGCGTAGCGTCCGCCGCCTTCGGCAGCCGCGCTGCTGTTGTATCAGCGTTTCACAACCTGTCACGAGGTCGAGAGTCCCATGGTCTCCTTCACGCAGCAGACGTCGCGCATCCGGCGCCGCAAGCAAACCACCAACGGCCGCGTCAACAAGCGCCTGCGCCGCGCCAACGGCACGCCGGCGTTCCCGATCCACATCGAGGCCGCGCCGCAGTCGACCGAGGCGCAGGCCGCCGAGTCGAAGCCCTCGACCTGACCGCTCCTCCGCCTCTCTCCCGCAGTCTCTCCCACCACCCTGAGGTTCTGTCCCTACAGCGGGGCGCCGCCGAGGCGCTCGCGCCACACGCGGAGCAGCGCCTCGCGCTGACGCTCCAGATCGTCGTGGTCCTTGATGGGGATGAACCGCGTCTCGGCCCCCACCCGCGGGACGTGCACCCAGTGGGTCGGGTTCCACCACGTGAGCTCCCCCACGAGTCGCTCGAACTGGATCGCCTCGGCGCCCTCGACGGTCTTCCGCGCGACGCACCAGGTCCAGTCCATCTCGCCCTCCAGGGCCTCGATGTCGATCCAGAGCGTGTTCGTGTTGAACAGCGGGAACCGCTCCGCGGGGAAGCCCTCGGGCAGCCGGAACGCCTCGGCCAGCACCAGCCGGTCTCCGAGCGCGACGGGCAGCCCCCCCTTGTCGCCCTTGTTCTTCTCCACGAGCTCCACGGTGATCTTCGCCCCCGAGCGCGCGTGCATCGCGAAGAGCGTCGGGTCGACCGTCGCGCCGATGTTGTCGACGTTCGAGACCAGCACCGTGCGCACGCCCGCGGCCTTCCACTTCGCGAGCACGCCCGCGGTCGCGAGGGCGTCGGGCAGGTCTCCGTGGCCGGGTGAGTAGGGCGACAGCTCGCCGTCTTCGGTCTCGAAATACTCCCCGTCGGGCCGGAGCCGGAGCGACACGAACTGCGGCGCGAGCGCGACGCCCTCGGCCCTGAGGGCCGGTGGCAACAGCCGCGGGACACGAAGCGTGGCCTCCACCGCGTCGTGCGTCGCGAAGCTGGTCATCAGGGCCACGCGCACCGCGCCCTTCCACCGCGCGATGTCTCTCAGCTTCGCGTCGAGGAAGCTCGGGCCGTTCTCGCCGAACACGGGCGACAGCGCCTTCACCACCGAGCCGAAGCGCGTCGCCATGCCCCCCGCGAGCACCACCGCGGCGAGCTCACCCCGCGCGAGGCGCTCCTCGCCCTCGCGGCGAAGCGACTCGCGCAGCGCGAGGTCCTCGGGGATCGACTCGGCGCAGCCCGCGGGCGGGGGCGAGACCGCCTCGGTGATGCGGTGGAGAGACTCGGGCTCGGCGACCGAGCGGAGCCGCGCCCGCAGCATCTCCAGCGGCACGCGGTCCATGGGAAAGCGGCTCGCGAGGGCTTCGAGGTAGGGAGGGATCTTCATGACCGCGACGCTCCTAACACCACCCGTCGGAATCCGTCACCTCGCGCGGGCGGCGCTGGGGGTACGATGCGCGGGTGAGCCGAGCCTTCCTCGCCGCACTCCACCTCTCGGGGCTGCGCTGCGTCGTCGTCGGGAGCGACCGCGAGGCCGCCGACAAGACCCGCAGGCTCCTCGACGCGGGCGCCGCGGTCACCCTCGTCGGCGACGCGCTCTCCGACGCGGTCGCGCAGGAGCTCTCGTCGCACGGCGGGTCGCTCACCCTGGCTCGCCGCGCGTTCACCGACGCCGACCTCGAGCCCCGGCCCGCGCTCGTGGTGGTGAGCCCCGGCGACGACGCGCTCTGCGAGAGGCTCTGGGCGATGTCGTCCGAGCGGGGCTTCCTCCTGTGCTGCATCGACCGGCCCGCGTGGTGCCACCTCACCAACGTCGCGGTGGTCGAAGCGGGAGAGGTCTCGATCGGGCTCGCGTCGGGCGGCGCCGTGCCGGGCCTCTTGCGACGGCTGCGCGAAGACCTGCGCGCGGGATTGGGCGGGGCCTTCCCCGCGTTCACGCGCTATGTGGCCGACGTGCGCGCGATGGTGGCTCCGAGCGAGCGAAGGCGCGCCGTGGCCGAGGCGCTGTCGGGGTTCCAGGTCGAGGTCCGGGTGCATCTACCCCTCGGATGGAAGGACCGATGGCGCGCGCTGAACCCCGACCGCGACGAGGCCTCCCGCGCCACGCTCCCTCCCGCGCAGCCCGCCGACGACCCGGGGGAAACCCCTTGATTGCCGGCCTCGCGGGGGGGTGGTAGGGGAGCGCCATGCGCCGCGGCGAGGTGCTGATCCCGCTGTATCTGTGGGCCAGCGTCTCGCTGCTCCTGCACCTCGGCTTTTTCGAGGGCACCACCACCCTCACCAAGGGCCTGCGCGCGCCGCCGCTCCCGATGGGGCCCGCGCCCCTCGCCGCGAGCGAGGTGGAGTTCGACTTCGCCCCGACGCCGCCGCGGCCCGAGGCGCCCGCCGCCGCCGAGCGGCCCGAGCGACGCCCGCAGCCCGAGGCGCGCCGCCGCCCCGAAGAGCGACGTCCCGAGCCCACGCCGCGGGCGCAGACCCTCACGCCGCCGCCCACGCCCGTCCCGGCGCAGACGCGGCCCGCGCCGCCGCAGACCGTGCGGGTGCCCGTGGCGCAGTACGTTCACCAGACGAACCCCAACGAGGAGGTGCGCCCGCAAGACCCGCACTTCCTCGCGCAGGCGAACCGCAACGTCGAAGAAGAGACCGTCGCGCCGGTGCGCAACCTCAACCGCGACGACCCCGACCCCACGGTGGGCCGCTCGCGCGAGCGCGACACCACGCAAGGGCCCGGCAGCGCGCGGCGCGACGTCTCCGCCGACAGCGAGAACCGCGCGGGCCGCGACGACACCCCCCCGCACGAGAACCCCCACCCCCGCCACGAGCCGCGGAGGCCGAACACGCCCGACTCCGCGAGGCCCGCGGCGGCCGCCACGCGCGGGGGCGCGCCCGGCCCGCGAGGCGAGCAGGGGCGCGCGGGTCGCCCCGGAACGACGGGAGACCCCGCGCCGGTGCCGACGGTGAACGGAGCGGGCGACGTGGCCGTGACCGCGGGCGGAGAGGGCCACGGCGGCGACGGCGGCGACAACGGCCGGCAGGGCCGCGCGGGCGGCGGCGGAGACGTGGGCATCCGCGGCGTCGGCGCGCGACGCGCGATGGCGGCGCTCACGCCGAGCTACACGACCTTCGCCGCGGTGTACGGCGAGCAGGAGCTCGAGCACATGCGCGCCGACGCGCGGCAGCGGCGCTCCGACGCGCGCGGCAGCTACGCCGACGACTGGGCGCAGACCCGCGCCGCCATCGAGAACTTCACCCCGCGCGTGCGCGTCGGGAACCAGACCGCGCTCCGCACCGCGGCCTCGCCCTTCGCCGCGTACATCACCGCGATGCACCGGCGCATCCACAGGCTCTTCGCCGACGGCTTCCTCGCGAGCCTCGACGGCGCGTCGCGCAGCTCGCCCATGAACGACGAGAACCTCCACACGACCCTCGAGATCGTGCTGGAGCGCGACGGGTCGATCCACCGCGTGGGGCTCATCCGTTCGAGCGGCGTGCTGCCCTTCGACGTCGCGGCGATCAACTCCGTGCGCCGCTCGCAGCCCTACGGCGAGGCGCCGGGCGCCATCGTCTCGGGAGACGGAAAGGTCTACCTGCACTGGGGCTTCTACCGGGGCCACCGCCAGTGCGGCACCTTCAACGTCGAGCCCTTCATCCTCCCCGAGGGCGCGCGCCCGCCCGGCCCCACGGCGCCCGGCCCGCGCAGGGAGAGCCTCCCGATGCCGGGCGAGGTGGGCGAGACCGAGACGTCACCGAGGCGCCCGAGGGCCTGAGCCGAGCGGCGCGCTTCAGTCCGTCGAGGCGCGGTGGCGCAGGAGGAAGCGCAGGTTCTCGTGGTTCACCACGGCGTGCGCGGCGACGGGGGCGAGCACCTCGCCCGTCGCGAGGTAGAGCGCCGCGAAGACCACGCCCATCACCCCGGCGGTGAGCGACCACGTGAGGAGCGAGCGGCGCCACGAGGCGTGCAGCAGGCCGAAGAGGCCCGCGGTGACGGCCGTCGCGGCGAGCGGGCCGAGGCGCGCCGCGAGCTGCGGGAGCATCGCGCCGCGGAAGAGGAGTTCCTCTCCGAGCGCGGCGGAGAGCGCGAGCAGGGCCACGGCGCCCTCGCCGCGGGGGACGTCGACGATCACGTCGCGCAGCGCGCCGTGCAGGGCCTGGCCCCAGCGGGTGCGCGCCACCAAGGCCCGCGACGCGACCACGGCGGCGACGCCCACGAGCGCGCCCACCGAGACGCCGAAGGGGGCGAGATCGCGCGCGTGCCCCCGAGCGGCGCGCCGTCGTGCCAGACCGACGCGCCCGCGCCCTCGCGCCACGCCCGCACGCGACGAGGGCGAAGAGGCCGTAGACGGCGGCAGGGAGGACGATCCGTAGAGGCAAGCATGGCGTGCGGAGGCGTTCGATATGCGACGACACCGCGTCGCGCGCAACGGCCGGAGGGGTTTGCGTTGACGACCCCATGGGGCAACCGCGAGACTCACGCCCCGAATGGAAGCGCAGGGCAGCGAGCCCATGGCCCGGGTGCTCGTCGTCGACGACGAGCAGGTCATCCGAGAGATCCTCGCCGACTTTCTCTCGCTCGAGGGCTTCTTCGTGCGCACGGCCGAAGACGGCGCGGCCGCGCTCAAGGAGCTCGACGCGCACACCTACGACCTGGTCATCTCCGACCTGAAGATGCCGGTGATGGGCGGCCTCGACCTCCTCGCGGAGATCAACCGCCACTGGCCCAACATCGTCACGGTCATCATGACGGGCTTCGGCACCGTCGAGACCGCGATCGATGCGATGAAGCGCGGCGCCTACGACTACGTGATGAAGCCCTTCCGCATCAGGAGGTGGTGCACATCATCCAGCGGGGCCTGGAGAAGAAGCGGCTCGCGGCGGAGAACCTCCGGCTGCGCGAGGCGCTCTCGCTCTACAAGGTGGGCCAGGCCATCGCCGCGTCGCTGTCGCTCGACCAGGTGCTGCACACGGTGGAGACGCCCTCGTGCGACCTCCAACGCCGACCTCGGCGAAGAGTCGTGCTCGACGACGGCGAGGCAGCTGGTTCGAGCGGCTGCGCCTGCAGTCGCCGCGGCCAGTTCCCGGGGGACCTCGCGCGGGGGAGAGCACCCGGTGAGCATCGACCCGTCGCTCGCGGAGCACTTCGAGGCTGGCCTCGTGCTGGTGTCACAGGCGCTGGTGGTGCGGTACCTCAGGCACCCGAGCGACAGTTCCCGCGAGCGATGGCCCGCGTTGCCGCTGCGCATCCGAGGGCGCATCCGGGGGTGCATGGTCGGCGCTGCGCTTTCGCCCGCGGGAGCCGCTGACGAGGGCGAGCGCAGCTGTTGGAGGGTGTCTTCGCGCGCCGCCGCAGCCATCGGAGACGCGCGGCTCTGCAAGACGCAAGGTACCTTCAACCAGACGATCAGGGCCTCGCGCTTGCGCCATCGACAAGGTGGACCGCGCTACACCTCGGGGCACTCCGACCGCGTGGCCTACTACGCCCGGCTCCTCGCGGCGCCGGGCATGGCGCTCGAGAGATCAGATCGTGCGGCAGGCGGCGCTGATTTTGGCATCGGCAAGATCGTTTCACGTGCTCAACCTCAACCGACCCGGGGAAGCTCACCGCCGAGGACTACGAGATCCCCAAGGCACCCGGGCTTCGGCAGGAGATCCTCGAGCCCATCCGAAGTTCCTGCGCCCGCTGTCCCAGGGTGCACTGCCACCACAGGCGGTGGGACGGCGCAGGCTACCCCTCGATACAGAAGACCGACACCTCCCGAGGATCGCGCGGATCATCGCCGTGGCCGACACCTACGACGCGATGACCGGCGACCGCTCGTACCCCGCCGCGCGCTCCACGACGTCGCCATCGCCCAACGAGATCGAGCGCTGCGCGGGGACGCAGTTCGACCCCGACTGCGCCCACCCCTTCCTCGAGGTGGTCGAGACCGACCGCGAGGAGCGGCAGGCCCGCGGAGAGACCGTCCCCGAGTGAGGGCGTGACGGCGCGCGGGTGCCTCCGCGGGGAGGGCCGCGCTACCATCGCAGCCCTATGACCATTCGCCGGAGCCTCGCGCCGGGCCTCCTCCTCGCGGCCCCTCGGCTGGGTGATCCCAACTTCGAGCGCACCGTGGTGCTCCTCGCGCGCCACGACGACAACGGCGCCCTCGGCTGGGTCGTGAACGGAAAGGAGCTCGCCCCCGTGGGTGAGCTCCTGCAGGGGACGTCTCTCGTGCCCGAGGGCGTCACGCTCCCCCTCGACGGCGCCTTCGCGCGGCCCGCGCGGGTGGGCGGGCCCGTGTCTCCGCAGACGGGGTGGATCCTCTACCGCCGCGACGCGGGCGCGCTCGCGGGAGAGATCGACGCGGGCGACGAGCTCGCCGTCACGGGCGACGCCGACGCGCTCGCCGAGGTGATCCGAGAGGCGACGCGGCCGTTCCGTCTCTTCCTCGGCTACGCGGGCTGGGGGCCCGGGCAGTTGGAGGGCGAGGTGAAGGCCGGCGTGTGGCTCCCCGCCGACGTCGACGCCGCGCTGGTCTTCGACGCCGAGCCCGCCGACCTGTGGGACGCCGCCTACCGCGAGACCATCGGCGCCGCGCCCGCGACCTTCATCTCGACCCGCGGCGGGAGCGCGTAGCGTGCGCCTGCGCGACGTGGCGCTCGCGGTCGCCCTCACGCTCGCCGCCCCCGCGGCCCGCGCCGACAACGCCGCAGCCCGCGCCGCGCTCGCCCGCGGCGACTACGCCGGCGCCGAGGCCGCGCTGCGACGACCGCGCGCGAACGAGCGCGCCGCGGCCGACCGGATGATGGGCGAGGTGCTCCTCGCGACGGGCCGCTACGACGAGGCCCGCGCGTTGGGCGAGCGCATGGGGCGGTCTCCCTCGACGCGCGCCGCGGGCCTCACGCTCGAGGGAGAGGCCCTCGCCGCGGTGGGCCGCTACGACGACGCCGTCGCGCGCTGGCGCTCGGCCTACGAGCGCGGCCCCGCGGCGCAGTCGTGGCGCGCGCGCGCCCTCGCGGCGCAGTGGTGCTTCCGGCTCGGTCGTATGGACGACGTGCGCGACGCGTCGAACGGGCTCATCGACGCGTACAACGACGCCACCGACCGCGCGGGCAACGCAGACGCGGGCGCGCGGCGGGGACCGCTCGCCGACGCGGAGTTCCTCACCTACGTGGGGGTCGCGGCGCGGGCGCGGGGCGCGCTTCGCAACGCGAACGAGGTCTTCAACGAGGCGCTGCGGGTCGACCCCCGCAACGTCGAGGCGAACGTCGAGCAGGCCGAGCTGATGCTCGCGACCGAAGACCTACGTCCGGGAGGCCAGGCCCTGCGCGCCGCGCTGGAGGTGAACCCTCACCACCCGCGCGCGTTGGTGCTGCGCGCGCGCACGCGCCTCGCGTCGGACCTCGACCTCGCGCACGCCCGCGACGACCTCGAGGCGGCCCTCGCGGTGAACCCGCGCCTCCCGTCGGCGCTCGCCACCGAGGCCGCCATCGCGCTGCGCGACGGAGACGTGGCCGAGGCCGAGCGGCTCCTCGCGCGCGCCGAGGCGGTGAACCCGCGCGACCTCGACGTGATGACCGCGCGCGGCGTGGCGCGCTTTCGCGCCGACGACATGGAGGGCTTCCGCCGTCACTTCGACGCGCTCTTCGCGCTCTCTCCGACGCGCGCCGAGGCCTACGAGACCCTCGCGGATTTCGCCGACTGGGAGCACCGCTACGACGAGGCCATCACCCTCCTGCGCGAGGGCCTCGCGCGACCCGCGATGGCCGCCGACCCGCGGCTCGCGGCGCGCGTGAGGGCCTTCCTCGGGCTGAACCTCCTGCGCACGGGCCGCGAAGACGACGGCCTGCGCGAGCTGCGCGCGAGCTTCGACGCGAGCCGCTTCAACGTGCGCGTCGCGAACGTCTTGAACTTCTACGAGCGCACCGTCCCCACCGACTACGTGACCGAGACCGAGGGGCCCTTCCGCATCCGGTACCACCGCGAGGAGCGGGCGATCCTGCGGCGCTTCGTGCCCGATCTCCTGCGCCGCGCGTGGGCCGACATGGTGCGCCGCTACGGCTTCACCCCCGAGGGGCCGATCTCCATCGAGCTCTTCGCCGACGTCGAGCACTTCTCGGTGCGCACCGCGGGCGTGCCCGAGATCGGCGTGCAGGGCGTGTGCTTCGGCCGGGTGGTCACCGCGCTCTCGCCGCGGGGCGGGCCCTTCAACTGGGCGCAGATCCTCTGGCACGAGCTCGGTCACGTCTTCGCGATCCAGCGCTCGCGCTCGCGCGTGCCGCGCTGGTTCACCGAAGGGCTCAGCGAGTGGGAGGCCTTCCACGCCGACCCCCACTGGTCGCGCGAAGAAGACCCCGCGCTCGCCCGCGCGCTGCGAGCGGGTCGCGTGCCCCGCGTGGCGGACTTCAACACCGCCTTCACCCACGCCCGCCGCCCCGAGGACCTCACCGTCGCCTACTACGCCGCCTCGCGCCTCGTGGAGCACATCATCGACCGCTACGGCTTCGACCGCGCCGCCGCGATGCTCCCGCTGTGGGGCGCGGGCCGCTCGACGCCCGATGTGGTGCAGCAGGCCCTCGGGGTGAGCGCCGACGCCCTCGACGCGTCGTTCCGCGCGTCGCTCGCGCCGCGGCTGGCTCGATACACCAACGCCTTCGACCCCGACCCCAACACCTACCGCGACCGCGAGGCGCTGGAGCGCGCCGCGGGCGAGCGTCCCTCCGACGCCGACGCGCAGGCCGACGCCGCCGCCGCGACGATGCTTGCGGGCGAGGCTGAGTCCGCCGCGCGCTTCGCCGAGGCGTCGATCCGGCTGGTGAGCGCGACGCCCCTCGCGCGCTGGGTGCGCGCGCGGCTCGCGATGGCGCGACGCGACCCGCGCGAGGCGCTCACCGAGCTCGACGTGATCTTCACCGCGGGCGCCGACGGGTACGAGCTCCGCGTGTTCGAGGCGCGCGCCGCCGCGGCCGCGCGCGACGACGCGAGGGCCCGCCGCGCGCTGGAGGCCGCGACCCGGCTCGACCCGACGCAGGTCGAGGCCTTCCTCCTCCTGGCGCGGCTGCACGAGCGCGCGCGCCGCGACGACGATCGGCTCGCGGCGCTGCGCGAGGTGGTGCGCCTCGACCAGCACGACCGCCGCGCGCTGCGGCAGTTGATCGAGACGCTGCTCTCGCGCTCGGCGTGGACGGAGATCCGAGACCTCGCGCGGCACGCGGTGCAGCTCGACCCCGAGAGCCCGGCGACGCACTACGCCATCGGGCAGGCGCTCACCGAGCTCGGCGACCGCGCGGGGGCGGCGGCGGCCTACGAGGCGGCGCTCGACCTGAACCCTGCGAACGCGGCCGAGGTGCGCGCGCGCATCGAGGCGGTGCGGCGCGGGCAGCGGGGGTTGGCTCCGCTGCGCGCGCCGGCGCCGTCACGACCGCAGGGTCAGGGGCAGGGTCAGTCGGGCGAGGCGGTGGACGACGACGGCGCGTAGAGCGCGTCGATCTCGTCGGCCCAGAGGCGGTTCACGGCGGCGCGCTTCACCTTCATGGTGGGGGTGAGCTCTCCGCCGTCGATGCTGAAGGCGCGGGGGAGCACGGCGAAGCGCTTGATGGTCTCGACGCGGGCGAGCTTCGAGTTCACCTCGTCGACGATGGCCGAGACCGCGTCGCGGACCTTTCCGTCGAGGTGGGCGCGGGCCGAGAGCTCGGCCGGGTCGAGGCCGCGCTCGCGGGCGAAGCGCTCGACGCCCTCGGGGCTGAGCGTGATGAGCGCGACGAGGTACGGGCGTCGGTCGCCGATGAGCACCGCCTCGCCGATGAGGTCGTGCGACTTCAGCGCCTCTTCGATGTTGATGGGGGTGATGTTCTTTCCGCCCGCGGTGATGATGATGTCCTTCTTGCGGCCGGTGATCTTGAGGAAGCCCCTCTCGTCGAAGGCGCCGAGGTCGCCCGAGTGGAGCCAACCGTCCTTGAGGGTGGTCGCGGTGGTCTCGGGGTCTTTGAAGTAGCCCATGAAGACGTTGGGGCCCTTCACCAGCACCTCGCCGTCGTCGCCGAGCTTCACGTCGACGCCGGGCACGGGCTTGCCCACGGTGCCGAACTCCGTGTCGCCCTGCATGTTGAAGCTGGTCGGCCCGGTGTCTTCGCTCTGCCCGTAGACCTCTTGAATGGGCAGGTCGAGGGAGCCGAAGAAGTCGATGACGTCCTTTCCGAGCGGGGCGGCGCCGCTCACGCAGATGCGCGCGCGAGAGAGCCCGACGGCCTCTCGGAAGGGCGTGAAGACGAGCTTCTTCGCGACGCGGTACTGAAGCTCCAGGTGGAGCGGCAGGGCGAGGCCGCGCGCCTGTCGCTTCGTGACCTCGGCGCCCACGTCCCGGGCCCACTTCGCGATAGCGGCCTTGGCGCCAGTAGCCCGGCGCTTCATCTTCCCGCCCACCGCGGCGTGGAACACTCCCAGATGCGCGGCACTGCGAAGAAGACGTGGGGCTGCGCTCTTGAGGATCCTCGGGCACCTTCTCGATGGAGCGCGCGAAGTACACCGTGACACCGCCCGTGATGGCGCCGTGGATGGGGAACATCTGCTCGGCGATGTGCGAGCGGGAAGTACGAGAGCATCCACGTCGCGGGCTTGATCGAACCTGACCCGACCGGCGGCCTTCGAGGTCCACGCGAGGTTGCGGTGCGAGCATCACGCCCTTAGGCGGCGGTGGTGCCGGGTGTAGATGAGGTGGCGAGGCCAGCGGGCTCGAGGGCGGCGACGCGTGTCGATGATGGCGTCGTCGATGGAGCTCTCCGCTCGCGGGGAAGGCCTCCCAGGTCTGGACGATCTCGTCCTCGATGTCGCCCGCGCCGCTCGCGGGGACACGCGTTTGAGCGAGGGCCTCACCCAGCTTCGCCGCACCTTCTCCACTGGCCCGCAGTGCTTCGACGGGGATCGCGCGGCCTCGGCGTGCGAGACGATGTACTGGATCTCGTCGGCGGAGCAGGTGGTGTAGATGCCCGCGCAGGGCGGCGCCGACGGTCATGGCGGCGAGGTCGAAGGTGGTCCACTCGGGGCGGTTGAAGCGGATGCACACGGTGGAGCCGGGGCCGACGCCGAGGGCGACGAGCGCCGCGCGGTGCGGCGGACTCAGCGTCGACGATCCTTCCAGCGGGTGATGCGCCAGCGGCCGTCGGCCCAGGTGGCGTAGGCCGCGCCCTCGAACTGCTTCACTCTGCGCGAAGAACCGCGCAGGATCGTGTCTTCCACGGGATGCCCTCCTTTCGAAGGGTTTCAGGGCAACAATCGCGCGGGTGTCGCGTGGCGGCCCGCCGCACCTCGCGACCGCCGCGACCCCCCGAGCGTTGGGCGGGCGCATGCTCCGCGACCGGTGTGGTGCGTCCGATGACCTTGCGAGGGCGACCGCAGGCACGCGAGGCGAGCCGAGAATCGCAGGTGAAGGGTCGTCTCGGAGGACCCTGAAGGTCCTCGCCGAGGAGGTTGAGGTCCTCGCCGAGGGAGGTTGAGGTCCTCGCCGAGGAGGTTGAGGTCCTCGTCGAGGAAGGTTGGAGGTCCTCATCGAGGTTGAGGTCCTCATCGAGGAGGTTAGTCCTCGACGACGACCCTGGCCGTGATCCCCGCTGGGGGCGTCTCACCCCCGCGTCGCGGCCCTTTTCCACCTTGATAGCGTCGCTGCCACGGCGAACGCTCCGCGAACCGACGGCCCGCGCGGTGCTGCGCGCGCAGCTCCTCCCCATCGCGCTCGTGTTCGTGCTGCCGCTGTTGACGCTCGGCTTCATCGGTCACGTGCTCAACCGCTACGACGCCGACTTCATCGCGGGCGCCGTCGCGCACTTCGAGCGCGCGCCAGACCTCTCTCCCGATCAACGCGCGCTGGCCGCGGACTTCGTGCGCGCCCACCCGCCCTCCGAGGTGTGCGTCTCCGGCGACCCGGAGCTCGCGCGGTACCGCGCGCAGGTCTCGAACTTCTGCGAGGCCACCTGGCAGTTCACCCTCGCGCGCAGCGTGGCCCGTTGGACCCTCGCGCTCGGGGTCTTCGCGACGCTGCTCGGCGCCGGGCTCGCGCTCCTCGCGCGCTACCGCCCCAGCGCGCAGTACGCGAGCTTCGTCTTCGGGTGGCGCGCGATGCAGGTCTTCGCCGCGGTCGAGACCGTCGCGCAGGGCGCGATGCTCGTGTGGCTCTCGTTCTGGCTGACGGCGTACTTCTTTCACTTCTACGCCGTGAAGATCATCGCGGTGGCCGCGGTGCTGGCGCTGAGCGCCGCCGTCGTGGTCATCAAGGCCATCTTCGTCGCGCCGCTGCCGCCGCCCACCTTCGACGCGGTGCGCGTCCCCGAGGAGCGCGCCGCGGGGCTCTTCGCGCGGGTGCGCGAGCTCTGCGCGCGGGTGGGCACCGAGGCGCCGACGAACCTCCTCGCGGGGGTCGACGACAACTTCTTCGTCACCGAGTCTCCGCTTCCCATCGTCGACGGCGTGGTCGAGGGGCGCACGCTCTACGTCTCCCTCGCGCTCCTGCGCGTGCTCGACCGCGAAGAGACCGACGCCGTGCTCGCGCATGAGATGGGGCACTTCGTCGGCGGCGACACGGCCTTCACGCTCCGCATGGCCCCGAAGCTCGCGGCCTCGACGCGCTACCTCATCGCGCTGCGCGAGAGCCTGGCGCCGGTCTTCTACGTGATGAGCGCGTACTTCGCCGTCTTCGACCTCGCGCTGCGGCACACCGAGCGCGAGCGCGAGTTCGCCGCCGACGCGCTCGCGGCGCGGGTGGTCTCGGGCGAAGCGCTCACCCGCGCGCTGGTGAAGACCGCGGCCTACGCGAACTACCGCACGCGCGTCGAGGCGAAGCTCTTCGAGCACGACCGCGCCCACGACGCGCTGGGCATCGCCGCGCGCGTCGCCGAGGGCTTCGCGGAGTACGCCGCGGGCGAGGACTTCGCGAAGGACATGCAGGGCACGGCCACGCCGCACCCCTTCGACTCGCACCCTCCGCTCGCCGCGCGCATGGAGGCCGTGGGCGCGCCCATCGCCGAGGGCGAGCTGTCGGCGGTCGCGCTGACCGCGCCGACGGAGACCTGGCTCGGGGAGATCGCCGACGCCGAGTCCATCGAGGCGCGGCTGTGGAGCGACTACGAGGCGCGCTTTCAGACGGCGCACGAGCGCTCGCTCGCGTTCCGGTACCTGCCGTCGACCGCCGAGGAGGAGGCCGTGGTGGAGCGGCATTTCCCCGTCCGCACCTTCGCGTATGAGTACGACACGGTGACGCTCGACCACCGCACGCTGACGACGCCGGCGTGGGGGTCGCTGTCGCTCGACGACGTGCGCGGGATGCAGCTCAACGAGCGGATGTTCAAGAAGTACCTCGACCTGCAGACCGTCGACGGCCGGCAGCACTCGCTGGTCACGAAGGGCTTCGGGTCGGACCTGCAGCCCTTCCTCGACGCGCTCGCGCTCTACGTGGGTCGGCAGCAGATGGCGCGGGAGTACGCGCAGCGCCGCGACCGCGAGAGCGAGGGTGAGGTGACGACCGCGGCGTAGGAGGGGGACCGGCGCAGCGCCCGCCAGAAACTCGCGCCCCTCGCGCCGCGCGAGGGAGACTCCGCGCCCCCATGAGCGCACCGACCGGATCGTTCCGCATGGTCTCCATCGACGCGGTGAGCGTCGCCCCGTGGAGGCTCCGCGGGCTCGGCGACACCGAGGGGCTCCGCGAGTCCATCGCGTCGAACGGGCTGCTCCAGCCCATCGTGGTCGACGCGTCGCTCACCCTCGTCTGCGGGATGCACCGCCTCGAAGCCTGCCGCGCCCTCGGGTGGGCCGAGGTCCCCGCCTTCGTGCAGTCGATCGACGGCCCGCGCGCCCAGCTCGCCGAGGTCGACGAGAACCTCTGCCGCCGCGAGCTCACCGTGCTCGAGCGCGCCGAGCACATCGCCCTGCGCCGCAAGCTCTGGGAGCAGATGCACCCCGCGCCCGCGCCCGAGGGGAAGAAGAAGCCCAAGAAGCACGAGGCGCCGCTCGCGATGTTCGTCGACGACACCGCGCGCCGCACGGGCCGCGCGAACGCCGCCGTGCGCGAGGAGCTGCGCATCGGAGAGCTCCCCGAGGACGTGCGCGCCGCCGCGAGAGAGACGCCCGTGAGCGACAACAAGAAGGAGCTCCTCGCGCTCACCCGCATGCCCGAAGAGGAGCAGCGCCGCGCCGTCGAGGCCGTGAAGTCGGGCGAGGCCAGGAGCGTGCGAAAGCGCGCCGCGAAGCCCGCGCCGGAGGCGGCGGAGCCCGCGCCCGAGGTCGACGAGACGGCGCCCGCCGCGAGCGAGACCGCGGTGGTGAGCGACGTCGCCGAGGCCACGCGCGGCGACGATGGCTGGCCGCGATGGTCGAGCGCGCCGGTGAACGACGCGACGCGGGCCGACGCGCTGCGGCGGGTGAACGACGCGCGCCGCGCCCTCGCAGAGACCCTCACGCTCTGGAGCCAGGACCCCGACGACGAGGGCCGGTGCCGGCTGGAAGAGGCGCACCGCGCCGTCGAGCGCCTCGCGCGCTGGATGGAGAGCGCCGGGCCGACGGACTGGGGCGCAGAGCTCGGGGCGAACGAGCCGCGCGACGCGGTCGAGCTCGCGGGCTGACCCGCGGAGGGGCGGGTTTCCCGGGGGCGCGGAGGCGTGTGATGCTCGGCGCATGGTGGCGATGCGACGCGAGACCCGTCGGGTCGGCCCGAGCCGCGCGGGGCGTCTCTCACGGTGCGTCGCGGTGGCGCTCTGCGCGGCGCTCGCGGGCTGCGGAGACGACGGGCCCGCGACGCCCTCGGGCTGCGCGCGCCCGACCGACGCGGGCGGCGAGCAGTCGGCGGTGATGACCTCGCTGCTCTTCGAGCGCGGAGACACGACGGCCCGCGTGTCGCGCGGCTTCGACCTCGACGGCGTGGTCTCCACCGGGCAGGACGTCGCGAGCTGCTTCCGCCAGGACTACACCGACCCCGACGGACGTCGCGGCGTCGACAACCAGGCCGCCACCCTCTTTCGCATCATCGACGGCGCGACCAACAACGCCCTCGACCCGCTGCTGCAAGGCGCGATCAACAACGGTCAGGTGCTGCTCGGCCTCACCTTCGAGGGCCTCGACGACTGGCGCGACGACGCCTGCGTGAGCGTGACCTTCCGACGGCTCACGGGCTCGCCGCGCGTGGGGAGCGACATGCGCATCGTGCGCGGGATGACCTTCGACGCGATCCCAGGAGAGATCGCGGGGCACGCCGTGGGCGCGGTGCGCGACGGGGTCTTCGAGGCGGGGCCCTTCGAGCTCGTGCTCCCGATCGCGGTGCTCGACGCGCGCTTCATCATCAACCTCCACGGCACCCGCGTGCGCCTCTCGCTCTCCGAAGAGGGCAACGTCGAGGGCCTCGTCGGCGGGGGCATCGTGGCCGACGAGAGCGCGAGGATCGCGAGCGGGTTGGGCCTCCCCGAGTCGGCGCGGGCGCTCGCGGGCGACACGGTGCGGCGCAACACCGACCTCGCCCCCGACGCCGAGGGCGCGTGCACGCAGATCAGCGGGGCGTTCACGTTCCTCGCGCGGCCCGCGTTCATCAACCACTGATACCGATGGGCCGTCGGCCCGTGCGCGAACGCTCCGCGGGCTTTCGTCCTCGCTCACTCCCGCGCCGTACGTGAGTACGGCTTGGTCGTTCGCTGCGGGCGCGCTCCGCGGAGCATCTCGCGCACGAGCCAAGGGCGCATCGGTGTTCGCCCGTTGATGCCGCGCGTCGGGTGAGGCACGGTCGGCGCTTCTCACGCCGGAGGGAGCGCGCGATGCCGGAGCTGGCGGAGGTACAGAGGCAGGTGACGTGGCTGCGGGAGCGCGTGACGGGCGGGGCCATCACCGCCTTCGGCTACACGGGCGGTCACTTCGCGGCGTACAAGGCCGACCCCAACAAGGCCGCGATCCTGGGAGGCTTCTTCGAGGGCGCCACGCTCGAAGACGTGACCCAGCGCGGCAAGCACGTGGTGATGCGGCTCTCGACGGGCACCGCCACGTCGCACCTGATGCACAAGGGCCGGTGGTCGATCGAGGGCGACGACTTCACCTCGCCGTACAAGCACCACCACGACCCGCCCGAGGCGAAGTCGGCCTCGTTCTGGATGGTGGTGGGCGGCAAGAAGCTGCGCTTTCACGAGCCGGAGTACCGGGGGAAGGTCAGCGCGTTCCCTGGGATGGAGCCCGGTGAGGTGCCGGAGCTCACCGAGCTCGGGCCCGACGTGGTGATCACCGAGGTCACCGACCCGGCGTTCCGAACGGAGTGGACCGTCGACGCGCTGCGCGCCGTGTGCGCGAAGACGAAGGGCCCCATCAAGGCGCTGCTCCTGGAGCAGAAGCGCCAGGCGGGGATCGGGAACATGTACGCGTGCGAGGCGCTCTACCTCGCCGAGGTGGCGCCCGAGCGGCCCGCGTCGTCGCTCTCGGCCGACGAGACGGCGCGCGTGCACCGCGCGGTGCAGGCCGTGATCGGCGAGGCCATCGCGAGCGGGCTCGACTACGCGAAGGTGCTGAAGGTCTACCGAAAGGAGACCGACCCCAAGGGCAACGCGGTGCAGGCCGACGTGGTGAAGGGCCGCGACACCTTCTGGGTGCCGGCGGTGCAGCGCTAGCGGCGCACCATGTCGAGGTGGGGGATGCCGTCTTCGAGGTAGTTCTCCCCGTCGCGCGCGAAGCCGAAGTCGCCGTAGAAGCGCTCGAGGTAGGCCTGGGCGTGGATGCGCACCGGCGCGCGTGAGCCGTGCTCCGCGTCGAGGGCGTCGAGGGCGCGCGCGACGAGCTCGCGGCCGAGGCCCGTGCGGCGGACGGATCGCGCCGTCACCACGCGGCCGATGCTGGCCTCGTCGTAGCGGGCGCCCACGGCGAAGAGTCGGCAGTAGGCCGTCACGGCGCCGGAGGGGTCGGCGTGCCAGAGGTGGCGGGCGGGCGCGTCCCACCCGTCCGCGTCGAGGTAGGGGCAGTCCTGCTCGACGATGAAGACCTCCTGACGCAGCGCGAGGAGGGCGTACAGCGCGTCGCGGTCGACCTCGCTCCAGGGTTTGAGCATCCACGCCATGTGGCGCACGATGCCCGCGACGCCACGGCCCGCGCAACGATGGACGAACCGCGCCTCTTCCCCTCGGCCCGCCTCGACCAGCCGCCGCTCCTGCGGCCCGGTCAGGGCATCAGCATCGCGCTCCTGCCGCTCCTGCCCGGCGCGATGCTCGCGATGGGAGAGCGGGTGCTCGCGGTGGTGGTGCTGTGCGTCCACGCCGCGCTCCTCGTGGGCTTCGGTCGCTGGCAGCGCCGCGTCGACGGCGCGCTCCCGGGTCGCGTCGCGGCGTCGCGCGCGGGGCTGTTCCTCCACGACAGGCTGGCGATCCCGCGGGCCGACATCGCCCGCGCGGTGCCCGTGCACGACGCGCAGGGCTGGGGGGTGATGCTCCACCACCGCCGGGGCTTGAACTACCGGGTGCAGCTCGACGACGCCGCGCAGTGCCGCGACCTCATCGAGACCCTGCAGCTCGACCCCGCGCGGAGCGCAGCGACCTTCGTGGTCGACTCTCCCCTCTCGCTCCGCACGCCCGCGTGGATCGCCTGGGGCTTCGCGGTCGCCATCGTGCTGAACAACGTGCTCGCCGCGCGCGGGATCGTGCCCTTCGCCGTGGTCTTCGCGGTGCTCCTCACCTGGACGCTCGTCACCGCGCTCACGATGGGCCTCCCCGCGCGCGCGACGGTGGGCCTCGACGGCGTGGTGATCGACTGGTGCGGCCGGCGCACGCGCATCCCCTTGCGCGACATCGTGGGCGTGCGCGGCGAGCCCGAGCGGGTGTGCCTCGACCTGCGCGACGGCCGCGTGGTGGAGCTCGGCCTGCGCTTCGCGCCCGCGCGCTTCTCGGACGACCTCAACGGCCACCGCTCGCGCCTCGCGTGGTCGCGGGCCATCACCGAGCGGGTGAACGCCGCGCGGCAGGTCGACGCCGACGCCCGCGCCGACGCGACGCCCGCGGCGCTCCTCCCGAGCGGGCGCAGCACCGACGCGTGGCTCGCGGACCTCGCGTCGCTGTCAGGGACCGCGGCGGGCTACCGGGACGCGTCGCTCGACGCCGACGCGCTCTGGCGGGCGGTGGAGGGCGCGCGGGTCGAGCCCGTCGCGCGGGTCGCGGCCGCGGCGGCGCTCGCGGGCTCGCTCGACGACGACGGCCGCACGCGGGTGAGGATCGCGGCCGACGCCGCCGCGGAGCCCGCGGTGCGAGAGGGCCTCACCGCGGTGGCCGAGGGCTCGACGCGGAGGCTGCGCGCGGCGATGCGCAAGGCCGCAGACGAAGGGTGACGCTCAGGGCGCGCGCTCGGCGAGGAGCGCGACGATCTGGCGCTCGACCTCGGCGGGGTTCTCGACGCCGACGGTGACGTGACGGACGTTCCCCGCGCGGTCGACGAGGATCATCGTGGGGAGCGAGCGCACGCCGTAGGCGCCCATCGCCGAGTCGGTGGACGCGATGGTGTACGTGACCCCGAGGCGCGCTCCGGCGGCGCGCGCGACCGCGGGCGGGTCGTCGGTGAGGCCGATCACGGTGAGGCCCTGCGCGGCGTAGCGCGCCGAGAGCCGCTGGATCGAGGGCATCATCATCCGACACGGGCCGCACCAGCTCGCCCAGAAGTCGAGGAGCACCACGCGCCCGCGGAGCTGCGCGAGGTCGGTGGGCCCCGCGCCCTGCACCACGTTCATCGGCCCGAGCGCGGGCGGCGCCGCGCCCACCTGCACGCCCCCCGCGGCGGGCATCCCGCCCAGCGTCACCGAGAGCGGGACGCGCCGGCCGCCGCGGAGCACCACGATGTCGTAGCGGCTCCCCGCGCCCGCCGTGCGCACGCTCGCGGTGAACGCCCCGACGCTGCCGGGAGGGAGGCCCCCGGCCTCGACGATGACGTCTCCCGCGCGCAGTCCCGCCGCGCCGCCGGGGCCTCGCTCGACCACGCGCTCGACGCGCAGCCCGCCGCGCCCCGCCTCGACCACGGCGCCGATGTAGCCCGCGCGGCGCCCGTGGTCGCGCGGGTCGGCGCCCGAGCCCCCGGCCGTGAGCGTGATGGCGAGGCCGAGGGCGAGGAGGGCGGTGCGGCGCATCGCGCGATGGTAGCCCACGCCCCCGCGGCTCACCACGCGCGTGACGCGCCGCGATCGCGGTATCGTGCGCGGGATGCGTGCGGCCACGGCTGCGCTCGCCCTCGTCGCGGGCGCGATCCTCACGGGCTTCGACTGGCCTGGCTCGGGCGAAGACCTCGCGGCGTCGTACGCGCAGGCGAGCGGCGAAGACCGAGCCGAGATCCTCCACCGCGCGTCGGCGGTGGCAGCGACGGACCCGGCGGCCGCGGCGCTCCTGACGCGCGCGATGCGCGAGGGCTCCGTCGAGGAGCGGGCGATGGCCGCGCGGCTCGCGGGCCGGGGCCGCGTGGCGGCGGCGCGCGACGCGGTGTCTGCGCTCCTCGACGACCCGGCGGAGCCCGTGCGCGCGGCGGCCACCGAGGCGCTCGGCGCGCTCGGGGGCGAAGGGGCGCTGTCGTCGCTGCGGCGCGTGCTCGGCGACGCGAGCCTCGCGGTGCGGCTGCGCGCGATCGAGGCCGTGGCGCGGGTCGGGGGCCCCGACGCTGCGATCGCGCTCCTCGACCGCGTCCACGACCCGGAGAGGGACGTGCGCCTCGCGGCGGCGCGCGCGCTGGGCGCGCTGGGCGACGCGCGCGCGGTGCTGTCGCTCCTCGGAGCGCTGCAAGACCCGCTGCCCGAGGTTCGCGTGGCGGCGACGGTGAGCCTCGGGCAGCTGCGCGACCCGCGCGCGGTGCGGGGGCTGGTGGGGTTGCTCCACGACCCGCAGGTGGAGGTGCGCGTCGCGGCGCTGCGCGCGGTGGGGGCGTTGGGCGCGAGCGGCGCCGAGGCCGTCGACCACGTCGCGGCGGCGTACGCCGCGGCGCCGAGCGCGAACTTCGCGGCGCAGGACGAGGTTCGGGTCGCGGCCATCGAGGCGCTGTCACGCATCGGCGGCCGCGCGGCCTGCGAGGCGCTCGCCCGCGTGGTCACGCGCGGCTCGTTGGTCGAGGCGCAGCGCGCGGTCGCGGCGCTGGGCGCGTGCGGGGATCACCTCGGGGCGGTGGTCCCCTCGATGCTCGAGGGTTCGCGAGAGACGGTGCGCGAGCAGGTGGTCGAGGTGCTGGGCGCGATGGGCGGCGACGCGCCCGCGGCGATCCTGCTCGACCTCCTCGCGCGTCGGAGCAACCCCCACACCGCCGGCGGCCTCTTGCGCGCGCTCGGGCGCACGGGGAGCGACCGCGCGCTCGTGCCGCTCCTCCGCGCCGCGGCGGGCGAGCCGACAGAGGCTCGCGGACCGAGCCGCGGCCGTTGCCTCGAAGGCGGCGACGCCCTTCGGGGCCTGCGCGACTGGGCCGACCGCCGGGGGCGCATGGACCCCGCCGCCGCGGACCCGCTGATGGCGATGCTCGCCGCGAGCGACCCGGGCTGCCTCGTGCGCATCGCGCCTCTCCTCGAGCTGCTCGGCGCGACGGAGAACCCTCGCGTGCGACCCACGCTCATGGCGCTCTTGTCGCACGCGCTCCCCGACGTGCGCGCCGCCGCGGCGATCGCGCTCCGTCGCGTGCCTCCGTCAGACGGCGACGACGCGCCGCTCATCGAGGCCCTCGCCGACCCGATGCGCGAGACCCGCGAGGCCGCGGCCGACGCGCTCGCGGCGCAGGCCGACGCCCGCGCCTTCACGGCGCTCCTGCGCCGGTGGGGCGACCCCCGCCCGCTCGACCGCGTGGCGGCCGCGAGGGAGATCGGTCGCAGCGCGCGACGACTCGCGGGTCATGGCGTTTCAGCGGCGCTGAGCGCGGCGACGGCGCGACTCTCGACCGCGGCGCGCGAGGGTTCACCTGCTCGCCGCGGCCGCGCTCGACGCGCTCGGCGACCTTGCCGCGACCGGCGACGAGGCGGCGCTCGCGGCCCTCCTCGACGCGGTGGGCGCGAGGCGATTCTCCGATCAGGTGGCGGCCCTCGACGCGCTGCACGCCGCGCTCGACGTGTCGTGAGCCGCCCGCGAGCGGCGCCGTCGCGCGGTCCACGGCGCGCGCTCACCGCGGCCTCACCTCGACCCAGGGCGACCTGCGCCTCGCGCGGGCGCGGCGGATGTCTGCGGCGTGGTCGCTCGGCCTCGGCGGCCTCGGCGCGGTCGCGGACCTCGCTCACGCCCTCGAAGGAGACCCTCCGTCGCGGCCAACGCCGCGGGGCGCTCGCGGAGTCGGTCTGGGAGGGCGCGTCCTTCGACGCGGCGGTGGTGTCGGCGCTGTGCGCGTCGCTCGCGCGGCCCACGACGCCGCTGCGGGTGAACGCCTCGGTGGCGCTCGCGGCCGCGGGCGCTCGCTGCGACGGAGACCCCTTCGGCGCGCTCCTGGCGGACCGTGACGCGCTCGTCCGCCGCGCCGCGGCCGAGGCGACGGCGGCGAACCTGCGCGCGCACCCCGACGGGCCCGACGCCGGTCGTGATCGCGCGCGGCTGGAGCGCTGCGCGGCGTCAGACCCTTCGCGCGAGGTCGCCGCTCGCTGCGGGGCGCTGCGCCGTGGAGACGCAGAGGCGCCGCCGAGGCGGAGCGCGGTCGACGTGCGCGTGGTCGACGCAGAGGGCGAGCCGCGGAGCGCGGAGCTCGTGTGGATCGCGCTCCCCGACGGGCGCGTGCGCGTCGCCGTGACGGGGCCTGACGGGTGGGTGCACGAGCGCCCGCAGCCCGAGGGCACCTTCACGGTCCACGCGCCCGAGCGCTGACGGCTCGGTCAGTCGTAGGTGCCGAGGAGCGCGAGCGGCAGGCCGAGGTCCGCGCGGAGCGCCGACGCGCGGTGGCGTGAGAGCACGGGTCGCGCGGCGTCGACGACGTCGCGCATCCCCAGGCGCTCGGCGATCTGGAGCCGCTCCGCCGCGGCGTGGAAGGTGCGCGACGCGGAGTCCGGGTCGACCCAGCGGTCCGCGACGCGGAGCCAGCGGCGCGCGTCGGCCTCCGCGCGCGGGTGCCTCGCGAGGAGCGCCACCACCGAGCGGGTCGAGCGACCGTAGCGAGCGGAGGTCGCGCGGAGCGCCGCCTGCAAGCGCCCCTGCGCGATGAGCGCGCGCTCCTCGCGCGCCCACGGCGCGCCGAGCGCGACCCACGCGGGGTCCTCAAGGTCCGTGGGGAGCCGCGCGGTGCGCGCGTTCGCCGACGCGACGAAGGGCTCGTCGTCGAGCACGCTCAGCGTCGCGCGCTCACAGGCCGCCGCGTCACCGCTCCGCAGCGCGACCACCGCGCGGGCCCGCGCCAGCATCGACGAGAGGCGCGGGCTCGCCTCGGCGCGCGCGACGGCCGCGGTCGCGTCCGTGATCCAACGCGCCGCCTCGACGCGATCTCCCACCGCCGACTCGAAGAGCGCGCGGTCGATCGCGAGGCCCGCGCGGCGCGCGGCGCTCACCGGGTCGGCCGCGGCGCGGCCCAGCAGCCTCGCGCGGAGGCCGTGGCCCTCGACGCGGCGGAGCGGCTCCGTCGAGAGCGTCTCGACGCCGTCGGCGAGCGCGGCGCCGCCGAGCGCGCGCGCGTAGGCGCGGAGGTCGCCCGAGGTCGACGCAGACACCGACGCGAGCCCGGCGTCCGGCACGCCGTCGAGGTCCCTGCGCAGCGCGAGGCAGAGCGTCGCGACGCCGCCCGCCGTCTCAGCGCTCACCCGCGCGTCGAGCCCGTCCCGCGCCCGCGCGTCGCCGCCGCGCGCGGCGAGGTAATCCGCGAGGCATCGCCACCGGCGCGCGGCCTCGGACCCGCGTCAATCGTCGCCGCGCTCGAAGCGCTCGGCGATCTCGCGCACCCAGCGCGACGCGCCCTCGGCGTCGCCCGCGAGGAGGTCGATCGCCGCCGCGCGGCGCAGCGACGGCTCGTCGCGGATCGCGCTCGCGTGGACGCGCGACAAGGCCTGATGCGCGCGGCCGTGCTCGCCGAGGGAGTGGTAGAGCCACGCGGCGTGGGTGAGGCTCGCGTCTCCCTCACAGCCCGCCCAGCGACGCGCGGCGAGCGCGTACGCGCCGGCCTCCTCCATCGACCTCGCGCGCCGCTCGCAGGACACCCCCGACGCCGCGAGCACGCGGTCGAGCGACGCGGCGTGCGCGGCGTCGCGGTCTCTCGCGCAGGAGAGCGTGAGCGCCATGGCCTCGAGGGCGCGCCGCCGCGTGACCAGCGAGGTCGTCGAGGCGGCGCCCCAGCCGAGGCCTCCGCCGACGCACGACGCCCCGACGGCGTCGTTCAGCACGGCCCCGCGCGACGACTCGGCGCGCGACAACCCCACCACCCCGAGGGCGGTCTGCGCGACGAGCGCCGTCAGGAACGCCGCCGCGGCTCCGGCGACGCGCTCTCTCGAAGGAGACCGCGCCCCCCGCGGCGCGCCCTCGTACGCCACCGCGATCACGCCCGCGGCGCCGGGCACCATCCTCCAACCGCGCCGCCCACCGCGGTACCCCGCGCGCGCGTCGGCGCCGGTCGCGGGGACCACCGCGCCCCTCACGCGCACGCGGTCGCCCGACGCGACGCTTCGCACGCCCCGCGCCCGCGCGCCGTCGGGGTCCTCGGGCACGGTCAACCCACCCGTCGGCGGCGACGCACCCTCCACGGATCCGCAGCGGACCTCGACGGGGCCGTCGAGCGCGACGTCTCCGTTCTCCACCCGCAGCGACAGGCTCGCTCCCTGCGTCGATCGCGGAGGGGCGACGGTCTGGTCACCCCGCACCCCGAAGGTCGCTGTGAGCGCCTGCGGCCCCTCACCCTCTCCATGAAGGACGCCCGTGAGCGTCACCTCGAAGTCTTCTCCCTCGGGCACGGAGGTCTCGCCCGCGCCGAGCGCCCCCCTCGCGGTGACGGCGCGGCGCCCGCGAGCGAGGCGCGCGAAGGCGGGCCCCGCCCAGAGCCCCACGAGCGAAGCGAGCGCGAGCGACGCGACGCCCACCGCGAGGCCGTGGTCCACGAGCCAGAGAGCGAGGCTTCCCATCGCGGGCGATGGTAGTGGGATCGCCGGGGCGGGTCGAACCCCGGAGCGGGCTCAGAACAGCTCGAGGTAGGCGGCGAAGGAGAGCGCGGCGAGGGTGGTGAAGCCGACGATGGCGTGCGTCGTGCGCATCGCGCTCTGGAAGTCTTGGAAGGTGGGGTTGGGCGCGCCCGCGCTGGTGATGGGGTCGATGCCGATCATCTGCGGCCGGGCCGAGAGGATCCCGAGGAGCGGCATGAGCACCATGCCCGCGCCGTGCACCCAGCCCATCACCTTGTGCAGGCGCAGCGTGCGCGCGGCGCGGCTGTCGCCCTCCGACGCGTTCTCGGGGTCGGGCGCGGCGATCGCGAGCGCGCCCGCCGTGGTGTAGAGCGCGGTGGTGATGATCGAGGTGGTGAGGTGCAGCGCGGTGAGGCCCGAGCCGCAGCCGAAGTCGCGGCCGAGCACGGGCGAGCCGTCGGCGCTCGTGCACGCGCCCTGACCGAAGGCCGAGTCGCGGTTCACCAGCAGGAAGGTCCCCAGCACCTCGGTCACCGCGAGGCCGCCCAGCGCCGCGAGCGCGAAGGCCCGGTGCGTGCGCAGGACCGACGCGCGACGGCGCATCACGTAGCGCGCCTGACGGTCGCTCTCGCGGCAGGTCTCGCAGTCGATGTCGCAGCTCTCGCACTGCCCCTCGCCCTGCGCGCCCGCGGCCTCGCCGCCCGTCTGCGTCGTCGCGGTGGTCGCGTCGGCGGTCGCGGGCGCCGGCTGCGTCGCGGCCTGCGCGGGCGTCTGCGCCTGGGTCGGCGTCGCGATCGAGCGGACGAGGGCGCGCTCGCGCGTCCACGCGTTGCCGTCGAGGCCGAGGAGGGGCGATCGGAGACCGACGTCCATCGACCAGGGGGTGGTTCGCGCGGCGTCGCCGTCGAGGTGGAGCGCGCTCGGCGGCGCGGCGGGCGCGGGACCGCCCGCGTTCAGCCCGAGGATCAGCAGCGTCGTGGTGAAGAACATCGTCGGCCTCCAGAGAGACCGCGATGGAGCCACACGCCGCGCGCGCGGATCAAGCGTGTCGAGGCGCCGAGGTCAACGGCGGAGGCTGCGCACGCCCGCCTTGTGCACCTTGCCGGGCAGCTCGCGGCCCACCACGGCCTCGGCCACGCGGCCCGCCTCGACGAGCTTCTCGAGGTCGACGCCGGTCGCGATGCCCATGCCGTGCAGGGTGTAGACGAGGTCTTCGGTGGCGAGGTTGCCCGCGGCGCCCGGCGCGTAGGGGCAGCCGCCGAGGCCGCCGACGCTGGCGTCGAAGGTGCGCACGCCCATCTCGAGCCCCACCAGCACGTTCGCGAGGGCCGTGCCGCGGGTGTCGTGAAAGTGCAGCGCGAGCTTGTCGGCGGGGAACTCCGCGAGGAACAGCTCCAGCACCCGCTTGGTCTGCCGCGGCGTGCCGACGCCGATGGTGTCTCCGAGCGAGACCTCGTAGCAGCCCATGTCGAGGAGCTTGCGTGTGATCTCGACGCCGCGCCGCGGGTCGACCTCGCCCTCGTAGGGGCAGCCCCACAGCGTCGAGAGGTAGCCCCTCACGCGCACGCCCTTCTCGCGCGCGGGGCCCACCACTTCCTTGAACGCGTCGAGGGTCTGGGCGACGGTCTTGTTCACGTTGCGGCGGTTGTGCGTCTCGCTCACCGAGAGGAAGACCGCGACCTCTTCGAGCCCCGTCGAGAGCGCGCGGTCGAGGCCCTGGCGGTTCGGGCACAGCGCCGAGAGGCTCGCGCCCTCGACCTTCGGCAGCAGCCGGCAGAGCTCCTCGGCGTCGGCGAGCTGCGGCACCCACCGCGGAGAGACGAAGCTCGTCACCTCCAGGCGCCGCAGACCCGCCGCGAGGAGGGCCTCGATGAGCCGCAGCTTCGACGGCGTGGGCACCGTGACGGCCTCGTTCTGGAGCCCATCTCGGGGTGAGACCTCGTACACCGACACCGTCTCGGGCAGGTCTTCGAAGAGCGATCGGTTCATGACTCTGCCGGGAGCCTACCCCACCGACGCGCCGCTCGGCACGCGGGCGGCTTGACGCGCGGGGCGGCGGCTCCGTACACCGCCGACTCGCCTCGCGCGACGCCGGGGCGCTCGACGGCGACGTCACCCACTACCCCTCCCCCGGCGCGTCCGAACCTGTAGAGAGTCCGATGAACATCACGGCTGGTGAGCTCCTCGCGCAACGCAACCGTCGCCCCCGCGACGTGGTGGCCGCCCTCGTCGACGGCCGCCTGGTCGACCTGCACACCCCCGTCGAGGCCACCGAGACTACGACCGTCGAGCCCGTGATGGCCTCCGACCCGCGCGCGCTGCCCGTGCTCCGCCACTCCACCGCGCACGTGATGGCCGACGCGGTGCAGCGGCTCTTCCCTGGCACGAAGGTCACCATCGGGCCCGCGATCGAGTCGGGCTTCTACTACGACTTCGACCGCCGCGACGGGCGCTTCACCGACGACGACCTCGCGAAGATCGAGGCCGAGATGAAGACCATCGTCGCGGCCGACACGCCCTTTCGCCGCTACGTCGTCTCGCGCGCCGAGGCCCGCGCGAAGCTCGAGGGCCTCGGCGAGACCTACAAGCTCGAGATCCTCGACGCGATCCCCGAGGGCGAAGAGGTCTCGTTCTACCAGCACGGCGAGTGGGTCGACCTGTGCGAGGGCCCGCACGTGCCGTCGACGCGCTTCCTCCAGGCGGTGAAGCTCACCAGCGTGGCGGGCGCGTACTGGAGGGGCGACGAGAAGCGCCCGATGCTCCAGCGCATCTACGGCACCGCCTTCGCCGACCAGAAGTCCCTCGACGCCTGGGTGCGGCAGATGGAAGAGGCCAAGGCCCGCGACCACCGCAAGCTCGGCAAGGAGCTGCACCTCTTCCTCTTCCACGACTGGGCGCCGGCGTCGCCGTTCTTCTTGCCGCGCGGGGCCTTCGTCTACAACGGCCTCATCCAGTTCATGCGCGGGCTGTACGCGAAGCACGGCTACAGCGAGATCATCACCCCGCAGATCTTCGACAAGGCCCTCTGGGAGACCTCGGGCCACTGGGAGAACTACCGCGAGAGCATGTTCCTCGCGATGGGCACCGACGCGCTCGAGATGCGCCGCGACGACGCGCAGACCGTGCCCATGAGCGACGTGTTCGCGGTCGACGCCGAGGTGTCGAAGGCCCTCGCGCCCGTCGACGCCGCGTACATGTGCGGCTGCAAGGCGATGAACTGCCCGTCGCACTGCCTCATGTTCCGCATGGAGAAGAAGTCGTACCGGGAGCTGCCGCTGCGGTGGGCCGACTTCGGGCGCCTCCACCGCTACGAGCGCTCGGGCGTGACGCACGGCCTCGCGCGGGTGCGCACCTTCTCGCAAGACGACGCCCACATCTTCTGCACCCCCGAGCAGCTCGACGGCGAGATCAACGCGTTCTTCGACCTCCTCGACGAGGTCTACGCGGCGCTCGACATGACCGACGTGAAGATCCGCCTCGCGACGCGGCCCGAGACGGGCTACCTCGGCGAGCCCGAGGAGTGGGAGCGCGCCGAGAAGATCCTCGGCGACGCGGTGACCGCGAAGGGCCGCACCTACGACACCTCGCCGGGAGAGGGCGCGTTCTACGGCCCGAAGCTCGAGTTCCACGTCACCGACGCCATCGGCCGCTCGTGGCAGCTCGGCACGATCCAGCTCGATTTCAACCTCCCGAAGCGCTTCGACCTCGAGTACGTGGGCGCCGACAACACCGCGCACCGGCCCGTGATGCTGCACCGCGCGGTGCTCGGCTCCATCGAGCGGTTCCTCTCGGTGTACATCGAGCACACCGCCGGGTGGTTCCCCGCGTGGCTGTCGCCCGAGCAGGTGACGCTGGTGACCGTGGCCGACCGGCAGCTCGATTTCGCGCGCGAGGTCGCTGACAAGCTCCGCGCCGCGGGGCTGCGCCCGAAGGTCGACGCGTCGAACGACAAGCTCACCGCGAAGATCCGCTCGGCCTCGCTCCTGCGCGTGCCGTACATCGCCGTCATCGGCGACAAGGAGGTCGAGCAGGGCGGCGTCACCCTCCGCAAGGGCCGGCAGGACCTCGGCTTCCTCTCCCTCGACGACCTCATCGCGCGGCTCACCGCCGAGTCGAAGCCCCCGCAGCCGCGCGTGAGCGCCGAGCCTTGATCGCGGCGGCGCGGCGGCCGATGTATCCGCGCCACCACCGATGACCACCTTCGAAGACTCCCTCACGCTCACCCCTGACGGCGACGCGCTCGTCGCGACCATCGACCCCGAGTGGTCGCAAGGGCGCGCCGCCTTCGGCGGCCTCGCGGCGGCCCTGTGCCTGCGCGCCATCGAGCGCCGCGTGGCGCCCGAGCGCACGCTCCGCTCGGCCCTGGTGCAGTTCGTCGCCGCGGTCGAGCCCGGGCCCGCGCGCGTCGAGGTCACGCTGCACCGCGAGGGCAAGGCCATCACCCAGAGCGAGGCGCGCGTCGTCCAGGGAGGCGTGGTCCGCGCGATCACGCTCAGCGCTCACGGCGCGCCGCGCGGGTCGGAGGTGAAGGTCGAGGGCGCGACGCCGCCCGAGCACCCCACGCCCGACGCGATGCAGCAGTTCCCCTACGTCGAAGGGATCGCGCCGCGCTTCACGAAGCACTTCGATTACCGCTGGAGCCCCGAGCGCTTCCCCTTCATCGGCGCCGAGCGCGCGTCTCTCGGCGGCTGGATCCGTCACCGCACCCCGACGGCGGGCGACTCGGCCTCGCTCGCGGCGCTCATCGACGCGTGGCCCGCGCCGGTGCTCCCGATGCTCACGGGTCCCGCGCCCGCGAGCTCCGTCACCTGGATGGTCAACGTGATCGCGACGGTGCCGCGCGGGGGCTTCGCGCCAGAGCGGTGGTGGCGCTTCGAGGGCGAGGCCGACGCCGCCGACGGCGGCTACGCGGACGTCACGGGCAAGCTCTGGAGCGACGACGGCGCGCTCGTCGCGACCTCGCGCCAGCTCGTCGTGGAGTTCTCGGCGCGCTGACCCGCGCGGTCAGTTCGCGTCGATGGGCCGCGCGCTACCCTTGAGCGCCGCGAGCAGGGCCTCGGCGTCGAAGCGGTCTTCGGCCGAGGGGTTGGTGTTCACGAAGCGCGACAGGTACTCGATGGCCTGGTCGCGGTGGCCGAGCTCGGCGCTCGCGAGCCCGAGGACGTGCAGCGCGTCGCCGTCGTCGGCGCGCAGCCCGAGCGCGCGCTGCCCCATCGCGATCGCGTCGGCGAAGCGGCCGAGTTCGTACAGGCACCAGGCCTGGTAGACCGTCGCGCCGAGGTGCTCGGGCTTCAGGCGCGCGGCGTTGGCGAAGGCCGCGAGCGCGGGGCCGGCGGCCTCTTTGCGCATGAAGGCCACGCCCAGGTGAAAGTGCGCGTGGTCGTTGCCGGGGTCGGCGCGCAGCACCTCGCGCAGGGCCGTGATCGCGTCGTCGTAGCGGTCTTCGTGGAGGAGCTCGACGGCGTCGGCGACGGCGTCCCAGCGGTCGGCGTCGGAGGGGGTCTTCGGGTCGGTCATGGCGCGGCGCAGCTCTGCCACGAAACCCCGTGCGCGCGCACGCGCTTCAGCGACGGGGCCGCGGGAAGCGCAGGTTGCGGATCACCAGGTCGCGCACCCACCCGCGGAGCTGCTCGACCTCGTCGTCGCGCGCGAACATCCGGACGATGAAGTACCGGCGACCGTTGGGAACGACGAAGGCCGCGCCCTGCACCATGTCGCCGTCGACGCGGCCGTGCTGCTCGACCCAGTAGCCCTCGGCGCCCGAGATGGCCTCGTCGCCCAGGGCGCGGGGCGTCGCCGTGGGCTCGCCCAGGGTCGGGATGCGGCGCGCGTTCTGCGCGAGGGCCGTGAAGCCCGCGGAGTCGGCCGCCGGCGCCGCGCCGTCGACCTCGAAGATCTCGAGGCGCTCGGGGTGGACGTCGTGCGCGTAGCGGTCGCGGCGCATGCCCGAGAGCTCGTCGTGGGCGTCGAGGCGCCAGCCCCCGGGCTGGTTCTCGAAGGCGTAGTTGGGGCGCGGGGTCGAGGCGCACGCGGCGCCGCCGAGCGCGAGCGTCAGGGTGAGGATGCACGCGAGGGAGCGCCGCATGACGGGGGCGGTACACCCTCCGCGCGTGGGCGGTCCAATCCCTGACAATCCGCGGGCGGACGGTGTACCAACTCCGCGGTCGTCACGGTGGAGTCACTCTCGCAGCGCTTCGTCCTGGGTCCCCTCGTCGGCAGCGGCGGGTCCGCGGAGGTGTTCAGGGCGACGGACCTGCACACCGGTCGCGACGTGGCCTTCAAGCGGCTCCGCGCGGGGCCCGACGACGCCATCGCGCGCGCCCGCTTCGAGCGCGAGGCGCGCATCCTCGCGACGCTCGACAGCCCCCACGTCGTCGCCTACGTCGCGCACGGCGTCGACGACGAGGGGCGCCTGTGCCTGGTCACCGAGTGGCTCCAGGGCGAGACCGTCGACGAGGCCCTCGAGCGCGCGCGGCCCAACGACTGGACGGCCCTGCGCATCGTGTACGAGTCGGCCCTGGGGCTGTCGGCGCTGCACGAGGTGGGGGTGGTTCACCGCGACGTGAAGCCCGCGAACCTCTTCCTCGCGTCGACGGGCGACGGGGTCGCCGTGCGGGTCATCGACCTCGGCATCGCGATCGGCGAGGAGGACCTCGGCGTCACCGCGACGGGCATCGTGGTGGGCAGCCCGGTGTACATCGCCCCGGAGCGCCTCGCGGGGCACGCGCCCTCTTCGGCGTCGGATGTCTACTCCCTCGCGGTGGTGTTCTTCGAGCTCCTCACCGGGATCCGTCCCTTCGAGTCCGACCGCACGGGCGAGACGCTCCGCCGCATCGTGGGCGATGCCCCGCCGCGCCTGCGCTCGCTGCGCCCCGACCTGCCCGCCGAGCTCGACGCCCTGGTCTCGCGCGCGCTCGCGAAGGACCCCGCCGCGCGGCCCAGCACCGCGCTGGAGTTCGCCGACCAGGCGACCTCGATCCTCTCGCTCGTCACGACGCAGCCCGACGGCGTGCCCGAAGCCACGGTGCTCGGCCGCGTCGAACTACGGGTGCGGTCCTTCGTGTCGGTGCGCTTCTCCCCCGACGCCGACCCCTCGCGCGCGGCGGCGGTCGAGGCGAGCTTTCGACGCCGCGGCGCGCGGGTCGACCGCCTCGGCGACGTCGTCTGGGGGATCTTCGGCGAGCCGCGGCTGCTGGGCGACGAGCCGCGGCGCGCGGTGCGGGCGGCCTTGCGCGCGCGCGGCGACGACGCCGTCGCGGTGGTCACCACGGGTCTCCTGCGGGTGGGCGCGCTCGGCCCCGAGGGGCCCGCGGTGCGACGCGCCGAGCGCATCGCGACGGAGGTCCCCGCGGGCGCCGTGGTCACCGACGACGCGACCGCGGTGATGCTGGGCGACGCGTACGATGTGGTGAGCGAAGGTCCGCGCGCGTGGGTGCGCGGCCCGAGGAGCGACCGCGGCCGGGTCGCGCGCGAAGACGTACCGCCGGGCCGCGCGCGGGAGCACGACCTCGTGTGCGGCGTGGTGGCCGACGCGTGGGCCGCGCCCGCGCCGACGCTCGTGGTGGTGTGGGGCGACCCGGGCATCGGAAAGTCTCGCCTCGGCCGCGCCGTCGCCTCGACCCTCGCCGAGGCCGCGGGCACCGACGCGCCGCACCCGCTCCTCACGATCCGCGGAGACGCCGCCGCGAGCACCACCCCGAGCGGCGCGCTCGGCCGCGCCCTGCGCGAGCTCGCGGGCGTGCAGGACGGCGCCTCGCTCCGCGAGCAGCGCGCGCGCCTCGACGCGGCCTTCGGGGCCTGGGTCGACGACGCCTCGGTGGGCGCGCTCGCCGAGCTCACGCGCGTCCGCTCGGACGTGAGCGAGATGATCGAGCTCCCGCCGCGCGAGCCCGTCGCGATGGGCGACGGAGGCCCGCGCGCCGTGGTCGAGCTCCTCCGCGCGGCCTGCGCCGACGCCCCGCGCCTCGTGGTGCTCGAAGACCTGCACTGGCTCGACGAGGCCTCGCTGGAGCTCGTCGCCCGCGCCGTCGACGCCCTCGCGGGACTGCCCCTCGCCGTGCTCGCGCTCGGCCGCCCCGAGGCCCCACGCGACGCTCCGCGTGCAGCAGGTCTGGTCGGGCCTCGCGCTCACCGAGCTCCGCCTCGGACCGCTGCCGCCCTCGGTGTGCCACAGCGTCGCGCGCGACGCGCTCGGCCCCGACGCGAGCCCCGCGCTCCGCGACGCCATCGTCGCGCGCGCCGGGGGCAACCCCCTCTTCCTCGAAGAGCTCTTGCGCGTCGCCGAGGGCGCGCTGCGCGAGCGGCCCGAGGCCGCGCCGGGGCTCGCGCTCCCCGTGGCGGCGCTGTCGGCGGTGCAGCTCCGCCTCGACGCCCTCGACCCCGAGGTGCGCCGCGTTGCGCGCGCCGCGAGCGTCTTCGGGATGGTCTTCTGGCGCAGGGGCCTCGAGGCCGTGCTCGGATCGACCCCCTCGACCCTCGTCGACCGCGCGCTCGACGCGCTCACGCGCCACGGCTTCGTCGCCCCGCGCCCGAGCTCGCGCGTGGCGCACACCTCGGAGTGGGCCTTTCACCACGCTGTCGCGCGCGACGCGGCCTATGCGACCCTCCTGGGTGAAGACAAGCGCGAGCTCCACGCGCACGCGGCGCGGTGGCTCGAGTCCGTCGGCGCTCGCGACGCCGCCGAGGTGGCGCGGCACTTCGAGCTCGCGGGCCTCGGCGCCGAGGCGCTCCGCCGCTGGACCGAGGCCGCGCGCGGGGCCTTCGTCGACCAGGCCTTCGCCGCCGCGCGGGAGTACGCGACCCGCGCCCTCGCCCGCGCGCCCTCGCCCGACGAGCGGCGCGAGCTCCTCTGCGTGCGCGCCGACGCTTCGTTCGCGCTCGCCGACGCGTCGACCTGCCTCGACGACGCGCGCGCGGCGGAGTCCATCGCCGGCGCCTCAGCCCCAGCGCGCCTGCGCGTCGCGCTGTGCGTGGCGCAGGGGCACCTCCTCGCGGGTCGACCGGAGGCCGGTCTCGCCGTGCTGCGCAGCGCTCGGGCGATCACCCAGGGCGCCCCGCGCGGAGAGGGCGCGGGCCGCGTCCCGGGCTGGCTCTGGCTGACGGCGACGCTGCGGCAGGCGCAGACCATGGTGCAGCGGGGGATGGCCGACGAGGCCCTCGCGCTCCTCGACGAGTCCCGCGACGACCTCCGCAACCGCGGCGACGACCACGACGCAGTGCGCTCCCTCGACGACGCCGTGCGCTCCTCGGCGCTCCTGGCGCTCGACCGCCTCGAAGACGCCCTCCACGCCTCGCGCAGCGCGCTCGACCGCGCGGGCCGCGACGCCGACATCCCGCGGCTCCTGCAGGCCGCGATCACCGAGGGCCGCACGCTGAACCGACTCGGTCAACAACACGTCGCCGCGCGTCGGCTCGCCCTCGCCCGCGACGAGGCGCGGCGGCTCGGTCTCGCGCTCTACGAGGCCCAGGCGCTCCAGCACCTCGGCGTCGCCCTCGCGCGCGGCGGCGCGACCCTCGACGGGCTGCACGCGATCGGTCAGGCCGTCGCCCTCGCGCGCCGTCACCAGCTCCCGCGCGCCGAGACCTCGGCGCGGCTCGCGCTCTCGTGGGTGCAGTGCCTCGTCGACGACCCGGGCGACGTCGAGCCCTCGCTCGCGTGGCTCGCCCACGCGCGGGTCGAGTCCCGCGCCGACGCGCCCATCGCGTGCCTCCTGCGCGCGGTGCACGCGAGGCTGCTGCTGCGTCACCGCGGCGGCGCCGGGCGGCGACGGCGGCGCGGGCGGCGGCGCAGATGCGCGCCGAGGGCCTCGCGCGCTCCTCGAGGGCGACGCGATGGTCGACCTCGCGCTCGTCGAGTCGCTCCTGCACGAGCGCTCGCGCGCCGAGGCCGAGGCGGCGCTGCGCGCGGCGCTGGAGCGGCTCGAGCTCGTCTGCGCCGCGGTGACCGACCCCGAGCTGCGGCGCAGCGTGCGCGAGAACGTCGCCGAGCACGCGGCCCTCGACGCGCTCGCCGAGGAGCTCGGCGTGATGGACGACCTCAGCGACGACGTCGAGCCGCTCAGGCCGTCGTCACCCTGAGGTCGCGCACCTCGACCTGCACGGCGCCGTCGCCGTTCCAGGGGTCGGGGCGCAGCGCGCCGATCACGTCGACGCGGGTGCCCGCGGGCGGGACGCGCCCCTCTTGCTGGAGCCGCACGCCGTCGCGCACGAAGCCCGCGAGCGAGCGCCGCCCCACGCTGAAGCCCGCGCGCAGGTGGGCCTCTCCGACGCTCCGGAGCTCGCCGAGGCGCGCGCCCGTCACCTCGACGATGGGCTCGGGGTTGCCCTCGCCCGTGGGCTCGAGCGCGAGGAGGTCCTTCGCGAGCGAGGGGTGAGGTCTTCTTCGCGGAGCATCACCTCGGCGCGCGGGGCCTCGACCTCGGCGACGCGCCCCGTGGACGACACCGCGTTGGCGAAGGCCGCCCGCAGCGCCTCGACCCTCGACGCCCGCACCCTCAAGCCCGCGGCGGCGTCGTGCCCGCCGAAGCCCTCCAGCACGTCGGCGCACGCGCGCACGGCGTCGTAGACCTTCACGCCCCGCGGCGCGCGCACGCTGCCCACGCCGTGACCCTCGTTCACCGCGACCACGGCGACGGCCGCGCCGAGCCGCTCGACCAGCCGCCCCGCGACGATGCCGCCCATGCCCTTCGTGCCACCCCTCGCCCGACACCACCACGCCCGCCGGGGACGCTGTCTCCGTACACGCGCCGCACCTGCGCCATCGCGTCGTCGACCAGCTTCGCCGAGATCTCGCGCCGACGCGCGTTGGTGTTCGAGAGCTCTGCGGCGCGGCGGGCGGCCTCGACCGGGTCGTCGGCGAGGAGGAGCTCGAGGGTCGGCGTGGCGGCGCCGAGGCGGCCCGGCGCGTTGAGCAGCGGCGCGATGGAGAAGCCCACGTCGCGCGAGGTCGGCCGAAAGCGCAGCCGCGTCTCCTTCAGGAGCGCCGTGACGCCCGGCCCCGCCTGACCGTCGCCGATGCGCTGCAGCCCCGCGCGCACGAGGATGCGGTTGTCTCCGTCGAGGGGCGCGACGTCGGCCACCGTGCCGAGCGCCACGAGGTCGAGGAAGGGCCGCAGGTCGAGCGCGAGCCCGAGCCGCGCGCGCACCGCCGCGGCGATCGAGAACGCGAGGCCCACGCTCGCGAGGTGCTTGTACGGGAACCCGCAGTCGGGCCGGTGCGGGTTGAGGAAGGCCATCGCGGGCAGCGGCTCGTCGGGCACCTTGTGGTGGTCGACCACCACGCAGTCGACCCCCGCGGCGCGGGCGCGCGCGAGGCGCGGGTGGTCGCTGGTGCCGCAGTCGCAGGTGACGAGCACCGCGGGGCGCAGCGCGAGCGCGCGGTCGAGCGCGGCGTCGCTCAGGCCGTAACCGCCGTCGAAGCGCGAGGCCACCAGCGCCGCGACCTCTCCGCCCATGCGCCGCAGCGCGCGGGTGAGGAGCGCCGCGGAGGTGATCCCGTCGACGTCGTAGTCGCCGAAGACCACCACGCGCTCCTTGCGCTTCACGGCGCGCGCGAGGCGGTCGGCGGCGAGCTCGCGGTCGGCCATCGCGTCGGGCCGCGTGAGGTCGGCGAGCTTGGGGGAGAGGAAATGCTTCGCGGCCTCGGGCGAGGTCACGCCGCGCACGACGAGGAGGCGCGAGACGAGGGGGTGGAGGCGCAGCGCCCGGGAGATCTCCCGGGCGTCTTCGTTGGTGCCTCGGGGCTGCGTCGCGGCGGGGGTGGGTGGCATGGGCCCTGAGCGCCGCGGAGGCTAGCTCAGGCCCCGGCGGGCGTCTCGTTCTCGGCGGTCTCGGCGGCGGCCGCGGCGGGCGCCGCGGTGTGGAAGAAGCGCGAGTCGATCCACTCGGTGAAGGGCGCGGCGACGTAGATCGAGCTGTAGGTGCCCGCGAAGACGCCGACGATCATCGCCCACGCGAAGTCGCGGATGACGCCCGTGCCGATGATGGCGAAGGCCGACACCGAGAGCACCACGGTGAGCGAGGTGAGGATGGTGCGCGAGAGCATCTCGCTCACCGACTCGTTGATCACGTCGAGCATCCGCGCGCTGCGCTTGCGGGCGAGGTTCTCGCGGATGCGGTCGTACACGATGATGGTGTCGTTCATCGAGTAGCCCACCACCGTGAGGATGGCCGCGACGGTGGAGATGGTGACCTCCTTGCGGGTCACCACGAAGAAGCCGAGCGTCACCATGGCGTCGTGGAAGAGGGCGAGGATGCCCCCCGGCGCGAACCGCAGGTCGAAGCGGAACGCCACGTAGATCATGATGAAGACGATGGAGTAGAGGACGGCGCGGATCGCCGCGTCGCGCAGCTCGCGCCCCGCCTTCGGAGACACCCACACGCTGGCGTTGAGGGTGCCGTCGACGCCGACGCCGCCCTGCGAGACCGCGCCCGTGAGGCGAGAGAAGATCTCGTCGCCGATGCCGATGAGGGGCACCTGCCAGCGGTGGTCGTCGCGCGCGCCCATCTGCACGGCGCGCTCGCCGCGGACCTGCGCGCCGCTCTCGCGGAGGAGGGTCGCGACGCCGGCCTCGTCGAGGGTGCTGTCGTTGAACTGCACCACGAGGTGGTCGCCGCCGGGGGAGACGCGGAAGTCGCCGAGGGTGCCGGCGCCCTGGGTGGTGCCGACGCGGCGCTGGAGCTCGGCGCGGATCGCGTTGGAGCGCGCCGGGGTGATGCTCGAGGTCTTCTGCACGCGGACGATGAACTCGTTGGCGCGCTGGGTGGGCACGACCTCGGGGCTCTCGTGGCCCTGTCGGACGAGGGCCTGGCGCACCGCGCCGGAGTCGACGTTGCCGTGGAACTGCACGGTGAGCTCCGTGCCGCCCAGGAAGTCGATGCCGTAGCGGGGCCCCGGGTAGATCGTGAGGATGAGCGAGGCGACGGCGAGGATCGCCGAGAAGGCGATCCAGTACCGCCGGATCGACATGAAGTCGTAGACGCGACCGGGCTCTAGGAACTTGAACACGACCCTCACCTCGTCAGGAGGCTCTTCACGCGCAGGCCGCGCACGAGCCAGTCGAAGACCACGCGCGTCGCGAACACGCCGGTGAACAGGTTCGCGATGACCCCGATGAGGAGCGTCACCGCGAAGCCCTTCACCGGGCCCGTGCCGTACTGCAGCAGCACGACGCCCGAGATGAGCGTGGTGATGTGCCCGTCGAAGATGGCCGAGAACGCGTGGGCGTAGCCCGCGTCGACGGCGGCGCGCAGCGACTTGCCCGCCCGGATCTCTTCACGGATGCGCTCGTTGATGAGCACGTTGTTGTCGACGCTCATGCCCACCGTGAGCGCGAGCCCCGCGAGGCCCGGCAGGGTGATGGTCGCGCCGAAGAGCGCGAGCGCCGAGAGCTGGAGCGCGAGGTTGAAGAGCACCGCGCCGTTCGCGATGAGCCCCGCGCGGCCGTACCAGACGGCCATGAAGGTGAGCACCAGGCAGATGCCCACGATCATCGCGTTGCGGGCGTGGCGGATGGTGTCGGTGCCGAGCGCGGGGCCGACGAAGTCCTGCTTGCCCTCGGAGAGCGGCGCGGGGAGCGCGCCCGCGCGGAGCACCACCATCAGCTCGTTCGCCTCGCGCATCGCCGTCTGGAAGTCTTCGGCGCCGAGGGTGATCTGCGCGCGGCCGCCGGCGATGCGCTGACGGATCTGCGGCGCGCTGTTCACCCGGTCGTCGAGGACGATCGCGAAGCGCTTCTTCACGTTCTCCTCGGTGACCCGCGCGAAGACCTCGCCGCCGCGGCGGTTGAAGGTGAGCGACACGGCGGGGCGGTTGTCGTTCGGGTCGACCTGCACCTGCGCGTCGTCGATCATCGACCCGTCGACCTGCGCGACGGAGAACACGGTGTACGTGCGCCACGCCTCGCGCGCGGTCTGCCCGGGCTGGAGCGCCTGCGACCGGTCGGCCTTGCCGATGAGCACCTGCCGCCCCTCGGGGATGTACCGACGGATCGAGTCGAGGTAGGTCTGCAGCCGCTGCCGCGAGTCGGCGCCCTCGGCGCGCAGGTAGGTCACCACCGCCTGACGACCGGGGCCCGTCGGGGCCGTCTCCTGCTCGACGGTGATGCCCGTCGGGGGGCGCGGCGGGGCCTCGAGGGTCTGCCCCTCGGGGGCCTGCACGCCCGTCGGGGTGGTGCCCTGCGCGATCTGGGCGATCGCCTGGCTCTCGTCGTCGAGGATCTTGAACTCGAGCCGCGCCGTGCGCCGGATGATGTCGCGGATCTGGTTGAAGTAGGTCTGGTCGCGGCCCGGGACCTCGACCACGATCGTCTCGCCGCGCGCGGTGATCGAGGTCTCCTTGATGGCGAGCTCGTCGATGCGGTTCGAGATCGTCTCGATGGCCTGCCGCACGGCGGTGTCTTCGAGCTGCGTGACCTCGTCGGGCTGGAGCGACAGCGCCACCGTCGCGCCCGAGCCGCCCACGCGGCGCAGGCCGAGGCGGCGGATCATCGCCGCGTTCAGCCGCTCGGCGTCGGCCGCGTTGCGGAAGCGCACCGAGAACTCGCGGTTGCTCGGGCCCGGGGTCACCGTCACGCGCTCGGCGAGGCGGGTGATCTCGTCGGGGGTGAGCCGCCCCTCGCCGCGGTGGATGGTGAAGTCCCGCGCGAGCTGCTCGCGGAGGTCGTCCATCTCGCGGTCACGGCGCTCGCCGATCGCCTGGCCGATCTGCACGTCGTACGAGAGCCGCGCGCCGCCGCGGATGTCGAGGCCCTCGTTGAGCCTGAACGGGATGTGCGACCGCACCCACGGCGTCGAGAGCTTCGGGATGCTCGGCCAGAGCACCACGAACGATCCGACGATGAACGCGAGCACCGTCGCGAGTCGCCAATACCAGCCGCGGTTCATCGCGCGCCCTCCGCCCCGGTCACTTCTTGGCCTCGGCGGTCGAGGTCTTCGCCTCGGCCGCGGGGTCGTACTTACGGCTCACCGTGTCGCGCAGCACCGAGATGCGGACCTTGTCCGCAATCTCGAGCGAGACCTCCTTGTCGCCGACCTCGTGCACGGTGCCGATGATCCCGGACGAGGTCACCACGCGGTCGCCCTTGCGCAGGGCCTTCTGCAGCGACTCCTGCTCCTTCTGCTGCTTCTGCATCGGGCGGAGCATGAAGAACCACACGAAGCCGAAGATCAGCGGGAGCATCACGAGGTTCATGATCCCGCCGCCGCCCGCGGCCGCTCCACCGCCGCCGCCGCTCGACGACCCGCCGCCGCCGCCGCCGGGCGTGGCCGCGGGCTGCAGCGCGACGAAGACCTCGAGGGCGCGCCCGACGAGGGCGTATGCGTGGGTGAGTGCTGTAGGGGTCATCAGGGGTCCAGCTTCGTGTGCCTTCGGGGTGACGGGGCGCGTCGCGACGACGGCGCGGGGCGCCGGTTCGCGCACCCCTTCGGTGCGGCGCGCCTCCAACGGGTCGGCGCCGGGCGGGGTGCGCAGCTACCACGCGAAAACCCGCCGGGTCAACACCGGCCGGGGCGTGGTCCGAGCGCACCGTGGTAGCGTCCGCGCCGTGAACTGGCGCCTCGCGTCGACCCTTCCCGCGCTCGTTGCTTCGCTCTCCCTCGCGGGCTGCGGCGGCTCGTCCTCGTCTCCCCCCGACGGCTCCGCGCTGACCGACGCGTCGGGCGACCGGCCGACCGCGACCTCGCTCTCCCTCGGCACCGGGCAGAGCGCGTGGGAGGAGCTCCCGACCGACCGCGCCGCCAACGTCGAGCTCATCCACGGCCCGCAGGGCGGCTACCACGTCTTCGGGCGCGTGCGCTTCTCGGGCATCGAGCCGCCGGTCACCCTGAGCTTCAGGGTCGTCGCGCTCGACGACGGCAGCGTGCTCAACGACCCCGAAGACCGCTACCGCCTCCGCCCGGGCCTCGGGCTCAGCCCCAGCGGCGACGGGTGGGAGAGCTCGAGCGCGCAGCTCGTGATCCTCACGACGATCTCGCAGCCGTCGCAGGTCGTCGGTCGCCGTTGCCGCATCGAGGCCCGCGTCGAGCCGCTCAACGACCCCGCGGGCGTGACCGTCTCTCGCGAGGTCGTCGTCGTCGACGAGACCTGAGCGCGTCGACGCCCCAGACGTCGGGGCGCGCGTTCGACCCGGGAGGCCCGAGCTCCGTTGGTGAGCGCGCCGCACCTACACGCAGTGCGCAGCGCGCGTCCACGGGGTGGTGGTCTACGCCGCGCGGCGGGTGATAGAGTGCCCCGCTGTGGCGGTGAACCCCTACAAGCCTCGGTCGACGATGCTGCGGGCCCCTGGCATCGAGCACGCTCCTCCCCCTCCTCCCCCCCCACCGCCGCAGGCCGCGGCTCCGTCCCCGCTCTCTGCGCAGCCCGGCGCCGCGCGCTCGCTCTCGACGGGCTCCGTGGTGCTCGGCCGCTACACCATCCAGAAGGTGATCGGCCGCGGCGGGATGGCGACGGTCTACCTCGCGCGCAACAACGAGACCGAGCGCCTCGTCGCGTTGAAGATCCTCGACCCCGAGATCTCCAACGACCCGAGCTACGTCGAGCGGTTCCGCCGCGAGGCGCGCGCCGCCGGTCGTATCCGCAGCGACCACGTCGTCGCCATCTACGACCTCGGCACCGATCACAGCGGCACCCTGGTCCTCGTGATGGAGTACCTCGAAGGGCAGACCGTGCAGCAGGCGCTGCGCACCGGTCGGCTCCCCGTCGCGCGCGCGCTCACCCTCACGCGGCAGCTCTGCGAGGGCCTCGCGGCGGCGCACGAGAACGGGGTGATCCACCGCGACCTGAAGCCCGCGAACCTCTTCATCGAGCGCCTGCCCGCCGGCGCCGAGAAGCTGAAGATCCTCGACTTCGGCATCTCGAAGCTCGCCGAGGCGAGCTCTCAAGAGCTCACCCGCGCCGGGCAGACCCTCGGCACCCTCGCGTACATGGCCCCGGAGCAGATCCGCGGCACCGTGAAGGGCAACGACCCGCGCATCGACCTGTACTCCGCGGGCGTGTCGATCTTCTTGATGCTCACGGCGAAGCGGCCCATCGACGCCGACGACACCGTGCAGCTCCTCCAGGCGGTGCTCGAGAAGCCGCCGCTGTCGCTCTCGCAGGCCGCCGGGGTCGAGTTCCCCCCGGCGCTCGAGGCCTTCGTCGCCAAGGCCCTCTCGAAGGACCCGACGCGCCGCTACCAGACGGCCCTCGAGATGCGCGACCAGCTCGTCGAGGTCATGAACGCCGGCTCCGCGCCCTCGCCCATGGCCTCGTGGGGCAGCCCCGGCGACGTCGCCTCGACGGTGATCAGCGAGGCGCCGCAGATCCCGGCGCACCTCCTCCCCACCGCGACGCCGCCCTCCGGCGTGATCGTCTCGGCCCCGTCAGACCCCGGCCCCGCGCTCACCCTCCCAGCCTTCGAAGACGACGACGACGAGGGCAAGACCATGGTGCGCGCGCCGCTCAGCGCGCCGAGCGCCAACGACCCGCCGCCCGTGCTCCCCGCCGCGGGTCGTCGCGTGGGCGCCGCGCCTGACGGTCCGCCGAGCCCGTCTCCGATGCGCGCCCCCACGATGGCCCCCACGGGCCCGGGCGCGAACCGCGCGCAGACGATCATGGGCGTGCCCCCGCCGAGCCCGATGGGCCCGCCGCGCAACGACATGGGGCCGATGCCCAGCGCAGCGCCGCCGCCTCCGGGCGAGGCCACGATGATCGCCAACCCCGGCGACCCCGCGCTCTCTCCCTTCGGCGCGCCGCCGCCGATGGCCGCCCCGCCGCCCCCGACGCTCGGCGCCGCGCCTCCCGGAGCTCCCGTCTTCGGCGCGCCTCCTGGCGTCGCGCCGAACCCCGGCGCGGTCCCTGGCGGATCGCCCTTCGCGCCCCCGCCCCCGCCCCCGCTCGCGCCTGCCCGCGCTCGCGCCCCTGCCGATCGCCAAGGAGAAGAAGCGCTCCGCGCTCGTGCCCCTGCTCGCCGCCGCGGCCGTCATCGCCGTCGTGCTCGTGGGCGCCGCGGGCTGGGTCGCGACGCACTCGACCCCGGCGGCGCCGACCGCGCCCCCGCCAGCGCAACCGATCGCCTGCGCGGCGCCCGAGGCGACGCCGACGCCTACCTTCGACGCCGCCCGCGCCAACGGCCGCGACGCCTGAACCCGCTGCGCCCGCTGCGCCCGCTCCGGTCGCCCAGGCGCTCGCCCGGCCGAGCCTGGCCGCGCGCCTGGAGCCGCCCCGACCCTCGCAGCGGCGCCGACGGAAGCCGCTCCGACGCCGCCGGAGCCCGCTGCGCCCGCGGTGGCCGTGGTCGACAGCCAACCCCGGCGCCGTCCGCGCCCGCGGCGGCCCCCTGCACTCGCGCCGACCGGCCGCGCGCGCGGAGCGTCCGGGGCAGCCGTCGCGCGCCGCGAGGCCGCAGCGCGCCGAGTCGTCGCCGACGCGAACGGCTCCGGTGCGTCGCGACGACCTCCTCGCCGCGGCCGGACGCCGACGCGCAGCGGGCGACGCCGCAACGCCGTGATCACCGGAAGTGCCCTTCGATCGCGGAGGGCACGCATCGCGAGCTTCGACGCTCGCGTCCCGCGTGGCCGACGATCCGCGCCGTGCGAAACCAACCCCTCGCTGCGACCCTCGGCCTCACCCTCGCGCTCGCCGCTTCTACGGCGTGGGCACAGCCCTCGGGCGAAGACTGCGTCGAAGAGCGCAACCAGTACCGCGCGCGGGCGTTGCGGCCTTTCAGCGGGGTCGCTTCGGCGACGCGACGCTCGCCTTTCTTCGAGCGGTCAGCATGCGCGCCTGCACCCCGCGACGCTCTACAACGCCGCTGGAGGCCCGCATGCGCGCGGGCGACCGCGGGCGCGCTCGCGCAGCTCCGCGACCTGCTCGCGATGACCGACCCCGCGCCCGAGCCCGGTCTTCGCGGCCGCGCGCGCAACCTCGCGCTGCAGATGGGGAGCGCGACCTGCAGCCCACGGCGCGCGTCGAGAACCGCCCCTGCCCCGAGTGCCCGACCTGCCTGCCGCCGCAAGAGCCGCCGCCGCCGCCGCCGCCGGAGCGCATCGAGAGCCGCGTGAGCCCGGCCGCGTGGGTGCTCGCCGGGGGGGCGCTCGCGCTCACCGCCGCGGGCGCGGCGTTCTTCGCGGTGGCGGTCGACAACGCGTCGAGCTTCGAGACCACCACCGACCGCGCGTTGCAGGAGTCGCTGCGCGACCAGGGCGAGACCTACCGCGTGATCGGCGTGGCGGGGATGGTGCTCGGCGTCGGCGCGGCGGTCGGCGCGGCGTGGATGTTCACGCACCCGACCCAGCGGAGGGCGCCGGCCGAGCGGGCGTCGATGAGCCTCGGGGTCTACCCGGGTGGCCTGTCGCTGAGCGGTCGATTCTGACGTTCCGCAGCGGGCGCCGAGGTTGATATACCGGCGGGCATGGACACGTCGACGACGGCGCTCCTCCGGCGGCTGAACGCGAAGGCCGACCGGAGAGCGCGGTGGACCGAGGGGCCCTCCACCGCCTTCGCGGGCGGAGAGGTCCGACGCTTCGAGCTGGGCAACGGGCTCCGGCTGCTCACCATGGTCGATCGGCGCGCGCCGGTGGTGGCGTTCCACACGTGGTTCAGGGTGGGCTCGCGCCACGAGGTGCCGGGCAAGACCGGGCTCGCGCACCTCTTCGAGCACCTGATGTTCAACGAGACGAAGCGCCTGCCCGCGGGCCGCTTCGACACGCTCCTCGAGCGCGCCGGCGCCGAGACCAACGCCGCGACGTGGACGGACTGGACCTACTACTACGAGAACGTCCCGCGGGATCAGCTCGCGCTCGTCGTGCGGCTCGAGGCGCAGCGGATGCGGGAGCTCGTGCTCCGCGCCGGGCCCGTCGCGAGCGAGAAGGAGGTCGTCGCGAACGAGCGCCGCTACCGCGTCGACGACGACGTCGAGGGCCTCATGAGCGAGGTGCTCTGGGCGACGGCCTTCACCGAGCACCCGTACCACCACCCCACCATCGGTTGGATGGACGACATCCTCGGCTTCACCCCCGCCGACTGCCGCGCGTTCTACAAGACCTGGTACGCGCCCAACAACGCCACCGTGGTCGTGGTGGGAGACTTCGAGCTCCCTCGCCTCTTGCGCATGGTGCAGCGCGGCTACGGCGGATACAGCGCCGCGAAGCTCCCCGAGGAGTCGCTCCCCGTCGAGCCGACCCAGACCGCCGAGCGCATGGTGAAGCTCGAGCGCCCGACGCCCACCGACAAGCTCGCGCTCGGCTACAAGTGCCCGGGCCTCGCGCACCCCGACCACGCCGCGCTCACGGTGCTCAGCGAGGCGCTCACGGGCGGGCGCTCGTCGCGCTTTCACCGCGACCTCGTCACCGAGCGGGAGCTGGCCTCCGAGGTCGCGGGCTTCGTGAGCGGCTTTCGCGACCCGGGGCTGTGGGAGCTCGGCGCCACCGCGCGCGCCGGCGTGTCGGCGTCGACGCTCCTCGACGCCCTCGACCGCGGCCTCGACGACCTCGCGAGCCACCCGGTCAGCGCCGACGAGCGAGAGCGGGCCGTGTCGCGCAGCGAGCTGAGCTTCCTCCGCGCGCTCGAGACCGTGGGCGGGCGCGCCGAGACCATCGGCTTCCACGACACCGTGCTGGGTGACCCCGCGGGCGGCTTCACGCGGCAAGAGGCGATCCGCGCCGTCACCGTCGAGCAGCTCCGCGACGTGACGCGGCGGTACCTCTTGCGCGCGCGGCGCACCATCGTCGAGGTGCGCTCGAACCTCGGCGCCGAGGCGGCCGCGTGAGCGCCGCGGTGACCCCCGTCGAGGTCGAGCTCGAAGAGGCGCACGACCTGCCCATCGCCGACGTCTTCGTCGTCACGCACACCGGCACGATGCTCGACCCGCCAGGGCGCGAGGGCTCGCTCAACCTGGCCCTCCGGAGCGCACGCCGCGGCACCGCGAGCCGCAGCGCGCGAGAGATCGACCTCGAGATCGACCGGATGGGCGCCGAGCTCAGCACCTCGTCCGACCCGACCTCGACCACGCTCCACGTGTCGGTGCTGCGGCGCAACCTCGCGCCGATGCTCGAGCTCCTCCGCGAGATCGTGACCGAGCCGCGCTTCCCCCCGCACGACGTCGCGCAGGTGCAGCGCGAGATCAAGGCCGACCTCATCGACGCCCGCGACGACGACCGGGGCCTCGCGGGGCGGCACTTCCGGCGCGCGCTCTTCGCGGGCCACGCCTTCGGTCGGCCCTCGGCCGGCACGCCCGAGACGCTCTCTCGCGTCCGCGTCGACGACGCCGTCGAGACCTGGCGACGAACGATGCGCCGGGGGAACGTAATCGTCGCGGCCGCCGGCGACGTGCGCCCCGACGAGCTCTCGCGCTTCGCCGAGGGCGTGCGCGCGGGGCTGAACCCCGGGGCGTCTCCGTCGCGCGAGGTCGACGAGCCGAAGCGCCTGAAGGGCCGCCACCTCCTCATCGTCGACAAGCCCGGCCGCACGCAGACGCAGATCTACATCGGCAACGTCGCCAGCCACGCGCGCGACCGCGACCACGCGGCGATGGTCCTGGGCAACACGGTCTTCGGCGGCACCTTCAGCGCGCGCCTGATGCGCGAGGTGCGCTCGAAGCGCGGCTGGTCCTACGTGGCCTCGAGCCGCCTCGGGCGAGACCGCGCCCGCGAGGCGTGGTGGATGTGGTCCTTCCCCGGGGCCGCCGACGCGCCGGCCTGCGTGGCGCTCCAGCTCCGCATGGTGCGCGACCTCGTGCAGCGCGGCGTGCGACCCCGCGAGCTCGACCTGGCGAAGAGCTTCCTGCGCCGCGGGCGCGCGTTCGAGCTCGACACCCCCACCCGACGTCTCTCGCAGCGCATCGAAGAGCGGGTCCTCGGGCTGCCGCGCGGCTGGTACGACCGGCTGAACGAGCGGCTCGACGCGGTGACCGTCGACGACGTGAACGCGGCCCTCCAGCGACGGCTCAGCGCCGAAGACCTGCTCGTCACCGTCGTCGCGACGGCGTCGGAGCTCCGCGCTCCCCTGGAGAAGGTCGGGGGCTTCGACTCGGTGCGGGTCGTGCCCTTCGACGCCGACTGACCGACCCCGCGCGATTGCCCCCACGGCGCGTCGCGTGGTAGCGCCGTGGCCGTGGGTGACGCAGAACCCCAGGGACTCTCGGCGGTGCGAGGGCACGAGTCGGCGAAGGCGCTCCTGCGAAGGGCCGCCGCGCAGGGTCGGCTCGCGTCGGCCTACCTCTTCGCCGGGCCGCGCGGCGTCGGCAAAGACCGCGTGGCCCGCGCCCTCGCGCAGATGATGAACTGCGCCGAGAGGCCGCACCCCGGCGCCGACCCGTGCGGGCAGTGCGCGCCGTGCCAGCGGATGCTCCACCAGCGCCACGCCGACCTGATGGTGCTCCAGCGCGAGCTGAAAGACCCTCCCAAGGACCCCGACGCCGCGCCCAACCGCGCGTGGCGCACGGGGCGGCTCGAAGACATCCCCGAAGACGACCTGCGGCAGATCCTGCGCATCGAGCAGGTGCGCGAGCTCCTCTCGGCGATGCCCTACCGCCCGCACGAGGGCGGCACGCGGTGGGTGATCGTGCGCGAGGCCGACCGCTTTCACCCCGGCGCGGCCAACGCGTTCCTCAAGACCCTCGAAGAGCCGCCCGAGGCGACGCACTTCGTGCTCCTCACGCACCGGCCCTCGGCGCTGCTCTCGACCATCCGCTCGCGGTGCCAGGTGGTGCGCTTCGGCGTGCTCTCGAGCGACGACGTGCGCTCGGTGCTCTCGACCCTCGACGTCGACCGCGACCGGGTCGACGCGCTCGCCGCGCTCTCCGACGGCTCCGTCGGGCGCGCCCTCGAGTTCCGCGACCAGGAGGTGCACGCCCGCCGCGAGGAGCTCGTCACGCGGCTCCTCGGCGCGCTTCGCACGCCCGGCAAGGAGTCTCCCGTCGGCTCGGTCGCGGAGGTCTCCGAGGCGCTCAAGGCCGCCGACAAGCGCGACCTCGACGGCGCGCTCACGCTCCTGCAACGGCATTTCCGCAACGAGTGCGTCGCCGCCGCGGCCTCGAACCCCCGCGTCTCGGCCGTGAGCGCCGCGCGCGCCGAGGTGGTGCGCGAGACCCTCGAGGGCCTCGACGGCGGCGCCAACCTCAACGCCCAGTACGCGCTCCAAGCGATGCTCGTGAAGCTCCGCGAGGCCCGGCCGTGAGCGCGTCGTCCGACGGCCCTCCCCGCGACCGTCGTCCCTCGCAGCGACCGCCCGCGCCGAGGCCGTCGCAGCGACCTCCGCAGGGCGCGAAGGTCGAGGGCGGCCCCAAGGCTCCGCCGCGACGTCCCTCGAAGCGCCCGCCTCCGCCGCCATCGAACACGCCGACCGAGACCCGCGGCGCGCAGCGGCCACCCCAGCGCGCGCCGCAGCCGCCGCGACCCTCGCAGCGTCCTCCCCCGCCGCGGCCCTCGCAGCGCCCGCCGCCCCCGCCGAAGGCGCCGGAGCCCTTCCGCCTCCCGCTCGCGGTCGAGGCCGTGGAGGGCGACGGCTTCGGCGGGCCTGACATCGCCGACGCCGACTGGGCCCCGCAGGGTCACCTCACGGCCGTCGCGGTCGCGCGCGTCGCGGGCTACGCGCGCCCCACCGAGGTCGACGTCGGCGCGGTCACGCTGCGACGCGGAGACACCGTGGTGCTGGACTCCGAGCGCGGCCCGGCGCTCGGCGTGGTCTCCGTCGCGCCGCGGAGAATGTGGGTCACGGGCCGCCCGCTCCCTCGCGTCGTGCGCCGCGCGCTGGAGTCCGACCTCCGCGCCGAGAGCCGCGCCCGACTGCGCGAGGCCGAGGCCGCGCGGGTCGCCGCCGAGGCGGTGCAGCGGCTGAAGATCCCCGCGAAGGTCGTGCGCGCGGAGTGCTCCCTCGACGGCCGACGGCTCTCGGTGCACCTCGCGAGCGAGGAGCGCGTCGAGCTCCGCGACCTCGGGCGTCAGCTCGGGCAGAGCCTCGGGGCGCGCGTCGAGATCCGTCACGTCGGCGTGCGCGACGCGGCGCGCTCCATCGGCGGCGTCGGTCCGTGCGGGTTGCAGCTCTGCTGCAACACCTTCCTCAGCGACTTCGCGCCCGTCTCGATCCGCCACGCGAAGGACCAGGGCCTGGCCCTCAAGCCCGAGCGCGTCTCGGGCGTGTGCGGCCGACTGATGTGCTGCCTCGTCTACGAAGACGCCTTCTACCGGCAGCAGCGGTCGCTCTTCCCGAAGCCGGGCAAGCGCGTGATGACCCCCAAGGGCGAGGGGCGCGTGCGCGAGGTCGACGTGCTCGCGCGCGTCGTGCGGGTGGCCCTCGTCGACGGCGGGGTCGAGGGCTTCTCCGTCGACGAGCTGAAGTCCGCCGCGGCGACGCAGGGCGAAGACCCCGCTGCGGGAGGCGGCCCGACGGTGTAGAACCCTGCGCCGTCGCGCGGCGCCCTCACGCTCCGCGCGCGGCCACAGGGCACCGCACATGGACCGCTTCTACGTCACCACCCCGATCTACTACGTCAACGCGACGCCCCACGTCGGCAACGCGTACACCACCATCGTGGCCGACGCGCTCCGGCGCTACCACGGCCTGCGCGGGCGCGACGCGTACTTCCTCACGGGCACCGACGAGCACGGGCTCAAGATCGAGCGCGAGGCGACGAAGCGCGAGGTCGCCACGAAGGACTACGTCGACGAGATGTCGGCGCGCTTCAACGCGGTGTGGCCGAAGCTCGACGTGCGGCCCGACGTCTTCTACCGCACCACCGACCCCACCCACGAGGCGCGGGTGCAGGCGTGGTGGGAGCGCTGCGCCGCGAACGGCGACATCTACCTCGGGTCGTACTCGGGCCTGTACTGCGTGTCGTGCGAGGAGCTGAAGACCGAGAAGGAGCTCCTCCCAGGCAACCTCTGCCCCATTCACGAGCGGCCCGTCGAGCCCGTGACCGAGCCGTCGTACTTCTTCCGGCTCAGCGCGTACGGCGAGCGGCTGCTGAAGTTCTACGAGTCGCACCCCGAGTTCGTGCGACCCGAGGGACGTCGCAACGAGGTGATCTCCTTCGTGCGCGAGGGCCTCAAGGACCTCTCGGTGTCGCGCACCACCTTCACCTGGGGCGTGCCCGTGCCCGGCGACCCGAAGCACGTGATGTACGTGTGGTTCGACGCGCTCTTCAACTACCTCACCGCGGTGGAGGACCCGTCGCTGCGCGAGCGCTTCTGGCCCTGCGACGCGCACCTCGTGGGCAAGGACATCCTGCGCTTTCACGCGGTGTACTGGCCGGCGTTCTTGATGAGCGCGGGCCTGCCCGACGCGCAGCTCCCGAGGACCGTGTTCGCGCACGGCTTCCTCCTGCGCGGCGGGCGCAAGATCTCGAAGACCGCGCGCGCCGACGACGGGACCACGGCGACGACGTCGGTGGAGTACACGCCGGGCACCTTCGACCCCGCGCGCCTCGCCGAGGTGCTCGGCGCCGACGCGCTGCGCTTCTACCTCCTGCGCGAGGTCGCCTTCGGGCAGGACGGCGAGTTCTTCATCCCGGCCATCCTCGACCGCGCGCGCAGCGAGCTCGGCGAGACGATCGGCAACCTCCTGCACCGCGTGATGCCCTTCGCGAAGCACTTCGACGGGCGCGTGCCCGCGGTGGACCCGTCCGCCGTCACCGAGCGCGAGGCCACGCTGCGCGAGAAGGCGCGCGTCACCGCCGAGGAGGTCGCGTGCTGCTGGGAGGACTACCAGTCGCACCGCGGCTTGGAGCTGGTGGTGGAGCTCGCGCGCGCCGGCAACCGGTATTTCGACGAGTCCGCGCCGTGGAAGCTCGCCAAGAACGAGGCCGACCGGCCGCGCCTCGCCGCGGTGCTCGCGACGGTGACCGAGCTCCTCGCGCAGGTCGCGACGATGCTCTGGCCCGCGATCCCGACGAAGGCCGAAGAGATCCGTCGTCAGCTCGGGCTCGCGCCGCTCGCGCCCGCGGTGGGCCACGACCTCTGGCCGCGCGCGTGGGGCCTCCTCGCCGAGGGCACGACGCTCCAACCCGGCTCTCCCGTGTTCCCGAAGTACGACGCCGCGCAGCGCGAGGAGCTCCTCGAGAAGCTCGACGTGCGACGTCTCGACGCGACGCCCGCCGAGGCCGCGAAGCCCGAGAAGAAGCCCGCGGAGAAGAAGGCCGAGAAGAAGCCCGAGCCCGCCCCCGAGGCGCCGCCCGCGCCCATCGGCTTCGACGACTTCGCGAAGGTCGACCTGCGGCTCGGGAAGGTCCTCACCGCGGAGCGTGTTCCGAAGAAGGACATGCTCCTCAAGCTCTCGGTGGACCTCGGCGAGGCCGCGCCGCGCACCATCGTCGCGGGCATCGCGCAGTCGTACGCGCCCGAGGCCCTCGTCGGGAAGCAGGTGGTGGTCGTCGCCAACCTCGAGCCCCGCGCCGTCGGCGGGATCGTCTCGCAGGGGATGCTCCTCGCGTGCGGCCCGAAGGACGGCCTCGGCCTCGCGACCTTCGAGCGCGCGCTCACGCCCGGCACGCGGGTGAAGTGATGTTCGCCCCGTCGCCGCTCCGCCGCACCTTCGCCGCCGCCCTGCGCGACCTTTCGTCGTCGAAGGCCGCGGTGCGAGCGTCGGCCGCGCGCGACCTCGCCGTCGCGGGCGCCGACGACCCTCGCTCCGCCGCCGACGCGCTCTCGCCCCTCGTCGACGACGCCGACGTCGCCGTGCGCGTGGCCGCCCTCGACGCCATGGGCACCCTCGACGCGCGGCACCTCATCGACCACGTCGTGCGACGCCTCGACGACGGCGAGAGCGAGGTGCGTCAGACCGCGGCGATCGCCCTCGGCAGCCTCGGCGGAGAGCGCGCCCTCGACGCGCTGCGCGCGGCGCTGCGCCACCGCCACGCCGACGTTCGGTACCAGGCCCTCCTCGGGCTGATGCAGCTCGCGCCCTCCGAGGGCGTCGAGGTCGCGCGCGAGGCCCTCGACAGCGACGACCTCTGGATCGCCTCGGAGGGCGCCGAGCAGCTCGGTCGCCTCCTCGCCGACCCGCGCACGACGTGGTCGCCCGAGCGGCGCTCGCTCGCCGTCGAGGCCCTCGCCGCGCGGAGCGGTGACCCTCGCCCGCGCGTGGCGCTCCTCGCGTCGATGTCGCTCCTGCGCGCGGGTGACCCGCGGGGCTTCGCCGTCGTCGCGCGCTTCGTTCAGGGCGGCGTCGCGCCGGAGGGCGACGACGGCGCCTACCTCCTCTCCGACGCCCTGGAGCTCCTGGGTGAAGCCGCGGCGCCTGACGACGTTGCGACAGCGCGCGACGCGCTGGAGCGACACGCGTGGCGGGCGCTCCCCTCGCCCACCCGCGCCGCGGCCCGAGCGGCCCTCGCCCGCCTCGGCGACGCGCGCGCCGTCGCCGCCCTCGTCGAGCAGCTCTCCTCGGTCTGGCCCACGCGCCGCGAAGAGGCCCTCACGCTCGTCTCTCGCGCGCGAGTGACGGCGGCCGTCCCCGCGCTCACGGCCCTCGCGGGTCGCGGCGGCGCGACGGGCATCGCGGCGGTGAACGCCATCGACCACATCGGCGGCGACGCGGCCGGCGCCGCGCTCTCGGCCCTCACCCGCGCCAGCGACCGGGCGGTGCGCGACGCCGCCCGCGCGGCCATCGACGCCCGCGACGACGGAGCCTCGCCGTGACCGCCACCCTCGTCGACTCGCACTGCCACCTCGACTTCTCTGACTTCGGCCCAGAGCGCGAGGCGGTGCTCGCGCGGGGCCGCGCCGAGGGCATCGCGTGGTTCGTCACCATCGGGGCCAACGACGGCGCCAGGAGCGCGCCCGAGGCCGTGGCGCTCGCGCACGCGCACGCGGACGTCGCGGCGACGGTGGGCATCCATCCCCACGACGCGACGCAGGCCACCGACGAGGCCGTGGCCGAGGTCTCTCGCCTCGCGGGCGACCCGCGCGTGGTGGCCGTCGGCGAGGTCGGGCTCGACTACCACTACGACCACTCGCCGCGAGAGGCGCAGCGCGAGGTGTTCCGGAGGTTCGTGGGCGTGGCGCGCGCGGCGAAGAAGCCGCTGGTGATCCACACGCGCTCGGCCCCCGACGACACGCTGGAGATCCTCCGGAGCGAGGGCGCGCGCGACGTGGGCGGGGTGATCCACTGCTTCACCGAAGACCTCGCCTTCGCGAAGGCGGCGCTCGACCTCGGCTTCGACATCTCGTTCTCGGGCATCGTCACCTTCAAGCGCAGCGAAGACCTCAGGGCCGTGGCCCGCGCCGTCCCCCTCGACCGGGTGATGATCGAGACCGACAGCCCCTTCCTCGCCCCCTTGCCGCACCGCGGCAAGCGCAACGAGCCCGCGTACCTCGCGCGAACCGCCGAGCACCTCGCCGCCACGCTCGGCCTCGCGGTCGAAGACCTGCGTCAGCGCACCTCTGAGACCGCGATCCGCCGCTTCGGCCTCGACCGCCTCCCGCCCCCGTAGGCCTCCATGACGCGTCGCGCCTCGCGCCTCGCGCGCGGGTCGGGTTGAAAACCTCTCCCCGATGAATGCGGGTTCATGCGACAACGGTCGTCGCCATGGCGTTCTCTCGCGACGTGTTGACCCTCGACGACATCCCCGCCATCGCCGACCGCCTCGCGGCCGGGCTGAAGGAGCAGGTGTTCACGACCTTCCGCCGCAAGGGGATCGTCGTGGGCATCTCGGGCGGGATCGACAGCGCGCTCTGCGCGGCGCTCTCGGTGCGCGCCTTCGGGCCCGACCGGGTGCTCGGGCTCTTCATGCCCGACCGCGTGTCGTCTGACGACTCGCTCCAGTTCGGGATGAAGCTCGCGGAGAAGTTCGGGATCAAGACCGTCACCGAGGAGCTCTCTCCGTCGCTCACCGCGTGCGGCTGCTACGCGCGGCAGGACGAGGCCATCCGCATGGTCTTCCCCGACTACGGCGAGGGCTGGAAGTCGAAGATCGTGATCCCGTCGATCCTCGAGGCCGACCGGCTGAACATCTCGCGCGTCACGGTGCAGCGCCCCGACGGCACGATGGAGACGGCGCGCCTGCCCGTCGCGGCCTACCTGCAGCTCGTCGCGGCGACGAACTTCAAGCAGCGGCTGCGCACGACGATGGAGTACTACCACGCCGACCGCTTGAACTACGCGGTCTGCGGCACGCCCAACCGCCTCGAGTACGACCAGGGATTCTTCGTGAAGGGCGGCGACGGGCTCGCCGACGTGAAGCCCATCGCGCACCTCTACAAGACGCAGGTGTACGCGATGGCGCGCGCGCTCGGCGTGCCCACCGAGATCTGCGACCGGGCGCCCACCACCGACACCTTCTCGCTCCCGCAGGGGCAAGACGAGTTCTACTACGCGCTCGCGTACCCCGAGATGGACCTCTGCCTCTGGGCGCACAACCACGGGGTCTCGGCCGCCGAGGTCGCGCCCGTGGTGGGCGTCTCGGCCGAGCAGGTCGAGCGGGTCTTCAAGGACATCGAGGCCAAGCGGCGCGCGACGCGCCCGCTGCACCTCTCGGGCGTCCTCCTCGAGCCGGTGCCCGAGGTCCACGAGTGATCACCGAGCGAGCCGTCGCGCGGCTCGTGCCGGAGTTCCTCGAGCGGTCCGCGCGGCTGCACCCCGAGAAGATCGCGCTCATCGCGCGGGGTCAGGCGCTCACCTACGCCGAGCTCGACCTGCGCGTGAACCGCCTCGCGCACGCCCTCCGCGCGCGCGGCGTGGGCCGCGGCGACCGGGTGCTCATCCACGGCGACAACTCCATCGACGTCGCCGTCGCGATCTGGGCCGCGCTCAAGGCCGACGGCGCCTTCATCGTCGTCAACGCGCAGGTCAAGGCCGACAAGCTCGCGTACATCCTCAACGACAGCGGCGCCGCGGCGCTCATCGCCGACGCCGTCCTCGCCGCCACGTGGACCGACGCCGTCCTGCGCTCCATCTCGGCCTCGCCGGGCCAGCTCCGCGCGGTGATGGTGATGACCGGCGGCGGCGCGACCGAGCTCGTGCCCCGCGCCGTGGAGTCCGCGACGTCGCAGGGCGTGCACCACGTCACCACGCTCACCGACGCCGAAGAGGCGCAGCCCGCGCACCCGCCGCGGCGCCGCGCGCTCGACATCGACCTCGCGGGGATCATCTACACCTCGGGCAGCACGGGCGAGCCCAAGGGCGCGATGCTCTCGCACCGCAACGTCGAGTTCGCGTCGTGGTCGGTGTCTTCGCTGCTCGAGAAGACCAGCGACGACGTGGTGCTCGGCGTCGTGCCGATGGCCTTCAACTACGGGCTCTACCAGCTCCTCATGGCGGTGCGCGTCGGCGCCACGCTGGTGCTCGAGCGCAGCTTCGCGTTCCCCTTGCAGCTCTTGAAGCGCGTGGCCGAGTCGGGGGTCACGGGCTTTCCGGGCGTGCCGACGATGTTCGCGATGCTCGGCGAGATGAAGAACGTCGAGCTGCCCGACCTGTCGCGCGTGCGCTACGTGACCAGCACCGCGGCGGCGCTCCTGCCCAAGCACGTCGAGGTGATCCGGCGCTTGTTCCCCAACGCGAAGATCTATTCGATGTACGGGCTGACCGAGTGCAAGCGCGTCTCGTGGCTGCCCCCCGAGGACCTCGACCGCAAGCCCGGCTCCGTGGGCGTGCCCATCCCCGGCACGGAGTTCTGGACCGTCGACGCCGAGGGCAACCGCCTCGGGCCCGGCGAGTCGGGCGAGCTGGTCGTGCGCGGCTCGCACATCATGATGGGGTACTGGAAGAAGCCCGAGCTCACGGCGAAGTTCATCCGGCCGGGGCCGCACGCCTGCGAGGTGCTGTTCTACACGGGCGACCTGTGCCGCATCGACGGCGAGGGCTACCTGTACTTCATCGCGAGGCTGGACGAGGTCATCAAGACCCGCGGGGAGAAGGTCGCGCCGCGCGAGGTCGAGGCCGCGCTCGAGAAGATCGAGGGCGTGCTCGAGTGCGCGGTGATCGGGGTCGAAGACCCGCTCCTCGGGCACGCGGTGAAGGCCTTCGTGGTGCTCGACGAGGCGCGCGCGGGGCAATACACCGAGAAGGACATCCAGGTGCGCTGCGGTCAGCTCCTGGAGAACTACATGGTGCCGAAGGTGGTGGAGTTCCGCGACGCGCTGCCGAAGACGGCCATGGGCAAGATCGTGAAGAAGGGCCTGGGCTGAGCCGCGGTCGGCGCCCGGGTCTCTAGAGAGTCAACCGAGACGGAGTGAGGGCTGTATGTCTGAGTCTCTCGAGGCGAAGGTGAGGGAGTACGTGCTGTCGAACTTCCCGGTGGCGGACCCGTCGGTGGTCACCGACCAGGTGTCGCTGATGGACGTCGGCATCGTCGACTCGACGGGCCTCATGGAGGTCTTCGAGTGGCTGCGCGACGAGTTCGGCATCGAGGTGCAAGACGCCGAGATGGTGCCCGACAACTTCGACTCCATCGCGCGCATCGCGGCGTACATCGGCCGTAAGCGCGAGGGCTGAGCGGGGGGACGTCCCGATGGGGGCGCGCGCGGAATTCTTCGAGCACGCGGGCGCGCGGCTCTACGCGGTGATCCACCCCGCGGAGGCCTCGCGCGGCGTCGGCGTGGCGATCGTCCACCCCTTCATGGAGGAGCGGCAGGACTCTCACCCCGTCTTGCGGAGCCTCGCCGAGCGGCTCGCGCGCGAGGGCTACCCCTCGATCCGCTTCGACCTCACCGGCTGCGGCGACTCGTGGGGCGACTGGTCCGACGGCACCGTCGCGCGCTGGCTCGACGACATCGAGGGCGCGTGCGCGCGGCTCCGCGAGGCCGCGGGCGTGACCGACGTCGCCCTCGTGGGCCTGCGCTTCGGCGCGACCCTCTCCGCCCTCGCGGCGCCGCGGGTGGGCGCGGCGGCGCTCGCGATGGTGCAGCCGGTGGTGAAGGGCGCGCAGTACGCGATGGACCTCCTGCGCGCGAACCTCGCCGCGGAGATGGTGCTCAACAAGAAGGCCAACATCACCCGCGAGGTGCTCATCGAGCGGCTCGGCCGCGGCGAGTCGGTGAACATCTTCGGCTACGACTTCACCCCCGCGCAGTGGGAGGGCCTTCAGCCCATCGACCTCGCGGCCGACCTCGCCCGGTACGACGGGCCGTTGATGCTCCTCGACGTGGTGCGCACGCCCACGGCGGGCGGGTCGAACGAGCTGCGGCGGCTCGCGGCGACCCTCGGCGAGCGCGCGTCGCTGCGGCGCGCCGTCGAGGCGCAGCCCCTCTACACCGAGGGAAAGGTGCGACTCGCGCGCTCGGTGTCGGTGGAGGATGAGATCGTGCAGTGGCTCGCCGACGCGCTGCGAGAGCGCTCGACACCGCGCGGGTGATTGAACACCATCGACGGATGGAGTCGGTGGTCCGGTTCGAGAACGCGAGGGGGGAGACGTTGTCGGGCGTGCTGCACGCGCCCGAGCCCGCGGCGCCGCGCGCGCCCGTCGTGCTGTGGCTCTCGGCGGGCCAGAAGGTGCGCCAGGGCGCGTGGAGGATGAACGTCGTGATCGCGCGTCGGCTCGCGCGCCGCGGCGTGCCGGTGCTCCGCTTCGACTTCAACGGCTTCGGCGACTCCGAGGGCGACCTGCGCGACGGCGCGATGGTGATGGACCTCTACGGTCAGATCCAGAGCGGCGGCTTCCGCGACGACGTCGCCGCCGCGGCGCGCTTCGCCCTGGCCGAGACCGGCGCGCGCTCGGTGGTGATGGGCGGCCTCTGCGGCGGCGGCATCTCGGGCCTCTTCGCGGCGCCGCTCGTGCGCGAGACCTACGGGCACGTGCTCATCGACCTGCCCGTGACGATCTCGTCGGCGGCGCGGCAGGCGCAGCTCGAGTCCGACGCCGCGGAGCTGCTCCGCTCTCGCCCCGGCGAGACCGACACCGTGATCGCGCTCTACCTCCGCAAGGCCCTCGACCCCGAGGCGTGGCGACGACTCCTGTCGGGCCGCAGCGACTACAAGCTCATCACGCAGGCGCTCAAGCTGAAGGCCCGCGAGCGCCTCGACGCCGCGCTGCCGTCGTTGCCCGAGCCGTGGCGGGCGCGCGTGAGCGCCGCGCTCGGCGGCGTGCTCCTCCGCTGGAGCCCATCGCCGAGGGCGTCGACCTCGACCCTCGCTCGCCGCGCACATGGCCGCGACGGGCGAGGTGAAGAACGAGCTCGTCACGCAGGCCTTCGCCTACGCCGTCGACGCGGGGCAGCGCGTGCGCTTCGTGAACAGCTCGTCGTTCCACCCGACCTTCATGGGGTACTTCGGCAACGAGGCGCTGCGGGGCGGCGCGGCGACGTGGCGGGCGCGCGGCGTCGAGCTCACCGTGGTGCCCGACACCAACCACATCTTCTCGCTGCAGCACTCGCAGCGGTCGCTCTTCGAGGCCGTCGAGTCGATGGTCGCGGCGGCGCAGGCGGCGTAGCGACCGACGCGCTCACGGCGCGAAGGGGAGGAAGTTCAGCGCCCAGGCGCCCCCGACGCTCCCCGCGAAATACACCCCGCGCGCGTCGACGCTGACGCCGGAGCTGCCGCTGAACGAGAGCCTCGGGACGAGCGTCGTCGGCGCGCCGCCCGAGAGGGGGATGGCCACGAGGCCGTCTTCCAGGGTGTAGAGGCTGCGGTCGTCGATCGCGAGCGCGAGGCCGATGAACTGCCGGTCGACCAGCGTCGTGGGCGCGCCGCCCGACTTCGCGACGCGCTGGATCGTGCCGTCCTCCACGTCACGGCCGCTCACGCTCCAGTAGACGTACCGCTCGTCGACGACGAGGTCGCCGACGTTGTACTGCTCCGCCGCGAGGACCCTCGTCGGGCCGCCCTCCACCGGCGCGGTGGCGAGCTCACCGCGGTAGAGGGCCGAGCCCGTGGCCACGAGCGGGCCGACGGCGAGCCAGTAGAGGTTGCACCGATCGACGACGACGCTCGCGGGCGCGACGATGCCAGAGACGACCGCCTCGGGCGCGCCGCCCGACTTGGGCAAGCGGTAGATCGAGCCGTCGGTGAAGGGGTCGTCGCCGACGTCGGGCCAGTAGACGTAGCGCGCGTCGAAGGCCACACGGTGGCGCGCGGACTGGAAGATCGTGATGCGGCGCGCGCGGCCGAGCGAGACGACCTCGCCGCCCGCGGCGGGCATGCGGCGGAGCGCGGCGTGGTCGAAGTCGCCGCTCAGCCAGTAGAGGTAGCCCTCATCGAGCGCGAGGCCGTCGGGGTGGAGCTCGTCCGACGCGAGCGTGACCGCGCCGGTGCCGTCGCGCGCGACGCGGTGGATCGTGCCCGCGCGGTGGTCGACCCAGTAGACCCACGCGTCGTCGACGACGATGTCGGCGGCGTCTCGCGCCTCGGAGGCGAGCGTGACGCGCTGCCCGGTGCGAGCGCCCGCCCGGGAGGAGAGCGGCGTCGTCAGCGCGCACCCACCACCACCACCAGCGTCGGACGGCGGCCCCGCGTCGAGGGCGACGCTCCCGGCGTCGGGCGCCTCGAAGAGCGGCGGGCGCGGCGCGCCCTCTCCGCAGCCGGTCGCCGCGACGGCGAGGCACACCGCGACCGCGCGGCGAGCCCGCGAACCCTCCCGAGCCGAACTCATGCGCGCGACCCTCACGGAGCCGCGCGCGCGCGTCAACGACCGGGATCGGCGCCGGCGGCGAGGCCGCGCGAGGCCGCGACGCTCAGCGCCCGGAAATGCGCTCGTCCGAGAGCCAGGCCAGGTAGCACTCGAGGTTGGTGTAGCCCTCGGCGCCCGTGAGGTAGACCGAGAGCTCCGTCCCGTTGTGGTCCTGGGCGCGCGGGTCGAGGCCGTAGCGCAGCTCCCACTCGTCGGGCATGCCGTCGTTGTCGGTGTCGACGGGCGCGGGGGGCGGCGTGGTGAAGGGCAGGCGCAGCGCGTCGCCCGCGGGGTTGCGGTTCGCCGCGGTCATGGTGATCGACTCGTTGGCGACGGCCTCCATCAACCGCGTGTCCATCGGGTCGCGGGGGAAGGCGCCGACGTTGTCGACCATGTGCTGCCGCAGCTCCGACGCGGGGATGTACTGCACGTCGTCGAAGGGGTGCCTCTCGGCGCGCCCCCACGAGGGCCGCGCGGCGGGCGGCGCCGACCCGCGGAAGTCGTTGCAGCACCAGTTGAACTGCCAGTCGGTGCGGCTCGGGTAGAGGTTCGAGTGGTTGTCGTCGAAGAAGGCCGTCGAGCGGCCCGTGGGGTTGCGGAACCAGATGAGCCCGTAGGCGTAGTTCGAGCGGGCGTAGCTGACGTTCCCGACCCAGTTGAGGTGGTAGTAGACCGGCGAGCCCGCGGAGTCGTCGTTGAGGCCGTTGGTGTGCTTGGTCTCGATGTAGAAGAACTGGTCCCAGATGAGGTTGTTCGAGACCTCGATGTCGAGGGTCGTGCCCGCCGCCGCGGGGCTCTCGCGCGACAGCTCGGGGTAGCGGCCCATCAAGCGGTTCCAGTTGTTGCGGAGGAACGAGAGCCGGTCGAGCCCATAGCCCGCCGCGGGGTTGGAGTAGTTCACGAGCAGCCCGCCGTACTGCGCGTGGTCGCCCACCGTCTCTGCGAGGAGCGTGTTCTGGATCGTCACGTTGTTCGCGAAGGAGACCTCGATGGCCTCGTCGGTCGCGTTGCCGATCGAGCAGTGGTCGACGATGGTGTTGCGCGTGTACCGCAGCCGGATCCCGTCGTCGCCGTTGGGCCGCGAGCGGATGTGCCGGATGATCACGTTGTCGACGCCGTTCACCCGCGCGCCGCAGTTCTGGTCGCAGTACGGCTCCTCGTTGATGTACAGCCCGCGGATGATCACGCCGCCGGGCGAGGTCTGCCCCGCGATGGTGACGTCGCCGTGGCCGATCCAGACGGGGCCGGGGATCACCCCGCTCACGCGGAAGAGCACGTAGCGCGGCCCGGTCATCGCCATCGCCGCGGCGAAGGAGCCCGAGCCGCTCGCGTTGAGGTTGGTGACGTACACCACGCGCCCCCCGCGGCCGCCGGTCGCCCCCGCGCCGAAGCCCATCGCGCCGGGAAAGGCCCTCAAGGGCTGCGTCGGCGTCGGTCGCGGGCCGAGGTCGACCCGCATCACGTCGCGCACCACCACGGGGACGTCGAGCACCACGCCCGCGTCGGGCCCGGCCACCTGCACGTCGATGTCGGGCACGTCGACGCCGATGGGGCCGCCGTCGAAGTCTTCGCCGAGGTCGTCGAAGACCACCGCAGGGCGGTCTTCGCCGGGGCCCACCGACGCGTCGCGGTCGTCGGACGCGGGGAAGGTGATGCGCCCGCTCGCGATGGGCTCGCACCCGATCAACGGCGCCGACAGCACGAAGGCCAGGGTGACTTGGAGGCGCATCGAGCCCGCGACGATGCCACCGATGGCAAGTTTCCGGCAATTCTCCGGAGCTCTCTCGCGGGGCCGTCGGGGCGAGCCGTTGGAGCCGTGCTCGCGCGGTGCGGCAGGGTGTAGCATCGCCGGTCTATGGCTCGTTCCACCCCTGCTTTCCGGTCGCGGGCGGCGTCGCTCGTCGGCGTGTGCTTCACGGTCGTTGCCTCGTTGGCCCTGGCGGGTTGCCCCACGCGCGGCAACTCGATGATGAACACCGACGAGGAGGACAGCGGGGCGCCCAAGGAAGACACCGGGCCCGCGGAGGACCTCGGCGGCGACGACGACACGGGCGCGCCCCCCAACGACGACGGCACGCCGCCCGAGGACAACGGCAATCCCCCCGACGACACGGGCGTCCCGCCGATGGACGGCGGGATGACGATGGACGGCGGCACCCCCACCGACACGCCGCCGCCGACCGACGGAGGGCCGACCGACGTCCCGAGCGACCGACCCACGGGGCCGGGCTGCCCCACGGTCACCACCACGCGCACCGACCCCTGCCCGGGCGTGACCTCGTGCGGGCTGCCGTCGAGCGCCACGGTGCGTGTCGCCGGCGCGACCACCACCCTCACCGAGCACCAGGTGCAGGTGACGCTCCCGCCGAGCGTGCGCTCGGTCGTAGGGAGCGCCTGCGACCGGATGGTGTTCCGCGCGTCGGGCGGCGCGTGGGCGCCCCACTGGGTGCAGGACTGCGCGATGGGCACGGTGTGGGTGCGGGTGCCGACCATCGCCGGGGGCGCCGCGACGACCCTCACGCTGCACTACGGCGGCTCGACCGCGGTGGCCGCGGCCAACAGCTACGACGACACCTTCGACCGCGTCCCGCTCGGCGCGCGCGACCTGCTCGGCGCGTGGACCTTCGACGAGGGCACCGGCGCGACGACCTGCCCCTCGGCGGGCACCGTGCCCTTCGACGCGTACATCCACTACACCCCCTACAACGAGCCGCAGACCGACGTGACGACGCGGCCCGAGCTGTGGAGCACCGAGGCGCCGCCCTCGATCCTCAACCCGACGGCGCGCTTCACCCGCGGGCAGCACTCGCTGAACTTCCCCCGGCACCCGGTGACGCCCGAGGCGGGGGTGATGTCGCCCAACCGGCTGGTGAACTGGCAGACGCGCAGCGCCGCGCCCTTCAACACCGCCACGCGGCAGCTCACCGTCGGCCTCTGGGTCTACGCGATCAACCCGGCGAACACCTTCGGCGACAACTTCCAGACCGTCGTCTGCCAGGGCATGCCCGAGCTCGCGGTGCGCCAGTCGGTGATGCCAGACGCCAACGTGATCGACAACTCGATCTTCAACTCGTGGGCGATCTTCTTCCGCTCCGACAACGACGAAGACACGTACTTCCAGGGCAACTCCTGCGTGGCGCCCTGCACGCACGTCGACTCGTACGCGCACATCACCACGCGCGAGCCGCTGCCGCGCGCCGCCTTCGCGGGCCGCTGGCACTTCCTCGCCATCACCGTCGACACCACCACGACGCCCCACGCGACGCGGCGCAGCTACTACGACGGCCAGTCGTACCAGTTCCCCACCGACCTCGACCTCTTCCCCGAGGACGTCTACTGCCCGATGGGCCCGGGTCACTGCAACTGGCCGCCCGAGGCGCCGATCCAGTACTACCCCGCGCCCATCGTGCTCGGCGCCGACATGAACGACGGCGAGCCGCAGCTCGGCCTCGAGGGCCGCGTCGACGACCTCTTCATCATCAACCGCGCGATCTCGCCCGACGAGATGCGCGCCTACCGCGAGCGCCGGCGCTACACCGCCGACACCCTCACGGTCACCGTCACGCCCTGACGCGCTGAACAGATGACCGGGGCCCTCGCCCGGTGCTACCAAGGTCGTCAGCATGCGCCCGCGTCGCCCTCCGAGAGAGGCGTGGTCGGAGCCGGCGTCGCCCGACGACCCCCCGCCCGCCGAGCCCGTCGACCTCCCCCCGCCCGACCTCGCCGACTTCGGCGACGAGCTCCGCCCCGCCGCGGCCCCGCCGTCGCGCGCGCGCCGCGAGCCCGACGCGATCGAGGTGTGCCTCCGCTGCGGCGAGTCTCCCGACGCCGAGGGCGAGTGCGAGCACCGCGAGGTCGCGCGCGTCGCGTCGCCCGACCCCGCGCTCGCGAAGGTCGTCGACGAGCTCCGGCGCTTGAGCGCCCAGCGCCGGTCGCAGGAGCGCGCGCTGCAACGCCTGCTCGCGGCGGCGGTGAGCGAGGGCGCCGCGGCGGTGGAGACGCGGCCGCCGAGACGGCCGCCCGAGCCCGTGGTGACGGTGTGCCCCAAGTGCGTCGAGGCCGCCGCGCGCGCGGCCAAGGGTGAGCGGCGCAAGGCCAGCGCCGAGGCGCAGGCGGTGCTGCCCTTCGCGCGGCGCGGCGCGGGCTGAGCCGTCGCTCGCGCGTTGCGCCCGCGGCACCGTCACGGTACACGACGCCCCTCCCTCGGCGCCCCGGCGCCCCGCCCGCACCGACTCGATGGAATCGCGAGACGCCTCTGACACGAACCCCGCCTCGGGTCCTGCCCTCACCCGCGGCCTCGGGGTCATCGCGGGCGCGTGCTCCTTCGGGCTGATGGGCGTCGCCGACGGCGTGCTCTCCTGGGCGAAGGCGCCGCGGGGCGCGCTCGCGTTCCACCTCGGCGCGCTGGTGGTCGCCGAGTGCGTGATGGTGCTCGCGTCCTTCGGGGTCTTCCTCGGTCTCTTCGAGGAGGTGCTGCTCGCCTCGACCCGCCGCGTGCCGCTCTTTCAGCGCTTCGGCGCCTGGGCCACCGCGGGGCCGCGCCGCTGGTTCGCGCGCGACGTCGACGGCGCGCTCGGCGTGGCGCTCTTCTCCCTCGGCGTGGCCGTGGCGTTCGGGCCGATGTACCCGCTCGCGTACAAGGTCATCCTGAGCTTCCACTCGAAGCCCCTGGCCGCGCTCGCGATCTTCCTCGCGCAGTTCGTCTTCCTGGTGCTCGCGATCGGGGTGTGCGCGCTCCTCGCGGCGCCGATGCGCTGGGCGCTCTCTCGCCTCGGCCGCGGCGCGAGCGCGGGCGCCGTCGCGCTGGTGGTGCTCCTCGCGACGGGCGCGCAGTCGGCGCGCTTCTTCTTCCTCAACTGGCACATCTTCAGGAACCTCGAGTACGGCTTCGCCGCGCTCATCGCCGCGATGCTCGTGGGCAACGCCGCCGCGCTCGTCGTCGCGGGCGCGTGGGTGCGCCGCCGGGGCGCGCCGCTGCCGCTCAAGGCGCCCGTCGCCGTCGCGGCCCTCTCCTTCGTCGCCTTCGTCCTCTCGGCGGTGACCTTCGGCGCGCGGCAGAGCGTGGCCGCGACGATCTTCAACCGCTCGGTGATCACCCAGCACATCGCGCGGACCTTTCAGCTCTCGCTCGACCTCGACCGCGACGGCTACTCGGCCTTCTTCAACGGCGGCGACTGCAACGACCGCGACCGGCGCATCAACCCCCGCGCGCGTGACATCCCCAACAACGGCGTCGACGAGAACTGCTCGGGCCACGACGCCCGCGTCGAGGTCGAAGAGGGCAGCGGCGCGCTCGTCGACGTCCCGCCCGCGCTCCGCGGCCAGCAGCCGAGCTTCGTGTTCCTCTCGGTCGACGCGATGCGGCCCGACCACCTCGGCGTCTACGGCTACCGCCGGCCCACCTCGCCCAACATCGACGCCTTCGCCCGCGGCGGCGCGCGCTTCACCAACGCCTACTGCGCCTCGCCCCGCTCGCTGCGCTCCTTCGCGTCGATCTGGGTCGGCCGCTACGCCTCGATGGTCGCCTGGGGCGACGACGTGCAGTTCCCCCCGCTCGACAACAGCAACATCACCCTCGCCGAGCAGCTCCGCGACGCGGGCTACGCCACCGCCGCCTTCAACAACACCAGCTACTTCAACCACACCGCGGGCTTCTTCCAGGGCTTCGAGACCGTCGTCGAGGAGTACGGCTTCAAGGCCGAGGTCGGCCCCACCGTCGACCGGATCAACCAGTACCTCGCGGCGCGCGAGGCCGACGGGCGGCCGTTCTTCCTCTGGTCGCACCTGATGGAGCCGCACGACCCCTACCGCGACCTCACCGAGCCGCGCGACTTCGGACACTCGCGCGTCGACCAGTACGACGAAGAGGTCGCGCGCGCCGACGCGGCGCTGAGCACCATCCTCCGGCGCATCACCGAGATGTCTCGCACGCGGCCGGTGATCGCGTTCGTGTTCGCAGACCACGGCGAGGCCTTCGGCGAGCACGGCGTCTACCACCACTCCTTCGACCTCCACGACGAGGCGCTGCGCGTGCCCCTCATCGTGCGCGGCCCCGGCATCGCCCCCGGCACCCGCGACGCGCTCACGTCGCTGATGGACCTTCACCCCACGCTCCTCAACCTCGCGGGGCGCGAGGGCGTCGGTGCGCAGGTCTCGGGGCGCTCGCTCGTGCCCGCGCTCTACCGCACCATGCCCGAGGGGCTCACGCCCGCGGGGTGGCGGCGGCACCTCTACGCCGAGGTCACGCCCGACGGGATCTTCCCCGCGGAGCAGCGCTCGCTCTACGCGCCGCCCTTCAAGATCATCTTCGACGTCCGCCGCGGCACCTGGGAGCTCTTCGACATCTCCCGCGACCGCGGAGAGGTCACCAACCTCTTCGACGACCGCCCCGACGTCGCCGCGCAGCTCCGCGAGCGCCTGCTCACCTGGGCCGACCACGCCTCGCTCAGCTCGAACCGCTCGAACGAGGTCATCTCCAGCGCGCGGCTCACCGCCGAGCCGCAGATGCAGCACCCCGTGCACACGCGCTTCGGCGACGTGATCGAGCTCCTCGGCTACGACATCCCCGAGACGACGCTGCGCATCGACGACACCTTCCGCGCGGTCTTCTACTACCGCGTGCTGCGCCGCACGCGGCGGCCCGTGCTCACGGTGGTGAGCTTCGACCCGCAAGACGGTCAGCCCATCTGGCCGCTCTTCGTCGCGCGCCACCACCCGATCTACGGCCGCTACCCCACCACCGAGTGGAACCCCGGCGAGATCCTGCGCGACGAGGTCACGCTGCGCGTCGACCCCGAGATGCGCCCCGTGCGCTTGCAGTCGTACTTCTCGCTCGAGATCGAGGGCGAGCCCACGCGCATCCCGCCCGCGGTGCCGGGCGTCGCGCCCGACGCCACCGACGGGAGGCTCCCGCTGGTGCCCATCGAGATCCTGCCCGCGCGCTGAGCGCGCTCAGTTCGCGGCGTAGGTGACGGTGATGGGGTCGCCCGGCGTGGGGCGGTAGCGCAGGCCGTAGAAGACCAGCGCGCGGCGCGCGGGGTCGTAGGCGTAGCCGTCGGTGTGCGAGGGCGGGACGACGAGGCTCCGCACGCGCACCACGAGGGTGCCCGGCAGCGGCGTCGAGGCGAGGCGGACCGGGGAGGCGACCGCCGCGACGCCGTCGGCCATGAGCGTGAGGCTCGCGGCGACGTCGGCGTCGGTGGCGTTGACGATCTCGGCGTTGGCGCCGCCCGCCGCGGAGGTCACGCAGCGCGGAAGCTCGTTCACGCTCACGCGGCAGATCACGGCGTTCACGCGGTAGAAGCCGTAGGGGGTGACCTGGTTGCGCGTGAACCACGCGGCGATGGCGTTCATCGTCGCGTCGTTCCAGGTGGTGCCCCACGGGGTCATGGTGTCGGGCGCCGAGCGGGTCGCGAAGTAGCGCGACCAGTCGTTGGTGCCGGGCTCGTCGGTGAGGCCGATGGTCACGACGCGCGCCCCCGCGCGGAATCGCCGGTCGGGGTTCACCTCGCCCATCGCGGCGCGGCGCGCGAGCGCCGTCGAGGCCTCGATGGCGTTGGCGACGGGCTCCTCTCCGCCGCCCGAGACGGGGTACGGGTTCTCGGTGTCGGCGGAGCCCGTGAGCGGGCAGGTGCCCAGCGAGTTCGAGGTGAGGCGGTTGCAGATCGCGTTCGCCGCGCCGCCCGCGCTCACGTTCGCCCAGGTGAGGCCCGGCGTGTCGAGGTTCGGCGTGGCCGCGCTGGCCTGGAAGACCGCGACGCGCGCGTCGGCGCCGACGGCGACGAGGCGGTTCACGAAGTTCGTCGAGCCGCGGCCGACGCGGGCCTGGTAGGGCGTGAGCGAGGCCGAGGTGTCCATCGACCACACCACGTCGACGGGGACGGGCGCGGCCGCGGTGAACGACGCGCACACCGCCGCGGGCGCCGCGCGGTTCGGCAGGGTGTAGAGCGCGAAGTCGCGCACGGCCGCCGCGCTGGCCTCGTCGCCCTCGAAGCGGCCGCGCTCGGCGACGGCGTACGTGACCAGGGCCTCGACGTCGCCGCGGAGCGCCGCGAGGGTACTCGACCACGCACTCGCTCTCGACGCCCACCGTCGCGCCCGGCGACGGCGGGAGAGAGTGCGCGGTCGCGAGGCGGTCACGCTCCCGCGAGGCCGACTCGCAGCGCGTCACGAAGCGGCCGTAGCGCGCGGGGGAGCCGTCGTTGAGCGTGATCGACTGCTGCGCGAGGAGGGCCCGCGCGCCGGTGGCGCTCGCGAGCGGCACCTCCACCGCGGAGGTCACGCCCTCGAGGGGCGGCGACGCCGAGAAGCGGCCCACGACCCACGCGACCTGGCGCGCGGTGTCCTCTCCGTACGCGGCCTCGCGGCCCGCCGCGCCGACGGTCACGCGAGCGGTGGCGCCGGCGGGCATCCGAAGGACCAGGCCCGAGGTCGGAAGCGTCGCGGTCGCGACGTCAGCCACGCATGCCGCCACGCACCCGCTCGACGCGGCGACGCACGACGTGCCCGCGCCGCAGGCCGCCCCGCACGCGCCGCAGTTCGTGCGGTCGCTGCGCAGGTCGACGCACGCGGCGCCGCAGCGGGTGAGCCCCGTCGGGCACCCGGCCACGCACGCCCCCGCCGAGCAGTTCAAGCCCGCGGCGCACGGCGCGGGCGTGTAGCCCAGACCGTCCGAGGTGCACTGTCGCCGCGCGCCGTCGCTCGCGCAGTCGAAGGCGCCGGGCGCGCACACGCGCGCGAGGCACGCGCCCATCACGCAGACTTCGTTCATCCCGCAGGCCGTCACCGTCGCCGAGGTGCCGCGGGCGTCGCACACGCTCACCCGGTCGGCGCCGACGCAGGTGCGCTGGTTGGGCTCGCACGCGCGGGGGCGGCAGGTCGTGTCGGCCGCGCAGTAACCCATCGGGCAGTCGGTGTCGGCCGCGCAGTCGACGCACACGCGCATCGTCGGGTGACACACCTGCGCGAACTCCGAGCACTCGCGCGACGAGGCGCAGCTCCGCGGCGGAGGCGCGCAGAGGTTCGCGAGGCAGCGCTCGCCCGTGGGGCAGTCAACGTCGGCCGTGCAGTCGACGCATCGCCCCGCGGCGAGGTCGCAGACCTGCCCTGGGCACATGCGCGAGGAGGTGCACGCGACGGCGGCCACGCAGCGGTTCGACGCGCAGACGCGGCCCGCGCCGCAGGTGGAGGCCGAGGCGCACTCGACGCACACGCCCCGCGCGCGGTCGCACACGGACGTCGGCGCCGCGCACTGCGCGTCGGCGGTGCAGCGCGTCGCGGCGTCGGAGATCGCGTCGACCGCGGGCATGTCGGAGGTCGGCGCGTCGACGAGGGGCGCGTCGGTGACCGGTACATCGGCGGCGACGTCGGGCGCCGCGGGGACATCGACGCTGGCTTCAGGAGCGGGCGCGTCGACGACGACCGGCGCGTCGACCGAGACGACGTCGTCGGCGCCGAGGTCTCCCATCGCGGCGACGTCGGAGGCGGCGTCGGGCGTGCTCGGGGGGTTGATGGCGGTCGGCGAACACGCGACCGCGGCCAGGGCGAGCGAAGCGAAGACGAGGCGCATGGGTGATCCCGGGGGTGGCGCTCGCGAGGGCGGAGCGGCCACCGGGCGAGCATAGGCGAACTGTCGAGGGAACGGGCGTTGACCCACGATTCGCCCGGGTGACAGCATCGCCGCGGTGGTGACGCGTTGAGGCGGCGAGGGCTCACGGTCGCGCGGGTCATCGTGGTCGTCCTCGCTCTCGCGGCCGTCCGCCTCGCGCTCCGGGGACAGCTCCTCGTGTTGACCAACGAGGAGTGCCACACCGGGGGCGTCGCGCTGGAGTTCCTCCGCCACGGGCTGCGCTTCCCGCTCGGGGCCTACACGCCGGAGTTCTACGAGAACGGGATCGTGATCCAGGGCCTCCTCGCGGTGCCCTTCGTCGCGGCCTTCGGACCCACCCTCCTGGCGCTGAAGCTCCTCGCGCTGTGCGTCTCGACGGTGCAGTGCCTCCTCGGGCTCGCGCTGGTCCGCGCGGTGGCGCGCGAGCTCGACCCCGAGGGGCGACGGTCGAACGCGGTGGTCGAGGTCGCGTGGTTCACCCTCTTCGCGCTCGGCCCGCCGATGTTCACCTACAAGGCCATGGACGCCCTCGGCGACGAGAACGAGGCCGTCACGCTGAGCCTCGCCATCCTCCTCGGGTACCTCCGCGCGCTCACGGGCCGCGACCGATGGCGCGCGGCGCTGTTCTTCGGCGCGGGGCTCGCGGCCTTCTGGCAGAAGGGCACGCTCCTCGCGACCGCGGTGGTGGGCCTGCACGCGGCGGCGCGCGCGGTGAAGGGTCGCGACCCGTGGTCCGCGCTCGGTCGCGACACGCTGGCCTTCGCGCTCGGGATGGTCCCCGCGGTGGTGGCCGCGCAGCGCACGGGCTTTCGCGACGTGGGCACCGTCGCGGAGAAGTTCTCCTTCGGCGCGGAGCTCCTGCAGCGCATGCTCGGCGGCCTCGCGCAGTTCCTCGCGCTGGGCTCTCCGCCGCTCGCGCTCGCGGTGCTCGCCGCGTGGGTCGCGTGGGGCCGTTGGCTCAAGCGACGCCGGAGCCTCGACTCCGCGGTGACGCTCCTCGCGAGCTACGTCTTCGCCCACCTCGCGATGATGCCGTTCCTCCTCGGAGAGGGGCACGTCGACTACTTTCAGTACGGCTACCTCTTGTGGATCGTGCCCGTCGCGGTGGGGGTGACCCGCGCGGGGGCTTCGCTCGCGCGACGACGTCGCGTGTCTCCGCGCTGGGGCGCGGTGGCGGCGGGCGCGCTCGCGACGCTGGTCGCGTTCCCGATCCCGAACGTCGAGCTCGCGCGCGACTGGGCGCGGCTCCGACAGCCCGGCCTGGGCGCGTGCACGTGGCGCTTCGGTCGGGCCTTTCTCCACGCGAACGACGACCGACGCGACGACGCCGCGCGGTGGTGTCGTCGGCTCGACCGTGAAGACGCCCTCGACTGCATCTCGGGCCTCGGCTTCGAGGCCGGGCGCGACCCCGAGCGCATGCGGCCGACGCTGCCCTTTCATGGCGCCGCCGACGAGCGGTTGGCCTTCGCCTTCGGCGCGGGTCGCATGGCGGCGTCGCGGCGCGAGGGCGTCGCGGCCTGCGCGGCCTTCACCGACGCTGAGGAGCACGACGCCTGCGAGCGCGGCTTCGCGTGGGACTGCGTGCTCTTCACCGACCTCTTCGTCTCGCTCCTCACGCAGCGGCGGATGCCGCGCCTCGCGTGCGAGATGCCCGACCCTCGCGTCGGGTCCTTCGAGCGCGCCGCGGTCGAGCAATGGCGCGGACGGCCACTGGGGCGCGGACCCGACCTCGCGTCGCAGCCTGGCTACTCGACCTGGGCGTGCCGCTCGGTGATCGACCGGTGCTTTCCGTCGAGCGGCGCGGGGCCGAGGAGGTAGACGAGGCCCGAGGCCGCGCCCGTGGTGAGGATCACCCCGAGCCACGCGAGCGAGAGGGCCACCGCGTCGGGCGCGCTCGCGCCGCCGCCGCCGCGCGCGAGCACGGCCACCGCGACGGCCTCGCGCACGCCGAGGTTGTTGATCGAGAGCGGGAGCACGCCCGCGACGGCCTGCAGCGCCATGAAGGTGAAGACGGCGGCGTAGCTCGACGCGAGGCCGAGGCCCCTCGCGAGCGTGAACACGAGCACGCCCTCGCTGAGCTGGTAGACGAGCGAGATCGCGACGGCGCGGAGCAGGGCGCCCCGCGCGTCGGGCTCGCGAAAGCGACGGAAGGACGCGCGCAGCGCCTCGACCTTCGCGAGCGCGCGAGGGAAGGCGACGGCCGGGCCGAAGAGCGCGGCGTTCGCCGCGAGGTACGCGACCAGCACCGCGGCGAGCGGCGACCAGGCGGGGAGGTCCACCGCGCGACCGCCCACGCGCAGGGCGATGGAGGTGCCCGACGCGAGCGCGGTCGCGATCCCGACGACGAGGAGCGGGCCGAGGCCGAGGTCGCGGTCGAGGAGCACCGACGTCGCCGCGTCGGAGGCCGTGCGCGGGGGCCGCGCGGCGGCGAAGCCTCGGTAGACGTCGCCGCCGATGGAGGTCGGGAGGCAGACCGAGAAGAACATCCCGCGGAGCTGCGTGGCCCACACCGCGCGGAGCGGCGCGGGCCCCGTCATCGCGAGGAGCGCGGCCCAGCGCACGGCGCAGAGCGACTGCCCCGCGAGGTCGACCGCGAAGGCGAGCGCGAAGGCCCACGGCGGCATCTGTCGCAGCCGCGCGGCGACGTCGGCGAGCGCCGAGCCCTGACGGTGCAGCACCAGCGCGAGGAGGGCGGCGCCGATCGCGAGGCGGAGCGCGAAGCGCGCGACGGCGCGGGCGCGGCTCAACGCGCGGTCTCGTCGAGCGCGGCGCGCACGGCGTCGATGACCTGCTCGACCTCGCGCGGGAGGAGGTCGGCGTGCATCGGGATCGAGACGACCTCCGCGGCGACGCGCTCGGCCACGGGGAACTCTCCCTCGGCGTGACCGAAGCGCTCGCGGTACCAGGGCTCGAAGGGCACGGGCCGGTCGTAGTGGACGCTCGCCTCGACGCCGCGCGACGCGAGCGCGGCGATGAACGCGACGCGGGCGCCGGGCGGCACGCGGATCGGGAAGGTCGACCACACGCACTCGCTCCCCGGCGGCGGCGTGAGCGCGACGAGCGACGGCGGGAGCGCCTCTCGGTAGCGCGCCGCGACGGCGCGACGGCGCGCGTTCATGGAGGGGAGCCGGTGGAGCTGCGCGTACCCCACCGCGGCGGCGACGGCGCTCATGCGGAGGTTGTGTCCCTCGGAGATCACGCGCCGCTCCCACGGGTGGCGCGGGGCCTCGCTCGCCTCGCGCGAGACGCCGTGCGCCGAGAGGGCGGCCGCGCGCGCGCGGGCGGCCGGGTCGCGGAAGAGCACCGCCCCGCCCTCGCCCGTCGTGAGCGTCTTCGTCGGGAAGAACGAGAAGCACCCCGCGTCGCCGAAGGTGCCGACCGCGCGCCCGCGCACCGCCGCGCCGAGCGCCTGGGCGACGTCTTCGATCAGCACGAGCCCGTGGCGGAGCGCGATCGCGCGCAGCGCCTCGACCTGGCAGGCGACGCCCGCGAGGTGCACGGCGACGATCGCGCGGGTGCGGTCGGTGATCGCGCGCTCGACGCGCGCGGGGTCGAGGCCGAAGGACCCGGGCTCGATGTCGACGAAGCGCGGCGTCGCGCCCGCCGCGACCACCGCGTTCGCGGTCGCCGCGAAGGTGAACGCGGGGACGATCACCTCGCCGCGCACGTCGAGCGCCCGCAGCGCGACGAAGAGCGCCGACGCGCAGCTGTTCACCGTGAGCGGCTGGGCCTCCGCGCGCAGGTGCTCCTGGAGCAGGTACTCGAACGCCCGGTTCTCGCGACCGTCGGCGAGCCAGCCGCTGAGCAGCACGCCCACCGCGGTGTCGACCTCGAAGGCGCCCACCGACGGCCGCGCGAGCCGCACCGTCGGCGCGGGGCCGACGCGCCGCGGCGCGTGATCGACCCGGTGGCCGCGAGCGACGAGCGCGCGTCGCACGCCCTCCTCGAGCGAGGTCGTCGGCGTGACCCCGAGGTGCTCCCTCGCGCGCGTCACGTCGAGCCCCCCGCGCTCCCGCGCGTCGACGGCGGGCGGTGAGCGACCTGTGATCACCGCGACGACGGCCGAGACCTCGCGCAGCGATCGGGGGTCTCCTCCAGAGACGTTCACGGCCCCGACCATCCGCCGCTCCAGCGCGCGCGAGAGCGCGGCCACCGCGTCGTCGAGGTGCACGAGGTCGTGGTCGACGTCCTCGATCTCGTCTCCGGCGAGCGCCGCGGTGATGGCGCGGCCGACCGCGTCGTCGCCGCCGTCGTACACCTCCCCCATGCGCGCGATCACCCACTCGGCGCGGCGGCCGCGGGCCTCGGACTCGACGAGCGCCTCGGCGGCGAGCGCGGCGCACCCCGCGTGGGTGGCGGGCGCGCGGGGGCTGCCCTCGCTCCCGCGCGGCGCGACGCGGGGGCCGTACACCTCCGCGGTGGAGAC
>JAWKRC010000005.1:0-323614 GCA_041389825.1 Polyangiales bacterium | reverse complement strand
CGCAGGTGATGAGCATGCGGGAGCTGGAGACCGCCGAGGCGCGCTACCGGCTGCTGCTCGACCGCATCCCCGAGGTGGTGTGGACGGCGCGGCAGGCCGGGAAGGTCACCTTCGTCACCGACAACGTCTCGCGGCTCTTCGGCCTCGACCCCGAGGAGATCTACGCCGACGGCGAGCGCTTCCTCTTCGACGGCACGCACCCCGAGGACCGGCCGGCGCTGCAGGCCGCCTTCGAGGCGATGCGGTCGAAGAGCGAGCCCTTCGACGTGGTGTTCCGCTGGCGCCGCGGCGACGAGCCGTGGATGTGGCTGCGCAACCGCGCCGTGGCCTCGTACGAGGTCGACGGCACCCGCTACGTCGAGGGCATGCTCTCGGACGTCACCGCCGAGCGGAAGATGGAGGAGGCCCTGCGCCAGGCCCAGAAGATGGAAGCCATCGGCCAGCTCACCGGCGGCATCGCCCACGACTTCAACAACATCCTCGCGGCCATCGTGTCGAACACGTATTTCCTCACCGAGGCGCTCGAGGAGGGCGACCCCCGCCGCGCCGACGCCGACGAGATCCAGGTGGCGGTGGAGCGCGCGTCGGCCCTCACCCGGCAGCTCCTGGCCTTCAGCCGTCGGCAGGTGCTCGCGCCCACCTGCTTCGACATCAACGACACGGTGCGCGGCCTCGAGCGCATGCTCCGCCGGCTCATCGGCGAGGACGTCGAATTCGTGATCCGCTGCGCCGAGGGCATCGGCAAGGTGCGCGCCGACGTGGGGCAGGTCGAGCAGGTGGTGATGAACCTCGTGGTGAACGCGCGCGACGCGATGCCCACGGGCGGCAAGCTGACGATCGAGACCGCCGACGTCGAGCTCGACGCGGGCTACGCGGCCGACCACCCCACGGTGGCGCCGGGGGCCTACGTGGTGGTGTCGGTGAGCGACACGGGCTGCGGGATGAGCCGCGAGGTGCAGGCGCGGCTCTTCGAGCCCTTCTTCACCACCAAGGAGCAGGGCAAGGGCACGGGCCTCGGGCTCTCGACGGCCTACGGGATCGTGAAGCAGAGCGGCGGGCACATCAGCGTGTACAGCGAGGTGGGCCACGGCACGGTGTTCAGGGTCTACCTCCCGCGGGTCGACGCGCGCCCCGAGACGGCGCGGCGGTCGGACATCGGCCAGCCAGGCGGCACCGAGACGATCCTCGTGGTCGAGGACGACGAGCGGCTGCGCGCGGCGGTGACGCGCATCCTGTCGGGCAAGGGGTACCGCCTCCTCGTGGCGGGCGACGGGGCCTCGGCGCTCAAGCTCCTGGGCGAGCACGAGGGCCCCGTGCACCTGGTCTTGAGCGACGCGATCATGCCGGGGATGAGCGGCCCCGAGGCGGTGCGCGAGGTGCAGCGCTGCTCGCCCGAGACGCGGGCGCTGTTCATGTCGGGCTACACCGACCACGCGGTCTTGCGCGAGGGGGCTCTCCAGTCGCGGGTGAACTTCATCCAGAAGCCCTTCGCGCCGCACGCCCTCCTGCGCAAGGTGCGGGAGGTGCTCGATGCATGACGGCGTCAACACCGAGAGCGCGACGGCGCTGCTCATCGACGACGACCCCGCCGTGCTGCGCTCCTACGCGCGGGTGCTGCGCGGGGCGGGCTTCGCGGTCGAGACCCTCAGCGAGGGCGCGAACGTGACGGCGCGGCTCGCGGAGTCGGATTTCGACCTGGTGATCTCCGACGTGTCGCTGCCTGACGTGAACGGGGTCTCGGTGCTCAAGGCCGCGCGGGAGTTCGACCCGGAGCTCCCGGTGGTGCTGATCACGGGCGCGGGAGACCTCGAGAGCGCGATGCGCGCGGTGGAGTACGGCGCGCTGCGCTACCTCTTGAAGCCGGTGCACCCGGCCCTCCTCGCGCAGACCGCGCAGGAGGCGCTCGCCCAGCGCAGGGCGGCGCGGCTGCGGCGCAGGGCCTTCGAGCTGTACGGGGCCGAGGCGCGCGAGGCGCCGGAGCAGAACTCCCTCGCGTCGCATTTCGACCGGGCCGTCGAGGGGCTGACGGTGGTGTACCAGCCCATCGTGTGGTGGTCGGCGCGGTCGACCTTCGCGCACGAGGCGCTGGTGCGGAGCGCGGGCCCGGAGCTGTGCCGGCCGGACCAGCTCTTCGCGGCGGCGGAGCACCTGGGGCGGGTGCACGAGCTCGGGCGGGCGATCCGCGCGCGGGTGGCCGAGGACCTCGCGCGCCCCGGCGCGCCCGACTGCGTGTTCGTGAACCTGCACCCCTGCGACCTGGAGGACGACGAGCTGGGCTCGCCCGCGTCGCCCTTGTCGCGGGTGGCCTCTCGGGTGGTGCTCGAGGTCACCGAGCGCTCGACCCTCGACGCGGTGGGAGACCTCAACGGACGTCTCGCCGCGCTCCGCGCGCTGGGCTTCAGGGTGGCGATCGACGACCTGGGGGCGGGCTACTCGGGCCTAGCGTCGTTCGTGCAGCTCCGGCCCGAGGTCGTGAAGCTCGACATGGCGCTGGTGCGCGGGGTCGAGGTCGACCCGACGCGGCAGAAGATCATCCGGGCGATGGTGTCGCTCTGCTACGACCTCGGCATCTCGGTGGTGGCCGAGGGCGTCGAGACCGAGGCCGAGCGGGCCACCGTGGTGGAGCTCGGCTGCGACCTCTTGCAGGGGTACCTGTTCGCGAAGCCGTCGCCGCCGTTCTGCGCGGTGGAGTGGGAGCGCTTCGGCTGAGCGGGCGGGGCGTGGCGGGCGCGATGGAGCGTGAGCGACAAGGCCACCGAGTAGAAGAAGGACAGCGATACGTGACGTGAGGACGCGGCGCAGTAGCGCCGCGGCGCGGTAGATCGACCCCCTACCGCGAGGGGACCTTCTTCCAGTTCGCCCTGATGTCGTCGACGCGCTTCGGGTCGTCGCCCTTCAGGCTCACGAACTGCTCCAGGTACCCGCACTTCACGCAGACGTACGTGTCGCAGCTCGCGTCGCTGTACGTCCCCCGCCCGCTCCGCCACACCAGCCGCGAGCCGTTCGGCGCGTGGAACACCTCGGCCGCTCCGCACTTGAGACACACGCCGTTCTTCATCGCGTCAGCACCTCCCAGCGACGGGCGATGCTACGCGACCACGCCGCCGCTCGCGCCCTACGCCCGCCCCTCGCGCCGCAGCACCACCACCCGCCCCGTCGGCGTCGGCACCGTGCGCTCGTGCACGACCCCGTGGTCGAACATCGCGAGCTTCGCCTCGGCCAGCTCCTCGTCGGCGCGCTGGCCCTTGATCAGCACCAGCCTCCCGCCCCTCTTCACCAGCGGCGCCATCAGCGGGACCAGCAGCGCGACCTTGCCCACGGCGCGCGCCGTCGCCACGTCGAAGCTCGACCGCAGCGGGCCCTTCTTCACCGCCTCGGCGCGCTCAGGGCGCACCGTCACACCGCGCAGCCCCAGCGCCGCCGACACCTCCGCGAGGAAGGCCGCCTTCTTCTGCGTCGCCTCCACCATCGTCACCCGCAGGTCGGGCCGCGCGATCGCCAGCGGGATCGCCGGCACGCCCCCGCCCGAGCCCACGTCCACCACCGTCGAGCCCTGCGGCACCTCGGCCGAGAGCGTGAGCGCGTCGAGCGCGTGCCGCGACCACGCCTCGGTCGGGTCGGTGATCGCCGTGAGGTTCATCCGCTCGTTCATCGCGAGGAGGCGCGCGAGGTAGTCGCCGAGCTTCGCGGCCATCGCCGCGTCGAGGGTCACCCCCAGCGCCGCCGCGCGCGCGCTGAGGTCTTCGGGGGGCGCCAGCGGCTCGGGCGCGGGCAGCGGGATCGACGGTCGGGGCCCTTGGGTCATCGCAGGGCGCGCACGCTAACAGAGCCCGACCCGCGTCGCTGCGGGAGAAGTTCCACACCCTCTGTCGCGCGCCCGCGACAGCGGATCGCCGGGGCTTTGTGCATACTGCTCGCCGTCTCTCACGACCCGTTTTCCCCTCAGGAGCGATCGATGCGACTTCGTGCGATGGGCTGCGCGGCGCTGACTCTGGCCATCGGCTGCGGCGACTCCGTCTCGACCCCGACACAGCCCACCTACGCCTGCGTGCCCGACCGCGCCGCGTGGACCGCCACCGTGCGCCCCATCGTCGAGCGCTCCTGCGGGAGCTGCCACGGAGACACCCCCGCCTTCGGCGCGCCCTACTCCCTCCTCGACTACGACTTCATCACCCGCGCCCGCGGCGCCGACCGGCCCGTCGACCGCATGCACGCCCGCCTGCACGAAGGCACCATGCCCCCCGCGGGCACGCCCGCCCCGGCCTTCACCGACGCGCAGGCCATCGTGAACTGGGCCACCTGCGGCGCGCAGACCCTCACCGAAGACACCCGCATGCGGGTGACCGCGCCGGTCTTCCGCGCGCCCGAGCTCGCCCCCTCGGGCCTCAGCTCCGTCGAGCTCCGCGCCGACAACTTCGACGTGCCCGTGGTGAGCGACCGCTACCAGTGCTTCACCTTCCGCAACGTCGTCGCCGCCGACCAGTTCATCCGCCGCTTCGACATCCTCATCGACCACCCCGAGGTGCTGCACCACGTCGTGCTCTTCAAGTCGACGGGCGCCGACGACGGGTCGACCAGCTACCAGTGCCAGGGCTCCCCCGAAGACACGCTCTACACGTACACCTGGGCGCCGGGGCAAGACGCGCTGCAGTTCCCCGACGGCGGCCTGCGCATCCGCCCGACCGACCGCTACATCCTCCAGATCCACTACAACAACTCCCGCGAGCTCACGGGCCTGCGCGACCGCTCGGGCGTGCGCCTCTCGCTCTCCCCGCCCGAGGGCACCGAGTACGGCATGGTGGCCCTCGGCCCGCTGGGCTTCGCCATCTCTCCCCGCAGCGAGCTGCGCGTGTCGAGCGCCTGCACCCTCCCCGCGGGCACGCGCGTCCTCGCGTCGATGCCCCACATGCACGAGATCGGCGCCTCGTACGAGCAGTTCCTCCTGCGCGGCGGGCAGCGCACCCCCATCATCGGCCTGACCAACTGGCGCTTCGAGTCGCAGTACTTCTACGAGACCCCGCTCACCGTCGCGCCCGGCGACCGCATCGAGACGGCCTGCACGTTCAACAACACCACCAGCCGCACGGTGACCAACGGCGCGCGCACCACCGACGAGATGTGCTTCGGCTTCACCTACGTCACCCCGCCGCCGCCGCAGGAGTACTGCAACGAGCCCGTCACCCCGCCCGCGCCCGTCGACCTCAGCTACACCCCGGGGATGTGCTCCCCCGCGGGCGCTCCCGCCGACCTGCCGCTGACCAGCGGCGCGGTGCGCGTCGAGGAGGCCGCCGCGCTCACGGGCGGCGCGATCCCCGACGGCCGCTGGGTGCTCACGAACATCGAGTACCTGCTCAACATGCTCGGCACGCCCCTCGGGCCCATCGACCCCAACGCCTCGACCCTCCAGGGCCGCGGCCAGGTCTGGACCTCCAGCGGCCGCATCTCCGCTGACATCATCGGCGCCCTCTCGCTCGCCTTCGCCGCGGGCAACCGCCTCGACCGGCAGCTCCCGCACATCAACTTCACCAGCGCCGTCGCGGCGAGCGGCAACACCCTCTCGCTCACCACCGAGTGCTCCGTCGGCACCGCCGCGAGCACGCCCACGAGCCTCCAGTACGAGGTGCGCGGCGACGACCTGATCGTGGCGCTCCGCGCGCAGAGCCTCGGCTCGGTGAGCATCACCCCGCGGTACACCTTCCGCCTGCAGCGCTGAGCCCCCCGCGAGGCGCGCCCGATCTGAGCGGCGGGTGTTGAGCCTGACGCCTCGGGTGCGATAGTGGAGCCCTATGCGATCGGCGCGGTGGGCGATGGCGGCGTGCGTGGTGCTCTCGACGGCGTGCTCGTCGTGCCTGAGCACCGCCCCCGAAGACCTGCACTCCGTCGGCCAGGAGGCGCGCGCGTGCCCCGAGGCCGTCACCCCCGACGAGCGGGGCCAGCCGCGCAACGCCGCGGGGCAGATCCGCTACTGCTGGCCGAGCGAGGCTCGCTGCCACTGCGACAGCGACAACGACTGCTACGCCCAGTCGGGCTACCGCGCGTGCACGCCCGTCAACCCCGACGCGGGCGCGCGCGACGCGGGCGCTCGCGACGTCGGCACGATCGACAGCGGTCCGCGCGACGTCGGCACGACCGACTCAGGCCCGCGCGACGCGGGCAGCATGGACGCGGGCCCCCGCGACGCAGGGACCCTCGACAGCGGCCCGCGCGACACGGGTGTCGTTGACACGGGGCCGCGCGATACGGGCGTGGTCGACACGGGGCCGCGCGACACGGGCGTGGTCGACGCGGGGAGCGGCGGCGGGACGATCCCGGTCGACACGGTGAGCTACAGCGGGAGCTTCCCCGCGCAGACGGGGCGGCGCACCGCGCGGATCACGGTGCTCGGCGAGGCCCGCGACGTGGTGGTGTACGTGCCCCAGACGCGGCCCGCGAACCCGCCGCTCGTGCTGCTCTTCCACGGCACCAACGGGTCGGGCGAGGGGGTCTTCGACGAGGCCAACGCGGCCTCCTTCGCGGCGGCCAACGGCGTGGTCGTGGTGGCCCCGAGCTCACGCTGGATGTCGAGCGGCGACTGGGACCACCGCACCGAAGAGACCTACTGGCAGACCGCGCCGAACCTCAACGTCGACACCAACCAGGACCTCGTCCTCGCGCGCGCGCTCATCGCCGAGTCCATCCGTCGCTGGAGCGTCGACCCGCGCCGCGTCTACGCCGCCGGCCACTCCAACGGAGGCTTCTTCGCCCTCACCGTCGCCGCCCGCCTCGCCAACCGCGTCGCGGCCTTCGCGACCTCCTCCGCGGGGCTCGTCCGCTGCGGCAACACCTGGGGCTGCTCCTTCGAGGGTTCGGGCACCACCTGCGCGACGCTCTCCACCCGCTCGGGCTGGTGCTCGTGCTCGGGCAGCGAGCTCCCGGCTCCGTTGCCCACCTCGGGCCCGCCCCTCGCGGGCTACCTCGCCCACGGCACCCGCGACCCGTTGGTGAGCGTGCAGTACACGTGCGAGCTCGCCTCGCGGATGACCGCCCTCGGCTACCCCGTCACGGTCAACCTCCGAAACGGCGACGGGCACGTGCTGCCGGGGGATTTCCTCACCTCGGCCTGGGCCTTCCTCGCGCCGCGCCGTCGGTGAGCGCCGCGTTTGTCGTTGACACCCCATCACCCCGGGCCGCGAAATGGCCCGGCGCCTCGTTCCTGGTGCTGAGCCCCCGAGATGTCCCTGCTCCCCGCGCTGCTGCTGCACGACAACGCGGTCTCGCCGCGAAAGATCGACGAGGCCATCCAGCGTCAGGTCATCGCCGGCGGTGACTTCGAGTCCGCCCTCCTCGAGGTGGGCGCCCTCGGCGAAGACACCCTCGCCACCTACCAGGCCGCGCTCCTCTCTCTGCCGCCCGCGTCGCGCGAAGAGGTCCTCGAGGCCGACCCCTCGGCCGTCGCGCGCCTGCCCCGCGAGCTCGCCCGCGCGCACGGCGCGGTGCCCCTGCGCGTCGAAGACGGAGTGCTCATCCTCGCCGTCACCTCCCCCCTCGACCCCGACGCGATCACCGCCCTGCGCGACGCCACGGGCCGCCCCGTGGCCCTGCGCGTCGTGACCCCGCCCCGCCTCGCCTGGGCCCTCTGGCGCTACTACCAGGAACCCCTCTCGGTGCGCCTCGGCAAGCTCGCCGAGAAGCTCCACGCGCTCGCGCCCGGCCCGCAGCTCCCCGTCTCCGAGGCCACCCTCCAGCGGTGCGCGAGCCCGAGCCCGTCGCCACGCGCTCCCTCGCGAGCGCCAACAGCGCCCTCGCGGCCCTCGAAGCCTGCTCGAAGACGACGACGACGATCTCGCGCATCCGCCTCGCCCCGCGGGCTCCTCGCGCCCGCCGCCGCCCGTGTCCGTCCCGCCGCCGCGCGCGCCCTCCTCCATCGAGCCGCCCGCACCCTCGACGGCGCCAGCACTCGACCGCACGGCACCGGGACCGTCGAGCCCGTCATCGCCCCCGCGCCCACCCCCGCGCCCTCGTCGAGACCGTCCCCGCTCCGCCCGCCGCCCCTCGCGCCAGCGCCCGCGCCCGCGCCCGCGCCAGCCCCCGCGTCGCCTCCTCCTGCGGCGCCCGCGACGACGACGCCTGCGCCGACGCGCACGGCGCCGCTCTTCTCCGAGCGCCTCAGCTCTCGTTTCCAGCGCGATCACCCTGGTCGAGGCGATCGTCCTCGCCGAGGCGCGCACCCGCGACGCCGTCGTCGAAGCCCCTCCTCGACCACGCCATCGCGAGCTTCCAGTACGCCGCGCTCTTCGTGGTGCACGGAGACGAGCTCCAGGGCCTCGCCTCGCGGGGGCGGGGCGCGTCGACCACGGCCCTGCGCGCGATGACCGCGCCGCTCTCGCGCGCAGAGGCCGTGCGCGCCGCCTGCGACGAGGGCGCGGTGCGCGTCGCGAAGGTGAACCCCGGCTCGGGAGAGGCCCTCCTGCGGGCGGCGCTCGGTCGGGCCGAGGTGCACGAGGCCGCGCTCGCGCCCCTGCGCATCAAGGGCCGCGCGGCGCTGGTGCTCTGGGCCGACCTCGGGGAGAAGTCTCCGCCGCCCACGACGGTGCGCGCGCTCGGCGAGTTCGTCGAGGAGTGCTCCGCGGCCTTCGCGCGGATCATCCTCGAGAAGAAGCGCGCGAGCTCCGCGCCGCCGCCCGCGTCGTCGAGCGTGCCGTCGCCCATCCCCTCGATGGCGCCCAGGGAATCGCGCTCGAACCGCCTCGCGCGAAACTTCGCCTCGCGGCTCTGCAGGGCGTGATCGCCGGGCCGCGCACCGGGTGCCCGCGCCCGCGCCGCTGCCCAACGACCTCGAGGTGTCGTCGAAGCTCACCCCCGAGGTGCGCCCCGCCGCCGAGGCCGTGGCGCGCGCCACCGCGGCCACCTCGCCGCCCGGAGACGTGAGCGTCGAGGCCGAGCGCATCGTCCGCGACGCGGCCACCACGGGGCAGCTCCCCGAGCGCTCGGTGGCGGCCCTCCTCGCGATGGGCGAGCGCGCCCTCGACGTGGTGTTCAAATATTTCCCCGGCCCCCACGGCATCGTGCGCGGAGAGCCCGGCGCGAAGCTCCCCGCGATGGACGAGGCCGGGCCCCTCCTGCGCCTGGTGGTGACCTTCCGCCAGTCCGCGGTGCCGCGCCTCGTCGAGGCCCTCGACGACGCCGACCCCGACCGGCGCTACTGCGCGCTCCTGTGCCTCGGCGAGGTGGTCCATCCCACGGCCATCCCGCGGCTGATCCCGACGCTCCTCGCGGGCGACGTGGCGACCCGCGACGCGGCGCTCTCGGTCCTCAAGAGCTACCGCCGCTTCGGGGAGTTCTCCTCCGTCGGCCGCTCGCTCCGCACGCTCCTGCGCGACGCCCGCGCGCCCTCGGAGCAGCGCGCCCACGCCGCCCGCGCCCTCGCCGAGTTCCGCGACGTCGAGGCCGTGCCGGGCCTCATGGCCGCGCTCGGCGACGCCGACGCCGCCGTGGTGGCCGCCGCGCACCGCGCCCTCGTCGAGGTCACCCGACAAGACTTCGGCACCAGCGTGGCCCCCTGGGCCGAGTGGTGGGAGCACGCGCAGCACCGCCACCGGGTCGAGTGGCTCATCGACGCGCTCCTGCACACCGACGCGACGGTGCGCCACGAGGCCAGCGAGGAGCTCAAGAAGCTCACCGGGCAGTTCTTCGGGTACTACTTCAACCTGCCCCGGCGGGAGCGCGAGCGCGCGCACCAGCGGTACCTGGAGTGGTGGCGCCGCGAGGGCGCCCAGCGCCTCTCGGGGCGCGGCTCGATCCCCTGAACCAGAGAGAGGCGACGCGATGGGCTGGGTAGAGAATCCTCGCGCGGTGGTGACCGGCGCCGGCAGCGGCCTGGGCCGCGCGTTCTGCGTCGAGCCCGCGCCGCGGCGCGCGGGTGGTGGCCTGCGACATCGACGAGGCGAGCGCGCGCGAGACCGCCGCGATGATCCCTCAGTCGGCGGCGCTGGTGGCCCGCTGCGACGTGTCGAGCCGCGACGAGGTCGAGGCGCTCGCTGCGAAGGTCGACGACGCGCTCGGCGGCGTCGACCTGGTGATCAACAACGCCGGCGTGGCCGTCGCGGGCAAGGTCGGCGAGGTCTCTGACGAAGACTGGCGCTGGATCATGGGCGTGAACCTCTGGGGCCCCGTGCACGGCTGCGAGGTCTTCACGCCGAGGCTCAAGCGCCAGGGCCGAGGGCACGTCTTGAACGTGGCCTCCCTCGCGGGCATCGCGAAGGCGGCGATGATGGGGCCCTACAACGTGACCAAGGCCGGGGTCATCGCGCTCACCGAGACGATGGCCGCCGAGCTCGAGGGCACGGGCGTCGGCGCGACGGTGCTCTGCCCGAGCTTCTTCCCGACGAACATCGGGAGGAACGCCCGCGGCGGCGACCCCCGGCTCCAGGGGATGGTCGAGAAGCTCATGGCGCGCAGCCGCATCGACGCCAACGACGTGGCGCGCATCGCCCTCGACGCGGTGAAGCGCGAGAAGCTCTACGTGCTCCCGCACCCCGAGGGCCGCGTGCTCTGGGCCCTGGAGCGCATGATGCCCGCGGTGGTGCACCGCTCCAGCGGCAAGATCGCCGAGCGCATCCAGCGCCGCTTCTCCTGAGCGCCGACGCGCGCTCCCGCGGCCCGACGCGGTATCGTCCCCGCCGCAATGGACGTCCTCGTGATCGGAGGCACGCGCTTCCTCGGTCGGCAGGTGGCGCTTCGGCTGGTGGCCGCGGGGCACCGGGTGACGCTCTTCAACCGCGGCTCGGGGAGCTTTCCCCTCGCCGACCGGGTGGAGTGGGTGCGCGGCGACCGCCACACCGACGACCTCGCGCAGCTCCTCTCCGCGCGGGCCTTCGACGCCACCGTCGACCTTGTCGCGTACGACGGCACCGACGTGGGCGCGCTCCTGCCCGCGATCCGCGCGGGCCGCGCCGGGCACTACGTCTTCATCTCCAGCGGTCAGGTCTACCTCGTGCGCGAGGGCTGCCCGCGGCCCTCCCGCGAGGAGCACTACGACGGCGCGGTGATCCCCGCCCCGAGCGACCCCGCCGACCTCGCCGAGTGGCGCTACGGCGTCGGAAAGCGCGACGCCGAAGACCTCCTCGCCGACCCTGCGCTCCCGGTCACCCGCCTGCGCCTGCCGATGGTGAACGGCGAGCGGGACTACCACCGCCGCGTCGAGGGCTACCTCTGGCGCGTGCTCGACGGCGAGGCCGTGCTCCTCCCACGCGCAGACCTCCCGACGCGCCACGTCTACCACGACGACGTCGCGCGCGCGGTGGCCTCGCTCCTCGGTCGTTCGGACACGTACGGCCGCGCGTTCAACCTCGCGCAGTCCGAGTCCCCCACCCTCCGCGAGCTCGTCGCTCACATCGCCGACCACGTCGGCGCGCCCTGCCGCGCGGTGGACGTCCCCGCGCGCGCGATCACCGACGCGGGGCTCACGCTGAAGCACGTCTCGCCCTTCTCGAACCCGTGGATGTCCTTCGTCGACCCGAGCGCCGCGGTGCGCGAGCTCGGCTTCGCGCACACGCCCCCGCGGGAGTACCTCGGCCGCGTCGTGGCCTCGATCCTCGCGCACCCTCCGGCCGACCACCCCGAGGGCTACGCCCGCCGCGCCGACGAGGTCGCCCTCGCGCGCTCCCTCGCCGCCTCGTGACCGACCCCAGAGACCTCGCCCGCGCCGTCGCGGGAGACGCCCCCAAGGCGGTCGTCCGCTGGATGCCCCGCTCCCGCACGCCCCCGCTGCGTTGGCGCGGCGGCGACGAGGCCGAGTGGTGGGTGGGCCACGCGCTCTTGAAGCTCCAGCTCGCCGAGAGCGAGCCCCTGGCGATCAACGCCGACGCGGTGGCCCTCGGCGCGGCCTCGACCCCGAGAGCGCGCGGCGCTGGGCCAGGGTCGCCTTCGACGCGTGGCTCCAGTGGCGCGCCCGCCGCGACCACGCCGTGCTCCGCTGCTGGTGGCCCTCGGCGGAGACGCGATGGTGCCCGCGCTCGCCGCGGCGACCACGCACTGGCACCGCGAGGGGAGGCGGGCCATGGCCGAGGGCGCCGCGCAGCTCCTCGCGATGCTCGGCAGCGACAAGGCCCTGCGCGCGCTCGACGCGCTCTCGGCGGAGCACCCCCACGACGCGCTCGGGGCGGCGGTGGGCGCCGCGCTCGAGGCCGAGGCCCAGGCGAGGGGAGAGGCCGTCGACGACCTCCTCGACGGGTGCGCGCCGCGCTTCGGCCTCGCGCTCGACGGCGCCGCGGAGCTCACCGACGGACGACGTCGGTTTCGCGTCACGCTGGTCGGGTGGAAGCCCTCGCTCACCGACGAGGTGGGCCGCGAGCTGCACGCGCCGCCGAAGACCACCCGACCCGACGCGCGCAGGGAGGCTGTGATCGAGGCGTGGCGAGAGCTCTCGCACGAGCTCGACCCGACCCGACGCCGGGAGCGCCGCCGCGCCGAGGACGCCCTGGTGAACCAGCGCGCGTGGGAGGCCGCGACGTGGACGGACCGCGTCGCGTCGCACCCGATCCTCTCGCGCGTGTACGAGGGCCTGGTGTGGGTCACCGACGCGGGCGAGAGCTTCACCTGGAGCGCCGCCGACGGCGCGCGCGGGCCCGACGGGGAGGCGGTCGCGCTCGCGTCGGTGAAGACCCTGCGCCTCGCGCACCCGGCGGTCGACGCGGCCCTCCTCGCGCGCTGGGAGGGCGCGTCGCTGGAGCCTCCCTTCGCGCAGCGCGAGCGCGCGGTGGAGCCCGTCGAGGGCGTCACGTCACGCTTCGAGGGGCGGGTGATGCGCGCCCACGACGACCGCCACGACCGCCACGCCCAGCCATGGGACCGCGAGGGCTGGCGCGTCGGCCCCATCGAAGACCACCGCTTCAACGCGCTCACCTGGCGCGCGGGCCGAGGGCCGGTCGAGGCCGCGCTCGCGGTGGGGGGAATGGTGCGCTGGTCGGCCGACGCCCGCGAGGCGACCGTGGGCGCGCTGACCTTTCACCGCGCGTCGAGCGGAGAGGCGATCGACCCCCGCGACGCGCCGCCCGTGTTCGTGAGCGAGGCCGCGGCCTCGGTCGCGCGGATGCTGCGCTGAGGGCGCTACGGGAGCTTAGAACTCCTGAAAATACTCGGACCGAGTGCGGCCATCGAGACGCGAGTGCCGCAAGGCGCGAGGCTGAAGACGGGCTGTACGCCCGTCGAAGGCGAGCAACGCCGCGGCGCGACGCGGATCGGCAGCCGCACGACGGGAGAGTACTCTTAGGAGTTCTGAGGGCCGCGGTGAGGGTCACGAGTCGTGTCGAGGTCATTGCGCTCCTCCGAGGGGTCGATGCCTGCGCGCTCACTACCACGCGCCGTCACGGTGGAACCAGCGGAGTCACCGGAGTGTTCGCGCGAGATCCTCGCCGCGCTTGATCGCCCCGGGGGTTCCGCCGCACCATCGGCGCCCCATGCGGGCCGCGCTCGCCCTCAGCCTCGTCGCGCTCTCGTGCGCGTCGCGACCTCCGTGCCCTGCCGGGCGCGTATGCGGAGGCGCGACCTGGTACCGCCCCGAGCCCGCCGCGAACGACCGCCTCGTGGTGCTCCGCGCCCTCGACGTCGGCGTGCCCGACGAGCCCGCGGGGATGCGCGACGCCATCCCGCTCCGACACGGGTCGGCCTTCGTGCGCTTCGACGTCGCGGCCGTCCCTCGCGGCGCCCGCGTCGCGCGCGCGCTCCTCGCGCTCTCGGCGCACCCCTCGTGGTCCCCCTCGCCCGACCCCGCGCGCCTGCGCGTGCGCCCCATCGCCGACGGGTGGACCAGCGAGAGCGTCGCGCGCGGAGCCGTCCCCGCCACCCGCGACGCGGCGGGCGTCGAGCTCACCCTTCCTGCGGGCCAGCGCGCGTCGCTGCGCGTCGACGTCACCGCCGCGGTGCGCGCGTGGGTCGAGGGCGGCGCCTCGGACGAGGGCCTCGCGCTGGAGTGCGACGACCGCGGCGCGGCCTTCTCGGGCGCGGGCGACCTCAGCGCGTCGCGTCGCCCTCGCATCGAGGTGGAGCTGCGGTGAAGCGGTCGATCCCCATCGGGCGCTACCACCTCCTCGACCGCGTCGCGAGCGGAGGCATGGCAGACGTCTACCGCGCGAAGGTCGTCGACCCCGACGGCACCGAGCGCCTCGTCGCGATGAAGCGCGTGCTGGAGCGCTACTCCGACGATCCCGCCTTCGTGAAGATGCTCGTGGCCGAGTACCGCCTCGCGCTGCTCCTCGTGCACCCGAACATCGCGAGGATCTACGAGCTCATCCGCAGCGCCGACGGCTACTTCATCGCGATGGAGTACGTCGACGGAAAGGACCTCCGCTCGTCGATGCACCGCGCCGCCGAGCTGCGCCGCCCGATGGACGTCGCCGACGCCGCGTACCTCATGGCCCGCGCCGTCGACGGCCTCGACCACGCCCACGTCGCCACCGCGCCCGACGGCACGCCCCTGCGCCTCGTGCACCGCGACTTCTCGCCGTCGAACATCCTCGTGAGCTACGACGGCACGGTTCGCATCATCGACTTCGGCATCGCGAAGGCCGACGTCGACCGCGAGCTGACCGCCAAGGGGATCATCAAGGGCAAGGTCCGCTACATGTCGCCCGAGCAGGCGCAGGGCGACCCGAAGCTCACCGGCCAGAGCGACGTCTTCAGCGCGGGGAGCGTCTTGTACGAGCTCCTCACGGGCCGCGTGGCCTTCAGCGCCGCGAGCGAGGTCGACCTCATCTACGCCGTGCGCCGCGCGTCGCCGACGCCCCTTCGGGAGCTCGCGCCGCAGGTGCCCGAGGCCCTCGTCGCCATCGTCGAGCGCGCGATGGCGAAGAAGCGCGAAGACCGCTTCGCCAACGCGGGCGCGCTGCGCGACGCGCTGGTGACCTTCCTGCGGGCGTACGCGCCGGGCTACCGACGCACGCGCCTCGCGAACCACATGCGAGCGCTCTGGGCGCGCGAGATCGACGAGGAGATCGACGCCCTGATGGAGTACGCCCTCTCCGACGCGCCCGCCGCGCCCTCGCACAATCTCCTCGACGACGTCTCCCCCGAGGCCTCGGCTTACGAGCTCTCGCAGAGCCTCGACATCGGCTCGGTGCCCGAGGTGCCCGACGCCCCCGCGGTGCCCGTGCTCCCGGCCTCGGCCTTCGTTCCCCCGCCCGACGACCTCTTCGCCGCCGAGCACGCCGCCCTCGACCGCGGCCCGCGACGACCGTGACCCGCGCGCTCCTCGTCGCCCTCGCGCTCTCGCTCAGCGCGTGCCCCGCGCCGCCCACCTTTCGCCGCGCGCCGTCGCCCCCGCACGACGCGGGCGCACCCCTCGCGCCGAGCGGATCGCCCGAGTGCGGCCCTCCCCGCGCGGGCGCGGTCTGCCTCGCGTCGGGCCTCTCTCGCCTCGGCACCGACGACGGCGAGGCCCACTTCGAGCAGCGGCCTCCTCGCGCTGTGCGGCTGCGCGCGTTCTACGTCGCCCTCGACGAGGTCACGGGCGCACAGTGGCGGCGGTGCGTCGCCGCGGGTCGCTGCGCTGCGATGCGCTGCGACGCCGAGGTGAGCGACGACGCGCCCGCGCGCTGCGTCTCGTGGACCGACGCGCGCGCCTACTGCGGCTTCGTGAACGGGCGGCTGCCGACCGAGGCCGAGTGGGAGCGCGCAGCGGCGGGTCTGCTCCCGGGCCACCGACGCTTCCCGTGGGGAGACGACGCCGACGGCGCCGACGTGACGCCCGAAGGCGTGCGCGCGATGGGCGGTGCCGTAGCCGAGTGGACCGACGACGCCGCGGACTTCTACCCGAACCCGCCGCGCCGCGAGCCCCTCGACGCGGGTCTTCCCGACGACGACGACCTCACCGACGCGAGCGTCGAGGCGGGCGTCGACGACGACGCGCCGGAGTTCACCGACGGCGGGCTCTGGGTGGTCGACGACCCGCGCGGTCGGGCCGGCTCGCCCTGGCGCGCGCTGCGCGGCGGCGACCGGACGATCCCTCGGGCGCGGTGGACGAGCAGCGCGCGGCGCTTTCGCCTGCCCGACGACGCGCCGACCTGGGCCGGGGTGCGCTGCGTCTGGTAGGGCGTTTCTTACCCGACGTTTACACCCCCTTTACAGACGACGGGTATAGCCTCCCGGCCGCGATGAAGCGGGTCGAGGCCATCATCAAGCCGTTCAAGCTCGACGAGGTGAAAGACGCCCTGGCGGAGGTCGGCGTGCAAGGCATGACCGTCACCGAGGTCAAGGGCTTCGGCCGCACCGGAGGCAAGAAGGAGGTCTACCGAGGCAGCGCCTACGTGGTGGACTTCGTGCCGAAGGTGAAGGTCGAGGTGGTCGTCCCCGACGAGCAGGTGCACGCGGTGATCGACGCGATCGAGCGCGCCGCGCGCACGGGCCGCATCGGCGACGGCAAGATCTTCGTCGTGCCGATCGAAGAGGCCGTGCGCATCCGCACCGGCGAGCGCGGCCACGACGCGATCTGACCCGCGCGCGCCCGAGGGAGGGCGCCGCGACGACCGAGCGCTCGCACAACTCCCGTCGCGACCGGGTGATCGCCCGGCGCCGCGAGGCACGAACCGACCGAGTCAAAGGAGAGTCGTTCACCCATGAGCAAGAACCCGAAGCCCGCCGACGCCATCGAGATCGGCCGCCGCAACAGCGCGGTGATGGTCGACCTGAAGTTCTGCGACTTCATCGGGCAGTGGCAGCACACGAGCGTGCCCTTCCACCGGCTCACCGAAGACGCGTTCGAAGACGGCTTCGGCTTCGACGGCAGCTCCATCCGCGGGTGGAAGGCCATCAACGAGTCCGACATGCTGCTCGTGCCCGACGCGTCCACCGCGGTGATGGACCCGTTCATGGAGCAGCCCACGCTCAGCCTCATCTGCCACGTCGTCGACCCGATCACCCGCGAGCCCTACGGCCGCGACCCCCGGCACATCGCGCACAAGGTCGAGCAGTTCGTGCGCTCCACCGGCCTCGCCGACACGATCTTCTTCGGCCCCGAGGCGGAGTTCTTCCTCTTCGACGACGTGCGCTACTCGAACCAGCCCAACCGCAGCTTCTACGCCATCGACTCGCGCGAGGGCCACTGGAACTCCGGCAAGCGCTACGACCGCGGCAACCCCGGCTACACGATCCGCGCGAAGGAGGGCTACTTCCCCGTCGCGCCGCACGACACGCTGATGGATACCCGCACCGAGATGTGCCAGGTGCTCGAGGCCGTCGGCATCGAGGTCGAGACCAGCCACCACGAGGTCGCCACCGCGGGGCAGTGCGAGATCGACATGAAGTTCGACACGCTGCAGCGCATGGCCGACAAGACCCTCTGGTTCAAGTACGTGGTCAAGAACGTCGCGAAGCGCCGCGGCAAGACCGCGACCTTCATGCCGAAGCCGCTCTACGGCGACAACGGCTCGGGCATGCACTGCCACCAGTCGCTCTGGAAGAACGGCTCGCCCCTCTTCGCCGGCCAGGGCTACGCGGGCATGAGCGAGATGGCGATGTTCTACATCGGCGGCGTGCTCAAGCACGCCAAGGCCCTCAACGCGATCACCAACCCGACCACCAACAGCTACCGACGTCTGGTGCCGGGCTACGAGGCGCCGGTGAACCTCGCGTACTCGTCGCGCAATCGGTCCGCGTCGATCCGCATCCCGATGTTCAGCGCGTCGCCCAAGGCCAAGCGCATCGAGGTGCGCTTCCCCGATCCCTCGTGCAACCCGTACCTCGCCTTCGCGGCGCTCACGATGGCGGGCCTCGACGGGATCATGAACCGCATCCACCCCGGCGACGCCCTCGACAAGGACATCTACTCCCTCTCGCCCGAGGAGCTGCAGAACGTCCCCCACGTCGCGGGCTCCCTCGCCGAGGCGCTCGAGTCCCTCGAGAAGGACCACGACTTCCTCCTCCGCGGCGACGTCTTCACCCGCGACGTGATCGAGTCCTACGTCGCGTACAAGCGCGAGCGCGAGGTCGACCCCGTGCGCCTGCGCCCCGTCCCCTACGAGTACCACCTCTACTACGACGTCTGAGACATCGCTCGACCGCGGGGCGCGACGCAGTTGACCGCGTTTCGCCCCGCGATCTAGTCTCGCCAGCCGCCGCGGCGCTCGCGCGCGTGCGGGTGACCACGTCCCCATCGGGATCGACGATGTCCGCCACCTCTCGAGCCGCCGCGCAGATCCTCCACGCACTGCCCCGCGAGCGCCTCACGCGCCTCGTGGGCCGCGCCACCCGAGCAGCAGTCCACCCGCGCCTCCTGCGCCCGGTGCTCGACCTCTACGGCCGCGCCTACAAGGTCGACCTCTCCGAGGCCATCGTCCCCGACGCGGGCTTCGCGAGCTTCAACGACTTCTTCACCCGCCGCCTCCGCGAGGGCGCGCGCCCCGTCGACCTCGACCCCCGCGCCGTGGTCTCCCCCGCCGACGGCCGCCTCGACGACCTCGGCCCCATCGCCGACGCGTCCACCTTCACCGTGAAGGGCCAGCGCTACGACGCCGCGTCGCTCCTCGGCAGCGACGACGAGGCCCGCGACTACGTCGGCGGTGAGTTCTTCATCGTCTACCTCTCGCCCCGCGACTACCACCGCGTGCACGCCCCCGTCGGCGGCCGCGTCGCGCGCGTGCGGCACATCCCCGGCACCCTCTACCCCGTCAACGACTTCGGCGTGCGCGAGGTGCCCGGGCTCCTCGCGCGCAACGAGCGCGTGGTGGTCTACCTCGACTCCGACATCGGCCGCGTGGCGGTGGTGCTCGTGGGCGCCTTCGTGGTGGGCCGCATCGACCTGTATTTCCCCGCGCCGCCGCGGCCCCCGCATGGCGGCGAGGTCGCGACGCGCGACTACCCGCCCGACGAGGCCCCCGTCCTGGCCCGCGGCGCCGAGCTCGGCGCCTTCCTCCTGGGCTCCACCGTCGTCGTGCTGCTCCCGCCCACCGCGCGCGGCCGCTGGTCGCCCGCGACGAACGCGCGCCCGGTCGCCGTCCGCATGGGCGAGGCCGTCACCCGCTGCGGCGAGCGCTAAGCCCTCGATGGAGAACCGCCCCCCCGACGACGCCGACTCCGCCGCCGACCTCGACCTCGAGGCCGCGCCCGGCCCCGACGGTCGCCGCCGACGTCGCAGCAGCCGCCGCGGGCTCCGCGTCCCCGCCGAGGTCGCTCCGAGCGCCGGTCCGCTCGACCTGCCCGACCTCACCACCGGAGAGCTCCTGGTCGCAGACCCCACGCCGCGCCCCGACGCCGCCGTCGCCGCGGCCGCGCCCTCGCCGCCGCCCGCGCACAGCTCGGCCCCGCCGCGCGCGCCCCTCGACGACCTCGACCTCGACGCCCCGACGCCCATCCCGCTCTCGAGCGCGCGCGCGTCGATCCCTCGCGTCCCGACGCACCCGCCCGAGGTCGAGGTGAGCGAGGGCCCCGTCGCCACGGTCTCCATCCCGGTCCCGCCCGACGGGTCGGGCTCCAGCATGCGCGTGGTCCGTCGCCGCATCCGCAAGCTGGGCGGAGACGACGGCCCCGCGACCCTCGCCGCCGCTGCGCCTCCCGCCGAGCCCGCGAGCGCGGGGCCCAGCCTCGACGCCATCACCTCCCTCAGCGCGGTGCCCGAGGCCGCCCCCGACGGCGCGCCGCCCGCGACCGATGGCTCCGCCGGGTCGCGCCCCGCGCCGCCCCGCGCGCGCAGCTCCCGACCGCCGCCCCCGCGCGGAGAGCGGCCGTCGATCTTCAACGCGCCGACGATCCCCCCAGTGCCCCTCGACAGTCGCGTAAGCCCGACGCGCGTCCAGCCCCTCGCGCCCGCGCCGCGGCCGCAGCTCGACACCGAGCCCGACCACGACGACGTCGAGATCTCCCTCGACGACGCCGCCGAGGTCGACGCGCCCCGCGCCGAAGACGACCCCTCCCTCGCCCTCCTCGCCCTCGACGTCTCGCAGCCCATCGCGCGGCCCGAGCCCGCCTCGCCGGGGGTGCCCCGCACCTCGCTCCCGCCGCCGCCGCCGCCCGACGCGAAGGCGCCGCGACCCCCGCCGCCGCCCACGCCCCCCGACGCGAGGGCGCTGAAATCCACCGTCCCTGACGCACGACGTCGACGTCGTATGTGGTGGGAGGAGCTCTTCAACGAAGACTACCTCCGCGCCGCCGAGCACCTCGACGCGCAGCAGGTCGCGGCCGAGGCCGACTGGATCGAGCACGCGCTCGGCGTCGAGGCCGGCGCGAGCGTGATCGACATCGCCTGCGGCGTCGGCCGCCACGCCGTCGAGCTCGCCGCGCGGCGCTTCGAGGTCACCGCGCTCGACGTCTCTCCCACCATGTGCCAGCGCGCCCGCGACGCCGCCAGGGCGCGCGGCGTGACCGTCGAGGTGCTCCAGAGCGACATGACCTCGATGGAGTTCGACGAGCGCTACGACGCCGCGTTCTGCGTCGGCACCTCGTTCGGCTACTTCGACGACGAGCGCAACGCCGAGGTCGCGCAGCGCATCCACCGCGCGCTCAAGCCGCACGGCACCTTCCTCCTGGGCGTGGCGAACCGCGACCACGTCATCCAGCGCCAGCCCGCCATGTCGTGGTTCGAGGGCGACGGCTGCGTCTGCATGGAGGAGACGAACTGCAACTACATCACGTCGCGCCTCAACGTGAAGCGCACGATGATCTTCGACGACGGCCGCCAGCGCGAGATGGAGTACTCCGTGCGGCTGTACTCCCTGCACGAGCTCGGGCAGCTCCTGCACCAGGCGGGCTTCCGCATCCTCGAGGTGAGCGGGCACGTGCGCACGCCCGGGGCGTTCTTCGGCCCGAGCTCCCGCGACCTGATCATCCTCGCGCAGAAGCGCGGCACCGAGGTGGTCGACCTCGGCGCGCCCGACCTCGGCGCCCCCAGCGAGCCCCCGCGGTCCTGAGAACTCCTAAAAATACTCGGACCGAGTGCGGCCATCGAGACGCGAGCGCCGCAAGGCGCGAGGCTGAAGACGGGCTGTACGCCCGTCGAAGCCGAGCAACGCCGCGGCGCAACACGGATCGGCAGCCGCACGACGGGAGAGTACTTTTAGGAGTTCTAAGCGTTACCGCACGCCCGGCGCGCGCCAGCGGTTCACCCGCCGCGGCCACGGCGCGCCGTCGCGCTTGCCCAGGGTCTTCGCGAGCGCGACGAGCTGGGCCCGGTGCTCCGGCGCGAGCGTCGGGTCGTCGGTCTCCACCGAAGCGCCCGCGCGGTCGACGCGCACCGTGACGGTCGCCACCGCGCCACCGGCGCGCACCTCGGCGCGGTACCGCGCGACGTCGACCTCGGCCGAGACGAGCTCCAGCGTGTAGCGCACGCCGTGGTTGGGCTCCGCGGGCTGCGACACCGCTACGCGCCCTCGGTCGACGGACGCGGGCACGCGTGCACCTCGGCGCCGCCGACGTAGGTGCGCTCGACGCGGCCGCGCACCTCCCACCCGGCGAAGGGCGTGTTGCGGCCCTTCGAGTGAAAGGCCTTCGGGTCGACGGCCCACGCGCGCTCGGGGTCGATCACCACCACGTCGGCGACGGCGCCCGCGCGCAGCGACGGAGGCTCGAAGCCGAAGGCCCTCGCCGGCGCGACGGTGAGCGCGTCGACGAGCCGCGCCCGAGACACCCTCCCCTCGCGCACGAGCGACAAGAGCAGCGGGAGCGCCGTCTCCAGGCCCACCATCCCGAGCGCGGCCTGCGAGAACTCGGTGTCCTTCTCCATCATCGCGTGCGGCGCGTGGTCCGTCGCCACGCAGTCGAGGGTGCCGTCGGCGAGGGCCTCGATGAGCGCCTCGCGGTCCTCGGCCTCGCGCAACGGAGGGTTCACCTTGCACGCGGTGCGGTAGCCCAGCACCGCCTCGTCGGTGAGCGTGAGGTGGTGCGGCGTCACCTCGGCGCTCACCCGCAGCCCCCGCGACTTCGCCTCGCGCAACAGCGCCGCGCTCCCCCGCGTGCTCGCGTGCGCGAGGTGGTAGCGCGCGCCCGTCAGCTCCGCGAGCATCAGGTCGCGCGCCACGATGTGGTCCTCGGCCACGCGCGGCCAGCCCTTCAGGCCCAGGCGGGTCGCGACCGCGCCCTCGTGCATCTGCGCCCCTTGCGTGAGCGCGTGGTCCTCGGCGTGCTGCACCACCGGCAGGCCGAAGGTGCGCGCGTACTCCATCGCGCGGCGCATCACCCCCGCGTCGGTCACGCAGCGGCCGTCGTCGCTCACCGCCACGCAGCCCGCGTCGCGCAGGTCGGCCATCTCGGTGAGCTCGCGCCCCGCCTGGCCGCGCGTGATGCACCCGATGGGTCGCACCCGCACTCGCCCGTGCGAGGCCGCCTTGGCGACCATCATCTCGGTCACCGCGCGGTTGTCGTTCACGGGCTTCGTGTTGGGCATCACGCACACCGTGGTGAAGCCCCCCGCGGCCGCCGCGCGCGTGCCCGTCGTGATGTCTTCTTTGTACTCCAGCCCCGGCTCGCGCAGGTGCGCGTGCAGGTCGACGAAGCCGGGCAGCACCCACCGCCCGTCGAGCTCGTGAACGACGGTGTCGCGCTCGCCCGCGCGCACGCCGTCGGCCGCGCCGCGGCCCACGCTCACCACCACGCCCGCCTCGATCACCACGTCGGCCACCTCGTCGAGTCCGACGAAGGGGTCGATCACCCGCGCGCCGCGCAGCACCAGTCGCATCGAGGCGCGGACGCTATCACAACCGGTCGGGCGGGAGGTCGGGCGGCAGCGCGCTGTCGTAGCGCACGCTCGTGGCGGCGTTCACCGAGAGGCACACCACGGTCTGGTCGTCGGCCTGCGGCGCCTCGCCCACGAAGCGGTCGAGGTCCGAGAGCACCAGGTCGAGGATCTCGCGCGCGCCGCCGGGGGCGCCGCGGAGCACCTCGACGAGGCGCTGGTGGCCGTAGAACTCCCCCGCCGGGGAGCACGCCTCGATGATGCCGTCGGTGTAGAGCACCAGGACGTCTCCGGGCCGGAGCTCCACCACGGTCTCGCCCACCTCGATCTTGGCGAGCACCCCGACGGGCATGCAGCGCGACTCGTCGAACTCCAGCTCCTCGACGGCGCCGTCGGCGCGGCGGATCAGCGGCGTGGTGTGCCCCGCGTTGGCGTAGCGCATCACGTTCTGCGTGAGGTCGAGCGAGAGGTACACCATCGTGGTGAACATCCCGTCTTCGGCGACCTCGCTGAGGGCGCGGTTCACCCGCTGCACGACGCGGCTCGGGGCCGACTCCAGCGGGCCGAAGGCGCGGATCTCGCTCGTCACGCGCGCCATGAACAGCGCGCCCGAGATGGCCTTGCCCGACACGTCGCCCACCACGATCGAGAGCCGCGTCGGGTCGTGCCAGAGGAAGTCGTAGAAATCTCCGCCGACGTGAAAGGCGGGCTCGTAGTGGACGGCGAAGTCGATCCCCTGCACCCGCGGCGGGTCGCGCGGCAGGAGGTTGCGCTGGATCTGCCGCGCGAGGCGCAGGTCGTAGTCGAAGCGCTCGCGCGCCATCAGCCGCTGGTGCAGCCCGATGAGGTGCAGCGCGACGCCCGCCTGCGCGGCCACGCCGCCGAGGAGGTCGAGGTCGTCTTGCGTGAAGTACCCGAGCGCCGACTCGGCCTCGACGTGCAGGATGCCGAAGTGCTCGCCGCGGAAGGTCAGCGGCGCGCCCATGCGCCAGCCCACCGCGCCCTCCCCCGGAGGAGGGAGCGGGCCGTCTCCCATCGGGGCCTGCAGCGGGTTCTTGATGACCATGGTGTCGACGGGCACGCCGAGCGACAGGTCTTGCGGCGCGCGCAGGAGCACCGACTGGCCCTGACGAAGCACGCGGTCGACCACGGCCTGCGGGATGTTCATCGCCCCGAGGTCGGCCTCGCTCCCGCGGCGGCGCTTGGCGGCCTGGGTGCGGAGCTGCTGCGAGCGAGGGTCAGCCGTCACCGCGGCGGCGGCGGTCGCCTGCGGGAGCACCTCGAGGAGCACAGCGGTCACCCGCTCGAGGAGGGTCTGGCCGTCGAGCCCCGAGGCCACCGTCTCTGAGATCTTGTACATCGCCTGCAGCTTTCGCTGGAGGCGGTCGATGTCGCGCTGAGACGGGGCGCGGTCGCCCTTCGGCGCCTCGGGCCTGAAGCTCAGCCCCGCGGGCGAGAGCTCGAACATGGTGACCGCGCCGTCGGCCTCGGTGGTGAGCACCGGGGCGGCCTCCATCGCGGCGACGGCCTCGTCGGCGAGGTCCATGCGAAAGCGCGAGGCGCCGATCTCGATCTCGTCGCCGTGGCGCAGGCGCATCGAGCCCTGCACGCGGCGGCCGTTCACGAAGGTGCCGTTGCAGCTCCCGAGGTCTTCGAGCTGCCAGCCCTCGTGGCCCTCGGCGCGGATGCGCGCGTGCCGGCGCGACACCCGCTGGTCGGGGATGCAGACGTGGCAGTCGAGGCGGCGGCCGAGGAGGCACTCGCCGCCGTCGAGGGGGAACTCCTTGCCGACCTCCTGCGGGCCCAGCGAGACGAGGTGCGCCACGGAGAACCTGGGTGAGACGGTGAGAGGTCAGTAACCCTTCAGCGCTTCGTGCGCGGTGGGGTAGATCGGCATGGCCTTCTCGAGGCGGAGGAGGTGGAAGATCTCCCGCGGCTGGCCCTCGAGGCCGGCGACGCGGAGGGAGCCGCCGAGGGCCTTGAGGCGCTTGAAGAGCGAGACGACGATGGCCACGCCGGAGCTGTCGATCACCTTCACGGCGGTCATGTCGAGCACGACCTTGATCCCGCCGCGCTCGACGAGCTGGTCGAGGATGGGCCGCGCCGTGAGCGCGGTGGTGGCGTCGAGCTTCTCCTCGAGCATCGACAGGACCGTCACCCCCGCCTGTTCGGTGAGCTCGTGGTTCAGCATGCTGTGTCCCCTCGGGGCGCCTCGGAGGCCCGGGCGCAATCGGCGATGTGCTTGGTCATGGTGAGCAGGTTGCGGTCCTGCCTTCGCTCGTAGGTGACCGACGACATGGCCTGACGGATGATGAAGAGGCCCATGCCCCCCTCGGAGAGGTCGTCGAATTCGGGCGGCGCGTCAGAGGCCCCGGACATGTCGAAGTTGAACCCGTCGCCCTGGTCGGCGAGGCGGAGCACCACGCGCTCGTCGTCGACGGTGAGGGCCACCTCGACGTCGCCCGAGCACTCGGCGTAGGCGTGCTCGACGATGTTGTTGAAGGCCTCGTTGAAGGCGCTCATCAAGCGCCACTCGAGGCCGCTGCAGCCGAACTCGTGCTCGACCCTCTGGCACGCGCCGCGGAGCATCGAGCCGACAAGGTCGCGGAAGCGGAGCTCCCCCGGGACGTTCGCCGTGAACCTGAGCGCGAAGGACTGCACGGGCTCCTACGGCGGCGGACCATAACACCACTCCCCTGGTGATCCAACGGCTTGCGCGGCTCGCTTGCGACGCGACGACCAGGGTTGGTATCAAACCGCCCAGCGATGGACTGGAAGGTCTCAGCGGTGAAGCGCGCGATGGACGTGGTGGGCGCGGGCGTCGGGCTCGCGCTGACCGCGCCGCTCTTCCCCGTGATCGCCGCGGCGATCTACGTCGAAGACAAGGGCCCGATCTTCTACGCGCAGGAGCGCGTGGGCCGCACGCACCCCTCGGCCCCCTGGTCGTCGCACGGGCTGCCCACGTTCAAGATGTGGAAGTTCCGCTCGATGCGCATCAACGCCGAGCGCGACGGCAAGGCGCGCCTCGCGAGCGCCAACGACGACCGCATCACCCGCATCGGCCGCTTCATCCGCAAGACCCGCCTCGACGAGCTGCCCCAGTTCTGGAACGTGCTCCGCGGCGACATGTCGATCGTGGGCCCGCGCCCCGAGCGCCCCGAGCTGGTGCGCACCCTCGCCGCGGCGATCCCCTTCTTCGAGGAGCGCACGCGCGAGGTCCGCCCTGGCATCACCGGCCTCGCGCAGGTGTCGCTCGACTACCTCGGGCGCCTCCCCGAAGACAGCGACATCGCGCACCTCAAGGACTCGCTGCTGAACCCCTTCGACCTCGACGACACCGAGGGCAGCGTGGCCGACGACATGCGCACCAAGCTCCTCTACGACCTCGCCTACGCGGCGCGCCTCGAAGACTTCTGGACCTTCCTCCGCACCGACCTCGAGATCATGGTCCGCACGCCGCTGGTGATGATCTCGGCGAGAGGTCGCTAGCGCCGGTCGAACGGTTTGACGCGAAGCACCGCCGCCGCATAGCCTCCTCCGTGGCCGAGGCGACCAACACCCATGTCTGACCCCACGAACCGTAAGCGCCCGGCGACCCAGGGCCCTCCCTTCGGCGACGCGCAGCGCGCCGACCACGGCGACGACCTCTCGAACTATTTCTCCGACCAGGCGCCGGCCCCCGCGCCGCCCCACGAGCTCATCGACGGCGACGCCGCGACGCGCGTCGCCAGCAGCGCCCAGATCTTCAACGCCGAGTACGCCCAGGGCTTTCCCACCAACCCCGGCGGCTGGCAGCCCGTGGGCGGCAACGACGAGGCCGTCACCCTCACCTCCGACCAGCTCCGGCAGCACATGCCGCCCGGCGTCTCGCCCATGATGGACGACGCCGAGGCCCGCACGCAGTTCCTCCCGCAAGGCGCGATGAACGGCTACTACGACGCCTACGGCCAGGTCGTCGACGAGGGCCACGGCGGCGGCGACTACGGCATGGTGCCCGTCGGCCCGGGCATGGGCGGCGGAGGCGGCTACGACCAGGCCTCGTGGCAGCCCCCCTCGTACTCGATGCTGCGGGTGAACCCCGCCGAGCACGTCGGGCCCTTCTCCCCCGACCTCGTGATGATGTCGCACCCTGACGGGCAGGCCGCCGCGCAGTTCCGCACGCTGCGCTTTCGCCTCGAGCAGGAGCCCGACCTCCAGATCATCGTGGTCGCCTCGGCGCGCGAGGGCGCGGGCAAGAGCGTCACCGCGGCCAACCTCGCGCTCGCGATGGCCGAGGGCGGGCGCATCCAGGTGCTCCTCGTCGACGCCTCGCTGCGAAACCCGGCCCTCCACAAGCTCTTCGGCATCCGCGGCGAGCTTGGGCTCACCACCATCCTCGCGGCGCGGCAGAACGACCCCTCGCTCCCCATCGACGTGATCCGCATCACGGCGAGCCTGAGCTTCATCCCCTGCGGGCCGCCCGTGGCGAGCGCCCACGCGGCGCTGTCGAGCGAGGCCGCCGCGGTGCTCCTCGGTCAGCTCCGGCAGGAGTTCCGGTACATCATCGTCGACTCCGCCGCGGTCTTCGGCACCGCCGAGACGCTCGCGTGGCACGGGCTCATCGACAAGTACGTTCTCGTCGCCCGGCAGGGCATGACCACCACCGAAGACCTCACCGCCGCGTGCGACCGCCTGCAGCGCGAGAAGATCGTCGGCGTGACCTTCGTGGGCGTGAAGGGCAAGCGCTGACGCGCGAACGCCCGCCGCGTCGGTGAGACGGGCGGGCGCTCTGGGGGGGTGACTGGGGGGTGACGAGCGCCGAGCGGGCGCTCAGCGGACGACGATGGTGTCGCCCGAGCGGAGCTGGAAGTTCTGCTCCATGTGTCCGTCGAGGATGTCGTCGTACGAGACCTCGTAGCGCTCGGTGCGGTTGTTGTTGCCCTGCCGCAGCACGACGATGTGGTTCTGGTCGGCGCCGCGGATGAACCCTCCCGCGAGCGCGATGGCCTGCATCACGGTCACTGGCGTGCGCGACTCGAAGTCGCCCGGGCGCGTGACCTTGCCCGAGACGAACACCCGGTAGGAGTGCACCTCCTCGATGACCACGGCGACGCGCGCGTCTTGCACGAAGCGGCGGTAGCCGTCGGTGACCTCCTGGGTGATCTGGTTGACGGTCTTGCCCGCCACCGCGACCTCGTTGAGGAGCGGGAGCGTGACGCGGCCGTCGGGGCGCACGGTGACGCGGGAGGTGAGCTCGGCGTTGCCGAAGACCGACACGCGCACGATGTCGCCGGGCCCGAGGCGGTACTCGCGCGTCGCGGCCTCGACGGGCGGCCACGGGCCGGTGAGGGTTCCGCGGCAGGCGGCGAGCGAGAGGACGGAGAACAGCGCGAGGGCCCGGGTGTTCATGACGGTGTGGGGGTGTATCAAGCCTGCGGGGTCGGGCACAAGGACGGCGCGGGCTACCCCGCGGGGGCGGTGGGCGGAGCGCCTTCGACGCGCGCGGCGCCCTCGGGCAGGTCGAAGTGCAGGTCGGGGATGAACGGGAGCTCGGGGAGCTGCCCCCAGCGCGCGAGGTCGGTCGCGTCGTAGATGCGCGTGTCGATGAAGCCCGAGATGAGCGCGGTGCCCGACGCGAGCAGCGCCGCGATCACCGCGACGATGAGCGACATCTTCGTGCGACCCGGGGGCTCGGGCTCCACGGGCCGCGAGGGGTGGTCGATGATGCGGATCTGCTCCGCGCCCGACAGCTCGGCGCGGCGCAGCTCGGACTGCTTCTCGAGCTTGCGCCGCAGGAGCTCCGAGTGCGCGGTGCGGGTGGTGGTGAGGTCGGCCGTGAGGCGGTCGTACTCGCGCTCGACCTCGGCGATGTTGCTGCGCGTGAGCGGGTTGACCGCCGCCGGCGCGGGGGCCTGGCCCGCGGGCGCGTTGGCCTGCGCGGCGTCGATGCGCTGGCTCTCGTTGAGCTCGTTCTGCGCCGCGGCGAGGTCGCGGGTGAGCGAGTCGATGCGCGAGTCTCGCTCCGCGGTCGAGAGGTTCTCGGCGTCGCGCTGCGACGCGCGGTGCTGAGACACCAGCACCTGGAGCTGCCCTCGGAGCGACTGGAGCTCTCGCTCGGCGGCGGCGCGGGTCGGGTAGTCGGGGGTGAGCCCGCGGCTGACGAGCGCCTGCACCTCGGCCTCCTTGGCCCGCACGCGCTCGCGCATCTGCTGGAGCGCCGGGGGCTCAGGCCGGTCGCTGCTGCCCGACGAGGGGTTGCGCAGCGACTCGATGTTGCTGCGGAGCTGCGCCACGCGGGCCTGGAGCCGCCGGGTGCGCGCCGAGGTGCGGGTGTCGACCTCGGGGGCGCGGTTCTGGGGCGCGAGGTTGATGGTCGTGCCGCGGCGCGCGCGCACCTGGTCGACCATGGCCTGGTTGGCGATGGTGAAGCGCTCGAGGGCCTCTTCGCGCTCGGCGAGCTGACCTTCGAGCTGGAGGAGCTGGGCCTCGACGGCGCTGAGGGTCTCTCGGGCCCGCTCGGTCGCGACGCGGCGGCGCGCGTTCTGGAAGAGGTCGATGAGCGCCTGGGTGACCCGCTGGGCCTTCACCGGGTCGGGGTCGATGAAGGCGATCTCGACGGTGTCGTTCTCGACCTTGCGCGAGAGCCGGCCCCAGAAGAGGTCGGCGAGCTTGGTCTCTGACGCGCGGCCGGCGAACTCCTGGTAGAGCTGCACGCGGCGGATGATGTCGAGCACGTTGGAGCGCGAGCCGTAGACCTGCGAGAGGCGGGCCTCGACGGAGAGGCGCTGCTCCTCCATCCCGCGCTCCTGGTGGTTGGGCACGTCGGCCTCGAGCACCTGGAACTTCGCCTCGCTCTTGTAGACGCGCTGCTTGGTGATCACCCAGACCATCCCCACGCCGAGGATGAGGGTGAAGACGAGCACGGCGCGCTTCCAGTACCGGCTGCCGCGCCGCGCGAGCGCGATGTAGTTCGAGAGCAGGTCTTTGAGGGTGAGGACCTGCTCCTCCTTCTCACCCATGGTCATGGGGTCGATTCTCCCGCGGCGTGGCCGCTGTCGTCACTTGCGTTGTCGCCCGACGGCGCCTCGGGCGCGGCGGGCGGCGCCTCGGGAGCGGCGGACGGCTCCGTCGGCGGGGTGGGCGGCGCGCTCGGGTCGCGCGTCGCCGGTCGCGTGAGAGGCTGCGTCGCGGTGCGCGGGCGCGGCGGCCGCGATCGCGGGTCCCTCGGGTGGTACCGCCGCGGGTCTCCGCGCTGCTCGCCCGTCGTCGAGGTGGCGCGCGGGTCGGGCGCGGCCGAGAGCGCGAAGGGGTCGGCGGTGAGGTCTTCTTCGCCCGCGGCGCCGCTCGACGAGGTCGTGTTCGACTGCGGCGCGCCGGCGGCCGAGGCCGCGCCGTGGAGGGCCTGCACCTCGTCGAAGGGCGTGATGGGCTCGACGGGCCCGTCGCCGGTGCCGAGCGCGAAGATCACCCCCGCGAGGAGGACGTGGCGGTTGATCTGCGTGATCGCGCCCGGCGCGCTCACGCCGCCGTCGGCGTCGAGGTCGGTGTAGAGGAAGCTGTACCGGCCGAAGATCGAGAACTGCGGCGTGACCATGTACCGCACGGTGGCGATGGCCGAGGCGTTGATGTTCACCACCTCGCGAGTCTCGAGCGGCCCGGTCATCATCGAGTTCTGCCGCGGCGTGATGTTCTCGGTGGTGCCGCGGTCGAAGGCGAGGTCACCCGTGAAGATGAAGTCGCCGCGCTCGGGGCGGTAGACCACCTGCAGCGCCGTGCCGAGCACGCGGCCCGTGCCGCCCGACACGACGTTCGCCGCGGGGCACTGCATCCCTCCCGAGATGGCCACGCTGCAGCGGATGCCCGCGACGACGGCGTACTCGTAGCGGAAGGTCGCGCCCAGGGCGAGGCCCTGGGTCGGCAGGTGCCACGTGACGCCCGCGTTCACGTAGGGGCCGACCTGCCAGTTCTCGGTGTTGGTCTGGTCTTGCAACGAGTCGACGCCGAGCATGAGCGTCGTGGCGACGTCTTCGCTCCACGAGCGGCGCCACCCGACGTAGCCCGTCACGCGCGCCACCCAGTCGAGGAAGCCGTCGATGAGGAAGTACTCGGTGCGCCCGCCGAGCATCCCGACGTCGCGCCACGAGAAGTCGTGCGAGCCCTCGAGGCCGCCGTAGAACGTGAGCATGTTCTGGCGGGCGAGGCCCTCGGGGTTCTCGACCGCGTGCCGACCGAGCGTTCCGCCGGTGAGCGCGAGCCGCCAGCTCTCTCCGAGCGCGCGCTGCACGGTGAGCGCGCCGTTGTACTCGCCGTACACGCCGCGCTGGAAGTTCAGGTCGATGGAGCGCGCGCGACCGAGCAGGTAGCTCGACTGGCCGATGCTGTACGAGGCCTCGCCGCGGAGCTGCCAGTCTTCGCTGGGCTCCCACGTGAGGGCGTAGCGGGTGAGCGAGACGAGGTCGCCCTGGTCGATGTCGCGGCCCTCTCCGCCCGTGTAGTAGTACTCGCCGCGGGTGCGCAGGAGCTGGCGGACGTAGTCGCCCTGGTGGCCGGCCTGCAGGTCGATGCCCAGGCGCATGATCCCGCCGTCGCCGTACTCCCCGGTGCGTTGGTTCACCACCGTGGAGTCGTAGCCACCCGACAGGTCGACCCCCGCCGCCGCCGCGAGCTGGAGGGGAACGGCCACCACCAGCGCCAACGTAGCAACCATCTCTCGAGACCTCTCTGACGCGGCGCCCGACGGGATCGTGAGCCCTCCGACCGCGTCGTTCGGCCTCCCGGCGCCGCGAAACGATATGGCATGATGCCCGCGGCATGTCGAGAGCGCGACGCAGCCCGCGGGCGGCCCTCGACCGGAGGGTGACCCCAGCATGAATCGCATCGCCTACGCCGCCGCGGCGGTGGTCCTCCTGGGCGTCGGCGCCGCGGGCGCGTACAAGGCGCTCCGCTGGCGCAGAGACGCCAACACCTGGCACACGCGCTGGCTCGCGCTGCACTCCAACCCCGCGGGGCGGGACCAGTACCGCGAGGACAACGCGCGGATCCGATCCCAGCCCTCGGTGCCTCACAGGGTCGTGTTCCTCGGCGCGAGCATCACCGAGCGCATCCGCTTCGACCAGGAGTTCCCCGAGCAGCCCTTCGTCAACCGCGGCGCGTCGGGGCAGCTCGTGTGGCAGCAGCTCCTGCGCATCGAGCCCGACGCCCTCGACCTGCGCCCCGAGTCGGTGGTGTTGAAGATGTGCGCGATCAACCTCCTGCCCGACGCGCCGCCCTTCGAAGAGACCCAGTACTACTTCGCGTCGATGGCCGACCGCGTCCGCGCGCGCGGCGTGAAGGCCATCCTCGCCACCACCGTCCCCGTCACCCGCCGCTGGGACCAGGACGAGGCCGGCGGCCGCGCCACGCCGCTCATCCGTCGCTTCAACGACTGGGTGCGCGACCAGGCGCGGATGCACCGCGAGGTGCTCCTCGACTACGCCTCAGTGCTCCAGGACGAAGAGGGCTACCTCCCGAACGACCTCAGCGACGACGGCCTGCACCCCAACGCCGCCGGTCAGCGCCGCATGATCGCGCTGATCCGCTCGGTGATCGTCGAGGGCCGCGGCCTGCAGATCCCCGACCCCCCGGCGCCCACCGGTCCGCAGCAGACCCGCGTGATGCCGCTCACCGCCCCCGCCGCGACCGACGCCGGCGCGCCGCCCGCCGCGCCCGAGCGCCCCGCCGTGCCCGAAGAGCCGAAGTGACCCGACGCATCACCGCGCTCTCCTTCCTCGACGCGCCCGTGGTGACCGGCCCCGCGCGGGGCCTGATCAACCTCGCGCGCGCCCTCCCCGACGGCGCGAAGCTCCACGTCGCGCTGCTCCGCGGCCGCGGCGCGCCGCCCGTGCCTCGCCTCGACGAGCTCACCGACGGCGCGCTCACCACCTGGGAGCTGCCCGAGCGCGGCCCCTTCGACCCCTTGCTCTTCGTGCGCGCGGCGAAGCTCGCGCGCGCGGTCGGCGCCGACCTCGTGCAGAGCCACTCGTACAAGCCCCACGTGCTCGCGATGGGCGTGTCGAAGGCGCTGCGCCTCCCGTGGGTCGGCCACCACCACGGGTGGACCGCCGAGAACGACAAGGTGCGCCTCTACCACCGCGTCGACGCGCTCACCTTGCCCCGCGCCGATCGGGTCGTGGCCGTGGCGCGCGCGGCGAAGACCATCGTCGTCGACGAGGGCTGCGACCCGACGAAGGTCGAGGTGATCCCCAACGCCGTCGACCGGTCGGACTTCGAGAGCGCGCTCGACCGCGACGCCGCGCGAGACCGACTGGGCCTGCCGCGCGACGCCGTGATCGCCTGCGTCGTGGGTCGGCTCTCGCACGAGAAGGGGCAGGACCTCGCGCTGCAGGCCCTCGCGCGGGTGCGCGCCGAGGGTCACGCGCTCACCCTCGCCCTCGCCGGAGACGGCCCTGACCGCGAGAAGCTCGAGTCCCTCGCGCGCGAGCTCTCGCTCGGCGACAGCGTGCGCTTCCTCGGGCACCAGCGGCAGGTGGGCGTGGTCTACAAAGCGTCGGACCTCCTGGTGATGCCGTCGCGCTCCGAGGCGATGCCCAACGCGCTCCTTGAGGCGATGACCCTCGGGCTCCCGGTGGTGGCGACGCGCGTGGGCGGCGTGCCCGAGGTGACCGACGAGGGCGTGATGGCGCTCGTGGTCGACCCCGAGTCCGCGCCCGCGCTCGCCGCGGCCATCGCCGAGGCCCTCACCCAGCCCGAGGCGCGCGCGCGCAGGGTCGAGATGGCGCGCGACGCGGCCGCCGACCGCCACGACCCGGGCCGCCGGGCCGCGCGCTACGTGGGCCTGTGGGAGTCGGTGCTCGACGCGCGCCGCTGAAGGAGGAGTCGCTGTGTCATCGAGCTTCAAACGCGCGCTCAACCTCGCCGTTCGCGGCGCCGTGGGCCCGCTCGTGCTGGCCTACAAGGCCGAGACCTCGATCCTCCGCGGAGAGCGCGCGGTGCAGGTCTTCCAGGGCTACTCGCAGGCCCTCGCGCTCCTTCCGGGGCTGAGCGGACAGTTCGTGCGGCGGGCCTTCTACGCCGCGGTGGTCACCGAGTGCCACGAGGACTCGTGCATCCAGTGGGGCACGATCTTCTCGAACCCCGACGTGACCATCGCGCGCGGCGTGTACATCGGCGCGCGCTGCACCGTCGGCCGCGCCGTGCTCGCGCCGCACGTCACCATCGGGTCGAACGTCGACATCCTCTCGGGCAAGAACCAGCACGGCTTCGACGACCCCGACGTGCCCGTGCAGGAGCAGCCCGGCCGCTACGACCGCGTGCACATCGGCGAGAACACCTGGCTCGGCAACGGCGCGGTCATCATGGCCGACGTGGGCGCGCGCTGCGTCGTGGCCGCGGGGGCGGTGGTCGTCGACCGCGTGCCCGACGACTCCATCGTGGGCGGCAACCCCGCGCGGGTGCTCAAGCGCCGCGACCCGCACACGCGGCAGTGGGTGAAGCCGTCGTGAGGGTGCTCGCGCTCACGCACCGCACGCCCTTCCCGCCGGACAAGGGCGACAAGATCCGCACGCACCACCTCCTCACGCGGGTCGCCCGCGATGCCGCGGTGCACCTCGTGGCCTTCGCCGAGCCACCGTCGGACCTCGCGCACGCCGCGCGGCTCCGGCGGCACTTCGCGTCGGTGTCGCTCGTCCCGCTCGACGCTCGCGTGCAGCGCGCGCTCGCGATGCCGTGGGTGGTGACCTCGCGACCGCTCACGCTCCCGGCCTTCGACACGCCCGCCATGCGCCGCGCGGTCGATGACGTGGCGCGCGGCGTGAGGCCCGACGTGATCTTCGCCGAGAGCACGAGCATGGCGCCGCACGCGCTGCGCCACCCCGAGGCCCCGCTGGTCATGGACTTCGTCGACGTCGACTCGGCCAAGTGGCGCGCCTACGCCGAGCGCTCGAGGCCCCGATGCGGCAGGTGTACGCCCGCGAGGCCACCACGCTCGAGCGCTTCGAGCGCGAGGTCGCCGAGCGCGCCGCGATCTCGGTGATCACCGCGCCGCGGGAGAAGTCCCTCCTCGACGCGATCGCGCCGGGCTGCGACGTGCGCGTGCTCGAGAACGGCGTCGACACCGACTACTTCGCGCCCGCGGCCTCCCCGACGCGCGAGCCCTCGGCGGTCTTCTTCGGCGCGATGGACTACCACGCCAACGTCGAGGCCGCGGTCTTCCTCGCGCGCGAGGTGATGCCCCGGCTGCGCGAGCGCTTCGGTCGCTTTCGGCTGGTCATCGCGGGCTCGAAGCCCGCCCCCGAGGTGCGCGCCCTCGCCTCCGACGACGTGGTCGTCACGGGCTACGTCGACGACATCCGCCCGTGGGTGCAGGGCTGCGCGGTGTGCGCGATCCCGCTGCGCGTCGCGCGCGGCGTGCAGAACAAGGTGCTCGAGGCGATGGCGATGGGCGTGCCCGTGGTGTGCTCGCCCGCCGCGGCCGAGGGCATCGACGCCGTGCCGGGAGACCACCTCGCCGTCGCCGACTACGGCTACGACGGTCGGCACGTCGCCGAGGCGATCACCAGCCTCGTCGAGCACCCCGACCTCGCGGACAGCCTGGGCGCGGCCGGGCGCGCGCGCGTGGTGGAGCGCTACGGGTGGGACCCCAAGGCCCGCGCGCTCAGCGAGGTGCTCGCCGAGGCCGCCGCGAGGCGCTCATAGCCCGAAGCGCGCGCGCAGCGTGCGGCGCTCCTCGCCGTCGAGCGTGACCAGGAGCGCGCCCGCGACGTAGACGATCAGCACGCCGAGGCAGGCGAAGGCCATCGCGAGGAGGTTGCCCTTGAAGCCCTGCTTCTCGGCGAGCCAGAGCACGCCGTAGGCGGGCACCAGCGGCGGGAGCGTGCGCACGAAGGTGTTGAACAGGTGGCCGACGTACGAGGTGCCGAGACGTCGGCAGACGTACCAGGGCATCACGAAGATCCCCGTGACCGCCGCGGGGAGAAAGGTCGAGAAGGCCACGCCCTCGATGCCCCACAGGCGCACGAGCACGATCGAGAGCGCGAGGTTCGAGACGCCCTCGACCACGGTGATGCGCGCGGGCTTGGTGAGCTCGCCGAGGCCCTCGAAGATCGGCCGCGCGAGGCCGCGACCGGCGACCTGGACCACGAACGCGAGGGCGAGCCAGCGCAGCACCGGGTACCCGCGGGCGCCGCGCTCGGGGTCGAGCCAGATCGAGAGCACCGCCTCGCCCCACACGAGGAACACCAGCGTGACGGGGGCGACGAGGCACATCACGGCCTTGTTCCCGTAGCGCCAGAGGCCCTTCATCGCGTCGACCTCGCCGCGCTTCGCAGCGGCCGACACGCCCGGCATCAGCACCAGGGTGGCCTTGTCGAGCGCGTCGCGCGCGTAGTCGACGAGGCGCAGCGGGATCACGTAGTAGGTCACCGCGCCGGGGCCCCGCGCCTGCGAGATCACGAACTCGTCGGTGTAGTTGATGAGCTTCTCGCTCAGCGTGAAGAGGAACGACTGCGTGCCGAAGGTGAAGAGCTGCCGCAGCCGGTCGCGGCGGTAGAGCTTCAGGCTCAGGCGCAGGTAGGGGAGCTCGCGCCGCGCGAAGTACATCGCGAGGCCCTGCTCGGCGATGAGCGAGCCCATGGTGATGGCGCCGATCCAGACCACGCTCGGGCGCCACAGGAGCGCGGCCACGGTGAGGGCCGTGCGCACGAGCAGCAGCGCGAAGTTGTAGCCGTTGAGGAGGTCGAAGCGCTCCAGGCCCATCAGCACGCCGCCGTAGACCGAGCCGGGGAACTGCACGAGCAGGCCCGCGCCGGTCATCAGCAGCATCGCGCGCGCCTCCCACGCGTGCTGCGCCGGGATGCGGAAGAGGTGCGGCAGCGGCAGCACCAGCGCCGCGGCGAGCGCGAAGCACAGGAGGCCGAAGGCGAGGTAGATCGCGAAGATGGTCGAGGTGGTCTCGTTGAGCGCCTCGCGCTCCTCGCCCGCGTGGTGCTCGGCGACGAACTTCACCACCGCGGCCCCGAGGCCGAAGTAGAGGATCCCCGAGTAGCCCATCAGGCCCGAGACGAGGGCGATGATGCCGTAGCCCACGTCTCCGAGGCGCCGCACCAGGAAGGGCGTCATCAGCACGCTGATGACGAGCTGCGCCGCGAGCGCGAGCCACTGCGACGAGACGTTGCGGATGATGCGACGGAGGTCCATGCGGCCCGTGAGGGGCTCGCGACCCTACACGACACCGGCGCGGCGCGACAGCGCGACCGCGGGCCGCGCCGCGGGCCTCACTCCGAGCGGCGGTAGTTCGGGGCCTCTTCGGTGATGATCACGTCGTGCACGTGGCTCTCCTTGAGCCCGAGCGCGGTGGCCCTCACGAACTTCGCGTTCGTCTGCATCTCGGCGATGGTGCGGCAGCCGGTGTAGCCCATCGACGAGCGCAGGCCGCCGACGAGCTGGTAGACGTTCGACGAGAGGCTCCCGCGGTACGGGACGCGCCCTTCGATGCCCTCGGGCACGAGCTTCTCGTCGGCCGCGCCGGCCTGCCCGTAGCGGTCCTTCGAGCCCTTTCGCATCGCGCCGAGCGAGCCCATGCCCCGATACATCTTGTACGAGCGGCCCTGATACAAGACCAGGTCCCCCGGGGCCTCGTCGGTGCCCGCGAAGAGCGAGCCGATCATCACCACGTCGGCGCCCGCGGCGATGGCCTTGGCCACGTCGCCCGAGTACTTCACGCCCCCGTCCGCGATCACCGGGACGCCCCTCGCCCGCGCGACCTTCGCGCAGTCTGAGATCGCCGTGACTTGCGGCACGCCCACGCCCGCCACCACGCGCGTCGTGCAGATCGACCCCGGGCCGATCCCGACCTTGATCGCCGACGCGCCCGCGTCGATGAGCGCGAGCGCGGCCTCGGGCGTCGCGATGTTCCCCGCGATGACCGGCACCTCGGGGTGCGCCGCGCGCGTCTCCCTCACCGCGTCGAGCACGCCCTTCGAATGGCCGTGCGCCGTGTCGACCACGATCACGTCGACGCCCGCCTCGACGAGCCGACGCGTGCGCTCCTCGCGGTCGGGCCCGGGCCCCACCGCCGCGGCGACGCGCAGGCGCCCGCGCGCGTCCTTCGAGGCGCCGGGGTAGCGCTCGGCCTGCAAGAGGTCGCGGATGGTGATGAGCCCCACGAGCGCGCCCGTCTCGGGGCTCACCACCAGGAGCTTCTCGATGCGGTGCCGGTGCAAGAGCCCCCGCGCGTCGTCGGCGCTCACCGTGGGGGGCACCGTGACGAGCCGCTCCTTCGGGGTCATCACCCGCCCGACGGGCTGGTCGAGGTTCGTCTCGAAGCGGATGTCGCGCGCCGTGAGGATCCCTACGGGCTTCGCCCCGTCGACCACGGGCAGCCCCGAGATGTCGTTCGCGCGCATCATCGCGACCGCGTCGCGCAGCACGGTCTCGGGGCCGACCGTGAGCGGGTCGACCACGATCCCTGACTCCGCGCGCTTCACCTTCTCGACCTCGAGGGCCTGCTCCTCGGGGCTGAGGTTCTTGTGCAGCACGCCGATGCCGCCTTCGCGGGCCATGGCGATGGCCGTGCGGGCGCCCGTCACCGAGTCCATCGCGGCCGAGATGAGCGGGATGCCCAGCTCGACGCCGTCGACGAGGCGCGTGCGGGTGTCGACGTCCTTCGGGAGCACCTCGCTGTACGCGGGCACGAGCAGGACGTCGTCGAAGGTCAGGGCCTCTCGCAGCGGTTCGTCAAGCATCGGCGTCGGTCCCTCGTCGGTGAGCTGCGCCCCGACCGTGGGGCATCAAAGTCTCGGGGAGAAAGCGTAGACACGCTCTCGCAACGCAAAACAAGTTCTGCCATAGTCGCCCCCGTCATGGCTCGACCCACCGCTGGTGCTTCGATCACCCCGAGATTCTTCCTTCCGGCGCTGTTCTTCCTCGCGGTCGGCTGTGGCGCCGACGGCGGCGACATCTCGCTGCCCCCCGAAGACGACGCGTCGATGACCGACAACGACGCCACCGTGACCGACGCGGGGCCGACCCCGACCTTCGACATCCCCGTCGTCGACCGCTTCACCCCCGTCGATCTCGGCAACGACACCGGCCCCCGCGACACCGGCAACACCCCTGATACGGGCCCCCGCGACTCTGGCACTGACACGGGTGGGAGCACGGGCACCTGCCCCTCGGCCTGCGCGCAGAGCAGCGACTGCAACCCCTGCCGCGCGTCGACCGACCCGCCCGACTTCGTCTACTGCTGCATGAGCGGCATCTGCATCCCGCAGACGGGGATGTGCATGACCACTCCGCCGCCCCCCTCCGACGCGGGCGCGAGCGACGGCGGCGACGACGGCGGCCTCGGCGCTGACGGCGGCTTCGGCGACGACGCCAGCGGTGACGGCGGCTTCGGCCTCGACGCCGACTGAGCGTCAGGGCCCGAAGAGCTCGGGCGCCGCGTAGCCTCTCTCCTCTCCCGCCGCGGGCAGCGGCGCCCTCACCAAGCCCTCTCGACGCAACCCGCCCACGACCACGTCGCTCCCCTCGAGCGGCGCGTCGAAGCGGAACCGTACCCGCGTCGGCGCGCCCGCGCGCACGTCGAGCACCTCGGCCTCGAAGCCTGGCAGACGTACGACCTCACCGCGACGCAGCGGGCGAGCCGGGTCTCGCAGGAACGACAGCCCCGTCGGCATGAACAAGGGCCCTCGCGCCGCCGAGAGCTCCAGGGTGCGCGCGTCGACGCGTCGCGCGCGCAGCGGGCTCCGCGTCGCCACGAGGGGACGCCACGCGCGCGGCATCACGCAGCCGAGGTCGGCCCGTGCGAGCGGGAGGTAGTTGAGCGTGACGATCTCGCCGACGCCGAGCACGACCTGGGTCGCGCGTGGGTCACGGCAGGGCGGGAGCGGGCTGCGCGCGCGGAGCCGCGACGCGAGCGCGGCGGTGTCATGAAACCACGAGAGCTCTCGCAGGGTTGAGGCAGTGGCGACGACGACGTGGATGAAGGTCAGGGCCGCCGCCCCCGCCACCGCGAGCCAGCCGCGAAGCCCTCGCGGGCGCGACGCGAACACACGCACGACGAGCCACGCCACCACCGGCGCCCAGAGCGCCGCGAGGATCAGGAGGAGACGTCCATGCGGCTCGACGCTCGCGAGGGCAGGCGCGAGGAGGGCCGCGGCGCGAAGGCGCGGAGCCTCCGCCCGTCAGGCTCGGGCGCGCGCCAGACCGCGAGGTGCAGCGCCGCCGCGAGGAGCGTGAGCGCGATCACGGAGCGAGCGATGGAGGGCGTCCACGCGACCGGAGCGGTCCCACTCGGCCGGGGAGCGCGTAGACGAGGTCGAGCAGCAGCGCGCCGACGCGCGAGCGCTCGAGCCAGCGCGCAGGGTCGACGAAGGGGTCGACGTACGAGGCGGTCGCGCGCGCGCCATAGCCGAGGAGCCGTGCCGCGAGGAGCGTCGCGCCGACCGGCGCGAGGGCGACCGCGAGGCTCCGCCATCGAACGCGCGCCTCAGGGGCCGTGAGGGTGACGAGGACGGCCGCCGGGACCCACGCGAGGGCGTACTCCCCCGAGAGCGCGGCCAACGCGAAGGCGGCGCGAAGACGCGAGCGCGCGGCGAAGCCCTCCACGGCGTCGACGAGGGCGCGGAGGGCGAGCGCGCCGAAGGCCGTGGCGACGAGGGCGTTGCGGTTCGAGAGCCACGCGAGGGGCGTGCTCGCGGCGTCGTCGAGCGCGATGAACAAGGTCGCGAGGGCGGCGACGCGCGGCGAGAACAAGCGGCGGTAGAGCGACGCGAGGGCGGCGAGCATCGCGCACCACCACGCGAGCGAGTGGAGGTGCGAGAGGAGCGGGTCCCCGCCGTGGAGCGCGTGGTCGAGCGCGGCGAGCGCCGACGACAGGGGCCGGAACATCGCGATCTGCAGGTGGGGGTCCGTCCACCACGGGAGCACGCCGCGGCCGACGATCGCGGCGTGGTCGGCGGGCGTGTCGCGGATGAACGAGAAGAGGTCCCACCACCGCCTCGGCGCGGGGAAGGTCCCCCGCAGCATCGCGCGCTGGAAGAAGTCGTCCGCGAAGAGCGGCGCCCACATCGCCCTCCAGCGCAGGGCGACGCCGAGCGCCGCCGCGCCCACCACCCACGCGAAACGCGCCCACCCTCGTCTCGCCTCGCTCACGCCGCGCGCAGGATGCCACACCCCCGCGCGCGCTGTCCACGCGAACGTCCGCGTGTGTTAGCGTCCGCGCCGTGCCCCCCATCGGCCCTGCGCGGGCCCTCTCCGTGCTCGCGCTCACCGCGGCCTGCGTGGTCACCACCGAGGTGCTCTTCACCCGCGTCCTGTCGGTGTCGACCTGGTACGGCCTCGCCTTCGTCGTCCTCTCCCTCGCGATGCTCGGCGTCACCCGCGGTGGCCTCGCCGCCGCGCGCTCTCCGCGAAGCCGGCGAGCCCGCGTCGACCTTCATCGCGCGAGAGCTCCGGTCGATGTCCGTCGCCGTCCTCGTCGCGGTGACCCTCCAGGTCTGCCTCCGATCCGCTTCCTCCACCGACCTGTCGTCCTTCGCGTCGCTGCTCCTCGTCGCTCGGCCGCGTGGCCCTTGCCATCGGCGGCACCGTGATCGCGCGCTTGATGGCCAGGCCCCCGTCCGGCCTCCATCGCCTACGCCGTCGACCTCGCCGCGGCGGCCGCAGGCGCGCTCCTTCCATCGCGCTCCTCAGGCCGATGTCCGCGCCGAGCGCGCTCTGCTCATCGCGGGCGCGGCGGCCCTCGCATCGCTGACCCTCGAACCGCGTCGCGAGCTCCGCGCGCGAACCGCGGGGCTCGCGGCCGTGGGAGTCGTCGCGGCGCTCCTCACCGACGCGACCTCGCACGGGCTCGTGATGCGCTACCCGAAGGGCCAGCCGCGCGACGAGAACCAGTCGCTCCTCTTCGAGTCGTGGAACGCGCTCTCCCACGTCGAGGTCACGCACTTCGGCCCGGTGCTCCCTCCGCTCCTCTGGTCGCCCTCTCCGCTCACGCCGCCGGTCCCGCTCACCCTCGCGTTCGCGCGCATCGACGGCGAGGCCGCGACGCCGGTGTACGCGTACCGCTCGCCCAACGAGCTCGGGATGCTGCGCTTCGACGCCACCACCGCGGCCCACGTGCTCCGCCCCGGCGGCACCGCGTGCGTCATCGGCGTGGGCGGCGGCCGCGACGTCGTCGCCGCGAAGATGTACGGCCACCCCCGCGTCGTCGGCGCCGAGATCAACCCGGCGATGTTCGACCTCCTCGCCGCGGTGCGACGTCGCTCTCCCACGCTCTCGCTCCCCGGCGTGACCCTCATCCGCGGAGACGGCCGCGCCGTCTTCCGCCGCGCGAACGTGCGCTGCTCGGTGCTGCAGGCGTCGCTGGTCGACACCTGGGCCGCCACCACCGCGGGCGCCTTCGCGCACTCCGAGGCGACGCTCTACACCCGCGAGGCGTGGGCGACCTTCCTCCGACGTCTCACGCCCGACGGCGTGCTCACCTTCTCGCGCTGGTACGACCCGCACCGGCCCAGCGAGACCTCGCGACTCGTGTCGCTCGCCGTGGCCTCGCTCCGTGACCGCGGCGTGCGTGCGCCGCGCGAGCACATCGCGCTCGTCGCGTCGGGCATCGTCGCGACGATCCTCGTCAGCCCCTCGCCGTTCACGGCCGCTGACCGCGCGCACCTCGAGGAGCTCGAGTCGCGGCTCCGGCACGCGCTGGTCATCACGCCGGGTCGCCCCGCGCGCGACCCCTTGTTGGAGCGCATCCTCGAAGCGCCCGACGACGCCGCCCTCGCCGCCGCGGGGGAGCCCTACGGCTACGACACCTCCCCCGCCACCGACGACAGGCCCTTCTTCTTCCACGTGCTCTCGCCGCGCGCGTGGCTGCACCCGCTGCGCGCCCTCGCGTCGGCACGCGGAGGCCCTGGCATCGTCCACGGCAACGTCACCGCGATGTTCGAGCTCATCGCGACCTTCGCGGCGGTGCTCCTCATCGCGGGCTGGATGCTCGGCCCCACGCTCCTGCGCGCGCGACGTCGCCCCGACGAGGCGCTCCCCGGGGCGGCGCCCGCGGTGTATTTCGGCGCGCTCGGCGCGGGCTTCATGCTCGTCGAGGTCTCGCTCGTGCAACGCATGCACGTCGTCCTGGGTCACCCGACCTACGCGCTGGTGGTCGTGCTCGCGGGGCTGCTCGTCGCGACCGGCGTCGGGAGCGCGCTCTCTCCGCGGGTGATCCGATCGCGTCGCGCCACCTCGCGCGCGGCGGCCGTCGCGGGCGCCCTCGTGGCCGCGCTGCCGTGGGTCGTGATCCGGCCCGCGTCCGTGCTCCTCGCAGACGCAACGCTCGGCGCGCGCATGGCGTGGACGGGCGGGTGCGCCGCGGTGGTGGGGCTCGCGCTCGGGATGCTCTTCCCCGCGGGCGTGCGCTGGCTCGACCGCGGGCGCGGCGCGCCCCTCGCGCTCGCGGTGAACGGCGCGACGAGCGTGCTCGGCAGCGTCGCGGCGGTGACGGTGTCCGTGTGGTTCGGGATCCCGTGGTCCTTCGCGCTCGGCGGCGCGGTGTACCTCGTCGCGGCGCTCGCGGGCCCGCACCGCTGGGTCGGCGACGAGGCCGCGGTCAGTCGCTCAGCCGATGCACCGCCAGCATCGCCAGCCACGTGAGGCCGAAGAGCACGCGCAATCGATCCCACGAGCGCGTCGCGCGCGCCGGGTCGAGCGGCACGAACACGCCCGCGGCGAAGAGCGCGCCCACGGGGTTCACGAACCAGCCCGCGTAGGCCGCCGAGGCGAGCATCAGCGCGCGCGCGATGAGCGCGGTCTTCTGCACGCCGAGCACGACGGCGGTGGTGCGCACGCCCGCGGCGCGGTCGGTGGGCTCGTCGCGCAGCACCTGCACGGCCTCGGTCACCATGCACAGGAGCGCGAGAACGCCCGCGAGCCTCCACCCGTCGGCGCGGTCGATGGGAAAGCCCACCATCGCCATCGACGCGCCCCACAGCCCCATGGCGAAGAGGTCGAGGAGCGGCCGGTGCTTCAGCACGCGCGAGTAGAGGAAGATCACCGCGACGTTCACGACGGCCGCGACGAAGAGCCCCCGGGAGTGGACCGCGCCCATCCCGACCACGACCGCGCCGAGCGCGCCCACCGCGCCCCAGCCCTCGCGCGTGTGCGCCGCGAAGCGCGTGCGCGCCTCGTCGCGCCCTGCGCGGCGAGGTCGATGGCGACGTCGAAGCAGTCGTTGACGAGGTAGACGAAGAGGTTGAGCACCACGCCGAAGACGGCGCGGTACGCGATGTCGCCGGGGGCGAGGCCGATGGCGACGGCGAGGTGAGGCTCGTGACGAGGTTCTTAAACCTCGCGCTTCTTCACGCGGTACGCAGCGACGTCCCAGACGATGCGCCCGGCAGCGTGGATCTTGTCTGCGAGATCGCTCAACGGTCGGCGGATCGTCCCCACGCGGCGGGCGGTCGGGAAGGCGCGCGTGGGCTCAGCGCCTGCCTCGAGCTGGCTCAGGCGCCCGTCCCCGGCTCGTAGAGCGACTCGAACTCGCCGCGAAGCTGTAGACGACGCGCGGCGAACCTTCAGCGACGCGGTGAGCATGCCGTCCTCGACGGTGAGCGGGTTCGCTCACGAAGTAGCGCTTGAGGTCTCGTAGCTCGCGAGCGAGGCGTTGACCTCGTCGACGCGGGCGGTGACGAGAACGTTCACGTCCTCCCCGCGGTCGCGGGCCGCGGTGGCTGCCGCGGGGTCGAGCCAGATCCCCGCGACGAGGTAGCGCTTGCCGTCGCCGTACACCACCACCTGCGCGATCAGCGGGTCGTCGCGAAAGCGCATCTCGATGTTCGCGGGAGGGACGTTCTTGCCCCGCCGTCACGAGGATGTCCTTCTTGCGGTCGACGATCTGCATAGGTACCCGTCGTCGGTGAAGCGACCCACGTCGCCCGGTCTGGAACCACCGTCGTCGGTGAAGGCCGCGCGAGGCCTCGGGGTCCTTGTGGTACCCGCCGAACACGTTGGGCCCGCGCGCGGGGATCTCCGTCGTCGGCCAGCTCAACTCCACCGACGGGAAGGCCCTGCCCACCGTGTCGAACCCTGAAGCCCACTCGGGGCGGTTCATCGTGAGCGTCGGCGAGGTCTCGGTGAGTGGCCAGCGGCCTCCCCGATGATCAAGAGCCCGCACGCGTGCAGAGGCTCCTTCACCTCGAGCTTCAGCCCCGCGCCCGCCCGAGAGGCGAGAACGTCAACCGCCCGCCCGTCACGTCGAGCCGCGCGCGCCGCTTCGCGGGGTCGGGCTCCGCCGCCACCGCCTGCGCGATCTTCTCCCAGTACGCCGGCACGCTCATGAAGACCGAGGGCTTGATCTCGGGCAGGCGCGCGAGCACCGAGGCCGGGTCGACCATGTAGCTCGTGAAGCCCAGGGTGTTGCCCAGGCACAGCTCGCCGAAGCCGAAGATGTGGCTGAAGGGCAGCCAGAGCGCGTCGACGGCGCCCTCGTCGATGAGCGACCCGAGGCACTCCAGCCAGTCGCGCCCGTTCACGCCCACGTTGCGGTGCGTCAAGGGCACGCCCTTGGGGTTCCCCGTGGTGCCGCTCGTGTAGAGCATGAGGGTGGGCGCGTCGAGGTCGATGGCGTCGAGGAGCTTGTCGAAGCGGTCGGCGAAGCGCGCGTGCAGCGCCCCGCCCTTCTCCATCACCCGCGACCAGGGCACCACGCTCGCGCGCAGCCACGCGTCGTCGAGGGCCGCGCGCGCGTCGGGCGAGAGCGACGCGAGCGCCGCGTCGAGGTCGAGCCTGTCGTCCAGGAGCACCACCCGCTGCACGTCGGGGCATCGAGGGAGGCACTCCAGCAGGCGCGCGAGCTGCGCCGCGCCGTCGACGAAGACCACGCGCGCGTCGCTGTGCGAGAGCACGTAGGCCGACTGCTCGACGGTGCTGGCGGGGTAGAGCGGCACCATCACCCCGCCCGCGGCCTGGAGCGCCAGCGCGGCCGCGCCCCACGCCACGCTGTTGCCGCCGAAGACGACGCCGCGCTCGCCGGGCTCGAAGCCCTCGGCCGAGAGCCACAGCGCGGCCGAGCGGATCATCGACGCGAAGGCGCCCCAGGTGACGGGCCTCCACCCGCCCGGCGAGGGCAGGTAGAAGCGCGGCCGGTCGGCGTGGGTGGAGAGCCTCGCGAACACCGCGCGGGGCGCGGGCTGCAGCGTGAGGTAGGGGGTGATGTCCATGGCGGCGGCGGGGAGACTACTCCGCGTCGACCGCCGCGGGGGCGCGCTGCGCGCGAAGGGTCGCGAGCTCGTCTTCGAGGTCGATCAGCCGGCTCTGGAGCTGGTCGAGGGCGCGCAGCGTGCGCTCCTGGTCGCGCCGCGTCGGCAGGCCCACCGTCGCCCACCAGGCCTCGGTCGCGCGGTCGACCGCGACCTTGCCGCGCATCGCCGCCGCCAGCGCCGAGCCCGCGGGGGTGAGCACCGCGGGCGAGCGCAGCCACTGCTCGGCCAGCCTCGCCGTGGCGTCTTCCCACCGGTCGAAGCCCCTCTTCCACGTCTCCCACAGGCTCATCGCGCCGCTCCTTGCTGCGCCGCGGCATCCTGAAGCCGACGCGGCGCCGACGGAGCTTCTAGGCCCCGGGCCTCAGAGGTGTCAAGGTCACTTTGTTGCGCCGCAGCAACCGCCACCCTCGCGCCGCGGCGGAGCGCGGCGGTATGCTCCCGCGTCATGCGCCGCCCCGCACCCCCGAGGGTCATCAAGAAGTACGGCAACCGCAGGCTCTACGACACCGTCGAGAGCCGCTACGTGACGCTCGACGAGCTCGCCGCGTGCGTGCGCGCGGGCAACGACGTGCGCGTGGTCGACGCCCGCGACGACGGAGACATCACCCAGGCGACCCTGGCGCAGATCATCCTCGAGGGCCGGGGCGCGGCGCAGTTCCTGTCGGTGCCGATCCTCACGCAGCTCGTGCGGATGAACGACGACGCCCTGGCCGACTTCATGAGCCGCTACGTCTCCGCCGCGTTGGCGCTCTACCAGCAGACCCGGCAGGGCGTGCAGGGCCTCGGCCCCCTCGCCCCCTTCGCCGTCCCCTACGCGGCCTCGGGCGCCCTCGCGCGCATGGTCGCGGGCATCGCGCCCTGGGGCCACCACCAGGCCTACGCCCCGCGCGCGGGCGAGTTCGAGCCCGACCTCGACGCCCCCCTCGCGCCGCAGCCCGCGGCGCCCGAGGCCGAAGACCCCGCCGCGGGCCTCGACGCGCTGCGAAAGAAGCTCGACGCCCTCGAGCGCGCGGTGAAGGCCCAGGGCGCGGCCTCCGCCGCGGGCGCGAAGAAGAAGCCCGCCGCGAAGAAGAAGACCACGGCCCGCAAGGGCTGACCCCCGTTGTGCGTCGCAACACGACGCCGTTGACATTCGCTGCACCGCAACACAATCCTCCGCCCCGCGACCGCGCCCCGCGGCGCGAACCCTGGAGGACGACCATGAGCGAGCAGACCCCCACGAACCCCGCCAGCAACCCCTTCGCGGCCTTCGCGCTCCCGGGCGCCGAGCTCTGGCGGGCGAGCCTCGCCCAAGGGTTCGAGCGCGCCCGCGCGGCCCAGGAGGAGTGGGCCAAGGCCGAGGCGCAGGGCGTCGCGCACGCGCGCACGGTGGTCGAAGAGAGCGCGCGGCTGATGAACGAGACCCTCACCTGGGGCCTTCGGATGACCGAGGCGTGGCGCGACATGTGGCTCGAGGGCGCGCGCAAGGTCGCCGGGCCGTCGGAGCGCTGAGGGGAGCCGCCATGCAGGCGATCTTCGACCTCCCCGGGGCCGTCGCTCGCGGCGTCGCCGACGCGGTGACGACCTCGCTGTTCGGCGCCCCGCTGGTGAAGCCCCCGGCGCTGATGCCGACGCCGCGCGACACGATCCGTCGCGACGGGCCCGCGTCGCTGTACCGCTTCCGTCGGCCCGAGGGGGCGCCCGCGGCGCCGCGGCGGCCGGTGCTGCTCGTGCCGTCGATGATCAACCGCTGGTACGTGCTCGACCTGAGGGCGGGGGCCTCGCTGGTCGAGGCCCTCACCCGCGCGGGCCACGACGTGTGGTGCCTCGACTGGGGCGTCCCCCGCGACGAAGACCGCGACCTGCGCTGGGACGAGGTGATCGACCGCCTCTCGCGCATGGCGCGCGCGGTGCGCCGCGAGACCGGCGCCGACGCGATCGGGGTCCTCGGGTACTGCATGGGCGCGACCCTGTCGTCGATCTTCGCGGCCCTCGAACCGTCGCGCGTCGCGGCGCTCGTGAACCTCGCGGGGCCCATCGACTTCACGCGGTCGGGCCTCCTCGGTCACCTCGTCGACCCGCGCTGGTTCGACGTCGACGCCATCGCCGAGGCCGGCAACGTCGCCCCCACCCAGATGCAGTCGGGCTTCACCGCGCTGCGCCCGACGCTCAACCTCTCGAAGCTCGTCGGCGTCATCGACCGCGGCGGCGACGCCAAGGCGATGGAGTCCTTCAACGCCATGGAGGCCTGGGGCAACGACAACATCCCCTTCCCCGCGGCGGCGTACCGCACGTACATCTCGGAGCTCTACCAACAGAACCTGCTGGTGAAGGGCGAGCACCGCGTGAAGGGCCGCCGCGTCGACCTCGGCGCCATCGACTGCCCCGTGCTGGTCATCGGCAGCGAGCGCGACACCATCTGCCCCCTCCCCGCGGCGCGGGCGCTCATCGAGCGCAGCTCCGCGACCGACACGACCGTGCTCGCCGTACCGGGGGGCCACGTCGGCGCCGTAGTGGGCAGCCGCGCGTCGCGCGAGCTCTACCCCGCGACGGCGAAGTGGCTCCGCGAACGCCTCGACCGGTGACGTCCCCCACGCCACGGCGGTACCTTCGGCCCTCCTCGTGAACACCCCGCACGGCTCGACGCTCTCCCTCCTCGCGCTCCTCGCGGTCACCTCCGCGTGCGCGACGGGGGAGGTCGAGCCGCGCGACGCCGCCGTCGACGCAGCCGCCACGCGCGACGCGCCGGTCGTGACCGACACCCCCTCGACGGAGCTCGACGCCCCGGCGCCCGACGACGCGGCGGCCGACGACGTCGCGACCGACGCGGGGCCTCCCGTCGACAGCGGGCGGTGCGTCGCGAACAACGACGGGGTGCTCGAGCGGGGCGAGCTCGCGTTCGTGATCGGCGCGACGGTGCTCTACGCCAGCAACGACGACGACGTGGTGGTCGACCCCGTCGACGTGAACGGCGCGACCGTCGAGGGCCAGCGCGTGTGGAACTACGCCGCCGCGCGGGACACCGACCGCCGCGTGCTCGACGAGGTGCTCTCGCCCCAGGGCCGCTGGTGGAGCTCGTTCTACCCCGACGCGACCTTCGCGACGGTGATCGAGCGCAGCACCCAGACCCTCGGGGTGTACAGGGTCAGCGCGACGGCGCTCGAGCTCCTCGCGACGGTGTCGAGCGACGCGGGGCGCACCAACCTGCGCTTCACGCCGCCGGTGCTCGTGCTGCGCTTCCCGCTGCGCGTGGGCGACACCTGGGAGCAGAGCGTGAACGGCGCGGGCACGCTCAACTTCACGGGCTTCGCCAACGTCAGCCGCTACGTGAACCGCGTCGACACCCGCGGCGAGGTGTGGACGCCCGCGGGCCGCTTCCCCGCGATGCGCCTGAACACCGAGCTCGACCAGTCGGTGCCGCTGACCATCTTCCGCGTCACGCGGCGCACGTACACCTTCGTCTCCGAGTGCCTCGGCGTGGTGGCGCGCGTCGCGAGCGTCGACAACGACACCTCCGCGAGCTTCACCCGCGCGTCGGAGTACCGGCGGCTGGGCCTGTGATGCTGCGCCGCAGCGCGCTCGCCCTCGCCCTCTGCTGCGCCGCGGCGAGCGGGTGCGCGACCTTTCAGCAGCCCGGCGAGCCCCTCGGCGCGAGGCTCGGCCCCGACGCGCGCTACGTCCGCACGGGGAGCGGCCGCGCGGTCTACGTCGAGGTGAAGGGAGAGGCCAACCAGCGCCCCTCGGTGCTCCTCGTCCACGGCTTCGCGAGCAACCACGACACCTGGGACACGCTGGAGCCCGCGCTCCGCGCCGGGCGGCGCACCATCAACGTCGACCTGCCCGGCTTCGGCTGGTCGACGCGCACCGAGGGCGACTACTCCCCCGCGGCCCTCGCCCGCGACCTCGTCGACGTCCTCGACGCGCTCGGAGAGGCCCGCGTCGACGTCGTGGCGCACTCCTGGGGCAGCTCGGTCACCCTCGCGCTCGCGCTCGACCACCCCGAGCGCGTGCGGCGCGTGGTGGTCATCGGCGCGTGGGTCTACGACGAGCAGATCCCGCCCTTCTTCCGCTGGGCGCGGCTGCCGGGCGTGGGCGAGATGCTCTTCTCGGGCTTCTACACGCAGCGGCCCGAAGACCGCTTCCCCGCGGCCTTCTCCGACCCGTCGGTCATCACGCAAGACCTCGTCGACGCGATCCGGGCCTCCCTCGACCGCCCCGGCACCACGCGCGCCGCCCTCGCCGCCGCGCGGGGGCAGTGCTTCCTCCAACTCGAGCGCCGCTACCGCACGCTGCGGCAGCCCGCGCTCCTCCTCTGGGGCGCCGACGACAACGTCTCGCGCGTGCGCTTCGGCGAGCGCCTCGCGAGAGACATCCCCGGCGCGCGCCTCGAGGTCATCCCGGGGGGGGGGCATTTCCCCATGCTCGAGGCCGCGGGGCCCACGCGGCGCGCGGTGCTGAACTTCCTCGACTCAGCCGACGCGGAGGCGCGGTGACGCACACCGTGTTGCGCCGCAGCATCGTCGCGGCCCTCTGCCTCTCCCCCGCCCTCGCCGCGGCGCAGGAGTCCGCGAGCCCGCGCGTCGGCCCGCCGGCAGCGAGTACGCCGCCTCGGAGCGCGAGCCCTACCGCGACGCGCCCGGCGTGACGCCCATCCACGAGGCCCCGCGCGACACCGCGCAGAGCCCCGACCAGCGCGTGCGCATCAGCGGCTTCTTCCGCACCCGCGGAGACCTCGGCCAGAACTGGGACCTCGGCCGCGGCGCGACGCCGTCGCTCCCCCTCGCTCTGGCCCACGCCCTACGCCGACCGCTCGGGCTCGCGCACCCAGACCAACGCCGACCTGCGACTGCGCCTCGACCTCGCCATCGACGTGGGGTGGGGCGTCTCGATCCGCGGACGTCTCCACGCGCTCGACAACTTGCGCATGGGCTCCCTGCCCGACAGCGACTTCGCGGGCGGCTCCGTGAACCAGCGCGGCCCCGACCAGCCCATCGACCTGCGACAGCTCTACGGCCAGGTGCTGCTGCCCTTCGGCGTGCTCACCGCGGGCCGCATAAGGCGCGCTCGTCGACTGGGGAACGGGCGCTTCATCAACAGCCGCGACAGCGGGCTCGACGACGACTTCGGCGACGTGGGCGACCGCGTCGCGTTCACCACGCCCCTCGCGGGGATGCTCTGGACGGCCCTCTACGAGATCTCGTCGTCGGGCCTCGACGCAGGCGCTACGCCCCGACATCCGCCCGGCCTTCGACCTCGACCCGCGCGACGACGTGCCGTGGCCTTCTCCGTCGCCCGGTGGGACGCGCCCGCCTCGCGCCAGCGCCGCCTCGACGCGCGGCGCACCACGGTGAACTTCGGCGTGGTGGGCGCCTACCGCACGCAGGACTACGACCTCGCGCCGGGCGACCTGCCCTCGCTGCGCAGCGCGATCCGACGCGACCTGTCGGCCTTCGTCGGCGACGCGTGGCTGCGGGCCGACATCGGCCGCTTCAGCGTCGAGGGCGAGTTCGCCTTCGTGGGCTTCTCCATCGCCAACGCCTCGATCGACCCGAGCGTCGCGCTCAACGTGAAGGTCACGGGCCGACAGTACGGCGGGGTGCTCCGCGCCGACTGGAGGCACTCGCCGCGCTTCTTCCTCCGCCTCGAGGCGGGGCTCGCGTCGGGCGACGACCGACCCGGCTTCGGCGCGCGCCCCACGCAGACCGCGCAGGCGCAGCCGGGCGACCTCGACGGGCCGCAGTTCGACCTCGCGCGCGCGCCGCGCGACGTGAACATCAACAACTTCCGCTTTCACCCGAACTACCGCGTCGACCTGATCTTGTGGCGTCGCATCATCGGCACGATCACCGACGCGTGGTACGTGCGCCCCATGGCCCGCTGGCGCATTAGCTCAATGTTCACCGTCGAGGGCGCGGTGATCGCCAGCGTCGCGATGGAGCCCAACAGCACGCCCTCGGGCATGGCCCCCCTCGGCGTCGAGGCCGACCTCGGGATCATCTACGAGCAGGAGCACGGCTTCTGGGCGCGACTCGACTACGGCCTGCTGCTACCCCTGTCGGGCTTTCGGAACATCCCCGCGAACACCGACCCCGAGCCCGCCCACGCGCTGCACCTCGTGATGGCGTACCGGTACTGACGATGACCCTCCGTGTGCCCGCGCTCCTCGCCCTCGCCGCCCTCGGATGCGCCGCCGGACCCGAGGAGCCGGGCCTCCCGCCGCCCGACGGCGGAGGCTTCATCCCGCAGCCCGACGCCGGCGCCGGGCCGACCTGCCGAGGCAACCGCGACGGGGTGATCGATCGCTCCGAGGTGGCCTTCGTCACGGGCGTGACGGTGCGCTACCGGGTGAACCCCGCGGGCACCCTCGCCCGCGTCGCCCCCGCGGGAGAGGCGCGCTCCGACGGCACCCGGCGCTGGGATTTCAGCGACCGGGCGGGTGAGACAGTTTCGGTGGCGCTCCTCGCTGCGCCGCAGCAATGGTTCGCCGCGAGCTTCTCGCAGGCGCAGTACGCGGCGCCGCTCGACCCGCGGGCGCCGGAGCTCGGGGTCTACCTCGCGACCGACGCGGCGGTGCAGCTCCTCGGGGTGGCGGGTCCGAACGAGAGCGATGACACGCTGGTGCGCTACGACGCGCCGCTCGACGTGCTGCGCTTCCCGCTCTCGGTGGGCGCGACCTGGACGGCCGAGGCGACGACGCAGGCGGGTCGCATCGGGGGCACGCCGGTGGCCTCGCGCGACCGCTACGCGATCTCGGTCGACGCGCGCGGCGAGGTGGTGCTGCCGGAGCTCACCTTCCCCGACGCGCTGCGGGTCAGGGTCGAGCTGACGCAGAGCTTTCCCGCGGGGCCCGGGCGCAGGCGGATTCAGTACCTCTGGATGACCGAGTGCTACGGCGAGGTCGCGCGGATGGTCTCTCAAGACAACGAGGCCGACCCCGCCTTCACCCTCGCCGCGGAGTTCCGCCGCCTGGGGTTGTGACCGCCGTCGCGCGTGGACTAGGGTCTGTCGCGTGATCGCGAAGGCGGCCCTGGGTCTCTCGCTCTGCGTCGCGCTCGGGGGCTGCGCGACGGCCACCACGGGTCCCCGAGACGCCGTGCGCGCCTACGCCGACGCCCTGCGCGACCGTCGCTGGTCCGACGCGTGGCGAACGCTCTCCGCCGAGACGCGGCGCGCGCTCCCCTACGAAGAGTTCGAGCGCCTCGCGAGGGAGCACCCCGAGGCCGTGCGCGACGCGGTGCAGAGCCTCGACCGCGTCGAGACCGGCGGCGCCGTCACCGCGAGGATGGAGCTGCCCGACGGCTCCGAGGTGGTGCTCCGCTACGAAGACGGCGCGTGGCGCGTCGACCCGGGCTCGCTGACCTTCTACCCGCAGCGCACGCCGCGGCAGGCCCTGCGCTCCTTCGCGCGCGCCGTGGAGCTCCAGCGCTGGGAGGTGGTGCTCCAACTCGCGCCGCGCCGCGTGGTCGAGCGCCTGGAGCGCGCCGCGCGCGAGGCGAGCGAGCGGGCGGGCGGTCGACCGACCACCGCGGCGGACCGGCTGCGCGAGGCGTGGACGGGCGCCGAGTCTGAGCGCGTGGCGGAGCTGCTCGGAGAGCTGCGCGGCGCGCTCGACCGCGGCGCGACCATCGAGTCGCTCGGAGACCGCGCGACGATGATCTACGGTCAGGCGGGCCGCTACACCGCGCGGCTGGTGCGTGAGGGCGGGCTGTGGCGGGTCGAGGACCCGGGGTGAACGCTCAGCGCGTGAGCGCGAGGCTCATGCGGTAGCGCGAGGGCGTGAAGGTGTTGTCGGTCTCGCCGTCGGCGACGCGGTTGGCGTCGTGGCCGCGCTCCCAGGGGAGGTCGACGCGCATCGAGGCGAGGATGTCGTTGTACGAGCGGAAGCGCCCGTCGATGAAGGCGTTGACGAAGCGCGCCGACGAGAGGCCCGAGCCCTCGAGGTAGACCGGCAGGCCGTTGGTCACCGTGTCGAGGTTGAGCGTGCCGCCCGGGTGCATGGTGAAGAAGGTGTTGTAGTAGTTGAACGACACGCAGGAGTTCACCATCAGCACCTGGTACCGATCGGGGAAGTCGGCGGGGCTGTAGTTCCGCGCGTCGAGCGGCCCGCTGCCGAGGTGCGAGTGGCCCGTGTACTGGAACACGTCGACCTCGTGGAAGGCGCGGCGGTAGCGCTCCGTGGCCCCGGTGCCAAAGCCCTCTTCGTTGCCGTAGAACGCGCGGAGCTCGAGCTCGATCGGGCGCGCGGCGCCGTTGGTGGTGAGGGTGCCCGAGGCCGAGAGGGTGACGGTCTTGTCGCGCCACTGCGCGAGCACCTGACGACGGAACGCGTCGCGGTCGCTGTACGACACGCTCGACGGGAAGTTCGACCCGTCGACGACCCACCCGGCGACGCGGTCGGGCGTCACGTCGGTGATGGTGGCGCCGCGCCACTCGACGGTGGTGAGGTCGGCCGAGGGAGACACCGACGAGATCCGCAGCTCGGGCCGCGCGGCCATCACCGTGCGGAGGAAGGTGAAGTAGTTGCGCGCGCCGTAGTCGCGCGGGTCGTCGAGGTTGTCGACGCCGAAATAGCTCGCGATCACCAGCCGGCCGTCGTCGACGAGGCGGTGGTAGTCGGGGTAGCGCGTCTCGGTGCGCGCGATGGACGACAGGCGCACCGTGATCGGGAGGAACATCCGCGCGGTCTCGCTCTGCGTCACCTGCTGGTCGGCGTTGGTGAGCGCGCGGCGGTCGGCCTCGACGCGAGTGACCTCGTCGCGGATGAGCGACTGGCACGACGAGAGGTGCGGCTCGAAGTTGTACCAGAGGCCCGAGGTGCCCCAGTCCTGGTGCTCCGACTGGCAGCGCTGCACCACGGCGTCGCCGTTGCGCTCGTAGTCGCCGAAGAGCGCCGTCGTCTCGAACGCGCGGCGGTACTGCAGCCGCTTGTTCACCGTCGCGCGGTCGCGGTAGGTGAAGCGCACGCGGTCCATCGTGCCGACGCGCTCGCCGGGGTGGGCGGGGTCGATCACGTCGACGGTGGAGCGCTCGAAGGTGCTCGCGTCGACGAAGCGCGTCGCGTCGCTGGTGTCGAGGCGGTTGCCGAGGCCGATGTCGTTGGCCTTCAGCGCGCCGAAGAGCGGCCGGAGCTGACGCACGACCGCGCGCTGCACCTCGGCGTCGCTCGCGCCGGTGCGCACGTACACGAAGCTCTGCACCGTCGCCCAGCGGCCCACCGCGTTCGCGCCGATGATCTCGTCGGGGTCGACCTCGCCGTCACCCGCCGTCAGGTCGGCGTCGGTCGCGCACCCCGCCGCGCTCGCGCAGAGCGCGCCGGCCAGAACCACCACCCCGTAACGACGGACCATTTCGGTGAGAGACATCCCGGTCGGACCTCCTCGTCAGGTGCGCCGGCCCGCCCGACCGCGGCCCTGTCACGCCTGACGCGCAGCCCTCTTACACTCGGGTCCAATGTCGGTCAATGGTGGCCAGACCACCTACACCGGCCCACATCGCGGCGGTCACTCCGCGGGCATCCCGCGCAGCGCGCGGTCGTGGAAGAGCAGCATCTCGACGCCCCCAGCCCCGCGGTTGAACACGTAGTCGTGCGGGCCCTCGACCACCCGCAGGTCGTGCGACACGCCCCGCGCCCGCATCGCCCGATCGAGGGCGCGCACCGACGGGAGGAACACGTCGTGGGACGACGACACGAGCCTCACCCGCTGCGGCGGTCGAGGGCCTGAGGGCACGCGCGCCATCACCCGCTCGACGCGGGCGCTCACCGCCGGCTGCAGCGCCCCCACCGCGCCGAAGGCCTCGGGGTGCGAGAGCCCGACCTCGAGGGCCGCGAGGCCGCCGAGCGAGACGCCGTCGACGCCCGTCGCCTCGCGCGTCGCGATCACGGGGAGCTCCCTGCGCGCGCGTGGGATGAGCGCGTCGACGACCCACTGACCGAAGGCCGCGGAGAGGTCTCCCGCGTCGGCGCTGAGCACGTCGGGAGTGAAGGGCGCGACGACGACCAGGCCCCGGTAGGGGCGCGCGCGCAGGTCGGCGCGGAGGCGGTTGAAGCGCTCGGTGGAGACGAAGCCGAGGAAGGCGTCGCGACGCAGCGGCGACCGACGGAGCTCACGGTCCGTCGCGCCGAGCTCGTAGTCGCGGGCCCACCCCCACGCGCCGCGCTCGACGCCGCGCTGGTTCTCGCCGAGGCCGTGGAGCGCGACGAGCAGCGGCAGGCGCTCTCCCTCTCGCAGCGACTCGGGGACCATCACCACCGCGCGCATCGGTCCCGCGGGCGTCACGCCGAAGTCCCACACCGTCGCGCGGAGCGACGAGGGTCGCTGGCGCCGCTGCGCGACGGCGCCGAAGCGACCGAGCACGACCAACGCGAAGCCCAGCGCGGCGAGCGCCCAGGTCGCGCGGAACCCGCGCCGCGGAGGTGATTCTCTGAGGGGGTGTCGGGGGCGTCTCACGCCCCCGGGAGAGTACTCGGGACTACAGCCCGCGGCAGGCGCCGAACACGCAGAACTGCCCGCGCCCGCAGGCGTTGCCGCAGCGGCCGCAGTTCGCAGTGTCGAAGTTCGTGTTCACGCAGCGGCCACCGCAGAGGGTGTTCTGCGCGGGGCACGCGCATCGGCCGCTCACGCACACCTGACCCGCGCTGCAGGAGGTGCCGCACGAGCCGCAGTTCGCGGGGTCGTTGTTGGTGTTGATGCAGCGGCCGCCGCACGACGACAGCGGCGGCGTGCACGAGCAGGTGCCGCCGCGGCACGCGAAGGTGTTCGGGCAGGCGCGGCCGCAGGCGCCGCAGTTCGCGGGGTCGTCGTTGGTGTTGATGCAGCGGCCGTTGCACGACGACAGCGGCGGCGCGCAGGTGCAGCGCCCGCCCACGCAGGCCTGCGTCGCCGCGCAGGCGTTGCCGCACGCGCCGCAGTCGAGGGGCGAGGAGTTCAGGTCGACGCAGAAGCCCGAGCAGAGCACCGTCGACCCGGGGCACGCGCAGCGGCCCGCGGTGCACGGCGTGCCGGCGGGGCAGGCGTTCCCGCACGCGCCGCAGTTGCGCGGGTCGGTGGTGGTGTCGACGCAGCTGCCCCCGCACTGCGTACGCGGCGCGTCGCACATGGGGGTCATCACGCAGCGGCCCGCGGTGCAGGTCGCGCCGGCGGAGCAGGCGTTGCCGCACATCCCGCAGTTGGTCGGGTCGCTCTGCAGGTCGACGCAGCGGTCGCCGCAGGTCGCGCGCGGCGGCGGGCAGGGCGTGCCGCAGACGCCGTTCACGCACACCGCGGCGCCCGCGCAGACGTTGCCGCAGCCGCCGCAGTTCGACGGGTCGGTGGAGGTGTCGGTGCAGCCGCCGCCGCACTCGACCTGCGGGGCCATGCAGCGCGTCGCGCACCGGCCGGCGACGCAGGCCGAGCCCGCGGGGCAGACGTTGCCGCACATGCCGCAGTTGCCGCCGTCAGAGCTCGGGTCGATGCAGCGGCCGCCGCAGGAGATCTGCCCGGTGGGGCACGCGGTGCCGATGCAGGTGCCGCCCGCGCACATCTCGCCCGTCGCGCAGCGCCGCCCGCAGGCGCCGCAGTTCGCGGCGTCGCTCGTGAGGTCGGTGCACCCCGACGGGCAGATGCTCCGCGGCGGGGAGCACCCGGGGGGGCTGCCGCAGCGGCCGAGGAGGCAGATCTGGCCCGCGCCGCAGCGGTTGCCGCAGCGGCCGCAGTTGGTGGGGTCGATGCGGAAGTCGGTGCAGCCGCCGTTGCACTCCACGAGCGGGGCGTTGCAGCGCGACTGGCAGCTCCCGAAGGAGCAGAGCTGACCGGGGGCGCAGGTGACGCCGCAGGCGCCGCAGTTGTTCGGGTCGTTGAGGGTCAGCACGCAGGTGCCGCCGCAGCGCGCCGAGGGGAAGGGGCAGGTCAGGGTGCAGATGCCGAGCGCGCACGCGGAGCCCGCGGGGCAGGTTCGACCGCACGCGCCGCAGTGCGAGGGGTCGGTCTGCGTGTTCACGCACGCCGCGCCGCACTGGACGTTCGGCGCCGGGCAGGTGGCCGAGCAACGACCCTCGTTGCAGGTCTGCCCCGCCGCGCAGGCGCGACCGCACATGCCGCAGTTCGAGACGTCGGTGCGCGGGTTCACGCAGCGACCGCTGCAGTTGACCAGGCCCTCGTCGCACACCGAGAGGCAGACGCCGTTGGAGCAGAGCGTGCCCGCGGCGCAGGCGTTGCCGCAGGAGCCGCAGTTGGCCGGGTCAGCGCGGAGGTCGACGCAGGCCATGCCGCAGACCGACTGGCCGGGCGGGCACACGTCGCGGCAGGTGCCGGAGTCGCAGGTCTGCGACGCGCCGCACACGACGCCGCAGCCGCCGCAGTTGAAGCGGTCGTTGGAGAGGTCGGTGCACGACCCCGCGCAGTCGGTGGTGCCAGCCGGGCAGACGCGGACGCACGCGCCGTCGGCGCAGCGACCCGAGGGGCAGACGTTGCCGCACGCGCCGCAGTTGGTCGGGTCGGTGGTCGGGTCGACGCACGCGCCCCCGCAGACCACGCGAGGCATGTCGCAGGTCGGCGGCACGTCGATCGGGGGGATGTCGATGGGCGGGATGTCGAAGGGCACATCGACCGGGGGAACGTCGATGGGCGGGATGTCGAAGGGCACGTCGATGGGAGGGATGTCGATGGGCGGCCCGTCGGTCGGGGGCACGTCGGTCGGGGGCACGTCGACGGGGGGCGCGTCGGGGTCGACGGGCACGTCGGCGGTGGGCACGTCGGCGACGGCGCCGTCGGGGAGCGGGCCGACCTCGAGCTCGGTGCGGCCGCAGCCGACCGCGAAGGCGGCGAAGAGACAGCCAAGGCTGACGAGTCGAACGAAGCGCATGAACTCCTCGTGTTCGATGGGCACCCGTCGCGACGACGCAGGCGGCGGTCGACGGCGCGGATGATTTCGAGCGGATCGCGGCGGATCATGCGACAGCCCCCCACCCCGGGTAAAGCCGACCTCGATGCTCAGACACGCTCCACGACGCGCACGACGACGCAGGCCACCGCGGCCCCTCGCCCTCACCCTCACGCTCGCGCTCTGCGCCGCGTCGACGGCGGCGCGCGCGCAGTGCAGGGTCGTCCCTGGCGAAGAAGGCGAGGTCGCGGCCTGGAGCGTCGCGGCGTGGTCCGCGGGGCCGTCTCCGCGCGCGAACGTGGGCGCCGCGCTCGGCGCGCTGCTCGACAGCGTCGCCCGGCGGGGGGTCGAGTGGAGCGCGCTCCACCCGTCGGCCTCGGCCGCGCTCGGATGGCGCGCCCGGTCGAGCCCGCACGCGTGGATCGACCTCGGCGCGGGCGCGCGCCGCGGCGGGGCGCGGGTCGCGGTGGCCTCGCTCGCCCTCCGCGCGCGCACCGCGGGCGATCGCTGGCTCTTCGTCGGCGCAGACGACGCGCTCTCGGTGCGCCTCGACGGCGTCGAGCGCCACCGCGTCGCCCGCCCGCGGGCCTCGCGCGAAGACGACGACGCCGTGCGGCTCCCGCTCAGCGTGGGCGAGCACACCCTCACCCTCGTCGTGGCCTCGCGCGGGGAGCTCGACCTCTACGCCCGCATCACCGACGCCCGCTTCCGCCCCGACCCCGACCTCTCGCTCTCGATCGAGGGCGCCGCCGCGACAGACTGCGAGCGGCTCTTCGTCGACGGGGTCGCGCTCGACGTGGCCCGCGCGGCAGACCCCGGCGGAGCGCGCGTGACGCTCACCGCGAGCTTCCCCGGCGGGTCGGTGGAGGCCCCCCGCGCCACGAACGTCTCCATCTCCGACGGCGCGACCTCGCTCGCGTCGTCCCCCGTCGCCTTCGGCGCGTCGATGGCGCCCGTGGAGTTGTCCACCGTCACCCGCGCGGCCCGCGTCACCGTCTCCGCCGGCGGGGCGACGCGCGACGTCCGTGTCGCGATTCCCTCGTCGGTCTCCGCGTCTCTGCTGCGCGCGCGCGAGGTGTTGCGCCGCCTCGACCCCCGCTTCGACGCGCCACCGTCACCGCTCCCCTACCCCGCCCCGCCGCTCCCCGCGGGCGTTCCCGTCGCGTCGCTCTGGAGCGTCGAGGGCGTCGCCGAGCGGCTCGCCTCCCTCGTGCGCGAGGCCGACCCCGACGCGTCGCACCTCGCCGACGAGGCCGCCACCCTCGCCTCGCTGGTCGACGACCTCGACGCGGGGCGCGACCCCTACGCGCACCGAACGGGCGCGCTGCGCCGCGCGTACCGGTCGCCGCTCGACGGGGCGCTACAGCCGTACTCCGTGTTCGTGCCGCCCTCGTTCCGTCGCGACCGGCCGTGGCCGTTGATCGTCGGCCTCCACGGCCTCCACGGGAGCGCCCACCGCATGCTCCCCGTGCTCGTCGGCCTCTACGACGAGTCCGAGGACCGCTCGCACGCCGAGCGCCACCTGCCCGCGCTCCCCGACGTCGGCGCGATCCTCGCGGCGCCGTGGGGATACGGAGACAGCGGGTACCGTCAACAGGGCGAGTACGACGTGCTGCGCGTCGTCGACGAGGTGACCGCGGCCTACGGCGCCGACCCTGACCGCACCTACCTCACCGGGCTCTCGATGGGTGGCATCGGCGCCGCGGGTGTTGCGTTGCACAACCCCGACCGCTTCGCGGCCATGGCGCCGCTCTGCGGCTACCACAGCTATTTCGTGCGCGGCGACACCCGCGGCGCGCGACGCCCGTGGGAGCTCGCGCAGATGGAGCTCCGCTCGAACGACCACTGGGCCGAGAACGCGCTCCACACGCCGATGTACCTGGTGCACGGCACGCTCGACCGCCCGACCGCGAACTCGCAGGTGCTGGTCGACCGCTTCCGCGCGCTCGACTACCGCGCCGAGGTCGAGTGGCCCGCGCTCGGGCACAACGTGTGGGGGCAGACCTACGCGAACGGGCGGATCGTGCCGTATTTCGCGCGCTTCCGACGGGAGACCGCGCCGCGACGCGTGCGCTTCCGCACGCCCGACCTGCATTGGAACTCCTCGTGGTGGGTGACCGTCGACGCGCTCGCGACCCCCGACGGCCGCCTCGCCGCCGCCGGCCTCTGGGAGAGGTCGACGTGACCCTCGCCTCCGACGGCGCGGCCCGCGGCGCCACCCACGGCGTGGGCGCCCTCACCCTCGCCCCGCCGCGCGCGCTCACCCGCGGAGACACCTGGCGCCTCACCCTCGACGGCGACGCGATCGAGATTCCCTCCGGCGCGCCGGCCTCGCTGCGCCGCAGCAACGGTCACTGGGCGCTCGCGGAGCGCGTGGTGGCGCGCGCGGGTCGCGGCGTGCGCGACGTCTTCGACGCGCCGCTGATCTTCGTGGTCGGCTCCCGCGAGCCCGGCGTGGCGCGGCTCTACGAGCGCGTCGCGCGCCGGTGGGCGCACCGCTCGGGGGTACCACGACCTACCCGATCGTGCGCGACGACAGCTACACCGCGGCGATGGGCGCGGGGCGAACCGTGGTGCTCGTGGGAACGCCCGCGCGACCACCGGCTCCTCGCGGCCCTCGCGCCGCGGTTGCCCGTGCGCGTCGCGGACGACGCCGTCACCGTCGGCGGCCGTCGCGTCGCGGGCGACGACGTGGGCGTGGTGTTCCACGCGCCGCACCCCGACGACCCGCGCGCGGGGTGCTGCTGATCTCAGGGACCTCCCCCGTCGCGGTGTTGCGCTCAACGCGCTGCCCGAACTGCCCGCAGTACGTCGTCTACGACGCGCGGGTCGCACCGCGCGGGGTCGCGTGCTGCTCGGTCCGGCGGCCTCGGTGCTCGCGGCGGGCTACCTCGACGTCGACGGACGCCCCCTCGCGAGCGACCTCGACCCCGTCACCGCCGACGTCGGCGCCGACGCAGGAGCGCCGTAAGCCCGAGAACGAGCGCTCCCCACCGAGACGAGGGCGCCGCCGCGCGGCATCCGCACCCCGTCGTCTCAGGAGGCCGGGTCACGCCAGCGTCACCCGCGGGCGCGTCGCTCGATCGCCCCGAGTCGCGCACGACGGAGACGTCCGGTCGCGACGCGTCGACGGGGTCACCGGCGTCGACGCCCCCGTCGGAGCCCGTGAGGAGCGCGCGGATCGGAGGCCACCGCGCGTCGCAGCCGTCGAGGCCGCAGGCCAGCGGACCGGCGAGATCCTGAAAGCGGAGCGCGGGCGTGAAGGTGGCGCCTCCGTCGGTGGAGCGGCCGAGCGCGAAGCCGTCGAGCACCCAGTCTCCGCAGGCCCACAACACGCCGCCGCGCTGGTGCAGGCAGTACGCGCCGAGGGGCGCGCGACGCTCGAAGGACGCGCCTCCGTCGACCGAGGCCCAGAGCCCGTCGCGCGGGCCCGAGACCCACACCGTCGCGCCGTCGTCGCTCATCGCGAAGCCGAGCATCGGGCCTTCGAAGCCCGCGACCCGAGACCACGTCGCGCCCGCGTCGGCGCTGCGAAAGAGCGCGCTCCCGCCGCCGACGTTCGAGCGCACGAAGACCACCGCGGCGTCACGCGGAGACACGCCGCTGACCCAGGCGTCGTCGACGTCGCTCGCGGGCAGCGGCAACGGGCGGAGCGACCGGGCGCCGTCGTCGCTCGCGAAGAGCACCGGCGCGAAGCGTCGGTCGTCGCGGCCCGAGAGGTAGACGCGCGACACGTCCGAAGGGGCGACGTCGACGGTGCGCCACGAGACGTTCGCCTGCACGGCGCGGCGCTCGAGGCGGAGGGTCGTGGCGTCGCCGACCCACACCGCGTTGTCCTCTCCTGGGATGGCCTCGACCGCGTACACGGTCGTGAGGTCGCCGCTCGACGCGAGGTCGACGATGAAGGGGTCGCCCTCGAGGCGAGCGTCGTCGACGCCACACGACGCGCTCAGCGCGTGCACGCCCCACTCGAAGCCGAAGACCACGTCGCCCTGAGGGTTGATCGTGACCGGCGGGTCCGAGGTCTTCGCGGGGGCGAAGGGCGCGAAGAGGGCCTCTTCGCAGGCCCAGCCGAAGGTCTCGCCGCCGTCGCGGGAGACGATGAGCCCGAAGGTGGCGCGCAGGACGACCACGTCGCGGCCGGCGCCGAGCCCGGTGAAGACCTGCTGCGCCGCGGGAAAGCGGCCGTTGCCGCGCGCCGCTGGGGTGAGCGAGAGGAGGGCGCACGCGAGCGCGACGGGGCCGAGGGAGCGCACGGTCGGCGGAGTCTGGGTCGCGGGCTTTCCTCACGGCAAGCGCTTGCGCGTGTGGGGCCCGTCCGGTGAGATGGTCGCGATGCGCTTCACGAACCGCCCAGCCTTCATCGCGCTTTGCTTCACCGCCGCCGGCCTCGCGGCCTGCTCCAGCGACGACAGACCCTCCGGCGTCATCGATACCGACGGCGCCATCGTCATCCCCGAGTCAGGGATGATGACCCTCGACCTCGGCCCGGCCCCCGACACCGGCTCGAACCCCGACACGGGCCCCGGCATGGACGGCGGCACCACGCCGACCGACGTCACGGTCCTCCCCGACGGGATGGTGGTCGACACGGGCCCCGCTGTGGACAACGGCGCGCCCGCGGACGTGCCGGGCGACGCGGCGCGAGACGGCGGGGCCGACGCGCCCGACGCGCCCGTCATCATGCGCTGCGGGATGACCGCGGCGCAGCGGGCCGCCCTCGCGGTGCGCATCGCGACGTGTACGCGGCAGCCGCCGCAGACCGTGCTCGCGCGCTTCTTCAGCCCCGACGCGTGGGAGGGAGGCCCCCTCGCGCTGCGCAACTGCGCGGCGCTCAACTGCGCGCGCACCGCGATGACCTGCTCGAACATCATGTCGAACTGCCTGAAGTACACGGCGAGCGAGGTCGCGGGCGGCACGTGCCCGTCGCCCACCAACGGCTGCGCCGCGTCGCGCTTCGCGACCTCGTGCGCGAACGGCGTGAACATCTCGGACGACTGCGAGGCCACGGGCCAGCGCTGCGTCGCGTCGACCACCGAAGCCCGCTGCGTGCCGATGGCGTCGATGACCGACGCGTGCTCCGACGGCGCGCCCCCGCGCTGCGTCGGCAACCGGCTCCAGCGCTGCGTGATCGGCGTCTACGCGAACGTCGCGGACTGCGACCGCACCAACACGGTCTGCGACGCGACCGCCGACGCGTGCACCAACCCCGCGGGCCCGGCCTGCACCGACGCCGCGCCCTCGTGCGAGGGCACGAGCCTCCGCGTCTGCCGCGGCGGGCACCTGGTGAACCTCGACTGCGGCCTCATCAACACCGACACCTCGTGCCGCACGCGGGGATCGTCGTTCTGCGGCACGGGCACCGAGTGCGACCCCGCGGCGGCGCCCGCGAGGCGGCACCTGCGAGGGCAACACGCTTCGCGCTCTGCGCCGGCGGTCAGCCGTTCAGGTTCGACTGCGTGGCGGCCGGGTTCTCGAGCTGCGGCTCGCTCGGCTGCGCCCCCTGATCGACCGGCGGCGGGAGGCACACCGCGCCGTCGATGAGCTGCGCGGCGCTCTGCTCGACGGGCGCCGCGCAGAAGGGCGCGAGCGGGGCCTCTGCGATCGCGGGCGGCGTCGGCGGGCCGAACACCACGCCGGGGGGGATCGGCTCCATCGCGGCGAGGATCGACTCGTCGTCGCTGGGGAGGGCGTCGTCCTTCTCCCAGTCCTTCTCGAGCCATGACCAGAGGGGGCCGCCGTCGAGGCAGCCGAGGGTGCGCTCGGCGGGCGTGCAGGCCACGCGGACGTGGAAATGGTCGTCGTGCGGCGCGCTGTCTCCGGGCTGCGCGAGCACGCGCTCGGCCCGCTCGACGAGGGGCGCCGGCGCGCCGACGGAGCGCGCGTGATCGAGGAGCATCCGACGGATCCACGCGGCGCAGAAGATCCGGATCACCGCCACGTCGGGGTCGCGCAGGAGGACCTCGACGAGCTTCCAGTTGCGGGCGGTGTCGAAGCGCATGGGGGTCGCGCGCCCGACCGACAGACCCGCCGCGGTGTAGCGGACGAAGCCCGGGGTGAGCACCGGGAGGTCCGTCGCGGCGTCCTTCGCGAAGAAGAGCAGGTCGACGTCGCGGCCGTTGCGGTGCGAGTGGTGGCGCTCCACGCGACCGCCGCGCGGGGCCGAGAGGTCGCCGACGCGCAGGGGCACCGTCGAGCCGTCTCGCATCATCGCGCGCGCGGCGCGGCGCACCATCGCGACGACCCGGGCCGTACCCCACAGGTGCCCCGTCTCGGACTCGGTGCGGTACACGCTGAAGCCGTACCCGCGCTCGGGCAGCCGCGCGCCCTGCGAGAGCCACCCCGACGAGGGCGAGCCGCGCGACCCTCCCGACGAGGCCGCGCCCGGAAGGAGGTGCGCGCAGCCGAGGTGACCCGCGGCGAGCGCCGCGGCGAGGAGTCCGACCCGAAGTGAAGGCATCAAGTCCTCAGACGTACGACAGGGGCCCTGTGATTCCCGAAGTGTGGGAGATCGTAGCCCCATTCACGCCACGGGCGGAGCGCGTCGGCTGAGGCTTGACCCCAGCTCCGCGCCTCGCCATCCTGGCGGTTCGCCCGTCTGGCTCCTCCAACAAAGGGCGATCACACCAAAGGCGACGCCCGTGGGTATGGACCGGCTGTCCGCGCACCTCGACCGCGGATGGGATTTGCTCGACCAGGGAGACTTCCGAGGCGCGAAGGCCAGTGCCCGCCGCGCCCTCGCGGTCTCGAAGAACTCCCCCGAGGCGACGAACCTCCTCGGCAAGGCCACCCTCCAGGAGGGCGACCTCGACGGCGCGTTGGAGCTCTTCCGCCAGGCCATCGCCCTCGACGACGGCTACGTCGACGCCTTCGTCAACGCCGCCGAGGTGCACCTCGCCCGCGGCGAGCTCGACGAGGTCGTCTCGCTCTGCGACGAGGTGCTCGAGTTCGCCGAGCACCCCGACGACATCGCCGACGCCGTGCTCCTCCTCGTCGACGTGCACCTCGACCGCGGCGAGGTCGACGAGGCCCGGCGCGCGATGTCTCGCCTCCCCGAAGAGCCCCTCGAGTCTCCGCACTTCGCGTTCCTCCTGGGCCGCGCGTGGCTCGACCTCGGCGACGTCGACCGCGCCGAGCCCTCGCTGCTCGAAGCCCTTCGGCTCGACCCCGCCAACCCAGACATCCACTACTACCTCGGCCTCGCGCGCGAGCAGCGGCGCGACTGGCGCGGGGCCACGCTCGCGATGCTCGAGTCCGCCGCGCTCGAGGCGAAGGCGCCGCGCGCGCCCTGGTCGCTGCCCGCCGAGCAGTTCCACAAGTCGGTGGAGCGCGCGATGGCCGCGGTCGACGCCTCGCTCGCCGCGCACGTGGCGGGCGCGCTGGTGATCGTGGCCGAGTCCCCTGGGGTCGAGGTCGTCGCCGACGGGGTCGACCCGCGCGCCGCCGCGCTGATCGAGGGCATGAGCCCGCCCGACGCGGCCCTGAGCGACGCGCGCGACGGCGAGGCCCGGGTCTTCGTCTACCAGCGCGGCGTCGAGCGACGGTGCCAGGGCGTCGAAGACCTCGAAGAGGTCATCACGCAGGCCGTCGAAGACGAGGTGCGCGCGGTGCTGGGCCTGCCGCTCCCCGGAGAGCTGCCCGTGGGTCGGAGCGGGCCGCGGGAGTCGCGCTCGAGCGAGCCTCCGCGACCGCCGACGGCGCGCGACGAGGGCTCCGACGACGACGAGGCCCCGAAGCGTCGACCACGCCGCTGATCCGCGGCGCGGTCCGTGGTAACACGCCGCCGCCATGCCCGACGCCGAGAGCGAGATCGCTGACGCGGCGGGGCGCATCCGGGCCAACCCGCTGCTCCTCGCGATCTACGACGACATCTACCGCCGGCTCTCCGAGGCCGTCCCCGCCGACCGCTACCCGAGGGTGTTGGAGCTGGGGTCGGGCGGGGGCTTCCTCCGCGAGGTGATGCCGCGCGTGATCACCTCGGAGTGCGTGCCCGTCGACCGTGTCGACCGCGTCGTCGACGCGTGCCGCATCGAGGAGTTCTTCGAGCCGGCGAGCCTCGACGCGATCGTGGCCTTCAACGTCTTTCACCACCTGCCGAACGCCGCGGGGTTCTTGAAGGGCGCGCAGACCGTGCTCCGACCGGGGTCGCATCGCGCTCATCGAGCCCTGGTTCACGCCCGTCGGCCAGTGGTTCTACCGCGCTGATCCACCACGAGCCCTGGTCGCCGGCACCGACGACTGGAGCGTGCGCGGCGAGGGCCGCATGGAGGGCGCGAACTCCCGCCTGCCGACCAGCGTGTTCCGCGACTCCGACCCGCGCTTCGCGAAGGAGTTCCCGCGCCTGCGCGTGACGCGGCGCGAGCCCTTTCACAAATGGCTCTACCTCTTCAGCGGCGGGTTGAAGCTCAACACCCGCGTCCCTGACTTCGTGTCACGGCGCCTCGTGGAGCTCGACCGAACGCACCGCGCGGGCGACGACGCGCTGGGGATCTTCGCCGAGATCATCGTCGACCGCGTCGAGGACTGACCGCAGCACCATGGCACCGCACGCCCTCACCGCCGAGATCACGCCCGAGCTCGTCTCGCGCTTCCCCAAGAACGGGCCCACCGACCCCATCGCGTACTACCGCCGCCCCATCACCGGGCCGCTGTTCCGCGAGCGCATCAACCTGGGCCTCCGCATGCTCCGCGGCCGACGCTTCGCGCGCGGCCTCGAGGTGGGCTACGGCGCCGGCGCCGTGCTCGCGGCGCTCTCCGCGTCGGTGCGCGAGCTCCACGGCATCGACCTCGACGCCGACCCCGCGACGGCCAACGCCGCCCTCGCGGAGTTCTCCGTCTCCGCCGAGCTCCGCGCGGGGAGCGTGTACGAGCTCCCCTACCCCGACGCGAACTTCGACCTCGTGGTGTCGTTCTCGACCTTTGAGCACCTGCACCGCTACGAGCTCGCGCTCAGCGAGGTCCGTCGCGTGCTCCGGCCCGGCGGGTTCTTCCTCCTCGGGATGCCCGCCGTGAACCGCATGATGGAGGCGGGCTTCCTCGCGATCGGCTTCCGCGGGATCGACGACCACCACGTCACCACGCCCGCGCAGGTCGCCGCTCGCTTCGCCGCGCACGGGTTCGCGGTGCGCGAGCGCGCGACGATGAACCTCCCGCTCGTCCGCGGCGCGGGCGTGCCGGTCTACTACAACTGGCTCCTCGAGCGGCTCTGACCCGCGGCGCGTCGACGTGAGCCCCGACGACTCCCCCGCAGCGCCCGCGACCCGGGTCGACCGCGCCGTCGCCGCCCTCGCGGCCTTCGGCGCGCGCAACCCCGTGCGCGTCCTCCTCGCCACCTTCGCGCTCCTCGCGCTCTCGCTCCTCGCGGCGTCTCGACTCGACTTCCGCGAAGACTTCATCGAGCTGCTGCCCAGCCAGAGCGAGGGCGCGCGGCTCCTCCGTCGCGCGCTCGCGCGCTTGGGCGGCGGCAGCGCGACGCTCTTCGTGGTGGTCGACAGCCCAGACGCAGAGGCCAACCGGCGCTTCATCGACGCCGTCGAGCCTCCGCTGCGCGCGCTCCCGCGGAGCCTCGTGCGCACGGTGGAGCACGGCCCCGAAGAGATCCGTCGCTTCTACATGCAGCGGCGCTGGCTCTTCGCGGGCGTGGGCGACCTCGAAGAGGCCGAGTGCGAGCTCCGCCGCGCGAGGGAGAGCGCGGTGCCAGGCTTCGAGCCCCTCGACGACGAGCCGTGCAGCGCCGCGCGCAGCGACCGCGCCGAGGTCGAGGCGCGACGGAGCGCGCCTGGAGCGACGCCCGAGCCCCCACCGCCGCCGAACGAGACGGCGCTCGCGAAGTTCCGTCGCCGGGTGGAGGCGCAGCTCCGCGACGCCGACCAGTTCCCGACGGGGTACTTCCGCAGCGACGACGGGCGCCTGTACGCGATCGTCATTCGCGCGCCGAGCACGGGCACGGGCGACGCGACGAGCGACCGACTGCTGCGCGCGGTGCGCGGCATCGTCGACCGCGCGAACCCGCGAACGTTTCACCCCGCGATGCAGGTGGGCTTCGGCGGAGACATCCCCAACGCCGCGGCGGAGCGCGACGCGCTGAAGGAAGAGGCCGTGAAGTCCTCGGGGATCGCGATCCTGCTGATCCTCGTGAGCATCGTGGTGTTCTTCCGCTCGGGGGCGTCGCTGCCGCACATCGGCCTGCCGATGCTCACGGGCGTGGGGATGGCGGGCGCGCTCGCGATGGCGGCCTTCGGCTACGTGAACGCGTCGACGGCCTTCCTCGGGTCGATCATCGCGGGCAACGGGATCAACTACGGCATCGTCTACCTCGCGCGCTACCGCGAGCGCCGCGCGCTCGGCGACGACCTCGACTTAGCCCTGCGCGACGCCGCCGTCACCTGCCGCTCGGGGACGCAGCTCGCCTCGCTCGCCGCCGCGGGCGCCTACGGCTCGCTGATGCTCACCTCGTTCCGCGGCTTCTCTCAGTTCGGCCGCATCGGCGCCGCGGGGATGATCTTCTGCTGGTGCGCGACCTTCGTGAGCGTGCCCGCGTCGGTGGCCCTCTACGAGCGGCTGCGCGAGCGCGTCCGCGGGCCGCGCGTGACGGCGACGACGCCGCGCGCGCCGGGTCGCGTCGCGGGCGCGGTGGGTCGCTTCACCGACCGCTTCGCGTGGCCGATCCTCGCCGCGGGCGTGGTGCTCACCGTGCTCGCCGCGGTGAAGCTGCCGTCGTACCTGCGCGACCCGTGGGAGTACGACTTCTCGCGCCTCGGATCGCGCGGCAGCCGACGGTCGGGCGCCGACGCGTGGAGCTCGCGCGCCGACCGGATCTTCACCGCGCGCGGCAGCTCCCCCGACATCCTCCTCGCCGACCGCTTCAGCGACGTGCTCGACCTCTCCGCCGCGCTCAAGGCGCGCGACCAGCGCATGACCGGCGGGCGCTACGTCGACCGCGTCGAGACGGCGTGGGACCGCCTCGGCGGCGCGCCTCCCGTGGTCGCGCGCAAGCTCGAGATCCTCGCCCGGATGCGCGAGCACATCGACGCGCTCATGCCGAGCCTCAACGCCGAGGACCAGGCCACCGCGCGCGAGTGGCGCCCGCCCGAGTCGCTCCGCGCGCCCCGCCCCGAGGACCTCCCAGCGCTCGTTCGCGAGCCCTTCACCGAGCGCGACGGCACCTTCGGGACGCCCATCTTCGTCTACTACAAGCCCTCGTTCAGCCCGAGCAACGGGCGGCAGTTGATGGTGGTCGCGAACCTCACCCGCAACCTCCGACTGCCCGACGGGCGCACCGTGCCCACGGTGAGCCGCTCGACGGTCTTCGCCGAGATGGTGCAGGCGATGGGCGTCGACGGCCCGCGCGCGACCTTCGGGGCCTTCATCGCGGTGGTGCTCATCGTGATCCTGGCGACGCGGCGCGCGAAGCCCGCGGCGGCGGTGCTGGGCTCGCTCCTCTGCGGCGTGGTGCTGACGGTCGGGGGCGCGGCCTGGCTCGGCGTGCGACTGAAACTCTGAAGCTGTCGCGCTGCGCTCACCTTCGGGATCGGCGTCGAGTACGCGGTGAACCTCTACGACCGCCTGCGCTTCACCCGCGGCGACACCACCGAGGCCCTGCGCTCGGTGGGCGGCGCCGTCACGCTCTGCTCCATCACCACGATCATCGGGTACGGCTCCCTCACCGTGGCCGACAACCAGGCGCTGCAGTCCTTCGGGCTGTACGCCATCGCGGGCGAGTTCGCGTGCATCGCGACGGCGATGCTGCTCCTGCCCGCGGCGCTGAGGGTGCTTCGCCGAGGAGACGAGACGCCGTGACCGCGCCCATCACCGTGCTGTTCCTCAACGACACCGCGCGCAACGGGGGGCCGGGGCGGAGCCTGCACGCGATCCTGAGCTTCCTCGACCCCGCCGAGGTGCGGCGGCTCGTGCTGCTCCCGCGCGAAGACGTGATCTCGACGCTCCTGCGCGACTCGGGCTGCACAGAGGAGATCGTCATCGACGGCGACCTCGTCGAGAACCCCGTGCAGCCCCTGCGTCGACCCGTGGAACGCGACGACCTCGACGCGCCCCTCCCCGTGCGCGCGGCGCGGCTGGGCGTGAACTCCGCGCGCTTCGCGAGGCTCCTCGCGACGCTCCCGAGGCTCCTCCGCGACCGGCGCGTCGACCTGATCTACTGCAACGGCACCACCGCGGATTTCGTCGGCGGGCTCACCGCGCTCGCCTCGGGCGTGCCCGCGCTCTGGCACGTCCGTTACACGTCGATCCCGCCCGCGGTGCGCGCGCTCCACAAGGCCCTCTCGGGCTCGCGCGCGGTCTCGCGCATCGTGTGCGTGTCGCAGGCCTCGGCGAGCCTCTTCCCGCACGCGCGGGAGAAGGTCGCGGTGGTGCACAACGCGCTCGACACCGAGCGCTTCCGCAAGGGCGCGGTCGAGGGGAACCTCCGCGGCGCGCTCGTCCCCGAAGACGCGATCGTGTTCGGGAGCATGGGTCGCGTGCTGCCGCGCAAGGGCTACCCCGAGATGATCCGCGCGACGCGCGCGCTGATCGACACGGCCCCCGCCGAGATCGCGTCGCGCGTGCACGCGGTGGTGATCGGAGACACGCCCGCCGACATCCCCGGCGACCACCTCGGCGAGTGCCGCGCGCTGGTGCGCGAGCTCGGGCTCGAAGGGCGGTTTCACTTCCCCGGCTTCGCCGACGACGTGCGGCCCGCGCTCGAAGACTTCGACGTGGTGGTGCTGCCCTCGGTGTACCCCGATCCACTCCCCCGCACGGTGATCGAGGGCATGGCCTACGGCCTCCCGGTGATCGCCTTCGACGTCGGCGGCGTGGCCGAGATGGTGCGCGACGGAGAGACCGGCGCGCTCCTGCGCTCGCACGACGTTCCTGCGCTCACCGCGGCGATGCTCGCCTACGCGAGCGACCCCGAGCGGAGAGCGCGAGAGGGCGCCGCGGCGCGTGAGCTCGCGACGTCGGCCTTCGACGGGCGCGCGCACGGGAAGGCGATCGGCGCGCAGATCAAGAAGGCCGTCGGGCGTTAGGCCAGTTCGCGTTCAGCGCTTGAGGCGGAGCGGACGCGGCGGTGGTGGCGGCCGTGACCCGAGCCGAGAGAAGGCGATACCCGAAATAGACGTCGCCCGATCGCGGAAGGAGAGGTCCCCTTCTCCTCCGCGATCGGGCGGTGCGTCGCTGGTGTCGGTCAGGCCTTGGGCTGGGCGGGCTTGTCGCTCGCCGCCTTCGCCTCGCGCTGGCGGCGGGCGCGCTCCATCCCCTCGGCGATGATCTCACCGCGCCGTGAGGCGTAGGCGATGGTGAGGGGGTAGCGACGCGCGAGGGCGGGGTCGTCGTCGCCGTCGAACTGCACCCGCTCGGCGACGCGTCGCACGATGCGGCTCAGGTCCGAGAGCGCGACCTCGTGCTGCTGCTTCGTGGCCTGGATGAGGGCCTCGAGGCGAGCGAGCGACGAGCCCGACGTGCGCACCCGCTCCTGGAGCTCGGAGACGGTAGTGACGTCGGGAGCGCGGCGACCGAGGTCGTCGGCGAGCTGCGCAGGGTTCTCCTGGAGCTCGTCGGCGGCGTGGGAGAGCTCGGCCCGGTCGGGCTCCGCGACCCACTCGATGAACTGGTTGCGCGTCCCGATGGGCGCGCCGCGGAAGGTCGCGGGCGGCTCCGGGATCGCGGCCGGCTCGACCACCGCCGACGCGCGGATCGCGTCGATGGCCTTGTCGGGCGTGGTGTCGATACAGGGGCCGGGAGCCTTGGGCTCCCTGGGCTTGGGCATCGGCTTGGACATGGCTCGACTCCTTCGTGAGAGGCGTTGTGGGAAGCGGGGACCGCGTGGGGGACAAAGGGCTAGTGAGTCGAGAGGCCGATCTCGGACAGGAATTCGTCCGAGGGCTTCACTTCGTTCGCTTCACGAGGCCGAGCGCGCCGCGGAGCCCGGCGATGAGCGCGTCGTGAGCGCGGGCGAAGGTCGTCGGCGACGGGGTCAGGGTCCTCGCCGAGGGGGCTTAGGGTCGTCGCTGACGACCCTGAGGTCGTCGGTGACAGGGTTAGGGTCGTCGCTGACGACCCTGAGGTCGTCGGTGACAGGGTGAGGGTCGTCGCTGACGACCCTGGAGGTGGTCGCCGATCGGGAACCAAGGGAACGCTGTCCGAGGCGAAAGCGGTCACGGCCCAAGCGAGTGGTCGCCGTGGACCGGGTCGAGGCCAGCGACGGCGTGGTCGCAGACGGACGGCACAGCGCCCTCGATGCGCCGCCCTTTGGAACCTGACGGAGAGCCCCTGCCTCCCACACCCCCGCCGCCACCTTCGCCACCCCCGGCACCCTTGAGCACGTCGTCACCCTTCGGGGGTCGAAGGCATTTCCCCGTCGGGTTTCCCTTGGCCCTTCGATTGCGCTGAGCGCCGCTCACCACGACCGCGGGGCCAACCAGCGCGAAAGCTCTCCCGCGGAACGCGCGCCCCCGATCGCTCCTCGCGTGGGACCGATCGGTCGCCCCTGCCGCCGGAGGCCACGTTGGGAGACCTCGACATCACGCTCCGCCACGTCGCCCAACGGATGCCCGACGCCTACGCGCGGGGCGTGCTGGGCGCGCAGGCCTCCTTCGAGGTGGAGTCGTGGCAGGACACGCAGGTGGCCGCGAGCGAGCGGCGCCTCGACCGGGTGCTGTCGGTGCGCGTCGAGGGGCGCCGTCGCTGGCTGCACGTCGAGTGGGAGTGGGAGTGGACCCGCGACACCGCCGCGCGCGTGTACGAGTATCAGGCGCTGCTCACGCTGGCGCAGCGAGACGCGCGCAACGCGCTGCGACGGGCCCCCATCTCGAGCACGGTGGTGCTGCTGTCGGGGCGCGAGGCGCCGTGGCCTTCATGGGGGAGGCACCGGGTGTCTCCGCGGGGAGAGCCCTTCTCGGGAGCGCGCTTCCGCGTCGACCCGGTCTACCAGTCGACGGTGGCCGAGCTGGTCTCGCGAGGGAGCCTCTTGTGGCTGGTGTTCGCCCCGCTCGTGCGCGACGCGTCGCCCGCGACGCTGCCGCTGGCCCTCGACGCGGCGAGGCGGAAGGCGCGAGACGAGGGCGAGCTGGTCGAGGTGGTGACGGCGATGACCGTCGTGGCAGAATCGACAGCCGCGAAGCCCAACGTCAGGGAGTGGCTCATGACTATCGTCGACGAGGGATTGATCGAACGCTCCTGGCCCTACCAGAGGGGCGAGGCGAGGGGTGAGGCGAGGGGTGAGGCGAGGGGCGAAGCGCGGGGCCTCGCGCCGATCGTGCATCAGTTCGAGCGCAGGCTCGCGCGCCCGCTCGCGGCGTTCGAGGCGCAGCGGCTGCGTGAACGATTGGGCACGCTGGGGCCCGAGCGGCTGGGCGACGTGGTGATCGACCTCGACCCCGCCGCGCTCGCCGCGTGGCTCGCCGACGCCGACGCCCGCTGATCGTCGCCGCGCGGCTCGCTCAGTCTTCCTCTGTCGGTCGACCCTCTGTCGTCGCGCCCGGCACGGCCTCGATCAGCCCCTCGGCGATGGCGTAGCGCACCAGGTCGGCGACGGTGGTGACGCCGAGCTTCTTGCGCACGTTGGCGAGGTGGTTGCTCACCGTGCAGGCGTTCACGTCGAGCTCCGCGGCGATGTCGACCACGGGGGCGCCCTGCACGACCCGCATGAAGATCTGGTGCTCCCGGCGCGTGAGCGTCGCGTGCGGCGCGGCCCCGCTCGCGGGGGCGTCTCTCACGACCGCTTCGTCACGAACGCCCTCGGCCGCGCGACGCACGGCCGCGATGATCTCTGAAGGCGGGCGCTCCTTCGACACGTAGGCCGACGCTCCGTCGGCGAGCGCGCGGCGCGCGAACTGATCCTCGGGGTGCATCGAGAGCACCACCACCGCGAGCGAGGGGTGCGCGGCCTTCACCCGCCGCAGCACCTCGGGGCCGCTCACCTTCGGCAGCGAGAGGTCGAGCACCAGCACGTCGCAGGTGGCGAGCAGCGGGGAGTTGAGCACCTGGCGCCCGTCCTCGGCCTCGCCCACGACGTCGAAGCCCCCGAGCTCGCGCAGCACGACCGAGACGCCACAGCGCACCACCGCGTGGTCGTCGGCGACGAAGACCCTGGTCATGACGGCTCCTCCGGGGCGGTCGGCGCAGCGCGCAGGGCCGCCGTCACGCGCGTGCCCCGCCCCGGGCGCGCGTCGAGGGAGAGGGTCCCGTCGACCGCGCGGAGCCGCTCGCGCAGCCCCAGCAGGCCGAAGCCCTGCGCGTGGGCGTCGGGGTCGAAGCCGACGCCGTCGTCGCGCACCGTGACGGAGTAGACATCCCCCTCGACGGAGAGCGACACGTCGAGGGCGCTCGCGCGCGCGTGCTTGAGCGCGTTCGTCGTGGCCTCCTGCGTCACGCGGAAGAGGCACAGCGCGCTCTCGGGGTCGGGCAGCGCGACGCCGTCGGGGAAGCCCGGCGACACCGTGAGGTCGCACCGCATCCCCTCCCTCGCGCGCACCCGCTCGCAGAGCCACTCGACCGCGGCGACGAGCCCGTAGTCGTCGAGCACGCGCGGCCGGAGCTCGGAGACGAAATCCCGCGTGGCGCCCGAGGCGCCGTCGACCAGCGCCGAGAGGTCGTTCAAGAGCTCGGGCAGGTCGTCGTCGCGCTCCCCCACCCGGCGTTCGACGCGCGCGAGGGTGAGGCGCATCGCGGTGAGCCGCTGGCCGAAGTCGTCGTGCAGCTCGCGCGCGATGCGACGTCGCTCGGACTCCTGCGCGCGCTCGAGGTGGAGCGCGAGGTCGCGCAGCTCCTGGGTCTGCTCCGCCACGCGCAGCGACAGGTCGTCGGTGAGCCGCGCGAGCGCGGCGTTCGCCTTGTCGAGCTCGCGCTTCTGAAAGAAGTTCTGGCGCGTGAGCCGCGTGGCGAGCTCCCCGGCGAGCACCGAGCTCAGCGACGCGAAGGCGAGGAAGGCCACCTGCGCCGAGGCCGTCGGCACGGCGCGGTTCGCCGCGAAGGGGAGGAAGAAGCTCCCGAGGAGCGCCGCCGCCACGGCCCCGGTGACGACCAGCCGCGCGCGCAGCCGCAGGGGCAGGAGCACCGGCGGCAGGACCGCGAGCGCCGCGTCGGCGAGCCACGTGAGGTCGGGGCCTCCGAGCTCGCCGAGGGAGTAGCCGATGGCGACGACGAAGAGCACGTACATCGCGGGCGCGACGACGAGGGAGCGTTGGCGCGCGCGGGCCGAGGCGGCGAAGAGGGCGAGCGAGAGGAGCTCGACCGTCGAGGCGCGCACGCGCAGCCAGAAGAAGGCGGTGGCGTAGCGGTCTTCGGGCCAGACGACGGCGTCGAGGGGCCACCACGCGAGGGTGCCGAAGAGGAGCACCGCGCTGGCGAACACCGCGAACTGCGCTCCGACCTCGGCGGCGAAGGCGTCGAAGGCGGCCTCGTCCTCGCGGCTGCGGGCCGCCTCGCGGCGGAGGAGCTCGGGCGTCACGGAGCGACGATATCGTGGTTCCATCGCCCCGAAGCCCGAGCGCAGCGCCGCGGCGGTCACTCGTCGAGGCCGATCCAGTCGATGTCGACGTTGCCGCGTGAGGTGCTCCCGAAGTCGACGCGGAGCCTCGTGACGGTGCCCGTCCACGCGGGGTTGGTGGACATGTCCGCGACGTACTCTCGGAACCCGCTGTCGCTCGCGATCATCCGGAACGGCACCGACCGCGCCTGCACGAAGCCCGGCGCGGCGCTCGTGGCGAAGAACACCTCGCCGGTGGTCTCCGAGAGCCCGTTGCGGACGCGCATGCGCAACCGCGGGCGGGAGACGGCGGGGACCATGATCTCTCCGCTCTCGATCCACGCGTCGTTGATGTTCACCTGGTGCGTGACGACACCGTCGAGCCAGGTCAGGACGCCGCGCGTGCTGGTCCAGCCCTCTGCGTTCGCGGCGAAGGTCCAGTGGGGGTCGAGCCGTCGGACCGTGGGCGACTGCACCCGGATGTAGTCGATCTCGTAGGTGCCGGGCACCGTCCCGGGGTCGAAGCGGATCTGCCGGATCGTCCCGCGCCACTCGGGGTGGGTGCGCATGTCGAAGACGACCTCGCGGCTGGCCGTGTCGTTGCCGAGGGTCGTCGCGGCGACCGAGTTCGCCATGCTGAAGCTCGACGCGGGCCGGTCAGAAGGCACGAAGAAGAGCCGCGCCTCGGTGCTCGCCGGCCCGACGCGCAGGCCCACGTAGATGAGCGAGTCCGACGCGTCGAGGTTGAGGTCGTCGGCGGAGACCAGGTAGGGGTCGGGGCCCGTGTCGGTGTAGCTGACCACGCCCGACCGGACGGAGATCGCGGGCATGCCGTTGGGCGTCCACCCGGCGAGGTTGCCGTCGGTGTTGAACTCCCAGGTGCGCGAGTAGCGGCCGAGCATCGCCGCGTCCATGCAGACCCAGAACCCGTCGGTGGCGTCGCCGCTGCGGCCGATGAGCGTCGAGCTCGTGGTGCACCCGTCACGCGTGCCCGCGCCCCGCGCGGTGACGTTCCCGCGCTGGAGGCTCCAGAACGCGCTCACCCCGCCGACGACGTTGCCGACATAGAAGCGCCGCTCCGCGAACTCCGTCGCGGCGCAGAGCCAGAAGCCGTTGGCTTGAAAGTCGCGGCCGACCGCCGAGAAGCCCGTCGGGCAGGTGTCCCATGTCCCGCCTCCCCCGGCGGTGACCACGCCTGAACCAACGCTGTACACGGTGCCGATGTTCGAGCGCACGAGGCCGAGGTGCGCTTGCGGCGGCGGAGGCGGAACGTCAGCGGTCCCGCTGTCGACGGCGGCGTCGGCGGTGGCGTCGGCCGCGGTGGTCGCGTCCACGGCGGCGTCGGTCGCGGGGACATCGGCCATCATCGCGACGTCGCTCGTAGTGGTCGCGTCGGTGGCGGTCGCGTCGGTGGTGGTCTGCACGTCGGGCGTGGTCTGCACGTCGGGCGTGGACTGCACGTCGGGCGTGGACTGCACGTCGGGCGTGGACTGCACGTCGGGCGTGGACTGCACGTCGGGCGTGGACTGCACGTCGGGCGTGGTCTGCACGTCGGGCGTGGTGGCCGCGTCCGCGACGGGCTGCGCGTCGGGGGTCGTGTCGCTCGAGCCGCAGCCGGTGCCCAGCAGGAGCACGAGCGCGGCGCCCCACGTAGAGCGAGAGACAGAGGTATCCGTGGCACGAGACATAGGTCGATGCTCCTCGCGCCGAGCGATTCCCCATCGCTCCCGCGCGGTGTTGGTTGGTGTACGCGGAACCTATGGGCGCGACCCACACCACCGCAATGAAATCAAGCCCAAACAATGCTTGAGAAGGCCGCGTCGCGGGTGAGAGTCTCGGCTCCCTACAGCGATGAGAGTCTCCATGGCGAAGACGAGCGACGACGAGGCACAGCGCACCACCACCACCGGCGCGATCGCGGGCGCGCTCGACCGCGTCCACGGGCTGCGCGTGCGCGTGATGCAGGGCACCTCACCGACCGCGTGGGCCCTCGCCTACGCCGACTGGGGCGCGCACCTCGCCCTCGCGCCGTCGAAGCAGCTCTCGCTCGCGGGCAGCGCGATCACCGGCGGGGTCAAGCTCGCCCAGTACGCCGTCGCCTCGACGCTAGGGCTCGAAGCGACCCCGCCCGCGAAGACCGACCGGCGCTTCGCGGCGCCCTCGTGGCAGCGCTGGCCCTTCAACGTGATGAGCCAGTCGTACCTGGTCTCCGAGGGGTGGCTCCGCGAGGCCGCCACGAGCGTGCCCGGCGTCTCGAAGCACCACGAAGACATGGTGGCCTTCGGCTTCGCGAAGGCGAGCGAGGCCACGTCGCCCGCGAACTTCGTCACCAACCCCGAGGTCATCGACCGCACCGTGAAGGAGCGCGGGAGGAACCTCCTGCGCGGCGCGAAGCACCTCTATCGAGACGCGAAGCGGACGATCACCCGCGCGCCCATCGAGCCCATCGAGGGCTTCGAGGTCGGAAAGGACGTCGCCGTCACTCCAGGCAAGGTCGTGCACCGCACGCCGTTGATGGAATTGATCCAGTACGCCCCCGAGACGCCCACGGTGCACGCGGAGCCGGTGCTCATCGTGCCCGCGTGGATCATGAAGTACTACATCCTCGACCTGATGCCGGGCGACTCGCTGGTGAAATACCTCGTGAGCCGCGGCCACACGGTCTTCATGATCTCGTGGAAGAACCCCGGGCCGGCGGACCGAGATCTCGGCATGGACGACTACCTCTCGCAGGGGGTGATGGCCGCGCTCGACGCGATCAAGGCCATCGTGCCGGGAGAGAAGGTCCACGCGACGGGCTACTGCCTCGGGGGGACGATCCTCGCGATCGCGGCGGCGGCGATGGCGCGCGACAACGACGACCGCCTCGCGAGCGTCACGCTCTTCGCCGCGCAGGTCGACTTCCGCGACGCGGGGGAGCTCAGCGTCTTCATCGACGAGCCGCAGCTCGCGGCCCTCGACGAGTCGATGCGCGCGCGGGGCGTGCTCGACGCCGGTCAGATGGTGGGGGCCTTCGTCGCGCTGCGCGCGGGGGACCTGCAGTGGGGGCGCGGCGTGCGCCGCTACCTCCTCGGCGAAGACGACGTCTTCAACGACCTCATGGCGTGGAACGCCGACCCCACGCGCATGCCCTACCGCATGCACTCCCGTTACCTGCGGCAGCTCTATCTCCAGAACGAGCTCGCCGAGGGCAAGTACCTCGTCGGCGCGCGCCCGATCAGCCTGAGCGACCTGCGCGTACCGATGTTCGTCGTGGGCACCGAGCAGGACCACGTCGCGCCCTGGCGCTCGGTCTACAAGGTCCACCGGCTGGTGCGCGGCGACGTGACCTTCGTGCTCACGAGCGGCGGTCACAACGCGGGCATCGTGAGCGAGCCCGGCCACCGCGGACGGCGCTTTCGCACGAAGCTCACGCGCGCGACCGACACGTACACCGACCCCGACACCTTCGTGAAGACCGTCGCCCCCGTCGAGGGCTCGTGGTGGGTGGCCTGGGACGCGTGGCTCTCGGCGCAGTCTCACGGCGAGGTCGCGCCGCCGCGCGTGGGCGCGCCGGGCTACGAGGCGCTCTGCGACGCGCCGGGCGCCTACGTGATGGAGCGATAGGGCTTCACCGATGAGTGACGTGACGGTGCGACGGGTCGAGGCGGGCGACGTCGCCGAGGTGGCCTCGCGCAGCGGGCGGAGCCCCTTCCCCGCTCGCGCGTGACGGGCGACGCTCCCTCGGTGCGCGCGCGCGACGACGGTGACCGCCCCGCCCTCCACGCGCTCTTCGAGCGAGCGCGCGCCGCGGTGCCGCTCGACGCGCTGCCGTCGCTGGTGATGAACGACCCCGGCACCGCGGACTACGTCCACGCCTACGCGCGCGTCCTCCGCGGCGGCGCCCCTGCGCTCTTCGAGCGCGACCGCGAGGGCGCCCTCCGCCTCACCAGCTTCGCCGTGACCGAGAACCTCTCCCTCGCTCACGCCTGCGCGGCGCGCTCCGAGGCGCACCGCTGGTTCTCGCTCCTCGCGGGCTCCCTCGAGCTCCTCGGGGCGGGCGTCGCGCGCGACGTCTCCTTCGCGGCCTCGCTCGCGGCCGTGCTCGCCGACGGCTTCGCGCTGCGCGACGCGTACGGGCGCGACGGCGTGGTGCCGCTCGTCGCCGCGCTCTGCGACGAGGAGCGAGGTCGCCGCGTCGACCCGCGGGAGCGCGTGCTCGCGACGGTCGGCGCGCTGCTCTGCGCGACGCCCACCGACGACGCCCTCGACGGCGCGCGCCGTACGCTGACGGACCTCCACGAGCACGCGCAGCGCTGGTACCTCGACGACGGGACGGAGAACCCCTTCTTCTCGCAAGGCGAGGGTCTCCTCGCGGCCGTCGTGCCGCGGCGCGCGGAGCGGCGCGCGTGGGCGGCGCTCATCGAGCGGTGGTTCCCGACCTCCACCGAGGCCGCGCGGGCGATGCGCGAGCGCTTGCTCGACCCGAGCGGGTGAGCCTCCGCCCGTCAGCGCGCGCCACACGATCGCGCTGCGTCGGCGGGATGGCTTCCTTTGCGGGACGGGCCGCCAGCTCGTTGTCAGCGAGCGCTCGCACCGGGGTAGGTCGCCGATGAACTCTGCGAGCCCCACATCGTGCGCCATGCCGTCGAGGGCGACGTGTGCGACGGCACCGATCGGGCGGAGGACGCTGTCGCTTCCTGGTCGCCCTCGGATGCGGGGCAGTGATCGTCCGCGACGGCTCCGCCTTGTCGAGCGCGCACCCGCTGGTGTAGCGACGAGGATGCGCCCGCGTAGAGAGCGGGGGAGGAGCGCGCCTGCGGATGACGACGTTACGAGAACTCTGCCATCTGCTGGGCGACCAGATCCACGATCGCAGCCGGGTGAAGATGGTCTTCCGCGACATGGGGATGTCCCTCGCGACGCTCGACCTCGACGGACCGCCGGTGGACTGGTGGGAGAACGCCCTGGCGCTCGCCTACGCAGCCAACCGCACCGAAGGACTGTTCGGACACCTACGGGAGGCGCTGCCGGCGTACGTGACTCAGATCCGACTACCCACGGAGTGGGAGCGAAGGGAGCAGGCCCTCGTACCGATCCCGCCCGGATCGCTCTACGAGCCCGCTTGGGATGTCGGCCGACACGAGGTCACAGAGCAGGTGCTCTCTCGCGCGCGCGGGACGAAGGCGACCATCGTGGTGGTGACGCCGGACGGCCACGGGCGGACGTGGTTTCTGCGACGCATCCGAGCGCGGCTCCAGGCGACCGAGACGCCTCGCCAGTTCCTGGAGTTGACGGAGTTGGTTGAGACCCCGAGGCAGAGAGACTTCTTCGCGGCTGCGGTCGTCTCGATCCTGCGCTCTGCTGGACGCTCCCCGGCGGAGATCGCTGAGGCGTGGAACAGGAAATTGCCGCCCGCAGAGAACCTCCGTCATACCCTCAGGGTGGAACTGAACCGCACTGATCAATCGACCATGCTCATGGTCGACGTGCCCAACTGGATCTGGTCGGTTCCGGCGGCGGCCCCCTTCTTCAGCTTGCTACGGTCTCTCGGAAACGACACGGCTCCCCCGTGGAATCGGCTACAGCTGCTCGTCGGCTACTCGACGACGCCCTCGCTTTGGAAGCGTGATCTGAAAGCCTCTCCGCTGAACGTTGATCCGATTTCCTTGCCTGATCTCAGCATCGCCGACGTGTTGACCCTCGCCCAACGACACGGGTTGTTGTGGACGGGACAAGACCTCGACCGAGTACACGAGTTGCTCGGAGGTCATCCGCGTTTGGTGCAGCAACTCCTCTTCCACTGTTACGAGACGAGGGCGTCGGTGGGAGCGGTGCTCGATCGCTGTCACGAGTACGACGGGCTGTTCTCGACGCACCTGAGCACATTGAAGAGTCACCTCCAGGAGCACCAGTTGGAGGAGACCCTGCGCCACGTCGCCGAGACCGGGAAAGGACCTGACAAGGTCGATGACTTCCAGGCGCTCCACGCCGCGGGCTTCCTCCGCTGGGAAGCGACGAGGAAGCAGCACGTGCTCCGCTACGGCCTGCTGCGTCACCTGCTGCGGCCATGACGGTGCCCGAGCCGCCGATCTTCCAGGAGGGGCTAGAACTCGCCGCAGGCGCGTTCTACCTGCCACGCGAGGCAGACACGGAGCTCCCAAAGCGCCTGCTTCGCGGTGAGTTCTGCGCGGTGCTCGCGCCTCGGCAGACGGGCAAGTCGAGCCTGCGCGCACGGACGGAGCGAGCGCTGCAGGACGCGGGGGTGCGGACCTTCTCCGTCGACCTCTCGAGCCTCGGCATCGACTCGGTGGAGGACGGCGATGACGTCAGGTCCATGTGGTACTTCACGGTCGCGACACGCATCTCCGAAGTCGCTAGTCTGGGAGGAGAACTGGAGGCAGTCTGGTCGCGCGAAAGCCTGTCGGCGCATGAGCGCTTCCGCGCCTTCTTGCGAGAGCAGGTCGCCTGTCGCGACACCCCGACGGTGGTCTTCCTTGACGAGATCGACCGGACACTGTCGCTTCCCTTCGAACGTGACGACTTCTTTGGACTTATCCGAGAGGTCAGCAACGGACGGGCGACCCAAGAGGCGTGGTCGACTCTGACCTTCTGCGTTCTGGGCGTAGCAACGCCGGGGGAGCTGGTGCGAGACCCACGGCGAGCGGGAACACTGGTCACGGGCTCTGTGGTCACTCTGGATGATTTCTCGCGCGCGGAGCTCGCACCGCTCGCGGAGGGGCTCGCTACCCTGCCCGGGAAACCGGATGCCTACCTGGACGCCGTGTACGAGTGGACACAGGGCCATCCATCGATGACCCAGCGCTTGTGTCATGCGCTGGTGACCCGAAGACCGAACGCAGCGGATGAGACCTCAGCGGTGAAGGAACTGGTCGAACGGATCTATCTCGCCAACGGGCTGGTGGAGGACACGATCCTGCGAGAGACCGATCTGCGCTTTGCGCATGGCAGCGGGGCGATCACGGAAGACCAGAGGGATCGTCTGCTCGAACTCTACGAGCGGGTGTTGACAGCGAAGGACGGCATTGAGGTCGTGACGGCGAATGACGACCACTTTGCGCTGCGGATCAGCGGGGTGGTGAGCTTCCGGGACGGTCGCTTGCGGCCGCGGAACGCCATCTTCGCCTCGGTGCTTGGTCAGGCTTGGATCGCGCGGCAATTGCGGGATCGACCCTACCTGTCGCGCGCCCAGAAGTGGGCGGACACCGAGCAGGAGGATTGGCTCCTGCGCGGACCAGAGCTGCGCGAGCTGTCAGAGTGGGCATCGAAGCGAGAGGATCTGCTTCTGGTCGAAAGGCAGTACCTCAGCGCGGCGCAGTCTGCCGAAGCGCGTCGGAATCGTCTGCGCATAGCTGCGATCGCTGGAGTGTCGCTGGCGCTTGCGGTCGCGCTGCTCGTCATGGTGGCGCTCTATCGAAAAGCATCTACTGCCCAACGAGAGACCGCGGCAGCGCTGATGCGAGTGCGTGGCAACGAGGTCACCGAGAGGGCAAGGGCCATCCTCCTGCGATTCGACTCTAACGTGCCGGGAGAAGTGCTCGTTGCGTCGGCCGACGCTCTCGTCGTGTGGGAGAAAGCGAAACGAGAGGGGCTGACCGTCGGATCGGAATTAGACCAGACGATCACATCCGCTGGAGCCCGATTGGAGCGAGGTCTTCCGCTCCTGGGGCACACGGGCCCGGTGAGGGCGGCGAACTTCTCTCCGGACGGGCAGCGTGTGGTGACTGCCTCCTACGATCAGAGCGCGCGGGTGTGGGAGGCGGGGAGCGGTCGACTGTTGGTCACCCTCTCGGGGCACACGGGCCCGGTGAACGCGGCGAGCTTCTCTCCGGACGGTCAGCGGGTGGTGACCGCCTCCGGGGATGGCACCGCTCACATCTGGCCTCTCGACGCCGACGAGCGTTTTCGCCACGCCTGCCGACTCATCCGGCCATGGACCGTTTGGGACGAGCGCGCCGACCTCCGTCGGGCCTGCGCCTCGGCCTTCTCTCCTTCCACGTCTCACGGTCCGTGACTCAACACCGAACTCGCCACCCTTCTCCAAAGGAACTGACCCATGCCCGATTGGACCCGAGAGCGACTTCGCATCCTTCGCCGGGTGCTCGCCGAAACCTTTCCTCGCGAGATCGATCAGCGCCGACTGGTGAAGGACGTCGGGCTCCCGGCGTCGATCATCGATTTCAGCGGCGTGGCCGAGAACACCTTCTTCTCCATCTTGGAGAAGGCTCAGCACCACGGTCTCCTTGACCATTTGTTCGAGTATGTTCTGGACAGTGACGAGGGTCGCGGCAACGAGACCCTTGCCCGATTGCGTGACGGCGCTCCGACGACCTTCCGCGAAGGCCCCACCGTCAACACATGGAAGGGAAGCGGTCGGGCCGTCCAGCAACTGGAGAAGATCATCGGGTCGCGCAACACCCTCGTACCGGTGCGCTACCTCGCGCTCGGTCTGGAGCGCGCCGCGGCGGTCGCGCGCGTCGAGTGCGGCGACGGCGCTTTCGGCAGTGGCTTCCTCATCGACGGTGATCGGCTGTTGACCAACCACCATGTCCTACGGAGCCGCGAGGAGGCGGCAAAGGCGAAGGCTCGCTTCGATCACGAAGAGCCGCGACCAGGCGTCACGCTCGCGGGGGAAGTGGTGTCGTTGGAGCCCGACCGCTTCTTCCAGACCTCCGAGGCGGACGACTGGACCGTCGTGGCCGTCGGTGGTGGCGTCGGCGAGCGCCGGAAGCCGATCCCGCTGAAGGCGGGCGCGGTGGCGTCAGGCACCTTGGTCAACATCATCCAGCACCCGCTGGGCGGGCCGAAGATGGTGTCCATCGAGCCGCGTCTGGTGGCCTTCGCGGGGGAGGGACGGCTGCAGTACCTGACCGACACCCAGCCTGGCTCGTCGGGATCGCCGGTCTTCGACCTGGAGTGGAACCTCGTCGGCCTCCACCACAGCGGCGGTTGGGTGCCGGAGCCCGGTGGCGACAGCGGGAAGACGTGGTTCCGCAACGAGGGGATACTCATCGAGCGCATCATCGCCGGGGTGACGAAGGGATAGCGAATCCGGCTCATGGCCCGTCGCGGTGAAGAGTTCGTGAGTGCGATCTTCGTCGAGTCCAACGAACAGAGTATCTTGCAGAGCCGATGAGCACGGGTTCCGACAACGCCAACCTGCGAAGACTCCTCGTGACGCTGTATCCAGAGCCCCGCGATGCTCGCCGCGTCGCCGCCGATGCGGAACTGGACGTCAGACGCATCGAGTTCCAGGGCAGCGCGGAACAGATCTGGTTTTCACTACTGGAGGAAGCAACCCGGTCCGAGAAGACCAACGCCGTTCTCGCGTACGCAGTGAGCGAGCACCCGAAGAACGAGCAACTCGCCTCGATCAAGGCAGCACGGGACGCCCTTGTCGCTTCGGCGGAGAGCGTCGTCTCCGTCGCGCTGCCGTCCCAGATCGAGAAGCGCCTCGTCGGAAGCGCGGTGAGAGACGACGTCCAGACAGCGGTTGCCAGGTTCGCCCGCTGGGCCACCGCGCGCGTTGGAACATCCGTTTCTCCGGTCGAACTCGACCCGATGGAGCAGGCCGACGTGTTGCTTCGGGTAGCGGCAGAGCTCGTCGCCCCTAGCTCTTGGGACGTCGTCACCCCGGAGGATGCATGTGTGCTGATCCACGCGGTGCTGTCCGTCGCCGCTGTCGGCAGTCTTGGCGAAGGTGACCTCCGCGAAATCCTGCGGCTCCCACCGTGCGGAGCCGGAGACCCGCCCTGGCCTACCATCTGGGAGGAGTACCGCGGTGACGTCCGACGCATGGACGGCAGGACGCTCTCCCGCTTGACCGGTCGACCCGACCCGGTCGCGCTGCCCCTGTTTGGAGAGCCGATTACGACCCCCGAGCAAGCTGCCGTCGTCGGCGAGTTTGTCCGCCGCCATCACCCGCGGCTCGCGGCAGACTTCGCGCGGAAGTTCCTGGGGGTCCAGCCCGAGCATCGCGGAGAAGCGCTGTTGCAGGTCTTGCGGAGCCGTGACGGCGACCTCCGTACCCGGTTGGATGCGCTCCGATCCGAGGAACTCCACTGTCTCGGATGGCCCGAGGGGCACCCGGCGCTGGTCATGGTGCTACTTTCGTTGGTCGATTACTTCGGCGCTCCTATCACGAGCGGTTCTGCGGCGCTGGCGTTCAGTGGAGTGCATCCGTCGACGGACGAGATAACCGTCTATAGTGGGGTCGTCAAGCGCGTCTCTATGGAGCATGCGGATCCGGAGTTGCTGCGCGTGGTTGCCACGCCTCGTCGCGCGTCGGAGCACGTTACGCTTCAGGAATTGCTCGCGGAGATCCAACACACGGTGGACATGGGCTGGGCGATCCTCGGCCAGCAGCACCGACGCCACGAAGCGCCCCTTGGGCTACGCTTCAGGCGGGTGTGCTCGAACCTCGATAAGCTAGATCACACGCGGCCCTACGTGCCGATCCGCGCGGAGCTCAAGACGGCGGGCGTCGAGCTGCTGAATCTCCTGGTCGCGCCGCTCTATGGCAACACACCCGCGATCGGCATTCGCGAGTTGATGCAGAACGCGGTCGACGCCTGCCGTGAAAGGGACGACTTTCTGGCGCAGAATCCAGGCATCGGGCTCGGTGTGTTTCGCGACCAACCCGCTGATGTCGTCGTGCGGGTCGACCGGTCAGGAAGCGGTTCCGTGGTGGTGAGCGACCGCGGGCTCGGGATGACCCAGGACACGGTGCTTCGCTACTTCCTCACGGTGGGTGCGTCCTTCCGAGGCAGCGACGAGTGGCAGCGGCGGTACACCGACGACGGTCAGTCACGCGTCGTGCGCAGCGGGCGGTTCGGCGTAGGCGCGCTCGCGGCCTTCCTGCTGGGCCCGCGGGTGCGAGTGACGACGCGCCACGTCAGCGAGTCGCGTGGCTTGCGCTTCGTCTACTCGCTGGACCTTGAAATGATCGAGTTGGAGGTCTGCGATTGTCCGGTGGGGACCGAGGTGGCGCTCGACGAACTCCACCCCGGCGTTGCGACGACCTTCGCGTACGCAGCTCCGTGGACGGAATGGTACGTCTTCCAGCGTCCATCGGTGCTTCACATACTAGACGGCGAGAGTCTTGCGACAGAGAACAACGCGCCGCAGGACGAGAGCACTCAAGGGGGTTGGCACCTCGTCCGTTTTCCGGACAGCTGCAAAGTCTTCTGGCGCTACGAGGAATTTGCCCAGCTCTACCACAATGGCTTCTTCGTCACGGAGATCGAACGCATCACGACCCTCGTAGGTCGGCGCACGGGCGAGCCCGGCAAGTTCCTCGACCTCGAAGTCACCGGGCCGATGTTCAAGGACGTGTCGGTGTCGCTCGTAGATCCAGACAACCGGATCTCGCTCACCGTAGATCGCACGTCGATGCAGCGTGACGAAGACGTTGTTCGTGTCCACCGTGCGGTGGAGGAGAGCGCCGCCCGCAGGCTTCTGGCCTGGATACTCGTGCACACCCCCGAGGCTCCGATCGGGCCGACGCAGTACAAGCGCGAAATTACTGATGCTCAGTATGAAGGGGTGCTCGCCGCCTCGATCCAAACGGACATCGCATCGACGAGACTGTGGTACGTCTCCAATGGTGAATGTTTTCTGCCCAGAAACGTAGCGCTCTACGGTGCGGTTGAAGTCACATCGCTTACATGCCTCCTGCAACTCCACGAGCTTGAACTCGACGCGTGGCGCTCCTGGTCGGTTTCATCTGAAGCATGGCGCACGGTACTCCTCGATGACGGGGAACGAGGGGACCCGCCGTGGCTCCCAGACGAAATCTCGACGCTTGGTCGATCCTCGTCACAGGGGAAGTACATCGGGTCACGGTTGGTATATAACGAAGCGTCGGCGCCAACGATAGGCGAATTGTCGGTCTACAATGACAGAAATCTCCCGGCGGAAGCGACTCGCGACCCAAGTGGTTGGTTCTGGAATAGCTGGGGCAAGCCGCCACCCTTCGACGCCACCTCTCTTCCCGATCCCTTGACGTTCACGACGCCGGTCGCCGTGATGCAGGTATTCCTCGAACCTGGGCCCAATCCTCCTCTTGGCTTCGCGCGGGTCTATCTGGAACTCATCGGGCCCCGCCCGATTCCGCTGGATCGCGAGCTCCGCCGTCGCGAGTGTGCCGCCGCCTACGAGGCGCTGCGTGACGAGATCGCCGCCTACGAACGTGCGCTCGCTTCGGAGTGATTGTTGAGTAGGGTGAGCGCCCATCGGCGGACGTCGAAGGCCGCGCCACACCTCCACGCAGCCACACGCTCGTCGCGGCGTCGTCGACGTAGCGGAACCGCACCTCGTTGCACGGAGGCGGCGGCGCGACGTCGACCACCGCCCCGTCGCCGAGCGAGGCGGTCGAGCACGCCCCGTCGCCCATGCGCGCGTCGTCGGCGCACGAGGCGTCGAGCGGGGGCGTGACCGTCGTCGCGGGCACGTCGATGGGGCCGATGTCAGCGAGCACCACGCCGGCGTCGAGGAGCCGGTCGTTCACCGAGCCGCACCCGGCCAGCAAGAGCGAGGCACACCCCGCGACGCGCGCGGCGAGTCGGCGCATCCGCGAACGCTACACCCGAACGGAGCCGTGCGAGGATCGCCGCGCGGCTACGACGCGCTGAAGCCCGCGAGCTCCGCGAGCTCTGGGCCGATGTCGACGGCGGCGAGGGCGTGGTCGACGACGCCCGCGGTGAGGGCGTTGCCGGGTGTCCCGGTGAACCTCGCCTCCGCCGGCTCTTGCACGACGGCGACGCCGCCGGCGCGACGGAGGGCGTCGAACCTCCTCACGCCTCCCCGCCCCGCGCTCGCTCGCGCAGGTCTTCCAAGCGCTCGGGCCAGATGCGCGCGACGATGGCCGCGGGCAACCCCGACGTCGTCCCCATCTCCTCGTCGACCTTCGTCGCGAGCATCCTCGCGAGCACCTCGGGCCAGAACTCGTCGTTCTCCAGATCCGGGACGCCCTCCGCCCCCGCGAGCTCCCTCCGCTGCGCCGCTTCGTCCTCCGCGCTCACCGGGCGCGCCGCCGCGCGCGCGACCTCGGCCGCGAAGGCCTCGCTCGACGTGACCGTCTGCTCGAACACCACGCCGCGCGGGTCCCACGTGCCGACCACCACCGCGGGGCGCTCGCCCGCGAGCACGCACGGCACCAGCATCACGTGCGGGACCCTCCACGGCACCCACAGCTCCATCACCATGAAGCGCCGCGCTACCGCGAGGCTGGGTTCATCCACGCCGTGCACCGCGACCACGTGCCCGCGACACCGCAGCGACGCGAGCGCCGTCGCCATCTCCGCGGCCATCGCGCGCGCGCGCTCCATCGCGGCTCCGTCGCTCATCCGTCACTCACACGCGTCGTCGACCGCGTGGCCCATCGGGTCGCGGATCACCGCGGCGCCCGTGCGCACGAACGACTGCGCGAAGCAGCCGTACTGGTACTTCACCGCGTCGAGCTGCGAGTAGATCGCGTGCGGGTCGTACACCCCGTCGCCCTCGTACTGCACCACCGCGCCCGTGTACGGCGTCATCATCGGGCCGCCCGTGCGGTTGTTCATCACGGGGTACGGAACGAGCCCTCCGCGGCCGTCGAGGGTGAGCGCGGCCTGCATCGAGGGCCACACCTCGCGGCCCGCCTGCGTGTGCCCGTAGGCCACCGCGATGGCGTCGTAGACGGGGTAGGCGAAATACGAGTCTCCGCGCGCGACGGGCTCGTAGATCGACCGCACCGGGTGGTTCGGCAAGGGAGACACCGCGAGGCGGCGCACGTAGACGAAGGGCTCGGCGGTCTCCCAGGCGAGCTCCAACAGGGCCAGCGTCGGGTGCGCGAAGGCGACCTGACGCGTGCCGAGGAGCGTCCCCACGAGCGACTCCACGCCGGGGAGCACCTCGGTCTGCGGGAGCATGTAGCCCCAGAATCCGCCCGCCCCGGTGGGGATCACCGCGCGCGTGGTGGGCTCCGTCGCGCCGACCATGTTCGTGTACATCCCGCCCATCGACTGGCCCATGGTGATGAGCCGGGAGAGGTCGAGACGTCCCTCGGTCGCGCCCGCGGGGAGCGACGCGCCGGTGCACTGCGCGATCAACGTTGAAGGGATACGCAGCCGCCCCAGCGCTTCAACGAACAAGCGCTGCTCCAGCACGCCCTGGGTGAAGGTGAACGGAAAGGCCCCGAGGTTGGCGAAGTTGAGGTACGCGAGCCCCGTCGCGCCGGGGAGGCGCTCGGGGTTCACGGGCATCGCGCTCGCGGCCGTCGCGAAGCCGCGCGGCGCGAGCACGTAGGCGGGGCCCTGACCCGGTGTGTTGCAGCCCACGACGCCGTTCCACTCGTCGGTCTCGCCGGTGCACGGGTTGGTGGAAGAGCGCGGGCGCCACGTGCCGCGGTCGACGGCCTGCGCGCTCACGCCGCCCGAGCCGTGGATGTATTGCACGAGCGGCCACCCGCCATCGGGCATGGGCGCGCGAGGGAGGGTGATGACCACCGGCACGGTCCCGTAGGTGGGCACCGTGGGGTAGGTGGTGGTCATGGGCATCCCGTCGGCGCCGTAGGTGAAGCGGCCGTCGGTGTTGAAGGGCGGCGTGCCTTGCTGGAACTGCGGCGGGCGCATCGTCGCGAGGATCTGGCAGAAGCGCGGGTGCGTGGTGGGAGAGTCGCCCGCGGCGAGGCGCAGGTCGGTGAGGTCGACGTCGTAGCGGGCCACCACGCGGTCGCCGAGGTCCGCGAGGTCGGCCACGGGGTCTCCCGTGGTGAAGACCGTCGCGGCGGCGACGTCGGCGCGGTCGACGCCGCGCATCGAGAGGGTCTCCCACAGCGGCGCGAAGAGCTCGACGTAGGCGCGCTCGCGGTCGCCCGGAGAGGCGCCGCTCTTGATGCGCTCGAAGTCCGGGTCGAGCGCGAGGGGCTGGCCCTGCGCGTCGTTGGCCGCGCGCATCACGACGGCGGCGTACTTGCGGCCGGGGCGGAGCACGAAGCCGGGGCGCGGCGCGAGCGCGAGGGTGTTCGGCGGGAGGTAGCTGTCTTCGTTGAAGGTGCGCGCGACGGTGGGGATGAAGCTCCCGCGCTCGGGAGAGGCGGGGTCGACGTCGATGAAGAAGAGCGGGCTCGCGGCGCCCGCGGAGATCACGTCGTCGAGGCTCCTCGGAGAGAGCGCCGCGCGGAAGCGGAAGTACGCGACGGGCAGCGCGCTCCAGCGGCGGCGGAGCGAAGCCACCTCGGCGACGCCGCGCACCACCGACGCGCGCGTCGGAAAGCCGCGGAGGTCGGGGTGACCCTGCGCGTCGAGGCGGGTGTCCGAGGGCCAGGGCTGGTCCCAGAAGGTCGCGGGCTGCGTGAGGTCGGCGGAGGTGTCGAACACCACGCTCGCGGGCTGCGCGGGAACGTCGTCGGGCGGAGCGTCGGTGACGTCGCTCCCCGCGTCGGTGACATCGGTGACGTCGGTGACGGGTGTGTCGGTCGCGACGTCGCTGGTCGAGGCGTCGGGGGTGGCGGGGGTGCTGTCGCTGCACGCGGCGAGGGAGGCGGCGACGAGCGGGAGGAGCCATGCGAAGCGAGGCATGGCGCGCACCCTACGACCGCGGTCGCGGCGAGGGCAACGTGCGACGTCGCGGACGCTACTCGGCGAGCGCGCCGCCGCAGGAGGAGCCCGCGCCCGCGGTGCAGCCGAAGCAGTGGTCGGCGGTGGCGACCTCGCGTCGGGCGAGCGCGACGGCGTCGAAGTCGTCGAGGGTGAGGGCGCCGCCCTTTACGGGCAGGCCGCACATCTGGTTGAAGTCGCAGTCGTAGAGGAGGCCGTCCCACGAGACGGAGACGAGGGTGCGGCACATGAGGGCGGGCACCGTCGAGGGGTTGAACTGCGCCTCGAGCTTCGCCTGGTACTCGTCGAGCTGGCCGGTCTTCGCGAGCCAGTCGCGAAAGCGCGCGATGGGCATGTTGGTGATGGTGAAGAGCCCGTCGAAGGTGACCCCGTGGCGCTCGGAGAGCTCGCGCTTGTAGTCGCGCTCCAGGTCTTCTTGCGACCCGGGGAGGAAGGCCCCCACGGGGTTGTAGACGAGGTTGAGCGGGCGGTCGGGCCGGCCGGTGCCGTAGCCCACGGCGTTGAGGGCGCGCAGGGCGGCGATGGATTTGTCGAAGACGCCTCCGCCGCGCTGCCGGTCGGTGGCGTTCTGGGTGTAGTGCGGGAGCGACGACACGACCTCGACGTCGTGCGCGTCGAAGAAGGCGACGAGGTCTTCCTGGCCGGGCTCGAACTGCACGGTGAGGTTGTGGCGCACCATCACGCGGGCGCCGAGGGCGCGGGCCTCGGAGACCATCCAGCGGAAGGACGCGTTGAGCTCGGGCGCGCCGCCGGTGATGTCGAGGGTGGGGATCTGGTGCCGGCCGAGGGCGGCGATGACCTTCTCGGCGGTGGCGCGCGACATCTCCTCGGTGCGCGCGGGCCCGGCGTCGACGTGGCAGTGGCGGCAGGCCTGGTTGCAGCGCTTGCCGACGTTGACCTGGAGCGTGTCGACGGCGACGGCGCGGAGCGGCCCGCCGGAGCGGTCGCGCACCCGCGCGGCGAAGCGGGAGCCGTCGACGGCGGCGTGCGCGAGGGGGAGGTGCAGCATCGGGATGGTGGGATGAGTCGCGCGAGGAGAGGGGAGCGTTACGGGCGCTCGCGGAGCGTAGCCTACGCGCGGGGGGCGCGGCCGGGCGCGACGCAGCAGCCGAAGACGAGCAGGTCGAGCAGCTCGACCGGAGAGAGGGTCGGCGCGGGGACCTCCCAGTCGTCGGTGGCGGGGTGCAGGTGCGAGCGCAGCGCGCGGCCGTCGTTGTCGTGTCCGGGCGGGTTGAGGTCGAAGCGCACCCAGGGCGGAACGGGTGAGTCATCGTCGCGCACGAAGCGGAGCTCGGCGTCGTAGGCCACGACCTCCACGGGCGCCCCGCGCCGCTCCAGCAGGGTGAAGCCGAAGTCGAACCACGCGCCGTCGGCGCGGGTGAAGTGCGCGAGGGCGCGGTCGCGGCGGAAGTTCTTGGGCTGCCCGTCGGAGTCCGCGACGGTGATGACGTGCGCGCCGCCCGAGGCGTAGCCGCGGAGCTTCTTCAAGATCGCGTCGGGTGGATCGAGGATCGCGTCGGCGTCGAAGCACTGCAGGAGGTACGAGCGGAGTTGGCTCCGTAGGGCCTTGGCGGTGCTCGGCAGCCCCTCGGGAGGCAGCTCGATCCGCGCTTGCCGGGCGGCGTTCCGCGCGAGGCGCGCGGCCGTATCGACGGGCACCGAGAGCGCTTCAGCCACGGAGGAGGTCCTCGCGGCCGAGGAGCACGAGCCACTGCGCGACGTAGGGCTCGTCCGGCGCCGTCCCCGCGGAGGCGGCCGCGATCAGAGCGTCGTCAGTCAGGCCCGACCGATCGCGGAACGACGTGAGCAATGCCTCGCGCGCGGCGTCGTCGAGGGTCGACGGGTCGGGCGCCCAGAAGAAGGTCTCGGCGCCCATCACGCTGGCGAAGTTCGGCGCGCCGCTGAGGAACGCGTCGAGGTCACGCTCGGGCAGCACGAGCACCCCCGCGCCTACCTTGAGCAGCGCGCTGCGGGCGACGTCGACGCGCTTCCAGTCATGGTCCGACACGGCCTCGGCGAGGGCGACGACGACCTCGGTCGACCCGGACGCGCAGGCGGCGGCGAACGCGTCGACGTCGTCGGCGACGCGGAGCGTGCGAGCGGGTGCGTCGGGGAGCTGCGCCTCGCACTCGTCGATGATCTCCGCGCCCACCGCGGTGAGCGACGCGTCGCGCGGGGTGACGAGCAAGAACCACCCGCCGCCCGCGCCCATCACGAAGCGCAAGCGCGAGGCGAGCGAGCTGACCGGGAGGAAGCGCGCCCGGTTCACGCCGCGCGACTCACGAAGAACGGCGCGAGGAGCGGGTGGACGCGCGGGCGACCGGGGCGGCTTGGGTGCTCGAGGACGCACCCCGACGCCACGAGGCCGATCCACCGCTGGTTCGCGTTCGAGGGGCGCGCGCCCGCGGCGACGGCTTCGAGGACCGCGCGGTCGTCGGGCGTGAGCCCGCGGAGCAGATGGTTGTCGGTGAAGACCTCGCACGCGGCGTCGACGTGGGTGACGTCGACGGAGGCATGACCCGCTTGATAGGCGTTGGTCACCGCCCCGCGCGCGCATTCGATGAGGTGACGGGCGATGCCTCCGCTGGCGCAGACGAGCCGCTCTCTCGCGGAGGCGGTGATGACCCCGTCGGGGTCGCGTCGATCGAGAACCGCGCGGAGCCACTCCAGCTCCGCCGCGTCGTCGAGGGGGGCGGGGTGCAGGCCATGGAGCACGAAGCCGTCGAGCCTCTCGCGCCACGGCGCGTAGAGCGCCGCGAAGGGCGTCGTGAGCACGAGCCCGACGTTCAACGCCCGCAGGGCGCGAAGGCCACCGAGCACCTTCGCCTCGAAGTCTCCAACGGGCTCGCGATCCAGCGAGTCGAGGAGCACCACCGCGCCCGCCCCTGGCAGCTCCGCGAGGACGATGGAGAGCAGGTCGCTCGCCTCGACCTCGTCAGGGATCGGAGAGGTCGACGGCGGCAGGCACAGCCGCTCCGCTGCCTGTCGAGCGCGCGTAGAGCGCAACAGCCCTCGCTCTCGCGCGGCCGTCGAGAGGACGACGGCGGAGCGACGGAGCAACCACGCTTCCCCGCGATCGGCCATCACGCCAGGGATCTCCGCCGGGTCGTCGTAGACGACGAGCGAAGGGCCGCCGTCCGCGCGCAGGAGCGACTCTGCGTGGAGCATCTCCGAGGTCTTGCCGACGCCGATGGGAGAGAACACGGCGTGGTGTCCGGTCGGGTCGAGGGCTACCCGTCGAAGTTCGCCAGTGCTGAACAGGCGTGAGGCCGTCGGGAGAGCCCAGGGCGTTGAACGCACGGCCCGATCGCGGCAGCGGAGTGGCTGCGAATCTCCCCACTGCCCTCGGAGCCAGACCGTGCCCGACGACACTGCCCGCGTGCCGCCCGCGGGGCAAGCCCTCGCTCTCGTCGACGCCCCTCCGCATCGCCCGCGCGGAGCCTCGAGTCGTGCACGGATCACCGGTACCTCCGCCGCCGCGCGAGTCTGGGCATCCCGCGGCGCACGCTCGGGGGCTCTGGGCGCGCCACGCCGCACGCACCCCGCGCCTACCGGTGGAGGCCGTCTTGAGCGGTCCGCAGGCGTCGCGCCTGCATCGCATCGTGCGTCGCCTTCGTCTTCGGCGTGGTGGGCGGCGCCGGGGCCGACACCCTACGCAGGTTCTTCGTGCTCGCGGGCATCGCGCCCTTGGGGCCTGCTCGCCCAGCACCCTGCGCCGCACCCTGGGCACCATGGTCCACGCGCTCGGAGACTGGGGAGACGCCACCGGCAAGGCGCTCGAGACGCTGCGCAAGGCCCCGAGCGGCTGCTGTCCCTCGCGCTCGATGAGACCTTGAAGCGCAGCATGATCTCCGCTGTGGCGATGCACGTGGCCTCGCTTCATCCTCGCCGAGGCGCACGCCACCGCGCGCGACGCGGCCACCTGGAGCGCCACGATGACCAAGGCCCTGGGCGCGCTGCCGGTGAAGGTCGTGTAGGCGGTGGCCGACGAAGCCAAGGGCATCGCCGCCTACGTCGCGGCGCAGGTGGGCGTGACCGCGGGCAGCGACCTGTTCCACGGTCTGTACGAGCTGGGCCCTGTGCTGAGAGCTGCACGCAAAGCACGCAGAGGTCGAGGCTGCGCCCTCCACGGGCTCCGAGCGCACCAACGCGCTGCGCCGCCTGCGACATCGCATCGAGATCGTGCGCGAGGGGATGGGCGCGCTGGAGCGACACGATGCACCTCAACCTGCGCACCGGCGCGAGGGTCGAGCCCACGGCGATGCGGGCGGCGATGGAGCAGTGGTTGGCGCGCATCCGCTACGCAGCCAGCGAGACGGGCTGAGCGCGTCGGCGCGGGCGCGCATCGGCAAGGTGCTGCGCCTGGTGCCCACGTGGGTCGAGTCGCTCGCGTGGTGGCAACGCTCGAGGCCACGCAGCGCGCGGCGCTCGCGCTGCCCGCGCTCGATGCCGTGGTGGGCGAGGTGCTGGTGCCGTGGGCGTACCTGTCGCGGTGCCGCGAGCGGGCCACGAGCGCCGCCGAGCGCGCCGCGCTGAAGGTGGCGCTGGAGGCGTTGTCTGCGCGGCTGTCGTCCTCGTCGGCGTGGTCGTCGGTGACGAGTACCGAGCAGCACAGCCTGCGGGAGGGCGTCGTGGGTGGCGTCGCACTTCGTGCGGGCGTCGTCGTGCGTGGAGGGCCGCAACGGCGCGCTGTCGCTGCGCTACCACCACCGCCGGGCGCTGCCGCCCGCGGTGCTCAAGGCGCTCACCGTCGTGCACAACTACGGGCTCCGAAGGCCCGACGGCACCACTGCCGCGGAGAGACTCTTCGGCCTGCGCCACGCAGACCCCTTCGAGCACCTCGTCGAGGTCATCACGCCGCTACCCCCGCCGCGTCGCAGAGCCGCGTGACCGCGAAGCTGCCCTGAACGGCTGAGCGGGGATGGCGAACTCGACGCGTAGCCCTCGCGTCGCACCCCGGTGCTCATCGATGTGCGAACACCGCAAGAGGAGCGTGGGGCTCGGCCTGCACGAGGGTCCACGCGACCTGTTCGTCCATCGCGGCGAGCTAGCCCGCCGTCGCGGCGACGGGGCCAGGGAGCGCGTCGAGCCCGCCATCCTTCCCCCACGAGCCACTTGATCTGTTCCGCGGGCGGTCGCTCGCCCTCACGAATCCACTCCGCCGCGAGGAACTCCGCGAAGGACCCGTGCGACCACGAGATCCGTTCACCGTCCCGCTCGAAGAGCGCCGTCGACGCGCACACGCGCAGCATCTCCGCGTTCAACCGGGGCTGAGCGCCTTCCATCTGCGTGAGGTCCGTGTCCGTGAAGGACGGCGTCGCACCGAGCGCCGAGACCGCGCCCAACCACTGCGCGGCCTCGACCAGCCGGGACAATGCGTTGACGTCGACATCGCGCTCCCAACCGCGGGTGTGGTCCTTCAAGCGGTGCTCGACCGCGCGTCGTCGGAGCTGTCCGAGGGGTTGCCCGTGTCGGTGTTCCCTCCGCTGTCGACGGCGGCGTCGGGCGAGGGGGTGCTGTCGCCGCAGCCCGCGATGGCGAGCGACGCGGCGAAGGTGAAGGCCGCCGCGCGCGACATCCGCTGCGTCGCCGAGGGGACCACCGCCGCCGGCTGCGCCCCGCGCGAGAGCGACGCGGCGCAGAAGGGGCAGGCGCGCTCGGCCACGCGCACGTGCCGACCGCAGGAGGGGCAAGGAACCAGTGAAGCAGCCATCGATCACACCTCTCGTTCAGGAACGTGAGAGAAGGTCAGAGCCCACCGTCGAGGGGCGGAGGGGCACCATACAGATCCACCGACGAGCCGTCATCGTCGGGCCCCGCGTCGCGCGGCGGGGGCGCGCCGTAATCAGCCTCGACGCTGCCGTCGTCGTCGGGAGGCCCCGCGTCCTTGGGCGGAGGCGCGCCGTACTCGGCCTGGGTGCCTCCGTCGTCGTCGGGGCCCGCGTCGGGCGGCGGGTCGCCGTAGAGCGCGGCGATGCCTCCGTCGTCGGTGGGAGGCCCCGCGTCGGTCACGACCGGTCGGTCGGGCGGCGCGCCGTAGACGTCCTGCGCGTTGCCGCGGTCGTCAGGGGCGCCGTCGCGCACGTCGAGGGGCGCGTCGACCTGCGCGTCGGTGTCGTTCTGCGTGCCCGTCACGGTGCTCCCGCACGCTGTCGCGAGCGTGGCCGCGAGGGTGAGCGAGGCCGCGCGAGAGAGCCTCCCCGCGCCCTTCGGCACCACGCGCGACGCGAGCGCCGTGAAGGCCACCCCGCAGAAGGGACAGCGCCCGTCGGCGACGCGCACGTGCCGCGCGCAGCCGGGGCATGGAGACAACGGTCGATACATCGCTCTCGCTCCTTCGGTCTCAGTCGCTCAGCCACCCGTCGCCGGTCTCGGCGAGACGTCGCGCCTTCACCAGTTCGTCCGCGGGCCAGTCTTCGACGACGATGTCGAAGCGGCCGTGGTCGAAGGGCTCGCCCGGCGCGGCCTCGACGCGCACGACGCGCTCGCGCTTGCCCTCGCGCAGAAGCTCCAGCGCGCGGTGGTGGCAGAACGGGTTGTTCCCCACCCGACCGTGGACCACGTGCGCCGTCCACGAGCAGCCGCCGCGGCACTCGTCGGCGTAGTAGCAGTCGCGGCAGTAGCCCCAGAGGTCCTCGGTCGTGCGGTCGCGCGTGAAGCGCATCGGGGCCGCGCGCTCCCAGATGTCCTTCAGCGAGTGGTCGCGCACGTTGCCGCCCACGTACTCCTTCGTCGGGAGCGACGGGCAGCCCTTGATCGAGCCGTCGGCCTCGATGCCCAGAGACAACCTCCCCGCGCCGCACGAGGCCATGTGACCGCGCGGCATCGTCCCGCGCAGGAGCGTCTCGTACGGGCCGAAATACCCGATGTCGTTGCCAGGCCACAGACGGATCTTCCGCGGCGTGAGCTTCTCGCGCTTCACCCGCGCGATCAGCGCCATCACCTCGATCACCTGGTACGGCTCCAGGATGAGCTCCGGCTCGTCGGCCGCCCGGCCCATCGGCACCGTCATCGACACCTGCCACGAGTGGATGCCCGCTTCGATCAACGCATCCACCAGCGGCTCGATCTGCGTGAGCGCGGGGCGCGCGATCTGCGTGTTCGCGCTCACCGGAATCCCCGCGGCCTTCAGGTTCGCGATGGCCGCCATCGCCGCGCGCCAGCTCCCCTTCACGCCCCTCAACTGGTCGTGCAGGTCTTCGAGCGCGTCGACCGAGACCGAGGCGCTCTGCACGCCGGCCTCCTTCGCCTCGCGGGCCTTCTCCGCGGTCATCCCGCGGCCGCCCGTGGTCATCGTGAGCTCCATGCCCCGCGCGCGGATCGCCTTGCCCAGCGTGATCCAATCGTCACGCAGGTAGGCCTCTCCGCCGATGATCGTGACCTCCTTCGTGCCGAGGTCGGCGAGCTGGTCGATGAGGTCGAGGGCCTCGGCGGTGGTGAGCTCGTCGGGGCGCTCGCGGCCCGCGCGCGAGCCGCAGTGGCGGCACGCGAGGTCGCAGCGCAGGGTGATCTCCCACACGGCGATGATGGGTCGGAAGCGTCGGTCGACGTCGCGGGTCTCGTCCGCGAGGGGGAGGCGCCGCCGCGCGGGCTCGGCCCGCGGCGCGATGGGGAGCGAGCGAGGGCGCGGCGGCAGAGGCTCCATCAGCCGGCGTCGGGCGGAGGCGGAGCGCCGTAGCGCACGCCCACCTCGGGCGAGCTCGGGACGTCGTCCTGGTCGCCCGCGTCCTTGGGAGGGATGCCATAGGGCGGCGCGATCCCGCCGTCTTCGTCGGGGAAGCCCACGTCGGGAGGGCCGCCGTAGGCCGCGACGGGGCCTCCGTCGTCGTCGGGCGCGCCCGCGTCGGTGCCCGCGTCGACGAAGACCCCGCTGTCGAAGCCCGTGTCCGTCGCGGGGCCCGTGTCGGTGTTGGGGCCGTTGTCCGTCGACGGTCCGGTGTCGGCGCCCGTGTCGGCGGTGACGCTCGCGTCGTTACTGGTGGTCGACGAGCCGCAGCCCGCGAGGGCGAGCGAGGTGGCGAAGGTGAACACCGCCGCGCGCTTCATGCGGGTGGTGGCCGCGGGCACCGCGCTCGCGGCGAGGTTCGTCGGGAGCGCGGAGTCACAGAACGGGCACGCGCGCTCCGCCGCGCGGACGTGGCGGGCGCAACCAGGGCAGGGGACCAAAGGGGACATCGGAGTTCCTCGGTGAGATCAGCCGGCGTCGAAGGGAGGCGGCGCGCCGTAACGCAGGCCGATGCTGCCGTCGCGGTCGCCCGCGTCGGGCGGAGGGAGGCCGTAGAGGGGCGCGATCCCGCCGCCGTCGTCGACGGGGCCCGCGTCGGGCGGCGGCAGGCCGTAGAGGGGCGCGACGCCGCCGTCGTCGACGGGGCCCGTGTCGGCTTCGGGCACGTCCTGCGCGGGCGGGACGTCGGCGGGGGCGCCGTAGAGGGGCATCGCGCCGCCGTCGTCGCTCGGACCGGCGTCGACCGCGGGGACGTCCTGCGCGGGCGGCACGTCGGCGGGCGCGCGTAGAGGGGCACCGGGCCGCCGTTGTCGTCGGGCGCGCCGCTGTCGGTGGGATTGCCCGTGTCGACGGGGTTGCCGTTGTCCGAAGGGTTGCCCGTGTCGGTGTTCCCTCCGCTGTCGACGGCCGCGTCGGGCGAGGGGGTGCTGTCGCCGCAGCCCGCGATGGCGAGCGACGCGGCGAAGGTGAACGCGGCCGCGCGCGACATGCGCTGCGTCGCCGAGGGGATCACCGCCGCCGACTGCGCCCCGCGCGAGAGCGACGCGGCGCAGAAGGGGCAGGCGCGCTCGGCCACGCGCACGTGCCGACCGCAGGAGGGGCAAGGAACCAGTGAAGCAGCCATCGATCACACCTCTCGTTCAGGAACGTGAGTGAAGGTCAGAGCCCACCGTCGAGGGGCGGAGGGGCACCATACAGATCCACCGACGAGCCGTCATCGTCGGGCCCCGCGTCGCGCGGCGGGGGCGCGCCGTAATCAGCCTCGACGCTGCCGTCGTCGTCGGGAGGCCCCGCGTCCTTGGGCGGAGGCGCGCCGTACTCGGCCTGGGTGCCTCCGTCGTCGTCGGGGCCCGCGTCGGGCGGCGGGTCGCCGTAGAGCGCGGCGATGCCTCCGTCGTCGGTGGGAGGCCCCGCGTCGGTCACGACCGGTCGGTCGGGCGGCGCGCCGTAGACGTCCTGCGCGTTGCCGCGGTCGTCAGGGGCGCCGTCGCGCACGTCGAGGGGCGCGTCGACCTGCGCGTCGGTGTCGTTCTGCGTGCCCGTCACGGTGCTCCCGCACGCCGTGGCGAGCGTGGCCGCGAGGGTGAGCGAGGCCGCGCGAGAGAGCCTCCCCGCGCCCTTCGGCACCACGCGCGACGCGAGCGCCGTGAAGGCCACGCCGCAGAAGGGACAGCGCCCGTCGTCGACGCGCACGTGCCGCGCGCAGCCGGGGCATGGAGACAACGGTCGATACATCGCTCTCGCTCCTTCGGTCTCAGTCGCTCAGCCACCCGTCGCCGGTCTCGGCGAGACGTCGCGCCTTCACCAGTTCGTCGGCGGGCCAGTCTTCGACGACGATGTCGAAGCGGCCGTGGTCGAAGGGCTCGCCCGGCGCGGCCTCGACGCGCACGACGCGCTCGCGCTTGCCCTCGCGAAGAAGCTCCAGCGCGCGGTGGTGGCAGAAGGGGTTGTTCCCAGGGCGGGCGAAGAAGACCTGGGTGGTCCAGTTGCAGCCCGCGCGGCAGGTGTCGTTGTAGTAGCAGTCGCGGCAGTAGCCCCAGAGGTCGTTCACCGTGCGATCGCGGGTGAAGCGAAGGGCCTTCGAGCGCTCCCAGATGTCCTTGAGCGACTCGTCGCGGATGTTGCCGCCCGTGTACTGCGCCGTGGGGAGCGAGGGGCAGCCCTTGATCGATCCGTCGGCCTCGATGCCGAGAGTGGATCGCCCCGCGCCGCACGACGACATGTGCCCGCGCGGAGGCGTGCCGCGCAGCAGCGACTCGTAGGGACCGAAGTACCCCACGTTGTTGCCCGGCCAGATGCGGACCTTGTAGCGGTTCGCGACCTCCTTGAGGCGCGCGAGCATCGGCATCACCTCGAGCATCTGGTAGGGCTCGAGGAGCAATTCGGGCTCGTCGGCGGCGCGGCCCATGGGCACCGTGAGCTGCACCTGCCACGAGTGGATCCCGTTCTCGCAGAGCCGCTGGAACAACGGAGGCATCTCTCGGATGGAGTGACGTCCGAACTGCGAGTTGGCCGAGAAGTGAACGCCCTCGGCCTTGAGGTTGGCCATGGCCTCCATCGCGGCGGCGAAGCTGCCCTTCACGCCGCGGAGCTGGTCGTGGGTCTCTTCGAGCCCGTCGACGCTCACGCTCACGCTCTGGATGCCCGCGGCCTTCGCCTCGCGCACGCGCTCCCGGGTGAGCCCGCGGCCCCCCGTGGTCATCGTGCACTCCATGCCGTGCGCGCGAACGGCGCGGGCGATGGTGGTCCAGTCGTCGCGGAGGTAGGCCTCGCCGCCGATGAGGGTGACCTCTTTGGTCCCGAGCTCGGCCATCTGTCGAACGAGGTCGAGGCACTCGTCGGTGGTGAGCTCGTCGGGGCGGGTGCGCCCCGCGCGGGAGCCGCAGTGACGGCACGCGAGGTCGCAGCGCAGGGTGATCTCCCACACGGCGTAGATGGGGCGCCATCGTTGATCGATGGGGCGGACCTCATCCGCGAGCGGGAGCCGACGGAGCGCGGGCTTCGCGGTGGGCGCGATGGGGAGCGAGCGAGGGCGAGGTCCGAGGTCGTTCATGGGGTGCCTGTGCCAGGGTGAGACGGGAGGACCATCGTTCCGCGGGGGCGGGAGGGTGTCCAGCAATGGGTGTACCGGGCGCGCGGCGATGCGTGTCGCTCCTCAGGACGCGCCCACGCTCGCGCCTCACCACGCGCCATCGCTGAAACCCTGGCCGGGGGAATCGCCCTCAGTGCGCCGGGAACACGATGTCGGCGTCGCGGCCGCTGCGCACCACCACCACGCGCTCGATCGTGTGCTCGCCGCGCACGCAGGTCACACGGTGCGAGCCCGCGCGCAGCGTGCGCGAGAAGATCGGCGTCGTGCCGATGGGACGTCCGTCGATGCGCACCATGCACCGCGGAGGCTCGGCCCCCACGCTCAACCGACCCACGCGCGGGCGGTGCGAGGTCGGTGACGACGGGGTCTCCTCGGTGGGCTCAGCGACATCGGCGTCAGGCTCGGCCGCCGCGCTCGCGTCGACGTCGTTCGAGGCGAGGAGCTGCACGCTCGCGTCGGGCACCGCGGGGGGCGCGACCACGGCCTGCATCGGCGGCACCACGACGTTCTGGTCGCGGTCGGGCAGCACCGTGAACTCCAGCGGCACACGACCCTCGGCCTCGACGCGCACCACCACCGGGGCCTCTCCCTTGAGGAGCGCCGCGCCGTCGCCCTCGAAGGGGATCCCGCCGACGGTGAGCCGCGCGCCCGCGGGCAAGCCCTGGAAGGTGAGGTGGACCCGCGCGGGCGTGGCCGCGTGGCGCGGCGTCACGGGCGGAGGCGGCTCGCTCGGGCGCGGCGAGAGCGACCAGAAGGCCAGCGCGCACACGAGCGTGAGCACTCCGCCCGCGGCGAAGGCGAGGGCCATCACGGGGCGCCGCGGCCGCTCGACGGGGACGGGCACCTCGGCGTTCGCGGTGTGCACCGTGAGCTCGGCCTGCTGGAGCGGCGTGAGCTCGGGCTGCGTGAAGGGCGTCGGGTGCGACGGAGACGAGGGGTGCAGCGGCGCCGCGGGCGCGAACGACGGCGGCGGGAGCGAGGGCTGACGCGGGGGCGTCGGCGCGGTGGGGAGCGCGGCGGCCGTCGGGGCCTTCACGCGCGGCGCGGGCGCGGCGATCGACGCGAGGGCCTCCTCCGAAGGGAGCGTGCGGACGACGGTCTCTTCGGTCTCGAGCATCGGCGCGTGTCGGCCCTGGAGCACGGCGCGCAGCGCGTCGGTGCAGGCCCGCGCGTCGTCGAAGCGCTTCTCAGGATCGCGGTGCACGCACTGGAGGAACCACGCGTCGAAGCCCTCGGGCAGCGCTCCCGCGACGCCCTGCTCCTCGCCGCGATGGCTCGGCGGAACGAGGGGTTCGACGGCGATCTCCATGAGGAGCGCGTTGAGGTTCACCCCGTCGGGCTCCACCGAGCGCCAGTAGTGACGTCCCGTGAGGAGGTAGTAGGCGAGGAGGCCCATGGGCCACACGTCGGTGCTGCGACGGAGCCGCGCGCCGGTGCGCGCCTGCTCTGGGGCCATGAAGAGCGGCGACCCGATCTGACGGGTGACGGTGACCGCGGCGACGGACTGCTCCAGGAGCTTCGAGATGCCGAAGTCGAGCACCTTCACCACGAAGGGCATCCCCCGGAGGCGCGAGCGCGCGACGAAGACGTTGCGGGGCTTGAGGTCGCGGTGGATCACCCCGGCGTCGTGCGCGGCGGCGAGGGCGTCGCCCATCTGCTCGAAGATCTCCCGCACCTCGTGCACGGGCACCCGGCCCTTGCGCTGCACGAGGTCGGTGAGGTCTTCGCCCTCCAAGAGCTCCATCGCCATCCACGGGACGTTGGTCTCTTCGTCGACGCCCGCGGCGATCACGTCGACGACGTGGCCCGAGTTGATCGACGCGCCGATGCGGGCCTCGAGGGCGAACTGCTCGCGCGTGCGGGCGTCGCGCACGAGGTCGGGGTGCAAGACCTTCAGCGCGCGGCGGGCGCCCGACGAGAGCTGCTCGACCACGTAGACCGCGCCCATGCCCCCTTCGGCGAGGAGCCGCACGATGCGGTACTCGCGCGCGAACACGCTCCCCGCTTCGAGGGACTTGAGGGCTGTGGGCACGGCGCGAAGCTACAACGACGGCGCGGGCGAGTGAAAACCGGCGCGAGCGCTCAGAGGAGCCGCCCGACGAGGGCCGCCGCCGACTGCCCTTCGATGACGTCGAGCCGCGCGAGGAAGCGGCGATAGTCCCTGTAGCCCGCGGAGGAGGGGCCGCCGCGGAGGTAGAAGTCGGTCACGCGGGTCGCGGCGAAGCGCGCGCAGGCGAAGCGGGCGACGGCGGCGAAGCCCTCGCGCTCGGCGGGCGTGAGCGGGCGCACTGCGTCGTACGCGGTGACGAGCGCGCGGCCGAGGGGCCAGTCGAAGTCGTCGCCGTAGGTCCACGCGAGCCAAACGACGGCGAGGTCGTAGAGGGTCGCGCCCGTCGAGGCGCTGTCCCAGTCGAGGAGGCACAAGACGCGGTCGCCCTCCCAGCGCACGTTGTCGCGGAAGAGGTCTCCGTGGACGACCCCGCGAGGCAGCGCGGGCAGCGGGTCGGCGAGCACCGAACGGACGCGCGCGAGGTCATCGCGGAGCTCCGGGTGGCGCGCGGTCGAGACCCCGTCGAGGCGCGCGAGGAGGGAGGGTGCGTCGAAGCGCGACGGTTGTTCGAGGGCGAACGACTCTCCCGCGCGGTGAACCCTCGCGAGGGCGCCTCCGATGGCCGAGAGGTGGAGCGCGCTCACCTCGCGGCGGCAGCGCTCGCGCCCGTCGACGGCCTCGAAGACGCCCACGGGCTTGCGGTCGACGCGCAGCTCCCGCGAAGCGTGGACGCGTCGGGGGACGGGCACGCCCGCCGCGTGGAGGTGATCGAGGAGGGCGCGCTCGAAGGCGACGCCCTGGTCGTCGGCCTCTTCGTACACGCGCGCGAAGAAGCGCCCGCGGTCGGTGTGGAGGAAGAAGTTGGAGTTGACGCTCCCCGCGGCGAGGGGCTCCACGCGGAGGAGCGCACCGAGGTCGTGGGCGTCGCAGAGGTCGCGGGCGAGGTCGAGGGGGAGGGGCGTGAGCAGGGCCATCGAGAGGCCCCGCACGATACGCTCTCAGTTCGCGGGGAAGGAGGTCCAGCCCGACATCCAGCTGGTGTTGGCGCCGGGCGGCACGGCGCCGACGTAGGTGACGGGCTCGAAGAAGCCGTCGGCGGGCGGCGTGGCGGCGCCGCTCGCGGCGGGCGAGCTCGCTGCGGGGGTGAAGTCCGGCGCGTTGGGCGCGTACGCGGGGAGCATCGGGTCGGAGGTGCGGTTCATCCGCTCGGCGGCGGTGAAGAACATGTCTTCATCGAACATGTCGCTGCCGTTGTCGGCGAACTGCGTCCCGCTCGGGTTGTTCGCGAAGAAGATGGAGTGGTTGAAGAACAGCCGCGCGGGCGTGGCGCGTGCGAAGTCGAGGGTGGGCGTGTCGCGCAGGTCGACGGCCTGCGTGGGGTACCCCGTCATGATGACGTTGTGCAGGCGCCCCGCGGTGCCGCGTCGGAGCACGGCGCCGCGGTAGCCCACGGTGACCATGTTCATCGCGCCCGGCCCGCGGAGCGTGACGTTGTAGATCTGCGGGTCGGCGATGGGCGTCGCGCCGAAGACGCGCGGCTCGTTGTCGGCCTCGATGCCGTTGGGGTCGCTCTCGGTGGAGGTGGTGGGGGAGTGGATCGCGACGAACTGCGCGCGGCCCGTCCAGCCGAAGTCCCAGTCGAGGCCGTCGTCTTCGGCGTTGGCGATGACGACGTGCTTCAGGTCGACGGTGCCGCCGAAGACCTCGATGCCGTCGTCGGCGCTCTGCCACACCTCGACGTGGTCGACGGTGGTGTTGCGGCCGCAGCCGCCGAGGGTGAGGCCGTTGAGCTCGTTGTTGGCCGAGAGCTCGTAGCCCGCGAACTCGATGCGCACGTAGCGGAGCGTCCCGCAGTCGTGGTCGTCGTTCATGCCGCCGTAGCGCGCGCGGCCGTCGGTGGGGGGGATGCCCTCGATCTGGTTGGTGCCCGGCGTCGCGGTGACGCCTCCGTCTCCGTCGGTGTTGGCGCTGTTGATGCGCGCGAGCCCGAGGAGCACCACGCCGCCCCACTGCGCCGAGCGGCGCATCCCGACGGGCTGGTTGCTGGTGAAGACGACGGGCTGCGTCGCGGTGCCCTGCGCGTCGACGCGGCCCGTGGTGGCGACCACGAGCGCGGCGCGGGTGCTGCCGCCCTTGATGACCGTGCCGGGGCCGATGTGGAGCGTGCCGCCCATGACGAACACGCCGTCGCCCATGAGGACGTGGGTGCGCGTGCAGTCCCAGGTCTCGTCGGCGCGGATGTCGCCGGTGTGCATCACCTCGGGCGCGTTGGTCGGGCAGGCGACCGCGCCCGTGTCTGCGGGGACGTCCTGCGTCGCGCCGTCGGCGGCGCCCGCGTCGGTCGCGCTGGTGTCGTCGGTGACGCCCGTGTCGGTGGTGACGCTGGCGTCCATCGGTCCCGTGTCGGTGGTGACGCCCGTGTCGATCGCGCCGGTGTCGACGGAGCCGGTGTCGATGGCGACGCCGGTGTCGGGCGTGCCCATGCGGTCGGTGTTGTTGTCGTCGCCGCAGGCCTGCACGGCGAGGGCGGTGATCACTGCGGCGAGCGCGGGGATTCGTCGAGCGGTCGTGTGCGTCATGGCGTCTCCGTGGCCGTGGAGTTCGTCGGCCGCGGGAGTTGTCGCCCCGCGCGGTGACAAGGTCGGGGAGCGTCGGAGGCGCGTCGGGGGAGCGTGAGTGAAGTCGCCGCTGAGCGCGCGTGTCGGGACGACGACGTCAGTACGTCCAGGCGAGGCGGAGCGAGCCGTTGAGCGCGGGCTCCTGCTGGAGCACCACGAGGTCGCCCTGGCGGAGCACCACCGACTGCATCGCGAGGTTGCGGAGCGTGAGCCGGAGCTGGAGGTCCCTGCGGATCGACCAGTCGACCACCGCGTCGAGCTGGTGCAGCGGGTCTTGGTAGACGTCGGGGATGCCTTCGCGACCCACGTCCTGCACGCGCGACCCGAACACGTTGTAGAAGACCGTCGCCGACAGGGGAAAGCCCTCGCGACGGAGCGAGAGCGTCACGTTCCCGAGCACGGGCGACTGACCCACCAGCGGGCGCTCCGCCGACGCGCCGCCCTCGGTCACCACCCGCGACCAGCTCACCGTCACGTTCGCGCCCACCTGGATGAACGAGAGACGGCGCGAGAGACGCGCGAGGCTCAGCCGGGCTTCGATCTCTCCGCCCACCGTGTCGGCGTGGTCGGCGTTGTAGAACGACACGTTGGCGTTGTTCAGCTCCAGCCGCTGCTCGATGGGGTCGACGAAGCGCTTGTAGAAGGCCGTCGCCGACACCACCTCCGTCGACGAGGGGAACCACTCCCAGCGCAGGTCGGCGTGGTGGATCGTCGACGAGCGCAGGGTCGAGAGCCCGTACACCAGCCGTGTGCGGATGAAGTCGAAGTACGGCACCGTCGCGAGCTCGCGGAGGATGGGCCGCGCCACCGTCGCGCCGTAGGCCGCGCGGAGGTTCATCGACGGCGTGAGCGCCACCGTCACGCTCGCCGCGGGGAGGGGGTTGAGGTCGGTGCGCTCCACGGGGTCGGGGAAGGTGGAGTTGGCGTCGGCGAAGCGTGAGCGCTGGGTGAGGGTCTGACGGAAGACCTCCAACCGCGCGCCGGCCATGAAGCGCAGACGACGGCGGAGCGCCGCGAGGTCGGCGCGCACGAAGGGCGCTCCGAGGAGCTGCGAGCCCGTGTACCCGTCGGCGGGCTCGGTGGTCTCTTCGAAGAAGAACTCGCTCCCGAAGCTCTGCGGCGCGAAGTAGGTCTCCGGCGCGTCTCCGCGGCGCGCGCTGGCGTCGGGGCGGCGGTCGACCACGCTGAAGCGCCGCAGGTCGAACTCGCGCGTGGCGTAGCGGGCGAGGGCGCCGCCGCGCACGGTGAAGTCGCGGGCGAGCTCGGCCTGGACGTCGACCCCGGCGCCGACCTCGCGCTGGGCGAGGTCTTGAAAGAGCCTGAAGGTCGCGCTGCGGTCGTTGATGAGCGTGGGGCGCGAGCCGCCGGTGACGTACTGCATCGCGCGCGTGTCGGGCTCGTCGCGGCGCGCGAGGTTGCCGAAGAGCTGCCAGCGCACGCGCACGTGGGCGCGGCCCATCTCGCGGTGGTCGCCCGCGAGCTGCGCCACGGCGAGGGAGCGAGAGACGAAGCGGAGCTGACGCTCGGCCACGGTGTCGCTCACGCTCTCCAAGAAGCCCTCGCGGTAGTTGGTGAAGTCGGTGGACGACTGGTTCCACATCGCGGTGAGCGAGAGCTCGTGGTTGGCCCGCGGCTGGAGGTTGATCGACGCGAGCGCGCCCCAGAGGGCCGTCTCGGTGGTGTTCTCCTGGCCCCACGAGGGGTTGCCCTCACGGGTGAAGTCGTTGCGGCGCACGAAGCGCGGCGCGTTGGCCGTGCCCTCGTTGCCGACGGTGGCGACGTCCTCGACCTGGCGCTGCACGCGGTGCTGGTAGCTCAGCGAGAGGAGGTACCCGAGCGGGCGGCCCCGCAGGCGCACGGTGTCGCCCACGGTCACCGCGAGCTGCGCGTTGGGCAGGGCCGTGGTGTCGCGCACGTTCCACGTGTCGCGGAAGTCCCGGCTCATGTTCGCGAGCACGTCGGTGCTGAGCCCGTTCGACTCGCTGGCGCGACGGTCGCGCGGAACGCCCCCGGGCAGCGCGCGGGTGCCGTCGTCGAAGCCCAGCGCGTCGGTGGCACCTCCGCGGTACGAGGGCGTCGACGAGGTGTGCGTGAGCGTGTCGAGCCCCAGCGTGCCCGACACCTGGAGCGTGAAGCGCGAGGGGAAATCCCGCGTGGTGAGCTGGAGGAGCGCGCCCGCGAAGTCTCCGGGGAGGTCGGGCGTGAAGGTCTTCACCAGCGTCATGCTGTTGAGCAGCGCCGAGGGGAAGACGTCGAGCTGCACCCCGGGCACGTCGGGGTCGAGGGGAGGCAGCGGCATCCCGTTGAGGGTGACGTTGACGTAGCGGCCTCCGAGGCCGCGCACGTACGCGTACTGCCCGCCCACCACGCTCGCGCCCACCACGCGACGGATCGCGTCGCCCGCGTTCTGGTCGGGCGATCGGCGCACCTCCTCGGCGCTCACGCCGTCGGTGACGGCCGCGCTCTCGCGGCGCTGCTGGAGCATCCCCGCGGCGGTGCCCGTCTCGGCCCGCGCGGTGACGACCACCTCCTGCGGGCGCGAGCGGGCCGTCGGTCGCAGCACGATCTCGACGCGGGTGAGCGCGCCTTCGCGCACCACCACGTTCTCGACGCGCGCGGGCTGGAGCGCGCCTTGATAGCTGCGGAGGGTGTAGGTGCCGGGCGGGAGCTCGAGGGTGAAGTTCCCGTCGAGGTCGGTGCGCACGCGGCGCCCGGTCTGCACCACGATGACAGGGGCTTCGATCGCGCCCTCGTTCACGCTCCCGTCGACGACGCGCCCCGTGACGCCCGTGCGCGCCGCGGGCGGAGTCGCGTCGATGGGCGGGAGGTCCTCGTCGCCGATGGGCGGGAGGTTCTCGTCGGTCGGAGGTTGAGGTTGGGGTGAAGGCGCGGGCTGCGCGAGGGCGGAGGTCGACGCGAGCGTGAGCGCCGCGAGCGACGCGGAGACGTGACGGGCGCGCATCAGCGCTCCTCCAGGCGGAACGGGACGCGCACGTTCCAGTAGATCTCGACGGTCTCGCCCGCGACGCGCGCGGGGCGAAAGCGCCAGGTGCGCAGGGTCGAGCGCACGACCTCGTCGAAGAGGGGGTGGCCGCGCCGCACGATCACCCGCGTGACGCGGCCGTCGGTGTCGATCACCAGCGTGACGATCACCGTCGCGGTCACGCCCTGCGCGCGCGCCTCGGGCGGGTACTCGGGCGTCGCGTTGCTCTCCAGGGGCTCGGGGGCAGAGCCGGCTTCGGGCAACTGGATCGGACCCCGCGGCGGCGCGGGGGGCGCGGGGGGCGCGGGGGGCGCGGGCGGCCCTTGCTCCGTCGCGTTGCCCTGCGCGCCGGCGCCGACGTTCCCTCCGTGAAAGTCGGTGTTGCGACCCGTGTGGACGCGCTCTCCGGCGCCGCGTCCGGGCGCGGTCATCACGGGCGGCGCCTCGCTCACGGTGCGCGGCGCGGGCGGCGGGGGCGCGGGCGTCGGTCGCGCGACGGGCCGCGGCCTCGGCGCGCGCGGAGGCGGAGGTGGAGGTGGCGGAGGTGGTGGCGGCGGTGTCTCTTCGCGGCGCGGAGGCGGCGCGACGAACTCCACCATGGTCTCGGTGAGACGTCGGGTGTGCGCGGGGCCGCGAGCCTTGGCGAGCGTGACCATCGCGGCGACGGCGCACACCTGGAGCGCGGCGGCGAGCGCCCACGACGAGCCCGAGCGACGCGCGAAGACCGCGTCGTGGGGGAGGGTGCGTCGGGGTCATGGCGTCGCGGGCGCGCTCTCGGCGGGCTGCTCGGTCTGGATCGCGAAGCGGGTGATGCCGCCCTGGCGCACGAGGTCGATCACCTGCGTGACGCGGCGGTGCGAGTTGTCGCCGTCGGCGTTGATCACCGCGCGGGCCTCGCTGCTCTGCGACGCGCGCGCGCGGGCGGCCTGCACGAGCCCGGCCTCGTCGACGGGGCGGGCGTCGACGAAGAGACGTCCCGCGCGGTCGACGGAGACGTTGAGCATGGCGCTCACCTCGGTGTCGGCCCCCGTCGCGGCCTGCGGGAGGTCGACCGGGATCGACTGCGCCACGAGGTACTTCGCCGTGACGAGGAAGATGATCAGCAGCACGAGCGCGATGTCGACGAAGGGGTGACGTTCACCCCGACGATCTCGTCGTCGCCCTGGTTGGCGGCGCCGGCCACGTCACTTCACCCCGCGCGCGTCGCGCTTCTCGTGCGCGTAGGCGAGCACCACCTGGGTGAGCGACTCCGTCGACGCGAGCATCGACTTCACCTTGCGGGTGAAGACGTTGTAGGCGACCACCGCGGGGATCGCGACGAGGAGACCGATGGCGGTCGCCACGAGGGCCTCGGCGATGGTGCCCATCACGCGACCCGTCGCCGCCGCAGCAGCCGCGGCAGCAGCCGCGCCGCGCAACCCGGGCGGGGGCTTCAGCGCGTCGAAGGCCTGGATGATCCCGATGACGGTGCCGAAGAGGCCGATGAAGGGCGCGTTGCTGCCGACGGTGCCGAGGAAGGACAGCCCGCGTTCGAGCTGCTGCTTCGCGCGGGCGAGGGTGCCGGCCATCACCCGCTCGGCGGGGTCGGCGCCGCGGTCGAGGGCGTCGAGGCCCGCGGCGGCGACGAGGGCGGCGGGGCTCGACGAGGCGCCGAGGAGGGTGCGCGCGTGGTCGAGGTCGTCGTCGCGCAGGGCGACGTCGAGGCGCGAGGCGAGCGCGTCGAGGTCGTCGGAGAGGGAGCGGTAGTAGCGCGCGCGCTCGATGGCGACGGCGAGGGTGGCGAAGGACAGCCCGACGAGGAGCCACATGACCCACTCGGCGCCGAGCATCGCGAAGGACGTGAAGGTCTTGATGAGAGAGAAGCCGTGCATGTCGCCTCCGAGCGCGCGGCCGGAGCGGCGACGCGCGGCGCGACGATGCCGGGTCGAGTTCGCGCCCCCGTGGCGCGTCGGCGGCGCGTCGGTGTCTCGCGGCGGCGCGCGCGATCGACGGTGAACGAAGGGCTTTCGGTGGGGCGAGCGGTCGGCGCGTGGCGCGCGGGTGACGCCCGGTGACGAAGCGGCGGGGCGCGCGACGAAACGACTACGCGCGGGTGAAGAAGGCCTCGGCCGCGGCGCGGTCGTCGCGGTACTGCGCGCGGGTCGCGTCGCGCAGACGACGCAGGGCGCGCTCCCACGAGGGGAGCAGCGCGTCGCGCGCGGCGATGGACTGCTCGTACGCGAGCTGCGGGGTGGTGAGCGCGCGCAGGGCCGACTCGGCCTCCTTCGCGCGGGCGACGCAGGCCTCGAGGGCCTCGCGCGCGCTCGCGGGGATCGTGCGGAACGCGAGCGCGTTCGAGAGGTCGCGCACCATGTCGGCGCCGCGCTTGTACGAGGCGGCCTTGATGTCGGCGGGCGAGGCGTGGATGAGCCCCGCGAAGGGGGCGCCGGCCTCGCTGAGGCCCGAGCGCACGAAGGCCTCGGCCGCGGCGTCGACGGCGAGGTCGAAGGCGGCGTCGGCCTCGCTCACCGCGGCGAGGGCGAGGTCGCGGGCGCGGCGCGAGGCGATGACGTGCTTCACGGCGGTCTCGTAGCGCTGCTGCTCGCCCGCGAAGGTCTCGATGAGCCCCCGGAGCACCGAGGGGACCTCGGCGGTGGCGAAGCGGTGGAGCACCGCGGCCCCGTAGGCGCGGCGCTTCAAGGTGACCTTGCTGTGACGTGTTCCCATGGTGCGGGGCACCCTGCACCAGCGCGGGGCGCGGCGTAAAGCCCCGACGTCGCCGGGGCGGCGAGGCCCTACTCGCTGGTGTAACGCGGAGGCGGGGGCAGGTCGGAGGGGGGCAGGTCGTTGCGGAGGCGGCTCTGCCCCGTGGCTTCGATCACCGAGAGCCAGAGGGCGCCGTCGGGGTTGATGCGCTTGCGCGCGCCGGTGACCAGCGCGAGGGGCACGTGGGTGAAGGCGCGGTGCCAGCGGCCCACGAGGACGTCGGTGCGGCCGGCCATGCCCGCGTGGACGGCGTTGCGCGCGAGCTCGTTGCAGAAGATCGCGTCGGAGGCGTCGGCGGGCACCGAGCGGATCATGTAGCTCGGGTCGATGTACTTCACGGTGGTGGGGAGCCCGCGGGCCTTGAGGTGGGCGGTGACGGCGTCGCGGATCATGGGCCCGACGTCGCTCGCGCCGTGCGCGTAGCGGAGGTTGCCCGAGGCGTCGCGCTCTCCGCCCGTGACGAAGTGCGCGGCGCAGCCCTCGGCGGTGACGATGACGGCGTGGCCGCGCGCGCGCAGGCGTGCTTCGAGGGCCGCGAGGAGGCCGCGGGGGCCGTCCATGTCGAAGGGCATCTCGGGCACGAGGCAGAAGTTCACGTCTTCGCTGGCGAGGGTGGCGTAGGCGGCGATGAAGCCCGCGTCGCGGCCCATGAGCTTCACGATCCCGACGCCGTTGCGCGCGCCGCGGGCCTCGGAGTGGGCGCCGTCGATGGCGCCCCGCGCGACGCCCACGGCGGTGTCGAAGCCGAAGGTCTTGTCGACCCAGGCGACGTCGTTGTCGACGGTCTTGGGCACGCCCACCACGGAGATGGGCAGCCCTCGGGAGAGGCACTCCTGCGCGATGGCGTGCGCGCCGCGGAGGGTGCCGTCGCCGCCGATGCAGAAGAGGACGTCGACGCCGAGGCGCGTGAGCGTGTCGACCATGACCGCGGGGTCCTGCGCGCCGCGCGAGAGGCCGAGCACCGAGCCGCCGTGCTTGTGGATGTCGCTCACGGCCGAGGGGTCGAGGCGCATGGGCTCGGCGCCGGCGTCGGGGTTGAGGCCCTCGAAGCCGTAGCGGAAGCCCAGGACCTCCCTCACGCGGTACTTGTGATGAAGCTCCAGGACCATGGAGCGCACGACGTTGTTGAGCCCGGGGCACAGGCCGCCGCAGGTGACGATGGCCGCGCGGGTCTGGGGCGGGTCGAAGAAGATCCGCTCGCGCGCGCCGGCCCGCTCGAAGGCCCGCGGCGAGGGCGGGTGCCCTTCGAGGAATTCCACGTCGAGGAGCACCCGCGCGCGCTCGTCGGTGTAGTCGGGGATGAAGTCTCCGGGGACGGTGGAGAGCTTCAGGGGCGAGTCGAAGCGGGGCGCCCCGAGGGTCGTTACGGAGAGTTCTTCGTCGGCCATCGCACGCACCATCGCCCCGCGCTGGCCATGGAGGCAACCCTCGTCAGGCGGCCTCGGGCTCGAGGCCCTCGCGCGGCGCCACCACGGCGGCCTCGCCGTACCACGGCTCGTCGGGGCCCTCTTCGGGGAGCACCACGGGCGTGCCGTCGTAGCGCAGGCGCACGCCCGGCCAGAAGTACGCGCGCCAGAGGTAGGTGGTGAACGAGGCCTGCTCCAGCGCGGGGTGGATGTGCGGCGAGACGAGCCGCGCGTGCACCTCGGGCGCGACGGACCAGTGCAGGCCCGGCCGGTCGTGGTGCACGGTGTGGTAGCCGTTGTTGAAGGTGAACCAGTTGATCACGCCCCCGACGAAATTGCGGGAGTGGTTGTACTGGGAGTCGGCGTCGCAGCCGTCGTGCTGGAAGATGTTCATCGTGACGATGCCCCACGCGGCGTACCAGTGGGGGATCTGCACGAAGAGCAGGAAGCGCTTCCAGTCGAGGAGGAGGAGGCCGACGATCCACGCGACGTAGATGGCGGTCTCGACCATGAGCTGCTTCGACCACCGCGGGCGGCGCTTGAAGGCGTAGCGGGTGTAGCCCGCCTCGGCGCGCATGATGGAGCCCGACACCGACAGGAAGAAGAACGCGAGGTTGAGGAGGTTCCAACGGAAGCGCGCCTTGGTGGTGCGCATCACGTCGCGCCGGGTCTCGGTGTGGTGGTGGTGCGAGAGGTTGTGCCCAGGCACGTACGAGCACACCGGGTGGCCGTAGGTGAGCGTGAGCGCGACCTGCCAGACGTTGTTCATCCAGCGCGACTTGAACACCGGGCAGTGCAGGGTGTTGTGCGTCGCGACCGCCCCGAGGAACGCGAGCCCCGCGGTCACCACCACCAGCGGGATCACCACCAGCGGCGTGAGGGGCGCGAAGTTCCACTCGACGGCGAGGAGGGTGAAGTACGCGACGACCATCCCGACCATGCGTCGGTCGGCGGCGTAGCGGAGCGGGCCGCGCGACCGCTCGGGCCGCGGGAGTGGGGTCGCCTCGTGGGCGGGCTCGGCGTTCGCGCTCATGGCTGGTGGGTCGGGGTTTCTGCCACTTCGGCGCGGTCGTCAAGCGATCGGGCGGGTGAGAAAAACCCTACGCACCGCGTGCACCCGTTGCGCGAACGAGATGCTCGCCGCGCGTGGGTGAGAGGCGCAGGTCGAGGTCGCGCGAGCTCGTAGTGGTAGCCCGAGCGATCCCCGCTGGGTCATCGCTGGTGTTCGACGCTGCGCGCTTCGATCGGCGCCCGCCGAAGGCGCAGGCGGTGGAGCTCGCGGGCTTCAACCTTCACGCGAGCGTGTACCTGAGTGCGACCGACGTGGAGGGCCGAGAGCGGCCGCTGCGCTACGCGGCGCGTCTCGCGGTGGCGCGAGGAAAGGGGTCAGTAGTCGGTCGCGGCTTCGGCGTCGCCTTCGTTGGGCGCCGAGTCCTCGTCCGTCGGCCTCGGCGTGAGCGCGAGGCGCCCGACCGCCAGACCGACCGCGATCGAGATCCCGGAGCCCACCAGGACCGCGAGCTTCGCCACGCTCAGCGTCGCGGGCGACGTGAACGCCAGGCCCGCGATGAAGATCGCCATGGTGAAGCCCACCCCCGCGACGCAGCCCACGATCGCCACGCCGGCCCAGGTCACCCCGCGCGGCAGCGCGGCCCAGCCGAGGCCGACGACCGCGAAGCTCGCGAGCACGACCCCGACGGGCTTGCCCACCACGAGGCCGAGCACGATTCCTGCGTTGAGCCGCGTCGCGCTTACCGCCCCGAGGTCTACGCTGCCGACCGCGACGCCCGCGTTCGCCAGCGCGAACACCGGCATGATCAGGAACGCCACCCACGGATGCAGCGCGAGCTCGAGCCGCGTCACCGGCGCCAGCGCGTCCTCGCGCGCCTTGCGCAGCTCGTCGAGCGGCCCCGCCAGCGCGGCGCCGTCGTCCGGGCTCGCCGCGAAGCGCGTGCGAAAGCGCGCCACCGCGCCCGACGCCTTCGCGAGAAAGCCCATCCCCCCGATGGGCGAGCGCACCGGCGTCAGCATGCCGAGCGCGACGCCGCTGAGCGTCGGATGGACCCCGGCGACGAGCAGGCCCGCCCACGCGACGACGCCCGCCGGGACGAAGACCCACGGATTGCGCGCGCCGAGCTGGCGCAGCAGCCACGCCATGCCCACGCCCCCACACGCCATTACGGCGCCGACCCACGAGAACCCATCGGCGTAGAACACGGCGATCACCGCGATCGCGCCGATGTCATCGACGATGGCCACGGCCAGCAGGAGCACCCGCAGCGCGGGGCGCACCCGCGAGCCCAGCAGGGTGAGCACTCCGACCGCGAACGCGATGTCCGTCGCCATCGGCACGCCCCACCCCGAGCCCGCCGGCGTGCCGACGTTCAACGCGGCGTAGATCCCCGCGGGCGCCAGCATGCCGCCGAGCGCCGCGGCGAGCGGGAGCGCCGCGCGGCGCAGGTCCGACAGCTCCCCCTCGTGGATCTCCCGCCGGATCTCCAGGCCGACGACGAAGAAGAACAAGGTCATCAGCCCGTCGTTGACCCAGAAGTGCAAGGAGCGGGTGAACATCACCGCGCCGGCGCCGAGGTGGATCGGCAGGTGCCAGAAGCGCTCGTAGCTCTCGGCGCCGAGCAGGTTCACCCACGCCAGCGCGGCGACGGCGGCGACCAGCAGCACGATCCCGCTCGCGGCCTGGACGTGGAGAAACCGCTCGAGCGGTCGGACGAGCGCGCGGACCGCGCGGCGCCCTGCTTGCCAGCCGCCTGGCGTGACGTGCTCTGTGCTCTCGGCTGGCATCGGGCCGCCAACGTAGGTCGGGGGCCCGCGTTGGCCAACCCGACCACCGCCGACGAGGAGCGGAGCGGACAGCAGAGATGGCGATTGGGCGGGGCGCCGCGTAGGGCTGACGTCGAGGGTGGGAGATGTGGGAAGCGTCGGGGGTGAGCGCCACGCTGGTCACGGGTGCGACGGGCGACGTCGGGCAGGAGGTCGTTTGCGCGCTGCTGCGCAGGTGCGCGCAGGTCGTCGCGGCGGACCACGCCCCGGAGCGGACGCGAGCGCCGAGCGTTCGCGCGCAGCTCGTGGAGCTCGGGTTCGCTGAAGACGACGTCGATGCGTTCCACCGCGAGCGGTACGGGGCCGCTGTGGGCGATCCGCTGCCGGGGGTCGATGCCTCCAAGCGAGGGCGTGTAGAGTCACCGTCGCCGCGCGGGGGACCGCGCACCATCGACCGCCGAGGGACGAACGCCCATGTCGCACTGGAACCACGAGCACCTGGAGCACATCGCCGACCTGCTGATGGCCGCGGCGAGCGCCGACAACGAGACGCACTCCGCCGAGCGCGGCGCGATCAACGCGATCCTCTCGACGCTCGCGGGCGGATCGCTCCCCGCGTCGCTCGAGGCCCGCGCGAGGGACTTCAACCCCGACGGCTTCGACATGGCCGCCACCGTGAAGGCCCTGGGGCCCCTCGACGCCGAGCACCGCAGGGATCTCCTCGGGCTCGTCTCGAAGGTCACCGAGAGCGACGACGTGCACGACCTCGACGAGTCGGACTTCATCGTGAGGCTCGCCAGGGCCATCGGCGCCTCGCCCGCGGAGTACGAGGGCCTCACCGTGGAGCTCACCCCGAGCGGCCGCCCGCCGCTCCTCGCCCGCCAAGGCCGAGCCCGCGCGGCCTCAGGGGACGAAGCCGTCGAAGCAGAAGTCCTCCGTCGCCATGCCGACGTGGCGGGCGAAGAAGGTCCGCACCGACGAGGGCTCGACGCAGTCGGCGGCGTAGAGCCAGCCCCATGCGGTACCGGCGAGGGCGTCTCGATCTGGCTGTCGTTGGTGATCACCACGCGGATCCTCGGGTCGCCCGCGTCGACGTTGCACGCCGGGTCGCCAGGGCGCCCGCTGCCGCCGCGATCAGCGCGTCGCGCGCTTCGGTACACGCCCCGCCGTCGGCCGAGCAGCGGTAGAGGAATCACCCCGCCGTGCTCCAGGGTTGTGCACCCAGTTCCCCCGCGGGATGTCCGGGAACGCGCCGAAGCGCGCCCAGTTCGGGAAGTGCGGCCCCCGACGCCGCATGGGTTCGTGATCCAGTCGGCATAGCCCCGGCGGTCAGGTCGACGTGCGGCGCGGCCTGCACCGGCACCGCCCTGCTCCTGCGCGTTGCAGCTCTCCTCGCCGGATACCTCCACGCGCCGAAGCCGCCGTCGATCACCGGCGCGTCGATGGCGCTCGCGTCGGTGAGCGCCGCGTCCGTCACGTCCTTCCCGCCCGGCGTCTGTGACGTCGACCACGTCGCTCGCGTCGGTCACGTCGTCGCGTCGGTCACGTCGCTCGCGTCGGTCACGTCGACCACATCGCTCGCGTCCTCCGACGACCCGGCGTCGGCGGCGTCGGTCGCGGTTGATGACGTCGCTCCTGCTGGCGTCCATGACGTCGCTCCCGCCTGCGTCGGTCACGTCGACCCCGCCCCGATGTCGGCCGGGCCCGCGTCGACCCCGAGGTCCACGGTCCCCCCGGCGTCGAGAACGGGCGGGCGCGTCTCGCCGCTCGAGCTGCACCCCAGGCGCCAGCGCGCGGCGGCACACAGGCATCGTCGAAGCATCGCGGATTCTATCACACGACGCTTGCGCTGCCGCGGCGTCATCCGGGTAGAGTCCCGCGCCGACATGCAACCGCCGCCGTTGTCGGGTCGCGCGCTGCGCGCCGTGGTGTCCGTGGTCGAAGGCCCCGCGGGCGCCGCCGCCTACGCGCTCGTGAAGAAGGAGGCTCTAAGATCGCCGCCGCCCTCGCGCTCCCGCTCGAAGCGCACGAGGGCTTCTCCGCCCGCGTCGCAGCGCCCCATCGGCCCCGCGCCCTACAGCCCGCCCGCCACCCGAGAGGGCGCGGCGTGAGCACGACCTCCACCCTGCGCGAGCGCTTCCGCTCGGGAGAGAGCACGCCCACCGCCGAGGTCGAGCGCGCCATCGGGGCGTTGCGCCACGCCGCCTCGCGCGGCCACGCCACGATCCGCGACGGGTGCTTCGAGCGCGCCATGCGAGGCCGAGGCCGCCACCCTCCGCTGGAAGGCCGGCTGCCCCTCGGCCCCTTCACGGCGCCTCACCGCCGTGAAGGACGAGTGCGACGTCGAGGGCCTCCCCACCCGCGCGGGCACCGTGTACCGCAGCGCCCTGCCTGTCGCGCGCGACGCCACCGCCGTCGCCCGCCTGCGCGCCGCCGCGGGGCGCCGTGGTGCTCGGCAAGACCGTGCAGCACGAGCTCGGCCTCGGCCCCACGGGGATCTCTCCGCACGAGACCAAGACCCCCGCGCAACCCGCACGACCCGTCGCGCGTGCCCGGCGGCTCGTCGAGCGGCAGCGCCGTCGCCGTGGCCATGGGCGCGATCCCCTTCGCGGTGGCCTCCGACGGCGGAGGCTCCGTGCGCATCCCCGCGGCCCTCTGCGGCGTGTGGGGGCTCAAGCCCACCTGGGGCCGCGTGCCCAACACCGGCGACGACAACCTCAACGGCACCGTCGGCCACCTCGCCCCATCGCGCGCTCCGTCGAAGACGTCGCGGAGTTCCTCGCGATCACGGCGGGCACGACGGGAGGTGCACGGTGAGCGAAGGCTCCCCCGACCCCGACCTGGCCGCGTGGCGACGTGCGCGCTCACCCGCGGGGTGAAGGGCCTGCGGATCGCCGTGGACGACAGCGAGTGGGCCGACGCCGACCCGACCGTGGCCTTCCTGTGTGACGAGGCGCTGCGCGCGCTGGAGCGCGAGGGCGCGACGCGGGTGAAGGTGAAGGTGCCCACGGCGCGCCACGCGGGCGGCATCGGCTTCGTCACCATGGTGGCCGAGGCCGCGCTGGGCCACGCCGACGAGTGGGAGCGCCACCGCGACATGATGAGCGCCGACGTGCGCCTCGCGCTCTCGCTCGGGCGGCTCATGTCGTCGAAGGAGTACCTGCACATGCAGGCGCTCCGGCAGAGGCTCCGCCGCGAGATGGCCGAGGCCCTCACGGGCGCGGAGCTCTACGCCACGCCCACCACGGCCGTCGCCGCGCCGCCGCTGCGCCCCGCCGCCGAGGTCTGCGGAGAGTCAGACCAGGCGAGCATCAACGCCCTCGTGCGCTTCACCTTCCTCGGCAACCTCACGGGGTTGCCCGCGGGCACCGCGCCGGTGGGGCGGCAGGGGGGGCACGCGCCGGTGGGCTTCCAGCTCACGGGCAGGCCCTGGGACGAGGCCACGGTGCTCGCCGCCATGGCCGCGATCGAGCGCTCGGGCGCGGCGCGGGTCGAGCAGCCCGCGGTGTTCTACCCGTAACGCGATTCGCGAAGGCGGTGTCGCGTTATTCGGGTCGCACGACGCCGTACGCGCGGCGGGTGTAGACCAGCGCGTCGGCCTCGCGCGGAGAGAGGCGCAGGGCCGTCACGTCGCCGAGCACGAGGGTGTGGTCGCCCGCGTCGACGAACTGCCGCGGCCGGGCCGAGAAGGCCCCGAGGGCGCCCGCGAAGAGCGGCGCGCCGTCGTCGTCGGCGGGGGCGCCGTCGAGGTCCCACGCCTCGGTGCGCTGGTCGTGGGGCGTGGCGAAGGCCTCGCTGATGGCCGTCTGCTGCGACGAGAGGAGGCTCACGGCGAAGCACTCCGCGTCGCGGAGCATGGCCGCGGCGCTGCCCGAGTTCGAGGCCGACACCAGCACGATGGGCGGCTCGATGCTCACCGTGAGGAAGGCCGTGGCGGTGAAGCCGTCGAGGCGCGGCCGGCCCTCGCCCACCGTGTCGGCGCGGCGGCGCACGGTGACCACGGTGACGCTCGCGGCCCAGGCGCGGGCGAGGGCGCGGTAGGCGTCGGGGTCGGTGGGGGCGAAGCGGTCGAAGGGGGCCGCGGTCACGCGGCGACCTCGCGGACCTCGGGGGCGGGAGCGGGCGCGGTGGGCGCGGGGAGGAAGGCCTTCACGTTGGCCTCGATGGTGGCGCAGATCGCGTCGAGGGGGAGGTCGTTCGCGTCGGTGCCGAAGGGCTCCTCGATCTCGACGCCGATCTCTTCGATGCCCAGGAGGATGAACGACACCAGCAAGGTGATGGGCAGCGTCCACCAGTGGAAGGACGACACGAGCGCGAGGGGGAGCGTGCCGCAGTAGATCGCGAGCGCGCGGCGGAGGTGGATGACGTAGGCGAAGGGCAGCGGGGTCTTTCGGATGCGCTCGCACCCGCCGATGTAGTCGATGAGGAGCTGGGCGTTCTGGTCGATCATCGACTGCTGGATGTCGGTGATCGCCCCTCGGAGCCGGGCCTCGTTCACCGCGGCGGACATCCGCGCGGTGATGGCGAGGGGCACGTGCTGCGCCGCGGTGAGCCCGGCCGACACCTCGGGGGGCATCTCGCGCTCCAGCGGGCCGATGGCCTTGGAGCCCCGAAGGGCGTGCATGCACGCGTAGGGGAAGGCCGCCGCGAGCCACACGACGCGGGAGACGAGGTCGGGCTCGGAGGAGAGCAGCACCGACGAGGAGCGCGCGAGGTTGCGCGACTCGTTCACGATGGCGCCCCAGAGCTTTCGCGCCTCCCAGAAGCGGTCGTACGAGGCGTTCGTACGGAAGACCAGGAGCAGCGAGAGGGCCGTGCCGATGAGCGCGTGGATGCGGTCGGTGGGCGGGAACTTCAGCACGCGCTCGTAGAGGAAGGTCACGAGCGCCGCCGCGACCATCGCGTAGAACGATCGGTACGCGATGGTCTTGAACATCGTCCCGTGGAGGTCGAGGAAGTTGTCCCTCCAGCGGTGGGGGTCGTAGTCGATCACGGGCGGGGCGCGAAGGTATCACCGCCCGCGCGCGGGCTTCTACAGCGCCGCGACGAGGGATATCATCCGCGCCGTGCGGCGGCGTACCGCACTCCCTAGCGCCGCTGCCGAGGAGCGCGACGTGCCTGTTTGGAAGACCCTTCTCGTACCTACGGACTTCTCTGAGGGCGCGCGCGTCGCGCTGCGCCTCGCGGCCGACGTCGCCCGCGAGCACGGCGCGCGCGTCGTGCTCCTGCACGTCGCCGAGCTCCTCCCGGGGATCACCCCCGAGACGGTGATCCAGCCCGAGGGCGCCGCGACCCCGATGCGCGTCGAGGACTTCACCCGCACCCAGGCCCAGGGCTGGATGGACCAGGACCGCGCCATCGCCGCGGCGGGCCTCGAGGTCGCCACCGACGTGGTGCTCGGGCCCACGGTGCAGTCGATCCTCGACGCCGCCGCGCGCCACGCCGCGGACCTGATCGTGATGGGCACCCACGGCAGGGCCGGCCTCGCGCACCTGATGCTCGGGAGCGTGACCGAGCGGGTCGTGCGGCAGTCGACGGTGCCCGTGCTCACGGTGCGCGCGCCGAAGGCGTGATCCGCCGCGCCTCGGGGCGCGTGCCTACACCGTCGTTCGGTGTGCGCGCGGGCTTCGCGTCGTCAGAAGGTTGAAGTCTCGCGCGACCTCGGTGGACAATCCGCCGGAGGCCGCTCCGTCGCGGCCCTTCACGTCCGACGAACGAACGGTGTCTCCGATGAACGGTCCCGACGGCCTGGCGCGACCGGGGTTCCTCACCGAGGGCGTTCCCGCGAGCGTCGGTCGGTACGAGCTCATCGCCCCGCTGGGCAAGGGCGGGATGGCCGGGGTCTACCTCGCGCGCCACGTGGGGAGCGCGGGCTTCGAGCGCCTCGCGGCGGTGAAGCTCATGCACCGCAACCTCACCGCCGACGAGGACTTCGTCACGATGTTCCTCGACGAGGCGAGGGTGGCCGCGCGGCTGCACCACCCCAACGTCGTCGCGATCATCGACCTCGGGGCCGAAGACGGCGAGCTCTACATGGTCATGGACTACGTCGAGGGAGACACCCTCGCCGCGGTCCAGCGCACCGCCATCAACCTCCACCGCGCGGTGCCCCTCGGGATCGTTCTGCGCGTCACCCTCGACGCCCTCGCCGGCCTCGACGCCGCGCACGAGCTCAAGGGCCCCGACGGCGCGCCGCTGCACCTCATCCACCGCGACGCGACCCCGCAGAACATCCTCATCGGCGTCGACGGCGCCGCGCGCCTCGTCGACTTCGGCATCGCCCGCGCCGAGCGACGTCTCGGCCTCACCTCCGTCGGCGTGCTCAAGGGAAAAGCCCCCTTCATGGCCCCCGAGCAGTTGGAGGGCCGCGCCATCGACCGCCGCGCCGACGTCTTCCATGGGCGTCACGCTCTGGAGACCATCACCCTGTGGCGGTGCTTCCCGCAGCGCGCGGGGGCCGACTTCTTGAACCGCCTGCTGAAGGCCTCGTACTGCTCGCTGCGCGAGATCGCGGGGCACGTGCCCGAGGAGCTCGACGCCATCTGCGCCAAGGCCCTCGCGTACCACCCCCAGGACCGCTACCCCACCGCCGCGGCCTTCGCCGACGCCATCGAGCGCACCTTCAAGTCCGAGATCTCCACCCATCGTCAGGTGGGGCAGTTCATGTCCGTGGTGGCCGCCGAGAAGGTGGCCCGCGAGCGCGCCGCGATCCGCGCGCTCAACAGCGCCGACCAGTCGGGCGCCCACGACGCCCCGCGCCCGCGCCGCAACACCCCCTCGGTGCACCGCGCGGGCACCCCCATGCCCTTCGGCGACGCGCGGCCCCGCGCGACCGTGGCCGCCGCCGCGCCGCCTCCGCCCCCGAGCGGAGGCATCCTCGACGTGCTCGCCCCGGGCCTGCCCGACCTCGAGGGCGCGCCCGAGATGCCGCCCTCCGAGGCGCTCTACAACCTCCCCGCGCTGCCCGACCTCGAGGCCGCGACGGCGGTGTCTTCGGGCCCCGTCGGCCGACGCGCGCTCGGCTCGGCCCTCGCGTCTCCGCGCAAGTCGTCGCCGCCGCCCGCGCCCACGGCCGAGAGCCCCTTCGCGCCGCCCGAGCGCCCCGCGCGGATGTCGACGCTCGCGCCGGGGGGGTTGCCCCACACCCGCGCGCCCACGCCCGCGCTCGGAAAGCCCAAGCCGTCTCCGACCCGGGCGCCCACGCCGGTGCCGGTGCAGATGATCCCCGCCCCCGCGGCGGTGGGCGAAGACGACGCCGTGCGGCGCATCCAGGAGGAGCTCGTCCCCGCCGAGGCGCGCGCCGGCGACGCACTCTTCGAGCTGCCGACGCAGACGTGGTCGCAGGCGAAGGAGCGGCCGTCGGTGGCCCCGCGCCACGACGAGCCGACGCAGGCGCGGCGCAACGACTCGATGCGGGTGCCCACGCGGCCCGGCGCGCGCACGCCGGCGCCCGCGAAGCCCGTGACCGAGAGCTCGCAGAGCGGGGCTCTGCCCTTCCGCGCGCCGACGCGACCCGGGCCTCGCACGACGCTGGTGGGGCCGCCGCTGCCCAGGAGCGCGAAGGCTGGCGCCAAGGACGAGGGCGGGAGCGGCTTCCTGCGCGTGCCGACGCGGCCCGGGGTGAAGGCCGACGCGCCGCGCGAGGTCGAGGTGAGCTTCGAGGCGACGACGGCGCCGGTGCCGCCGTCGAAGCGCTTTCAGACGCAGGAGTCGGAGCTCGCGACGGAGCCCGACGAGGTCGAGCTCCCGCAGGAGCCGCCGCCCGTGAAGATGATCGAGCCCGCGCCGATGGAGCCGAAGGGCTCAGACTCGGTCGCGCGCCCGCTCCCGGCGCGCGCGGCGCGGCCGACGACCGAGGCGAAGGCGGGCCTGCCGCTCACGATGCCGCTGCCGTCCGAGCGCCCGCCCGAGGACGAGGTCACCACCGACGCGTTCGTGCAGGAGAAGCGCCTGCCGAAGGAGTTCGTCGCGCCGCCGCGGCCTCCGATCATCACGCCGATGCGCTGATCGCGCCTCGCGCTCGGCGTGGCGGCGCTCATCGCCGTGGGTCGCCACCTGCACTGAGGTGAGGCGCCTCGTCGCGAGGCGTGAAGTGTGGGTGAGCGCGGTGGGGGACTCTCCCACGCCCTCGTGCGCAGGCGGGGCTGTTGGCCCTCACCTCGCGACCTGTGCATGCGGGCGGGGCTGTTGGCCCTCACCTCCCTCGCGATCGTGCATGCGGGCGGGGCTGTTGGCCCTCACCTCCTGCGACTCGTGCATGCGGGCGGGTTGGCCCTCACTCGGCCTCTCCCGCATGCGGGAGAGGGGGCAACTGTACCGAAAACGCCCCGCCCCTTGCTGCGAGGCGGGTTGCTGTGAGTGATGGGGCGTGAATCAGAGAGACGCCTCCTGGCCTTTGGGCGGCGCGGCGACGGTCCACGCGACAACGTCGCGCAGCGCTCAAAGGTCGTTGCAGTTTTCGGTGCAGTAGCTCCTCCCCGCATGCGGGAGAGGGGCCGGGGGTGAGGGCCAACAGCCCTGCCCGCATGTACGGGTCGACTAGGGGATGACGACCCACACTCGCATCCACCCTCACCCGCACTGATGAGCGCAACTACAGCAGCCCCGCGGCCCACGCGCCCACCAGCGGCGCCGCGCTCGTACACGCGAAGGCGAGCGCCCGCGCCGCGTCGGCGTCGTGGCGGTCCGCGAGCGCGTCGTGCACGTCTTCCCACGTCCCCGGGATCGCGGCGCGCGCGACGATCGCGTCTCCGTCGCGGTACGCCATTCCGCGCGGAGGAGACTCCAGCGCGACCAGCACCGCGCCCGCTTCGCCGCGAGGTGCGAAGTCCGCGCGCACGCGCGTCCCATCGGCGGTCACGACGCCGTCGACGTCGATGAGCCCTTCGCGCCACTCGCGCGAGTCGAGCACGATGACGCGACGACGCGCGCGAGCGAGCGACCACAGCGCGAGGGCGAGCCCGAGCGCGGCGCAGGCCGTCCACGCCCGCGCGGGCGCGAGCGGACGGCGAACGCGACGGAGGTCCCCGCGCTCCCAGCGGTGGAGGCGGTAGTCGTACGCGCGACGGAGCGACACCGGCGGCGAAAGCAGCAAGCCCGCCACGGGGTCGTGCGCGATCACCAACGGTCGCGAGCAGTCGGAGACGAAGTGCGCCCACGCTTGCCCCTCGGGCTGCGGCGTGCGCTCGGGCGGCGCGTCGAGGCCATAGGTGCAGCCGCCGAAGCTTCGCGGCTCCACCCACAGGGTCGTCCTCGCGGTGATCATGCGCTCGAAGCGATGTCGCCGCTCTGCCTCACGCGACCTGTCCATCGTCTGGAACGTGGTCCACGTCCACTCGTTCGGCGCGACCGAGGGAGGCGCGAAGCGGAGCGTCTCGGTGAGCTGAGGGAGCCAGTCGTCGAGCGCCGTCGCCCGGTGGTGCCTCGCGCACGCCGCGACGAGCAACGCCGCGAGCGCCGCGCACGCGATCCGCGCCGCGAGCCTCACCGCCGCGCACCCGATCGCGTGACGGCCACGCAGCGCGATCCAGGCGAGCGTATGGAAGCTCGGCGCAAGGATCACCCCGGCGCAGACGGCGATGACCCACCCGTCGCCGGGGACGACCCGCGCGTCGAAGACGCTGCCCTGGAGGTTCGCGACCTGCCCGAGCACGAGCGCCGACGCTCCCATCGCGAGGCTCGCCCCGCGCACCACGACGGCGCGCGGGCGATCCACGCGCCCACGCAAGAGCGAGAGCGCCGTGGCGCAGAGGGCCACGAGGCCGAAGACCAGGTCGACCCCGCGCGCGCAGAGCCACCGCGCGCTCAGCGTCGGCGTGAAGGCCGCGACGACGCCCAGCGTGAACGCGTAGGCCATGGGCAGCGCCGCGCCGGGGAAGCGCCCGTCGTAAGGGGGCCGCCGCAGCGCGCCGATCCACCCCGTCCACGGCTCGCGCATGGGAGGAGTCTCTCACCGCGCTGCGGCGTACACGACCCCCCGTCGGGCGTGGTAGACCGCGGCGACCAGCCATGAGCGCGCCGAAGCTGCCCGAAGGCACGAAGCTCCTCGCGGAGAACCGCCGGGCCCTGCACAAGTACACCATCGAAGACCGCGTCGAGGTCGGGATGGTGCTCCTCGGCTCGGAGGTGAAGAGCATCCGCGCGGGGCGCTTCGAGCTCGTCGACGCCTACGCCATCGTGCAGGACGGCAACCTCGTGCTGCTCAACAGCTACGTCGCGCCGTGGCCCTACGCGAACGTCGAGAAGCACGAGGAGCGGCGCACGCGACGTCTCCTCGCGCACCGGATGGAGATCGACAAGCTCAACACCAAGGTCACCCGACAGGGCTACACGGTCATCCCGCTGCTCGCGTACCTGAAGGGTGGCAGGATCAAGCTCGAGGTGGGGCTCGCCAAGGGCAAGGACGTCGGCGACCGGCGGCAGGAGATCAAGAAGCGCGACAGCGACCGAGAGGCCCGCGCAGAGCTCAAGCGGAGGCGAGGATGACCGCCGCGCGCGTGACCTGGAACGGCGGCGGCGAGGCCGAGGTGATCGAGGTCGACGAGCTCAGGGTGACGGTGCGCTCGACCCGCGCGTTCCCTCCGGGCGCGCCCGCGCAAGGGACGCTCGGCGACGACCCGCCGCAGGCCTTCACGCTGAAGGTCGCGGGCTCGAAGCGCGAGGGCGACCGCTTCGTCGTGCGCGGACGGCTCATCAGCGCGACGGTCGCCGTGCGCGAGGCCTTCGTCGCCGCGAGGCCCCCGACGCCGTGAGCGCCGCGCGGGGCCCGACGCTGCGCCTGGTGTGCGTCAACGACGTGTACCAGCTCGACAACCTCCCGCGGCTGCGCACGCTGGTGAAGACCCTCGCCGCCGAGAACCCCGCCGACCTCTTGCTGGTGACGCTGGCGGGGGACTTCCTCGCGCCGAGCCTCCTGTCGAGCCTCGACCACGGCGCGGCGATGGTGGAGTGCCTCAACGAGGTGCCCGTCACGCACGTCATCCTCGGCAACCACGAAGACGACGTCCCCTTCACGGCGTTGCAGTCGGCGGCGCGCGCGTTCCGCGGGTGCTGGATCAACACCAACGTCCCGGGCTTCACCCCGTCGCTCCCGCGCAACGCGGTGCTCACGCTCACCGCGCCGGGCGGGCGCACCGTGAAGGTCGGGCTCGTGGGCGTGCTCACCGAAGACCCCGCGCTCTACCGACCGGGTGCCTTCAACGGGCTGCAGATCCTCCCCGCGAACGAGAGCGCCGTCGCCGAGGGGACGGCCCTCCGCGCGCAGGGCTGCGGCGCGCTGATCGCGATGACCCACCAGGCGATCGCGCGCGACCGGGTCCTCGCCGCGCAGCGCGAGGCGCCCTTCTCGCTGGTGATCGGAGGCCACGAGCACGAGCCGCACCTCGAGCACATCGACGGCTGCTGGCTGGTGAAGGCAGGCAGCGAGGCCGCGCACGCGGTGGTGATCGACCTCGCGTGGCCCGCGTCGCCTCCGCCCGCGGGGGAGCTCGACGCGCCCACCGCCGAGGTGCGCCTCGAAGACGTGCGCGCGGTGCCCGCCGACCCGGCGCTCGCGTCGCGGGTGGCGCACCACATGGTGGCCGTCGAGAAGCTCCGCGCGGCAGAGCTCATGCGCATCCCCGAGGGAGAGGCGCTCTCGTCGGTGGGCGTGCGCTGGCGGCAGACCTCGATGGGGACGCTGGTGTGCTCGCGCTTGCGTCAGGCGCTCGACGCCGACGCGTGCGTGCTGAACGGCGGGGGCATCCGCGCGAGCACGGAGCACAGGGGCGCCTTCACCTACGGAGACCTGGAGTCGGAGTTGCCCTTCGCGAACGAGGTGGTGGTGGTGCCGCTGCCGGGGTGGGTCTTGCGCGACACCATCGCGACCTCGCGCTCGCGCGCGCCGACGCCGTGGGCGGCCTTCCTGCAGGTCGACGACGGGGTGCAGGTCGACGCGGAGCACGGCGTCATCGCGGTGAACGGGGAGCCCCTCGACGAGAGGAGGGAGTACCGCGTCGCGATGGTGCGCTTGCTGGTCGAGGGCCTCGACGGGCTGGAGCCGCTGCTGCGCTTCATGCGCGACCACCCCGAGCGGATGCCGCCGCGCGACAGCGGGCGTGAGATCAAGACGATCCTGGTCGAGACCTTCGCGCTCGATTTCTGGCGCTCGCTCGGCGACTTCGACCTCATCGACACCGACCGCGACGGTCTGGTGTCGGCCGACGAGATCCGCGCGGCCATCGCGCGGCGGAGCGAGGCCGCGGCGGGCGTGCTCTTCGACAGCGTGATGCGCGCGCTCGACGTCGACGGCGACGCGCGGGTGTCACGCGAGGAGGCGGAGCGGGTGAAGGTCCCCGCTCAGTAGTGACCTTTGGTGCGGCGTGAGGCGCGGCGGTCGTTGTCGCGCTGGCGGTCCTTCTTCTCGCGGGCGCGGCGGACGTGGGTGCTGTCGTCGGTGCCCTTGAGTGACGCGAGCGGCCAGAGCGTGTGTTCGACCCTCGCGAGGCCCGCGGCCACCACCGCGCCCACGACCTCGTCCGCGCGCTTGTAGCAGGCCGACGACTCGTCGAGCGGCACCTCCCCGTCGAGGTTCACCAGGATCCCGTCGCGGCGGTACTGCTCGTTCACCTTGTGCTGATCCAACAAGCGCGTCGCCTCGCTGCGCGAGATGCGACGTCCCGCGCCGTGGTTCACGGAGTACCCGCTGCGCGACGCGCCCTCCAACGGACGCAGGATGTAGCTGTAGTCGCGGTTGCTCCCTGGGATGAGCACGGGGTGACCCGTGTCCTTCCAGATCGTGTCGGCGAGCGCGGGGTGGCCCGCGGGGAAGGCCCGCGTCGCGCCCTTCCGGTGCACCCAGACGTCGCCGAACTCAGGGTGCGTCTCGGCCTGCACGAGGTTGTGCGAGATCTCGTAGACGAGCTCGAGGTCGGCCTTGAAGACCTTGTGAAAGGCCTCGGCCACGGCCTCGAAGATCACGAGCCGGTTGAGGATCGCGAAGTTGCCCCCCGCCGCGACGGCGTTGAGGTAGTCGCGGTAGTGCGCGGAGTCGGGGGTGAAGTAGCCGAGGTCGATGTCGGTGAGCTCGCCGGGGCGCTCGTCCTTCGCCATCGCGAAGTAGTTGGTGGCGAGGCCGTGGCCGAAGCCACGGCTGCCGGTGTGCACCTGCACGAAGAGCTTGCCGTTCTCCTCGTCGCGCTGGAGCTCGATGAAGTGGTTCCCACCGCCGAGCGAACCGAGCTGATCGCGGCCTCGCTCGGGACGCCCCTCTCCGCCCCAGGGGATCTGCCAGGCGTCTTCCACGGGGATGCGGTGGCGCTCGGCGCGGCTGCGGTCGAAGGAGGCTCCGTACTGCTCGACGTAGCCCTCGGCGCCGCCGCGCACGAGGTCTTCGAACTGGGTCTCGGAGAGGCGGTTGAAGCGGGTTCCTTTGCCGCCGCTCCCCATGGCGACGCGGGCCATGACCTCTCGGTTGAAGGCGAGCTTGCGATCGGGCGTGGCGCGCTCGGCCGAGACCTCGGAGCGAGCGGACATCATCCCGCAGCCGATGTCGAAGCCGACGGGCCCCATCGCGACGGCGCCCTCGTCGCGGTCGGTGAGGATCACGCAGCCGACCGGGACGCCGTAGCCGTAGTGGGTGTCGGGGGTGATGACGACGAGCTTCGCGCCGGGGAAGCGCGTGGCGTTCACGATCTGCCGATAGAGCGTGGGCTCGGCCTCGGTGAGGAGCGCTTGCGTGAGGAAGAGCCGCACGGGCACGCCGCCGAGGTCGTCGGTGACGAGGTCGAAGTAGCCGTCGGCGTTGAGGAGGCGTGGCGCTTCCAGTCGGCCTCGGCGGAGAGGGGGGTCTTCATGGCTGTGCAGTTGGATGGGGACGCCGCGCGAGGAGAGGCGCAGCGCGAGGGGAGGAGAGGGGACAGTACGACGACCGCGATGGTGGGGGCGACGCCGTAGCCGGCGTGGAAGCGGGCCGTACCCCCGCGGCGCAGCCGCGCCGCGTTGGCGATGAGGTACGCCGCGGTCGCTCCCCGACGCCCCGCGCGGAGCCCCTCGCGGTTGTGATAGAGCATCAGACCTCGCCTGCGCTCGCCGCGCGCCCCCCTGTTGAGGTCCATCGATGCTTCGTCCCACCCGTGGTGTCTCGCTCCTCCTCGTGACCGCGCTCCTCGGATGCGCCGCGACGGGAGGCTCAACCTTCCCCGGTGACGGCGCGGTCTCCGCCGACGGCTCGGCGCGCCGCGACGGGTCGACCAACCGCGACGGCGCGACGAACCCCGACGGGTCGACCACCCTCCCCGACGGCGGGTCCACCGACCGCGACGGCGCGATCACCCCGCCCGACGTCCCGAGCACGCAGACCGACGGCGGCAAGACCACCGACGGCGGCGTCGACCCCACCGACGCGGGCGGCGGCGACGGGGGCCTGACGCCCTCGAACTGCGGCACGATGGAGGTCTGCAACGACGGCCTCGACAACGACTGCAACGGCCGCGTCGACGAGGGCTGCGCGTGCATCCCGGGGCAGACGATCCCCTGCTACGACGGGCCTCCGTACCTCGTGGGTGTGGGCGTGTGCGCGGCCGGCACGCAGCGCTGCGAGGGCAGCGGCGAGTTCGGCACCTGGAGCCGCTGCATGGGCTCGGTGCAGCCCTCGGCCGACACCTGCGACGGCGTCGACCGCGATTGCGACGGCAACACCTCGACGGGCTGCGGCTGCACCATCGGCACCTCCCGCGGGTGCTACACGGGCCCGATGGGCACCGCGGGGGTGGGCACCTGCCGCGAGGGCGTGCAGCGCTGCGCGGCGACCTCCGGCGGGCGCGGCGCGGAGTGGGGCGCGTGCGAGGGCCAGGTGCTCCCCGCGGCGAACCAGTGCGACGGGATCGACCGGGCGTGCACGGGCAACCCCGCCGAGGGCTGCGAGTGCACCGCGGGCGCGACGAGGCCGTGCTACTCGGGCGCCGCGAGCACGCGCAACGTCGGGATCTGCCACGACGGGACGCAGACCTGCGCGGTGAGCGGCGGGCGCTCGATGTGGCCGGCGGCCTGCGCGGGCGAGGTGCGCCCCGCGGCGGCCGAGGTCTGCGGCAACATGCTCGACGACAACTGCAACGGGATGGTCGACGAGGGCTGCGGCGGCACGCTCACCTGCCCGGGTGACCAGACCGTGCCCGCGGGCTCTCCGATCTCGCTGCGCGCGATGGGCATGGGCCTCACCAACATCACCTGGACCGTCGTGACCGCCCCCGCGGGCGGCGCGGGCTCGGTGGTGTGGGCGCCCAACCCCCCGACGCAGCTCACCGAGTCGTTCACGCCCTACATCGTCGGCACGTACACCCTGCGCGTGAGCGGGCGCGACGCCTCGGGCCGCACCGTCACCTGCATGTTCAACGTGACCGCGCTGCCCCACGGCCTGCGCGTGCAGCTCACCTGGAACGGCACCGGCGACGTCGACCTGCACCTGCACAACGCGACGGCGGGCGCGTGGTTCAACACCAACGACTGCTACTACGGCAACCTGAGCCCCTCGTGGGGCGCGGTGCTCGACTTCGACAACACGTCGACCACGGGCCCGGAGAACATCCGCGTCGACAACCCGGTCGCGGGCTCGACCTACACCGTGGGCGTGCACAACTACGCCCGCGCGATGGGGCGCGTGGCGACGGTGCAGATCTTCTGCGGCAACACCACCAGCACGATGCCGACGGCGACCTACAACAGCCGCGCCTTCACGCTCTCGGGCAGCGGCAACTGCGCGAACAACGACTTCTGGCGCGTGGCGACGGTGCGCTTCACGTCTCCCACGACCTGCACCATCACCCCGATCAACACGTACACCACGGGCAGCGCGGCCTGCACCGGGTTCTGACCGCGCCGCGCCGCGCGGACACAGGATCGTTCGGGCGCGGAGCGCATGCTCCGCGCCCGATGCGAGCTACTGCATCATCCGTCGCACGCAGGTGTTCGTGCTCGACTGGCACTCGTAGCCCGTGCCGCACGAGCCTCCGTCGCAGCAGCGCTCGCCCGCGTAGCCGCAGGCCACGCAGCGACCGCCGACACAACTGTTCGGCTGCTCGCACGGGAACGGGAACTGCGCGGGGTTCGTGCAGCAGATCCCGTCGCGCGCGCCGCACGCGCGGCAGGTCCCGCTCACGCAGGCCGAGCCCGCGAGGCACGCGTCGCCCGCGCAGCACGGCTGGTCGCGGCCTCCGCAGCCGCGGCAGGTCCCACCAACACACACCGCGCCGCCGCCGCACGTCGTCCCGCCGCAGCACGCCTGCCCGTCGGCGCCGCAGCGCCGACACACGTTGCTCACGCAGGCCGCGCCGGGGTCGCAGCCTCCGCCCTCGCAGCACGGCTGGTCGGCCCCGCCGCACGGAGCGCAGCGCCCCGCCGCGCAGTAGAGCGTCGCGCCGCAGACGTTCCCGTCGCAGCATCGGCCGCCTTGCGTCCCGCAGCCCACGCAGGCCGAGCCCTCGCACACCGCGCCGCCCGCGCACGCGCCGCCCGCGCAGCACGCGCTCCCGGCGGCGCCGCACGACTGGCACCGACCGAGCGCGCAGACCGAGCCCGCCGCGCACATCTCGCCCGCGCAGCACGACTGACCCGGCGCGCCGCAGCTCCCGCACGTTCCGCTCAGGCAGCTCAGGCCGCCGGTGCACATGCTCCCCGCGCAGCAGGGCTGGCCTGGGCCTCCGCAGGCCGCGCAGCCCGCCGCGCCGCACACCGCGCCGCCCGCGCAGGTGGTCCCGTTGCAGCAGCGCTGACCCGGAGCCCCGCAGGGAGAGCACGTCCCCGTCGCGTCGCAGGCGGTATTCGCGGCGGTGCACATCGAGCCCGGGCAGCAGGGCTCGCCCATGCCTCCGCAGCCGCGGCAGAAGCCCGTGCTCGAGCAGGTCGCGCCGTCGAAGCACGACGACCCTCCGCAGCAGCGCTCGCCCGCGTGGCCGCAGGCCTCGCAGCGGCCCGACACGCAGAGGTCCGTGTTGTTCGAGCACATGTCTCCGGCGCAGCACGGAGCGCCGCGCGAGCCGCAGAGCGTGCAGGTCCCGTCGGCGCACACGAAGGACCCGAGGCACGGGTTCATCCGGTTGCAGCACGGCCCGTTGCGGTCGCCGCACTGCACGCACCGCCCCTCGCGGCACACGGCGTTGTCGGCGCAGGCCGCGCCCACCGCGCAGCACGCTCCGCCCACGGCCCCGCACGCGCCCGCGTCGCTCGGCGCGGGGGTGTCGGTGGTCGAAGGCCCGCGGTCGGTCACCGCGCCGGCGTCTCCGCCGACGGGAGGGTTGATCGTGGTGTCGGTGCAGGCGGCGAAGAACGCGGCCACGAAACAGAGGCACACCCAGCGCTTCACCCGCGCGATCCTACCAAGCACCGTGATCGACACGCACTGCCACCTCGACGACCCGCGCTTCGACGACGACCACCGCGAGGCGGCGCTCCAGCGCCCGATCGGCAGGCGTGACGGCGATGGTCGTCCCCGCGGTGGAGGCCGATTCGTGGGCGCGCACGCTCGCCGTCACCGCGCCGGGAGAGCGCTGGTGCGCGCTGGGCCTGCACCCCCGCTGGGTCTCAGAGACCACCGAGAGAGACATCGCGACCCTCGCCGGTGACGCGATCGCTGCGCGCCTGGGCGGGGTGGTAGCCGTGGGCGAGTGCGGGCTCGACGCCGAGGCCGAGGCTCGATCGCGCAGCAGTGTCGGGTGATGCTGGCACCAGGTGGAGCTGGCGCGAGCGCTCGACCTCCCGGTGATCCTGCACGTGTACCGCGCGCACGGGCGGCGAAGTGGCGGCGCTGCGGTCGGTGCAGCTCCCCGCGCGCTGGGCGTCGTTCACGCGTACTCGGGCGGCGCGGAGCTCGCGAAGGCGTACCTCGCGATGGGCCTTCACCTCTCGTTCGGAGGCGCGATCACGCGGCCCCGCGCGCGCAAGCCGCTGGAGTCGTTGCGCGCGACGCCGCGGGAGCGCTTGTTCGAGACCGACGCGCCGGACCAGACCCCGACGGGCGTCGCGGAGGGCGTGCGCCGCTGCGAGCCCGCACCTCGCGGTGGCCGTGGCGCGCGCGGCGGAAGTTCTGGGGCTGGATCGTGAGCGCTGGGTCGCGCGGGCCGACGCCAACGCGCGGGCGTTGTTCGGGCTATGTTCCGCGCCGCCATGAGCGAGATCTCGGAGTCGTACAAGGTCCACCGCCGCTTCGACCGCGCCGCGCGGTTGCTTGGAGAGCCCGCGATGGAGCGCCTCGCCGCGTCGCGGGTGATGGTGGTGGGGATGGGCGGCGTGGGGGAGCTTCGCGGCCGAGGCCCTCGCGCGCACCGCGGTGGGCCGCATCGCGCTGGTGGACTTCGACCTGGTGTGCGTGACCAACGCGAACCGGCAACTCCACGCGCTGCGCGGGAACATCGGCAAGCCCAAGGTCGAGGTGATGGCCGAGCGACTGCGCTTGATCCACCCGACGGGGGTCTTCGAGCCGGTGGTGGAGTTCTACGGTCCCGAGAACAGCGAGCGCTTGTTGTCGGGCGGCTTTGATTACGTGGTCGACGCGATCGACAACCTCACGGCGAAGGCGCACTTGATCGCGGCGTGCCGACGGATGGGCGTGCCGCTGGTGAGCGCGATGGGGGCGGCGGGGCGGCTCGACCCGACGCGGGTGAAGGTCGACGACCTCGCGCGCACGCACCACGACCCCTTCGCGCACCACCTGCGAGAGATCCTGCGGAAGAAGCACGGGTGGGTGTTCAAGGCGTCGCGCCCGACGGGGGTGGCGGCGGTGTTCTCCGACGACGTCGACGGCGCCGAGCGAGCTCACCACGACCAGGCGACGGGCGGGTTCCACTGCGTGTGCCCGCAGTCGGACAACGGGATGCACACGTGCGAGAAGCGAGCGCGCATCGACGGAGCGCGGCGTGGGTGACGGGCACCTTCCGGTCGTGGTGGCGGCGTCGGTGGCGGTGCGCGAGCTGCGGGGAGAGTCGGTGATCGACCGGACGAACGCGCGACCCGCTGGCACAGGGCGAGCGCGCCGCGGGTGTGAGGGCGGGGCGAGGGTGCGCGTCAGGGCGGTGACGCCACAGGCGCGGGCGTCTTCCTCGGTGGGGATGGCCTTGGAGAGGTCTGTGCGGACGAGCTCTGCTTGGGAGAGGTCGACGCCGATGAGGACCGCGTCGGTCAGGTCGCAGTCCACAGCCTCGCGCTTGAAGGTCGCGCCACGAAGATCTGCGCCGGAGAGAAGTCGGCTTGGTGAAGACTGGCGTAGTTCCAGTGAGAGTTTCGGAGGTCAGCGACTCGGAGCGACGTGCCAAAGAGGTCGGCCTGATTGAAAAAAGTCTGAAGAGTCGCTTCCGTCTAGATCAACAAATAGGAGGTCCGCCTCGTCTGCGATGGTGTCCAACAAGACCTTTGAGCATCCTCGCAGCGAGACGCGCGGCAACACCTCTCGTCCATGACGAGCGATCCGAGCTTTCCGCCTGGATGTGCCCCACAGCCCGCGCGTAGTACGCCGCGACCCGCGGATACCCGCCGGGAACCTGCCGCCGCGAGCGGGCGCGGTCAGAGCGGCGAGCGCGAAGCACGACGCCGGTGAACGCTACGACAACCAGCGAGTGAGGTGTATCGGTCGCGCGTGCGATCGACACCGTCGTGTCGAGAGCGTCATCCTTCATCAGGTGAAGGAAGATCCGTCGGGAGACGTTGAAGCAGGAGATCCCGCGAGGAGCGGTCGCTGCCGCGTGCGCCCCTTCACGAAGGACGACCAGTCGGGGAACATCTCGGCCAACAGCAACAGGAGCGTGACAGTCGATCTCGCAGATCCCGAACAGCGCTCGCCAGAGCGCCGCCGCCTCGCGGTCCTCCACCACGAAGCCAGAGGAGAATCCTCCGACCGCTGCAACAGCCTTGAGAGGCTGAAGGCGACAGCTCGGCGACCAGCTCATCGCTGAACGCGCCGTGCACGAAGCCACCCTCGGCCTCGTGTCACGCAGCAGGAACGAGCGCTCGAGCTCCGCCAACACTTCGGAGAACTTCGCGAGCTCCAGGTGCTCGCGCCAACGATCGCGACGCGCGCCCTCACGCGCCGCCGCACGCTCGAAGATCGCGAGACGTCGCAGCGCGTCGCGCGCGAGGGCGGGCGTCACCCCCACGCGTTGGGCCACCTCCGCGCAGGTGCCGTCGAGCACCTCACGGATCAGCGCCGCGCGCCGCCGGGTGGTCGAAGGGTCGGGCAGCGGCCGCTTGTGGGCGTGGAGGTTGGCGAGCAGCGCGAGCCCGAAGGGGAGCTGCACGAGGTCGCTCAGCGCGCCGCCGAGCTCGTCGGCCGCGTAGGTCGGAGCGTCGAGGTAGCGCGTGCCGTCAAAGCCCTGATCTCCATCGGTCGACCCGTCGAGGGCGAGCTGCCATCGCTGGCTCCACGCGGCCACGCGAGCGTGGTCGAAGGGCTCCAGCTCGATCACGGGATAGGGCTCGTCGAGGGGAGGCAGCGACGACAGCGACTCGCGACGCAGCGTCAGAACGAGCGTTGAGAAGACACTGCGCTTCGCAGCGCCGAGCAGCGCGTCGAGGACTGCTGCGCGATCTGGAAGGTCGTCGACCCCATCCGCGATCCCGACCACGCCGCCGCGGTGGATCAAGGCTCGCTCGTTGAGACCGAAGCACGTCAACGGTCCAGTCGGCGGGAGCTGCACCAGAGCGGCGCGGTCGAGCCACAGCGGGAGGAGCGCTTCTTCCTCGGCGACTGCGTCTGCCAGCATCGCCGCGACGGTGGTGCGTCCGTTCCCGGCCACGCCTGCGAGGACGACCACGCGTGCGTTGATCATCGCCTCTCGCAGCGCGTCCACGGCATCCTCGACCCGCTCGCTTGGCTCCGTCGGCGTCCGCGTCCGCGTCCGCGTTCCCGCCAGCACGTTTGACACCGTTGCGGGCGGTGGCACCCACACATCGCGCAACCGCACCGGCAGGTCGGGCCACACACGCCGGTCTGCAGCCGCGCGCGCCACGGACCGCAACGCCTTCTCCTGCTCCGCGGTCACCGCGCGGAAGCTCCGTGGCAGCACCTTGGAGAGCACGCGAAACACCCGTCCAAGCTCAGAGAAATCGGCGAGCTTGCTCACCATCTGTCGCGACGCTTCGTCGTCCACCGCCAGCCGCAACAGCGCGTCGGCCTCGTCCATCTCGCGCGAGACCAGCTCTCCCAGGCTTCGCAGCTCGATGTGTCGCTCGACCAGCGCGCGCGCGGCTTCGTCCGTGGGCTGCACGACCAACCCAACGAGCGCCGTCTCGATCGCGTCAGCGTGCTTCACCAGCGCCGCGAGGTCGCGCCGCAACTGCGCCACCAGCTCAGGCGCGGCGTTCACCGCGGGTTCGTCTGCGGCCGTAGCGCGTCGGCCCACGCCGGGTTGATCGTGTACCCGCGCTCATCACCCGGGATCGGCGACAGCACCACGAAGCGCAGCGGGTTGTCACCGAGCTTCTCCGGCAGCACCACCTGGAGCTCGCCTCTCTCCACCGCGCGCTCGATGGCGACCACGAGGTGCATCGTCTCCGGGCTCTGCTTCCACTGCCGGATGCGGTGGCGGAAGAACCCGCGCAGGTCTTCGCGGGTGAGGGCTCCACCGTCTGTCGGGAGGTCGTGCGTCACCAGCCCCTGGCACTCCCGCAGGAACACCCCGACGCGCCCGTCGGCGGTCGCGATCAGCGCGTCGAGCACGTCGTCGGCCAGCACGCCGCGCCCGTCCAGGTAGACGTCGACGTGGCGCTGGTAGATCTCGCGGAGGCTGTCGCCCTCCATGAAGCCGATCTCCACCAGCGGTTGGAAATCCTTGTCGCGCTCGCAGAACACCGCCTCGCGCAGCGTCACCAGCACCGCAGCCCGCGGGTGCGACGCGATCGGCCGAAGGTGGTCGAGGAACTCCTGGCTCGCCTGTGCGCCCTCGCGCCCCTCGCGGTCGAGCAGGTCGATGTCGTCGATGAACAGCAGCGTGCGGTGGTCCGCGTCGAAGCGCTCCAGGTCGCTGAGCAGCTCGCAGATCATGTCGACGAGCTCCGCGTCGCCCGGCGGCTTCACGGTGGTCCGCGTGCTCTGCCCGCGACGCTGCTCCGTGCGACTGCCGCGTCGCGCCGTGAGCGACACCGACGCGCCCGGCACCGGATCGCCGCCGATCTTCGCCTCGGTGGAGCGCTCCTCCTGCGACGACTCGCCGGAGTTCTCCTCCTCGGCGCGCTCGGCGTACACCCCCGTCGCGCGGTCGAGGCGGTCGAGGTGCTTGGCCACCGCCGCCGCGTGCTCCGTCTGTTGCCGGGCAGGGACGTTCTTCCGCTCCCGCAGCGGCTTGAGCAGCGAACGGAACACCTCGATCAGCGCGCGCCGCGCCGAGCCGAGGTTGTTCGCGTTGACGGTCACCTGCTGATAGCGGGGCTCCTGCTTCTCCAGCTTGAGGAGCAGCACCTGCACGAAGTGCGACTTCCCGCTGCGGGTCGGCCCGTACACCGCCAGCATGGAGTCGGTCGGGGGGCAGCCCTTGAGCTTCGCGATGCCCGTGCGCAGCTCACGCGCGCGGTTGCAGAACAGCTTCTCCGCCAGCTCGCGCGACGGCGGGTTGTGATGGAAGACGTTGAGCCAGTCCGGGGCCATCGGCCGGGATCATCGTTCGCACCGGCCCGCGGGGACAAGATCAAGGGACGCAGGGCTTCGGTCGACACCCGCGGCGCCGATCGGCGGATCCCTCCCAGGGCATCACCCCATGCCCTCGGCACCCATGGGGGTATGCCTTCGGCACCCGTGGGGTTATGCCCTCCGACCCTCCATGCCAACCCCTCGGCGGGGATCGCCGGAGGGGTGGGGCGGCCTTCGGGGCGGGGTGGTATAGCCGCGCGCATGGCGAAGCTCTGGGTCGCGGGCGAGGCGCGCGAGGTCTCTCACTCCGTCACCGTCCGCGCCCCCTGGGACGGCGCCGCCCTCGGCGAGGTCGGTCAGGCCGACGCCGCCGTGGTCGACGAGGCCGTCGCCCGCGCGGCCGCGGCCTTCGATCGCACCTGGCGCCTCCCCGCGCACCTCCGCCGCGACTTCATCACCCGCGTCGTCGACGGCATCGCCGCGCGCCGCGACCGCTTCGCCGAGACCCTCTGCCGCGAGTCGGGAAAGCCCATCCACTTCGCGCGCGAGGAGGTCTCCCGCGCCCTCACCACCTTCACCCTGGCCGCCGAAGAGAGCGCGCGCTTCTTCGGCGAGGCCCTCCGCCTCGACGGTCAGCCTCGCGGCGCGGGCATGGTCGGCCTCTGCGCGTGGGTGCCCGTGGGGCCCGTGCTCGCCATCACGCCGTTCAACTTTCCGCTGAACCTCGTGGCGCACAAGCTCGCGCCGGCCTTCGCGCTGGGCGCCCCCGTGGTGCTCAAGCCCGCGCACCAGACGCCCCTCACGGCGATGCTCCTCGCCGAGGTCGTGGCCGAAGCGCAGCGCGCGACCGAAGGGGTCCCCGGAGAGATCCTCTCGGTGCTGCCCTGCGAGAACGACGTGGCCGAGTCGATGGTGCGCGACCCGCGCCTCGCCGCGCTCTCGTTCACCGGCAGCGACGCCGTGGGGTGGAAGCTCCGTGACCTCTCTGGGCGCAAGCGCGTCACGCTGGAGCTCGGCGGCAACGCGGCTCGAGCTGGATCCTTCACCACCGACCCGCGCGCAGTCGCCCGCGCTCGCGACGGCTGATCGCCGCGCGCCTCACGCTCGGAGGCTCGCGTGACCATCGACGAGGAGACCCGCAAGATCCGTCGGCTCTTCTTCGCCGAGCACTGGCCCGTGGGCACCATCGCGGCGCAGACCGACGCACCGCGACGTGGTCGTGCGCGTGGTGGGGCTGAGCTCGCCGCGCCGCGTGGTGCCCGCGCCGCCATCCTCGCCGCTTCTGGCCGAGCACCGCGACTTCATCCACGACACGCTCACGCAGTACCCCGCGCTGCGCGCCACGCGGCTGTACGACATGCTGCGGCGCGGGGCTACCAGGGCTCGGTGCGCACCGTGCGCGAGCACGTGGCGCGCGTGCGACCCCGGCGCCCCCCGCCGAGGCCTACCTTCGCCTGGAGACCTTCCCGGCGAGCAGGCGCAGGTGGACTGGGCCTTCATCGGCCAGCGCGATGTGCCCGGTGGACGACGTGGCCTGTGGCTCTTCGTGATGGTGCTGTCCTGGTCGCGGATGCTCTTCGCCGAGTGCGTCTGGGACCTGGGGCCGCGTCGCTGCGCGTCGCTCGCTGGTGCGCGCCCACGCCTTCTTCGGCGGCTCACCGCGGCAGTGGCTCTTTCTCGACACAACGCCCGCTCGGTGGTGCTCGCGCGCCATGCGACGCGGCGCGGTTTCACCCCGAGCTGACCGACCTGGCCGGAGCGTTCTGCACCGAGCCCCGCCTGTGCCGGGTGCGCAAGCCCACCGACAAGGCCGCGTGGAGCGCGCGGTGCGCTACCTGCGGGACCGCTTCCTGGCCGGGCGACACCTGCGCGACGCCGCGCACGGCAACCGCGAGCTCGAGGGCTTCGCGGCATCGCCCTGGCGCGTCCGCACGCGCGCGGCAAGGCCGAGCAGACCGTCGGCGCGATGTACGCCCAGGAGCGAGAGCGCCTGTTGCCGCTGCCCGACCCCACGCCTGGAGGCGTCGCAGACGCTGCCCGTGGTGATCGACGCGACGGCCTCGCGCGCTTCGACACCAACCTGTACTCGGTGCCCCCGGGCAGTGGGTCTTCCTCGCAGGGCTCACGCTGGTGGCCGACGACGACCGTAGGTGTGCGGCGTGCTCGACGGCGGTGAGGTCGTGGCCGACCACCCGCGCTGCTGGGGTCGTCGACAGACGATCGAGGACCACGCCCACCGCGCGGCGCTGTTGGCCCAGCGCGCCGCCGGCGCACAACCTCAAGGGGCGCGACCGGGCTGCGCGTCGAGATCCTGGCGTGGACGCGCTGCTGATGGTGGGTGCTCGCCGGGCGCAACGTCGGCAACGCCGTCGCGCGCACCGTCGCCGCGCTCGACCTGTACGGCCCTGGAGTGGATGCGCGCCGCGGTGGCTGAAGCCCTCACCCGAGACGTGCAGGACCCCGGCGCGCTGGCGCCATTCGCGAGCGGCTGCGCGCGGCCGAGCGCAAGGCCCGTGCAGATCGCGCCCGTGTTCGGAGCGCACGTGCGCGACACCGACGTGATCCCTCACGACCTCGGGGACTGGCGATGCGCGATGACGACGCGGACCGACCTCATCGAGCGGCTGCGCGCGATGGGGCTGCGGCCGTCGACCGAGGCGCTGGTGCACGCTGCTGCGAGACCTGCACCGCGACCGCGCCACGCCCACGCAGACCCTGGAGCGCATTCGACGCCGAGCGCCCGCGAGGCCAACAACCTCGCGCGCCGCCGCACGCGCCTGGCCATGGTCGGCACGCCCAAGCCCCTGGACCGCTTCGACTGGTCCTTCCTCGCGCCATCGACCGCGCCATGTACGAGTCGCTGCACACGATGGACTTCGCCTCCTGCGGCGACAACGTGTTCTGCGCGGCGGCGCTTAAGACGGGCAAGACCACCCTCGTGCAGCACCTTGCGCTGGCCGCTCCTGCACAGGGCCTGACGGTGCGCTTCGCCACCCTGTCGACGCTGCTCGCAGGACCTGCTGCGGCAGGAGTCCACGCCCGCGCTGAGCGTCGCCTCAAACGCTACACCTGCCCGCGGTGCCGCGGTCGACGAAGTGGGCTACGTCCTACGAGCCGCGCGCGGCGGACCTGTTCTTCACGATCATCTGCCGCCGCCACGAGGCGTCGCGCAGCACCGTGGTGACGACCAACCTCGCCTTCGCTATGGCCCACCGTGTTCCCCAACGCGACGTGCCTGGTGCCCCTGGTGGATCGCTTCCATGAGCGGTGCCACGTGATGGACATCGAGGGCGACTCCTGGCGCGGCAAGGTGGACGCCGCGGCCCCGAGCGATAGATCCCCGCGCGGCGTAGCAGCGGCGGCTGCGACGCCCCCGGCTTGGCAGGGTGACCAACGAAGGTAGACCGACCGAGGACGCTGATCGCTGACGGCTCGCGGCGAGCGGGTTCCGCGACCACCCGCTCACCGCAGCCGCCACTGCTGCGTCGCGATGCACTCTCAGCTCGGGTACTGGAGGAGGGAGCCCTGCCTCCTGGTCCGGGGGATCGCAGAGCCCCGTCGCCCGTCGCGAACACTGGCCGCCACCGTCATTCCGCTGCGGATCCGCGCTGCCGTTTACAGACGGGCTACCGCCCCGAGCCCGAGTGCTGGAGCGCCTCGCCGACGCGCTCGACCGCGCGGGCGTGCCGCGCCCGGCGGGCTTCACGCACGCGGTGGAGTTCCGCCGCTGCGAGCGCTGCGGCGCGCGCAACGTGGTGAAGGACGGTGTGTTGGTCTGCGCCGAGTGCGACGCCGACCTCCCCCGCGCGGTGGAACTTCGCCCTCACTCCACCGTGAGCGCGCCGCCCGCTCCCACCTGCGCCTGCGTCAGCCGCGGGCGCGCGAGCGCGGCGCCGTTCCACTGGAGCCGCGGGTTCGCCACTCCGGTGCCCGCGCTCGGTGACACCACCCGCAGCGTCGCGCCGCCCGCGAGCGGGAGTCTGCCTCGGTCACCGACGGCGCCGCGAGCAGCCACCATCGAGTCCCCGCGATGGGGAACACCCCGAGCGCCGCGAAGCGTGTACCAGGCGCTCATCGTTCCCGCGTCGTCGTTGCCCGGGATGCCGTCGGGCCCATCGCCGTAGCGTCGCGCGGCACCCACTCGACGTAGCGCGACGCCGCCGCGACGTCGTCAAAGTGCGACGGGATGAAGGGCGCGTGGATGTCAGGCTCGTTGCCGCATGCCAGTAGTACGGGTCGGGCAGGATCGTCCGCCGCGTCTGCATCGACAGCGTGAACATCTCGTCGAGGCGCGAGGAGCATCGCGTCGCGGCCTCCCATCAAGGTCGCCAGCCCGTCGAGGTCGTGCGGCGCGTACCAGAGGTACTGCCAGGCGTTCCCTGCGTACCAGTCCTGCCAGTTCACGGCGCGGTTCACGGTCGCGAAGGTCCCGGTCGCGGCCGCGCCCCACGATGAAGCGCTGCGCCGGGTCGTAGAGCATCGCGTAGTTGCCCGCGCGCGCCGCGAACATCGCCGCGTCGTCGGTGTGACCCAAGCCCCGCGCCATCGCCGCCAGCGCGCCGTCGGCGTAGGCGTACTCCAGCGTCGCCGACGCGCTCGAACCGCGACCCTCGATGGGCACGTAGCGGAGCGACAGGTACTCGCCCAGCGCCTCGCGCCGCGACGGAGACTCCATCGCCGAACGGCGCAGCGCTGTCCACGCGGCGTCGACGTCGAAGTCGCGCAAGCCCTGCAGCCACGTGTCGGCCACCATCAGCGCGCCGCAACTCCCAGCATCCCACCCGTCTCGCCCGTACCGAGCGGCCACCGCGGGAAGTACCCGCGCCCCCGCCATCGCCACGATCGAGCGCACGAAATCGCGCTGGTACTCCGGCACACCATCGTCAGCCACGGGTGCTCGGTGCGGAAGGTGTCCCAGAGCGAGAGGTCGCTGTAGTAGCGCCAGCCCTCGGCGCGCCGCACCTCGCCGTCCACCCCGCGGTAGGCGCCGTCGACGTCCGACACCAGCGTGGGCATCAGCAGCGTGGTGATAGACGGCGCTGTAGTAGGTCTGCAGCGCGCGCTCTCCCCGCGCCGTGACCCGCGCGCGAGAGAGCAGCGACTCCCACAGCGCGACCGAGTCCCTCCGCGCGGCGTCGAAGTCGAGCGACGGAGACTCGGCCGTGAGGTTCGCCCGCGCGTGCTCGAGGTCGGTGAGCGAGAGGCCGAAGGCCACCGTCACCGCGCCGTCGGCGCTCGTGTCGACGGGGATGTACGCGCCCACCGCGGTCCCCGACTGCGTGAGCGTGGTCGGCGCGAGGGCGCCGTCCGCGAAGGTGCCCGCGCCGGTGAGCGGACGCGAGAGCCGCGCGACCCAGTGCGCGTCGACGCCGCCGAAGCGGTCGCTGTACCCGCCCATGAAGTGAACGTGACCGCGGAGCCCCTCCTCCCGCGACGTCGACCTCGACCGACGAGGCTCGACGCGCACCCCCGGCAACACGTGCCCGAGGTCGAAGATCAACACCCCATCGCTGCCGCGCGGAAAGGTCACGCGGTAGAGCGCGACGTGGTCGGTGGCCGTGGCCTCGGTGACGATCTCGCTGCCGTCGAGGGTGACGCGGTAGTAGCCCGGCTCCATCGTCTCGCGGGCGTGCGAAAACGGCGCGAGGTAGCCGCGCTGGGTGGTCTTCGCGGCGGTCATCCCGAGCGTGGGCATGAAGCCGAGGGCGCCGTAGTCGACGATGCCCGTGCCGTGCATGTGGAGCTGAGAGAAGCCCGCGATGTGCGTGTCGACGTGCGCGTAGCCCGCGCAGTGCGCGAAGCTCACGGCCTCGCCCTCGGAGGTCGAGGTGTCGTAGGCCCGGGCCGCGCGAGCCCGAACGGTCGCTGCGGGCCGGGGAACGCGCTGCCGGTGCCGAAGCCGTCTCCGCCCGTGCCCACGCGAGGGTCGGCGTAGCGCACGAAGGGCGCCGTCGCGCGCACGGGCTCCGCGGGCGGGGGAGGCACGTCGGCGGGAAGCACGACGTCGACGTCGTCTGTCATCGAGACGTCGGCGCTCGGCGCGGCGGAGACATCGAGGGGCGCGTCGGCCGCGGCGTCCGTCGTCGGGGCGGCAGGTGGTGCCCTCGCACGCGGCGAGGAGCGGGGCGAAGAGTGCAAGGAACCGTCGTCCGACGCGCATCGCCACGCATGAGAGACCCCCGATCGCGCGGCGAGGGCAAGGGGCGGTCGGGGCGCCGCGCCGCGCGGTGGAACGCTACGGGATCACCTGCACCACGCCCGACATCCCGCCGCTGTCGTTGTTGCCGTGGAACTGGCAGAAGTAGGGGTAGAAGCCCGGCGTCGCGAAGGTCACCGTGGTCGACATCCCGGTGTTCACCGCGGTGATCGGGCTGCCGTCGACCCGCGCGTCGACGGCTCCAGGGTGACCCGAGGTCCTGCTGAAGGTCACCATCGCGCCCGCGCGCACCCGCAGGCACTGCGGCGAGTACGTGAAGCCCGCCGCGCCGCCGAAGGTCACGGTGGTGCCTCCATGTAGTCCGTCGCGTTGTTGCACGGCGCGAGGGCCATGAAGTCCGCGCCGCCGTCCGTGGGCGCGCCCGCGTCGGCAGGAGAGCCCGCGTCGGTGGGGTTGCCGGCGTCGTGCTGGTGGCCCGCGTCGGTGTCTCCTGCGTCAGCGGGCGTGCCCGTGTCGGTGGGCGTGCCCGTGTCGGTGGGTGCGCCGCTGTCGACGGGGCCCGTGTCGGCGGTCACGCCGGTGTCCGTGGTGCCGCCCGCGTCGGTGGCGGGGTCAGGGTCCGACGAGCACGCCGCGATGAAGGTGAGGGGGAGGAGCGAAAGGAGGAAACGAGTCCGCATGGGGCGCGAGGGTCGCACGCCGCGGCGCGGCGGGAAGATCCCTGCGCGCGGGGGTCACTCGATGGGCACGGGGGCCTCGACCCGCACCGTCTTGGCGTTCCAGATCTCGTCGGCGTACTCGCGGATGGTGCGGTCCGACGAGAACCTCCCCATGCGCGCGACGTTCAGGATCGCCATGCGGTTCCAGCGCTCGCGGTCGCCCTGCGGCCGCGCTCACCTCGCGCCGCGCCTGCGCGTAGGCTGCATAGTCGGCCAGCACCATGTACGGGTCGTGCTCCAGCAGCTCGTCGACCAGCGGGCGGGAACAGCCCCGGCTCGCCCACCGAGAAGAAGCCCGAACGGATCAGGTCGAGCACCTCGCGGCTTCCGCGTCGCGCTCGTAGAAATCCCGCGGCGGTAGCCCTGGCGCTTCGACTCCATCACCTCGTCGGCGGTGAGCCCGAAGAGGAAGAAGTTCTCCTCGCCCACGGCCTCGCGGATCTCGATGTTCGCCCCGTCGAGGGTGCCCACGGTGAGCGCGCCGTTGAGCGCGAACTTCATGTTCCCCGTGCCCGAGGCCTCCTTGCCCGCGGTGGAGATCTGCTCCGAGAGGTCCGCCGCGGGGAGGATGCGCTCGGCCATCGACACGCTGTAGTTCGGCAGGAAGAGCGCGTTGAGATCCGGCACGCTCGCGTCGGAGTTCACCACGTCGGCCACGGCGTTGATGAACCGGATGATCACCTTCGCCTGGCGGTACGCGGGCGCGGCCTTGCCACCGAAGAGGAAGAACCGCGGCGCTCCGAGCCCCGACGGGTCGCGCTTGGCGCGCAGGTACAGCCCCACGATGTGCAGCGCGTTGAGGAGCTGCCGCTTGTACTCGTGGATGCGCTTCACCTGCACGTCGAACATCGCGTCGGGCGACACGCGCAGGCCCGTGGCGCGGGCGACGAACTCCACGAACTCGACCTTGTTGGCGCGCTTGATGGCCGCGAAGCGCTCGCGCACCGCGGGGTCGTCGGCGTGCGCCGCGAAGGACTCCAGCCGGTCGAGGTCCGTCGCCCACCCGGGGCCCGCGCAGTCGGTGACGAGGTCGGCGAGGCGCGGGTTGCACGCGAGGAGCCACCGCCGCGGGGTCACCCCGTTGGTCTTGTTGGTGAAGCGCTCGGGCCAGAGCTCGGCGAAGTCGGTGAGCACGTCGCGCTTCAGGAGCTCGGTGTGCAGCGCCGCGACGCCGTTGACCTTGTGCGAGCCCACGACGGCGAGGTGCGCCATGCGGATCTGCCGCTCGGGGCCCTCCTCGATGAGGCTCATGCGCGACACGCGGCCCGTGTCGGACGGCCAGCGGTTCATCACCTGCCGGAGGAAGCGCGCGTTGATCTCGTAGATGATCTGCAGGTGCCGCGGGAGGAGCTGCTCGAAGAGGGCCACGGGCCAGCGCTCGAGCGCCTCGGCGAGGAGCGTGTGGTTGGTGTACCCGAGGGTGGCGCGGGTGATCTCCCAGGCCGCGTCCCACGGCACGCGGTGACCGTCGACGAGCACGCGCATGAGCTCGGCCACGGCGATGGCCGGGTGCGTGTCGTTGAGCTGGATCGCGACCTTCTCGGAGAAGCGCGAGAAGTCTCCGTGGGCCTTGCGGTAGCGCCGCACGATGTCGTGGATCGCGCACGCGACGAAGAAATACTGCTGCCTGAGGCGCAGCTCGCGCCCCGCCCAGGTCGAGTCGGAGGGGTAGAGCACCTTCGAGATGGTCTCGGTGGCGTTCTTCTCCTCGACGGCGCGCACGTAGTCGCCGCGGTTGAAGATGTCGAGGTCGAACTCCTCCGACGCGCGCGCGCGCCACAGGCGCAGGGTGTTGACGTTCTGCGCGCCGAAGCCCGCGATGGGGGTGTCGTAGGGCACGCCCATGAGCTTCACCGCGGGCACCCAGCGCACGCCCCACTTGCCGTCGGCGTCGAGGTGCTCCTCGACGTGGCCGCCGAAGCCCACGATGGCGGTGTACTCCGGGCGAACGATCTCCCAGGGGTTGCCGAAGCGCAGCCACTCGTCGGGGCGCTCGACCTGCCAGCCGGCCTCCATGCGCTGCTCGAAGATGCCGAACTCGTAGCGGATGCCGTAGCCGTACGCGGGGTACCCGAGCGTCGCGAGGGAGTCGAGGAAGCAGGCGGCCAGGCGACCGAGGCCGCCGTTGCCGAGGCCCGCGTCGGGCTCCTGATCGAGCAGCTCGTCGAGGTCGACGTTGAGCTCGGCGAGCACCTCGCGCACGTCGTCGAGGAGCCCCACGGCCATGAGGTTGTTGCGCAGCGCCCGCCCCAGGAGGAACTCCGCGGAGAGGTAGTACACCCGCTTCGCGTCGGCGCGGTAGTACGCCGCGGCGGTGGCCTGCCAGCGCTGCACGAGCCGGTCGCGCACCATCAGCGCGAGGGCGTTGAAGCGGTCGTACACCGTCGCGCTCGAGGGGTGCTTGCCCTGCGAGTACTGCACGTGGTCGAGGAACGCTCGCCGCAGCGTCGGTCGCTGCATGCCTGTGCGGTCGTCCTGCACAAGGATTCGCACGTTGCCGTCGGGCCCTGCCATCGCGTCGCTCCTCGGTGGCCCCGCGTCGGGGCGTGTGGGGAGCGCAGAGGGTCGTCGAGGTGGCGCCCGCGCTTCAAGCCCGACCGTGACCCCTGGTGACCGTCACCGCGGCCACTCGGGGAGTGAATCTCCCGCCCGAGGTCTCGTAGTCTCCCCCCGCGCGCCCGGCCGCGACCTCCGGGGTCCGTCGGTGTCCGCCTCACTCGCAACGGAGGATCTCAGGATGAACAGCAAGGTGCTCAGCGTGGTCGGCCTCATGGGCGCGCTCGCGGTCTCTGGCTACGGCAGCCAGGTGACCGCGCAGGGCGGGCTCGCCATCGGCGGCAACCGCGCCAACTTCGGCCGCCGCACGATCAACCCCGGCTTCGTGCCCGACCCCATCAACGTGAACGTCGTCTCGGGCGGCAACATCGACGCGCGCAACCTCGGCCTCGGCCCGGGCTGCGTCGGCTTCGTCACCCGCCAGCCCGACTACATCTTCAACCTCTCGGGCCAGTCGGCGCACCTGCGGCTGTACGTCACCGCCGCGGGCGACACCACCCTCCTGGTGAACACCGGCGCGGGCCGCTGGGTCTGCAACGACGACTCCTACGGCGGCACCAACCCCACCGTCGACATCAACAACGCCCCCGCGGGCCAGTACGACGTCTGGATCGGCTCCTACCGCGGCGACCAGCAGGTGCGCGGCCAGCTCCACATCACCGAGCTGAACTCCAACCACCCGTAGCGCCGCGCGCCCCCGCCTCTCTGCTCCCACCTCAACACCCCCCCTTCGCTCTCGCTACACCCCTGACGGGTCTGACGACGCGGGCTCGACCTTGATCTCAGGGTTGTCTCGCTCGTAGCGCGCGGCCTTCGACGCGAGCCACGCGAGCGCCGCGGCGCTCAGGCCGATGTCGTCGAGCCAGCCCACCACGGGGATCATCGCCTCGGGCACGAGGTCGAAAGGCGACACCACGTAGAGCACCGCGAGGAGCGCCATCACCCGCGGGACCTTCGGCGCGTGCTTGTCGGTGAGGTAGCGCCACAGCCCCCGCGGAGACGCGAAGAGGGCGAGGGTGCCGCGGGGCTTGCGAGGGGGGCTGCTCTTGTTCGCGGGCTCGGTCATGAGCGCGAAGGGGTAACCACCGCGCGCGAGTCGCGCCATGATGGGCGCCGCCATGAAGGTCCTCGCCGTGCCGTGCCTGTCGGACAACTACGCGTACCTGATCCACCGCGAGGGGAGCGACCGCGCCGCGGTGGTCGACCCCTCCGAGGCCGCGCCCGTCGAGGCCGCGCTGAAGGCTCACGGGCTCACCCTCGACGCCGTACTGCTCACGCACCACCACTACGACCACGTGGGGGGCGTGGCGGGGCTCGCCGCGTCGCGGCCGGGGCTGCCCGTGTGGGCCCACGCGTCGGAGCGCGCGCGCATCGAGGGGCAGACCCACGACGTCGAGCACGAGGGAGAGGCCACGGTCGCGGGGATGACCCTGCGCGCGCTGCACGTGCCGGGTCACACCCTCGGCGCGGTGACCTGGGTGGGCGAGGGCGAGGCCTTCACGGGAGACACGCTCTTCCTCGCGGGCTGCGGGCGGCTCTTCGAGGGCACGCCCGAGGCGATGCACCGCTCGCTCAACGCGGTGCTCGGCGCGCTGCCGGGAGAGACCCGGGTGTGGTGCGGGCACGAGTACACCGCGAGGAACCTCGCCTTCGCGCGCGACGTGGAGCCCGACAACGCTGTGGTGGCCGAGGCCGAGGCGCGGGCGAAGCGCGCGCGGGCGAGGGGCGAGCCCACGGTGCCGGGGACGATGGCGGAGCAGCGGGCGGTGAACCCCTTCTTGCGGTGCGGAGACGCGGGGCTGCGCGCGGCGCTGGGGGTGAGCGGAGACGAGGTGGAGGTGTTCGCGGCGCTGCGGGCGAGGCGCGACCAGTGGTAACAAGGTCGCGATGGCCATCGACTGGAAGCGCGCCGACGACGAGGGCTGGGACGTCGAGGACATCGACCGCCCGCGGACGGTCGAGGACCGTTGCCCGGCGTGCGGTCGGCCCACGCGGATGATCGAGCGCGAGCGGGTGAGGAACCTCACCGTGCTCGGCGTGCCGATCATCGCGACGGACAAGGGCGGGCGGGTGTTCCAGTGCGCGCGCTGCGGGGCGACCTTCGAGGTGCCCGACGCGCTCCCCGAGGGCGAGCGGGACGTGGGCCCCGAGGTGCTCGAGGCCATCGCCGACCTCGAAGACCAGCTCCGCAAGGCCGAGGACGATGCGGGGTTGTGGCGCGTGCGCGCGCAGCTCGCCGACCAGCAGCGCGAGCCCGAGCTCACCCGCGACGCGCGCGAGATGGTGAAGCGCGCCGAGCGCACCGCCGCGGCGTGCAGGGCCGAGATCGAGCGCATGAGGGGAGGCCGCCGCCGCGCCTTCGCCACCGAGCAGACCGCGCAGGGCCCGGGCGCTCCCGCCGAGGGATCCCCCGTGGAGGGAGCGGCGCAGCCCGCGGTGAAAGACGACGTCGACGTCGTGCGTCGCCCGGCGGACCCCATCGAGGCCGAGCTCGCCGCGCTGCGCGAGAGGGTCGCGCGCAAGCCCGCCCGCAAGCCCGCGCCCGCCGAGGACAAGCCCGCGCCCGCGCCCGCCGAGGCGCCCGCCGCCGCGGAGGAGGACGACGAGCTCACGGCGCTCAAGCGCAAGCTCGGCGCGCAGCGGGCCGCGCCCACCGAGGCGCACCACGTCGAGGGCAAGGACCCTCCGGGCGCCGACGCGCCGCCCCCGACGAGGACCCCGCCGAGGCGCTCAAGCGCAAGCTGAAGAAGTAGCGGAGGGGGAGGGCGGGGGCTCAGCGCGCGGAGCCGCGGGCGAGGTACATCGCCGGGGCGCCGGTGCGGGTGTCGCTCCACGCGGGCCAGAGCTCGCCCGAGGCGGTGAGCGCGAGGCCGATGTAGTCGCCGTGCCAGATCTGCGGCGAGCGGCTGGTGGTGAAGTTGAAGGTCGCGTTGCTCACCAGCTCGTTGCGGCCGCAGGGCGCGGTCGGGTCGGCGGGGCAGCGCGCGTAGCTCACCTGCCCGTCGCCGAAGCGGTTGTCGAGCCACACGACGTGGACGTCGTGCGTCGTCGGGTCGACCACCATCGCGGGGAGCCAGTGCGTCGCGCAGCGCTCGGGCTCGTCGTTCACCTGGCGGTGCTGCCAGGTCTGGCCGCCGTCGGCGCTCGTCGCGAGGATGAGGTCCCACGCGCCGGAGCTGTCGCCGCTCACGTAGACGACGTGCACGGTGTCGGCGCCGTCGAGGGCCACCGGGGGCTGGATGTAGACGGGCGAGTCGGTGGCGCGCGACACGAGCCGCGACACCTCGGTGGAGCGCAGGCCGTCGCGGCTGCGGCGGAAGAAGATCCGGTTGTCGCGCGAGCCGAAGCGCACCGCCGTGCCCTCGGCGGGGCCGCTGGAGCCGTTGCCCGCCGAGAGGGCCGTCCACGCGAAGCCCACGAGCCCGTTCGCGCCCGTGGCGATCTGCACGAGGTTGTGCGTGAGGGCGACGGTGCCCGAGAACCCGAGCTGCGCGAGGCGCGTCGGGGCGCTCCAGGTCATCCCGTCGTCCTCCGAGCGCTGCGCCACGAGCTCGGCCACCTGCGAGCCCGCGCTCACGCGCTGCGAGAGGTAGCCGATGTACACGTAGCGCGAGCCCGCCTCGACGCCGGGGCCCGTGATGATCCACGGCTTGTCGCAGATGCCGTTGGCGTTCTGCGGGCAGTACCCCGTCGGGTCGACCGCGCGCGCGGCGGACCACGTGCGGCCGTTGTCAGTGCTCTCGGTGATCCGCACGCGCGAGCCCTGCACCTGGCCGAAGGAGTTCCGCGCGAGGCCGATGAAGGTCATGCGGAGCACGCCGTCGGTGCCCCAGTCGAGCACCGGGTCGCTGGTGCTGTTGAGCATCGGGTCGTTGACGGTGGCGTAGGTGCCGAAGGTCGCGCCGTCGTCGCTCGACGTGACCCCCATGAAGATCTGGCTCCCGCCGCCCGGGCCGTGCCCGCGCCGATGTACGACACCGCCACGCGGCCCATGGTCGGGTGCACCGCCACGTTGCCCTCGGCCTCGAGGAAGCTGTCCCTCCGCTCGCTGCTCGCGGAGAAGTTCCGCCCGCCGAAGACGGTGGTGGGCATCGCGGGGAGCGGGTGCGCGCCCCCGCCGCGGGTGAAGCACGCCGAGCCGTCGGCGCGCGCGCCCTCGGGGGCGTCGTTGAGGTTGCACACCCGGCCGGTGCCCTCGGCCGCGGTGCAGACGTACCCGTCGCCCGTGCGGCACTGGTCATTCGCCGTGCAGGTGCGCATGCACACGGGAAAGCCCTGCAGCCGCGTGCAGGTCGCGTCGCCGGGGCAGCGCGCGCCCTGGCACACCGACACGCAGTACCCGTTGCGGAACCCGAGCTGCGCCCCGAGGCAGAGCTGCCCCGCCGCGCAGCTTCCTTGCGTGGGCGGGAACCCGCTGCCCGCCGTCTCGCACGGCTCGCCGATGCCGCTGGGCATCACCACCCCCGTGTCGGGAGGGCCGCTGTCTTCAGGGCCGCTGTCCTCACCCGCGTCCTTGGCGCCGGCGTCGGCGGGGCCCACGTCGGCGGGGCCCGCGTCGGGCGGAGGCGTGGTGGTCCCGTTGGTCGTGCTCGAACACCCCGCCGCGAGGCACAGCGCCACCGCCACACGCACAGACTTCATCGATCCTCCAGGCACGTCACTCTCCCTCGGGCTGCGCCTCGGGCGCGTCGGGCGCGTCGCTCAGGGTCACCTCGACCCCGCAGTCGCGCAGCGCGCGGAGAGCTCCGCGCGAAAGTCTCTCCGCACCTCGTCGGGGTCGCGGCGCTTCAACCCCACCGAGATGGCGTAGGCCACGCCCGGCGTGTTCGCGGCCCCAGGTCGGCCTCGGCCCGCGGCGCCCAGCGCATCACCATCGCGCGCATCGCCTCGGGCTCCGTCGCCCGCGCCTGCTCCGACAGGAACTGCTCGGCCAGCACCATGCGCGCGTCGACCTCGTGCACCATCGCCCCGACGGCCTCGCGGTAGGGCAGGTACGAGCATCGGTCGTGCTCGCGCAGCACCTCGAACCACCCGCGGAGGAGCACCACCGACCCGACGGCGAAATCGTCGGCGCCGCGGGCTTGATCCCGGGTGCGCTCCATCAGCCTCGCGTGCGCCACGGGCTCCAGCGCCTCGCCCGCAAGGGCCTCGTACACCCGCCCGACGCGGTGGAGCTGGTGCACGCACTCCCGCGCGCAGCCGCCCGCGAAGCGCAGCCAGCGGGCGTCGGACAGGAGCTCGATCCCGCGGCCGAACCACGAGGCCAGGGCCAGCGCGCGGCAGCCGTGCGACTCCAGCGTGCGGCGCACCGTCACCCGGTAGAGCGGGTCGAGCTCCGACGGAGGAGGCGGCAGGGAGCTCTGGAATTCATCTCCGCCGGGGGCCATCGCGAGCCGCTGTCGTAGTCGTCTCGGGCCGTGGGCGTCAACGAGGACCCCGTCGCTCCGGGGGGCTGTGTTAGCGTCGCGCGCCCCGATGAGCCGGTCACGCGCCGCACGTTGCCTCGCGATCTCCCTCGCGCTCGCGCCCTCCGCGGCCCTGGCGCAGGCGCCCACGGTGTCGGGCGGCCCGTGGAGGCCCGAGCTCTCCGTCGACCCCGACGCGGTGCCCTACGTCAGCGGCACGCGCGTGCCCGGCGCGGGCAACTGGAACCTCGGCGCCGTCGTCGAGTACGTGCGCGAACCCCTGCGCGTCACCCGCGACGGAGAGACCACGGCCCTCCTGCGCGACCAGCTCTGGACGACCCTGAACTTCCAGGTCGGCATCGGCTCCCGCATCGGGGTGGGGCTGCAGGTCCCGATGCTGCTGTATCAAGCCTCGAACGTGGGCGGCACGGGGCTGAGCGAGCCCGCCACCACGGCCGTGGGCGACCCCCGCCTCGTGCTGCGCTGGTCGACCCGTCGCGAGCTCCCTCCGCCTCCGGTGGGCCGCGACGGCCGCGTGCGCGCGGGAGACTTCGCCCAGCGCCAGCGCGCCGAGCGCGAGGGCCTGGGCCTCTCGCTCAACCTCGCGGGCACCGCGCCCATCGCCGACGCGACCACCTTCGCCACCGCGGGCGCGCCCACGGTGCACGCCTTCGCCGTCCTCGACTACCGCCTCTCGCTGGTGATGGCCGCGCTCTCGATCGGCTACCGCGCGCGCCTCGACGGCGCGTGGCCCTCGCAGTCCGCGGGCTGCAACGACGCCTCGCCCGCGGGGTGCCTCTACGACGTCCCCTTGCGCGACCAGATCACCTGGGGCTTCGCGATCCGCCGCCCGCTCGAGGCGCTGCTCGTCGCGATCCTCCTGCCGATCTCTCCGCGGCTCGCCAGCGCGGGGATCTTCTCGGGCTCCTACGGCGGCACCTACCTCACGTTCCAGGGCGCCGTCGACGCGCGCTACCCCCTCTCGCGCGCGGTGACCTCTCCCCTCGAGATGGGCGCGGGCGTGCAGGCCTTCATCGGCGAGTTCACCCTCTCGCTCGGCGCCTCGTGGGGGCTCACCGACGCGCCGGGCAACGCCGCGGTGCGCGCCATCGCGGGCCTCCAGTGGGCGCCGCGCTTCATCGACGACGACCGCGACGGGCTGCGCGACGACCCCGAGATCGACCACTGCCCGGGCCTGCGCGAAGACTTCGACGGGTATCAAGACGACGACGGCTGCCCCGAAGACAACGACACCGACCCCATCCCCGACGACGAAGACCGCTGCCCCTTCGAGAACGAAGACGAAGACGGCTTCGAAGACGACGACGGCTGCCCCGACCCCGACAACGACCGCGACGGCGTGCTCGACACCGACGACGCCTGCCCCGACGAGGCCCAGGGCGAGCACCCCGACCCCGCGCGCCGCGGGTGCCCCAACAACGACCTCGACGGCGACGGCGTGAGCAACGCCGACGACGCCTGCCCCGACGCCGCGCAGGGAGAGCACCCCGACCCCGCGCGCCGCGGCTGCCCCGCGCCCGACGGAGACAGCGACGGCGTGCCCGACGCCGACGACCGCTGCCCGACCGTGGCCCAGGGCGCCAACCCGCAGCCGTGGCAGATGGGCTGCCCCGTCACCGACGCCGACCACGACGGCGTGCCCGACGCGAGCGACCGCTGCCCCAACGAGGCCGAGACCATCAACGGGGTGACCGACGACGACGGCTGCGCCGAGGCGCCTCCGCGGCCGGGGGCGCCCGTCGCGGGTGCCGTGGTGCGCGCGCGGGTCGTGCGCGCGGGAGACGACGCCCGCGGGGCGGTGGTGTTGAACGAGCCGGTGCGCTTCGGGGCCAACGACGCGGTGCTGGCGGTGAACCGAGCGCTGATGGCGCAGGTGGCCCTCGCGGTGCGGGCCGTGGCGCGGGGGCCGGGCTCGCCCGTGGTGCTCTCGGTGCGGCTGGGCCCTGGGGTCGACGCGGCGCGGGCCAACCGTCGGCGCGACGCGGCCATCGCGGCGCTGCGGGCGCTCGGGGTGACAGAGAACGACCTCGTGGCGGGGGAGCCCGCGCCGGCGCTCACCCCCGCGGAGCGGGCGCGCACCCCGGATCGGGGCGTGGTGCTCACCGTGCGGCAGTGATCGCGGGCGGCGCGCGTAGACTCCGCCCACGACGGGCCGCGTCAGGACTGTTGCGCCAAGGGAGCGGGTGCCGTAACGCTCTTAGCCACTCGAAGAGCCTCCGCGCGCGCGGGGGCGTCGAGCGGGTGAAGCCGCACCGGGGATCCTGAGACGACCTCAACCCTCCAATGGGAGCAAGCGCGTGAGCATCGACACCAATGGCCAGGACAGCTCGGACCCCCTGATCGGTCAGAGCATCGCCGAGGGCCGCTACCGCATCGTCCGCGTGATCGGCGAGGGCGGCATGGGCAAGGTCTACCTCGGCGAGCAGAAGCTGGGCGACCGCACCCGCTCGGTGGCCATCAAGACCCTGCAGCCCGACCTCGCGCAAGACCCGCAGATCGTCGCGCGCTTTCACCGCGAGGCCGGCACGGTGTCGGTGCTCGAGCACCCCAACACCATCAAGTTCTTCGAGTCGGGCGAGCTCGCCGACGGCAAGCTCTTCGTCGCCATGGAGTTCATCCAGGGCGAGAGCCTCGCGCACGTCATCGGCCGCGGGCCGCTCCCGGGGCCCCGCGTGGAGCACATCCTCACGCAGGTCTGCGGCTCGCTGCAAGAGGCCCACGAGCACGGGGTGGTGCACCGCGACCTCAAGCCCGAGAACATCATCCTCACGCAGAAGGGCGCCAAGGGCGACTTCGTGAAGGTGCTCGACTTCGGCATCGCCAAGCGCGACGAGGCCGAGAACCAGAACGACGCCAAGCTCACCCGCCAGGGCATGGTGCTCGGCACGCCGCCGTACATGTCGCCCGAGCAGTTCACCGGGCAGCCGCTGCGGCAGACCAGCGACATCTACTCCCTGGCCATCGTCGCGTACGAGATGCTCACGGGCCGGCTGCCCTTCAACGCCGCGACCCCGTGGGAGTGGGCCACCAAGCACCTCACCGCGCCGCCGCAGCCCTTCGAGCAGCAGCCCAACGGGATGTCCGTCCTGCCGCGCCACAAGGCCTCGGTGATGCGCGCCCTCGGCAAGGACCCGGCGACGCGCCCGCAGACCACCCTCGAGTTCCTCGCGGAGTTCACCGGCAACCGCGAGGCGGGCACCGACTGGGCCGCCGCCTCGACCTCGGGCCAGGGCGTCGCGCACAGCTCGAACCAGGGCCAGCCCTCGCACCCCTCGATGCAGGGGCAGCCCTCGCAGCCCGGCTACTTCGGCGCGATGCCCCCCACCGCGATGGCCCCGGCCATGGGCGGCCAGGGCGGCCCGAGCGCGATGCCCACGGGCCCCGGCATGGCCGGCCAGCCCGGCGTCAACGCCACCGTCGCCGTGAGCTACCCCACGCCGCAGCCCTTCGGCTCGCAGCAGGGATATCCCCCCGCGCCCACCAACGCGGGCTTCGCCCCCGTGGCGCCGCCGCCGTCGAACCCGGGCTTCAACCCCACCCAGGGCGGGATGTACAACCCCGCGTACACCTCGCACCCGGGCAACTACGGCCCCGCGCCCTCGTCGAGCGGCGGCGCGGGCAAGTTCATCGCCATCGGCGCGGTGCTCCTCCTCCTCGTCGGCGTCGGAGGCTTCTTCGCGCTGCGCAAGGACGACAACAACTCCAACAACAACAACTCCAACAACACCGCGAACACCAACAACGGCAACAACGGCAACACGGAGAACAACGGCAACAACGGCAACACCGAGCCGACGCCGACGCCTCCGCCCGACCCGGTGCCCACGCCGCCGGTGCCCGCGATGAACCCGATCCCGTCGCCGCAGCCGTCGATGAACCCGATCCCGACGCCCGAGCCCACGCCCGAGCCCACGCCCGAGCCCAGGCCCACCCCGCGCGTCGAGCCTCGCCCCACGCCCCCGGCGCGGCCCTCGACGCCGAGCATCTGCGGCCAGCGCGACCGCATCGACGAGCTGATCCTCAACGGCCGCTGCTCCGCCGCGCAGGCGCTCTACCGCCGCCTCCGCTCGTCGGGCTGCCGCGTCAGCAACGACAGCTTCGGCTCCGCCTGCCCCGCCCCCTGACCGTCGCTCGATCGTCACCCTCTTGCGTCCCGCCCGCGACGCGTTCACTCTCCTCCCTCGCACCGCCGCTCGACGTGACCCCCTCGGGGTCTCTTCCCGCGCGGTGACTCCGCCCACCGAGAGCCGTCACCCGGATGAAGCGCCACGCAGCATCCCTCGCCCTCACCCCGCAGCGCGGGGCCCCAGGGCGACGACCCTCCGCGGAGATGCCTCCACCGCGCGCGGTGCGCGGTGCCCACGAGGCGACGCCCGCGCGCAGCAGCGCGGCGAACCCGAGGACCATGCCCTATGGGCGCTAGCCCCCGCGCGCGGATGTCCTGGACGGAGATCTGCGCCAGCACGCTGTTCCGAGACCGATGGATCGCCCTCGACGACTGCCGCTACGACGGCGCCGAGGGTCACCCCTCCGAGGCCACCGTCATCGACGCCGACGACGACCTCACCGAGCTGTGCAGCCGCATGAAGCGCGCCTCCCGCCGCTCCTGCGCGATCCTCTTCTGCGCCGCCTCGCACCTGCGCCGCGACAGCCGCGCGAGCTGACCCTCACCCGCCCGCGAGGCGCGCCCTCACCGTCGCCGCGTCGAGGCCCTCGACCCTGACGGTCTTGCTCCGACCCGACGCCCCTTTCGCGACACCGACGTCGCCCTTGGGCACCCCGAGGGCCTTGGCGATCACCGCCACCAGCGCGGCGTTGGCCTCTCCGTCGACGGGCGCCGCGCGCACGGCCACCACCAGCGCCCCCTCGACCACGCCCTCGACGCGCTCCCGCGACGACCGCGGCTTCGCGCGCACGGGGACGAGCACCCCGCCCTCGACCTCGCGCAGCGCGAGGGAGGCGTACTCGCTCACCGCCGCCTCGCGTCGACGGGCACGGCCTCGATCACCTGATCGACGTCGTCGGGCGAGAGGGGACGTCCGTCGAAGCCGCCCATGCGCCGCGCGACGCGCAGGCCCCCGAGGGCCAGGAGCGCGCGCAGCTCCGCGGGGAAGATCTGCCGCTGCGACAGGAGCGTCTCGACCGCGGGCGAGCCGTCGACGGGCTCGAAGCGGATCGTGACGTACTGCACCTGCTTCAAGGGCTCGTAGCGGAAGAACTCCACGTAGCGCACGCGCTTGCCCAGGGTGGGGTGCACGAAGCCCCGCGCGCGGTAGGGCCGGTCGGGGTCGCGCGCGAGCTCCTCGGGCTGGGGCACGCGCACGTCGAAGACGAAGCGACCGCCGGGCGCGAGGTGCGCGCGCACGCGTCGAAGCAGACGAAAGTCGTCGGGCTCGTAGAGGTGCAGGAGCGCGTTGAAGGGCGCTGTGATGAGCGGAAAGCGTCGCCCGAGCGAGAAGTCTCGCAGGTCTCCGCGGCGCAGCGAGAGCCGACCGCGGGGCAGCGCCGCCTCCTTCGCGCGCTCGCGGGCGCGGGCGAGCATCGCGGGGTTCAGGTCGACGCCCACCACCTCGACGCCGTCGCTCGCGAGGGGAACGGCCACGCGCCCCGTGCCCACGCCGAGCTCCAGCACGGGGCCTCCGAAGCGTCGCGCGACGCCGCGGTAGAACGCCACGTCGTCGGCGCGGTCGCGGTAGGCGTGGTCGTAGTAGGCCGCGTCGGCGTAGTGCTCCCACGCCCCGCGCGCGAGGAGGTCGTCGGGGTCGGGCTCCCCCTTCGTCTTCACGGGGCGGAGCCCTCGATGATCCGCATGCCGCCGTCGCTGCGGTCGGTGCTCCACTCAGAGACGCGCCACGCGCCGTCGATGAGCACCAGCACCAGCCGCTGCCTTCGTCGGCTGTCGACGCGCCGTCCGTCAGGGAAAGGGATGTGCGCGTGGAGCTTCGCCCTCCACGAGACGTCGCGCGAGGGCGGCGCCGGCTGTCTTCGCCCGCGTCGCCCCGCGAAGGCAGCGGCGCGGGGTCGACTCGCTCACCACCGCGCGCTCCAGGTCGAAGGCTGCGGCCTCGGCGTAATACCTGCGTCTCGCGCAGCTCCTCGCGGATCACCGACGGCGCCTCGGTCATCTGCGCGAGGTTGTGCTCACAGCGACGTCGCACGTCGCCCACCGTGAGCTCCCGCGCCTGGTCGTAGTGGAGCCGGAACCACAGCCGCAGAAAGCGCTCGGCCATCCGCACCCGGAGACTCCCGGCGCGAAGCGGGCCTTCGTCGTCGTGGGCGGCGGGCATCTCTCCGGGGCGGCGCACGAGGGACGTCGGCCTCGCGGGCGCCTGCGCCCGACGTGGCCAGAGCGTGAGCACCGCGACCACCGCGAGCGCGAGGGTCGCGAGGCCCACGAGCCAGAGGGTCTTCGGAGACTTCACTTCCGCGCCTCGATCATCGCGCGGGCCACCTCGGCGAAGCCCTCGCCCGCGCCGCCGCGGGTGACGAAGGCGGGCGGAGGGTCCATTTCCTTGCAAGGAAGCGCTCGACGCCGCGCACGCCCACGCCCACGGCCGCCGCGCGAAAGCCCCCTGCGTCGTTGGGAGTCTCCGACGTAGACCCACGCCCGCGCGAAGGACTCCGGGCGCCATAAGCCGAGAGCCTCCAGGGCGCGGCGCAGGCCCTCACCCTTGTCGGGCGGGCGCGCGCTCACGTGCAGGTGCACCGTGCTCGCGACGGCGTAGAGGCCCTCGGCCCTCGCGCGAGAGAGCGCGGCCTCGACCACGGCGCGGTCGACCACGCGCGACTCGCCGATGTCGAGCACCACGTCGGTCACCGCCATACCGCAGCGCTCGACCACGGGCGTGAGCTCGGGCCACGCGTGCCGCAGCGCGAGCACGGTGTCGGTCACGCGGTCGTCCCTTCGGCGAGGGAGATGTCATCGAGGGTGAACGCCGTCTCGACGCGAGAGCCTTCCCGCCATGAGACCGCGCCGCTGTTCTCGGTCACCACCGCGCGCACCGGGAGGAGTCGCAGGAGCGTCGGCCCCCAGCCCGAGGGTCCGCCCCGTCGCGACCACGCAGGGGAGGTTCGCGTCGGCGAGGTCGTGCAGCGCGCGCAGCGCCGCGGTGGTGAGCGCGCCGTGGTGGGTGAGGGTGTCGTCGAGGTCCGTCGCGACGCCCGCGAGGGAGCGCCACTGCGCGGGGGAGATCTCGTCGACGGGCCTCACACCACCCTCGCGAGCACGCACTTGAGGTAGCGGCCCTCGTCGAAGGCCGCGGGGTACGGGCGGTCGGCCCCTTTTCGCGCCCGTGGTGCGAAGCACGATCAGGTCACGGCCCGCGTCGCGCGCCCCGCCGCCGCCGCGCGCAGGAGCTCGTCGACGGTCACGCTCCCCGAGCACGAGCAGGTGAGGAAGAGGCCACCGGTCTTCGACGCGCGCCGCCGCGAGCGCGTTGGTGCGGCGGTAGTGCTGGAAGGCGTCGTAACCTCCTTCGCGCGGGCGGCGAGCTTGGGCGGGTCGCACACCACGACGTCGAAGCGGCCCGGCAGCGTCGTGGTCGCCGAGCACCTTGCGCGCGTCTCCCTTGATGAAGCGCGCGGCGGAGAGCCCGTTGGCGCTCGCGATGGCCCTCGCGCTCGCGATCGCGGGCGCGGAGCTGTCGACGCCCACCACCTCCTTCGCGCCGGCCTTGAGCGCCGCGAGCGCGAAGCCGCCCGTGTGCGTGTAGAGGTCGAGCACGCGCGCGCCCTTCGAGAGTGCGGCGATCATCGCGCGGTTGTCGCGCTGGTCGAGGTAATAGCCGGTCTTCTGGCCTCCGCCCTCGTCGCCGGGCGCGGTCACCTCGATGTCGATGCCGTTCTCGCGAAAGCGCAGCGGGCCGTCGGAGCCGTCGGCGCTCCAGCGCAGGCCCTCCGTGGCCTCGACGCCCTCGAGGGCCTGGTGCTTCGCTGAGGCGACCTCGTAGATGCGCCTCACGCCGAGGTGCGAACGCAGCGCCTCGAAGACGAAGCCCTCGCGGCGCTTCATGCCCGCGGTGAGGAGCTGCGCGCACGCGGCGTCGCCGAAGCGGTCGACGATGAGCCCGGGCAGGCCGTCTCCTTCGGAGTTCACGACGCGCAGCGCGGTGGTGTGTTCAGACGGCAGGCCCAGGAGCTCGCGGCGCCAGCGCGCGGCCTCGCCGATGCGCCGCGAGAGGAAGGCCCCGTCGAGCCGCTGCCCCGCGTCGCGGGTGAGGAGGCGCACCGGGATGGCGCTGCCGGGGGAGTAGTACCCGCGGCCGAGGGTGTTGCCGCGGGGGTCGCGCACCTCGACCTCGTCGCCGTGCTCGGCGTCGCCCTCGATGCGACCGATGGCCTGGGCGTAGACCCAGGGGTGTCCCATCCAGACGGGCTGTACGTGGCCGGGGCGGAGGTAGACCGTCGCGCTCATCGCGGGCGCATCGGTATCACAGCTCCCCGCGCGGGTGGCTCAGAGGTGGAAATCGCCGCGCGACTCGGGCTGGTAGAGCACCTCGAGCACCCGCACCGTCACGGTCTGACCGCTGGGCAGGGGCCGGGGCATCGCGTCGAGCGCCCGCGGCTTCGTCGAGAGCCGCTCGTTCCATCGCGGGTTGCGCGCGCCGCGGGTCGCCGAGGCCTCTGTCGCGAGGGGCTTCATGGGGCGACCAGCGCGCCGGGGCGCTGCGGGTCGAGGCGCTCTCGGCGCACGTGCCGCGTGAGGGCCCGCTGCACGGTGCGCCAGGTCGTGCGCGCCGCCTCGTCGACGGCGGCGTAGAGGTCTTCATGAGTGACCGAGACCACCGCGGTGCGGTGCCGGTCGAGGGTGACCACCACGCGGCAGCGCTTGTCGACGCCGCCCCGAGAGCCGTTGACGTCGTCGAGCCGCACCGTGACCCGGGTGACCCGCCCCGCGGCCTGCGAGAGCGCGGCCCCCACCCGCTCTTCGACGTGGCGCGCGAGCGCGGGCGTGAGCTCGAATCCGAGAGACCTCGTGTCGATGTCCATGTTCATCACCTCCACGGAGGGGAACCTGGAGCGCGCGATCGACCTGCGCCATGACGAAGTCTCAACGTCTCGCATCGGTTTAGCCAACGTATCCGGGGAGCCGCCGTGAGCTTGAACGACCACGACCTGCGCGGTCTCTGGGTCGTCGCGCGGGAGGGGAGCATCGTGCGCGCCGCCGAGGCGCCGCGCGTGTCGCAGTCCACGATCAGCCTGCGGCTCGAGGAGCTCGAGGGCGCGCGGGGCGTGGCCTGGCGCTCACCGATCCTCCCTGCGGTTCGCGCCGCGCCGCGGGGCGGTGACGACTACGGGTCGCGGTGCACGCTGTCCATCGAGAAGGCGGGCAGGCACACGGCGATGTACTCGGCGCCGTCGTCGCCGGGGGTGGAGTAGCGGACCCACTCTCCCTTGTGGGCGACGACGGCCTGCCCCGCGGAGACGTCGATGGAGCCGCCCTCGTGCTCGACGCGGAGGGTGCCGCGGAGCACCACGGTGAACTCGTCGAAGTCGGGCCGCTGACCGGGCTCGACCCATCCGCCGGGCGAGCGCATGTGCGCGACGGAGAGGGCCGCGGTGCCGCTGTTCACGCGGCCGACGTACTCGTCGATGAGCTTGGGCTTGTTCCCCGCGGCCGTGACGCGCGAGGGCGAGGCGATGAGCGTGGGCATGCGCGGAGGGTAGCGAGGTGCGAGGCCGGAGCGGTAGAAGGGACGCGCGATGGCGTCGGCGACGAAGCGCGGAGAGAGGTCGAAGGGGCCGAGGCTCGGGGTGTACTACCGCTCGCTGACGGTCGAGAACGTGCGGTGCTTCCGAGACGCGCAGACGCTACTGCTCGCGGATGAAGAAGGGCGCCCGCACCATTGGACGTTGCTGCTGGGTGAGAACGGGACGGGGAAGACGACGCTGTTGCAGGTGTTGGCCAGTTCCTCGTTCACAGGCTGGGACCGGAATCCAGACAACACTCTCAGAATCGGCATTGTTGATCGCCTCGAACAGGTCACAAGAATTCAAGAGGCGATCAGCGAACTGCGGCCAAGCTCGCGGTTTGGCGCAGAGCCCTCGTTCGGGTACGCATTGCTGCATGAAAACGACGCTTGGGAGTGGGCGCTGAACACCGACGAGTGGGCTATCAACGACCGGGAGTCCACGGCGTTTCCTCAGAGACCTCGCCTTCCGGTGATGCAACTCTGTGTATACGGTCCACTACGGCGACCGGGAGCAACGCGACTCGGCTCCGATGACCGTGACGTGGTTGGCGACTTCCTCCGCGGAGAGGTGACGAGCCTCGACGTCGAGGAGTGGTTCCTCCAGCGCGACTACGCCGCGTCGAGCAACGCCACCGAGCCCGCGGAGCGCGAGCGCTCACGTCGGTGGCTCGAGCTCGCGAAGCAGACGGTGCTCTCGATCCTCCCGGGCGTGACCGACCTCGTGCCGCGATCGACGGGAGGCCCCTCGGGGCAGATCCGGCTCCACGCCGTCACCGAGTACGGCACGGTGCCCTTCCGCGAGCTGGGCTTCGGGATGCAGTCCACCCTCGCGTGGGTCGTCGACCTCGCGGTGCGGATGATGACCGCCTACCCCGACAGCGACGATCCGCTCTCGGAGCCCGCGGTCTGCCTCGTCGACGAGATCGACCTGCACCTGCACCCGAAGTGGCAGCGGGTGCTGCTCCAGCAGCTCTCGGAGCGCTTCCCGAACGTGCAGTTCATCGCGACGGCGCACAGCCCGCTCATCGTGCAGGCCGCGCCCGACGCGAACGTCGTGGTGCTCCGCCGCGAGAAGGACCGCGTGGTGATCGACCGCGCGCCGGAGTCGGTGCGCAACTGGCGCGTCGACCAGATCCTCACGAGCGACCTGTTCGGCCTGCCGAGCGCACGCCCCGCGGCGCTCGATGAGCTCTTCGCGGAACGCGAAAAGCTCCTCGCGAAGGAGAAGCCCACCGCGAAGGACCGCGCGCGGCTCGACGCGATCCGCGAGGAGATCGGCGCGAACCCGCAGGGAGAATCTCCGACGCTGCTCGAAGCGGAGGAGCTGCTCTTGGAACTCACCCGCGACAAGGTCGTAGCGGCGAAGTCCTCGCCTTCACGAAGAAGGAAAGCGTGATCCGCGTCCATCGCACCGCGGAGCCCGCGGCGCTGCGAGCGGGCCTCACGGAGACCGCGAAGTGGGTGTCGGCGGTGCGCGCAGACCGCGCCGCGTTCGCGTCGGGCGCGAAGACCGTGGAGTTCGTCGACGCGATCTACCGCGACCCCACGGTGAAGGGCGCGTTGGTGCAGGCACAGCGAGGCAAGTGCGCCTTCTGCGAGTCGAGCTTCGACCACGTCTCCTACGGCGACGTTGAGCACTTCCGGCCGAAGGGAGGATTTCGCCAGCGTCGTCGCGGCGCGCTGCGGAGGCCGGGTTATTACTGGCTCGCGTACGCGTGGGAGAACCTCCTCGTCGCGTGCGAGGTCTGCAACCGCTCCTTCAAGCGCAACTGGTTCCCGCTGGAGCATCGCTCTCCGCGTGCGCGCGGGCCGAACGCGGACCTGTCGAGGGAGCGCCCGAGGCTCGTGAACCCCGCGACGGAAGACCCCGCTGCGCACATCACGTTCCATGATCACCTCGCGGTCGCACACCCTGGCGACGTGAGAGGACGAGCGTCGATCCGAGCCTACGGGCTGAATCGCAAAACGATCCGCACCCGTCGGCGAGATTTCATCGACAAGCTCGGCACGCTGCTCGACGCGGCCGAAGAACTCCCTCCCGCATCACCCAAGGCGCGCAAGGTGCGCGACCTCCTGCGTCGCGTCTGCGACCCGTCGCACGAGTACAGCGCGATGATCCGCGCCTACCTCGTCGCGCGCGGGGTGACGCTCGACTGACTCACCCCGCGGGCCGCGGCGCGTCGCGGCGCACCCACACCTCGATGGGCTCGGTGCTCTGCCCGCGGTAGGTGCCGAGCAGCGTGTAACCCCGCAGCACCTCGTCGAGGGTCGCGCGCAGCGCCCGCACGCCGCTCTCGGCGTCGTTGCGGTAGAGGTGCTCCTCCAAGCGCACGGCCGAGAGCGGGTCGAGACGGCGCACGATCACCTTCGGCGGGTTCGCGCGCAGTCGCGCCGCGTCTTCGAGCGCGAGGAAATCCGGGCACACGTCGACCCAGTGGTTGAGCCCGCGCGTCGCGGGCCGGCGCTCGGCGAGGCCGTAGAGGATCGCGAGGTTGGGGTAGGCCAGGATCCGGTCGTCGGGGCCGCTGTTCGCGCGGATCGCGCCGACGATGTCGCGGTAGAAGGTCGCCGTCGCGGGCGAGAGCGTGAAGCCCTCGAGGCCCGGCGTGGTCACGTCCACCGTCGACGCGCGCAAGGGCGGCTCGCGCCAGCGCCCCTCGTACGGAGACTCCTGCTTGCGCTCGGCGGCCACCGCGACCAGCAGCGCGACGGTCACCAGCGCCGCGCCCCGTCCGCGCGCGTCGGCGTGGTCGTACACCGCCGCGATCAGCACCGCCGCCGAGGGGAAGGCCATCATCTCGAAGAGCGGCCACGACACGCCCAGCGACCACGCGCAGCCCACCGCGCACGCGGTGAAGACCAACCCCAGGAGCGCAGCGCGAGCGCGCGTCGCGGTTCAGCTCCAGGAGGTGGTGCACGAGCAGCGCGAGGCTCCCCAGAGCGCGAGCGCGGGGACGAACAGGGTCACGTACCGGAGCGGGACGTGGTCGAGCCTCCACCCGACGAAGGCCGCGAGCGCTACGGCGGCCACCGCGCCCACCGCGGGGAGGTACGGACGCCACGGCTCGATCCGCGCGGCCAGCGACGGCGATGCGCCGAAGCGCAGCCACGCGAAGAGGGCGCCCGCGCAGAGCCACGCGAGGAGGGTCAGCGGCTCGGACGAAGGGAGCGCGAGGGCCATGCTCACGGGGCGGGCGAGGGAGGTGAAGAGGCCTCCCTTGGCCGAAGGGCCGCGCACGAGGGATTGATCGAGGAAGGCGGCGATGAGGCCGTGAGCGGCCATCCACCCGACGAGGATGAGGGCGACGGCGACGGCGCCCGCGGTGGCCGCGAGGGCGACGCGGAGGGTGGCGCGGCGGTCGTGACGTCCCGCGCAGAGGGCGAGGACGGCGGCGGCGGTGGCGACGACGCCGAGCATCACGGTCTGCTTGATCCCCCCCGCGAGCGCGAGGGAGGCCCCACCCAGCGCCGCGAGCCCGAGCGGAGGGGCTTCGTCGCGGTCGACGCAGCGCACCAGCGCCCACGCGCCGACGACCACGAACGAGACCGCGAGGTGGTTGTAGTAGAAGGGCGTGTCGGCGCCGTCGACGCTCGCGAGCACCAGCGCAGAGACGGCGCCCAGGGCCGCAGCGGAGGGGCGGTGCGCGCGAGCGAGGAGGTCGTAGGTGAGCGCGGTGGCGGTCACCGCGAGGGCGACGCCGAAGGCGTAGGCGGCGATGAGCTTCGCGCCGAAGACCGCGCCGAGCGCGCGGGCGATCAGCACGAGGCCCGGAGGCGCTTGATAGAAGTAGTCGCGGTACGGCAGGAGGTCGCGGGCGAAGGGCGACATCCAGAAGAGCTCACCGCCCGCGGTGGGGAGAGGTACGAGGTCCACCACGAGAGGCAGTAGACGAGCGCGGCGAGCACCACGGCGGCGAGCGCGACGCGGCGCGCGGTGAGCGGAGACGGTGACGACGACGGGGCGGAGGTGGCGCGGGCGCGTTGTCGGTGGGCTCGGTCGCGGCGGCCTCGGCGGGCGTGTCGGCCACGGGTCACCCGCCCTGCGGCATCGGGACGGGCGGGAGCGTGTCGCGCCCGAGGGCGATGGCCGCGTTGGTGTAGCGCGGGTCGTCGGTGACCTCCTTGCCGAGCCAGTCGGGGCGCTCGAAGTCGTCGTCGGGGTGCGAGAGCTCGAGCTCGGCGATCCAGAGGCCGTCCCAGCGTTCGTGGTACTGGTCGACCTCCCAGCGGCGGTCGCCGGCGGTGACCAGCCAGCGGGTCTTGTGCAGCACCGCGACGCAGAGCGGCACCATCGCGTCGGCGTCTTCGGGCGGGATCTCGTACTCGAACTCGTCGCGGGAGATCGACCCCGGGCCCTTCACGGTGAGCCACGCCTTCGGGGGCGAGCCCGGACGTCGCGCGAGGCGTATCCGCACCACGGGCTCGACGCTCAGGTACCCCTGCACGAAGCGCGCGCCCTCGGTGAGCGACTCCTTGGGGAGCCGGTCGACGCGCACCAGAAACTTCCGCTCGATCTCCTTCGCCACGGCGCCGGGGATCATACCCGCGGGCGCTCTCCGCCGACGAACTCCTGACCGCGGCGCGCGCTATCTTCCCGCGCGATGACCATTCGGAAGATCGCCCACGTCGGCCACCCCGTGCTCCGCGAGGTCGCGCGCGAGCTCTCGCTCGAAGAGCTCCGCGCGCCCGAGACCCAGCGCTTCATCGACGACCTCGTCGAGACGATGCGCGACGCCAACGGCGCGGGCCTCGCGGCCAACCAGGTCTACGAGCCCGTGATGATCTGCGCGATCGAGGTGAAGAAGAACCCGCGCTACCCCTACAAGCCCGACATCCCGCTGACCATCCTCGTGAACCCGAAGCTCGAACCCCTCGGCGACGAGCGCTTCGACAACTACGAGGGCTGCCTCTCGGTGCCGAACCTCCGCGGGGTGGTCTCTCGCCACGCCGAGCTCCGCGTGCGCGCGCTCGACCGCCACGGTGAGCCCATCGAGCGCGTGGTGCGAGGGATCACCGCGGGCACCTACCAGCACGAGGTCGACCACCTGCACGGAACGCTCTTCGTCGACCGCGTGACCGACCCGAGCACCTTCGCGACCTGGGCGGAGTTCGAGCGCTACCGCATGGCGGAGTTCGTGGCCTACGCGCACGGGATCGTCGCGAAGTACGGGAGCTGATCCCGCCGCGAGGGCATTCGGTGTGGGTGCGGTGGTCGTGGACCAGGTCGAAGGTCGCCGCAGACCGGGCACCTGGGTGACACCGACCGGGGGGCCGCCCCGTTGGAAGCGGCGCCGTGGACGCCACTGGCAAGAGCCTCCTCGCGGTGCGCTTGAAGCGGCCCCGTGCGCGATGGAAGCAGCCCTCGGCCGCCCGCTCCGTCCATCTCCGCGCCCTCGCCGACCGGCGGAACAACGCGATGGACATCACGCTACGGCAACTCCAAGTCGAGGTGACCGCGGCGTGATCAGCATGAGAGGCAGACCCGCCGGCCGCCTCTTCGTGCAAGGTCTCCGGGTTGCCCTCGTGCCGGACGCCGCGCGCATCGACCTCGAGACGATGGTCTCGGCGGGCGTCGACGGCGTGGTCGAGCGCCCGGCCGACGGCGACCTCTTCGGGCGCGTCGAGCCGTTCCTGCGCGGCGGCCGCTCCGCCTCGGGGATGTGGGGCGCCTTGCGCCCTCGCGAAGCAGAGGGCTGACGGCCTGAGAGGTCGAGCGATCGGGCTACGCGTCCCCGAGGAGCTCGTGGAGTCGGCGCAGCAGCACCTTCGCGGAGAGCGGCTTCTCGATGAGCGCCGCGCCCACGTCGACCAGGCCCTGCTGCGTCGCCGCGTGATCGGTGTAGCCCGACATGAACAGCACCCTGAGCCCGGGGCGCAGCGACGTGGCCTGCGCGGCCAGCTCGGGCCCGCTCATCCCAGGCATCACCACGTCGGTGAGGAGAAGGTCCACCTCGTGCGAGCGCTTGAGGATCTCGAGCGCCTCGTGGCCGTTGGCCGCGATCAGCGCGGTGAGCCCGTCCCGCTGGAGGATGCGTCCGATGAGCGCGCGCAGAGGGGCCTCGTCTTCGACCACGAGAATGACCCCTGTCGACTGCGGCGGAAGTGTGATCGAGGGAGCGCTGTCGTCCTCGGGCGCGTCGCGGCAGACGGGCAGGTAGACCTTGAAGGTCGTGCCCAGGCCCGGCTCGCTGTAGACCCAGATGTTCCCGCCGCTCTGCTTGACGATGCCGTAGACGGTCGCGAGGCCCAGGCCGGTGCCCTTGCCGCGCTCCTTGGTCGTGAAGAACGGCTCGAAGATGCGCTGTCGCGTCTCGGCGTCCATGCCTATCCCAGAGTCGGTCACCGCGAGCATGAGGTGCGGCCCCAGCCGCGACTGCGGGTGCAGCTCGAGGTGCGCCTCGTCGAGCTCGACGTAGGAGAGCTCCAACGAGAGACGGCCGCCCTTGGGCATCGCGTCGCGAGCGTTGATCGCGAGGTTCATCACGAGCTGCTCGAGCTGCGTCGGATCGACCCGCACATGCCCGAGGCCCGCGGGCGCGTGGACGGTGAGCTGGATGTCCTCGCCCAGCACGCGCATGAGCATCCGGCCCACGCTGCGGACGATCTCGCTCGGATCGATCAGCTTGGGCTTGAGGTGCTGCTGGCGGCTGAAGGCGAGGAGCTGGCGCGTGAGCCCCGCGGCGCGATCGCTCGCGCTCAGCATCTCCTGAAGGTCGTCGCGCAGAGGGGACGCGCTCGGTAGCTCGTCGAGGACCATCTGCGCGTAGCCCGAGATCACCGAGAGGAGGTTGTTGAAGTCGTGCGCGATGCCGCCCGCGAGGCGGCCCACGGCTTCGAGACGGGCGAGGCTCTGCGCGCGGGTGTTGAGCGGCAGCTCCGCGGTCACGTCCTTGGCGAAGAACACGTAGCCGAGGGGCGCGCCCTGGGCGTCGTGGACGGTCGCGCCGCTGGCGGCCACGGACAGGCGCGCGCCGCTTCGGCTCACGAGCACGGTGTGATGGGTGAAGCCGTCGCGCGCGGTGCGCCGAAGGATGGTGTCGATCACCTCCCGGGCGGTGGCCGTGGAGGGAGCGTCGACGAGCCACAACACGTCCACGAGGGGACGACCGACGGCCTCGTCACGGCTCCAGCCGCTCAGGCGCGCGGCCGCGGGGTTGATGAGCGAGACCGCTCCCGAGAGGTCGGTCGCGATCACCGCGTCCTGGACGCTGTTGAAGGTCGCCGCGAGCACCGGCAGCTCTCGCTCGTGGGACCTCGCCGTGCAGGCGTTCGCGATCACCAGCACGCCACCGGGGAAGGGCGTCACGCGGGTGTCGAACCACGCGCCGGGCTCGCGGTTGAGCGGTCCGTGTTCGACGCGCTGCGGGGACCGCTCTCGGTGCGCGCGCGCGAGGGCGTCACGAAGCGCGTCGACCGCGGGACCGTGGTGCCCCGCAAGCCACGGCGCACCGAGGAGGCCGATCGGCGTGCCCGCCTCGAAGCGGCCGGCGCTCTCGTTCGCGTAGATGCAGCGGCCGGTGTCCTCGACGACCCAGACGGGCTCGCGTGCGGAGGCGAAGACGGACGCGAAGAACGCAGGGAGGAGCGTGGCATCCAGACGCATGGGGTGGTGACCTTTCTGTGAGGCGTCCCACCACACCTCGTCTGTAGCGACGCTAGCGCGGAACGCCGCGCCGTTTGCGCCGAAGGGGTCGAACTCACGAATTATTTTCGCCGCCGCCCGAGGCCACTGTGCTGCGTTGGGCGATCGGGGCGGACAGACCGGCGTTTCGGAAGGTCCGCCTCGTGATCGGGCCGGGCCGCGGTCGCGGCTCGCTTCAGAGGCCACCGCCCCGGTCGACGATCCCCAGGTCGTCGAGCTGCAGGACGGTGGCGTCGTTGGAGCCCGTGGTCACCAGCGTCATCGTCACGTACGCCCACGCCGCAGCCGAGCTCACCGCCGCTACCCGGCGTGGAGTGGACTCGTCGGTGAGTGGAGCGGGGCTCTCACCTGCGGCGCGGCGGCTCGGAGGCGTCGACGCGACCCACGACCTCGCGTTGACACCCGCGCGGCCGCGGGGGTACTCCGTCGAGCGACGGCCCGTGACGCACGCCGTCAGACGGAGGTGACCTATGGATGTTCAGAATGCCTTGCCTTCCAAGCGTTTTGAAGAAGCCGTGGGCGCGTCCTCGCTCCCCGCGTAAGACGCTCTGAGCACGCCCGCCGCGCGACGGCGGAGGGCTTCGGAGCGCTCGCGCGAGGGGAGACCCTCGTCGCAGAGGCGCGCGCGACGGTCGCACGGTCTGACCGGAGTGTTCGCGTGAACGAAGTCTTGTCCTCAATGGGGTGGAGCGAGCGGCTCCACGATGCGTGGGAGTCTTGCGCGCGGGAGGGGATGGTCCCCGGCCGCGTGGTGCGGGCGGAGCGGGAGCGCTTCGTCGTGGTGACCGAACAGGGAGATCGCCCCGCGACGCTGGGCGGGCGGCTCCGTCACGAGGCGGTCGACGCCGCCGACCTGCCCACCGTGGGCGACTGGGTCGCGCTCTCGCTCGACGGCGATGGGGGCGTGGTGCGGCGGCTCCTCCCGCGGCGGAGCGTGTTCGTCCGCAAGGCCGCGGGCACGGGCTCGCGCGCGCAGCTCGTGGCCGCCAACGTCGACGCGGTCTTCCTCGTGCTCGCGATGAACGGAGACTTCAACCTCCGCCGCCTCGAGCGCTACCTCGCCGCCGCGTGGGAGAGCGGCGCCGAGCCCGTGGTGGTGCTGACCAAGCGAGACCTCGCGCGCGACCCCGACGCGCTCGAAGCCGACGCCCGCGCGGCGGCGCCAGGGGCCTCGGTGCTCGCCGTGAGCGCGCTGCGAAGAGACGGCCTCGACGCGCTCGCGGCGCACCTCCGCGCCGGCGCGACGGTGGCCCTCCTCGGGTCGTCGGGGGCGGGGAAATCCACCCTGCTCAACGCGCTCGCGGGGGCCGAGGTGATGAGCACGGGGGGCCTCCGTGAGCGCGACGAGCGCGGCAGGCACACCACCACGCACCGTGAGCTCGTGAAGCTCCCGAGCGGGGCGCTGCTCATCGACACGACGGGGATGCGCGAGCTCGGGATGTGGGAGGTCGACGAGGGCGTGTCGCTGGCCTTCGACGACATCGCGGCGCTGGCCGAGGCGTGCCGATTCCGCGACTGCGCGCACGCGGGGGAGGCGGGCTGCGCGGTGGCCGAGGCGCTCGCCGAGGGCGCGCTCTCGGAGGCGCGCTTCGCGAGCTTTCAGAAGCTCGCGCGAGAGGCGGCGTTCCAGGCGAGGCGCAGCGACCCGAGGCTGGCGGCGGAGGCGCGCGCGAAATGGAAGCGCATCCACGTGGCCGCGCGTCGCTCGGGCAAGGGCCGCGACCGCTGAGGGCTCGCCGGAGAACCACCTCGACGCCGTGGCCGCGCGCCCCCGCGCTCAGCGCGCGCGCGCCGTCGCGCCGCCGGGGTCGATGGAGATCACCGCGCCCCACGCGCACTGCGCGGTGCACCCCTCGTCGAGCACCGCCCCCTCGCGCCCGCGGCTGCGCGGCGCGCCCGGGCTCCAGGGCGCGCTCACCACCGGCGCGCAAGGCTGCGGCGTGAGCACCCCGTTGGCGGCGCTCGTCGCCGCGGCCACCTGCGGGTTCGCGAGCGAGCGGCACATCCCGAAGGGAGGGATGTTCGCGGGCGTGTGGTCGGTCACCAGCGCGAGTCGCTTGCCGCCGACGCGCAGCGCGCGCGTGGGCGCCACCGTCAGCGACGCGGGCGAGGCCCCCATCGCGCAGCGCAGCGACGCGCCCTCGGTGACCGCGCGCGGGGCCGTCACTTCATCTCCTCGATGACCGCGCCCGCGTAGTCGCTCACGATGATGAGCTGGTCTTCGAGGGTGACCTCGCCGACGGGAACGCGCTTCCACCGCAGGCGCGTCTTCTTGGAGTCCGAGGCGTCGACGTCGACCCCGATGAGCTCGAGGTGCTGGCCGTAGCGCTCGACCACCTGCGGGAGCAGCATGAGCCTGCGGTCGCCGAGGTTGAAGAAGGTCGAGCCCTTGAGGTCGGGCGCGCCGTTGGCGATCGCGAAGCGGAACGGGGCGTAGTAGGCCGCGCCGCGCCAGTTGGGCGGCGTCGAGGTCGAGCCCGCCATCGAGAAGTTGTCCTGGCCGTCGCCGCCGAAGCGCTTGATCGGCACGCTCAGCGGCACCTCGCTGTAGTGGATCGACTCGACGGGGCGGGCCTTGAGCCGCGCGGCGACCTCGGGCGAGGTCACGCCCGCGATGGACTGCGCCTGGCGCATGGGCACCAGCCAGTTGTGCCCCGTGGTCATGTCGCGCCAGTACTCCTGCAAGCGGTCGAAGCGCCACAGCAGGCTGTACTTGCGCAGGCGCTCGTCGAGGAGCTTCACGGTCGTGGGCGCGCCGTCGCGCTCGGCCTTCAAGAAGCGCTTCTTCGCCTGCTCCAGGCGGTCCCACTCGAGCACGCTCATCACCCGGCGCGCGACGGCCTTCGCGATGATCGCGTCGTGGAAGATCATCGCGTGGCGCGCGTTGTCGCAGCCCGCGTCGCGCGCGTAGTCGAAGTCGCTGTCCGGGTCGCCGGCGAACTTGGTGTTCCACTCGCCCGCGGGGGTCGACGCGAGGGCCTTCTGCCATTTCTTCAGCAGCGCGCGCTCCTTGGCGACGAGGTGCTTCTCCAGGGAAGACATCTCCAACTGCGCGTTGGTGAGCCCCCAGTTGTGCTTGCACATCGAGACGAAGGTGTAGGCCGCCTCGGTCTGGATCACCGAGAGCGAGGGCGCGAGCACCGCGCGGTTCACGATGAGCGTGCGGTTCGCCTCGCTCACCGCCTCGCGCGTGAGCGGGTCGCGCGCGATCGCCACGAAGGCCTTGAGGATCGCCGTCTCCGACGAGTCCTTCAGGGTCATGTGGTTGTAGATGTGATACGAGAGCTCGAGGTTCGCCTGGGGCTGGGGGTTGGCGCCCGCGACGGTGTACTTCAGAAAGCGCTTTCGGATCCGCGCGACGGGGTCGCTCTCGTCCTCCACCACGGGCGGCGCGGGCTTGCCCTTGGGCAGCGGGTCCGTGCGCCGCGGGCGGATGGTGATCTCCGCGCCGTTGGCGCCCGGCGCGCGCCCGTAGAAGTGGTTGAAGTTGTCCCACACGAGCACCTTCGGGTCGTCGGCGTCGCTCAGGTCCAACGTCTGGTAGTGAAAGCCCGGGATCGTCGGGAGCACACCGTCCTTCTCGAATCCCTGGATCGAGAACCCGCAGGCGTAGAGCGCGTTCATGATGTTCGCGTTGCCCAGGAGCTGCGCCACGATCTGCGGCGCCCCGCACGCGAAGCCCACGCCCCACGTCATGATGCAGGAGTCGTAGGTGTTCAATGAAGACGGCGCGCCCTCCTGGTAGAGCGTCTTGAGCGCCGCCATGTGCGGCAGCCGCGCGGGGCTCTTGAGGTTGTCGGCGTAGCCCTTGAACCACTCTTGATAGAGCCACCGCGCGTAGTCGCTCCTGGTGTCCTCGGCGAACATCCAGCCCTCGCCCACGAGGGGGCGGGTGTCCTTGCCGAGGCCCGTCCATTTCGTCCACGCGAAGCGCCCGGCGCCCTTGCCCTCGGTGGGCAGCTCGGGGAGCTTCGCCCGCGCGCCCTTCACCGCCGAGACGATCGCGCGGGTCTTCTCGTCGCCGAGCTCGCGCTTCAAGCGGTACACGAACGGGAGCTTGAAGCCCGACGAGATCTGGTACCGACGCTGGTGCCAGTAGAGCGGCTCGAGGTTGCGCGCGCGGTACTCCTCGTAGGCGAGCTCGTGGCGAAAGACCTCGAGCGTGCGGTCCGAGGTGTAGCCCGCGTTCGACGCCGCGCCGCGCGCCTTGGGCCCCGGGGCCTCGGTGTACGGAACGCGCTCGGCCTCGGCGAGCACCTCGCCGCCCACGTGCCACCGCGGGAAGGCCTCGCCCGGCGTCGACAGCGTCGCCCCCGACGCGGCGGGCACCTTCGCCGCCGCCACGGGGACCTCCGCGAAGGTCCAGCTCCCGAGCACCGCGGCGATGTCACGGGGCTCTGGCGGCGGAGGCGGCGGAGGCGGAGGCGCGTCGCCCTCGCGCGCGTGGTCGCCGAGCGCGCCGAAGACCTCCTCGCTCCACCCGAGGAGCTTCGCGGCGACGTTCTTGATCACCGCGAATCCCTCCTGCTTCTTGAGCTCGTTCTCGGTCGACTTGCGCGAGAAGAAGATCAGCTCGTCGGGGTCTTTGAAGTCGCTCATCGTCACGCTCCGTGCAGCGCCGCGAGCTTCGCGCGCGTCGCGTCGTCGGCGCGCCCGTCGGAGCGATGGTCCCCATGAAATCTCAGCGCGCTGCCCAGCGCGTCGTCGGCCTCGTCGTCGACCGCGCCCTCGTACCACCCGAGGTTCCGCAGCCGCAGCAGACCCCGCGGGCTCTCGATCGGCGCAGGCTCCCGAGGTTCACGCGCCACTCGCGCCGCGGCCAGGGGTACTCCTCGGCCCACACGGTCACCGTCGCCGCCCGCGCCGAGGCGAGCACGCGCGCGCTCACCACCCCGTCGCCGTCGGTCTCGCCCTTGAGCGTCTCGCCCCCGGCCACGACGTGAAAGTGCTTGCGCGCGAGCGGCGTGAGCGCCGCGTCGGTCACGCGCAGCCGCAGCGGGACGCGCGGCGGGTCGCGCGGGTCGTCGGGCGCGTCGGGGCGCGGCTCGTCGTCGCAGTTGAGCAGCACCTCGCGGCCCCGTACGTGCGCGTCGCGGTCGAGGCTCACGCTCGCGTCGGGGCTGAAGAGCTTCACCCGCCGCGCAGAGATCACGGCCTCTTCGTCGCCGAGCCCGACGGTCGCCGCCCCGCCCACCGCGCGCACGCCCGACGAGGCCGAGACCGTCACCCGCGGCGCGATGATCTCCACGCCCGCGGGCGTGAGGATCACCGCGCTCTCGCCGCAGCGGAGCACGATCTCGGCGTCGGCGCGGAGCTCGACGCGCTCTCCGCCCTGGAGCTCGAGCTCGCGCGAGGCGCGCACGGTGAAGGCCGCGGGGCCCTCGCGCCCGGCCTGCATGCTGACGTCGCCGCCGACCGCGAAGCTCGCGACGCCGTCGACCTCGACGGACCAGTCGCCCGCGATGGCGTCGGCGCGGCGACCGCCGACCTCGCTCAGCCGCGCGCCGCCCGTCACGTCGACGCGGTCGTGCGAGGCGCGCACGTGCACGCTCCCCTCGGCCGCGAGCGCGTGGTCGCCGCCCGCGTGCACCGTGAGGGCGCCGAGGGCGCGCAGCGTGAGGTCCTGCCCCGCGGAGAGCTCGGCGTCGCGCGCGGCGCGCAGGTCGAGGTCGCGCCGCGACGCGAGCGTGACGCGCTCGGCGCCGGACTGGTCGTCGAAGGAGAGCTCGTTGCCCGCGCCGCGCGAGGGCGTGCTCTGCGTGACGATCCCGCTCCGCGCGCGGTGCTCGGGCAGCGAGAAGGGCGGCGGCGCGCTCGACGAGGGCAGGCAACCGATCACGGCCGGGCGGTCGGGGTCGCCGCCCAGGAAGGCCACGAGCACCTCCATCCCCACGCGGGGGATGAACTGCGTCCCCCAGCCTGGGCCCGCCCAGGGCTGCGTCACGGGGATCCAGCACGAGGTGTCTTCGCGCTGCGCGCGGCGGTCCCAGTGGAAGCGCACCTGCACGCGGCCGAGCGCGTCGACGTGGATGTCCTCTCCGGCGGGGCCCACCACCGTCGCGGTCTCGGTCACCTGGAGGATGCGCCGCGGCGGCAGGGGCGGCGGCGCGGCGCGCTCCGCGGGCACGCACGCGAACTCGTTCTCGTACGAACTCTCCTTGGCGTTCACCGCGAAGCCCTCGACGTCGGCGTTGCGCCCGCGGTGCCGCACGCTCGTGGCGACCCAGCGCCGGTCGAGGTGCGCCGCGGGGTGGTCGACAAGGTCGAAGAAGCGCCCGGGGCGGATCCGCACCGAAGTGCTCGCGCCGGCAGCGCGCTCGACGTCCCGGCGCACTTGCGAGAGGCGGTGCCGCGCGCGGGAGCGTCGCACGTCGGGCTCCTGACCGTCGTCGTGGTGGACGTAGACCTCCGCGCCGGACTCGTCGCGCCGACGGAGCGCGCGCCCGTCGCGAGCCGCGGCGTCGAGCTCGCGCTCGGGGTAGCTCACGTCGTAGCCGCGCATCGCGACGGCGCCCGCGCCCACCGCGTCGGCGGCCTCGAAGCGCGTCGCGTGATCGCTCCGCGCGGCCATGCCCTCGGCGTGCGAGAAGGGGACCGTGAGCTCGCCGTCGACCGGGCGCCATCGCTCCGCGGCGTCGACGCACACCAGGCGCTCGACCACCCCGCCGGGCGCGCCGACGTGGTGTTCGGTGAACCACGCGAGCCCCTCCTCGGCGAGGAGGCGCTGCACGAAATCGAGGTCGGTCTCTTCGTACTGCACGCAGTACGCGCGCGGCCCCTGCGGCGCCTCGACGCGCCAGTCGAGGTCGACGCCGTAGCGTCGCAGCGTCGCGGCGAGCACCGCGGGCACCGTGGTGTCTTGGAACACCCGCGTGTCGCGGCGGTGCGCGGCGAGCGCGACGCGCGGCACCACGCGGATCCCCACGCGGGCGAGCGCGCGGGCGGGCGCCTCGAGGCCCGTGCGGACCTCGGCCACCACCCCGTGGATCACCCGCGTCGGGCCTCGCGCTGTGCAGAGAGCGTGAGGCGCGCGTCGGCGCCCAAAAGCTCTTTGGAGAGTGACGCGAGGTCCTGCGTGGTCGACGCCACCACGTCGAAGGCGAAGGGGCTCGACAGCGACTCTTCGCCCGCGAAGGAGACGAGGGTGAGGTCGTCGATGCCCGCGGCGTCGACGTGGAGCGTGTGCGCGAGCTGAGCCCTGATGTCGTGTGGGATCGACTCGCGGGAGGGCCTCATGGGCGATGCGTAGCGCGCTTGCTCACACGCGCGAAGCGACCGCGATCACGTGCGGAGATCCCGCGCACCGGTCCGCGGCCTCGTGCCGCGTCGTCGCGTCGCGAGGGGCCGTCGGCCCGCGCGCAGGTGACTACTCCGGCTCGTTGTCGGCGTCGCGCAGGCCGTAGCGCTTGCACAGCTCGCGCAGGTGGTAGCGCGTGAGCCCCGCCGCCGCGGCGCTGCGGGTGATGTTCCCCTGGTGGCGCTGCAAGAGCGCCGCGAGGTACGCCGGCTCGAACGCTTCGAGCACACGCGCCTTCGCTTCTTTGAAGGGCAGCGCGGTCATCTCGTCGCTCACCGATCCCGTCATCGCGGCGCGCGCGGCGGGCTCCGGCGGTCGCGCCACGGCCACCCGCGCGCTCGACGCGGGCAACAGGTCGTCGGCGGTGATCTCGGCCCCGTCGGCGAGGGAAGCGGCGCGCTCGACGAGGTTGCGCAGCTCGCGCACGTTCCCAGGGAGGTTCATCCCTTGAAGGCGGTCGAGCGCCGACGCGGTGAAGACCCGCGGGCCGAGCTCGGGGTTGCGCTTGCAGAACTGCTCCAAGAGAGAGGTCGCGAGCAGCGGGATGTCTTCGCGCCGCGCGCGCAGCGGAGGCAGCTCGATGGTCATCACCCCGAGGCGGTAATAGAGGTCCTCGCGGAAGTTCCCGTTGGCGGCCATCGCGCGCAGGTCGCGGTTCGTCGCCGCCACCACGCGCACGTCTACCGGGAGCGTCTGCGCGCCGCCCACGCGCCGCACCTCGCGGTTCTCCAACACGCGAAGGAGCTTGGGCTGGAGCCCCAGGTCGAGCTCTCCGACCTCATCGAGGAAGAGCGTCCCGTGGTGGGCCTGCTCGAAGCTCCCCGCGCGCCGCTCCGTCGCGCCCGTGAACGACCCCTTCTCGTGACCGAAGAGCACGCTCTCGACGAGGTCCTTCGGGAGCGCGGAGCAGTCCTGCACCACCAGCGGCCCCTGCGCGCGCTTCGACGCGCGGTGCAGCGCGCGCGCGACGAGCTCCTTGCCCGTGCCCGTCTCTCCCGTCACCAGCACCGTGAGGTCGAGCGCGGCGACCTTCTCCAACTGCGCGAACACCTGCCGCATCGCCACCGAGCGGCCCACGAGGTCGTGAAACCTCTCGTCGGCGCTCAGCGGGATGTCTACCGACCCGTCGCCAGGGTCGATCTGCAACGTGGTGGCGCCGACGCGAAAGCGCGCGCCGAGCGGGAGCACCGCCTCGCGCAAGCGCATCTCGCCCACGAAGGTCCCGTTGGTGCTGCCCACGTCGCGGAGCAGCCAGCCGTCGTCGGCGGGCTCGAGCTCCGCGTGGGTGTTCGACACCGCGCGGTCCGACAGGTGCACCTCGCACACCGAGGAGCGGCCGATGGCCGAGCGCGTTCGTTCGAGGTCGAACGATTTGCCCTTGTCGGGGCCGTCGACCACGGCGAGCCGCGCCTTCTTGAACCGACGCGCGGCGGCGCGGTCGTTCAGGTAGACCGTCTCCATCCCCGCGGTCACGGCGCGCCTCGCAGCGCCGCGATGGCCTTGGCGTAGTCGCCCTCGCCGAACACCGCCGAGCCCGCGACGAGCACGTCGGCGCCCGCGTCGATCACCCGCGGCGCGGTCTCGGGAGACACGCCCCCGTCGACCTCGAGGTCGATGGCGTAGCCGCTCGCGTCGATCATCTCGCGCAGCTTGCGGATCTTCGGCAGCACGGCCTCGATGAACGACTGCCCGCCGAAGCCCGGGTTCACGCTCATCACCAGCACCATGTCGACGGCGTGCATCACGTAGCGCAGGGTCTCTTCCGAGGTCGCGGGGTTGAGCACCGCGCCGGCCTTCTTCCCGAGCGCGCGGATGGATTGCAGCGTGCGTTCGAGGTGGGTGCAGGCCTCGACCTGCACCGAGATCACGTCGGCGCCCGCGTCGGCGAAGGCGCCCACGTAGCGCTCGGGCTCGACGATCATCAGGTGGCAATCCACCACCTTCTTCGTCGCCTTGCGCACGGCCTTGGTCTCCACCGGGCCGAGGGTGATGTTCGGCACGAAGCGACCGTCCATCACGTCGACGTGGACCCAGTCGGCGCCCGCGGCATCGATGGCCCTCACCTCGTCGGCCAGCCGACCGAAATCCGCCGAGAGGATCGACGGCGCAACCGAACCGCTCCACGAGCCATACGACGGTCTCTCCCTCCGCCGGGCGCGGCGCGCGCACGCCTGCGTCGCGCGGGGCGTTCCGGCATTGGATCTCCAGCACGGGCACGCCCCCATCCGCGGGCAGCGGCCAACGGAACAGCACCCGCGTACACGGCGGGCGGCCCTCCAACTGCGGCTGGTCGAGGTACACGCGGTAGCGACCCTCGGCGGCGGGGGCCTCGCGGGCGCACACGCCGCGCGCGGGGTCGAGCACCTCTTCGCGGGTGTAGCCGTCCCAGGTCGCGGCCTCGAAGCTCTCGCCCGGTTGCAGGGTGATCGAGCCGGGTTGACCGAGGCCGCCGTAGCCCGCGCCTGCGTCGCTCTCGCAGAAGGGCATCTGCCCGATGGGGAAGAGGCTCGCGCGCGTGCCTTGGGCGAACATCGCCGCGCGGTCCGAGGTGTCGGCCGACACCGTGAGCTTGTGCGCGCGGATCATCTCGTTGAGGTCGGGGTTCGTGAGGATCCGCACGGGCGCGCTGTCGACGTTCTTGATCCGCACGCGGAGCACCACGGGCCGCGCGCTCCCCGCGTCGACGACGTCGGGCCCCGCGTCGCGCGCGACGGGCACGTCAGGGGTGACCGCGGGCGTGGGCGCGGGCCGCGGGGGCGGAGGGGCCGAACGGCGGCACGACGCGAGCGCGAGGAGGGCGAGGGCGCCGGCGACCCTCACTGCTGCACCTCGCGGAGGCCGAGCTCCTTCATCTTGATCTGCAGGCTCTTGCGCGAAATCTTCAGGAGCCGCGCGGCCTGCGTGACGTTCGACCCGGTCTGGTCGAGCGCCTTCTGGATCAGCTCCTTCTCCAGCTGCCGCGTGCGCTCGCGCACGACGTCCTTGAGGCCCCCGAGCGCGCCCGCGTCGTCGTCGTCGTCGTCGCCCGCCGCAGACGCTCCGCCCGCCGCCGCGCGCACCTCGGGCGGGAGGTCGCGCAGCCGGATCGTGTTCTCGTCGGCGAGCAGCACGCAGCGCTCGATCACGTTCTCCAGCTCGCGGATGTTGCCCGGCCACGCGTACTCCAACAGCGCGTCGTGGGCCTCGTCGCTCAGTCGCGCCGCGGGCTTCTTGAAGCGCGTCGCGTGCACACCCAGGAAGTGCTCCACCAGCAGCGGGATGTCGCTCCGCCGCTCGCGCAAGGGCGGCAGGTGGATGGGCACCACGTTCAAGCGATAGAACAAATCCTCGCGGAAGCGCCCCGCGGCGATCTCTTTCCGCAGGTCGCGGTTGCTCGCCGCCACCAGCCGCACGTCGACGGCGATGGGCTTGATGCCGCCCACCCGGTCGATCTCTCCCTCTTGAATCGCGCGCAGGAGCTTCACCTGCATCTCCACCGGGATCTCACCGATCTCGTCGAGGAAGAGCGTCCCGTTGTGCGCGAGCTCGAAGCGGCCCGGCTTCGAGGTGACAGCCCCCGTGAAGGCCCCGCGCTCGTAGCCGAAGAGCTCGGCCTCCATGAGGTCGCGCGGGATGGCGCCGCAGTTCACCCGGATGAAGGCGTTCGACTTGCGCGACGAGTTCTCGTGGAGGGCGCGCGCGATGAGCTCCTTGCCGGTGCCCGACTCGCCGGTGATGAGCACCGTGGCGGTGGTGTCGGCGACCTTCTCGATGATCGCGTAGATGTCGGTCATCGCGGCGTCGTTGCCGATGATCTTGTAGCGGCCGGTGCCGAGCGCGCCGAGGTGCACGTCGCGGCCGCGCAGGTCGCTGGTGCGCAGGGCCTTGGCCACCACGCTGCGGATCTCGTTGAGGTCGAAGGGCTTCGAGATGAAGTCGAAGGCCCCGTGGCGCATGGCCTCGACCGCGATGTCGACCGTCGCGTACGCGGTGATGAGGATCACCGGGAGGTCGGGGTGGTGCTCCTGGCAGTAGCGCAGGACCTCCATGCCGTCGGTCTCGGGCATGCGCAAGTCGGTGATGAGCACGTCGACGTGGTGCTCCTTGAGGGCGTCGATGGCCGCCGCGCCGTCGCTCACGTCTTGCACGTCGTGGCCGTCGGCCTGGAGCTGCGCCACGAGGATCCGCCGAAGGTTGGCCTCGTCGTCCGCGACCAGGACCTGCTTCTTTCCGCCGAGCATCACGGGGCGCACTCTACCCGATGGCCCCGCCGCGCGGTGAGGCTGACGATCCGCCCCGATCGGGGCATCATCCCCGCAGTGAGGGACCGATGAGAGATGCTTACGGACCGCGCGCGTGGGCGCTCTGCCTCGCGCTGGTGGGTTGCGGCTCGACGACGGCCACGCCGAGCCTGCGCCTCGACTCGGGCACCGGCGTCCAGAGCGGAGGGCCGCCGATGTTCATGATGGGCTACACGGCCGCGACCGACGGCGGCGCCACGGGCGACCAGGGCCCGCCCCCCGCCGACTCCGGTACGCCCCCGCCCGTCGACTCCGGCACGCCGCCCATCGACGCGGGCGGGATGACGGGCGACGGCGGGATGATGGGGCCGCGGTCGTGCACGAACTCCACAGAGTGCGACGGCGCGTGCCCCCCAGGCTCCATGGGCTGCACCTGCGCGCCGGGGCCGGGCGGGTCGTCGTCGAGGATCTGCGTCGCCTCGTGCAACGCCGACGGCGACTGCCCCACGGGCCTCGACAACCTTCGCTGCGACCTCATGGGGCACATCTGCGTGCCGCAGTGACCGCTCAGCCCAGCGGGTGACGCTCCGCCGCGCGCGAGAGCTCGGCCTCGTTCGTGAGGTCGAGGCGCAGCGGCGTGAGCGACACGAGGCCCTGCTCCACGGCCCAGCGGTCGGTGCCCTCGTCGGCGCTCTCGAGGGGCACCACGGTGAACCAGAACATCGCGCGGCCCATGGGGTCGGTGGTGGGCACCACCGCGCCGTCGTAGTGGCGCACCGACTGGCGGGTCCAGCGCATCCCGCGGGGCGCGACGGGGAGGTTCACGTTCACGAGGGTGAGCGCGCGGTCGGGGAGCAGCAGCGCGAGCGCCTTCTCGACCCAGGGGGTGAGGGCGTCGAAGTCGGGCTCTCCGTCGGCGACGGGGGTGCTGAATGCGATCCCGCGGCCGCCGAGGAGGACGGCTTGCTTCGCCGCGGCGAGGGTGCCCGAGTGCCACAGGGCGTTGCCGAGGTTGGTGCCGAGGTTGATGCCCGAGAGCACCACGTCGACCTTCTCCCAGTGGTGCATGCCGAGGGCGACGCAATCGGCGGGGGTGCCGTTGACCCGGTACGCCTCGATGCCGTCCAAGGGCGTCCTACGGTACATGAGCGGACGGGTGGCCGTGATGGAGTGGCTCGCCGACGACATCTCGACGTCGGGGGCGACGACGCGCACCTCGCCGAAGCGCGAGGCCGCGCGGGCGAGGGCGGCGATGCCGGGGCTGTACACGCCGTCGTCGTTGGCGATCAGGATGCGCATGGGCCGTACCTCCCCGCGCGAGGTTGAGCTCCCGCGCGCGGCGGAGGGTTGGACGCGCGGCGAGCGCCGGGGGGTGCGTCGATGCGCGTGGCCCTGATCCACAACCCCGGCGCGGGCGACCGCGAGTCGGGCGAGATGCTGCACCTCACGCGGCTCATCGCGGCCGAGGGCCACGAGGTCACGCGCGAGGTCTACGACGCCGACGAGTGGGACGAGGCCATCGCCGCTCCCGTCGACGTGGTGGTGGTCGCGGGCGGAGACGGCACCGTGGGCAAGGTCGCGCGCAGGCTCGCGGGGCGCGGGGTGCCGCTGAGCTTCCTGCCCGTGGGGACGGCCAACAACATCGCGCGCACCTTCGGCGTGGCCGACATGGCCCTCGACGAGGTGGTGCGGGGCTGGAGGTCTCCGACGACGTACGGCGTTGACGTCGGGTACATCGACGGCCCGTGGGGCGCGCGGCGCTTCGTCGAGGCCGTGGGCGCGGGCCTCTTCGCGCGCACCATGGCCGCGATGGACGCGGTCGACGCCCTCGCGCACGTCGACGACCCCGACGAGAAGCTCGCGCGCACCTTCGAGGTCCTCGCGGGCAAGCTGGCGCGGCTGCGCCCCAGGCCCATGAAGCTCACCGTCGACGGCCGCGACCTCTCGGGCGACTACCTCATGCTCGAGGTGATGAACCTCCGCTTCGTGGGCCCGAACCTCTGCGTGGCCCCGCGGAGCGACCCCTTCGACGGGTGGCTCGACGTGACGCCCGTCCCCGAGTCGAAGCGCGACGCGCTCCTGCGCTACCTCGACGCGGGGTGGCGCGAGTCGGCCTGCGCGCCCGACCTCGGCGGCGTGCGCGCGAAGGAGATCACCCTCGAGGGCGCCGACTTCGTGCTGCACGTCGATGACGAGGCGTGGCCGCCCGAGGGGGCGGCGGTGCCCGAGGGCGGCGCGCGCTTCGCGGTGAAGGTCGAGCCCGCGGCGCTGAAGGTGATGGTGCCCGCGGGCGCGTCGGGGGGCGTGTTCGGGGGGTGAGGGCTACGGCGGGTCGTGGATGCCGCCGGGGAGCTTCGTGCGGCCCTCGGCGACGCGGTCGTTCCAGGTCTCGTGGCGGCCCGTCTCGACCTCGACCATCTCGATGCAGCCGGGCACCGGGCACACGAGCTGACACAGGTTGCAGCCCACGCACTCGGGCACGTCGATCCACGGCACGCGGTCGCCCGCCACGGCCCCGATGGGGAAGGGCGAGGGCGGCACGGCCATCCCGTGCGCGTGGGCGTGCGGCGGGCGCTCGCGCGGGGCGTCGCCGGTGAAGATGCACTGGTGCGCGCCGTCGTGGCAGGCCGTCACGCAGAGCTGGCAGCCGATGCAGCTCTTCGGGTCGATGCGCGCGATGAGCTTGTAGCCCAGGTCGAGCTCGCCCCACTCCTTGTACGACTGCACCGCCTGGCCGCGGAGCTCGGCGACCGAGGTGATCCCCTTGGAGTCCATGAACTCCGAGAGGCCCTCGATCATGTCCTCCACGATGCGGTAGCCGTGGTGCATCACCGCGGTGCACACCTGCACGCTCGTCGCGCCGAGCGCGAGGAACTCCGCCGCGTCCTTCCAGTTGCCGATGCCGCCGATGCCCGAGATGGGCACCTTGATCCCCGGCTCGCGCGCGAGCGCCGCGGTCATGTGCAGCGCGATGGGCTTCACCGCGGGCCCGCAGTACCCGCCGTTCGTCGACGCGTTGCCCACGCGCGGCACGGGCACCATCCGGTCGAGGTCGATCCCGATGATGCTCTTGATGGTGTTGATGAGAGAGATCCCGTGCGCGCCGCCCGCCACCGCGGCGAGGCCCGCCTCGACGATGTCTCCCGTGTTGGGCGTGAGCTTGATGAGCACGGGCGTCTTCGCGTACTGCACCGCCCAGCTCGTGATCTCGGCGAGGAGCTTGGGCTCCTGGCCGACCGACGAGCCCATGCCGCGCTCGCACATCCCGTGCGGGCAGCCGAAGTTCAGCTCCAGCCCGTCGACCCCGGCGTCTTCGCACCGCTGGATCAACACCCGCCAGTCTTCCTTCGTCTCGGTCATGAGCGAGGCGATGACGACGTGCTTCGGGTAGCGCTTCTTGACCTCGCGGATCTCGCGGAGGTTCACCTCCAGCGGCCGGTCCGAGATGAGCTCGATGTTGTTGAGCCCCATCACCTTGTGCGCGCCGAGGTCCACCGCGGCGAAGCGCGAGGTGACGTTCATGATCGGGTCGCCGAGGGTCTTCCACACGGCGCCGCCCCAGCCCGCGTCGAAGGCCCGCATCACCTGCTCGCCCGTGTTCGTCGGCGGCGCCGACGCGAGCCAGAAGGGGTTGGGGCTCTTGATGCCCGCGAAATCGATGCTCAGGTCCGCCACGACGTCACGCCCCTTCCTTCTGCCACTGCGCCGTGAGCCAGCGCGCCGCGTCTCGGCCGTCGGCCACCGCGTTGACGACCTCCTTGCCGCCGTTGATGCAGTCGCCGCCCGCGAAGACCTTGGCGTTGCCCGTGCGCCGCGTCTCGCCGTCGACCACCACGCACCCGCGCTTGTCGACCTCGACGCCGGGGAACTCCGCCGCGATCTCGCGCAGCTTCGACTGCCCGATGGCCAGCACCACGAGGTCGCACGCGTGCTCGAAATACTGGTCGAACAAGGGCCTGCCGTCGGGGCCCGTGCGCGCGAGCTTCACCGCCACCAGCCCCCCGCCCCCGTCGCGCAGGAACTCTACGGGCGTCGCGTTCTCCAGCAGCACTACGCCCTCCTTCCGCGCGCCGGCGAGCTCGTGCGCGTAGCCGCTCATCGCGGACTCATCACGGCGGTAGGCCATGGCCACCTGCTTCACGCCGAGGCCCGCGCACTCGCGCGCCACGTCGAGGGCGGTGTTGCCGCCGCCGATCACCAGCACCCGCGCGGGGACCTCTGACGGCGGAGCGAGCTTCAGCGACTCGATCCAGGTGATCGCGCCCACGACACCGGGGCCCGCTTCACCCGGCACGCCGAGGCGCGTGTCGGGGCCGAGGCCCACGCCGATGAACACCGCGTCGTACTGAGAGAGCAGGTCCTCTCCGCGCACGCCGTCGGGGCCCACGCCCGCGCCGGTCTTCACCTCGATGGCGCCGAGGCCGAGCACCGCCTCGACCTCGCGCAGGGCTTCGTCCGCGCGGATCTTGTACGGCGCGACGCCGGTGGTGTTGAGCCCGCCCGGCAGCGGCGCGCGCTCGTAGACCACGGCCTCGTGTCCTTCGAGGGCCATGTAGCCCGCGAAGGCGAGGCCCGCGGGGCCCGCTCCGACGCACGCCACCTTGCGACCCGTCGGGGCCTTGCGCGCGAGCACGGGGCGCGTCGCGTCGAAGCCCGCGCGCTCGGTCGCGTAGCGCTGGAGGCGCCCGATCGCGATGGGCTCCTGGTCGAAGCCGTTGTAGACGCAGCTCCCGACGCAGAGCACCTCGACGGGGCAGACCCGCGCGCAGCTCCACCCGAGGAGGTTCTGCTCGAAGATCGTGCGCGCGCTCCCGCGGAGGTTGCCGCTGCCGATCTTTCGGATGAACTCGGGGATGTTGATCTCGGTGGGGCACGCCTTCACGCAAGGGGCGTCGCTGCAATAGAGGCAGCGGTCGGCCTCGGCGCGGGCCTGGGCCTCGGAGTACAGCGGGCCCTTGTCGTGAAAGCGGGTCTCTAGCCGGTCAGGAGGCAACGGGTCTGACATCGTCGGTGACCTGCGGTGTGCGTTGTCGGGTGAGAGGGATCGATGGGTGGTCAGAGCGAGAAGGTGCTGCGGCGGAGGAACCTCCCGCGGCCCTTCGAGCCCTTGAAGCTGCCGCGCTCGACGATGACCTCGCCGCGCGAGAGCACGTGCGTGGGCGCGCCGCGCACGACGCGCTCCTCGTAGGGCGAGTAGTCGACGCGCATGTGGAGGTTCGCGTGGCTGAGCGTGTGCTCGTGGTCGGGGTCCCACACGATGAGGTCGGCGTCGGCGCCGGGCGCGACGGTGCCCTTCTTGGGGAACATCCCGAAGATCTTGGCGGGCGCCGTCGAGGTGATCTCGACGAAGCGGTTGGGAGAGATCCGCCCCGCGCGCACGCCGCCGTCCCAGAGGAGGTACATGCGCGTCTCGACGCCGGGCATCCCGTTGGGGATCTTCGCGAAGGAGTCGGTGCCGAGGTCCTTCTGACCCTTGAAGCAGAAGGGGCAGTGGTCGGTGGAGACGACCTGCAGGTCGTTGGTCCGAAGACCTCTCCAGATGTCGTCTTGCATCTCCTTCGGGCGGAGCGGAGGCGTGCAGACGTACTTCGCGCCCTCGAAGCCGGGCTTGGCGAGGTCGTCGAGGGAGCAGAAGAGGTACTGCGGGCAGGTCTCGGCGAAGACGGGCATGCCGCGGTCGCGCGCCTCGACCACCTTCTCGAGCGCGCGCGGCGCCGACAGGTGGACGATGTACACGGGCGCTCCGGCCATCTCGGCGAGGCAGAGCGCGCGGTGGGTGCCCTCGGCCTCGGCGATCTGTGGCCGCGAGAGCGAGTGGAACTTCGGCGCGGTCTCTCCGCGCGCGAGGGCCTGCTCGATGAGCACGTCGAGGGCGATGCCGTTCTCGGCGTGCATGCAGATGAGCGCGCCCTGATCCCGCGCCTCTTGCATCGCGCGGAAGATCTGCCCGTCGTCGACATAGAGGACGCCGGGGTAGGCCATGAACAGCTTGAACGAGGTGATGCCCTCGCCCACGAGCGTCTTCACCTCGGGCAACGTCTGCTTGTTGACGTCGGTGAAGATCATGTGGAAGCCGTAGTCGATCGCGGCCTTGCCCTCGGCCTTCGCGTGCCACGCGTCGAGGCCCGCGCGCAGCGACGAGCCCTTCGTCTGGATCGCGAAATCCACCAGGGTGGTGGTGCCGCCGTGCGCCGCGGCGACGGTGCCCGTCTCGAAGTCGTCGGACGACGTCGTGCCGCCGAAGGGCATGTCGAGGTGGGTGTGCGCGTCGATGCCGCCGGGCATCACGAGCTTGCCGCTCGCGTCGATGGTCTGCTCGGGCGTGAAGGGCCCGTTCTGGCCCGGCGCGGTGAGCGCGACGATGGTGCCGCCGTCGATCCAGACGTCGCCCGCGAAGGTGTCGACGGCGGTGACGACGGTGCCGTTCTTGATGGCCGTGCGCATCACACGTCCCGCGCGAGGTCGCCGTAGGCGTCGGGGCGGCGGTCGCGGTAGAACTGCCAGACCTTGCGGACCTCTTCGATCTGGTCGAGGTCGAGGTCGGCGGTGACGAGCTCCGACTGGTCTTCAGAGCCCGTCGCGAGGAAGTTCCCGCGCGGGTCGACGAAGTAGCTCGTGCCGTAGAACTTGCCGATGTTCCACGGGGCCTCGGTGCCCACGCGGTTGATCGCGCCGACGAAGTACCCGTTGGCGACGGCGTGCGCGGGCTGCTCGATCTTCCAGAGGTACTGCGACAGCCCCGCGACGGTGGCGCTGGGGTTCAGCACGATCTCAGCCCCGTGCAGGCCCAGGATGCGCGCGCCCTCGGGGAAGTGCCGGTCGTAGCAGATGTACACGCCCACCTTCGCGTAGGCGGTCTGGAACACGGGGTAGCCGAGGTTGCCGGGCTTGAAGAAGAACTTCTCGAAGAAGCCCGGGTTCACCTGCGGGATGTGGGTCTTGCGGTACTTGCCGAGGTAGGTGCCGTCGGCGTCGATGACCGCGGCGGTGTTGTAATAGACCCCCGCCTGCTCGCGCTCGTACACGGGCACGACGATCACCATCTGGTGCTTCTTCGCGAGCTTCTGGAACACCTCGGTGGTGGGCCCGGGCACGCTCTCGGCGCCGGCGTACCAGCGCGGGTCTTGACCCGGGCAGAAGTACGGCCCGTTGAAGATCTCTTGAAGGCAGAGGACCTTCACGCCCTTCTTCGCGGCCTCTTCGACGAAGGGCAGGTGCGCTTCGAGGGCCGCGGCCTGGATGGCGGCGACGGACTGCGTCTCATCGTTGACGGGGTTGGCGCACTGGATCAGTCCGCCGCGGACGACTCGGGACATCGGTCACACCTCCTTGAGATCAGCGGTTCTGCGGAAAACCCAGGTCGACGCCGCGGAACCGCGGATCGGGCCAGCGCCCGATGACGACCTTGGTGCGGGTGTAGAACTTCACCCCGTCGGGCCCGTACATGTGCAGGTCGCCGAAGAGCGACTGCTTCCACCCCCCGAAGGAGTAGTAGGCCATGGGCACGGGGATGGGCACGTTCACGCCCACCATCCCGACCTCGACCTCGTGCTGGAACTTCCTCGCGGCCCCGCCGTCGTTGGTGAAGATGGCCGTGCCGTTGCCGTAGCGGTGACCCGCGATGAGCGCGAGGGCCTCGTCGTAGTCCTTGGCGCGCGCGATGGAGAGCACCGGCCCGAAGATCTCGTCGTCGTAGACGCTCATCCCGGGCTTGACGTTGTCGATGAGGCACGGCCCGATAAAGAAGCCGTTCTCGTGGCCCTTCACCTTGAGCGCGCGCCCGTCCTCGATGATGGTCGCGCCCTCTTCGGCGCCGCGGCCCACGTAGCTCGCGACCTTGTCCCTGTGCTGCTTCGTGATGAGCGGGCCCATCTGCGACTCTGGGTCGAGCCCGTTGCCCACCTTCATCGCGTGGATGCGCTCGCGGATCTTCGGGATGAGCTTGTCGGCCGCGTTGCCGACGCACACGAGCACCGAGATGGCCATGCAGCGCTCGCCCGCGGAGCCGTAGCCCGCGCCGACGGCGGCGTCGGCGGCGAGGTCCATGTCGGCGTCGGGGAGCACCACCATGTGGTTCTTGGCGCCGCCGAGGGCCTGCACGCGCTTACCGTTCTTCGTGCCGGTCTCGTAGATGTACCTCGCGACGGGGGTCGAGCCGACGAAGCTCAGCGCGCTCACGTCGGGGTGCTCGAGCAGGCGATCGACCGCGACCTTGTCGCCGTGGACGATGTTGAACACGCCGTCGGGAAGCCCAGCCTCGTGGAGCATCTCGGCGCAGAGGTTGGTGACCGAGGGGTCACGCTCCGAGGGCTTGAGGACGAAGGTGTTCCCGCACGCGAGGGCGATGGGGTACATCCACATCGGCACCATCGCGGGGAAGTTGAAGGGCGTGATGCCCGCCACCACGCCCACGGGCTGACGCAGCGAGTACGAGTCGACGTCGGTGGAGACGTTCTCGCTCATCTCGCCCTTGAGGAGCTGCGACAGGCCGCAGGCGAACTCGACCACCTCGAGGCCGCGCTGCACCTCTCCCTGCGCGTCGGAGAAGACCTTGCCGTGCTCCATGGTGAGCATGCGGGCGATGTCGTCGCGGCGGCGGTTCACCAGCTCGCGGTACGCGAAGAGGATCCGCGTGCGCGTCGCGAGCGAGGCGTTGCGCCACGAGGCGAGGGCCTTCTTCGCGCTGCCGACGGCCGCGTCGACCTCGGCGACGGAGGCGTAGGCGACGCGTCGCTGCACCTCTCCGGTGGCGGGGTTGTACACGTCGCCGCGGCCGTCGCTCGACGGCGGAGTGGGGCGACCTTCGATCCAATGGGCAATGGTTTCCATCGCGTGGGCCTCTGCGGTGTCTCGGCCGCACACCCGGTGGCCGAGAGAGAAGACCCGCGACGTTACACCCCTTTTCGCTCGTGTGGAGCGCCGTTTACCACCGCGCCCAGGGGAGGTGATCGCCGAAGCCCGGGATGGCCCAGGTCACGAAGGGCGCGACCAGCGCGAGCACGAGGAGCCCGAAGAGCGCGGCGACCCCGGCGATGCGGGCGTCGCGGCCTCCCACCGGGGGGGCGGGCCACTCGTCGTGCAGGAACCCGAAGGTCACGCCGGTGCCGGGCCGGTCGACGAGGCTCCAGAAGAGCCCCGCGCAGAGGTAGATGACGGAGGACGCGGCCATGTTCGCGGCCCACGAGAGCGGGTACACGCCGGTGGTGGCGAAGTTGTAGAGGTCGTAGCCCCAGCTCGCGGAGAGCATCCACGCGCAGGCGGCGACGTAGAGCTGGCGGCGCGGGAGCTTCGCCTTCGCGGCGCGCACGAGGGCGCCGACGGCCCAGGGCGCGGTGAGCCAGGTGAGGGCGGACATCATCAGCCCCACCCACGCGTCCCAGGTGGGGTCGCCGGCCCAGCGGGCGCCGACGACGAAGAAGAGCGTCGCGACGAGGCCGGTGACGACGCGCCACGGTCGCAGAAGGAGCCGTCGGTACGCGGGCGAGAGGATCGCGTACTCCGCGGGGCGGCGCGCGACGAGGGCGAAGGCCACGGCGCACGCCGTGACCCAGAGGGCGGTGTAGACGAGCGCGGCCTCGCGGGGCATCGGCGGCGAGTATCCCGCCCGCGAACGAGGGCGTCGCGCGGCGCGGGCGAGCGGTCGTGACGGCGGGGTGAGCGGTCGGGGTAGAGTCCCGCCCCTCGCATGGGAACGATGGACGGCAAGGTCTGCGTCGTGACGGGCGCGAACACGGGGATCGGCAAGGCCACGGCGGCGGGGCTCGCGCGCCTCGGGGCGACGGTGGTGATGGCCTGCCGCGACGTGGCGAAGGGAGAGGCCGCGCGCGCTGAGGTCGCCGCGGAGACGGGCTCGGACACGCTCCGGGTGATGCGCCTCGACCTCGGGTCGACGGCGTCGGTGCGGGAGTTCGTGACGGAGTTCGAGCGGGGCTACGACCGGCTCGACGCGCTGGTGAACAACGCGGCGCTCTCTCCGCTCGCGCGGTCGGTGAACGACGAGGGGCGCGAGACGCAGCTCGCGGTGAACCACCTGGGGCCCTTCCTCCTGACGCGGTTGCTGTTGCCGCGGTTGAGGGCGTCGGCGCCGAGCCGCGTGGTGGTGGTCTCGTCGGCGGTGCACAAGCAGGGCAGGGTGGACTTCGACGACCTGCACTCCGAGCGGGGCTACGTGGGCCTGCGGGTGTACGCGAACACCAAGCTGATGAACCTGCTCTTCACCCGCGCGCTCGCGAGGCGGCTGGAGGGCACCGGGGTCACGGTGAACGCGCTGCACCCGGGCGTGGTGGCGACGGAGCTGGTGAGGGACTTCCCGAAGGCGGCGCGGTGGTTCGTGAGCCGGGTGTTCATGACGCCGGAGAAGGGCGCGCGGACGTCGGTGTTCCTCGCGAGCGACCCGTCGGTGGAGGGCGTGTCGGGGCGCTACTACGTGAAGTCGCGCGAGGCGAGGGTGAGCGCCGCGGCCCGCGACGACGCGATGGCCGAGCGGCTGTGGGCGCTCTCGTCGGAGATGGTGGGCATGGAGGCGTAGCGGCCTGTCACGGCGCGCGCCCGAGGCGACGCTCGATGACCTTGCGGTGCACGCCGAGGCGACGCGCGGCCTCGGTCTTGTTGCCGTCGGACTGCCGCAGGGCCTCGTCGATGAGCGCGCGCTCGACGGCGGTGAGCTTGTCTCCGTCGGCGCAGTCGAGGGCGCGGCGGGCGAGGGCGGAGAGGTCGCACTCGTCCGCGCGTGAAGCCCGCAGCGGGCGCTCGACGGAGAGCTCTCTCGCGACGTCGTCGTGGTCGATCAGGGGGCCGTCGGAGAAGACCGCCAGGCGGTCGATCACGTTGCGGAGCTGCCGCACGTTGCCGGGCCAGTCGTAGGCGCAGAGCGCGGCGCGCGCGCGCTCCGTCAGCCGGAGGTGCCGTTCCTGTTCGCGGAGGAAGTGCTCCGCGAGCAGGGGGACGTCCTCGCGGCGCTCGGCGAGGGAGGGGACCTCGATGGGCAACACGCGGAGCCGGTAGTAGAGGTCCTCGCGGAAGGCGCCGCGGAGGACGCGCTCGGCGAGGTCGGCGTGGGTGGCCGCGACGACGCGCCCGCGGAACACCTGCTCCGCGCCGCCGCCGAGGGGGCGAAAGCGCCCGGTCTCCAGCACGCGCAGGAGCTTCACCTGGAGCGTGAGGGACAGCTCCGCGACCTCGTCGAGGAAGAGGGTCCCCTCGCCCGCCTCGGTGAAGTTCCCCTCGCGCCGGCGGGTCGCGCCGGTGAAGGCGCCGGGCTCGTGGCCGAAGAGCTCGCTCTCGGCGAGCGACTCGGGGATCGCGCCGCAGTTCACCTCGACCATGGGCGCGTGACGCCGATCGCTCCACGCGTGGAGGGCCCTCGCGGCGACCTCCTTGCCGGAGCCCGTCGGGCCGACGAGGAGCACCGGGCAGCGCGAGCGCGCGGCGCGCTCGAGGCGCGCGCGGAGCGAGACCATCGCGGGGGCGTCGCCGACGAGGGAGACCGCGTGCGCGTCGAAGCGCGGTGAGGAGACGGTCTCGTCACGTTCGCGCGTCGCTGCGGACAGGGAGCAGACGTTGGTGAGGGGGCGCCGGAGGGGGCGGATCGGGGAGCGCATGGTGACCTTCCCCGCGGAGAAAGCACCCCGCGAGCCACGCGAGCGCGCAGCGCAATTGCCGCTCCAGGTCGGCCGCGCACAGAACGGAATCCATTCCGCTCCGCGGAACGGGTTCCGCGTCGGGACGGAGCCGGCTGCGCGAGGAGACGGGCTCGGGCCACTCTCTCGCCGCGGGGGTTCGAGGCTGAGTGACGACGTGACGCACGCGGCGACCCGCGGCGCGCGTTGTGTGGCTCTGTGCGCTGGGATACATCCACCGCACCCCCATGCCCGCGGTGACCATTGACGATGGCTCAAACGCGCCGGTTACCGTCCTCGTCGAGGAGGGCGAGACGCTCGTGCTCGGCCGCGAGCCCGAAGTCTCTTCGCTCCCGCCGGCGCTGCGCAGGGGCGACGCGGCGCGCGTCGTCGTCCTGCCATCGATGAGCGTCTCGGCCAACCACGCGCTCGTCCGTTGCGAGCACGGCGCGCTCGAGGTCTGCGACCTCGGGAGCCGCAACGGCACATGGCTCCGGCTCGCGCCGCGGGTGCCCGTCGCGGCGCCGCCGGGCGCGGCCGTGAACCTCAGGCTGACCCGCGCGTCACGGAGCGGTCGCGGCGCGCCGGAGCCCGAAGACCCCGTCTACGATGACCCCGGCGAGTACCCCGCCGCGGTCGCGCGCTCCGTCTCTCGCTGGCTGAGCGAGCGCGGCGTGTCGGTCGACGTGCGGGTCACCCGCGGCGCGGCGTCTGAGGTGGTGGGGGTTCCGATGCCCTCGGGGGCGCACCTGGTGGTCGAGCCGCGGCAGACCGTCGACGCCGAGGCGCTGGCGAGCATCGAGAGCGTCTGCGCGTGGGTCGCGCGGCAGAACCAGGCCTTCGTCGCCGAGGAGGAGACGCGCACCGACGGGATGATCCTCGCCTCGGACGCGATCCGACGCGCGCACCGCGCGGTGGTCGACAGCGCGCAGCGGGGGATCCCCAGCGTCGTGCTCCTCGGGCCGACGGGCGCGGGCAAGGAGCGGCTCGCGCGGGCCTTCCACCGACACTGCGGGCGCGGCGGGCCCTTCGTCGCGGTGAACTGCTCGCTCTTCGAGCGCGAGCTCGCGCGCGCCGACCTCTTCGGCGCCGAGGTCGGCGCCTACACCGGCTGCGTGAAGCGGCGCCTCGGCGCGGTGGAGCGCGCCAACGGGGGCACGCTCTTCCTCGACGAGGTGGGGGAGCTCCCCTCCGAGGTGCAGGCGCTCCTGCTGCGCTTCCTCGACGGCGACGGGGAGTTCGAGCGCATGGGCGGCGACGGCAAGACCCGCCACGCCGACGTGCGGGTCGTGTGCGCGACCAACCGCGACCTCCGCGAAGACGCCCTCCGCGGGGCCTTCCGCAAGGACCTCTGGTGGCGGCTGAGCGTGCAGGTCATCGAGGTGCCCCCGCTCCGCGCGCGCTTCGACGACGTCGCGGCGTACCTGCGCGCGACGCGGCTCGGGGCCGTCTCGGCCTTCGACGCGCTCCACCCCGACGCGCTCGAGCTGCTGCGCGGCCACGCCTGGGAGGGCAATTTCCGCGAGCTCACCAACTGCGTGATGCGCCTGCCGGCCGCGTCGGGGCCCGGGGAGATCGACGCCGACAAGGTCCGCCGCGCGCTCTCGGCCGGGGCGCTCACGCGCGTCTCCGACGCCCCCGCCGACCTCGCGGGGGCGACGGGCGCGGGCGACTGGGCCGACGTGGTGGCCGCCGCCGCCGCCGCCTACGCTGAAGACCACGGGCAGTCGGGCCCCGGCTCCTGGGCCGACGTGGGCGCCTTCGTCGAGCAGTACCTCAAGCCCGTCGCGCTCCGGCGCATGGTCGACGCCGGCGCCCCGACGAAGACCGACCGCGAGCTCTGCCGCGCTTGCAGGTCGACGCGAAGACCCTGGGCAAGCACCGCCGACGCTACGACGAGCGCTTCGGCCGCTGACTGCCCTCCGCGCGTCGATGGCGTACGCTCGCGCCGTGATGACGCTCTCTCCGAGGCTCCGTCGGTGGGCCGTGGCGGCGACGGCCTGCGCCGCGCTCGTGGGCGGCGTGAACGCGTGGGTCGAGGCCCGCGGCGCGGCGCGCATCCGCGCGGTGGGAGAGGTCTCCCTCGCCGACGCGGTGATCGTGCCGGGCGCGCGGGTGTACCGCGACGGGCGCGTGTCGCACATGCTGGCCGACCGCCTCGACGCGGCCCTCGCGCTCTACCGCGCGGGGAGGGCGCCGCGCATCCTCGTGTCGGGCGACCACGGCGCGCGCGGCTACGACGAGGTGAACGCGATGCGCCGCTACCTCGAAGCCCGCGGCGTGCCCGCGGCCCACGTGTTCATGGACCACGCGGGCTTCACCACCTACGACACGCTCTACCGCGCGCGCGACGTGTTCGGCGTGCGCCGCGCGGTGGTGGTCACGCAGCGCTTTCACCTCTCGCGCTCGCTGTTCATGGCCGACGCGCTGGGCATCGCGGCCGAGGGCGTCGTGGCCGACCGACGTCCGTACACGGTGGCCGCGCTCGTGCGGTCGAACGTGCGAGAGGTCGGGGCGAGGGTGAAGGCCGCGTGGGCGGCGCTCGCCACGCCGAGGCCGCGCTACCTCGGGCCGCGCATCCCCATCGAGGGAGACGGCCGCGCCACGCGCGGGTGAGTGTCGATCCTCGCGCCGCTCGCGTACAACCTCCGCCGCGACCCAAGCGCCCTCGCGCCGCGCGTGTCGCACGCCCACGGAGACCGCCCATGAACGCACGCCGCCCCGTCGCCTCGAAGCGCAGCACCGCGCTCCCCACCCTCGTCGCGCTCCTCGCCACCGGCGCCGTGGCCGAAGGCCGCCCCTCCGAAGCCCACGCGCAGACCCCGCCCCAGGCCGACGCGGGCGTGCGCCACCCGACGCCTCCTCCCCCGACGCCGCCTCCGCCCGGCGGGATCATGCCCGTGCGCCCGCACCCGCAGCCTCCGCCGCAGCCTCCGCCCCCGCCCGACAACCCTCCCGACGGGGGCCTCGGCAAGGTGAAGCCCTGAGGGAGCATCTCTCGCGTTGACCTCCGCGCTCCGCCGCGTTCCCCTCGCGCGGTGGCGCTGACCCCGCGACGCTCCTCCGCGCTCCTCCTCGCGACGCTCTCCGCGGGCTGCGGGCCCACCGAGAACGACGGCCGCGCGTGGATGGAGCGCGTCGTCTACGAGACCCCCGCCGTCGCGCAGGCCCTCTTCGACCTGCCGTCCCCGCCGCGCAGCACCTACAACGAGAACGGCCGCTACCCCGAGTGGATCGCGGGCGTCACCACGCAGCGCTTCTCGTGGCGGAAGAACCCCGACGGCACCTACACCGCCGAGGCCACCTTCGTCGCGCGCCCGGGCCCCGCGCTCGACCGCGACGCGGGCGCCTCGTCCTCGACCGACGCGGGCGTCGCCGCGCGACACCCCGTCACCGCAGACATCACCGTGAGCTACGCCGTGCGTACCACGCCGCCGCCGGTGTTCTTCCTCCCGCGCGGCCGCGCGCTCGAGGCCACCACCTGGCGACTCACCCGCGTCGACGGTCGGCCCTCCGCCGCGCGCGGGCCCTTCGTCGACTATCGCATGAGCCCGTAGCCCTATCCCTCCCGCGTGGGGCGCTGTACTCACACAGCATCGCCCGTCACCTGGAGGACCCATGACCGTCGAGAACGCCGGCGCCCCCGCCGTGCGCGTCGTGGATGGCATCCACGAGCTCACCCGCCCCCTCGCGTCGCCCTACACCAACCACGACCTCGACCCGACCCGCGTCGCCGACCGCAAGTGGTCGACCCGAGACATCGCCGCCCTCTGGGTCTCGATGTCGGCCTGCGTGCCCACGTACATGCTCGCCTCGTCGCTCATCTCGGGCGGCATGAGCTGGTGGCAGGCGGTGCTCACCATCTTCCTCGGCAACGTCATCGTGCTCCTGCCGATGGTGCTCAACGCGCACGCGGGCACGAAATACGGCATCCCCTTTCCGGTGTACTGCCGCGCCTCCTTCGGGGTGCTGGGCGCGAACGTCCCCGCCATCCTCCGCGCGCTCGTCGCCTGCGGCTGGTTCGGCATCCAGGCGTGGATCGGCGGCGCCGCCATCTACAAGATCCTCGTCGTCTTCTTCCCCGCGCTCGCGCACGCCGCGAACCTCCCGCTCCTCGGCATCAACGCCCCTCAGCTCGCGACCTTCCTCTTCTTCTGGGGGCTCAACGTCTACGTCATCAAGCGCGGCATCGAGTCGATCCGCATCCTCCTCAACATCAAGGCCCCGCTCTTGATCCTCCTCGGGCTCGCGCTCCTCGCGTGGGCCTACCAGCGCGCGGGGGGCTTCGGCGCGATGCTCTCTCGCCCCTCGGCCTTCGGCCCCGGCGGCGCGCACGAGGGGCAGTTCTGGGGCTTCTTCTTCCCCGCGCTCACGGGCAACGTCGGCTTCTGGGCGACGCTCTCGCTCAACATCCCTGACTTCTCCCGCTACGCGTACTCGCAGCGCGACCAGGTGATGGGCCAGGCCCTCGGGCTCCCCACCACCATGGGCCTGTACTCCTTCATCGGCGTCGCGGTGACCTCGGCCACGGTGGTCATCTACGGCGAGTCGGTGTGGGACCCGGTGGACCTCGTCACGCGCTTTCAGAACCCCGTGGTGCTGGTGATCGCCCTCGCGTCGCTGTGCCTCGCGACGCTCGCCACCAACATCGCCGCGAACGTGGTGAGCCCCGCCAACGACTTCGCCAACCTCTCGCCCAAGCACATCGACTTTCGCCGCGGGGGCTACATCACCGCGCTCATCGGCATGGCCATCATGCCGTGGAAGCTCGTCGCCGACCCCACGGGCTACATCTTCACCTGGCTCGTGGGCTACTCCGCGCTCCTGGGCTCCATCGGCGGAGTGCTCATCGCCGACTACTTCGTCGTGCGCCGCACGCGCCTCGACCTGCCCGGGCTCTACAAGGCCGACGGCCCCTACTGGTTCACGTCGGGGTGGAACCCCGCGGCCTTCGTCGCCCTCGCCGCGGGCATCGCGCCGAACCTGCCGGGCTTTCTCGGCACGGTCCACTGGGCCACGGTCTCGCCCTTCTGGACGAACCTCTACCACTACGCGTGGTTCGTCGGCTTCGGGATCTCCTTCGCGGTGTACCTCGCCGCGATGAAGCTCCAGCGCCAGCCCGTCGCCGACGCCGCGGCGTAGCGCTCGCACCTTCCCGCGCTGACGGGGCATCGAATGACGCCCGCTCCTCCGACGCGTCGACGCCGCCGCGCGCCGGCGCGAGGGCCGCGGTGCGCGCAGACGAAGAGCGTCGAGAGAGGGAGCGAGATCGATGGCGGAGAAGAAGAAGTCCAAGGGCGCAGAGACGAAGGCCGCTGAGGCGAAGCCCGCGAGCGTGAGCGCGCCGGCGGGAGACGGCGGAGAGACGCACCAGACCGCGAGCGCCCAGGGGCAGACGCTCACCACGGCGCAGGGCATCCCCGTCTCCGACGACCAGAACTCGCTCAAGGCGGGGGCGCGGGGGCCCACGCTGCTCGAAGACTTCGTCCTCCGCGAGAAGATCACGCACTTCGACCACGAGCGCATCCCCGAGCGCATCGTGCACGCGCGGGGCTCCGGGGCGCACGGGTACTTTCAGCCCACCAAATCCCTGCGGCACCTCACGCGCGCGGCCTTCTTGCAAGACCCCGCGAAGAAGACCGAGGTGTTCGCGCGCTTCTCGACCGTGGCGGGCGGCGCGGGCTCCGTCGACACGCCCCGCGACGTGCGCGGCTTCGCGGTGAAGTTCTACACCGAGGAGGGCAACTTCGACCTCGTCGGAAACAACATCCCGGTGTTCTTCATTCAAGACGCGATCAAGTTCCCCGACCTGATCCACTCGGTGAAGATGGAGCCCGACCGGGGCTTTCCGCAGGCCGCGTCGGCGCACGACACGTTCTGGGACTTCATCTCGCTCATGCCCGAGAGCCTGCACATGATCATGTGGGCCATGAGCGACCGGGCGATCCCGCGCTCGCTTCGCATGATCGAGGGCTTCGGCATCCACACCTTCCGCCTCGTGAACGCCGAGGGGAAATCCACCTTCGTGAAGTTCCACTGGCGGCCCACCATCGGCGCGGCCTCGACGCTGTGGGACGAGGCCGTGAAGATCGCCGGCGCCGACCCCGACTTTCACCGTCGCGACCTCTGGGAGTCCATCGAGCGCGGCGACTACCCCGAGTGGGAGCTGGCCATTCAAGCCTTCGACGAAGAGACCGCGAAGCGCCTCCCCTACGACGTCCTCGACTCGACCAAGCTCATCCCTGAAGAAGACATCCCGCTCGAGGTCATCGGCCGGATGGTGCTCAACCGCAACCCCGACAACTTCTTCGCCGAGACCGAGCAGGTGGCGTTCTGCCCAGGCAACCTCGTGCCCGGCGTCGACGTGAGCGACGACCCGCTCTTGCAAGGGCGGCTGTTCTCGTACCTCGACACGCAGCTCAGCCGCCTGGGCGGGCCGAACTTTCACCAGATCCCGATCAACCGCCCGCGCTGCCCGATGCACAACCTCCTGCGCGACGGCCACATGCAGATGGAGGTGCCGAAGGGACGCGTCGCGTACGAGCCCAACAGCCTCGACCCGAGCGGCCCGCGCGAGTGCCCGGTGAAGGGCTTCAAGTCCTTCCCCGAGTCGCTGGAGGGCGCGTCGAAGGTGCGCGCGCGGAGCGAGACCTTCAGCGACCACTACAGCCAGGCGCGGCTGTTCTTCCGCTCGATGACCGACCCCGAGCAGCGTCACATGGTGGGCGCGCTGGGCTTCGAACTCGGCAAGGTCGAGACCGTCGCGATCCGCCAGCGGATGCTCGGCCACCTCGACGTGATCGACCCCGACCTCGGCCGCCGCGTCGCCGAGGCGCTCGGGATGCAGGGCCAGGCCACGCCCGCGACGCCCGCGCGCGCGCCCGTCGACATGAAGCCCTCGCCCGCGCTGAGCATCGTGTCGAAGGCGCCCACGACCCTGAAGGGGCGGATGGTGGGCCTGCTCGTCGCCGACGGCGTCGACGGAGACCTCGTCGCGAAGATGAAGTCCGCCGTGATGAAGGAGGGCGCGCGCGTCGCCGTCGTCGCGCCGAAGATCGGCGGGGTGAAGACCGCGACGGGCGACCGGCTCGACGTCGACCACGCGATCGACGCGGCGCCGTCGGTGTTCTTCGACGCCGTCGCCGTGCTCGCCTCGAAGGACGGCGGCGAGGCCCTCTCGAAGAAGGCCCCCGCGGTGAACTTCGTGAGTGACGCCTTCGCGCACCTCAAGGTCATCGGCCACACCGCCGACGCGAAGCCGCTGCTCGACAAGGGCAACGTGATGGCCGACGCGGGCGTGATCGACCTCGGCGCGAAGGGCGTCGACGCGTTCATCACCGCGGCGAAGGGCCAGCGCGTGTGGGCGCGCGAGCCGAAGCTCGAGATCCACTGAGCGCCATGTTGTGAGCCCGCGGCGAGGGGTGGTAGCGATGGGCGCACACCCCTCACTGCGGGAGATCCTTTCCATGACGCGCACGCTCCTCTCGCTCGCCGCGGCGGGCCTCTTCATGGTTGGTTGCGGCGACGACGCCCCCACCACCCCCACCGCCGACAGCGGGACCACCACCGACCTCGGCGCGTCGACCGACACCGGCTCGACGGCTGACACCGGCGCCGTCACCGACACGGGCAGCGCCACCGACGCGGGCGCCACCGACACGGGTATCTTCGTCGACGCGGGCCCCGTCGATGTCGCGCCGACGCAGGACGCGACCGCCGACGCGACCACCGACGCGACCGCCGACGCGAGCGCTGACGCCGCGATGGACCCGTGGGCCTGCCTCGGGATGGTCACCGCGCCCACCGCCGAGGGGACCATGGGCACGATGCGGGTGCGCATCGCGAACTTCCAGTCGAACGGGGCGCTCGCGGGCGTGACCGTGAAGGCCTGCGCGCGCACCGACGACACCTGCGCGACGCCGCACTCCACGGCGACCACCGACGCGATGGGGAACGCGTCGCTCACCTACCCGATGGGCGCCGCGGGCTTCGACGGCTACCTCGAGGTGAGCGGCGGAGCCGGCGCCAACGAGGTCACGCCGACGCGCAACTTCTTCCCGCTGCCTCCGTACCGCGCGATGGAGCAGTACTCGCTGCTGGTGGTGACGCGCGCGACCTTCACGCTCTTGAGCGCGGGCTTCAGCGCGATGCTCGACGCGACCCACGGCGCGATCGCGTTCATCGCCAACGACTGCAACGGCGACCGCAGCGCGGGCATCTCGGCGTCGATCTCTCCCGCTGCCACGGGCGCGCGGCAGTTCTACTTCACGGGCGTGCTCCCGAGCCTCACCGCGACGCAGACCGACGCGACGGGCGTGGGCGGCTACCTCGACGTGGCCCCCGGCAACTACTCCGTGGAGGGACGTCGCGTGAGCCCCGCGTCTCGGGTGGGCGCCGTCTCGCTCTCGGTGCGCGGCGGGTACATCACCTCGACGAACCTCATCCCGACGCCGTAACCCTCGCGCCGCGGGTGTATCGTCGCGCCGTGGGACGCACGGTATGGGCAGTGGCGCTCTGCGCCCTCGGGTGCGCTTCGTCGTCGGCGTCGGTGACGCTCCCCGTCGCAGACGTGCCCGACGTGCCCGACGTGCCGCCCGTCGACACCGGGCCGAACCTCGACGACCCCACGGTGCGCGTCGCGTGCCCTCCCGGTCAGGGCGACCCCTGCGGGCCAGGACGTCACTGCATCGCGGTGGGCCCGGGCTTCCTCGGGCTGTGCGTGCGCGACGGCTCTCGCGGAGGTCTCTGCCGCGACAGCACGATCCCCTGCGACGAGTCGATCCGCTGCATGGAGGGCTGGTGCGCGCGCAACGAGCACTTCGGCCCGCGCACGCGCTGCTCGGGCGCGCTGTGCGCGCTCGACGAGGGCTGCGTCGAGGTCCTCGGCGCGCTCCAGTGCCTGCGCCACGGCGCCGCGGGCGGGTACTGCCGCCAGGTCGGCAGCGCATGCGACCCGGGGGTCGACCTGCGACGGCGCGGGCAACAACCGCAGCCGCTGCGGGACCGAGCTCGGCCTCGGTGAGCGCTGCGCCGCCACAGGTCGGGCGCTGTCGTTCTGCGGCGCGGGCCTCGCGTGCGTGGCCCTCGACGGCGGGGCGACGGGCGTGTGCACCCCCATCGGCGGCGAGGGCGCGCCGTGCATCGCGGGCGCGAGCTGCCTCTCGGGCCTGGAGTGCCAGATCCCCGTCGGCCTCTCGACCGCGCGCTGCGTGCGCGCGCTGAGGCCCGGCGAGGGCTGCGACAACGTCACGCGCGGCTCCGTCCGCTGCGAGCAGGGCTCGAACTGCGTGGGAACGCCGACCGGGCGGTGCGTCCGCGACGGCGCGTACACGGGCCAGTGCCGCGTCGAGGCTCCGCGCTGCGACGTGGGGCTGCGCTGCCATCGTGACGCGCCAGTGTGCGTGACGCGCCTGGCCGTGGGCCTGCCCTGCGACGCGGCCTCGCGCACGCACGACTGCGCCGACGAGACGAGCTGCGCCTCCGTCGACGGTGCCTCGCGCTGCGTGCCCGACGGCGCGCGCGGAGGCCGCTGCCGCACCTCGCTCTCGCCCTGCGACGGCGCGCTGGCGTGCAGCGGGTCGCTCCGCTGCGTCACGGTGATCCCCGTGGGCGCGCGCTGCGACGAGGCGAGCGCGACGACGGAGGCGTGCGCGCGCGGCGCGTCGTGCGTCGGCGCCGCGGGCGAGGCCGTGTGCGTGCGCGACGGATCGCTCGGCGGACTGTGCTGGAGCGGCGAGTGCGACGAGGGCCTCGTGTGCGCGGAGGACGCGTTCCCTCCCCAGTGCGTGAGGCTGTAGCCGCCAACGACGCGCCGCCCCTCACGGGCAGTTGCTGGCGATTACCGAGGTGACGGCGCTGAACTCGCGCGCGAGGTCGCTCGCCGTGTTGGCGGGGTAGAACCGCGGCGTCGCCGCGCGCGCGCGGCCGCCCGCGTCGGCCATCGCGTCGAGCACGTTCGAGAAGGCCTCGGCGCCGTTGAGCCCGATCACGTAGGTCGACACGCTCCGTCGACGGAGGTCTCCGATCGTCGCCACCGTGCGCAGGTCGTCGAGGCACTGGGTCGAGCTCGCTCCCGGTCGGCAGCTCGTCGCCGGGCCCGCGCAGGTGCAGGTCGACGGAGAGAGCGCGGCGTTGCAGTTGGGCGCGCCGTCGGTCGCGAGGATCACGTAGCGCTCCCCCTCGGCGTCGGGGTGCGACGCGAACCATCCCCCCGCGACCTCGATCGCGCTGGCGGTGGGCGTCGGGCCGTCGGGCGGGGTCGCGCGAAGCCGCGCCAGGATGGTGCTCGCCGCGTGGAGCTGCGGCTCGAGGTCGAGCGTCGCGCGGAGCCCGCACCCGTCGGCCGTGCCGGGCTGCGGGAACAACACCAGACCGAGCGAGACGCGGTCTTCGATGCGCGGGAGAACAGACTCCAGCGCGGAGAGGAGGGCGCTCCATTTCTGGGCGCCGTCGAGGGTGCTGTCTCGCATGCTCCCCGAGCGGTCGACGACGAGCACCGCGGTGGAGCCGCACCCGGGCGACGCCGCGTCGCCCGATGGCGTGCGGCCAGAGCCTCCACCGCCGCCAACGCTGCCCCCTCCCACGCCGCGCACGGTGGCCGACGGGACGTCCGCGAAGGACGCGTCGATGGCCTCGTCGGAGAGCGACGTGGGTCGCCCGTCGCCCGCGCAGCCGAGCGCGGCCGCGACGGCGACGACGCCGAGCCGAGAGAGGGCGGTGCGCAGCATCGCGCGATGATACCGCCGACGCCGCGGATCAGCCCCCGGCCACGGCGCCCTCACTCGCCTCGGGGGCCGACGACGCCGAAGGGCGCGCCCTGCGGGTCGCTCGCCACCACGATCCAGTCGCCGCCCGGGACCTCGTGCGCGTCTCGGATCACCGTCCCGCCGCCCGCCTCGATCGCGCGCTTCGCCGCGGCGACCGACTCGACGCCGAAGTAGAACAGCCACCCGTCGAGGGGGCTCTCGGCGGGCTTCTGCATGACGGCGCCGGGGCGCGTGTCTGCGTGGTCGATGAAGCAGTAGTCGCCCATCGGGCCCATGCTCATCACCTCGTTGAACGCGAAGCCGAAGTGCCTCGCGTAGAAGGCCTTCGCGCGGGCGAGGTCGGCGCTGGCGAGCTCGTTCCAGCGGACGCGCTGCGCGGCGCGGGGGTCGAAGACGTCGCTCACGGCGTCGGGCCTCCCGGGCGGGGGCTTCGGCGCCATCACGTAGAACGGCGCCCCCATCGGGTCGGTCACCATCGCGATCTCTCCGACGGGGAGCGTCGTCCTCATCAACGAGCGTCCGCCGTCGGCCTTGATCGCCGCGACCGCGACGTCGACGTCGGGCGCGTGCAGGTATCCGAGCCAGCGCGGGCGCGCGCCGCCCTTCGTCATGTCGTCCGTGATCGCCAGCACGCCGCCCGCGCTGCCGCCGTCGGAGCGAGCGATCATGCGGTAGTCCGGCGCGCCGGAGGGCTCTCCCCGCGGGCCGATCGTCCACCCCACGACGGCGCCGTAGAAGCGCGCGGCCGCGTCGGGGTCCGTGGTCATGAGCTCGTACCAGATGAAGCTACCGGGGGCGTTCGCCATGGGTCGTCTCCTTGTCGTGTGGAACCTGAAAGAGGAACGAGAGGTACCGCTTGAGGTGTGACAGCGCGTCGAGGAGCGGCGCGTTGCTCCCCTGCGCCTTCGAGAGCACGAAGCCGCCCTGGATCACCGTCTGCGTGTAGAGCGCGAGGCCCGCGGCGGTGACCTCGAGGCGGGGCGGGTGTCGCTCGATCGCAGCGCCGAGGTCCCGCTCCAGGTGAGCGGCGTGCGCGCGGATCGTGTCGTCGCAGGCCGCCCGGATAGGGTCGGAGCTGGCGAAGGTCTCCTGCACCGTCGTGCCGACGAAGCAGGTGAAGTCTTCGGGCGCGCCCTGGGCGATGGCCGCGCGAAAATCGAGGTAGCCGAAGACGCGGTCGAGGGGGTCTTCGTGGCGGTGATAGGGCGCGCCCGCGAAGAGCGGCGCCGTGACGGCGTCCCAGTGGCGCGCGGCCGCGACGCCGAGGGCTTCTTTCGACGCGAAGTGGTGGAAGAAGGCTCCCTTGGTCACGCCCGCCTCTCGGCAGAGCTGGTCGACGCTCGTCGCGGTCCAGCCCTGCCTGCGCACCAACGCGTGCGCCGCGGTCAGCAAGGCCGCGCGCGCGTCACCGCGCGCAGGGGCCGTCGCCGGGGGCTTCTTCACGCGCGGAGGCATCGCGGCGCGCACTCCATACCGGTCGGTCGGTATGGGTCAAGGATTCGGCGACGATCTCACCGAGAGGGCGCTCGCGGGCCGCGGGGGCGTCGCGCGCGGTGAACGCTCCGTCGAAGGAGCACACCGTCCCGCGGGCGCGAGGGTCGATGCCCTGGTGTAGAGTGCCGCCGCGCGACGCGTGAGCGAGGAGCCGTGGAGAGCGTCTGGGGGACGACGGTCGACGTGAAGCGAGCGCGCACCTACGACAGCGCTCCGCCCGGGCTCGCGGGGCGGTTCTGAGTGCGCCTCGCCCGCGCGTTCGCGCTGCTGTTCGCGCTCGTGACGAGCTGCCGTCGCGCTCCGGCGGAGCGACGTCCGTCTCGCCCCGACGCGGCGGTCGCGACCGCCGGCTGCGACGTCCCTCTCGCCGTCGGCGCCGCGGTGTCCGCCAGCGGAGCCGCGCTGGTGAGAGCGGACGACGGCTCCCTGCTCGCCGCCGTCGACGAAGACGCCGACGCGGTCGTCCTCCTCGCGCGATCCGGGGGCGCGCTCGTTGTACGCCGTCGCCTCGCCGTCGGACGTCGACCCGCCCAGGCCCTCTTCGCGTCGAGCGCGCTCTGGGTGATCGAGCGCGGCGACAACGCACTCTCGGCCTACGACGTCGCCACCGGGAGGCGCCTCTGCCGTCGCTCCGTCGCGCGCGACCCCGTCTCCGTCGCGCGCTCCCCCGACGGCGCCACGCTCTTCGTCGCGAGCGCGCTGCCGCCTCGCCTCCACGGCCTCGACGCTCGCACCGGCGGGCGTCGCTTCACGGTCGCTGTCGCGCGCGAACCCCGCGGTCTGTGGGTCGCGCCGGCCGGAGACCGCGTGTTGATCTCGCACCTCGCCGGCCCGGCGTTGAGCGCCGTAGACCTGCGCGCCACGCCCGCCGCGCGAGCGCTGCCGCCGCCCACCTTCGAGCTCCGGCAGCGAGCCGTGGGCGGAGAGTCGTCCACGTCGTTCACGTTTCGCCCCTCGGCGACGCAGGCGTGGTCGATCGCGCGCGAGCCCGCGTCGGGCAGGCTCCTCGTGCCCATGATGGCCAACAACCACCGCGTCGACATCAGGCACGGCGCGGGCTCGGGCGGGTACGGCGGAGGCGGCGGCGAAGGGCTCGACGAGCAGACCCGCTTCACGGTTGGCGTGTTCGATCCGTCGGCCGAGCGTTGGGAGCGCCTCATCGACGGCGACTACTTCGCCGACGCCGAGGGGGCGCCGCCGGGCCTGCGCGAGGTGCGAAGCCCGGTCGCGAGCGCGTGGTCGCCGCGCGAAGGGCTCGTGGTGCTCGCCCAGGGCAACGACGCCGTCGCCTCGCTCCAACCGGGGAGGCCGCCGCGCTGGCCCGCCCGCGTCGCGCCGCGGCAGAGGGCGACCTTGAACGCGCCCGACGCCCTCGTGGTCGAAGCCGACGGCGAGGTCGTGATCCACTCCCAGGTCGATCACGCGGTCGAGTACGGCGCGCCCCGAGCGCGGGTGCGGCTCTCGTTCGGGGAGGAGCGGCTCGACCCGCGGGTGGCCCTCGGTCGAAGGCTGTTCCTGTCGGCGAGCTCGCGGATCTCGCGCGACCGCGTGTCGTGCAACGGATGCCACCCTGACGGGCGCGACGACGGCCTCGCCTGGGACCTTCGCGACCAGCGCCTCCGCACCCCCAGCCTGCGCGGTCGGCTGACGCCGCCCTTCGGTTGGCTCGGTCGGCAGCCCACGCTCATCGATGCGGTACGCGTCGCGGTCGAGCGGCTCCACGGGACGGGCCTCAGCGATGAAGCGCTCCTCGCCCTCGCGGCCTACATCGAGCGCGCCTTGCCCGCCGCGCCCGCCGCCTCGGAGCCCCTGTCCGCGCAGGCGGAGCGAGGACGCGCGCTGTTTCAAGGCAGGGCCGGCTGCGCGCGTTGCCACGTCGCCGAGCGCGGGTACGTCGACGGAGCCGCGCACGCGTTCGGAGCAGACCCCACGCCCTTCGACACGCCCTCGCTCCGGGGCGTCGCCGCGGGCGGGCCATGGTTCCACGACGGCCGCTACACCAGCCTCGCGGCGCTGCTCGCCGACCCCCGCAGCGCGATGGGGAACGCCGCGTCGCTCAGCCCCGACGAGCGCGCGGACCTCCTCGCGTGGATCGAGGCGCTGTAGTCGACAGCCTCCACGAGCTGGTTCCGATGGCCGCCGTGCGCCTCGCGCGCCTCGGCCACGAGGTCACCTTCAGGCCATCGCGGTGGGTGCACGGCGAGGCGGCGTTCGTCGCGAACGTCGTCCAACCGTGAGAGATCTTCACGTCAGGGTCGATCTCGGGGTTCGTCACGTCGAGCAACCTGGTGCGTGACACGCGGGCGGTCCTTCCCGTACGCGCGTCGCATCGACCTCGCTGTCCACGGCGATGGAGCGCGTCGGCGACGCGTCGGTGACCGAGGGGCGCGCGATGATCGCAGCGTTGATCCGCTGGTCCCCCGACGCGCGGGACCGAGACGCGCTCGTGGCGCGATCGATGGCGATGGCGCCACGGTCGTCGATCGAGCGGTACGTGTGCGAAGACCTCCTCCGCGCCGCGGGCGATCCTGTCGCGCAAGAGGATGGTCTCTCCGTGATGCTCTGAGCGTTCCCGCTGCCTCTCGCCCCTGAAGCGCGGTCCGGGTCGATCAGCGCGCGACGCAGGCGCCGACCGGGCCGCCGAGGTCGTTGCGCGCGGTGAGCGCTGCGTCGAAGGAGCACACCGTCCCGCGGGCGTGGCAGTCGTCGTCGCGCAGGCACCACAGCGCGCAGAACGACCCGCGCGGCCCGCTCACGCACGCGACGGGGAGCGCGCCGTGGTCGGGGCAGTCCTCGTTGCGGGCGCAGCCTCGCTGCGTGCACAGACCGCCTCGCTCCGAGACCGTCGCGCACGTCAGGCCCGCGGCGCACGTGGCCTCCGTCGCCGCGCACGACTGGTAGCGCTGTGGGTACGGCGCGCAGACCGTCACGTCAGGCTCGCCCGCGGGCACGCAGCGCTCGATGGAGGCGCAGTCGACGTCGCGCGCGCAGGCGGCGTGGCAGAGCCGCGCGCCCGGCGCTCCGACGCAGCGGGCGGGGCGCCCCCAGGAGGCGCAGTCGGCGTCGCGCTCGCAGCGCAGGGTGCAGAGAGGCTCCGCCTCGGCGAAGGGCGCGACCGACGGGAGGCACTGGAACAGCTCGGGGCAGACGCGCGACGCGCCGGCGCACGGCGCGAAGGGCGCGAGCGAGCTGTGGAGCGTCGTGGGGTCGACGCACTCGGGCCCCTCGACGATGTAGAGGCCGCCGCACGAGCTCCACCCGCAGCCCGCGGCGCACACGGACGCGGCGATGAAGACCGCGAGCGCGCCCGCGAGGCCTACGCGGCGAGAAGCGGTGCTCGACCAGGGGCCCACCACGCCGCGATGGTCGCCGATCGCGGCGCGAGACACCACCGAGGGCCGGGACGACGGCGCGGGTCGGCGGGCACACCTCCGTGACGGTGTGCGTATGTGTCTGAAAACACTACAGAAACCGACGTGTCACCGCGGCGTGACGGCGGGCCCGTCCCCCGATCCGATGTGGGATGGAGGACTCTCCCGATAAACGAGGCGCCCTCCTTCACTTTGGTAGGACATCACCCGCAGGAGGGCTTTTCGCGCTTCGGGGTGATGCACCCGGGGGCTTTCCCGGAATTCGTGTCGCGAGAGGTAGGTGCGTGGGGGGTGGCGGGCTACGTCGGGCGCAGGTCTGCGCGCGATTCCGTACAGATATCAACGATGTAGCGACGTGCGAAGGGCTTTGCGCAGGGGGGCCTCGGCCGCTTCCCTGGGGGCCATGCGCAACGCACTCAACAAGTCGGTCCTCTCGGTCCTCTCGCTCGTGGCGGCGGCCAGCGCCGGTTGCAGCGGCGGGGTCGAGGTGAGCCCGCAGGCGAGCACGTCGTCGGCCCTCTCGGCGCGCACCTGCCCCGAGGCCGTGACCGCGGACGACCGCGGCGACCCCCGCAACGCCGACGGCAAGATCCGCCAGTGCTTCCCGGGCGAGGACGACTGCTCCTGCGACGCCGACGACGACTGCTACGCCCTCGAGGGCTACGTCGCCTGCGCGCCCGTGACCGACTCGCGCTCCACCGACGTGGTCGACCCCTCTGAGCAGGGCCCCGAGCCCGCCTCGGACCCCGAGGTCGCGCAGCCCTCGACGCAGGGCACCACCCCCGGCGCCTCGCAGCAGCAGGGCACGCAGCAGCAGCAGCAGCAGCAACAGCAGCAGCAGCAGCAGCAGCAGGGTTCGACGACGCCGCCCTCGATGCCCTCTCCCGCGCCCGCGACCACGACCCCGCCCGCGACGTCGGGCGGCGTGGCGACGCCCTCGAACGGGCTGCGCGCGTTCCCGGGCGCCGAGGGCTGGGGCGCGGCGGCGACGGGCGGCCGCGGCGGTCGCGTCGTGTACGTCACCAACCTCAACACCTCGGGGCCCGGCTCGCTGCAGGACGCCCTCGACCAGACCGGGCCCCGCTACGTGCTCTTCAAGGTGAGCGGCGTGATCAACGGCGACGTGCACGTCTCGCACGGCGACGTGACCATCGCGGGGCAGACCTCGCCGGGCGGCGTGGTGGTGCGCGGCTTCCACACGACCGAGGAGCCCTACTGCGACCAGCAGTGCGGCCGTAACGCGCAGGGCGTGTCGAACATCATCGCGCGCCACATGCGCTCGCGGCCCGCGGGCGGCGACTTCCCCGACGGGCTGCGCGTGCGCTACGCCCGCAACGCGATCTTCGACCACTTCTCCATGGGCAACGCCGAGGACGAGGCCGTCGAGATCTCGTACACGAACAACCTGACCATCCAGGACTCGATCTTCGCCGAGACGGTGGGCGACCACGCGCAGTACGGCGGGATGCTCATCAACTACACCAACCCCGCGGCGGGCTACGCCCTCGACCAGCTCTCGCTGGTGCGCAACACCTGGAACCGCATGGAGGGCCGCCTCCCCGAGTTCTCCCGCGAGAGCGGCTCCGACGCGGCGGGCACCACGATGCGCGTCGAGCTGGTGAACAACCTCATCCACGACCAGCGCTACTTCATCGACGTGAACCCCACGAACATCTCGGGCGGCACCGAGGGCTCGGCGATCAACTACGCGATGAACTGGGTGGGCAACTACTCCTTCGCGCCGAGCTCGAACCACTACGGCATGATCGCGCTGCGCCCCGTGGACAACGGCACCAGCGCCTACTTCAACGACAACACCTCGAACCTCTGGGCCGGCCGCGCGGACTGGGACCTGAACTACGGCTCGAACGACTACGCCGGCGCCGCGGGTGAGCGCCCGAGCTGGGCCCGCACCGCGCCCCACGCGTTCCCGACCACCGCGGCGATGCCGTCGAGCGGCGTGCGGGCCTACGCCGCCGCCAACGCGGGCGCCTTCCCCCGCGACCCGATGGACCGCCGCCTCATGGGCCACGTCGCCGCCGGCACCTTCGACAGCGCGCCCAACAACGTGAACCCCGCGAACGACGCGCTCGCCCTCGGCCAGGGCTCCGCCCCCGCGGCGCCGACCGACACCGACAACGACGGCATGCCCGACGCGTGGGAGACCGCCCACGGCCTCAACCCCGCCGTCGCCGACCACAACGGCACCAACCTCTCGATGTCGATGACCGGCGCCGCGGGCTACACCAACCTCGAGTGCTACCTCAACGAGCTCTCGGCCCAGCGCGTCTCGGGTCGCTGAACCCCGCGCGCTGACGCTCTCCCCTCCCACCACCACGGGGCCCTCGCGAGAGCGGGCGGCCCCGTCGGCCATTTCACCCCGACGCTACTGCCGCGACTCGTCGAGGCGGCGCATCCCTTCGAGCATCAGCGCCTCGACCGGCGTCGTGATCACCCGCGCCGGGGGCTTGAAGCTCGCGTCGAGCGCGAACTCGCCCTCTTCAAGACCCAGCATCGCGTAGAAGGCCTCTTCGCCGCGCAGCGCGCCCCACATCGCGTTCACCACCGCGCCGTCGATGAAGTGCACCTCGCCCTTCTCGCTCCCGTTGCGGATGCCGAGCTGGCCGGTCTTTCTCCCCTGCGCGAGCACCTGCACCACGTCGGTGAGCGCGAGCTCAGAGAGCGAGCCCGACACGCCCTTGGCGGGCCCGCGCGCCGCGGGCTGCGCGAGCACCTGGCGCACCTTCGCGATCAGCACCTCGGGCGAGGCGGGCTTCAGCACGTAGTCCGACACGCCGAGCTCGTACGCGCGCGCCACGGCCTCGCGACGTCCGTCGCGCGTGAGGAACATCCAGCTCACCCGCGCGGTGCTCGGCGTCGCGCGCACCCGGGCGAGGAGGTCGAAGCCCGACGCCGACGTGATCGAGGTCTCGGAGATCACCACCTCGACGCCTCCGCGGGAGAGCGCCTCGAGGGCCTCGTCGGCGCTGCGCGCGGCCGTCACGTCGAAGCCCTCCTCGACGAGGCGAAGCTCGAGCACGGTGCTCTCTTCGGGGTCGGGGTCGATGAGGAGGACGGCCGTGCGCTCGGAGAGGAGGCGCGCGCGCACCTCGTCGCCGGTCACGGTCTGACGGAGCAGGTCGACGATGTTGCGGTCGAACACCGTCGCGCGGTGCCGGTCGAGGACGTCGCAGGCCTCGGCGGGGCTCAGCACGCGGCGGTAGGGGTTGTTCGGGTTCTGCGAGAGGTCGGCGTAGGTGTCGACCACGGCGAGCATCCGCGCGCCCAGCGGGATGTCCTTGCCCGAGAGGCCCTCGGGGAAGCCCTGGCCGTCGAAGCGCTCGTACATCGAGTGGAGCGTGGCCGCGGTGGTGGGCTCGAGCGGCACGGCCTCGAAGAGCTTCAGCGGCGTCTGCCAGCTCTTCTGCGCGGCGCTGCGGTGGTTCTCGAACACCGCCACGTTGAGCGCGGTGAGGTGCCACGTCGCGCTCTTGCCCACGTCGTGCAGGAGCCCCGCGACGCAGAGCGCGCTCACCTCCTCGGGCGCGAGGCGGATGCGCTCGGCGAGCTTCTTCATCCAGCGAGCGACGAGCGACGAGTGGCCGCGGAGCTCGCCGCGGTTGTTCTCGAGCAGCGAGACCAGCACGGTCACCGCCTCGAGGAAGCTCGCCTTCGACGTGCCGCCGGGGGCTTGCTGAGCCGAGGCCGAGGCGAGGGCGAAGTCCTTGTCGCTGACCATCCGCTCGCGGCGCTCGGAGGGCGCGTACGCGACGGGGGTGTTGGCCTGCATCACGCCGACGTTCTGCCGGTCGTACAGGTCGAGGAGCGAGAGGTACTGCTCGCGGCCCGTCGCGTCGAGCTGGGCGAAGGCGTAGAGGTCGCCGTTGTAGTGCTTCTGGATCGCCGCGCGCACCGCGGCGGGGCGGGCGACGTAGACCCGCACCTCGCGGGCGTGCGAGGCCGACTGCACGGCCTGCGAGACGTCGGGGTTGCCCGCGTCGGTGGAGACCACCGAGAGGGTGCTGGTCGCCGGGTCGAAGAGCACGGGGAAGACCCCGAACTCCTCGGCGAGACGTCGCGGGACCATCTCGAGCAGGGCGCGGTCGACGTCGGCGCGGGCGAGCTTGGCCGTCGCGACGAAGCGCGTGCGGTGCTGCCGCGCGAGGAACTTCAACAGGTCGGCCTCGGCGACGGCGCCGCCCTCGACCAGCGCGTCTTCGAGGCGCACGCCCTCAGCCCTGACCCGGTGAAGCGCGCCCTCGAGCTGGTCGGCGGTGATGAGCTTCTCGCCGAGGAGCATCTCGGCGAGGCGCCCCGACGGAGGGGTCGACATGGTCGGGAAAGATCGTATCGACCGAGGTTCTCGGGCGTCAATGAGTCGTCGCGCGGGGGGGAGGGGTCGCCGCGGCGCGCCGGGCGGGTGTAGTGTCCCGCGCCGTGAACGACCGGCTCCGAGGAGCGAAGAGCACCGCCGCACGCGCCGCCGCGCTGTGCGTGGCCCTGGCGGGCTGCGCCGGGGGCGGGGTCGAGGTGAGGGGCAACACCGTCGTGGGCGACGACCTGAGCTACGCCTTCGGCCCGGTGCCCGAGCGCTGGCGGCGGATCAACGTCGAGAGCAACGACGTGGCGTGGTTCGACCCCGACACCGCGGGCACCATCCACGTCGACCACACCTGCGACCGCTCGCAAGACACCCCCTTGCCCGCCTTGGTGCAGCACCTGCTCATCGGCTTCACGCAGCGCGAGGTGGTCTCTGAAGAGACCATCCCCTTCGACCGGCGCGAGGCGCGGCACGTGGTGGTGCGGGCGAGCCTCGACGGCGTGCCGCGCACGATGGAGCTCTACGTGATGAAGCGCGACGGGTGCGTGTTCGACCTCGGGTACGCCGCGCCGCCCGCGCGCTTCGACCGCGGCCAGGCCGACTTCGCCGCGTTCGCCCGGGGCTTCGCCGTGCGCCGCAGCCCGATGGACCGTCGATGAGCTCCGACGCTCGGCACAGCGAGCGGCCGTCGATGGAGGGCCGGGTCACGCTCGTCCCCACGGGCCCGAAGCTCAAGGCCATCGACCACTCGTTCGAGAACCGCCTCGCGGCGCGGGTGCTCTCGGGCCTCGACGAGATCGGCGGCATGGCCCTGCTCCTCAAGGAGACGGTGAAGGCCATCCCGGCGCGGCCCTTCGAGTTCCGCGAGGTGGTGCACCAGCTCGAGTCGATGGGGGTGAAGTCGGTCTCCATCGCGCTCATCACGGCGGTGTTCGTCGGCATGGTGATGACCGTGCAGTTCGCCTTCGGCCTCGAGCGCTTCGGCGCGACCGACTACGTCGGCAGGGTCATCGGCCTGTCGATCACCCGCGAGCTCGCCCCCTCGCTCACGGCCCTGGTGGTGGGCTCGCGCATCGGGTCGGGCATGGCCGCGGAGCTCGGGTCGATGGCCGTGACCGAGCAGATCGACGCGATCCGCGCGCTCGGGGCCGACCCCATCAAGAAGCTCGTGGTGCCGCGGCTCGTGGCCTGCGTGATCCTCATCCCGGTCTTGTCGATCTTCGCCGACGTGGTGGGCTTCACCGGCGCGATGGTCGTGGCCAAGGCCCAGTTCGGAACGCCCTTCGGGTTCTTCTTCCGCACCGCGCTCGAGTCGGTGACCATGAAGGACCTCCTCTCGGGCCTCGGCAAGGCGCCCTTCTTCGGCGTCACCATCGCCATCATCGGCTGCTACTTCGGGATGCAGACCCGCGGCGGCACCGAGGGCGTGGGCCGCTCGACCACCCGCAGCGTGGTGGCCTCGGCCATCTCGGTGCTCATCGCCGACTTCTTCCTGACCAAGCTCTTCCTCTCGCTGTAGAGCGCCACGCAAGAGACCCCTCATGGCCCTTCGCCTCTGCGTCGAGTGCGGCGGCCGCCGCGCCGACCCCGCCGCCCGGTGCCCCGACTGCGGCGCGCCCCCGAGCGCGTGGCGCGCCGAGCGCGTGGGCCTCTTCGACCTCGGCCGACGTCTCGGCGCCTTCTTCGGCGGGCTCATCACCGGCGGCGCGTGCCTCTTCGCCGCCGTCGCCCTCCTCTCGGGGTGGGCCGGAGACGCGTGGTGGTTCCGCGCGCTCCAGGTGGTGGTCACCGCCGTGGTGGTGATCTTCGGCGCGCCCGTGGGGGTGATCCTCATGGTCCTCGGCGCGCGCGCCCTCGTCGAGCGGCGCTGGTCCTCTGCGCGACGCGCCGCTGCGCGAGGGCGCGGCGCTCACCGCGATGGGCGTGCTGATCGAGGCCGAGGGCCGCGCCATCCGGCGTGAGGCGCCCCTCGCGTTCCCGCGCGCCGACCTCGACGCCCTGGAGTCCTACGCCGCCCTCGCGACGCCGCCGCCCGAGGTCGTCGCCCTCCTCGGCGCCACCCCGGGCCGCGCCGAGATCGCCCTCGCGTGCGCGCTCGCGGGCCCGCGGCGCGCGGCCGGGTCACCCTCACCGCGGTGCGCAAGCGCGCGTGGCGCGTCGGCGGCGACGGGCTCGGCCCGAAGTCCCTGCGCGTCGTGCTCGACCAGCGCCGCTTCGTCGCCGCGCGCGGCCCGGCGTACTCCGACGTCGAGGCCTCGTGGCTCGAGGCGTCGCTCCTCGCGGCCCTGACGGGCTCCCCCGCGCGCGACGCGGTGGGCGACCGGGGCCCCTACCGCGTGGCCGCCCGCGAGGTCGACGCGACCGCGCCGCTGGGCGTCGCCGACCTCGTGGTGGCCTTCACGGGCGGGCGCCGCAAGGCCCGACGCTGGCTCCGCAAGGAGCTCAACCGCCGGCTCGACGAGGTCTCTGCGCGCCCCCCCGACGAGGTCGCTCGGGCCGTGGTCGAGGGCGTGGCGTCGGGCGACCCCGCGGCGCGCCGCGCGCTCTTCGCCGAGGTGGCCCTCGGGCTCACGCTCCGCGCGCCCTTGAACGACGCGAGGGTCGTCGCCGCGGCCGAGGCTCCACCGCCCGACCCCGCGGCGTGATAGACGTGGGAGACCCACGACGGAGCACCGGGAGGGCGCGTGATGTCAGACGACGGTCGGTTGGAGGCGCTCATCGGTGACGGGCGGTGGCTCCGCGCGGTCGCGCAGAGCCTGCCCGAGTACGCGCTGGTGATCGTCGACGCCGAGCTCCGGGTGGCGGCCCTGGAGGGCGAGCCGCTGCGGCGCGCGGGGGTCGACGTCGGGTCGTTCGTGGGGCGAACGGTGCCCGACGCGCTCGCGGGCGCGCCCTCGGGGGAGCGCTTCGTGAAGCACCTGCGCGACGCCGTGCGCGGCGAGGTCACGGTCGCGGACTTCGAGGGCTTCGGCCTCGCGGCGCGCGTGCGCTTCGGGCCGGTGATCGACGGCGACCACGGCGCGATCGGCGCGCTCGCGCTCTGCGCCGAGGTGGCGGGCGAGGGCTTGCGCGACCTGGGCCGCGCGCGCGCCGAGGGCCTGGTCGAAGACGAGCGCCGCGCGATGGAGCGCCGCCTCGCGGTGACCGACCGCCTCGCGTCGCTGGGCGTGCTCACCGCGACGCTCCTGCACGAGATCTACAACCCGCTCACGGCGGTGCTCCTCGCGGGAGACCTCGCGCGCGAGCGCCTGCGCCGCCACCTCGACGCGCCGACCACCGAGGGGATCGAGGGCGTGTTCACGCAGCTCGACCAGATGCGCGAGGGCATCGAGCAGGTGCTCTCGCTCGGGCGCGAGCTGCGGTCGTTCACGCGGGCCGAGCCGGGGCCGCCGCGGCTGGTCGACCTGCGCGACGTGGTGCGCTCGGCGCTGCGGCTCTGCGGCAACCAGCTGAGGTACCGCGCGACGGTGGTGGAGAGCGTGGAGCACGCGCCGCTGGTGCTCGGCGACGAGCGGCAGCTCGTGCAGGTCGCGATGAACCTCATCGTGAACGCGTCGCAGGCGATGAAGCCCGGCGAGGCGCAGCGGAACACGGTGACCGTGAGCGTCGGGTCCGACGAGCAGGGCCGCGCGATCCTCTCGGTGGAAGACGACGGCCCCGGCGTGCCCGCGTCGCTGCGCGAGCGGATCTTCGAGCCCTTCTTCACCACGCGCGCCGAGGGCGAGGGCTCGGGCCTCGGGCTGTCGATCGTGCGCGGGATCGTGGTGGGCCTCGGCGGGAGCGTCGAGCTCGACCCCTCGGTCACGCGCGGCGCGCGCTTCGTGGTGCGCCTGCCGCCCGCGCCGAAGGGAGAGGCGCAGCGGCGCGCGCGGATGACCCCGCAGTTCCTGGTGGAGCCGCGGCCGCGGGGGCGGCTGCTGGTGATCGACGACGAGCCGGTGCTGGCCGAGGCCTTCGCGGCGCTCTTGTCGGCGGAGCACGAGGTCGACGTCGAGACCGACCCGCGCGCGGCGCTCGAGCGGCTGCGGGGCGGCGCGAGCTACGACCTGATCCTGTGCGACCTGGTGATGCCGACGATGAGCGGGATGGAGCTCTATGAGTCGCTCATCGTCGACCGGCCCGAGCTGAAGGAGCGGGTGGTGTTCCTCACGGGCGGGGGGGCGCTGCCGACGGTGCGGAGGTTCTTGTCGGAGGTGCCGAACCCGCGGGTGGAGAAGCCCGTGCTGCCCGAGGTGCTGCGACGTCTCGTGCGGACGTGGGTGCGCGGCGCGAACGACGTGACGCCCCCGCCCGCCGCCGCGGGCTAAGCGCGCGGCGACATGAACCGGTCGCGCGCGCGGCGCGAGGGTTGGTAGCCTCGCCGGCGCGATGCGGGAGAACAAAGCCTTCTGGCGCTCGGGGACCTTCTGGATCTTCGTCGGCCTCGTGCTCGGCGTGATCGTCGGCGGGTTCTTCCCGCAGGACCAGTACCCCTCGGTCTACAAGCTCCTGCAGTTCTTCTCGAAGGCCTTCATCTCGCTCATCAAGGGGCTGATCGTCCCCTTGCTCGTGTCGACCATCGTGGTGGGCATCGCGCAGACCGGCGACCTCAAGGCCGTCGGGCGCATGGGCGCCAAGGCGCTCCTCTATTTCGAGGTCGTCACCTCCCTCGCGCTCGGCATCGGCCTGCTCATCGCGAACACCGTCCGCCCTGGCGACGGCCTCCCCCTGGAGCTCGGCGGCCACGCGGCCCCCGCCGCGACCTCTCACGCCCGCGACGGGTGGGAGATCGCGCTGCACCTCTTCCCCTCGAACATCGCGAAGCACGCGGCCGAGGGAGACATCCTCCCCGTGGTGGTCTTCGCCACGCTCCTCGGCGTCGCCGTCGCGCGCGCGGGCGAGCACGGGCAGCCCGTCCTCACCTTCTTCGAGGGGCTCTCGAAGGTGATGTTCAAATACACCGACATGGTCATGAAGCTCACCCCGCTCGGGGTCTTCGGGGCCATGGGCTACAACATCTCGCACATGGCCGCGGGGCACGCGGTGGGCGGCACCGTCGTGAAGGGGTGGCCCGCCGTGGCCTTCCTCCTCGGTCGGTACGCGCGGCTCGTGGGCTCGCTCTACCTCGCGCTCCTCACCCTCTTCGTCGTGGTGTTCGTGCCCGTCCTCTGGGTGTGCCGCGTGCGCGTGAGGGACTTCCTCCGCGCGATCCGCGAGCCCGCGGTGACCGCCTTCTCCACCGCGTCGAGCGAGGCCGCGCTCCCTCGCCTGCTCGAAGAGATGGTGGCCTTCGGCGTGCCGCGCCGCGTGGCGGGCTTCGTGATCCCCACGGGCTACTCGTTCAACCTCGACGGCTCGACGCTCTACCTCGTGCTCGCGTCGCTCACCATCGCGCAGGCCGCGCACGTCGAGCTGTCGCTCACGCACCAGATCACCATGGCGCTGACCTTCATGCTCTCGTCGAAGGGCGTCGCGGGCGTGCCGCGCGCGACCCTGGTCATCATCGCGGGCACCTGCGCGAGCTTCGGCCTGCCGGGCGAGGCCGGCGTCGCGATGATCCTCGCCGTCGACGAGGTGATGGACATGGCGCGCACCACCATCAACGTCACCGGCAACGCGCTCGCGTCGGTGGTGATCGCGCGCTGGGAGGGCGTCTACGCGAAGCCCGACCCCGACGCGGTCTCGACCGCCGAGGCCGCGGAGTGAGGCCCCTCGACGTCGGCGTCATCGGCGCGGGCACCGCGGGCGCGGCGGCGGCGCTCTTCCTCTCGCGGCAAGGGCACAAGGTCACCGTGTACGAGCGCGTGCCCGACCCGAAGCCCGTGGGCGCGGGCATCTTGCTGCAGCCCACGGGGCAGGCCGTCTTGCGACGACTCGGCCTCGCCGAGGCGGTGATCGCGCGCACCGCGCCCGTCGAGTCGCTGCGCTGCCAGACCGTTCGGGGTCGAACGGTCTTCACGCTCCGCTACGACCGCGCGCCGGGGAACCACGAGGGCAGGGGGCTGCACCGCGGGGTGCTGTTCGAGGCGCTCTACGGCGCGGTGAAGCGCGCGGCGCTCACGCTCGTGAGCGGCGTCGAGGTGGTCGACCTCGCCGACGCGAAGGAGGGAGGCCAGTGGTTCCTCACGAGCGACGGCGGAAAGCGCGGGCCGCACGAGCTGTGCGTGGTGGCCGACGGCGCGCGCTCGCAGTTGAGGGACGACACCGCCATCGCGAAGCGGGTGAGGCCGCACGGGTGGGGCGCGCTGTGGTTCGTGGGGGAGGACCGCGACAAGGTCTTCAAGCCCGAGCTGCACCAGGTGGTCGACGGCACGCGGCGCATGGTGGGCACGCTCCCCACGGGCCTCGGGCCGACGGGGGACCAGTCGCTCGTGAGCTTCTTCTACAGCGTGCGCGCCGACCGCGTCGACGCGTGGCGCGGCCGCGGCGTCGACGCGTGGAAGGCCGAGCTGCGCGCGATGAACCCCGCGCTGGAGCCCTTGCTCGCGCAGGTGGAAGACCTCGACCGGGTGATCTTCTCCCGCTACGTCGACGTGAAGATGTTCCCGTGGAACACCGACCGCGTGGTGTACCTGGGCGACGCGGCGCACGCGATGAGCCCGCAGCTAGGCCAGGGCGCGAACCTCGCGCTGTGGGACGCGATGGTGCTCTCCGACGCGCTCGCGGGGAGCGACACCCTCGCTGCGGGGTTGGACGCGTACTCCCGCACACGGCGCGCGCACCTGGGCTGGTACCAGTTCGCGAACCGCCTGCTGACGCCCTTCTTCCAGAGCGAGGCGGCGCCGCTCGGGTGGATGCGCGACGTGTTCATGCCGTGGATGAGTCGGCTGGGGCCGTTCGAGCGCTTGATGGTCACCACGCTCGCGGGGGTGTCGCTCGGCAGAGGCCAGCTCGCGCTGCCGGGGTGAAGCGCTCCCACCTCGCGCGGAACCGTGGAAGGATGCGCGCATGGACGACGAGCTCAGACGGCGCATCGCGAAGCTGAAGCGGCTCGTGGCCGAGGCGCGGCAGCTCTCGGAGGTCGCCGACCACTACCACGACCAGCTCCTCGCCTACCGGCCCTTCGTCGAGGCGGGCGTGGCCGCGGAGCACAAGCCCTTGCGGCAGCTCGTTCGCTCCGTCACCGCCGCGTACGACCTCGCGCTCCCCGAGACCGGCGGCAAGCTCTACCGCATCGCCGACGCCTCGCTGTGGCACGGCGTGATGGGAGACCTCCTCGGGCCGATGGCCTTCGTCGTGTACTTCGACGACCAGCACCGCGGCGTCGTGAGCTTCGGGCTGATCTCTGACCCGAACACGCACCACGCGCGCTTCTCGCTGCCCGAGGGGAGCCGCGACCCCGACCAGGAGATCCCCGCGTTGCGCGTCGCGGGCGTGAGCGCGGGCCGCCGCGGCCAGGCCTGAGCGACGGGAGGACCTTCAGCCCTCGCGAGGGTGAGGAGGGCCGATCACGCAGAAGCCGTTGCCGAAGGGGTCGCAGCAGAACGCCGCGGGCCGCGGGCCCTGCGCGCGGAACTCGTTCTCGATGACCCCTCCCGCGTCGCGCACCTTGGCGAGCGTCGCGTCGAAGTCGGAGACGTGCAGGTCGAGGTGCACCGGGGTCCAGTGGCGCTCGTAGCGGCGCGCGTCGGGGCTGCCGGGTGACGGCGCGGTGCCGACCGCCTTCGCGTGCATGCACACCGTGACGTTGCCGCCGTCGAGGATCGCCATCGCCGGGAAGGGCCTCGCCGTCTCGACGAACGCGAACACCGACCCGTAGAAGCGCAGCCCCTCCTCCAGGTTCGGGACGTCGATGCTCACGTGAACTTCTGGTCGCTCGCTCATCGAGCGTTCCATCCCCGCGCGCGCTCGAGGCGCGCGTAGGAGGCCTCCATCCCGTGCTCCATCCCCGTCTCGAGCATGGCCTTTCGGGTCGCCTCGTCGGGGAGGGTCATCCGCATCGTCAGCAGCGTGCCGTCGCCGTCGGCGGTGAAGGTCGTCACGACGTGGTTGTCGGGCGTCGGGTCGGGCAGGTGCATCCGCTCGACGTGGACGATGCGCCGCGGCGGGTCGAGCTCGACGATCTCTCCCGTGAGGAAGAAGCCCGCGCCCTCTCCGTTCGACCACTCGTAGCGGATCTTCCCTCCCGGCCTCGCCTCGTGGACGCAGACCGGCATCGTCCACCCCTCGGGGCCGAGCATCCATTGCTGGATGAGCTCGGGGTCGACGTGCGCGCGGTAGACCTCCTCGGGCGAGGCCGCGAAGCGGCGCGTCACGACCACGTTGCGGTCACCCTCGGTCTCGATCGTCAGCGTGTTCGTCATGGCTTTCTTTCCTTTCGTCCCTTCGCGAGCAGCCGGTCGAGGCGCCCGTAGTTCTTCTCCAGCGCGCCGCGCAGCGTCTCGAGGTAGCGGTCGAGCTCCTTCAGCCCGTCGGGCGCGAGGCTGCACGGCCGCCGCGTACCGTCGACCCGCTGCACGATCAGCCCCGCCTCGGCGAGCACCTTGATGTGCCGCGAGATCGCCGGCTGCGAGATGGTGAAGGGCTCGGCGAGCTCGTTCACCGTGGCCTCTCCGCGCGCGAGGCGAGCGAGGATCGCGCGCCGCGTCGGGTCTGCGAGGGCCGCCAGCGTCGCGTCGAGAGAGCGCTGCGACTGCATGCGTGCAGATGTAACCAGGTGTCTATATAACGTCAAGGTTATATTGATCTCGTACCGCGTGGGCCGCGAGATTCGACGCGCTCAGTCGGCGGCGCGCAGGTAACCGGTGTTGTGCGGGCCCACCGCGAAGCCGCGCCCGTCGGCGTCGACGTCGAGCGCGTACACCCACGCGTGACCCGGGCCTTCGTGCGCGTGCTCGACCACCCAGGTCGCGCCGCGGTCGTCGCTGCGCACGATGCGCTCCAGCGCGCCGACGAACCATGTCACCGAGGCGGTCACGCACAGCGACATCACCTCGCGGAGTCCTTGGGGTGTCACGTCGCGCCAGGTGCGCCCGCCGTCGTCGGAGCGCAGCACCGCGTCGTCGCCCGCCGCGACGAAGCACCCCGGCGCGAAGGTCGCGAGCGCTCGCAGGTACCGGGGGATGTTCCCTTGCTTCATCGGCTGCGCCTCGCGGGTCACGGACCACCGCGCGCCGTCGTCGCTGCGGAGGATCACGCCGTCCTTGCCCGCGGCGACGAAGGACCCCGCGCCGTCACCCACCACGGTGGAGAGCGCGAAGGTCGTCTCGGTGAAGCTCCAGGTGCGCCCGGCGTCGTGGGTGCGCGCGATGGCGCCGTCGGCGGTGAGGTACACGGTCTCGGGCGACGGGCACCACAGGCCGTGGACCCAGCCCTTCAGGCCGGTACGCACGCGCTTCCAGGTTCCGTCGCGGCGCGTGACGACCATGCCCCGCTCGCCGATCACCCAGGGCTCTCCGCCGGGCGCGCCGCGCACGCGCGTGTGGCTGCGTCGCGAGAGAAGATCTTCGAGCGCCCAGGTGTGACCGCCGTCGGTCGATCGCGCGATGGGCGCGGGGCGACCGAACGAGGGCAGGCCCGTGAGCCAGAAGGTGCCCGCGCCGTCGCTCCAGACGCTCACGTACCAGTTCGGCCCCGGCAGCGGTTCGACGAGGCTCCACCGTGACGCCGTCTCGACGCGTTCCATGGCGCGCGAGTCTACCCGCGCGGGGCGAGCGTCAGGGCGAGCGGCGGGTGAGCTCGATGGGGCCGGGCTCTCTCACGCCGCCCGGGGAGGCGTCGTTGTAGCGGATGCGGTCGCCCTCGACGCAGTAGTCCCAGCGCTTGCCGCTGGAGGTCGAGACGATCTGCGTGCTGGTGGTGGTGTACGCGTCGCCGTCGTCGATGGTGCCCGACTGGCGCGCGGCGCAGCGGCAGTCGCCGCTCCCCTCGGTGACGCAGCGCGAGTCGGGGAAGAGCGGCCGCACGTAGCCCTCGATCACCGCGCAGCCGCCGACCACCGTGGCGCAGAGCTGCGGGATGAAGAGCTCGGTCTCGACCTCCCACTGCGAGGCGCGTCGCGCGATCACAGGGCCGAAGACCACGCGACCCCGCGCGCGCCCCGAGGAGCGCGTCACGCGCGCGCCGGGGCAGAGGCTGAGCTGCGAGGGGAGCGGGACCTCGACGCAGCCGCCGGAGACGTCCCACGCGCCTTGGATCGCGCCGCCGCAGGCGGTGAGCGCGGGGCAGGTGCCGCCGACGCGCACGTCGAGCGAGACCCACGCGGGGTCACCGAGCGAGCCGCCGTCGAGAGGGAGCGGCCCCGCGTCGCGCGGAGGGAGGATCGATCCGGCGTCCGTCGCCGTGGAGACGTCGGCGGGCGAGGGCGCGTCGAGCGCGGGAGGGACATCGATGGTGGGAGGGACGTCCATCGCGAGGGGGACGTCGGTGGTGGGAGGGACGTCGGTGGCGGGAGGGACGTCGATGGCGGGAGAGACGTCGGGCTGCGGCGCGGTGTCGACGCTCGCGCCGTTGTCCGAGGGGCGAGGGGTATCGGTCGTCGAGGCGTCGAGGCCGAGCACGCCGGTGTTCGAGACGCTGCTGCACGCGCCGAGCGCGACGGCGAGGACGAGGGAGGGCGCGAGGGCTCGCATGAGCCGGAGGGTACCAGCGCGTCAGCGCGGGGGTGGACCGCATCCGACCGCGCGCGTCGCGGTCCCGTCGCGCTCGCCCTCGCGGGCGCGCCTGGTGTACCCCTGCGCGATGCCACGCAAGCCCGCCCCGAAGCCGCGACGCGCGAAGCCAACGATCGACACCCACGCCGTGATCGCCGGGCTCTTCGTCAATCCGCCCGACGGCCCCGAGGCGCTCCGTGACCGGCTCGCCGGGGTCGACCCCGCCCTGGCGCGCGAGCTGCTCCTCGACGAGCTCGCAGACACCGACATCGACGTGTTCGAGGCGCAGCTCGCGGGCCTCGCGCTCATCCTCGTCGGCGTCGAGCCCGTGGTCGACGTCGTCGTCGAGCGCGTCCTCGACCCCTCGACCCGCGAGGCGCAGCTCATCGCTCTCGCCACGACGCTCCAGGGGCTCGAACCACGGGCGCTCGAAGAACTCCTGAAGGCGACGCCCGAGCTCGCGCTTCGGGTGTTCGCCGCGCAGCTCATCATGCTGCTCACGCGGGTGCAGCTCGACCCCAGGGCCGCGCGCGACGTCACCGGCGCGGTGAAGTCCATCCCCGCAGACGACCGCGCCGAGTACCTACGCCTGGTCGAAGCGACGCGCGCCCGCGCCGGGGTGCGCGCCTCGGACCTCTACCGCGACGCCCTCGGTGACCCGTCGCTCGCGACGGACGACGACGCGCGCGAGCTCATGCTCTCCGCCGTCGTCGGGGACGCCGACGCGGACGGCGCGGCGCTGCTCGCGCGGCTCCGCGACGGGGCGAAGGGGCGGCTGCGCGACGCCTTTCACCGCGCGCTCGTGAGGCTAGAGACCGCACGCGCTGCCCGCGGGCCGGGCGCGCTCGCCGAAGGCGTCGCGGCCTTCGCGTCGAACCCCGACGGCCAGGGCGCGGTGGTGTGCTTCCTCACGACGCCGAACCCCGACGGGACGTTGACCCTCGTGAACCTGTGCGTGCGCCTCTCGGAGGGGGTGCGCGATGGCTACGTCGACCCGCGCGCCACGGCCGCGACGCGCGACGCGGCGATCGCGCACTTCAACGACGAGGGCTCCATCGAGCTCATCCCCGCGCCGCCCGGTGAGGTCGCGCGCCTCGTCGCCGAGGCCGCCGAGCGATCACGCGCCCAGGGTCTCGCGATCCCTGAGCACTCCCGTCGCTCGGTGGAGCTCTTCGCGCGCGTCGCTCCCGCCGAGGGGCCTCCGCTCCCGCCGGCGCACCCGGCGCCGCGGGACTTCCTCGAAGAGGCCTTTGACGCGCCCCGCTTCGAGTCATGGTTCTTCGACGACGGCGACCTCGACCGCTTCGGCGCCGACACGGGCGACGACGACGCGGACCTTGCGACGCTGGCGCGCTCGCCCGCCCGGGAGCGGCTCGTCGCCATGGCCCGGTACATGGCCCGCTGGTCGCTGTGGCGCGGCGACGAAGCGTCCGCGGCGCGCTGGGTCGCCGTCGCCGATGACGTGGAGCGAGACTTCGCCAGGAGCGACCTCGCGCGTCTGATGCTCACCGGCTCGCTCGCGTCGGACGACGAGATAGACGACGAGGTCGAGGCCGCACCCCGCGCCGCGGACCGCGCGCCCCTCGCCGACACGCCCTTGAGCGGCATCGCGCTGCAGTCCTTCGCGCACCGCTTCCCCGAGGTGGCGCAGCGCGAGGCGCGCACGATGACCTTCGACGGCCGCGGCCCCGTGCCCGCCGGGACGTACCTCCTCGACGAGTTCTACTGCGCCGACCCGACCTGCGACTGCGAGCGCGTGATGCTCATGGCGCGCTCGCTCGACCGGGGCGAGGCCGTCGCCACCGTCAGCTACGCGTTCAACCCTCAGAGCGAGTGGAACGACGGCGTGCCGCAGATCTACCTCGACCCGCTGCACCCGAGGGCCCCCTACGCCGAGGAGATCCTGGAGGTCCTCCGCGGGACGCTGTCGCGCGACCGCGCGTGGCGCGACCGGCTGCGCTCCCACTACGACATGGTGAAGCGCTCGGTCGCGCCGAAGCCCTTGCTCCGCGTGGGCCCCAAGGTCGGCGCGAACGACCCCTGCCCCTGCGGCAGCGGGAAGAAATACAAGAAGTGCTGCCGCCCGTGACCCGCGCGAGACGTCAGCCCGACATCGCGGCCATCTGGCGCTCCAGGGCCTTCGGGTCTCCCTTGTAGACCTCGAACATCGCCCGCGACCCAGGGTCGGGGTAGATGTCGTCGCTGCCCGCCTCGACGCCCTCGACGATCGCGCGCGCCACGTCGTCGGCGCTGGTCTTGGGCATCTCCATGTGGCGCACCATGTCGGTGTCGATGGCGCCCGCGAGCACGGCGTGCACGGCCACTCCCTTCTTCGCGAGCTCGTAGCGCAGCGCCTGCGTGAGCGAGTGCGCCGCGGCCTTCGACGCCGAGTACCCACCCAGCGCAGGGAGGCTCATCAGCGACGCGATCGACAGCACGTTCACCAGCGCCCCGCCGCGACCCGACCGCGCCGCCGCCTCGAGCGCGGGCGCGAAGGCCCGGCTCACCGCGAGCATCCCGAAGGCGTTCACCGCGAAGTCGCGCGCGAGGTCGGCCTCGCTCGCCGCGAGCACCCCGTACGACGCCAGCACGCCCGCGTTGTTGATGAGCACCGAGACGTCCGCCGCGCGCTGCGCCGCCGCCGTCACCGTCGCGAGGTCGGTCACGTCGAGCGCCACGGGAACGACCCTCCCCTCGCCGCGCGCCACCGCCGTCTCCAGCGCGCGGGGGTCGCGCGCCGCCGCGTAGACCTTGCGCGCGCCCGCCGAGAGCGCGGCCCGCACCAGCGCCTCGCCCAGCCCGCGGTTCGCGCCCGTCACCATCACCACCTGATCGTTGATCTTCATGTCGGTCACCTCGGACGCGAACATGCCGCCCCGTCGAACGCCCCGGTAGAAGGCTCGCCCGCAAGTGATCCTTGCGTCGCGCGCAAGGGTGGAGCGACCGTGTCTCGATGGACCTGTTGGAGCAGATGGCGACCTTCGTGCGGGTGGTGGAGGGCAAGAGCCTGTCGGCGGCGGCCCGCGCGCAGGGGCTCTCGCTCGCGGCGGTGAGCCGGCAGGTCACCGCGCTCGAGGCCGACCTCGGCGCGGCGCTGCTTGTTCGCTCCACGCGGAGCCTCCGCGTCACCGAGGCGGGCGCGGAGTGGTACGCGCGGGCCACGCGCATCCTCAGGGACGTCGACGACGCGCGCGCCGCGGTGCGCGGAGATCGCCGCGCGCGAGGGACGCTCGTGGTGAGCGCGTCGCTGACCTTCGGCACGGTGGTGCTGCTCCCGCGCCTCGGCGCCCTCGCGGCGGCGCACCCCGAGCTCACGGTGGACCTCCGCCTCGAAGACCAGCTCGTCGACCTGGTGGGCGAGGGGGTCGACGTCGCGATCCGCGCGGGCTCTCCGCCGCCCGACAGCACGGCCTACGTCGCGCACCCGCTGTTCTCGATGCGCAGGGTGCTGGTCGCGTCGCCGAAGTGGGTGCGCAAGCACGGCACCCCGCGCGAGCCCGCGCAGCTCGAACGGTCGCCGTGCCTCGTGCAGGTCACGCCGAGCGGCGCGGTGATCCGCTGGGCGATCGAGCGCGGCGACGAGCGCCGGGCGTTGGAGGTGCGCGGCCCCGTGCGGTGCAACGCGCCGAGCGCGCTGCGCGACCTCGCGGTGGAGGGCGTGGGCGCGGCCTTCGTGCCCGACTGGCTGGTGGAGGACGACCTCGCGGCGGGGCGGTTGAAGCGCCTGCTCCCCGCGTGGACGGCGCCGCCCATCACGGCGTGGGCGATCCACCGGGCGGAGCTGCGCGGCTCGCCGAAGCTGAGAGCCTTCCTCGACGCGCTGCCGCGGGCGGCGAAGTCGCGGTGACGGCGCCGTCGATCTCTGCTCTCCTCGCGGCGTGAAGATCGCGCTGCACCCCCGTGAGCCCGCCGACGACGAGCTGCACTTCGCGTGGCAGTCGGACCCGGCGCAGGTCGCGACCACCGTGCCCGCGCGCTCGCGACCTGACTTCGACGCGTGGATCGCGCGCATCGCGGCCGACCCCGCGGTGATCCTCCGGACGATCACGGGAGACGGAGCGATGGTCGGCACCATCAACACCTTCGCGATGGAGGGCGCGCGCTACATCGGCTACCGCGTCGCCAACGAGCACTGGGGAAAGGGCGTCGCGACCGAGGCGATCCGTCAGATGGTCGCGCTCGACGCGTCGCGCCCGCTCTACGCGGTGGTGCTGGCGAGCAACGTCGCGTCGGTGAAGGCGCTCCAGCGCAACGGGTTCGTGCACGCGCGGGAGCAGATGTCGGACGACGGACCCGAGGTGGTGCTGCGCCTGGGGTGAGCGGACGTCGACGGGCCCTCTCCCGCTTCGGTTGACCCGCCGCGCCCGCGCGCGTTGCATCAGCGCCGTGTCGATCGCCTATCTCCTCAGCGGGTTCTTCGACCTCAACGACGCTCGCGCGACGGTGCGAGACGCGCTGCGTTCGAGCCTCGGCCCTGAGCCACTGGAGTTCACCGTCGACCCCGCGACGGGAGGCTTCGACCTCGTCTACGAGATCCTGAGCGTCGACGGGTTCACGTCGCGCTCCCCGACGCCGCACCTGACGAACGAGGGTCTGCCGGAGCACGCGAGCGTGCGCTTCACCGTGCTCGATCGGGAGGCGCGCTACCTCGCCGCGTTGCGCGCGATGGTCTCGGCGGTGAACGCCGTCCTCGTCGAGGAGGAGGGCGAGGTGAGCCTGAGCATGGACGACACCCTGTTGCTCTCGCGGCGAGGGAAGACCGCCGTGCTCCACACCGACCTCTGGACGATCGACGAGCGCCACAAGCTCCTGACGGTCCCGTACCAGTTCGCGCGACGACGGTGAGGGCGCCCCTTGTCTCCGCCCGCGCTGTGATGGCACACGTCGTCGCCGATGGGACGCTTCGACGACCGCGCCACGCAGCCCTCCCGCGGCCCCGCCGACATCCTCCGCTGGCGGCTCGACAAGCTCCGCGGCGTCGGCGCCGCCCAGGTGAAGGACGAGATCTCCGGCGCGCCCGTGCGCCCCAACGACGGCAGCGCGCTGCGCGACCTGCCCGCGTCGATCACCTGGATCGGGCACGCCACCTTCGCGCTCCGCCTCGGCGGAACGATGATCGCCATCGACCCCATCTGGTCTGAGCGGATCCAGGGGGTGGTGAAGCGGCTCGCGCCTCCGGGCGTCGCGCTCGACGACGTGCCGCGCATCGAGACCGTGCTCGTCTCGCACAACCACTTCGACCACCTCGACCTGCCGACGCTCAAGCGCATCGGCCCGACCGCGCGCTACCTCGTGCCGCTCGGCAACGCAGAACTCCTGCGCGACGCGGGGCTCACCGAGGTCGTCGAGCTCGACTGGTGGCAGTCGCACCGCGTCGGAGACGTGGAGTACACGCTCGTCCCCGCGCGCCACTGGTCGATGCGCATGCCCTGGACGCGCAACGAGATGCTCTGGGGCGGATGGGTGATCCGCGCGCCCGAGGGCACCGCGTACCACTCGGGAGACACCGGGCACTTCGACGACTTCGTCGAGATCGGACGTCGCTGCGGCCCCATCGACTACGCGATGCTCCCCATCGGCGCGTACGAGCCCCGCTGGTTCATGGAGCCGCAGCACATGAACCCGGACGACGCCGTCGCGGCCTTCGAAGCGCTGGGCGCGCGCACCTTCGTCGCGATGCACTGGGGTACCTTCAAGCTCACCGACGAGGCCCTCCACCTGCCCGTGCAGCGCACCCGCGAGCTCTGGGAAGAGAAGGGCCTCGACCCCGACCGCCTCTGGGTCATGGACGTGGGCGAGACCCGCGCGATCGAGCGCGCGCGGTGACGGACGTCGGAGCGACGTGGGCGATGTGCAGTTCGTCGTGAGCCCGTCGTGGCCGTGGCGGCGGCGCGTGCTCACCGTGCTCGCGCGCCGCGGCGTGGCGGGCGACGACCTCTCACGCATCGCGCGCGCGCTCGACGAGGCCGCCGACGCGGCGCGGCTGAAGGCCATGCTCGATCGCGAGGATCCCGCGAAGCCCGCGGTGATCGCGCCCTTCGACGCGACCCTGCGGGTGGTCGACGGCCGCGTTTGCTTCGAGCTCGACGACGGATCGCTCTCCGACTGGCAGTACGTCATCCACCCCTCGGTGTTGCGCGTCGCCGTGGGGTCTCGCGTGCGCGCGGGCGAGCCGCTCAACGACGGCGAGGTCTACGACGCGCTGTGGATCGACGTCTTCGGCGACGCGGGCGCGACGCACCTCCGCGCGAAGTTGATGGCGCTCACGGGCCTCGACGCGCGCCTCGCGGACCTCGTGCTCGCGCCCATGCTCGACGGCGTCGAGGTCGCGCGAGACACGCCCACGCCGCGGTGGAACCCCCACGTGATGACCCGCGCCCGCTTCGAGCGAGAGCTCGGCGCGCGCGAGACGCCGCTCCCGGTCGGTCGCCGCGCGCTGCTCTCGTACAAGACCCTCGCGCGCATGGACGAGTGGGGGATGGTGCACGCGGGCCCGCTCGTCGACCTCGCGCCCTTCACCGTCACGAAGCGCCGCCTCTCGCTGGGAGACGCCTCGCGCGTCGACCGCCGCCCCGAGCGCGACCCGTACAACCCCGCCCAGTACAAGCTCGGCGCGCGCGAGGGGCTCTGGAACGCGAGGGTCGTGCTGAGCCCCGACCGCCGCCGCGTGGCCGAGCTCCGCGCGTGGCACCGCGACGCGACCCCGTGGCTGCGACGCTCGATGGAGGCGGCGCCGCTCGAACTGAGCTCGGGGCGGGTGTTGCTGTGCGACCTCGCGAAGCCCGCGTGGGGGCAGGCCGCGGCGCTCTCGTCGTGGTGCGCGTCGCGGGTGAGCGCGCAGGGCGGAGCGCTGGCGGCGCGCGTCGACCTGGCGGGCGTCGAGGGCGTGGCGTGCGCGGCCCCCGAGGCGACGGCGCGCTATCGGGTCTTCGTGCAGTGCGGCGCGCGCGACCGCGAGCACGCCGAGGCGCTGTGCGTGCGCTTCGACGACGACGAGGTGCTCTGAGCGCGGAGGGGGCTACGGGGTGAGCGTGAGGTCGAAGCGCAGCGCTGGCTCTCCCTGGAAGGTCTCCCACGGGCACGCGCTCCCGCAGTTGAGCGGGTCGCCGTTGCCGCGCGCGCGTCGGTGGACGACCACGTAGCGGCCCGGCGGGAGCGCGCCGAGGTCGCAGGTCACCACGTCGCTGAAGCCGCAGCCGTTGCGGGTCGCGTTGTCGACGCGGCGGGTCACGCACGAGAGCGCCACGGGGGTCGCTCCGTCGGCGGCGAAGACCTCGAAGGGCGCGCCCGGGAGCGGGCGCTCGGGCGCGGAGTCGGCCTCCAGCGTCGGGCGCGACGTCACCGCGTAGGTGATGGTGCCTCCCCACGGAGGCACCAGGCGGCTGTCGCCGGGACCGAGCCCGAGCGTGAGGTACGCGTCGCCGCCCGCGCAGCACCCACCAGAGAAGACGGCGACGAGCGCGAGGGGCCACGGGCGAGGCACGGGCGGAGTGTGCACCGACCCGCGCGCGCTGCGAAGGCGCCTCGGGCTACAGCACGTCGCGGCCGAACTCCGTGCGCGCGGCGCCCTCCAGCGTCACCGCGCGGGTGAGGAGCGCGGTCGCGTGCCCGAAGAGCACGTAGGCCGCGTCGCGCGAGGGCGCGCCGAGCACCACGTCGTCGAGGCCGTCTCCGTCGACGTCTCCCGGCGAGTGGATCGCCTCCACCGCCGCCCAGCGCGCGTCGCGCAGCACCGCGGGCGACGCCGCGAGCCCGTCGCGCGCGCCGCGCCACACCCAGAGCTCGCCCACGCCCACCGGGACCGCGACGAGGTCTCCGAAGCCGTCTCCGTCGACGTCTCCGTGGGTCACGCGCAGCGCCGCGCCGCGGGTGTCTTCGATCACGCGAGAGAAGGTCACCGCGTCGGCGCCGCCGAGGTAGAGCGCCCACGCCGAGGGGCCGAGGCCCGCGAGCGCGTCGGCGAGGCCGTCGCCGTTCACGTCTCCCGCGGGGGCCACCGACCGGCCGAAGCCCTGCGCCCGCGGCGCCGGAGGGAGGCGCACGAAGCGGTCGACGCCCACCGCGCTCGCGAAGCCCGCCCACACCCCGGGGTAGGTCACGTCGCTCGCGCCGATGAGCAGGTCGGGGCGGCCGTCTCCGTCGAGGTCCCCGACGGGCGCCGCGGTCGACGCGTCGGTGTCGATCGCGAAGGGCGCGAAGAGGGTCGCCGGCGTGAGCGGGCCGTACCACACGCCCCACGCGCCGCCCGAGGCCCCCGCCCAGTCGGCCACGCCGTCGCCGTTCGTGTCGCCGATGACCCGCGCCTCGGCCACGGGGATGGTCGAGAGCGTCACCTCGAACGCGCTCGCGGCGCCGCCGCCGCGGAGCACCGCCGTCGTCGGGCTCGAGAAGCTCACGTCGCCGTACCCGTCGCGGTCGACGTCGTGCGCGACGGCGAGCGTGCCCGCGCCGACGTGGAGGACGAAGCTCCGCGCCGGCGTGGTCGCGAGGGGTGAGCCCCCGAGGTACACCGCGAGGCCCCTGGCGCTGCCCACCGCCACGTCGGCGTGACCGTCGGCGTCGAGGTCGACGGACGGCAGGAGCAGACCCGGCGCTGCGCTGCGGCGGTGATCGACGCGGAACGTCGTCGGGTCGCTCACCGCCGCGTCGCCGACGCGCAGCCGCCAGAAGTACACCCCCGGCGCGAGGGGCGCGTCGAGCGACGTGCCCGCGCTCGCGCCCTCGGCCGAGGCGACGACCTCCGCGCAGGCGCGGTCGGCGCAGACGTCGACGGTCGCGTCGCGGCCCCGCCACCGGAAGGTCGGGCGCGGCGTCCCGAGTCGCTCGCCGGTCGACGGAGAGAGCGGCGCGCCGATGCACCCGCCCGCGCGACACCGGGTGCCCTCGCCGCAGCGACTCCCGCACGCGCCGCAGTGCTGGTCGGTGTCCAGGGTGACGCACCGACCGCCGCAGGGCGTGAGGCCCTCGGGGCACGCGCACGACCCCGCGGCGCAGGTGAGCCCCGGCTGGCACTGCGTGAAGCACGCGCCGCAGTGCTGGTTCGAGGCGCTCAGGTCGACGCACCCGAAGCCGCAGCGGGTGAGCCCGCGGGCCTCGCACTGACAGCTCCCGGCGACGCACGCGATCCCGTCGCCGCAGGGGTTGTCGCAGAGGCCGCAGTGCTCCGCGTCGTTCATCACGTCGAGGCACCGGTCGCCGCAGCGGGCGAGCCCCGCGGGGCACGCGCACCGCCCGCCCTCGCAGGCCGCGCCGTCGGCGCAGGCGTTGCCGCACGCGCCGCAGTTCTGAGGGTCGCGGCTCACGTCGACGCAGGCCGAGCCGCAGGCGCGCGTGGGGGAGGGGCAGGTGCAGGCGCCGTACTGACAGACGGTGTTCGCCGGGCACGCGCGCCCGCAGGCCCCGCAGTGGTTCTCGTCGTCGTAGAGCGAGACGCAGGCGCCGCCGCAGACCCTGAAGGACTGGTTGTGGCTGGTGTACTGGCAGAACTGCGGATCGACCCCGCCGGGGCCCTCGCGCAGGTCGGGCACGCACGAGAGCGTGAGCGCGAGGGAGAGCGCCGCGAGGCGGCTCACAGCGAGGCCAGGTAGGCCGCGAGGTCGTCGAGCTGCGCGGCGCTGAGCTGAGAGGTGTGGCCGTGCTGGTCGCCTCCGCCGCAGGCGCTGAAGCGCTCGCGCAGCGTCGCGGCGCAGCCGTTGTGCAGGTAGGGCGCGTGCCACGCGAGGCCGCGCAGGGGAGGCACCTGGAAGCTCCCTCCCGTGCCCACGTCGACGGTCTGCCCGTTGGTGAGGTGCGGGCCGTCGTGGCACCCCGCGCAGCCCACCGCGGGGTCGCGGAAGAGCGCCGCGCCGCGGGCCACGGCGTCGGGGGCGACAGCGGGCGCCGCGCGGGAGGGCAGCGCGTCGACCCAGCGCGCGAGGGCCTGCACGCCCGCGGCGTCGGGGGCGGGGGCGCGCATCCCGCGCACCATCACCTCGCGCACCAGGGCGTCGATGTCGGCGAGGTCGCCCGCCCAGTGGAAGGGCTCCGTCCCGAGGATGCCCCCGCGGAGGTAGGGCGTGCGCCGCGGGCTCGCGGGGGCGAAGGTCCAGACCCGCCCGTCGTCTTCGCCCTCGACGTGGCAGGTCGCGCACGCGACGAAGCCCGTGGGGTTGGTGTGAAAGAGCCGGTGCCCCGGGTCGTCGCGCAGCGGCGCCCCGAGCGCCACCGTCACCCCCGCGTCGGCGAGGAACAGCGCCGCGGGCGCGCGGGTCTGCGCCACCAGCCCGCGGCTCGCCGCGAAGGCCACGGCCACCACCTCCCCGTCGCTCGGCTGCGCCGTCGCGTCGACCGCGAGGCAGCGCGAGGTCTGCGTCGTGGAGAAGACCCGTAGCTGCGTCACGGGCGCCTCGCCGAAGGCCGTCGTCGCCCCGAGCGCGCCGGGCACCGCCACCGCGACGCGCGTCGCGTTCGCGTCGACGGCGACGTCCACCGCGAGCGCCGCGCTCGGGATGTCGGGCAGCGTCACCATCGGGAGCGGCGGGCGCACCCACGTGAGTCCCGGCCGCGTCACGCCGTCGGTGCCCGCGCACTCCAGCGAGGGGGTCGCGGCGCGGTAGTACCCCGTCGAGGTGACCTGCACCGGGGCGTCGCCCGCGCGCTGGTGCAGCACCCACGCGCCGCCCGCGGGCGAGGGCACCGCGCGCCGCGCGACGCCAGGGGCGGTGCCCGTCGGCGCGGTCATCGCGACGCGCGTGGTGACCGCGCCCGTCGTGTCGACCACCAGGGTCTCGGCGGAGCGCAGCCGCGTGACCAGGAGGCGGTCGCCCATGGGCACCACGTCGCGCAGGTCGAGGTCGAGCCGCGTCGTCCGCGTGGGGGCGCCGCCCGCGGGGGGCATCGCGACGAGCTCTCCGCCCGCGCAGGCGACGTACACGTCGCCGCGCTCCGCCGACCACGCCACGCCGCGGGGCGCGGCGCAGACCTCCCGGCGCGCGAGCACGGCGCCCGAGGTGAGGTCGAGGGTGAGCACCGCGCCGCCGCGACGGAGCGCGACGTGGGCGCGGCCTCCGCCGTCGATCGCCACGCGGCCGGGCTCGTCGCCCTCGCGCAGCGCCACCGCGAAGGTCACGCGCGCGCGGCGAGGTCGACGATGAACACGCGGTCTCCGTCGGGGTCCGACGCGACGGCGAGGGCCCCGTCGGGGGTCACCGCGAGGGTGCCGCCGCTGATCGGCGCCGCGGGGGCGGAGGTCGGAGCTACGGTAGTGCCCGCGTCGACGGTGGTGCCCGCGTCGACGGCGGTGCCCGCGTCGATCGCGAGCGACGGGGTGCTCGTGGCGCGCCTCACGTCGGTCGCGGGCGGGGCCGACGGGGTGCTCGCGGGGTCGTCGCTACAGCCCCCGAGCGAAAGGATCGTGATGAACCCGAGCGCTGGCGCCCATCGACCGCGAGCACGCATGACGAAGCCTCCCGGACGCGCGAGCGCGCCGCCTCCCGCGAACCTCTGCACGCCCTCGTTGCCGGGGGCGGCGCGAGGGTTCATTCCGCGGTGACGTCGAACGTCTCGACGCCGCGCGCAACGGAGGGGTCCATGCGCAGGAGGGTGACGCTCGCGCTCTGCCTTGGGCTGTGCCTCGCGTCGGAGGCCGCGGCGCAGGAGCGCCCGTCTCCCACCGACGGCGTCGAGGTGGTCTGCGAGCGCGACTGCCGCGAGCTGCGCGTCGACGGCGCGCGCGCCCCTCGCTTCACGGTGCGGATCCTCCCCGACGCGTTGGAGCTGCGCGTGCCGCGACCCGACGGCGCCTCCACGGTGACCCGGCTGGAGCGCGCCGACGGCGACCGGTGGCGCGTCGCGCGCTCGCCCGATCCCGCTGACGCTCCCGCGCCCGCGCGGCTTCAGGCGCCCGTGACCGCGGTCCCTCTCCCGCGACCGTTGACCCTGGCGGAGCGTCGGCGGCGGGCGTTCACCGTGGGGGGCGTCGGGCTGTTCGCGGGGGCCGCGGTCTTCCTCGCCATAGGCGTCGCGTTCCGCGTCAAGTCCGAGGACGCGGCCGACACCTTCAACCAGTTCTGCTGGGTCTCTAACGGCGAGGCCGCCGGCGCCGCCGCCTGCGGCGGCCTGCTCGACGACGTGCGCGCCTACCACGCCGTCAGCACTACGGCCTTCGTCCTCTCGGGCGCGGCGATCGTGGGCGGCGCGCTGCTCTTCGCGCTGCGCCCGCCGGTCGCCTCGGTCACGCGCGCGTCGCGGACGCGGTGGTGGATCGGCGCCGGCCCCACCGCGGCGGGCGCCTCGGTGGGCGGGGTGTTCTGACCCTGTTGCGCGCGCCCGGCGTCGCTGGCAGTAGTGCGCGCCGCACATGAGCGAAGCGATCCGTGCCTGGGCCCAGCGCGCGAAGGGCGACCTCCTCGAACCCATCACCCTCGCCGACCCCGGAGCGCCCACGGGCTTCGACGTCGACGTCGAGGTGGTGCACTGCTCGGTGTGCCACTCCGACCTGCACCTCGTCGACGGAGACTGGGGAGAGGTCGCGCGTCCGTTGATCCCCGGCCACGAGGTCATCGGCCGCGTGCTGCGCCGCGGGGTCGACGCGCCGCACGCCGAGGGCGCGCTGGTGGGCGTCGGCTGGCAGGCGGGCGCGTGCGGGCGGTGCCCTCCGTGCACCTCGGGCCGCGAGCACCTCTGCACGGGCGGAAAGGTCCGCACCTGCGTGGGACGTCAGGGCGGCTTCGCGACGCGGGTGCGCGTCGACGGCCGCTTCGCCTTCGCGATCCCCGAGGGGCTCGACGCCTCCACCGCGGCGCCGCTCCTGTGCGCGGGGCTGACGGTGTTCTCTCCGCTGGAGCGCCTCGGCGCGGGGCCCGGCGTGCGCGTGGGCGTGGTGGGCGTCGGGGGCCTCGGTCACATGGCCGTGCGCTTCGCGAGCGCGATGGGGGCCGAGGTGCTGGCCTTCGACCCCGACGCCTCCAAGCGCGACCTCGCGCTCTCGCTCGGCGCGAGCGAGCTCGTCGACGCGAAGGGCGCGCTGCCCGCGGGCGTGGTCGACCTCCTGCTGGTCACCACGCACGCGAACCTCGACTGGGACGCGTGGATGAAGACCCTCGACCTCGAGGGCACGCTCTGCCTCATCGGCGTGCCGAGCAAGCCCCTCACGCTCGGGGTCGACCCCCTGCTCGACGAGCAGAAGAAGGTCACCGGGAGCGTGATCGGCAGCCCCGCGTCGATGCGACGGATGCTCGCGTTCGCCGCGCAGCACGGCGTCGCGCCCATCACCGAGCGGATGCCCATGGGGAGGGTGAACGAGGCCCTCGCCCGCGTGCGGAGCGGCCAGGCGAGGCTGCGCGTGGTGCTCGACGCGGGGTGAGCGGGAGCGGCGGGGTCGTAGGGCGTGAGAGCGGCCGCCCCGCGACGCTCGTCACATCGTGAACGTGGCGTTGCAGAACCCGATGGTCTCGTCGCCGCTGCGGAACTGCGACGCCCCCTCGTGGTGGAAATACCAACGGTCCAACCGCGGCGCCGCCGCGATGGAGCACATGTCGCTCAGCGACATGAAGCGCGCGACGTTCTGCACCTCTCCCGTGAAGAGGTTCTGCCGCACGATGGTCTGCTGGTCGCGCACGTAGACCACCCAGGGCTCGTCGCGGAAGTACTCCGCGATCCCCCACACCGCCCAGCTCTCGCAGCGGAAGGTCGGCTGGATCGTCTGCGGGATGCGGAACGCCGTCACCCGCGGTCGCGTCGGCAGCGAGAGGTCGACGTTCCACGCCCTGAGGCCCTGCACGAGCAGGAGACGGCCGCGGCCCGAGAAGACGCCCGCGGGCTCCGCGCTCGACCGGTCGATGATGATCGTCTCGCTCAGCGGGACCGTGGCCGACACGAAGCCCATCGGGTCGATCAACCCCAGCGCGTCGACGATCGACGTGCTCGGTGAAGGGCGCGCTCCCTGACGCAAGCGTGCCCACGAGGTTCGCGTTGATCTCGCTGAACAGACCGTCGTAGCGGGGCATGAAGGGCCGCGCGCCGTCGAGGTCGTCGCTGAAGGCCGCCGTGCGATCGTCGCCCGTGTAGAGCACGCCCGCGTTGCCGACCGCGATGCCGCCGCGGTCGTCGCCCGTGACGTTGTTGTGCTCGCGCGTGACGCACCCGTCGGCCGTGAGCGACCGGACCTGGAAGGTGAGGCCCCGAGCACGGGCGCGTCGAGCCCACGCACGCGCCGCGGGCGCAGCTCTGCCCGGCGGCGCAGGCGTTGTTGCACGCGCCGCAGTTGCGCGTATCGCTGGTCGCGTCGACGCACACGCCCGCGCAGCGGGTGAGGCCGTTGGGGCAGGGCGCGGCCTCGCAGCGGCCCAGCACGCAGCTACCCATGCAGGGGTTGTCGCACGCGCCGCAGTGGCGAGGGTCGGCGCGGATGTCGACGCACACGCCGCCGCAGCGCAGGAGCCCGTCGGGGCAGTCCACCGGGCGAGGGACGCACCCGCCCGCCACGCAGGTCCCGCCGTTCTCGCAGGCGTTGTTGCAGCCGCCGCAGTGGAGCGGGTCGATCGCGGGGTTCACGCACGCGCCGCCGCACGCGAGGAGGCCCACGCCGCAGCCTCCGTCGACGGGGGCAGGGGCGTCGGGGCCCGCGTCGGTCACGGCCGCGTCGGAGGGCTCACGGAGCGGCGTGCGCGCGCCGCAGCCCAAGGTCACGAGCGCGAGCGCGAAGGGAACCCAGGAGAGGGATCGCATGGCGGTGTGATCTTCGGTGAGAGAGGGAGGGAGAGCGTCAGGGCGACGAGGCGTCGACGGCCGCGCCGGCGTCGACGGGGGTGGTGGTGCCGCCGCCCGCCGCGACGCCGCGGAGGGTGACCCACTGACCCGTGACCTGGAAGGCCGCGGAGAAGCCGTCGGCCATGCGCGGGTCGTTCACGCAGTCGCGGCCCGGGATGACCGTGCCGTCGCCGTCGACGCAGGACTCGATGCGCGGCTCGGTGCCGCCCACGCCCATCACGCCCTCGAAGCGCTCGAGGCCGTCGCCGTCGAGGTCGACGTCGGGCTGCTGCGGGCCGATGGAGACGATGAGCACCCGCTGCCCGCCCACGATGAGCTCGAGGAAGGAGCTGCGGGACATCCCCCCGCCGCCGCCGCCGATGCCGCCGAGGATGCGCCCCGCGGGGTTCTCGATCCGCGCGAGGTCGCGCGCCGGGACCACACCGCAGAGCACGCCGTTGCGCATCCCGACGATGCGGGTGGCGTCGGCCACGATGAGCCCGCTCACCCGCGCGCGCTGCAGGCGGAAGTCGAACATCCCGAGGCCGCCGCCGCCGCCGCCCGAGAGCGGGAGGAAGATGTCTTCGGGGCCTCCCGAGAGGTTGCCCATCGCCACGCGGCTCTGGAACGACGCGAGCGGCAGGGTGGTCATCGCGTCGATGGACCCGCGCTGCACGCGCTGGGGGTTTCCGGCCGAGAGGTTGTTGGTGCGGATGTCGTCGCCGTCGGAGCCGAGCACCCAGCCCACGCGCGTGTCGGCGAGGTTCTGCCCGCGCGGATCGGTGAGGTTCAAGAAGGTGAGCTGCAGGAGGAGCTGACCGTTCGAGATGGGGTTCGAGATGAAGCTGTTGAGCAGGCCCACGGCGGGGCCGAGGGCGCGCGCGAAGGCGTTGTCGGCGTTGCGGTCGCCCGAGAAGTCGCAGCCGATCATGGGGTTGTCGGCGGCGATGGAGAGCCGGTCGAGCACCATCGCCTGCTCGACGCGGCAGTCGGGGCCGCAGCCGTCCCAGCGGGCGGTGTTGCCGTCGTCGCACTGCTCGCCCATGTCGACGCGGCCGTTGCCGCACATCGCGAGGGAGCGGCAGTCGGGGCCGCAGCCGGGGGAGGTGTCGCAGATCTCTCCGCGGGCGGTGTCGACGATGCGGTTGCCGCAGGTCTCGTTCGAGAGGCAGTCCGAGCGGCAGCCGTCGCCGGAGCGGTTGTTGCCGTCGTCGCAGACCTCGCCCATGTCGACGCGGCCGTCGCCGCAGCGGGCCTCGAAGCGGCACATGGCCGAGCAGCCGTCGCCGTTGGCGTTGTTCCCGTCGTCGCAGCTCTCGCCGGGGTCGAGGATGCTGTCGCCGCAGCGCGGGACGCGGGAGTCGATGGGGGGCGAGACGACGTCGACGACGATGGGTCGGTCGACGGAGGGGATCACGTCGACGGGGGAGCCTCCGTCAAAGATGGGGTCGGGCAGGTCGCGACCGGGCACGTCGAGGAGGGGCGTGACGTCGCCGGGGACGTCGACCGCGGCGTCTCCCGAGCGGGCCGAGACGACGGTGCCGCCGCAGCCCGCGGCGAGCAGCGCTGAGATCGCAAGGAAGGAACGTCGCTGAGAGAAGATCATGGCGGTGGAGTCTCCGAGGGCCCCGAGGCGTGTAGGGGAGGGTGCGCGCACTCTACCCGCGGCCGGAATCGGGCGACAAGCGCGGGGCAGAGGCCGCTGGGGGAGGGGGCGGAGGGTCTGATCGCCGCCCTTGGGTTCACAGCCGCACGATGTCTATCCGGCGCCCGCCTTCGGTGGTGACGCGCTCGCGCTTCAAGCGCTCGGGGAGGGGGGCGACCTTCTTCCTCTGGTCGAAGAGCAGGAGCCAGCCGCGGTCGACCCCGAGGCGCGCGAGGTACCCGTCGAGCTGCGACAGGCCCTCGATGGTCGGGTCCTTGGCCTTGTCCGACTCGCGCCAGGTCTTCACCTCGATGCCCAGCGTCTCGCCGCGGTGCTCGACGCAGAGGTCCAGGCGCTTCGCGCCGATGGCGTACTCGCGCTCGATCCGCCCGCCGCCGTTCACGACGCGCTGCAGGAAGGCCATGAGCACGAGGTGCGGCGCGGCCTCGTTGTAGGGCGAACTCCCGAGGAGCGCCTCCCCGTGTCGGAGCCAGAACTCGACGAAGGCGTCGAGGAGCTTCGTGAAGTCGATGCGCCCCGCGGCGTCGAGCCACGTCGGCGTGATCTTCGGGAGCGACGCCCGCACCGTCACGGTGAGCTGGCGCGCGATGATCTCTCGATAGATGGGGTTCGCGACCTCGATGGCGCCCTCGGCGGTCTCGCGCACGAGGCCGAGGTCGATCACGAAGCGCAGGTCGTCGGGGGCGAGGGGAGCGAGGGTCTCGCCAAGGATCATCGGCTCGATGACGGCGCGCACGCGCGGGTCACGCAGGCGCTCGGCGAGCGAGTCGAGGTGCGTGTCCTGCCGCTCGACGAGGATGTCTCGCGCGCGGTCGATGTCGGCGGCGGTGATCGTCTGCGCGCGGTCGGTCTTGAGCTCCTCGGTCGCGACGTACGCGAGCGCGTTCACGAGCCAGGGTTGCCCCTGGGTGAGCGCGAAGGCCCGCGCGGTTGCGGCAGGATCGAAGGTCTGCCCCGTCTCGGTCGTGTGCTGGGCGTAGAGCGCGGAGACCTCGTCGGCGGTGAACTCCCGCATGGTGAGGGAGCGCACCTTGATGTTGAAGGGCGAGGCCGTGTGCGTCTCTTCGCTGCCGCCCGCGGCCATCTTGTAGTCGCGCACGTCACGCAGCCCCACGAGCCCGAGCGCCCAGGGGAAGCCCACGGGACGGTACTTGTGCCCGGCGCGTAGCTGGCGCAGCACGGAGATGAGCACCTGGTCACGGAGCGCGTCGATCTCGTCGAGGAAGAGCACGAGCGGACGCGCCGACGCGCTCGCCCACGCTTCGAGCGCCGCGCCGATCCGGCCTCCCGGCGCTGTGTCAGGCCACGGCGGCGGCTGGAGTTCCGAAGGGAGTTGCGCCCTCGCGGCGATGCGCCACTCGGCCAGGATGGCGAGCTCGGCGGCGCCCACGTCGTCGGGGAAGGCCGCCCCGGTCTCCATCGACACGAGGAGGGCGGCGTAGCGCGCCTCGGCCGTGAGGGCCTTCGCGAGGGAGAGGAGGGCCGTCGTCTTTCCCACCTGTCGCGGAGCGTGGAGGACGAAGTACGCCTTCTGGTCCACGAGCCCGCGGACTTCGGGCAACCGCTGCTCGGGCGGCAGCATGTAGTGGTCCACGGGGTCGCAGGGACCAGCCGTGTTGAAGTGGCGGGGCATCGCCGACGCAGCATACGCTGGCGCTCAGCGGGGCGGCGGCGAGCGAGAGCGAAGGCGAGAGAGGGAGCCCAGAGCCCACGTACCGACAGATGGAGCTGTGGCTTCTGACACTTGGGTGAGGGGCCGCCGAGACCCACCCCGACCGAGCGCCCGCTGACAGACCCCACCACGAACTCGACGAGCCGTTCGATACCCCGCGAGCTCGTTGGAAGGGCTTGCAGCCTCTTCCCTCGTACGTGATTTCCTGGCAACCTCCGAAATCAAGGGCGGGATACCTTGAGTTCCCGCAGCGTGGTTGACGAAGGCAACGGAGGCTTTGCTCGATGGGTGGTTCGGGAGGAGCTGGGGAGATGGTCCCGTGGGAGTCGAACCTGGCGAAGAGACCCCAAGGCGTTGAGATCATGCAACGTGCGGAAGAGGTGCGCACCGCGTTTCGCGACCTCTCCTCTCTTGTTTGCTCGACGCAGGACAGGCTCGGCGAGATCGCCCACCGGGGATTCTTCGGGCGGATGTTCGCGAACAACACCCGTGACCTTGCGCTGGCTATGCAGGACGTTGTCAAGATGCAGGCGGTTACCGTTCAGTTGGTGCGGGTCGCTCTCGCCGCCAATGCTCGGAGCCTGGCAATGACTCAGATGATCCACAGTGAACTCGAGGCATTCCGACAGACGGTCGGTGGGGCAATCGAAACACAGTCGGGACAGGCTGACAGGCTTCTCCAGGTGCAAGGTACCGTCGATCAGATGTTGTTGCTTGCCGAGCAACAGATGCTGATGCACGAGGAGCGCGAGCGCTCTTCGCAGGAGATCGAACGGCTGCGGCGAACGATGACGCAGCGGGAATCAGTGCACGACCAGCAGGCGAAGGAACTCGCGAGGCTGCGTCGCGCCATGGAGTTGGCTGCGCCGCAGTTGATGGGAGTACGCCCGATGACGACGGCGAAGGTACTCGCGCTGGCGAGTGCCGTCGGGATCGCCGCGTCGGTTCTGGTGTTGGAAGTCTACATTGCAGTGGGGGTGCGATGAGTGCCGATCAGTCGAACAGGGCTCGCGACCATGTCAGCGCTCAGAGCGGCGCGATGCACGGAGACGAGTATTCCGGCGCAGTGGACGCGGCGATCGCAGCGGCTTCTCGGATGCTGGATGAGGTCGCGGCGCAGTATCGAAATAACCCACTGCACTCGGCGAAGGGATTTCTCGCGGAGGCCTTTCACGTCGGCACATTCAACGTCGATGCGGTTCGTCGCGGCCTGAATCACGTCAGGGCGGAGCGTGTCGGGGGTAACGGACACGTCGATGCTCGGGTGCACGTGGGTGACCAGTCCCTCGACTATCAGATCAAGTACTATCGTGACGCTGGCGAGACCGCGAAGGCCTTGAGCGACCCGCACTACGATGGAATGTGGAAACTAGCTCCTTCGGATCAGGTCGGGGGCGTGCGAGCCGAGGCGATGGCGCGCGCGGCCCGCATCGAGGGCCACCGCCCAGAGCAGGCCGCCCATCTGCGGGACACTGCAGACCATGTCAGCGGTCGACTCGAAGGAGGGGGCGCTCGCTCTCACGCCCTGGATCACGATGATGCGGTTCGCCTCGCCCGAGAAGGGCAGCGGGGAGAGTCGAATCTGAGCGGGCACGGAGTGTCCATCGACCGCGTCATCGAACCGTTGGACGTCGCCCGAGAGGCAGCAAAGGCCGGCCTGAGCGCGGTTGCCATCTCGGCGGCGATAGCGTCCGCGCCGCACGTGATCGCGACTCTACGCAGCGTGTACGAAGGTGATCGAGATCGCGCGATTCGATCGTTGAAGGCAGCGGCGCGGGAGGGCGTTCACGGTGGCGGGGCAGGGTTTCTGCGAGGCGCTGTCGCCTCTGGGGTTCAGGTCATGTGTCGGATCGGCGCCCTGGGAGAAGCCGCGCGATCGGCGACGCCTGGAGCGGTCGGTGCGGTGACCGCGATGGTGCTTCGCGCAATGGTCGACGCATACCGACTGTCGCGCGGGGAGATCACCCCGACCGAATTCGGTGACCGAACGGCAGGCGGATGTGCGGCGGGCGTCGCTGGCATGTACGGAGCGGCTGTCGGACAGGCGGTGATCCCGATCCCGGTTGTGGGTGCTCTGGTGGGTTCGTTCGTGGGATCGCTGCTGGGCAGCGCGGGCTATGACGGACTGAAGTCGGGTGTGCGGCGGGCGGAGAATCGCGAGGCCTGGGAAGCCCAAGTGGCGCTCGTCTCGCAGATCGCCGCAGTGGGCGAGGCGCTTCAGATCACTGCGGATGGTGCCGTCAAGCTAGTGATGGCGCAGGACGCCTTGGCGCAGCGCTTCGCTATTAATGCGCAGGAATGGCAAGTGCAGAGCGCAAGGATGAATGCAGAGATCGCTCGGATCGAGGCGAGACATCGGGATTTTGATGAGCGTCATCAGGCTGTGAATGCTCGATTGGCGGTGTTGCAGGCCAGGCTGAAGCAACCATCGTAGCCGCCGCGTCACGTCGCATCGTCGCGTCGATGGCACCTCGCTCGCTTCCCGCGCCGTCGCGCGCGCATCACCCTTCGACCAAACAACGGTGGCGTGAGCGCGTCGTTGCGTGGCAGCACAGCGGCCTGACGGCCAACGCGTTCGTGGCCGACAAGCCCCACTCGGCCAGCACCCTTCACTGGTGGTCCAGCCGTCTGCGCCGCGTCGTACCCCACCCTTCGTCGAGCTGCGGCCACGCGTTCCAGCTGAAGGATAGCGGCTGTCTCCTTCGTCAAGGTCCCGCGCGTGGTTCTGGCCGTGGCTTCCATCACCACGAGAGAGGGCGCGTGGGCACGCAGGCGCTCGACGAGCCCGGCGAGGCCCTGCTCGGAGGTGGCGGCCTGTCAATGCTCGCCCGAAGGTCGAAGCGCGACGTCGACGCGACCCTTGGAGACGTCGAGACCGACGAAACCAGGTTCTGTGTTCATGTCCGTCCTCCTGTCGGGGAACGGCTCCGGCTCGGCCCATCCTTGCGAGATGCGAGCTCAGGCTCGGGCAGATGTTCGGGCTCTACGCCGGAGACAGCAGCGTGGCGACCCTCGCTATCCAACGGTGTGAAACACCCGAGGCGTATCGGTCTACCACGCTGCGTCCCAACGCCCTGTTAGATACAAGGGCATCCGGCTCATGGGCCCGTCGGGGTGAAGGGCCCGAGGATGAGCCGGGCATCCAAAGGCGCTCGGCGTCGAGCCGCGGTGGTGCGCCCCATCGAGCAGTTCGCCTTTTGGGTGTTCTGTCGCCTCCACCCCGCGGAAGCGTGTTGACCGACTCCAACGCCCCTCGCGCGCACGGACGTCCCCCTCGACGCTGCCTCTGCGTTTAGCGCCCCGAACCCATCCCGCCCCACGTTTCGCGGCGGTCAGCTCGTGTCGTCCCAGTCCCACGATCGCGCTCGCGCCGTCGTGACCTCGTCCGTCGGTAGCCCCAGGTGCTCCGCGCTTCGCCGGATCACCGCGTGGTCGGTGATCGTCGCGATGAAGCGCATCCTCCCCCGCAGCGCAGGCACGCCATCATGTCCACGCCCCACACCCAGCCCAGCAGCGTCGCCCAGTCGCTCCGCGCCGACCTCCACCGCTCTCGGCGTCGCACCCCCCTACCGCCTCCACAGCGCGCCGAGCTCCAGCTCGATCGCCTCGAACGGCTCCGCCCGCACGCGCCCCTCTCCCTCGAAGACCGCGACGCGCAACCACCCCTCCGCCGCCCGCCGGAACACTCCGACGAGCCACGCGTGGCCGACTCCTTCACGTCGATCGATCTCCAGCGTGTGGGCGCGGTCGGTCTTCGCCGTCGACGGAGAGCACCTCGCAGGCCCAATCCGGCGCGGCGTCGATCCGCACGACCGCGTCGTCGGTGAACACATCCTCGTGGAGGCGCTCGCGGTGCCGCCCCGCGAGTATAGACGGCGCCGCAGATCCGCATCGTTCTGACGGTCGCGGCCGCGCCGACGGAGCTCCCCCTGGGCTCCCGGTCCTGGGGTAGATCGTCGGGCAAGGTCACCGCGGGCAAGGCGGGGCCGCCGGGTCTAGCCACCCGTCGACCCCTGTGCCCGCTCGGACGAGACGGACACGCCCGCTCACCGTCGCGTGCTCCGCCCGCCGCGTCAACGCCCCCCGCGCGTGGCCCCGATCGGACCTCGCGTGCCCCTGCTCATGCTTCGTTGCGCCGCCTGCGACGGGCTCTTCTCGCTCTGCCTCAGCTGCTACCGCGGCCACGTCTACTGCACCGACCGCTGCCGACGAGACGGCTACCGACGCACCCGACGCGTTGCCAACCGTCGACACCGGCGCTCGCGCGAGGGACGCCTCGACGCCCGAGACCGCCAGCGCGCGCGGCGGCAGCGCCTGCGCGCCGGCGGTGACGTCACGGATCAAGGTTCACCCCCGAGGCCCGCGCCGACCACCGTGCCCCCGCCGCAGCCCCTCGCGGAGCCGGTGCCCGCGATCACCCCTGCGGTGGAGACACCCCGTGACGACACACTCCCTTCGGTGCCCCTGGCGCAGTGCCGCCGCTGCGGCGCCCGCCGCTCGAGCTGGATCCTTCACCACCGACCCGCGCGCAGTCGCGCCCGCGCTCGCGACGGCTGATCGCCGCGCGCCTCACGCTCGGAGGCTCGCGTGACCATCGACGAGGAGACGACCCGCAAGATCCGTCGGCTCTTCTTCGCCGAGCACTGGCCCGTGGGCACCATCGCGGCGCAGACCGACGTGCACCGCGACGTGGTCGTGCGCGTGGTGGGGCTGAGCTCGCCGCGCCGCGTGGTGCCCGCGCCGCCATCCTCGCCGCTTCTGGCCGAGCACCGCGACTTCATCCACGACACGCTCACGCAGTACCCCACGCTGCGCGCCACGCGGCTGTACGACATGCTCGCGGCGCGGGGCTACCAGGGCTCGGTGCGCACCGTGCGCGAGCACGTGGCGCGCGTGCGACCCCGGCGCCCCGCCGAGGCCTACCTTCGCCTGGAGACCTTCCCCGGCGAGCAGGCGCAGGTGGACTGGGCCTTCATCGGCCAGCGCGATGTGCCCGGCGGACGACGTGGCCTGTGGCTCTTCGTGATGGTGCTGTCCTGGTCGCGGATGCTCTTCGCCGAGTGCGTCTGGGACCTGGGGGCCGCGTCGCTGCGTCGCTCGCTGGTGCGCGCCCACGCCTTCTTCGGCGGCTCACCGCGGCAGTGGCTCTTCGACAACGCCCGCTCGGTGGTGCTCGCGCGCCACGGCGACGCGGCGCGGTTTCACCCCGAGCTGACCGACCTGGCCGGAGCGTTCTGCACCGAGCCCCGCCTGTGCCGGGTGCGCAAGCCCACCGACAAGGGCCGCGTGGAGCGCGCGGTGCGCTACCTGCGGGACCGCTTCCTGGCCGGGCGACACCTGCGCGACGCCGCGCACGGCAACCGCGAGCTCGAGGGCTTCTTGCGAGACATCGCCCCGGCGCGTCCGCACGCGCGGCAGGCCGAGCAGACCGTCGGCGCGATGTACGCCCAGGAGCGAGAGCGCCTGTTGCCGCTGCCCGACCCCACGCCCGAGGCGTCGCAGACGCTGCCCGTGGTGATCGACGCGACGGCCTTCGCGCGCTTCGACACCAACCTGTACTCGGTGCCCCCGCAGTGGGCCTCGCAGGGGCTCACGCTGGTGGCCGACGACGACCGTGTGCGCGTGCTCGACGGCGGTGAGGTCGTGGCCGACCACCCGCGCTGCTGGGGTCGTCGACAGACGATCGAGGACCACGCCCACCGCGCGGCGCTGTTGGCCCAGCGCGCCGCCGCGCACAACCTCAAGGGGCGCGACCGGCTGCGCGTCGAGATCCCCGGCGTGGACGCGCTGCTGGAGCGGTGGGTGCTCGCCGGGCGCAACGTCGGCAACGCCGTCGCGCGCACCGTCGCCGCGCTCGACCTGTACGGCCCCGAGTGGATGCGCGCCGCGGTGGCTGAAGCCCTCACCCGAGACGTGCAGGACCCCGGCGCGCTGGGCGCCATCTGCGAGCGGCTGCGCGCGGCCGAGCGCAGGCCCGTGCAGATCGCGCCCGTGTTCGGAGCGCACGTGCGCGACACCGACGTGATCCCTCACGACCTCGGGGACTACGATGCGCGATGACGACGCGGACCGGGACCTCATCGAGCGGCTGCGCGCGATGGGGCTGCGGCTGTCGACCGAGGCGCTGCGCACGCTGCTGCGAGACCTGCACCGCGACCGCGCCACGCCCACGCAGACCCTGGAGCGCATCTTCGACGCCGAGCGCCGCGCCCGCGAGGCCAACAACCTCGCGCGCCGCACGCGCCTGGCCATGGTCGGCACGCCCAAGCCCCTGGACCGCTTCGACTGGTCCTTCCCTCGCGCCATCGACCGCGCCATGTACGAGTCGCTGCACACGATGGACTTCGCCTCCCGCGGCGACAACGTGCTCCTGCGCGGCGGCGCCGGCACGGGCAAGACCACCCTCGCGCAGCACCTTGCGCTGGCCGCCCTCGCACAGGGCCTGACGGTGCGCTTCGCCACCCTGTCGACGCTGCTCGCGGACCTGCTGCGGCAGGAGTCCACGCCCGCGCTGGAGCGTCGCCTCAAACGCTACACCCTGCCCGCGGTGCTCGCGGTCGACGAAGTGGGCTACGTCCCCTACGAGCCGCGCGCGGCGGACCTGTTCTTCACGATCATCTGCCGCCGCCACGAGGCGTCGCGCAGCACCGTGGTGACGACCAACCTCGCCTTCAAGCAGTGGCCCACCGTGTTCCCCAACGCGACGTGCCTGGTGCCCCTGGTGGATCGCTTCCATGAGCGGTGCCACGTGATGGACATCGAGGGCGACTCCTGGCGCGGCAAGGGACGCCGCGGCCCCGAGCGATAGATCCCCGCGCGGCGTAGCAGCGGCGGCTGGGGTGACGCCCCCGCCGGCAGGGCGACCAACGAAGGGTAGACCGACCGAGGACGCTGATCGCTGACGGCTCGCGGCGAGCGGGTTCCCGCGACCACCCGCTCACCGCAGCCGCCACTGCTGCGTCGCGATGCACTCTCAGCTCGGGTACTCGAGGAGGGAGCCCTGCCTCCCGTCCGGGGGATCGGGGGCAGAGCCCCCGTCGCCCGTCGCGAACACTCGACCGACACCGCCATTCCGCTGCGGATCCGCGCTGCCGTTTACACGCGAGGGCGGGGACCACGAGGTCAGGCAGCACCCCGAGGCTCAGCTCGGGCTCCACGAGGGTTCACCCAGCCGCCCGGGTCGTGTCGCAGATGATCTCCCGCTCTCGCGAACCCGGACCCTCTCCGACCGCACGGGGAAGGCTCGCGCCGCCAACTCCGTTTTCGCCGGCGAACGTGCCGAACGGAGACGCCGAGACCCCCTTCGACGCTCCCCAACGGAGGGCGAAGCTGCGTCCGACGCGCCGGGCCGTCGTCGGCGCGCTGTGCGTTGTCGCGGCCTTGAAGCTCGGGTGGGAGCTGAGCCCGTGGGGCACGCTGGGGTACATCGAGGAGCGCACCGGCCTCGATCTGCCGACCTTTCCCTCGCAGCTCGAGGTGGAGAACGACTTCGAGATGAGCGTCTCCGTGCGCCTCGTCCTGCCGCGGGATCGCGTGGTCGCGATGCTCGCGACGCCACGCTTTCGCGCCGGCGATCAAGACCGCGGCTCACCGGCTCCCAGGGCGCAGCTCCACCGCGCGCACGGGTGTCGCGGCAAGACGACGTGGAGCGCCGTCCTCGATGAGAGCAGCGGCGCGCTCAGCGTCAGCGTGCAGTACCCCGACCGAGGCGGCGACGCGCCGGTCTGCCCCCTCCGCGGAGCGCCGTAGCGACTCAGCCCCTGGTGGGTTCGTCGCTCACTGTCGGCGTCTCTCCATCCACAGGTCGCACTGGCCGACCACGCGGGCGCGCTTCAGCGAGTGCGCCATCTCGTATAGCTGCGCCAGCGCCTCCAGGCGGCGTGAGACCGCCGCGGGGGACCTGTCGACGGTGCGCGACGCCACGTTCAACGCTCCGGCGGCGACGTCGACACCGGCGCTCTGGAGCGCATCGACCGCCCTCTCCGTCTCGGTCTTGAGGTTCAGGCTCACCAGACGCGAAGCTACCACCGAGGCGCGAGCGGTCGCGCTCCACGACCGCCGGAGGCGACCGAGGGTGACGAGCCCAAGGCCCTCAACCCTGCTGGGAGTCGCTCCGGGGAGCCGTCGGCGCAGCCCTCGCTCAGAGCGCGCGCTCTGCGCTCGGCGGGCGGAGCGACGCGATGATGCCGTCGGGCCGCACGAGCACCGCGCGCGGCGAGCGCGACAGCCACGGGCGCCCCGACGCGTCGAGCAGCGGCACCTCGCGCGTCTGCAGGCCCGGCTGCGGCGCCACCGAGCACCCCACGCCCAGGAGCGTCCACCGGGACGGGTCTCGCACAGAGTGCACGCGCCGCCCGTCGGCCAGCACCGCGTCGGGGAGGCGCTCTCCCTCCGACGGGCGGCGCCACCACGCGTCGCCGCGCGGCGCCACCTGGTACAGTGACAACAGCCGCTCCACCGGGCGCGGCACCCTCTTCTGCCGGAGCGCCGACCGCAGCACGAGGTCGACGAAGGCCAGCGCGACGCGCCCCGACGGGTACTCCATACGGTTGAGGTGGAGCGTCGCGATGATGTGCCGCACCACGCCGCGCACCTCGCGGTCGTAGGTGTCGAGCAGCGCGTCGGGCGCTTCGCCAGAGACCACGGCGCTGAGCTTCCACGCGAGGTTGTGCGCCGCGAGCAGCCCCACGTTCATGCCGCGGCCGCCGATGGGCGCCCACACCGCCGCGGCGTCGCCGCACAGCAAGACCCTCCCGTCGCGCAGCCGGGCCGCGACGCGGTCCTGAAAGCGCGCGCGCGTCAGCCACGTCGGCCCCACCAGCTCCAGCGTGAGCGGCTCGTGCGCCACGCGCGAGAGCTGCGCCCGCGCCTCCTCCAAGGTCGGCTGCGTGAGCGCGTCGCCGCGCACCCTGCGGAACGACACGAAGCGGTGCCCGCCCGTGGGGAGCGGCATCGAGAGGAGCGTCGCGCCGGGGGTGAGGTCGAAGCGGCAGAACCCCTCCCGCGGGGGCTCGCGCCACGTGCACGCGGCGTTGAGCTGGAGGCACTCCAAGCCCTCGTGCGCGCGGCCCTCGAAGGCTATGCCGAGCTGCTTGCGCACGACGCTGTGCGCGCCGTCGCACCCCACCAGCCAGCGCGCCTCGACCTCCACGGGACCGTCGGGCGACTCGACCCGCGCGACGACCCGGTCTGCCTCCTGCCGCACCGCGGTGAGCGTGTGGCGCGCGAGCACGGGCGCGTCGAGCGCGGCGCGGAGCAGCGCCTCGGTCTGGTGCTGCTCGATGATCCACGGGAGGGGCTGCGGGCCGTCGAGCCCGCCGAGCGAGAGCGCGCCGCGCCGCGCGCCGCGGACCTGCAGCTCGACACCGTCGAGCCGGCCGGCCACCGCGCCGAAGCTCTCGGCCAGGCCCTCGGCGGCCATCACCTCGGCCGTGCGCGGCCAGATGATCGCGGCGCGCGGGTCGAAGGTCGGCCCCTCCCGCTTCTCGATCACGCATACGCTGAGCCCCCGGCGGCGCAGGAGCAGCGCGAGGAACAAGCCGATGGGACCCGCGCCCACGATGACGACGTCGAGCATGGGGCCATATCTGGGAGCGACGGCCCACCGAGGTAACCGCAAAACATCTTCGTCGCGCGATCGCTCACCGGCGACGCGCGGATCACCGCCCCGGCGCGGGGTCTCGCGCGGCACGCGCCGCGAGCGCAGCGAGCGCCTGGACCACGCGGATCCGCGCGAACACCGGCGTCTTCTTCGTCACGCTCCGCCGTCGCAGGTCCCGCGGAAGTTGGGCTCGATGCCCTGGCGAACCTGCTCGGCCGCGATGCACGCGTTGAGCGCGCAGGACTCCGCCGGGCAGATGGGCTCCAAGGGCTCACCGCAGACGGCCGGGGCCCGGTCGACGCACCGCATATTGGCATCCAGGAGGCCACGGCACACCGCCGGAAAGTCCCGCAGGCTGTTCACGCAGGTGTCCGTGCACAGCGTCCTGTACGGGTCACGTTGGATCTCCGGGCACGCGTCGCTGCTCCGACGACAGGAGGTTGCGCAGAGCGACTCCAGCGACGCGTCCGCCTGTACCGAAGCGTCTGTGCCGTTCGTCGCGTCGCCGCCGCAGCCCATCAACGCGACCGAGATCGAGACCGCCCACCCCATCGATCGAAGGTTCATGGCCGTGAGCCGATCGCAACTGCGATGCCATCGAGCGTTGTCGTATGGAGCGTGGCGGCAGCGCTCCTCACTGCGAGACCGTGACGTCTCGCCGCGAGACGCGCGCGTCACGGTGCCCGCGCGCTTCTCCTCGTCGCGCCTCGTCCGCCGCGGTCGTCGGCGATCACAAGAAGCACTCGGTGCTCGCGCACCGGTGGTCGACGCACGCTCGGCTCTCGCAGTCGTCGTTCACGTCGCAGTCGCCCTCTTCGGGCGCCGTGATCACCGCGCGACGGCACGCCCCCGCGCGACACGTCAGCCCCGCCGCGCACGCGTCCCTCGTGCACGCGTGGCCCTCGCCGTACCGCGCCGCGCAGCGGCCGCCGTCGTCGCAGAACAGCCCTCTGCGCGGGTCGCAGGGCGGTCGGCCCTCGCCGCACTCGGCGCCCTCGCCGAGCAGCTCGGCGTCGAGGCAGCGGCGCTGGTTGAAGTCACAGTACGCGTCGGGGCCGCAGGGAGGGTCGCACGCTCGCGGGCCGCAGAGCGACAGGACCTCGATGGTCAGTCGACACACCTGATCGCTCGGGCAGGTGACGTAGCCGCCCGCGCCGTTCATCGAGGAGCCGCACCCGCCGTCGCGCGGAGGCAACAGCGGCGCGCTCGCGCAGGGCCCGTTCAAGCCGCACCCGAGCGTCCCGCACGGCTGGGTCCGGCAGCCCTCCGCCGCGGTCACCGAGGCGCACCGGCCCTCGCACACGGCGCCCGCGTCCGCCGCCAAGGCGACGCAGCGCAGCCCGGGCGCGCACGCCTCGCGCGCGCGGCAGACCTCGCCGACCATGGCGCGACCGTGCAGGAGGTTCGTACACGCGCTCACCGCGACGTCGCCGAGGTAGGGGTCGCGCGGGCAGGTCCGCGCGAGCGCGTCGAGGCAAGGCCCGAGCGCGTCGGGGTCGTACGTGAGCTCGCCCCGCGCGAGGGCGTCGAGCTGCATCGCGCGCCGCGCCGCGGAGGGCTCGACGTCGAAGCGTCGCGCGTTCGCGATGCAGAGGTTGAGCGTCGAGATCACCGTCGGACTCTGCTCGGCGCTGCACCGGAGCTGTCGCTCGCACGCCGCGCGGCGGAGGGTCGTGAGCGCTTCGACGTAGCGCTCCTGCGGGGTCGCGTCTGTCATCACCGCGGCGTCGCTCCCGCCGCCCGGCGTCGCTTCACGCGTACACGCCGCGACGAGGAGCGCGAGGGCCCACGTCCACTCCAGATGGTTTCGCATCGCGTGAGGAGGGCAGCAACGCCCATACCAGAACCCGACGTGGGCTTCGGGCAGACGCAGACCGCGCGGCCCACCCAGATCACGCAGCGCCGCGCCGTGCGGGCCCTGCGCCGGCCGGTCTCGCCGCGCGGCGCCGTCGACGACGACGGCTCACACGGAGCGCTCGACGCGCCGCGCGCCGCCCCGTCGCCACGCTGCGCGCGGGCTCCGCGTCACATCGACACGTAGCCGATGTTGAGCGAGGTGTAGAACGCGACGTCGTCGGCGCCGGGCGACAAGCCCAGGGCGCCTTCGACCCCGAGCCGGAAGGCGGCGACGCGCCCGGAGGGTTGCCGGCCCCCGAGGTTGATCGCGGCGATGAGGGGGATCGAGAGGCCGCCCCACGACGGGTCCTCGCTCCCTCCGTGGCCGTAGATGTTGATGACCGCGAGGCCCATCCACCCGACGCCCGCGCCGAGGGAGAACTCGGGCGTCGGGGAGTACTCCACCACGCCAGAGAGCGCGGCCAGGTTGGTGATGAGCGAGGTCGACAGGAGGCCGTGCCCGTAGACCGCGAGGCGGTCGTTGATCTGGACCCCGAAGTCGAGCGTGACCCCGATGCCCGCGGAGTACACGCTGCCGTCGAGGTTCGGGTTGTTGGTGCGCGTGAGGCCGCCGCCGGCGATGTTCCCCGCGACGCCGAAGCGCGGGCGGACCCTGTCCGTGGGCGGCGCTGCGGGCGGCGCCTCCGCGAGCGGCTGCGCCAGGAGCGACGCGGGCAGGAGGAGGTTCGCGCACAGGAGACACGGGGCGAGGAGCGATCGCATGAGGGCGGCACGTTGCAGCGCGCGTGCCTCGGGCCGCGCCGCGGAGAAGACCGCGGAGAACGACGTCGCGAGCGCGCGGGGCGGGAGCGCGCGGGCGAGACGTCGAGGTCTCGCGTGAGACGGCGCCGCCTCGCGAGGGTGTGGGGCGCGCGGGTCGACGTCGCCGAAGTAGCCCTCCACCGTTGCCCTTGGTAGACGCGGGCGGGTCATGGCCTTCCCGCTCAACCCCGCGCAGCTCGCGGCCGTCGCGCACAACACGGGCCCGGCCCTCGTGCTCGCCGGCGCGGGCAGCGGAAAGACCCGGGTCATCACCCAGCGCATGGGCCGGCTCATCGAGGCCGGCACGCCCCCGAAGGCCATCACCGCGCTCACCTTCACCAACAAGGCCGCCGAGGAGATGCGCGAGCGCCTCGAGGGCATGATCGGCCACGCCGCCAAGGACGTGTGGATCTCGACCTTCCACGCGCTCGGCGGCGAGATCGTGCGGCGCGAGATGCCGCGGGGCAGCTCCTTCGTCATCTACGACGGCGCCGACAGCGCGGGGCTCGTGAAGGAGATCCTCCGCGACTACAAGGGCTCCGACCGCCGCTGGGAGGTGGGCGCCATCATCGCCCGCATCTCGCACGCGCGTAACGCCATGTGCGAGCCCGGCGCGATGCCCCTGGGCCCGGGCGTCGACATCGGCGGCGAGGACGACGGCGAGGCCGACGCCGGCGGCGAGTACGACGAGGTCGCCGCGTGGGTGCTGCCCCGCTACGAGGCCGCGCTCCAGCGCTTGAAGGCCCTCGATTTCGACGACCTCATCCTCTGGCCCCTGAAGCTCCTCACCGAAGACGCGAGCGCGCGCGAGGCGTGGCGGCGGCGCATCCGCTTCATGCTCGTCGACGAGTTTCAAGACACCAACCGCGCGCAGCTGCTGCTGGTGAAGCAGCTCGTGGGCGAGGCGGGCAACGTCTTCTGCGTCGGCGACGACGACCAGTCGATCTACGGGTGGCGCGGGGCCGACATCTCCAACGTCATCGATTTCTCGACGCACTTCCCCGGCGCCAAGGTGATGGCGCTGGAGCAGAACTATCGCTCGCGAAAGCCCGTGCTCGACGTCGCCAACGCGGTGATGGAGGGCCAGGTGAGGGCCTTCCCCAAGCGCCTCTTCACCGACCGCGTCGGCGGCGACCCCGTGCGCATCGTGGAGTGCGACTCGAACGAGGGCGAGGTGAAGTTCGTGGTGAGCACGATCCAGACGCTCATCACCAACGGGTACAAGAAGCGCGAGATCGGGGTGCTGTACCGCTCCAACGTGCTCTCGCGCGCCATGGAGGAGGCCCTCCGCCTCGCGAACGTCCCCTACCGGATCATCGGCGGCAACTCCGTGTACGAGCGCCGCGAGGTGAAGGACCTCCTCGCGTACCTGCGCCTCGCGCTGCACCCCTCGGACGAGATCTCCCTGCGGCGGGTGATCAACTCCCCCGCGCGCGGCGTGGGCGACGCCACCCTCTCTCGCCTGGAGAAGCACGCCCTCGCCCGCGGCGCGACGCTCTTCAACGCCGTGGTGAACGCCGACGCCGTGCCCGAGCTGCCCGCCAACGTGCGCGAGTCGCTCGCGGCCTTCGCCAAGGTGCTCAAGGCCACCCGCGTGCACCTCGAGCGCGGCGCGCCCCTCGCCGAGGTCGCGCGTCAGGTGATCCGCGCCGTCGGGATGAAGGAAGACATCATCGCCGCGGGCCCCACCGCCGTCGCCGCGGGCAAGCGCCTCGGCAACCTCGACGCCCTCCTGCGCACCATGGACAAATACGAAGGCAAGACCGCCGCCGAGGCGAGCACCTTCATCACCCGACTGAGCCTGCGCTTCGGAGACGACGAAGAAGAAGACACCGAGCGCGTCACCCTGAGCACCCTGCACGGCTCCAAGGGCTTGGAGTTCGGGACCGTGTTCTTCATCGGCTGCGACGAGGGGATCATCCCCCACGCGCGCACCAGCGCGCCCAAGGCGACCGACATCCAGTCGACCCTCGACGTGGGCGAGGAGCGGCGGCTCTTCTACGTCGGCGTCACCCGCGCCAAGGAGAAGCTCTACCTCGTGAGGGCCAAGGCCCGCTCCAACCGCGGACCGGCCAGGGCCACCGTGGGGTCACGGTTCCTGATTATTCCGGGTTTGCCCCCAGGGACGATGGAGACTGTGCAATACGACTCTCAAGCGCCGTTGAAGCCTCAAGAAATCGCCGCTCAGGCGAAGAAGTTTCGCGAGGCCCTGATGGCGCTAAAAGGTCGATGATTGGGTTTTCCCTAATTGGCGGCCGGGGTCGATCGCGTGGATAGATGCTCCCACGCGGCGTGGCTTCGAGGGGTCTTCGACCCGCCGCGAGGGAGGTGCAGGGCGATGAACACCCCGAAGCCTGAGGCGTGCGCCGAGTCGAGCGGCGATGTCTATGTCCCGAGGCACCGCTCGGGTCGTATCCCCATCGGTCAGCGCGCCCCCGAGGCCGCCGCGCTCCTGGCGAGCGAGCTCGACCCCTTCTCCGCCGAGCAGATCCAGGCCGAGAAGCTCGCCACCATCGCCCTCCTCTCCGCCGGGGTGGCGCACGAGGTGAACAACCCCGCCTACGCGGTGGTGACCAACCTCGGGATCCTCCGCGAAGAGATCACCGACCTGCGCGCCTGCCTCGAGTCTTCTCTCGAGCCCGAGGGCCACGCGGGCGAGGGCTGCACCCCCGAGCGGGTGTGGGTGCGCCTCGGCGACTTCGTCGACCTCGCCGACCAGTGCACCGAGGCCATGCAGCGCATCGTGCGCGTGGCGCAAGACCTCGCCGACCTCGCCGCCGCGCCGCACCCCGACGGCGCCGAGCTGCTCGCGGTGGCGCCCATCGTGAAGCGCGCCGTGGCCATGGTGCGCCCGGTGATCGAGGCCAGCGCGACGCTCACCGCGGAGCTCGACGAGGGCGCGAAGGCCCTGGTCGAGCGCGCCGACGTGACGCAGGTGGTGCTCGCGCTCCTGCGCAACGCCATCGACGCGGTGCAGAGCTCGCGGCGCCGCGGCGCCGTCGCGGTGCGCGTGGTGTCGACGGAGTCGACCGTGGTGATCGAGGTCGAAGACGACGGCGTGGGCGCGCCCCCGAGACCCTCGCGCGGGCGACGGAGCCCTTCTTCAGCACCAAGCCCTTCGGCAGCGCGCGCGGGATGGGCCTCGCCCTCGCGTCGTGCATGGCCGTTCGCAACGGGGGCGGGCTGAGCCTCTCGCCGCGCCCCGGCGGCGGCACCCGCGCGACCTTCTGGCTCCCCCGCGCGGGCGCGCCGACGCGCCCTGACCTCACCCTCTTCGCAGAGCGACCAGCAGCGCGCCGCGCCGCCGAGGGCGTCGGGCGCCGTCGCGAAGGCGTCGACCTCGACGCTCGCGGGCGGACGTCGCAGCGCGTCGACCACCGCGTCGCGCAAGACCCCTCCGTCGGGGGAGCCCGCGCCCCGGCCGTGGATGATCCGCACGCAGCGCAACGCACGCGCGCGGCGGGAGCGCACGAACTCCGCGGCGCGCATCGCGGCCTCGGCGCCCGAGAGCCGGTGCAGGTCGACGGTGTCGTCGGGGGAGGCGAAGCGGCCGAGGGCCTCGAGCGCGAAGGCGTGACCCTGCGCGCGCCCTGCACGCAGTCGGGGTCGTTGCGCAGCAGTTCGAGCTCGGCGCCGCCCTCGGCGTGCGCGCGGCGCAGCTTCGACTCGACGGTGGGCGCGCGCGAGGGAGGGGCTTCGATCCCCTCGCGGGGCGCGGGGCCGGCGCGCTTCGGAGAGAGCGGCTCGACGCCGGACATCGCCGCGGCGAAGAGCTCCTTGTCGAGGTCGGGGCGCCACACGTCGACGGTGGACCTCTTCGCGGGGGCGGGCGACGGAGACGCGGGGCGGGGCTTGCGGGACTCCAGCTCTCCGCGGGCGAGGGCGGCCTCTCTGCGCGCGCGCTCGGCCTCGACGCGGGCGGCCTCTTCGGCCTCCATGTCGCGCTTCACGTCGGCGAGCTTCGCGAAGGGAGAGCCCTTCGGGGGCTTCTTCTTCACGCGCGCTCTCCGAGGCCCTCGCGGCGCCGCGCGCGCAGGGCCGTGAGGGCGGCGTTGATCCCCGCGAGCATCCCGTCTTCGAAGTGGAAATCCGCGTCGTCGAGCTCGGGGAAATCGTGCGGGTTGCGCACGTCTTCGGCGGTGAGCCCGGGGCGCAGTCGTCGCGCGAGCGCGAGCACCTTGGTCTCTTGCAGGGCCACCATCTGGACGAACAGGGCCTCGACCTCGTCGAGCGGGTTCATGTCGCTCCCTCACTGGCAGCGAGCGCGCGCGCCGTCAACGCCGGCGCGTCGGCCTCGGTCACCTCGACGTGGTGCTCGTTCATGGGGTGCAGGGCCACGGAGCAGCCCGCGCGCGGGCAGTGGCCCATGCAGCCCGTGGCGGTGACCCACACCCGCGCGGCGCGGCCCGAGGCGATCACGGCGCGCTTCATCGCGGAGAAGACCGCGGGCCCGGCGGCGCCGCAGCCCGAGGCGAGGGGGTCGGTGGGGGCGCGGGCGTGGGTGCAGACGAGCACCTGCACGCGAGGGCGCATCGCGGCGGGCTTCACTCCAGGGACCTCCGGTGGCGCTCGGCCTGGGCCCTCCACGGAGAGTCCGTGGGCGCGAGGGTGAGGAAGCGCTCCCAGTCGGCGCGGGCCTGCGCGCGGTGCCGCGCGGCGGCGGCGGGGTCGGCCTCGGGGCCGCGGTCGAGGGCGCGCGCGATGGCCTCGTGGGCGACGCCGCGCTGCGCGTAGAAGTCGTAGCTGGGCACGAAGAACACCTCGGGGCGCTCGAGCTCGCACGCGAGCGCCGCCGTGTCGTCAGGGCACATGGGGAAATCCCCCGACGCGCGCACGGCGCGTGCGAGGTGCGAGGCCACGAGGGCGGCGCGGTCGGCCTCTCGCTCCGACGGCTGACCCGCGCGGTCGAGGGTGACCGCGAGGCCGAGCCACGCGAGGCCGTAACCGCCGTGGAGGGCGACGCACTCGCGGTAGCGGGCGATGGCGGCGTCGAGGTCTCCGAGCTGCGCGAGGGTGTCGGCGAGGTTGCCCAGGAGGAAGGCCCGCCCCCGGTCGGAGGTGGGCAGCGCGAGCGCGCGGAGGTACTCGTCGCGGGCCTCGGCGGGGCGGTCGAGGTGGGCGAGCACCACCGCGCGGAGGTTGCGCAGCGCGAGCTCGACGGGGGCCGGGGGCGAGAGCGCGAGGGCGCGCGCGGCCGTCGCGTCGGAGAGGAGGTAGCGGCCGTCGAGCTGGTACGCGCCCGCGAGGGTGGTGAGGGTCTCGAGGTGATCGGGGCGGGTCGTGGCGGCCGACTCGAGCATCGCGATGGCCATGTGCCGCGGGATGGCGAGGTTGCCGTTCACCCGCCCGAGCTCCGGCGCGACGCGCAGCGCGCCGCGGTGCTGCGGGTCGTGGCTCTGCTCGTAGAGCTGCACCGCGTAGAGGAGCCGCTGGGCGCGGCGCAGCGCGGAGTCGGCCTCGCGCGACCCCGGGGTGACGGCCTGCGCCCAGAGCGAGCGCGGAGACTGCGCGCGCGCGGTGGTCGCCGCGAGGGTGAGGGTGAGGGCGAGGGCGAGGGGCCTCACTCGTCGGGCTCGTCGCGCATGGGGCGAGAGACGACGGCGCCCACCGCGCCGGGCCGCGGTCGCGGCGGGGTGACGGTCGCTTCGGCGAGCCAGCGCTCGTGGGTGGGGCGCCACGCGGCGACGCCCTCTCGCGCGGCGATCTCGAGCTGCACCCGCGCGTCGGGTCGGCGGTCGTGCGCGAGGAGCCACAGGCCGAAGGCGGCGTTGGCGTCGGTGGCCACGGGGCTGCCGTGAGGAGGCCGCGCGGCGGCGATCGCGGCGCCCTCGAGGAAGGCCCTCTCGCGCAGGAGCGCGTCGGCCTCGGGGCGGCGCCCGGCGCGGGCGAGCGCGAGCGCGAGGGTCACGCGGAGGGCGGGGGTGGGCCCGAGCAGAAGGAGCCGCGCCTCGAGCGCGCGCACCACGGCGGCGACGGACTCGGGGCCCGCGGCCATGCGCCAGCGCGCGGCCTCGAAGGCGAGCGAGTCTTGCCCCGACGCGGCTGAGGGCATCTCGACGACGAGGGCGTCGAGTCGGTCGGCGGCGTCGGTCCACTGGCCCGCGCGGGCGTCGAGCCAGGCGGCGGTGAGGGCGACGTCGAAATCGTCGTCGACGTGCGGGTCGCGGGCGCGGGCGCGGCTGAGGGCGCGGGCGCTCTCGACCTCGTCGCCGAGCAGGCGCAGGAGCACGGCGCGGGCGGCCTCGCGCTCGGCCGACGGAGACATCGCCGTGACCTGCGTGAGCGCGACGCGCGCCGTGAGGGTGAGGCTCCCGGTGGCGACCCAGACGGGGGCGCGGCCCCAGCGGAAGGGCGCGAGCGCCTGGGTCACCGGCGCGGTCTCGACCGGCGCGTCGGGCCAGTCGACGGCGCGCCCCGCGGCGGGGGCGAGCGCGACGGCGAGGGCGAGGAGTGCGGGCGGCGCGCGGTGTCGCATCGCGGGGACCGTGGGCACGCTACCACCCCTTCGGCGCGGCGCCGTGGTACCGACGGTCGGTGCGCGCGACGACGTCGGTGCTGGTGGCGCTCTGCGCGTGGGGCTGCCGCGACGCGGGCCCCGTGGCGCCGACCGACGCGGGCGCAGACGTCACCGCCGCCGACACCGCCGACGCGGGGCGGGGGTACGTGCCCGAGCCCTTCGTGGCCACCGACGCGACGCGGGCCTACTGCCAGGGGAGAGACTCCGCCGCGGTCGAGGCGCGCATCACCGAGGCCCTCGGCGCGCTCGCGGTGGACGAGAAGGTGGCGATGCTCCAGGGCGCGTCGCTCTCGCTCTTCGACCGGAGCTGGCGCGTGCGCGGGAGCGAGCGGCTGGGCTTGCCGGGCCTGCGGATGCTCGACGGGCCGCGCGGGGTGAGCGGGCAGGTGGGCGTGGCGATGACGGCCTTCCCCGTGGCGATGATGCGCGGGGCGACCTGGGACCCGTCGCTGGAGCGGCGCGTGGGCGAGGCCATCGCCGACGAGCTGCGGTCGGTGGGCGGCGACGTGATCCTCGCGCCGACGATGAACCTCCTCCGCCACCCCCGCTGGGGCCGCGCGCAGGAGACCTACTCCGAAGACACCCACCACCTCGGCGCGATGGCCCTGGCCTTCATCGAGGGCGCCCAGTCGCGCGGCGTGCTCGCGAGCGCCAAGCACTTCGCGGCCAACTCCATCGAAGACACGCGCCACTCCGTCGACGTGCGCCTCGACGAGCGCGCGCTCAGGGAGGTCTACCTCCCGCACTTTCGCCGGGCCGTGGTCGAGGGCCGCGTCGCCTCGGTGATGAGCGCGTACAACCGCGTGAACGGCGACTGGTGCGACCAGAGCGCGCACCTGCTCACCGACATCCTCCGCGGCGAGTGGGGCTTCGCGGGCTTCGTCGAGAGCGACTGGGTGCTCGGCACCCACGGCGACGTGACCTCGCTGCGCGCGGGCCTCGACATCGAGATGCCCACGGGCCTGCACTTCCGTCGTCTCACCGCCGCCGTCGAGGGTGGCGACCTCGACGAGCGCGCGCTCGACCGCGCCCTGCGCCGGGTGCTCCGCGCGCAGTTGTGCTTCGGGCTCGACGCGCGCGACCGCGGCGACGACCCGAGCGCGCGCCTCACCGCGGAGCACCTCTCGCTCGCCCGCGAGGTGGCGCGTCGGGGCGTGGTGCTCTTGCAGAACCGGGTGGTGAACGGCGCGCCGGCGCTCCCCCTCGTCGCGGCGACGGTCCGGCGGGTGGTGGTGCTCGGGCGCGTGGCCGACGTGGAGAACATCGGCGACCGCGGGAGCAGCAGCGTGCGGCCGGGCGAGGTGGTGACCGCGCTGGAGGGGATCCGCGCGCGGGCGGGGGCGGGCGCGACGGTGACGCACCTCGCGGGCGCGACGCTCGACGCCGACGGGGGCGCGCGGTGCGCGAGGCCGACGCGGTGGTGGTGGTGACGGGCCTCGACGCGAGCGACGAGGGCGAGGGCGAGATCGGCGCGGGCGACCGTGAAGGGCTCGCGCTGCGGGCGACGGAGGCGGCGCTGATCCGCGCGGCGGCGGCGCTGAACCCGCGGGTGGTGGTGGTGCTCGAAGGCGGCGCGGCGATCACCCCGGGCGGGTGGAGCGACGACGCGGCGGCGGTGCTCTTCGGGTTCTACCCGGGCGCCGAGGGCGGGGCGGCGCTGGCCGAGGTGCTCTACGGCGACGTCTCCCCGTCGGGGCGGCTGCCCTTCACCATCCCCGCGCGCGAGGAAGACCTGCCGGCCTTCGACAACGCCTCTGCGACGGTGACCTACGGGATGTTCCACGGGTACAGGCACCTCGCGCGCGCGGGGGTGCGCGCGGCGTGGCCCTTCGGGCGCGGGCTCTCCTACACATCGTTCGCCTACGGAACGATCTCCGCGTCGCGGCCCACGGTGCGCCGCGGGGAGGGCGTGACGGTGACGGTGCGGGTGACCAACACGGGCTCGCGCCGCGGTCGCGAGACGGTGCAGCTCTACGCGACGGCGCGGGGCTCGGCGGTGGCGCGCGCCCCGAGGGACCTTCGGGCCTTCGCCCAGGTGGAGCTCGACCCCGGCGCGAGCGAGGCCGTCTCGCTGGAGCTGCGCGGCGACGACCTCGCCTACTGGGACACGACGTCGACGTCGTGGGTGCTGGAGCCCGTGGAGTACGCGCTCACCGCGGCGCCCGACGCCGAGGCCGAGGGCGTGACGGTGACCGTGCGCGGCGAGTGACCGTCAGCCGCGCACGCCGTAGCGCTCGAGCTTTCGGTAGAGGGTCTTGCGGTCGAGCTTGAGCGTCTGGGCGGCGAGGGATTTGTTCCCGCCCACGGCCTCGAGCACCCGGAGGATGTAGCGCCGCTCGACCTCCTCCAGCGGGACGAGCTCCGAGGGGTCGTCGCCCGCGACCAGCACGTGCGAGCGGCGGTACTGCTGCACCTTCTCGGGCAGGTCGGCCACGGTCACCTGGTCGAAGCGCGCGAGCGCCACCGCGCGCTCCATCGCGTTCTGCAACTCCCTCACGTTGCCGGGCCAGGCGTAGTCCATGAGCCGCTGGGCCGCGTCGGGGGCGAGCGCCGTGATGGTGCGCCCCGCGCGCTCGGCGAAGCGCGCCATGAAGTGCCGCGCCAGGAGCAGGATGTCGCTCCCCCGCGAGCGCAACGGCGGCAGCGCGATGTTGATCACGTTGAGCCTGTAGTACAGGTCCTCGCGGAAGCGCCGCTCCTCCACCGCCGTCTCGAGGTCGCGGTTCGTCGCCGCCACCACCCGCACATCGACCTTGATCTCCGCGTCGGCGCCCACGGGCCGCACCGCGTGCTCCTGCAGCGCGCGCAAGAGCTTCGGCTGCAAGCCCACCGGGATCTCTCCCACCTCGTCGAGGAAGAGCGTGCCCCCGTCGGCCTGCGCGAAGAGCCCCCTGCGCGCCGCGCGCGCGTCGGTGAAGGCCCCCTTCACGTGCCCGAAGAGCTCGCTCTCCAGCAGGGCCTCGGGCATCGCCGCGCAGTTGATCGCCACGAAGGGCCCCGACGCGCGCCGGCTCCGCTCGTGGATCGCCCGCGCCACCACCTCCTTGCCCGTGCCGCTCTCGCCCGTGATGAGCACCGTCGTCTCGGTGCCCGCCACGCGCCCGATGAGGTCGGTCACCGCGCGCATCGCGGGCGACTCGCCCAGGAGCCCCTGCACCGGCCGCTGCGCCGACACCGCGTCTTGCAGCCGCTTGAGCTCCGCGCGCAGCGCGTGGTGGCGCACCGCGCGCTCCACCGCGAGGGCGAGCACCGCGTTGTCGATGGGCTTGGTCACGAAGTCGTAGGCCCCCGCGCGGATCGCCGCGACGGCGGTCTCGAGCGACCCGAAGGCCGTGAGCACGATCACCGGCAGGTCGGGCCGCAGCGCGAGCGCGCGCTCGCACAGGGCGATCCCGTCCATCCCCGGCATGGTGAGGTCGGTGAGCACCGCGTCGAAGTCCTCGTCGGCGAGGCGCACGAGGGCGTCGGCGGCGCTGTGCACGGCCACCGTCGCGAAGCCCTTCTTCTTCAGCACCACGCCGGCCAGCCCGGTCATCTCGACGTCGTCGTCGACGATCAACACCCTGCCCGTCATCGCATCTCCTCCAGCGTGTCGCGCTGCAGCGCGTAGGGTACGTGCACCGTGAAGCGCGCGCCCTCCCCCGGCTCGCTCTCCACCTCGATCCAGCCGCCGTGCTCGCGCACGATCTCCCACGCGACGGGCAGGCCCAGGCCCGTGCCCTCGCCCGCGCCCTTCGTGGTGAAGAAGGCCTCGAAGATCCGGTCGATGTTCTCCGGCGCGACGCCCCGGCCCTCGTCGCTCACGGCCAGCGACGCGTAGGGCCCCGGCGCCACCCGCTGCTCCTCGGGGGGCGTCGCCTCCGAGGGCCCCGTGGTGATCTCCACTGATGACCCGTCGGGGCTGGCCTGGATCGCGTTCACCACGAGGTTGGTCAGCACCTGCTGCATCTGCCCGGCGTCGACCTCGGCCTCGACCTTCGCGCCGTGCACCCGCAGCGACACCCCGCGCTTGTGCGCCATGGGCGCGAGGAGCTCGACGGTCTGCTGCGCGAGCGCCCGCAGGTCGGTGCGCGCGCGGTCGCCCTGACGTCGCCGGGAGAAGTCCATGAGACGTCGGAGGTGCGCGGTCATGCGCCGGGCCTGCGCGGCGATGATGTTGGCGTGCTCGGCCACCTCGGCGGGCGCGCCCTCGACCTCGCGCAGGAGCTCGGCGCGGCCCTGCACCACGTTGAGGGGCGTGCCCAGCTCGTGCGCGACGCTCGACGCGAGCTGGCCCACGGTGCGCAGCCGGTCGGCGTGGCGGAGCTGCTCGAGCACGGTCACCCGCGCCTCGGACTGGGCGGCGACCTGACGTCGCGCGTCGGCGAGCTGGTCGCACATGGCGTTCATCTCGCGGCCGATCACCCCCATCTCGTCGCGCTGGCGGAGCACCACGGGCGTGGAGAGGTCGCCCGCGCCGACGCGGCGGGCCTTCTCGACGAGGGCGCGCGCGGGGCGGCCCACGAACCACCACCCGAGGAGGCCCACCACCACGCCGAGGAGGAGGATGTTCCCCACGGCGAGGAGGGCGTTGCGGCGCGCGCTGCGGCGCACCCACGCGCGCTCGCGGCCGAGGGTCTCGCGCACCTCGATGGCCCTGAGGGAGCCGTCGGGGTAGCGCAAGGGGACCCAGGTGTAGAAGGTCTCTCCGTCGAGGTGGTCGCGCTCGCGCTGCGCGCGCAGGGCGGCGACGTCGGAGGCGTCGGGGAGGCCCTCGGGGGCCGCGGTGTCGATGGTGATCAGCCGCACGCGCACGCCGGGGGTGCCGTGGTCGGCGGCGTGCAGGAGCGCCTCGGTGCGGCTCACGTCGTTGGCGAGGGCCTCTTGCAAGACGACGCGGAGGGTGCGGCCGAGCACGCGGTGGTCGCGCGAGAGGTCGCCGAGGAAGATCTCGGTCTCGTGGCGCACCTGCATCGCCGCGTCGACGATGAGGACGAGGGTCAGCACCACGGCGACGGCCACGAGGAATTTCGCGGTGAGGCGCATCGGTCGTAGCGCGGAGAGTCGAAGGCCACGGGGCCTCGGGTCAACGCTCTGGCGTATCGTCGGTCCGACGGAATGCCCTCGGGGAACCCCGCGCACAGCTCGCTGCTCGACCCGGAGACGGTGCGGGCCCTCGACCGGCTGCGCCTGGAGCTGCGCCGACGGGTGGAGGGCGCGCGCGCGGGAGACCGGCGATCGACCCGCCGCGGGGCCTCGGTGGAGTTCGCCGAGCACCGGCCCTACGCCCCCGGCGACGACCCCCGCCGCGTCGACTGGAACGTCTTCTCCCGCCTCGGAGAGCTCGTCGTGCGCCTCTCGGTGGCCGAGGAGGACGTCACCCTGCACCTCCTGGTCGACGCCTCGCGCTCGATGGCCGAGGGCGAGCCCTCGAAGCTGCACCGCGCGCGACGTCTCGCGGCGGCGCTCGGCTACCTCTGCCTCACGGGCAGCGAGCGGGTGGCGCTCACGGTGACCTCGAAGGGCGCCGCGCGGCCCGGCGACGCGCTGCGCGGGAGACGTCGCGTGGGCGAGCTCCTCGCGCGGCTCGACGCGCTCGCGCCCGAGGGCGAGGCGGCGATGGAGCGCGCCGTCGACGCGGTGCTCTCGGGCGTGGGCCGCAAGGCGGGGGTGGCCGTGGCGCTGACGGATTTCCTCGACGAGGCAGGGTCGGCGCAGCGCGCGGTGCGGCGGCTCTGCGCGGCGCGACACGAGACCGTGGCCGTGCACCTCTTGAGCGAGGCGGAGCTCTCGCCGCCCATGATGGGCGAGGTCGACCTCGTCGACAGCGAGACGGGCCAGGCGCTCCAGCTCACCGTCGACGACGACGCGCTCGTCGCGTACCGCGCGCGCCTCGACGCGTGGGTGAGCGAGCTCGACGCCGACCTGCGACGTCGCGGCGCGCGCTACGTGCGGGCCTTCGGCGACCGGCCCGAGCTCGACGTGCTCACCGAGGCGCTCGGCGCGCGCGCGGGAGGCCGCGGGTGGAGCTCCTGACCCCGTGGTCGCTCGCGGCGCTCGCGCTCGCGGTGCCGCTCGCGGCGATGTACCTGCGCCGTCGCAAGCGCGAGCGCGTCGAGGTCTCGTCGCTGGCCCTGTGGAGGAGGGTGCAGGCCGACCTGCAACAGCGGGCGGGCCTGCGGCGCTTTCGCGCGGAGCGCGCGCTGTGGCTGCAACTGGTCGCGCTGGCCCTCCTCGCGCTGGCCCTGGGCGGGCCGACGCGGAGCGCGCGGGTGGAGCCCCCGCGGCGGCTGGTGATGGTGGTCGACACCACCGCGTCGATGCAGGCGAGGGACGGCGCGGTCACGCGCCTCGACCGCGCGAAGGACGCGGCCCTGCGCGCGCTCGCGGCGCTCCCCGAGGGCGCCGAGGTCACGGTGATCGAGGGCGGCTGCGTGCCCTCCATCGCGGTGGCGACGACGCGCGAGCGGGCGGGGCTGCGGCGGGGGGTGACCTCGCTGCGCGCGCGCGACTGCGGCGGAGACCTCTCCCGCGCCCTGGCCCTCGCGGCGGACCGCCTGCGGGGCGGCGGCGGCGCGCGTCGGGTGCTGGTGCTCACCGACGGCGCGACGCGGGCCGACGCGCTCACCGTCGCGACGCCCGCGCCCGTCGAGGTGGTGCGGGTGGGGTCTCCCGCGGCGAACGTGGGGGTCGTCACCGCGGACCTTCGCCCCGACGCCCGCGGAGAGAGCTCCCCCGGCGCGCGGAGGTTCTCGCTCTTCGGGGCGCTGGGGGGCGCGCCCCTCGACGCGCCGCGGGCGGTGACCGTGCGCGCGGCGTTGGTGCGCGACGGCGGCGAGACGTCGGTGGCGCTGCGCGAGGCGCGCGTGGGGAACGGCCGCTCGACGCTCACGATCCCCGTGGAGCTGCGCGCCGAGGAGAGCGCTCCCCTCTTGCGCGTGTCGCTGGAGGGGGCGGGCGACGCGCTCGCGGTGGACGACCTCGCGTACGCGCCGGTGCCTCCGTCGGGGCGGCTCGCGGTGCGGCTGGTGACGCGCGCGGGAGGGTCTCCGTGGGTGTCGCGCGCGCTGCGGGCCGACGCGACGGTGACCCTCGACGCGATGGACCTCGCGCGGTGGAGCGCGCTCCGCGGGAGGGCCTTCGACGGGCTCACGGTGTTCCACGGCACGGCGCCCGAGGCGCGGCTGGCGGGCGAGTCGCTGGTGTTCTTGACCGGGCCCGAGGAGGGCGCGAGCGACCCGGCGCGCGTGGCGGGCTTCGCGCTCGACCCCTGGGCGCCTCGCCCGCGGTGGACGGACGTCTCTCCCATCGACGACCGCGTGCGCTTCGTGGGCACGGCCGACGTCCACCTCGCGGCGGCGCGCCCGGTGCGGCTGGGCGCCGACGAGCGCGCGCTGGTGACGGCCGACCGCGGGGTGATGATCGCGGCGCACGACGGTCCGCGCGGGTCGACCACGCTCGCGGCCTTCGACCCCGACCGCGGAGACTGGCCGCTGCGACCGGGCTTCGTGCTGTTCTTGCGCGACGCGGTGGAGCACGCGCGGCGACGTCGCGCGGCGCTCGCCCTCGACGCGCGGCGGGCGGGCGCGCTGGTGACGATCCCCGCCGAGGGCGCGGAGCGCGTGCGCGTGCGCGGCCCCGAGACGGACCAGTGGTTGCCCGTGCGTGACGGTCGCGCCGAGTGGCCCTTCGCGTCGCGCGCGGGGGTGTACTCCGTCGAGCGCGGCCGCGGCGCGGAGCGCGTGGGCCTGTCGCTCCTCGACCCGGTCGAGAGCGCGCTCGGGGTGAGCGAGCTGCCGTGGCGCGGGGCCGTGACGCGCGGCGCGGGGGGCGCGGTCTTCGAGCGGCGGCCGCTGTCGTGGGCGCTGGCGCTCGCGGCGCTCGCGGCGCTGGGGGTGGAGTGGTGGCTCTTCGCGGGGCTGCGCCTTCGCGGGGGCGAGCGCCCGTGAGCTTCGACCGCCCGCTGCTCCTCGCGCTCGCGCTCCCGTGGGTGGCCCTCGTTCTCCTCGGCGCGCGGCGCCTCGCGCGTCACCCGCTGGGGCTCCGCGGCGCTCGGCTTCGCGGGAGCGTGATCGTCCAGTGCCTCCTCGGGCTCGCCGTGACCCTCGCCGCGGCGGGCGCGCGCGTCGTTCGCCGCGACCCGCGGCTCGCGGTGGTGATCGTCGTCGACCGATCGCGCTCCACCGACCTCGTGCCTGACGTCGACGCGCGGCTCCGCGCGCTCCTCGCCGACGCGCCTGGATCCATGCGCCGCGGAGACCTCCTCGGCGTGGTGGCCTTCGCGCGGGAGCCCGACACCGCGCTGCGGCCCTCTCCGCTCGCGCGCGACGCGGTGCTGCCTGTGCCCGTCGCCGCGGGGCCGCGCGACGACTCCGACCTCGCCGCCGCGGTGCTGCACGCGCTCGGAGATGTCCCCGCCGACACCCAGGCCCGGGTCGCGCTCGTGAGCGACGGCGACGAGACGCGGGGAGACCTGCGCTCCGCCGCGATGATCGCCGCCGCCGCGGGCGTGCCCATCGACACCGTGGCCCTCTCGCGCCCGTCGCGACGCGACGTCTCCGTCACCCGGCTGCGCACCCCCGCGCGGCTGGAGCAGGGGCGCCCCGTCGACCTCGCCGCCGTGGTGCGCGCCGACCGCGCGGGCAGCGGCCGGGTCACCCTCATCCGAGACGGGCGCCGCCTCGGAGACGTCCCCGTGCGCTGGGGCGCGGGCGAAGACGTCATCCACCTCCGCGACGAGGGCCTCTCTCCGGGGCTCCACCGCTACGAGGTGCGGCTCGCGACGGACACCCCCGACGACGACCAGGTGCCGGGCAACGAGGTCGCCGCGGGCTTCGTGCGCGTCGCGGGCGGCGCGCGCGCGCTGGTGCTCAGCGGTCGCGCCTCACAGGGCGGCGGGGAGGCCCTCGCGGGCGCCCTCCGCGCGGCGGGCCTCGAGGTCGACCGCGTGGGCCCCGAGAGCGCGCCTTCGCAGAGCGGGCAGTGGGCGCGCTACGACCTCATCGTGCTCTCAGACGTGCGCGCGCGGGAGCTCGACCCCGGCACGCCCGCGCTCCTCCGCGAGCACGTGCGCGAGCTCGGCGCGGGGCTCTGGATGGTCGGCAGCGACCGCGCCTTCGGCCCCGGCGGCTACGGCCACTCTCCCGTCGAAGACGTGCTCCCGGTCACCCTCGACCTGCGCCAGCACCGGATGCGCGGCCGCGTCGCGCTCGCCATCGTCATCGACCGCTCGGGCTCCATGGGCGCGCCCACCCGCGACGGGCGCACCAAGATCGACCTCGCCAACGAGGGCGCCGCGCGCTCGGCGGCGATGCTCGCGCCCGACGACCTCATCGGCATCTCTCACGTCGACACCGCGACCACCTGGACGTGGCCCATGAGCGCGGCGAGCGACCCCGCGGCGATCCAGGCCGCGGCGCGCACCGGCGGCGCAGGCGGCGGCGGCATCGACACCGGCGTGGGCCTGCGCGACGCGTACGCCGTGCTGCACGGCGCGAGCGCGACGCTGCGGCACGTGATCCTCCTCGCCGACGGAGACGACGCGGAGAACAGCGACGGGTGCGAGGCGATGGCGCGCGAGGCCGCCGCGCAGCGGATCACCACGTCGGTGGTCGCGATCGGGCGCGGCCACGACGAGGGCAACCTCGAGCGCATCGCGCGCGCGGGGCAGGGTCGGTACTACCTCACCGAAGACGCTCGCTCGCTCCCGGCGATCTTCACCGAAGAGACGGTGACGGCGGCGCGCAACCCGATCCGCGAGGAGCCCTTCACGCCGCGGCTCGCGCGCGGCGCCGAGGTGCTGCGCGGCTTCGACCCGGCCACCGCGCCGAGGGTGACGGGGTGGGTGGTGACCGAGGCGAGGCCGCGGGCCGAGGTGCTGCTCCGCGCGCCCGAGGACGACCCCTGGCTCGCGCGCTGGCAGGTGGGCGCGGGCCGCGCCGCGGCGCTCACCAGCGACCTCGACGGCCGATGGACGCGGGACTTCCTCGCGTGGCCCGGGGCGACGTCGATGATGGGGCAGGTGGGCGCGTGGCTCGCGCGGGGCGTGGCCGACCGCGGCGTGCGCGTGACCGCCGCGGCCGACCGCGGGCGCGTGCGCGTCGAGGTCGACGCCACCACCGCCGCGGGCCGGTGGGACACGGGGCTCGACCTCGAAGCGCGCGTCCTCGCGCCCGACGGGAGCACGGTGCGCGTCCCGCTGGAGGCGCGCGGCGCGGGTCGCTACGGCGCCGACGTCGACGCGCCGCGGAGCGGGAGCTGGATCGTCACGGTGACCTCCGCGGGGCAGGGCGTGGTGGGCGTGACGGGCGCCGAGGTGGTGGCCTCGGCCGAGGTGACCGCGCGCACGGGAGACGCGGCGCTCCTCGCCGAGGTCTCGTCGCGCACGGGCGGCCGGGTGAGGACCGACCTGCGCGGGCTCTACGACGTCCCGCGCTCGCCGCGCGCGCGGTCGCGCTCGATGGAGCGCGCGCTCCTGTGGGCGGCGCTCGCGCTCCTGCTGATCGAGGTCGCGCTGCGGAGGCTCCCCGCGCCGTCGCTCGCCCCCGCGCGCGCGTGGTGGGCGAAGCGCTCGCAGCGCCCCGCCCCGACGGCGGAGAGCGACGGCACCGACGACGCGCTCGCGGCGATGCGCGCGAAGCGGTTTCCGCGGTGACCGCGACGCCTCCCCCGCGGAGAGAGAGCCCGGTCATCGATGCGCCCGCGCCGACGCTACCGACGACGCCTACTGCGACGACGACGCCCGAGGCGCACGACGCGTCGGGGATCGACGCCCTCGCCGCGCGCAAGCGCAAGCGGCGCTCGTAGCCTGCGCGCGCGGAGAGGGATGCCCTCGGCGGCGGCGCCGCGGCGCGGGCTCGCGGCATCACACCACGTGACGGACCCCGGCGCGGGGCTGCGTCGACTGAGAGGTTCCGCCATGCGTTGGGACGAGTCGCACCAGAGCCCCGATGTCATCGACCGCCGCGGAGAGCGCCGCCCCGTCGGGGGCCCCGGCCTCGGCGGGGTGTTCACGCTCTTCTCGATGTTCGGGTGGAAGGGCGCCGTGGTGGGCCTGCTCTTGATGGGCGGGCTGTACCTCTTTCAGGGAAGGTCGACCTCGCCGTCGCACAACGCGGCCGCGCCGCAGGCGAGCGCGACGGAGAACCGCCGCGTCCACTTCGTGGGCTTCGTGCTCGACGACGTGCAGTCCACCTGGGGGCGGATCTTCTCGCAGCGCGGGCAGAGCTACCGGCGCACGCAGCTCGTGGTGTTCCGCGACGCGACGCGCTCAGGCTGCGGCATCGGCGAGGCCGCGATGGGCCCGTTCTACTGCCCCAACGACCAGCGCGTGTACATCGACCTGGGCTTCTACGACGAGCTCGCGCGGGAGTTCGGCGCCCCCGGAGACTTCGCCCAGGCCTACGTGATCGCGCACGAGGTCGGCCACCACGTGCAGCACCTCCTGGGCATCGACGCGGCGGTGCGCGCGCAGGCCGAGCGCGACCCCTCGCAGCGGAACGCCCTCTCGGTGCGGCAGGAGCTTCAGGCCGACTGCTTCGCGGGCGTGTGGGCGCGGTCGACCTCGCAGCGGCAGCTGTTGGAGCCCGACGACATGGCCGAAGCGATCCGCGCGGCGAGCGCGATCGGCGACGACCGCATCCAGTCGCAGTCGGGCCGCGGGGTGAACCCCGAGACGTGGACGCACGGCTCGTCGGAGCAGCGCATGACGTGGCTGCGCCGGGGCTACGACAGCGGAGACATGAGCGCGTGCGACACCGTCCCGGTGCCGGGCGGCGAGGAGCGGTCAGCGGGCACGTTCTGACCCGGGCCGCGAGGCCGCGCTCCACCAGCGCTCCATCGCGGCCCGCTCGGCGGGGGGGAGCGCGGAGAGGCCGGCGCGCAGCCGCTCGCGGGCGCGGTCGACGAGCCCGTCGGCGAGGTCGGCGCGCACGAGCACGCGCAGGGGCTCGGGCCGCTCGGGGCGCTCGCGGTGCAGCCGCGCGGCGTCGCGTCGGGCGAGCTCTCGCGCGCCGAGGGCGAGGCGGCGCTCGGCGACGGCGAGGCGAGCGTCGAAGGGGTCGGCGGGGGGCGGGGAGGTCGCGCGCATTCCCTCGCGGGCGAGGGCGCACACGGCGGTCATCGATGCGTCGCCGGGGGCGTGGTCGAGGGCGCGGGCGCAGGTGGTGAGCGCGTCGGCGAAGCGCTCCTGGAGTGAGAGGACGACGAGGAGGTTCCTCCACGCGGCGACGTCGCGGTCGTCGTGGTCGACGGACTCGCGGAGGCGCGCCTCGGCGCCCGAGAGGTCGAGGGCGCGGGCCTCGACCACGGCGACGAAGGGCTGCATCGCGGGCCACACCGCCGCCCGGCTCGCGGCGCTCAAGGGCACGGTCACCCGCGCCGCGGGCACGTCGAGGCGCGCGTCGCCGACCCGCGCGGGGTCGAAGGCCAGGAGGAAATCCCGCAGCGTCGTGAGGGTGAGCTGGTCGGCGTCGGGGGTGACGGCGGCGACGCGCTCGGCGAGGGTGTGCCCGGCCTGGGCGATGTCGACGGCGCGGCCCTCGCGCGCGACGCAGGCGAAGCGCTCGCGCTCGTAGCGCAGCGCGTCGTCGTGGCGGCCGAGGGCGGCGCGCGCGGCGGCGAGGCGCTGCGCGGTCACGCAGAGCTCGGGGTGAAGCTCGCGCTCGTGGGTGAAGAGCGCGTCGTCGCTGACGAAGTGCGCGCTGTGCTCCAGCGTGAGGGCGCCCGCGGTGAGCAGCACGCCTCCCGCGACGAGCAGGCCGGCCCTCGCGCGCGCCGCGGGCAGCGCGAGGAGCACGCGGGCGAAGAGGGCGCACACCCCCAGGAGCGGGAGGTACAGGAAGCGCGCGGCCACGAGCGTGTCGAGGCGCAAGGGGACGACGTTCAGCGCGGGCCCCACCGTGAGGACGAACCACGCGGCGTCGGAGGCCCAGGGGCGCCACCGCGGGTGACGGCGCGCGCGCAGGAGCGCGGCGACGAAGGCGACGGCGGAGAGCGCGCCGAGGGCGACGCTCCAGGGGGCGTAGGTGGCGACGCCGCGGTCGTCGAAGGTGGCGGGCGCGGAGTACACCGACGCGGGCACAGGCAAGAGCGCGAGTCGCACCGCGTGGCCGAGGGACGAGAGCACGCGCAGCGGGAGGTCCATCGGGCCCGTGGGCGTGACGGGCGGGTGAGGGAGCGGCACCCACGGCAGGCGAACGATCGAGACCGCGAGCATGGGCACCGCCGCGAGCGCGAGGCGGCGCAACTCGTCGCGGGTGGGGCGCGCGCCGCGGGCCATCACCCCGTCGACGGCGAGCGCGAGGGGGACGGCCACCGCGGCCTCCTTCGCCATCACGGCGAGGGCGAGCGCCGCCCCGGCGAAGGCCGCGCCGCGCGTCGTGCGACGGTCCCAGCCCTCGAGGGCGACGAGGACGAAGAGCGTGGCCCAGAGGTCGGTGCAGCCCGAGATCCACGACACCGACTCGGGCCGCGTGGGGTGCAGCGCGAAGAGGGCCGCGCCGAGCAGCGCCGCGAGCGCGCCGCGCGGAGAAGTATCGCCGAGGCGGCGAGAGAGCCAGCGGGCGACGAGGGCGACGCACGCGAGGTGCAGCGCGAGGTTCACGAGGTGCCAGCCGAGGGGCGCCGCGCCGAAGAGCCTCCACTGGGCGACGTAGGCGAGGGTGACCAGCGGGCGCCAGTAGCTCGCGCTCCCCGCGGTCGAGAGCGAGGAGACGTCCCAGAAGCCCGTGGTGAAGACCCGCAGGAGCGAGTCGGGGTGGCGCACGAAGCGGTTGCTCACGATGAGCCGCGCGTCGTCCCACACGAAGCCGCCAGAGAGGCCGGGCGCGAAGGCCGCGGCCGTCAACGCGAGGAGCAGGGCGGTCCATCGGCCACGGGGTGCGCTCGACACGGGACGGCATTGTCGCCGCCCGGCGCCGTCCGCTCCAAGCGCGCGGTTGCTCCGGCGGGCCGACCTCGGCACCCTGTGGGGCCGTGCGCTTCCTTTGGTTGACGGCCGCGCTCGCGCTCGTCGCGTGCACCTCGGCCCCGCAAGACGACTGCCCCGCGGGCCAGTCGATCATCTGCCGCGACGCCGACGACTGCCGCTGCGGCGCGCCCTGCGCCCGTGGAGACGCCTGCCCCGCCGCCCCCGAGGGCCCCGCGATCTGCGCGGAGTTCGTCTCGACCCCGGGCCGCGGCGTGTGCGTCGAGGCCGCGTGGGCCACGGGCGGCGCGGGCGGTCGGGTGCAGTGCGGCGCCACCCGCTGCGACGAGGGCGCGCTCTGCGTCGACTGGGGGAGCGAGGGCGTGCAGTGCGGCGGGTCCTGCGCGGCGAACGCCGACTGCGCCTCGGGCTGCTGCGTCGCGGTGGGCGACGCGACCGGAGCCGTCACGCGGAACGTCTGCGCGCCGAGCGCGAACGTTCCGCTGCCTCCCGGGCGCGCCCGTGCGGCCCCGGTGCGACCCGCCCTGCAGGCGGGCCAGACCTGCGTGACCGACCGCGACGTGGTGGCGTGCCGCCCCGACCTGCGCGACCGACGGCGACTGCCCGCGTCTTGCTGCCTCACGGGCGCGAGCGGGCTCACGGTGTGCGCGGCCGACGCCTCGCGCTGCGGGTCGAGCGCGGGCGTGACGCCGGGCCTCGCCCCCGCGTGCAGCGTGCTCGACGGCTGCGTCGAGGTGACCTGGGCCGCGCGCGGCCAGCACTGCGCCGACTTCGACAGCGTCGAGGTGCTGGTGCGCAACGACTGCCCCGTCGCCGCCGACATCGAGCTCTGCTTCGAGACGCGCCTCGGCACCTGCCAGTGCGGCCTGCACCGCAACGTGCAGCCGGGGACCGAGACCGCGCCGCCCTTCTACGCCTGCAACGCCACGGGCCGCCACGGGCTCACCGCGCGCGCCGCCAACGACGCGCCCGGCTGCCACGCGCACCGCTGCAATTGAGCGTCACGGCCGCGCGGCCTCGCGCAGCGCGGGGTGGCCGCGCAGCTCCGCGAGGCGGTTGATGGCCCAGCGCCACTCGCCGTCGATGCGCGAGCCCACGAGCACGGCGCGGCGGTACCAGTCGTGCGCGAGGGTGACGTCGCCGCGCGCCTCGGCCGCGACGCCGAGGTAGTAGGCCACCTCCGTCGCGGGGCGCGGGCTCTGCCCGAGCGGAGGCATCACCGAGACGTCGTCGAGCCCGAGGAGGTAGCGCGACATCACCCGGTAGCGGCTCGCGCTCCCGCCGCTCTGCGCGTGGTCCATCAGCTCGGCGCGGTGCGGGTCGGCGGGGCCGCGACGCACCGAGGCCGCGGTGCGCAGGAGCCACACCATCTCCGCGCCCTCGCCGTCGCCGCCGGGCTCGGCCACCTCCCACAGCAGCGGGTCGAGGCCCTGCCCGTAGGCGATCATCGAGAACATCGGCCGCGCCCCCGCGGGCACCTGCGCGCGGATCCACTGCGTCGCGACGGGCTCCCCGCCGGGGCCGCGCCGCTTGAGGTCCCACGCCGCGGCGAGCTGCTCGAGCCGGTCGCCGCCCTGCGCCTGGGCGCGCTCCAGCACCGCCGCGCCCACGCCCGCGAGCCCGCGACGTCCGAGGCCCTGCCCGAGCGCGAGGAGCTTCACCGGCGCGATGCCCGCGGCGCACACGGCGTCGACGGCCTCGCCCACGTCGCGCCCGTCGCCGAACACCGCCGCGAAGGCCGGGGTGACGAACTCCTGCCACGCCGCGTGCTGCGCCTCTCCGGCGAAGACCCGCGCGAGGCCCCGCGCCGCCGCCGCGTGCGCGCCGCGGCGCCACCGGAGCTCGGCCTGCGTGGCCGCCGTGCGCGGGGTGAGCCCGTAGCGATCCGCGACACGGGCCATCATGGCCTCGGCCTCGTCGTGCTGCCCGAGGCGAGAGAGGGCGAGCGCCGCGGTTTCCATCACGTTCCCCTGCCACGACGAGGTCAGCGGGCCGAGGGCCTCCCAGGCCTCGTCGGGGTGACCGAGCGCGATCGAAGCGCTGGCCATCTGCTCAGAAATGAGCAGCCGGTCGAAGCCCGTCGCCGCGGGGTGCGCCGTGAGCCACCGCCGCGCCCGCGCGCGGACGTCGGCGTGGCGGTCGTGCGACGCGAGCCAGCGGAGGTGCGCGAGCACGACGGTGTAGTCGTCGTCCTCGTCGCGCTCCAGGGCCTCCCAGGCCTCGTCGGCGCGTCGGCCCGCGTCGCCCGTGGCGTCGACGGCGCGCAGGGCAGCGATCCGCGCGGGCAGCGGGCGGTCGCGCTCGCGCGAGAGGGCGAGGAGCGCGTCGAGGTCGCCCGAGCGACGCAGCGCGAAGGCCTCGCTGAAGACGTAGTCGCCCGGCGCTGCGGCCATGGCCGAGGCGGTGAGGCGACGTCCGCGGAGCACGTCGACGGCCTGCGCGGCGAGGAGCGAGCCCACGGCGGCGCGGTGCGCGGGGCGGCCGTCGAGGGCCGCGGCGAGGCGCTCGACGTCGCGCTGCGCGGGGAGGCTGTAGACCATGCGCTGGTCGAGGGCCGCGTCCGTCGACATCGACAGGGGCGTGTGCCCGAGGAGGGGGAAGCGCGTCGGGTGCGCCGAGAGGGCGTCGGGGTCGAGGTCGCGGTGGTCCTCGACGGCGACGCGCTCGCCCGCCCACGCGAGGGCCTGCGAGAGGAAGGGGTCCGTCGCCGCCCCCGCGGAGGTGAGGATCGCCTCGGCCTCGGCGGGCACGCGCAGCGACCGCGCGGGGACGAGCACCGCGCGCCACAGGGCCGTGGCCGAGAGGGCGCGCAGCCGGGCGGCGCGGGCGGCGCAGCGGCCGGGGTCGTCTCCGTCGCTGCACCCGCGCAGGGCGAGGTCGACGCGGGCGAAGGGCGCGGCGTCGGCGGGGGCGCGCGCCTCGGGGGCGAGCGCGGTCACCGCGCGCTCGACCACGCGGGCGGTGAGCGTGAGGGCGTCGGCGCGCCGCGCGTCGAGCGCGTCGGGGCCGTGAAAGCGATCGAGCGCCGGGATGGCGAGCTCGGGTCGCGTCGCGTCGCCGCCGAGGTGTCGCTCGAGCGTGGCGGCCACGCCCGCGCCGTCGTCGCGCTCGGCCTGCGCGCGCAGGAGCATCACGGCGGCGCGCGCGTCTCCCTCGGAGGCGCGGCGCGAGAGCGTCGACAGGTCGCGGCGCACCCACGCGCGGGCGGTGAGGTCCTGCGCCTGGCGCGCGAGGGCGAGGGCCTCGGCGCGGTACCCCATCGCGTCGGCGAGCACGGCCTCGGCGTCGAGGTCGCGGTGCCCCGACGCGCGCGCGCGGATCACCGCCGCGAGGGCCCACGCCGCGAGCGGGTCGGCGCCGCCGAGGAGGTCGTCGGTGACGGCGAAGGTCCACGCGCGAGAGAGGGCCTCGCTCGTCGCGGCGGGCGCGACGGCGGGCGCCTCGGGCGGGGTCATCGCGGGCGCGCTCGCGGGCACGACGCGACGGCGGTGACGACGTCCCGCGTGGCGCGAGGCGTGGTGGCGACGGCGGTGGGGCCGCGCGTCGGGCGCGGGCTCAGGCGCGGCTTCGATGGGCGTGGGCGCGGGCGCGGGCGCGGCTTCGGTAGTGGGCGCGGGCGCGGGCGCGGCCTCGACGCGGAGGCCCGCGCAGGTCGCGGTCGCTACGAGGAGCGACTCGAAGGTGGGCAGCGCGTCGACGTGGGCGAGGGCGCGGTCGGGGGCCGCGGCGAGGGAGAGGTCCCAGCCGTCGTTCCACCGGTGGTCGAGGTCGCGCGCGCCGAGGAGCGCGGCGGCGAGCACGAAGCGCTGGTCGGGCCTCAGCCGCAGGGGCGCGTCGAGCGACTCTCGCAGCGCGTCGGCCTCGGGGATGTACGGCGGCTGGATCGTGGTCTCGGCGAAGTTGTGGTTGCGCCGCAGGCGCACGGGCGCGGGCGCGGCCCCCGGCGCGGGCGTCGCGGGGCGGGCGTCTTGGAGGAGCCCCGCGGTGGCGTAGCCGGCGCCGAGGAGCGCGAGGGAGACGAACGCGAAGAAAGCCTGTCGTCTGGGCTGCACGGCGGTGGCCTCTCGATGGCGCGGGCGCCGCGCCTCCCCGGTGGGTGCGATGGGGCACGACGGGCGCGAGCCCGGCGCGACGTTGGCGATTCTAGACCCCGGGTCGATCGCGCCGTCAACGGAAGGAACGCTTGCCACGGCGCCCGCCCCTGGGGTGCAATCGCGCGAAGACCGCAAAGGCCGAGAGGGAGTCGCCGATGGAACACACCGCGTACCGCGCGCCCGCGCCCTTCCTCTCTCCGCCGCCCCGCCCGCGGGTGTGGACCGTCGCGGTCGCGTGCCTCGCGGTCGCGGCGCTGATGGCCGCGCAGATGGGGGTGACCCTGATGCGCGCGGCGCTCATCGCGGCCGAGCGCGCGCCCGACCACAAGGTCACCGAGGCGGCGCTCCGCGAGGTGCTGCGCGAGGGCGCGACGCCGTCGATGCTGGTGGTCGCGGCGCTGGCGTCCATCGCGACCTTCGCGGGCGTGGCCTTCGCCGCGGCGGCGCTCTCTCCGAAGCGCGTCGTCGACCGGCTCTCGCTCGGCCGCTCGCGGGCGCCCGCGGCCATGGGCGCGCTCGCCTTCGCGGCCCTCCTCGGGTGGGGCACGCTCTGCGACGCCGCGCGCGAGGCGCTGGGCCTGCCCTCGTCGGCGCACGAGATCGCGCGGATGATCCACCGCTCGAGCCCCGCCGAGTTCGCCGCCCTGGTGCTGCTCGTGGGCGCCGGCGCGGGCGCCGCCGAGGAGGTCTTCTTCCGCGGCTACGTGCAGACGCGCCTTCGCGACCGCTGGGGCCCCCGCGCCGCGATCGGCGTGACGGCGGTGCTCTTCGGCGTCGCGCACCTCGACCCGGTGCACTCGTTCTTCGCGGTGGGCGCTGGGGTGATCCTGGGGGCGCTGGCCGACGGCGCGCGCTCGATCCGCCCGGCCATCGCGGCGCACGCGCTGAACAACGCCGTGTCGGTGGTGGGCTCTCGCTTCAGCGACCCCGACGAGCGCGCGGGCGGCGCGGCGCTGGCCGTGCTCGCGGTCACCTCGGCGCTCGCCCTGGGCTTCGCGGGCTACGCGATGGCGAAGGCGATCCGCGCGGCCGACGCGCCCGCGCCCTCGGCGGGCTGAGCGGGCGCGACGGGCGACGTCGGTAACACGACACGGACGTCGCTTATGGCGCCGCGCCCCCGTCGTCCCCGTCGCCCACGCCGCTCGCGGCGTCGGCGTCGGCGCCCCCGTCGAGGTAGTCGGCGGGGATCTCTCCGCGCGCGCGGGCGCTGTCGGCGTGGAGCACGCGGCGGCGCATCGCGTAGGCCTCGTCGCCGAAGAGGAACTCCGCGACGCAGGGGTGCGGCGGCAGGGTGTAGCTCTCGTCGTCGACGCGCACGGTGATGTCGGTGTCGGGGCGGATCCGCCGGATGGTGCCCGAGCCCCACCAGCCGAGGGTGACGCGCACGCGCGACTCGCGGCCGTCGAGGCGCATGCGCGGCAGGCGTCGGTACTCCTCGCGGAGGACCTGTTGGAGCCGCTGGCGCGAGCGCCGGTCGCGGACCTCGTAGGTGCCCTCGCCGAGCATGAGGTGCCGGAGCTGGCCCGACTCGTCGCGCTCGGTGCGCTCGGTCTCCGTCGACTGCTCTTGCAGCGCGCGGTAGGGCCGGTGCCGCGTCGCGGCGCGCTGGTCGAACCACGACTGCAGGCGGCACATGTCGTCGTAGGTGATCTGCCGCTGCGGGATCTCCGTGAGGTCGCGGTTCACCGTCGGCCCACAGCTCAGGGTGACGGTCGCGCAGAGGGCGAGGGCGGCGACGCGGAGCGAGCGCATGGCCGTGGATGCTCTCACGAGTGGGCGCACGGGCGTTCGATGCGCGAGGGCGGCGCGCGAATCCACCTGGGTATCCAGGGAGTTTCGCGAGCGGTGCCTCGTCGCCGCTTGCGACGTCGGGGTTTCGTGGTCGGGGGGTGACGGTTACAGCGATCGTGCCAAGGGGCGACGTCGCGTCGTTGCTTCGGGACGGCCCCTATGGGCGCGAGGGGCCGTCGCAGAGATGTGTCCGAGAACTAGCGCCGCCGGCGACCCAGGGTGCACGGTGGACGTCCCACCCCAACGAAGGCGCCGCGGAGGCGGCGACGACGGGCGTCGAGGGTTACGGGCCGTGAGGTCTGGGCCTAGGACGTCGGGGCCTCGGCATTTCTACCGACCACGAGAGGTGTGTCTTGAGCATCGACGGACCGATCCAGAGCAAGACCAACGGCAAGGCCAAGGCCGTCTCGGCGAAGGCGAAGGGGGCTGACAAGCCCGCCCGCGCCGCGCTGGTCGGTCGTCGATACACGGCGCCGGGCCACGACCCGCTCGACTCGGTGACCTACGACAAGCGCGACAGCGTGATCTCGAACCCCGACGGGTCGGTGGTCGCGGCGACGCGCGGGGCCGAGGTCCCGTCGGGCTGGTCGCAGCTCGCGACCGACATCGTGGTGTCGAAGTACTTCCGCCGCGCGGGGCTCTTCGGCGACCCCGCGAAGGGCGAGACCAGCGTGCGGCAGGTGGTGTACCGCATCGCGCACTCGATCCGTGAGGCGGGCGAGGAGCGCGGGTACTTCACCACGGCGGCCGAGGCCGACACCTTCGAGGCCGAGCTCTCGTGGCTGATGGTGAACCAGTACGGCGCGTTCAACTCGCCGGTGTGGTTCAACTGCGGGCTCTTTCAGCGCTACAACATCGCCGGCAGCGGCGGGAACTGGGCGTGGGACGAGGCCCACTCCTGCGTGGCCGAGACCTCGAGCGCGTACGAGCGGCCGCAGTGCAGCGCGTGCTTCATCCAGAGCGTCGGCGACGACCTGATGTCGATCTTCGACCTGGTGAAGAACGAGGCCCGGCTCTTCAAGTACGGCAGCGGCACGGGCTCGAACTTCTCCGCCCTGCGCGGACGTCAGGAGAAGCTCTCGGGCGGCGGGACCTCGTCGGGGCTGATGTCCTTCCTCGAGGTCTTCGACCGCGCGGCGGGGAGCACCAAGAGCGGCGGCACCACGCGGCGCGCCGCGAAGATGGTCTGCCTCGACATGGACCACCCCGAGATCGTCGACTTCATCGAGTGGAAGATGAAGGAGGAGAAGAAGGCCCAGGCCCTCATCGCCGCGGGCTACCCCTCGGACTTCAACGGCGAGGCCTACCACACCGTCTCGGGCCAGAACTCGAACAACTCCGTGCGCGTCAGCGACGACTTCATGCGCGCGGTGCAGAGCGACTCCGAGTGGCAGACGCGCTTCCGCACCTCGGGCAAGGTCTGCGACACGCTCCGCGCGAAGGAGCTGTGGAAGAAGGTCGCCGAGAGCGCGTGGAGCTGCGCCGACCCAGGCGTGCAGTACGACACCACCATCAACGACTGGCACACCTGCGCGAACACCGGGCGCATCAACGCCAGTAATCCATGCTCGGAGTACATGTTCCTCGATGACACGGCCTGCAACCTGTCGTCGCTGAACCTGACCAAGTTCCTCAAGGAGTCTCCCGACGGCGAGCTGAGCTTCGACGTCGAGGGCTACCGCCACGCGGCGCGGGTGTTCTTCCTCGCGCAGGAGATCCTCGTCGATTTCTCGTCGTACCCGACGAAGACCATCGCGCAGAACTCCCACGACTACCGCCCGCTGGGCCTCGGCTACGCCAACCTCGGCACGATGCTGATGATCATGGGGCTGCCCTACGACTCCGACCGCGGCCGCGCGGTGGCGGCGTCGCTCACGGCCATCCTCACGGGGCAGGCGTACCGGGTGAGCGCCGAGGTGGCCGCGCACAAGGGGCCCTTCGCGGGCTACGCGAAGAACCGCGAGCCGATGCTCCGCGTGATGCGCAAGCACCGCGACGCGGCCTACGCGATCGACGCCGCGCAGTGCCCCGACGAGCTCCTGCGCGCCGCGCGCGAAGACTGGGACCAGGCCGTGCACCTCGGAGAGCGCTACGGCTACCGCAACGCGCAGGCGACGGTGCTCGCGCCCACCGGCACCATCGGCCTTCTCATGGACTGCGACACGACGGGCATCGAGCCCGACTTCGCGCTGGTGAAGTTCAAGAAGCTCGCGGGCGGCGGCTACTTCAAGATCGTGAACGCGTCGGTGGAGCGCGCGCTGCACCGCCTGGGCTACAGCGCGGCGCAGATCGCCGAGGTCATCGGGTGGGTGATCGGGACCAACACCTTCCTCGGCGCGCCGAAGGTCACGCGGGAGTTCCTCACGGGCAAGGGCTTCACCAACGACGACATCCGTCGGGTCGAGGCCGCGCTGCCGGGGGCGTTCTCCATCGAGCAGGCCTTCTCGGCCTTCACGCTGGGCGATGACCTCTTGAAGCGCATGGGGCTCGGTGATGAGGCGAAGGGCGCGGGCTTCTCGATGCTCCGCCACTGGGGGTTGACCCAGGGCGAGATCGACGCGCTCGGCGACCACTGCCTCGGACGCGCGACGGTCGAGGGCGCGCCGCACCTGCGCCCCGAGCACCTGCCGGTGTTCGACTGCGCCAACCGCTGCGGACGTCACGGCGAGCGCTTCCTCGCGCCGATGTCGCACGTGCGGATGATGGCGGCGGTGCAGCCCTTCCTCTCGGGCGCGATCTCGAAGACGGTGAACCTGCCGCACGACGCCACCGTCGACGACGTGGCCGAGATCTACATGGAGGGCTGGAAGCTGGGCCTGAAGGCCGTCGCGCTCTACCGCGACGGGTGCAAGGCGAGCCAGCCCCTCTCGTCGGGCAGCGACAAGAAGGAGAAGAAGGCCGAGGCGGTCGAGGCGAAGCCGGCGGAGAAGACGCTGGTGAAGGCCGAAGCTCCCGCGACGGCGGTCGCGACGGGCGCCGAGGTGGGCGGAGACTTCGGGCCGCTCTTCTCCAAGCGCCCCGCGCTCGGGCCGCAGCGGGCGATCCGCTACCGGCTGCCGAAGAAGCGCCGCGGCTTCACGCAGGAGGCGCGCATCGGCGGGCACAAGGTCTTCTTGCGCACCGGCGAGTACGAGGACGGCCAGCTCGGCGAGATCTTCATCGACATGCACAAGGAGGGCGCGGCCTTCCGTTCGATGATGAACGCCTTCGCGATCGCGGTGTCGATGGGGCTCCAGCACGGCGTGCCGCTGGCGGAGTTCGTGGAGCAGTTCACCTTCACGCGCTTCGAGCCGCAGGGCGGCGTTGAGGGTCACCCGAACATCAAGTTCGCGACGAGCATCATCGACTACGTGTTCCGCGTGCTCGGCGTGGAGTACCTGCACCGCTACGAGTTCGCGCACGTCCCGCCGGAGGACGCCCCCGAGGACACGACCCCCGCGCTCGCGCCGGTGACGCAGAGCGCGTACGCGGCGACGACGACGGGCAGCGAGGGCGGCAGCGTGCTCGACCGCCAGCTCTCGAAGATGATGGGCGACGCGCCGATGTGCAGCGTGTGTGGGCACATCACCGTCCGCAACGGCGCGTGCTACCGCTGCCTCAACTGCGGGAACTCGATGGGGTGCTCGTGACCCTTGAGTTCGTCAGCCCTTTCCTTCACCACTAGCGGCTGATGCCAAGGCCCTCCGCGACGCTCTCACGCCTCGTCGCGGAGGAGCCCTCTCTCCTCTCCCGCGTCGACCTCGTCCGGCTCGACGCCAGCCGCAAGCTCAACCCATCACGTCGCTCCGAGCTGGGTCAGTTCATGACCCCGGCGCCCGTGGCCTCGTTCATGGCTTCACTGCCAGTCGCGACGGGCGACACGCTCCGCGTCCTCGACGCTGGAGCCGGTGTGGGATCGCTCAGCGCGGCGCTCGTCGAGTCGCTCCTCACCCGCGCGCGTCTCCCCTCTTTGATCACGATTGAGGCTTGGGAGATCGACCCCACGCTGGCGGCGCACCTCCGCGCGACCCTCGACGCCTGCGGCGCGCTCTGCCGCGCGCGGGGCGTCCGCTTCACGGGCGTCGTGCACACGGAGGACTTCATCGAGGCGAGCGTCGCGACCCTCGACGGAGGACTCTTTCGCAAGTCGCGCCGCGGCTTCGACCTCGCGATCCTCAACCCGCCCTATCACAAGATCCGCACCGACTCTCCCGCGCGCGCGGCGATGCGGAGGGTCGGGCTCGAGACGACCAACCTCTACGCGGCCTTCCTCGCGCTCGCGGTCGACCTCCTCTCCCCCGGCGGAGAGCTCGTCGCCATCACCCCTCGGAGCTTCTGCAACGGGCCGTACTTCCGACCCTTCCGAGAGCGCCTGCTCGCGGCGACGCGCCTGCGACGGCTCCACGTCTTCGACCGGCGCGACAAGGCCTTCAACGATGACGAGGTCCTTCAAGAGACGCTCATCCTCCACGCGCTGAAGGACCCGTCGGCGAGCGGCCCCGTGGTGGTGTCGTCGAGCGAGTCGCCTGACGATCCCTGCCCCTCACAGCGCGCGGTGCCCTACGAGCAGGTCGTTCACCCGAGCGACCCGCAGCGGGTGCTGCACATCGTCTCCGACGGCGTAGGCCGCGCAGTGGGTGAGCGCGTGGAGTCTCTCCGGGGTTCCCTCGACGCGATGGGCGCGCAGGTCTCCACCGGTCGCGTGGTGGACTTTCGCGCGAAGGAGCACCTGCGCGACGTCCCTGGTCGTGACACCGCGCCCTTGATCTACCCCTCGCACTTCGAGCGCGGCGCGATCCGCTGGCCGAAGCCCGAGGGGCGCAAGCCCAACGCGATTGTTGCGTGTGCGGAGACCGCCGCGCTGCTCCTGCCCGCGGGCACCTACGTGCTCACCCGACGCTTCTCGGCGAAGGAGGAGCCGCGTCGCATCGTGGCCGTCGTATACGAGGGCCCTCGGGTGGGCTTCGAGAACCACCTCAATGTGTTTCACGCGGGCGGTCGCGGGCTCGACCCCATGCTCGCGCGGGGGCTCGCGGCGTGGCTCAACTCGACGCTGGCCGACGCGCACTTTCGCGCGTGGAGCGGTCACACCCAGGTCAACGCGACGGACCTCCGCCGGATGCCCTACCCCACGCAGGAGCAGCTCGTCGCCCTCGCCGCCGCGGTCGGTGACCGGGCGCTGGAGCAGCGGGCGCTCGACGGCGTCATCGAAGAGGTGTTGTTCCCGATGAGTGATCGCGACGACGAACCGATCGACCCGGTGGCGGCGAAGGCACGCATCGACGACGCCATCGGGATCTTGAAGGACCTCGGGCTCCCGCCGGAGCAGCAGAACGAGCGCTCGGCGCTGACGCTGCTCGCGCTCCTCGACCTGCCGCCGACGCGGCCGTGGAGCGAGGCCTCGGCGCCGCTGCGGGGCATCACGCCGATGATGCAGTTCTTCGAGCGCCACTACGGAAAGACCTACGCCCCCAACACCCGTGAGACGGTGCGCCGCTTCACGGTGCACCAGTTCGTCGACGCGGGGATCGCGGTCGAGAACCCCGACGCGCCCAAGCGCCCGACCAACAGCCCGAAGGCGGTCTATCAGGTCGAGGCGGGGGTGCTCGACGCGCTGCGCGCCTACGGGACGAGCGCGTGGGCGCCGACGCTCGCGGCGTGGCTGTCGTCGCGGCAGACGCTGCAGGCGCAGTACGCGCAGGCGCGGGAGATGGATCGCGTCCCCGTCGACGTGGGAGGGCGCGCGGTGAAGCTCTCGCCGGGGGCGCACAACGACCTGGTCAAGCGGGTGATCGACGAGTTCTGCCCGCGCTTCACGCCGGGCGCGTCGGTGTTGTACCTCGGAGACACGGCGTCGAAGTTCGCGCACTTCGACGAGGCGGGGCTCACGGCGCTCGGGGTGACCGTCGACGAGCACGGGAGGATGCCCGACGTGGTGATCCACCACCGCGCGATGGGGTGGCTGGTGCTGGTCGAGGCGGTGACGAGCCACGGGCCGGTGAACCCGAAGCGCAGGGCGGAGCTCGCGGCGCTGTTCGGTGCGTCGACCGCGGGCCTCGTGTACGTGACGGCCTTCGCGGACCGCCGCGCGATGACGAGGTACCTCGCCGACCTGTCGTGGGAGACGGAGGTGTGGGTGGCCGACGCGCCGTCGCACATGATCCACTTCAACGGCGAGCGCTTCCTCGGGCCGTACTGAGCGAGAGCGTTGAGCGAGAACGCGCGCCCCACACCGCAGCCCCGCCGCGCGGTCGCGCCACGTCACTCCACGCACTACGCTGTTCCCCTATGAATACCGATGGATGTAACCGCCCCGATCTCGGCGTGGTGACGTCGCCGCTCTTCGCTGTCACGTACGCGCACGGAGGTTCCCCGTGCCCCGTACCGCCCGCAGCTCCCTGTCCGCGATCCTGAAGCGGCCGTACTGGTCGACCGACGACGCGCGCGTCGTGCTCGACGCGCTCGACGCCACCGCGACCACGGTCGCCGACTTCGCGCGCACTCACGGCATCGACCCGCGCCGTCTGTACGCCTGTCGCCGTCGACTCCGTCGCGGCCCCGCGCCCGATCGCGCGGTGCGCTTCGTCGAGCTGGCCCCGACCGTCGCCGCGCTCGCGCCCACCCCCACTCGCTACGAGATCGTTCTGCCCTGCGGCACGTGCTTGGGCGTCGAGGGGGCCGTCGTCCCCGCCGAGCTCGCGGCGGTGGTGGCGATCCTTCGCGCGGAGCGCACGACGTGCTGACCTTGCCCCCCACGGTGCGCGTCTTCGCCGCCACCGAGCCGGTCGACGGGCGCAAGGGCATCGATGGCCTGGCCGCCGTCGTGCGCGCCACGCTCGGGCACGACCCGCTCAACGGCGACCTGTACCTCTTCCTGTCTCGGCGTCGCGACCGGGCGCGTGTCTTGTACTTCTCGCACAACGGCTACTGGCTGCTGCTCAAACGCCTCGAGCGCGGTCGGTTCCACCTCCCGTGGGAGCCGTCGCCCGACGCGCGCAGCCGTCCCCTGGAGCACGCCGAGCTGTTGCTCCTGCTCGAGGGGATCGACCTGCGCGGCGCCCACCACCGACCTCGCTGGAGCCCTCGGCGGCCCTGATCGACACGCGCCTTTCGCAGAGACCGCTCGCCCTGCAGATGCATCGCAGCGAGCGAGTCCCTCGCGATGCGCGCACCCTCCATCCGCACCCAGGACCTGGACCTGTCGGCCTTCGAGGCGTGGCTGCGGGGACAACTTCCGGGCGCGGCCTTCGCCGCGGTGGTCACCGTGGTGCTGCAGATGATCCGCGCGCTCTTCGCGCAGAACACTCTTCTGCGCCAGCGCCTCGCGGGACGCAGCGCGCAGCCACCCTCGGAGCGCCTCGCGCGGGTCGAGCGGCAGCTCAGCTTCGCCTTCGCGGTGCCCCTCAACGACGTGGCCCCTGCCCCCGCGGCGACGCCCGCGCAGGGCGCGTCCGAGCCCGCCAAGGACAAGCCCGCACGGCCCAAGCCTCGACCGCGTCAGCCGATTCCCAAGGGGCTGCCCGAGATCGAGGTGCCCAACCTCGTGCCCGAGGCGCTGCGCACCTGCGGCACCTGCGGGGTGGCCATGAGACCGTTGACGCCGCGCTGCGTGCGCACGATCGAGATGATCCCCGCGCGGGTAGTCGTGCGGTGCCGCGTGGACGAGACGCTGGCGTGCCCCTGCTGCGACGCCATCGTGCGCGCCAAGGCCCCGCCCTCGGTGCTGGACGGCGGCATCCTCGGGCCCACGCTCATCACCGAGGCGGTGGCCTCCAAGGTGCTCGACGCGATGCCCATCGAGCGGCAGGCGCGAAACCTTCAGCGGCAGGGCGCGCCGGTGGCGGCCAGCACGCTCGGGCGCGCGGCCTCGGAGCTTCTGGCGCTGATGGTGCCCGTGGCCGACGAGGTCCTCGCCGAGGTGCGCCGCAGCGCGCGGGTGCAGATGGACTCCACCTCGCTCAAGGTGCTCGACCGCAGCGCCCCCGACGGATTCACCCGCGACACGCTGTGGACCCTCTTGGGCGACGGCCGCTGGATCTACTTCGCTCCGCTCTGTAGCGGCGACGCCGACGCGATCGAGGCGGTGATCGCGGGCGCCGAGGCCGACAGCTTCCAGTGCGACGGCACGAGCACCACCAACTTCATCGAGAAGAAGTTCGAGCGCCGTCGACCGGGATGCCACTCGCACGGGCGACGGCGTCTGGTCGAGGCCACGCGTCGCGGTGACCTGCGGGCGATGGAGGGCTTGCAGATCTACGCGAAGCTCTTCGCGATCGAGCGCCGCGCCGACCGCGCGGGGCTCGACGTAGCCGCGCGGCAGAAGCTGCGCGAGACCGAGAGCGTGGCGGTGCTACAGGCGCTGCGAGAGTGGGTGCTCACGCTCGCGCCCACGGTGGAGCCGAAGTCAACGCTGGGCGCGGCGCTGACGTACCTGCAGCGGCAGTGGCTGCGGCTGTGCCTGTTCGTCTTCGACGGCGCGATCGAGGTGACCAACAACGCCTCCGAGCGCGCCCTGAGGCCCTGGGCTCTGGGAAGGCACACGTGGCTCTTCATGGGAGACCAGGAGCACGCCAGGCGTTGGGCCGCCGCCTACACGCTCTGCGCGACGGCGCTGGCGCAGGGCCTCAACCCGCGGGCGTACCTGCACGCGGTGGCGACGAAGCTCATCGCGGGGCACCCGCGCACGCGGTTGCGGGAGCTGTTGCCCGACGCGATGGTCGAGGCCGATCCGTCGCTGCGCCTGCCGCCGCGGCCGAGCCTCGCGGGCGAGGTCTCCGAGGATGGTGACGTTTCACGCGCAGCGTAGGGGCCGTGGTAGCCCAGGCATCGAGGAGTTCTTCACGATGAGCACCGAGCGCCCCAGGTCGTCGTCCACCCCTCACGTGCACGGCCCGCACTGCAGCCACTGCGGCACGGCTCTGAGGAGCGTGCAGGAGTACACGATCGAGGACCGCTTCGGTCAGGTGCTCTTGAGCGCGTTGTGCGCGCAGATGGGCGCGGAACTGAGCCGAGCGAAGCGCCGCGCGACCTTCAGCGTGCGCGCCGAGCCGCAGGTGCTCGACGAGCTCTCGGCGCGGTTGCAGACGCTGATGGTGCAGCTCGATGAGCGGCTGATGACCGTCGCCGAGGACTTCCTGCGCGAGCACACCGGCCAGCAGATCCATCGACGAGCGCGCTGAACCTCGACGAGGGGGAGATCGTCGAGGCGGAGGACGACGCGCGCCTGCACGGCGGCGAGCGGCAGCGCGGGGAGCGGACACGCCTCGCCCGCTCGGGCTCGACGCTACTGCGACGAGAACGCGGCGTCCGCAGCGTGACCGCTACGCAGTGACGCCGACCTCGGGGCGGTTACCCGTGAGGCGCTCCTCGCCGTGATGGAGCGCAAGGCCCACTGGGCGTGGCCGCACTTCACCCAGGGGCGCGTCGCGAAGGAGTGGCTCCACCTCCACCTGGAACAGGAGTGGGAGGTCTACGTCCGTGACTTTCCGGTGCTCGTCGCGCGGGCCTACGTGCAGTGCCCGATCGCGAGCGTGCGGCGAGAGCTCATCGAGAACGTCTACGAAGAAGAGACCGGCGGCATCGCCGCGAAGCGCCCGCACCCCGAGCTCTTCCTCGAGTACCCCCGCGGGCTCGGCATGGACCTCTCGCGCTTCGAGCGCGTCACGCTCCTGCCCGCGGCGCGGCGGTATCGGGCCTTCCTCGACCACGCGACGCAAGCGCGCGGGTGGGCCGTGGCCGCCACGGTGACGACGCTCTTCCTCGAAGGCACGCGGCACGACCGCAGCGTGCTCGACCCATCCGCGCCCGCGCGGCCGGAGCCTCCCTTGAGCGAACACCCGCTGGTGAAGCATTACGGGCTGCCGCTGTCCTCCCTCGCGCTCACCAAGGCGCACCGCGCCGTCGAAGGGAACCACCGGGCGTCGGCGTGGCGGTCGATCCTCGACCACGCGCCCGAGGGCGACCGCGCCGCGTGCGTCGACGCTCTCACCGACGCCCTCGCGCTCTGGCAGGACTACCGCGACGACGTCGCGACCGCGGTGGGGCTCACGCGCGACGAGCAGCTCACCACGCCGCACTGAGCGGGTTCAGCCCCCGCGGAGCGCGGCGGCAGCAGGGCGCGCCATCAGCCGGTCGACGTACGCGTTGAGCGACGCGTGGCCGAGCTCGCTGCCGAAGCGGCGCTTCCACGCGAAGATCGATCCGATCATCACGTCGGCGGCGGTGAACCACTCGCCGAAGAGGTAGGGGCCGTCGCCGAGCTCTCGCGCGATGGCGGCCTCGGCCGACGCGTAGTCCCCCCACCCCCGCGACGGGTGGTAGGTCAGCTTCATCATCTCGTCGCCCATCGCGGGCTCCAACTGCGCCGTGGCGTACACCATCAGCGAGAGGTAGCGACCGCGCTCCGGCGCGTCGATCGCGGGAGCGAGCTTCTTCTCGGGGTACCTGTCAGCGATGTAGAGCCCGATCGCGACGTTCTCGAAGAGGCGCGTGTCGCCGTCGACCAGCGCGGGGAGCTTTCCCGCGGGGTTGATCGCGAGGAACTCCGGCGCCTTGTGCTCGCGCGTCTGGAAGTCGATGGGCACGATCTCGTACGCGACGCCGGCCTCTTCGAGCATCCAGCGGGCGATGGTCGCGCGGCTCTGCGGGTTGAAATACAGCTTCATCGCGCCCGCATACCACGCCTTCGCGCTCTACCGCGCGCCCACGCAGAGCGTGACCTCGACGGGCGTCGCGGCGTTCGAGCGCGGGCACGGCCACGCCGTCGCGCGCAACGCCTGCGCGAGGCACCCCGTCGCGTCGGGCGCCAACGGAGACACCGTGCGCGGCGTGACCGTCACGTCGTCGACCGCGCCCGCGGGAGACACCGTGAGCGACACGCGGTAGCTCGACACGCCCTCGCGCACGCACGCGGCCAGCGCCCTCCGCACCGTGGGCGCGCTCAGCGCCTGGCGCGCGTGCATCCACGGGTCGACGCGGTCGAGGTCCACCACCCTGAAGTACCCGCCGCGCAGCGAGAGGCCGACGCCGCCCAGGCTGCCGTTCGCCGCGCTCCCGATGCCGCCGATGCCGCCGGTGGCGCCGCTCGTCAGCAGGTTCGCGAGGCCTCCCTGGCCCATCGACGACAGCGCCGCGAGCACCGCCATCTGCCGCTGCGGGCCCAACCGCGCCGCCGCCGCGGACCACCCCGCGGGGGTCGTGGGCTGCGTCTCGAAGCTCGCGCGCAGCGTCTCGGGAAGGTCCTGCCGCGCCGCGTGGTCGCCCGCGCGGCGGAAGCTCACTGACAGCTCGCACGGAGCGTCCGTCCAGCAGTGCGCGCTCACGCTCGCCACCACGAGGTGCGGGTGACGCGCGGCTACGATCGCGGGCCACGGGGGCGCCTGCCCGCACACCGGCCCGTCGGCCGTCCACCGACGCTGCGCCGCGAGCGCCTGCGCCGCGTCGACCTCGGCCTGCGGCACCCACCGCGCCCCACGCGGGAGGCGCACCCTCCGCCGCGTCGCCGCGAGCACCGCAGCGCGCGAGGCGTCGTCCATCGTCACCCCGCCCGTGTACGCGAGCGCGAACTCCATCGGCGCGCTCATCGTCGGCGCGGGCGCCTCGGGCGTCGGCGGGACGTGCTCCGACGCCGCCGTGCACTCCGTCGGCAGCGGCGCGTTCTGCGCGCGCCCCGTGCCCGCGGCCTCGCGGGAGGTGGTCGCGCGCTCCTGGCAGACGTCCTCCCACGCGCGCAGCGGCGCGCTCACGCGCGGGATCTCGCGCGCGCAGCGCTCCCACGCCGCCGCGGCGAGGCCCGCGATGGGGCGGCTGTGCTCCGAGAGCGCGTCCTGCCACGCGGCGCGCAGCTCCGGGTCGGACTGCATCGTCGCGGGCAGCGGAAGCTCCACCACGCGGCGGTGCAGGTCCGTCGCGACGCTCGCGTAGCCCACCGCCGAGAACAGCTCCGCGTCGGCGCCGCGCGAGGCGAAGGGCTCGCCCATGCCCTGCAACCGTCGAAGCTCGGCGACGCGCCGGCGCAGCCACGTCCCGAGCTGCGCGGGGCCGAGCTCCGCGGGCGGCGCGTCGGCGAGCTGCTGGTTCACCGCGTCGAGGTAGGCCGCCATGTCCGCGTCGAGCGGAGACGCGTACACCGCGCGCCCGTCGAGCGTCGGCAGCGCGACCGCGGGCGCGGGCGTGGTGGTCGCGGGAGGGGTCACCGGCTGCGGACGCGCGCACCCGGCGGCGACCGTCAGCGCGAGCACGAGTCGGGTCGCGCGCATCGCCCGCGGGAGTACCACGGCCCGCGTGATAGCGTGCGCCCGTGTCCGCGAAGCTCGTGACGCTGCTCGGGGTGGAGCGAAGCCGTCGCGCGGTCTTCCTCCGCTTCGGCGTGGACGACCTGCGCTTCTCCACCACCCACTGGTACGAACACCTCGACCTCGACGCGCTCGCGGTCTCGCACGGCGAAGAGTCCGTCGAGCGGCTGCTCTTCCATATGGCGATGTTCGAGCTGAACAAGCTCTGCTCGCTGCGCCCGGAGCGCGTCGCGCTCGGCCCGTGGACGCGCTTCCTCACGCCCGCGCTCCTCGACCTGTGGCGCGCGGTCTTCGTGAACGTGTGGGCGCAGTGGCGCTACGAGAACGACGACCCCGACTACCTCGGGCCAGACTTTGATTCGCCCACGAACGACCTCCTCGCGCCGCTCGCTCCCGCGGAGCGCGCCGAGGTCGACGCCCTCGTCTTCTGCGGCGGAGGGAAGGACAGCCTCGCCACGATGCGCCTCCTCGAAGCGTCGGGGCTGCGCTTCGACACGCTCGGCTACGCGGCCTCGATCTACGGCCCGGCCGACGCCCAGCACGCGCTCATCGACGGGCTCGTCTCGCGCTGCGCCCCGCGGAGGCACCTGCGCCAGTGGGTCTACGACGACTTCGTCGACGCTCCCGTGTTGAAGCTCGTCGACGGCGCCCCGCGCACGATCACCGCGGCCGAGACGCCGAGCTCGGTCTTCGCGGCGCTCCCGCTCGCGGTGAGCAACGGGTACGCGCGCCTCGCGCTGGGGCACGAGCGAAGCGCCGACGCGGGCCAGCGCCGATGGGAGCGCACCGGCGAGGTCATCAACCACCAGTGGGGAAAGTCCCGCGCCGCCGAGGCGATGATCGACCGCTACGTGAGGGAGCACCTCGTCGCGGGCGTGGAGTGCTTCAGCCCGCTGCGCCCCATCCACGACGTGGTGATCTTCGGCGCGCTGAGGCAGTGGCCCGACGACGTCCCCTTCACGCACTCGTGCAACCTGAAGAAGCCGTGGTGCCTGCGCTGCCCGAAGTGCCTGTACGTGTGGCTCGGCTGCGCGGCGATGCTCCCGCGCGAGGTGGTGCGCGCGACCTTCGGCGACGACGGATTGCTCGCCGACCCGTCGCGCACCGCGGGCTTCGAGGCGCTGCTGGGGGAGTACGCGCAGCCCTTCGAGTGCATCGGCCACGCGGCCGAGGCGCGGATCTACCTCGCGGCCTGCGCGGCGCGCGGGTACGAGGGCGAGACCGTCACGCGCTTCGTGGAGCGCTACGGCGCGCCGAGGGAGACGCTCGCGCTCGCCGAGGGCTACACCGACGTGGACGTGAGCGCGCTGCCCGAGGCGCTGCGCGGGAGGTTGGGCGAGGTGTTGGAGCGGGTCGCGCAGGAGACGCGGGGGTTCTTGCGGGGGCTGTGATCAGCCGGTGGGCGCGTCGGCGGGCTGCGCGTCGGCAGGCTTCTCCGCGGGCTTCTCCGCGGGCTTCTCGCCCTCGTCGTCGACGCTGGCGTCGCGGACCCGCGAGAACAGCGGCGGGACCTTCGCGTCGAGGGACTTCATCCCGAAGAGCACTCCGCCCAGCGCGCGGAGCCGCTCGTAGCGGTCGATGAGCATCTTGCCGAGCCGGTCGCGCAGGAGCCCCTCGGTCGTGCGTGCCCTCGCCCTCGGCGCGCCCTTCGGAGTGATGTTGTCGACGAGCCACGAGCCCTTGCGCCAGAGCGTGTCGAGCTGCGCGTCGGAGAAGAGGTGCCGCCCCGCGAGCGCGTCGTCGTACTCACGAAAGACGTGGGCGATGGCGACGCAGTCGTTGGCGTGGTCGAGGATCCCGCGCCCCTCGCGGATCGCCTGCACGCGCCCGGTGGGGACGACCCCGAGAAGCGCCGCGCTCTCGAGGTAGAGCAGGGCCGCCTCGCGCAGCGGGGTCAGCTCGCGGAAGGTCGCGTCGATCTCTCCCGTGCTCACGGGCTTCGGCACGGCGGTCGCGGCGAGCTTCGTGGCCTTCCAGAGCGCGGGCAGCTCCCAGAGCGAGGCCACGTCGATGTCGACCAGGCGGTCGGGGAGGGTCGCGCGGTGCGGCTCGAAGGCGGCGAGCGCGACCTCGATGTTGTACCGCGCGAGGTCGAGGTCGACGCGGAGCGGCGGGGCGTCGCCCTCGGCGATGGCCTCGGCCTGGGGGCGAAAGTGCGCGAGCGCGGCGGCGGGGTCGTCGGTGACGAAGGTCGCGGCGCGGGGGGTGGTGACGGTGTGGTGCTTCATGGCGGTGTCCTCCTGCTCGCCCTCGGGGCGGCGGCGGTGGCCATAGAGAGGGGCGTGCCGAGAGGAGCGGCGTGGTGAGAACCGAGAGAAACATGGGGAATCGCGCGAGGCGGCGGGCGGCGAGAGGTGGCGGGAGCCACGGGGCCGCCATGGCGGCGAGGGGTGGCGAGAGCGAGTCGGTTCAGTCGAGGGAAGGGTGGAGGGGGCGGCGGAGTGAATGAAGTCAGTCGCGGGAGGGGTCGGGAGGTCGTTGGAGCGAACGAGGTCCGTCGGGGGAGGGGTCAGGAGGTGGTTGGAGCCAAGGGGGTAGGTCGCGGGAGGGGTGGAGTGGAGGTGCGAGCGAGCAGCTTCGGTCGCGGGTGCGGTCAGGCTCTCGCGGTGGACGACGAGGGGGAGATCGCGCAGGTCACTCGATGCGGCAGGCCTCGTCGAAGGACAAGCGCGGCAGGCGCGGGAAGACCTTCGCGTCGTCTCCGTAGCCGAGGTTGATGAGCAGCGTCGCGCGCCAGGGCTGACCCTCGAAGAACGCGGCGTCGACCGCGGCCTTGTCGAAGCCTCCCATCGGCCCGCAGTCGAGCCCGAGCGAGCGCGCCGCGAGGATGAGGTAGCCCGCTTGCAACGTGGCGCTCTGATCGCCCATCGCGTCGCGCGCGGCCTGCGGCATCGCCGCGAGCGAGGCGCCCATCTCGGGGCGCGCCGGGAAGAGCGTGGGCATCCGCTCGTAGAAGCGCTCGTCGCGCGCGACGATCACCGTCGCCGGCGCGCGCATGGTCTTGTCGACGTTGCCCGGAGCGAGCGCGGGGCGGAGGCGCTCCTTCGCGGCGGCGCTGGTCACGAAGACGAAGCGGCCGGGGGAGCTGTTCGCCGCCGTCGGGCCCATACGCGCGAGCGCATAGATGCGCTGGATCGTGTCGACCCCGACGGGGCGGTCGAGCCAGGCGGTGTGGGTGCGGGCCTGGAGAAAGAGCTGGTCGAGGGTCTCGGGCGAGAGCGCCGCGCGGGCGGAGGGTTCCATGCGGACCTCATGGGGTCGTCGCGACCGCTCGCGGGATTGGCAGCGAATGAGCAGGATCTGCTCACGAACGACGCAGGTGCGTTCCTCGCGGTCAGAGGTCGTTCGCGCGGGTGCGCGTCGTCGCGCCGTCGTCGCGCTCGCAGACGCAGCCGAAGTACACCACGGGGCGCCCGCTCGCGACGGGCTCCTCCACGCGGCGCAGCACGCTGCGGGGGTATCCCTGTCGGGTACACCAGGTTCGGCAACGCTCGGCGCGGCCCGCGTCGCGCGCGGCTACGCCTGCGAAGAGCGTGAGCCCGCCGAACACCGCCATGAGCAGCCCCGCGGACATCATCCGTTTGCGATCGGCCCCGTGCTGGCCCGACAGCACCTCGCGCATCACGCGGAACTGCTCGGACTTCGCTACGCCGCCGCTGCTGAACAGCGCCCCGGCGAAGATGGCGAAGCCGACGAAGGCCATGCCGATCCCGACGAACATCGTGGCGTTCACGCGGCGCTCCCGCGTGAGGGGTAGAACGAGCGCTCACCGTACAGGCCCCCCAAGCGCGAGGGTAGACCGCGAGGCGCGCGGCCGATACACAGCACCGCACGGCCCGAGCGGAGGGGAGCGATGGGTCATCGACGGAGGAGCGCGTGAGCGGAGCGCAGGCGGAGCGGCGGGTGATCGGCGAGCGGTGCGTGATCGTGTACCGCACCGGCGCCGCGCCGACGCGGGTGGTGGTCTACGTCCACGGGTTCCTGCCCGGCGGTCGACTGGAGGGCTTCGCGACCTCGGTGGATCGCGCGTGGGCGAAGAACTTCCTTCGGGAGCAGTTCGACGCGAGCGGGGTCGAGGCGACCTTCGTGGTCATCGAGGCGAAGAAGTCCTCGGCCGACCGCGTGAAGTGGCCGCGGCTCGACGCGCTCCTCGACGCGCTCGGGCTCGACGCGCCCGTCGCGGCGATGGGGCACAGCGGCGCGTACTCCACCCTGGTCGGATGGTTGAGCGACCCGCGCCTCAAGCACGTCACGCTGCTCGACGCGCTCTACGGAGACGTGAGCGCCTACCGTGAGTTCGCGGCGTCGCCGGGGCGCACGATGACCCTCGTCGCGACGGGCGGAGCGACCCTCAAGAACTCTCGCGCCCTGCTCGCGCGCCTCCCCGCGGCGCAGCGGAGCGCGTGGGTGCAGGAGAGGGTCGACGTCCCGAGCTCGATGACCAACGACGCGCTCGCCGCGAAGGTGCTCTTCATCGAGAGCAGGAGCCTCGATCACACCGCGCTGGTGCTGTCGCAGAGGGCCATCCCCGCGCTCGTCCGTCGCGCAGCGTTTGCGCCGCCCTGAGCGCGCCGTTCACCCCTGGCCCCCTGCGAAGCGGTCGACGCACCGCCCGACTCGCGACGCGGTCGCGCGGCGTTGACGATTCCCCCTGTCGCGAGGGGGGCCTCCCGTTGCACTCTCGCGCCCCCGACGATGGCCGACGACACCGCACCGATCGCACCGCGCCTCGACGACCCGCTCTCCGAGGCCGCGCCCACCCCCGAGCGACCGCTCACGCCCTACGAGACCACCCTCGCCGAGGCACGCGCCCTCGCCGAGCGGCCGTACACCTCGATGGGCGCCGAGGCGATCATCCGGCAGCACGCCAAGCACCGGATGACCGTCTGGGAGCGCATGAAGGTTCTCTCTCCAGAACCGCCGTCGGTGATCTTCCAGAACTGGGGGCCGAACCTCGACGGAGCGTCTCTGGTCACCGCGGTGCAGCGCATCCACGGCCGCGACGTCGCCGTCTACGGCCACGACTTCACCCAGCGCGCCGGCTCGATGGACGCCACCAACGGCCGCAAGCTCGCCAGGCTCTTCGAGCTCGCGGGCGAGCGGGGATTGCCCCTCATCGGGATGAACGACAGCGCCGGCGCGTACGTGCCCGCGGGCGTCGGCGGCCTCGACGGCTACGCCGAGGCCTTCACCGCGCTGCGGCGCATCTCGGGCGTGGTCCCGTCGATCATGTGCATGTTCGGCTACAACGCCGGCGGGGGCTCGTACCTGCCGCGCCAGGGCAGCTTCATGATCCAGCCCGAGGGGACCTTCTTCGGCCTCACGGGCCCCGCGGTCATCAAGTCGGTGCTCGGCGAAGACGTGACGCCCGACGACCTCGGCGGCCCGAAGGTGCACGGCGCGAGCGGCGTGGTCGACCTCACCGTGCGCGACGAGGTGGCCGCCCTGCGCACCGCGACGCGGCTGCTCCGGTACCTCCCGAGCAACAACCGCGAGCTCGCGCCGCACCAGCCCACCAGCGACCCGATGGACCGCCCCACCTCCGAGGTCGACTCGCTCCTGCGCAGGGCCTTCGACTCGCCCACGGGCTTCAACACCCCCATCGACGTCGGCATCGTCATCGGGCAGATCTGCGACCACGGCGACTACTTCGAGGTGCAGCCCGGCCGCGCCCGCAACGCCATCACCGCCTTCGGACGTCTCGGCGGTCACGTGGTGGGCTTCGTCGCGAACAACTCCGCGGTGGCCTCGGGGCAGATCGACGTCGCGGCGGCCTTCAAGATCGCCCGCTTCGTGCGCTTCTGTAACCTCTACAACGTGCCGGTGATCTTCATGGAAGACACCACGGGCTTCCTGCCCGGGCGCGAGCAGGAGACCATGGGCATCGTCCACGCGGGGCGCGCGATGCTCGACGCGATCATCGACCTGCGCACGCCGCGGATCCTCTTGATCCTCCGCAACGCCTTCGGCGGCGCGTACGCGTCGTTCAACAACTACCCCACGGGCGCCGACGTGGTCTTCGCCCTGCCCACCACCCGCCTCGCCGTGATGGGCCCGGCCGGAAAGGAGTTCGTCTACAAAGACGAGCTCCGCGCCGCGCGCACGCAGGCGAAGACCATGGGCGCCGAGGGTGCCGCGTGGCTGAAGGCGCGCGAGGCCGAGCTGTCGGCCCGCTACGAGCGCGAGCTGATGAACCCGCGCGAGGCGCTGTCGCTGGGCTCCATCTCGCGGCTCGTGATGCCCGCCGACCTGCGGAGAGAGCTCGGCGCGAGCATGGCCTTCCTCCTGCGTCACTACACCCCGTCGCCCATGGGCGGCGTGCAGCGGGAGTTCCACTGATGCCTGACGCCGTCGACTGGTACGAGCGCAACCCGTACACCACCCGCGACCGGCGCCTCTCGCGCAGCCCCTCGGCCTGGGCGCGGAGCTTCGCGTGCGAAGACCTCCGACCGCTCATCGTGTGCCGCGGGCCCGTGCGCAAAGAGGCCCTCGACACCTTCGCGCAGATGGGGATCACCCGCGCGGGCATCCTCCTCTCGGAGAAGGACTCCATCGTCTACACCCAGGCCCTCGCGCCCGAGCTCCGGCGCGTCGACCCCGAGCGCGTGCACCGCGTGAAGGACTACGCCGGCGCCAACCGGCAGGAGCGCGCCGAGCGCGTCGCCGAGATCATCGCGATCTGCAAGCGCCACGGCTACTCCCACGTCTTCGCGGGCTACGGCTTCATGGCCGAAGACGAAGACTTCGTGCGCTCGCTCGAAGACGCCGGCGTCGGCTTCATCGGCCCGCGCTCCAGCGTGCATCAGGCCGCGGGCCGCAAGGACGAAGCCAAGCGCACCGCCCTCGCCGAGCGCGTGAGCGTCACCCCCGGCGTCGACGACGTCACCGCGCGCGCGCTCCTGCGCAAGCACCCCGACCTCGCGTCGCTGCGTGAGTGCGCGAAGGCGCACGCGCTCGACGTGACCGTCACCGACGAGGTGTCACTGGGCGACGCCGCCGAGGCCGTGCTCGAGGCCTCGTACAAGAAGCGCGTCGACCTGTTCTCCGTCGACGAGCTCTGCGACGAGGTCGCGCGCTGCGCCGCCGAGCTCTTCGTGAAGAACCCCGGCAGCCGCGTGCGCCTCAAGGCCATCGGCGGCGGCGGCGGCAAGGGCCAGCGCATCCTCCACGGCGTCGCCCGCGACGAGGCCGACCCCGAGGGCGCCGCGAAGGAGGCCGCGTCGAAGGCGCCGAAGGCCGTGCGAGAGATCCTCGGCGAGGTGAAGGCCGGGGGCGTCGGCGACAACAAGAACGTGCTGTTGGAGCTCAACATCGAGCAGACGCGGCACAACGAGATCCAGCTCCTCGGCAACGGCGAGTGGTGCGTCGCGCTCGGGGGCCGCGACTGCTCGCTCCAGATGCACGAGCAGAAGCTCCTGGAGGTCTCGGTCACCTCCGAGGAGCTCTCCGCCGAGGCCGAGCGACGTCGCGCCTCGGGAGACGTGACCGCCGCCGAGGCGCTGGAGACCGACCTCGCGACGCTCCTCGCGATGGAGGCCGAGGCCGAGCGCTTCGGCCGCGCGGTGGGGCTGAACAGCGCGTCGACCTTCGAGTGCATCGTCGAGGGCGCGCGGCACTACTTCATGGAGGTCAACACGCGCATCCAGGTGGAGCACCGGGTCACCGAGCTCTGCTACGCGCTGCGCTTCGAGAACCCCGAAGACCCCCGCGACGCCTTCGAGGTGACCTCGCTCGTCGAGGCCATGGCCATCCTCGCGAAGCACGGCGCGCGCGTGCCGCGGCCGAAGCGCGTGCGGCGCGAGGGCGCCGCCGTCGAGGCGCGGCTGAACGCGACGAACCGCGCGCTCTCTCCGCACGCGGGCGGCGTGATCATGTCGTGGAGCGACCCCATCGAGCACGAGGTGCGCGACGACCAGGGGATCTGCGCGAAGAACCCCGACACGGGCGTGTTCATGCACTACCGCCTCGCGGGCGCCTACGACAGCAACGTGGCCCTCCTGGTGACGGCGGGCGCGGGGCGCGGCGAAGCCTACCTGCGGCTGGGCGAGGTGCTGCGCCGCGCGAAGCTCCGCGGGAGCGACCTGCAGACCAACCTGGAGTTTCAGTACGGCCTCGTGGAGTGGTTCCGCGCGAGGGACGTCTTCGCCCGACCCACCACGCGCTTCGTGGTGCCGTACCTCACGCTGGTGGGCGCGCTCGGTGAAGAGGCCCGCGCCCTCGACCTCTCCGTCGCGTGGAGCGCGCTGTGCGCGAAGCGCGAGTCTTCCGCGGGGAGCGCCGAGGCCAAGGCCGCCACGCGCAAGGCCCTCGCGCGGCAGGAGACGCTCGTGACCCGCGCGCTCACCGCGCTCTTCGACAACCCGCACGTCTTGTCGGCGTGGCTGAGCGCGACGCGCGGCCGCTACACGGTGAGCGACGGTGCGGTGCGCTGGCGCGACAACCCCATCGCCGTCCTGCGCGACACGTACCACCTCCTCAACATGGACTGGCGCGGCGACGAGCCCGCCGCGTGGGTGGTGTGGGAGCACGACCGCGAGCTCATCGACGCGGCCCTGGGCTTCTACGCGAAGCTCACCGCTCGACTCGGCACCAGCGACTGGTCTGCGCTCTCGTCGCGGCTCGACGACGTCACCGCGCCCGAGGGCTTCGACGGCGCGCTCTGGTCGCGGGTGCGGGCCTCGCACGCGGGCCTTCAGCTCGCGGCGCCGCTCCTGGGCCTCGCGGCGCAGGTGGGTGACGCCGCGGGCTTCGAGGACCTCACGGTCGAGGGCGACCTCACGGTGACGATCCCCGCGCGGCTCACCGACACAGACGCGCAGGCGAAGGCGCTGCGTGCGCTGGCGCCGCCGCCCGAGGAGAACCCCGACGAGCTCGTCGCGGTGAGCGGCGGGATGTTCTACGCGCAGGAGTCGCCCGACAAAGCCCCGTTCGTGCAGAAGGGCTCGCGCTTCAAGGCGGGCGATCCCCTGTACATGATCGAGGTGATGAAGATGTTCAACACGGTCTACGCGAGCTTCGCGGGCACCGTGGAGGAGGTCCTCATCTCGGGCGGAGAGGGCGCCGTGGTGCGTCGCGGGCAGCCGCTGTTCAAGGTGCGCCCCGACGAGGTGATCGCCCGCGAAGACCCCGCGGCGGTCGCGAAGCGCAGGGCCGAGCGCAGCCGCGCGCGGGTCGAGGCGCTGTTGCGGTCTTGATTTCCGACGCGGCGCGGTGCCCTCTACCCGCCGCGCACTCGCGGTGAGGGAACGAGAGACGTGGCCATCGACCTCGGCGGTAGAGTCCGCGTTCCGAAGCCTGCTCGGTGTACCGGTGGTGTCGGGGTCAGGCAAGAAGACGCGGAAGGGCAAGGCCAATGCTTGAGCGCATCCATCTCAAGAGAACGTCGGTCCCGCGCCGGAGATGGAGATGGGAGCTCGTGGAGAGGCTCAACCTCACTACCGGCGACAACGGGCTCGGAAGACGCTCCTGCCTGACGGCGCGTGGTGGGCGTTGACGTGCTACGGCCGCTCACCTGGGGCGGCAAGGCACGCCGGAGAGGGAGGCGGCCATCGCATGACGGATGATGGCCGTACCGAGGTCTCCTGGCGACTTCGGCAACGCACGCTGGGGCGGCGCTTCGATCAAGCCGGGGGAAGCTGCCGGGCCGACACCCTGGAGAACGAGCGCGTGGCCGAAGAGCGGCACATGCGGCGCGCGCTCGTCCTCTACATGCGTCGACGGCGGCGTCTCGGTGTACGACCCACTGAGACTGGGCGAGTGAGCCCGCGCTGCGACCGGTCAAGCGCCATACGGCGGGAGCCAATGCGGTAACAGTTTCGCGAGCGCGACATCTGGGACGGGTTCGCTCGCCGATGGCGGGAAATCGGTTGCGGAAGGCCTCGTGCGCGATGTCGGCCGGTGGCTGGCAACCGAGCAACGCCGGACTTCGACCAGCTCGCGACCCTCATCGAGGAGCTCGCGGGCGAAGAGCAGTTCCGGCTCGTGCGAAAGGTTCAGCGCGTTCACGTCGACGACCCCCGCGATTTTCCGGTGGTCGCTGGCCCCGCGGGCGAGATCCTGCTGGCGCACGCGCCGGCTTCGGGCTGCGGCGCGCGTCTTTGGCCTCGCGTACCTCGCGGTGTGGACGTGGCGAGAACACAAGCTCGCCGCGAGCTTGAAGAAGCGGCCTCCAAACACGTCGCTCGTCGTGCTCATCGATGAGATCGAGGCGCACCTGCACCTGAAGTGGCAGCGTCGATCCTCCTGGAGCCTCCGAGCGCTGAACGACGAGGTTCGGCTTCTCAGGTGATCATGACGACGCACTCGCCGATGGTGTGCTCGCGTCCGTCGAGTCGTTGTTCGACCTGCGCGGGACGCCTGGTTCGACCGACTCGACCGACGGGCGCTGTTCTGAGGAAGCGCCCAGAGCGTCTGACAGGGGAGATCGGCAACTGGCTCGTCAGCGACGCCTTCGATCTCCGTGGAGCCGAGGCTGCTCGAAGGCGAGAGCCGTCGCTGCTGCCGAGGCGTTGATGCACGCGGAGGCGCTGTCGAGGGAGGCGCTCATCGCCGTTGATCTGGCGCTGCGAGGAAAGCCGGGTTGCCGGACATCGACAAGTTCTGGGTGCGGTGGCGGTACTTCCGCGATCGGAACCTCATGGCCGGCGGGTCGGGGGAGACGCACGAGTGATCCCGGTAGCGCTCGCGGACGAGAAGAGGTGGTCCCCGTGGTCTGGACGAGACGGTCCGTCGTCAAAGGATCGCGATCGATCGGCTGCTCGGCAAGACCGTCATGGCTCCGGGCCGCGGCCAGCGAGACCTTCCTGCGTCCCGAGGAGATCTCCGAAAGGTCTCCTGCCTACTGACCGAGGTCTGACCCGCCGACGGGAGGAGCGTCCTCGACGACATGATGGACGCCTACGGTCAGTACTGCGCGTACCTCGCGATGCGCATCGAGCGCGCGACGGGCAGCCCGACCTGACCACTTCTGTGGCGAAGGACCGCGATTGGCGGCTCGTCTACGAGTGGTCGATCCGCCGTCTCAGCGCCGCGTGCGTGAACGGCGCGAAGGGCACGAGGGGCGTGGTCGATCCCTTCGAGGTCCAGCCTGGGTGGTTCGGAGCTTGACCTCGACACCTGCTTCGTTCGGCGCGGGTGGGCGCTCCAGTCGCCGAGCGCGCGCGGCATCGACGAGACCTTGACGATCCTCAACCTGCGCCAATGCGTCGACCAGCGGCGTGAGTTCATCAACGACTACCGCGTCGGCGAGATCGACCTCCAGAACGTGGAGCGCTACGCGCCCGTCAGCGCGGACATCATGGAGCACGTCGACCCGATCTTCTTCGGCGACCCGAAGACCGCCGCGATGAAGGTGCTCGGCGGAGCGGGCTGACCCACCCAAGCCACGGGGAGCTCCGCGACGGTCTTGATTTCCCGCGGGCTCTAGGAAAGGGTGCGCACCCCATGAAGCGACCGGCCCCCGTCCTGGGCGTACTCATCCTGCTCGGCGCGGTCTCCACCGCGGTGCTCGCGCAGCCGCGCCCGCGCCCGCCCCGCAGGATCACGCCCGCCGCCGACGCCGCGACCCCGGCCGACGCCGCCGCCGACGCGAGCGCCCCTGACCCCGACGCGAGCGCCGCCGCGCCCGCCTCCGACGCCGGCGCCGTCTCCCACGCCCAGGTCGACCCCGACGCGGGCACCCTCTCCCTCAACGACGCATCCATCCCGCTCCGCCAGGTGGGGCAGGGGACGGTGCTGCACTACCCCATCCCCGAGCAGATGGCGCGCACGGCCGTCCCCGTCTTCGCCCAGGTGCGCTCCAGCGCGCCCATCGACCACGTCTCGCTCTTCTACCGAGGCGTCGGCGCGAGCCGCTACACCGAGCTCCGCATGACCGCCATGGGCCAGCAGTTCCACCTGCCCTCGGGCTTCGGCGCCACCATCCCCTGCGACGACATCTTCCCGCCGCGCGTCGAGTACTACGTGCAGGCCATCGACTCGTCGGGCGCGCCCAACGGCTCCGCGGGCTCCGCCGACAGCCCCGTGCAGGTCGCCATCGTCGAGCGTCGTTCGTACCCCGCGCCCACGCTCCCGGGGCAAGCCCCGCCGCGCAACTGCGGCTCCATGGCCCAGAGCCCCACCGCCCGCGACGCCGGCGCGGCCGGGGGTCAGCCCACCCGCGGCACCGCCGACCTCGGCGAGCCCTGCCGCTCCAACAACGACTGCCGCAACGGCCTCCGCTGCGGATCGACCCACACCTGCGTGTTCGAAACCAACCGCTGACAGATTGGCACCAACCCCGCGGGTGACCCTCGGGCTCCGGTGCCACTTCGGCACCGACCCGGCGCGTCGCCCGCGAGAAGTCCGCGGACTCTCTCGCTCCATCGCCCTCTCCGCGCGTGGCACGAGAGGCGCTAACCCCCCCACGAAGCACCCATGCGCCGGCTGTTGGACACCGTCGAGACCTACCTCCGCCGTTACCCCTGGGTGATCCCCCTGCTCGCGCTCGTGCCCTGCGCGTGGTTCGCCGCGAGGGGCACCAACGACCTCGTCGCCGCGCGCCTCTTCGCCGCTGACACCGAGGCCCTCGCGCGGCCGCTGCCCGGCGTGGCCGCGCCCGCCGAGGCCGCCTCGGCCGACCATCACCTCCGCAACGCGACGGCGATCGTCCACCGCAACATCTTCGACTCCGACGCGGGCTGCCTCGACTGCGCGCCCCCCGACGCGGGAGACCCCGACGCCAGCGCGGGCGCTGAGGCCGTCGCCGAGGTCGACAACCAACCCCTCGTCGCCCCCGAGGTCTGCTACCGCCCCGAGGCCCGCGGCACGGGCCGGGTGTACCCGCAGCCCTGCGACACGCAGGCGAAGCTCGTGGGCGCCGTCGGCGTCTCCGACGAGGGCCGCTGCTGGGAGCCCGACGTCGTGGCCCGGTGCACGAGCGGCGCGAGCGCGTCGAACTCTCCGATCCAGGGCTACACCGAGGCGCTCCGCCGGGCCGACCCCTGCTGCTGGTCCTTCATCCTGGTGCAGTCCGCGGCGAACCAGCCCGCGATGCCCTACCGCCGCGGGTCGACCCTCGAGGGCCGCACCGTGGGGATGGTCTCGTGGTGCCCCGAGCTCGGCTCCTACGCGCTCCTGCGTCCTTCGGGCGGCCAGCGCTGCTTCCTCGCGCAGAACATGCCCCCGCGCGAGGCCGCGCCCGCCGCGCCCGCGCCCGCCCCCGTCGCCGCCGCGCCGACCCCCGCCGGGGGCTCGGGCCTCAACGGCGTGCTCGAGGGCATCGAGCGCGTCGGGCCCACCGAGTTCAACGTCCGCCGCTCCACCGTCGACCGCATCCTCGAGAGCCAGGCCGAGCTCATGCGAACCACCCGCATCATGCCGCACGAGCAGGGCGGCCGCGTGGTGGGCGTGCTGCTCTTCGGCGTGCGCGGCAACTCCCTCCTCGGCCGCCTCGGGATGCAGAACGGCGACGTGCTCAACCGCATCAACGGCCTCGACATCGCGTCGCCCGACCGCGCGCTCGAGGCCTACTCCCGCCTGCGCACCAGCGACAACCTCCAGGTCTCGCTGACCCGCAACGGCCAGCCCGTGAACATCGACTTCCACATCCGCTGAGACCGCATGACCGCGCGACGCACCCTCCACTCCGTCTACTCCCTCGCGGCCCTGTGCCTCGCGGCGCTGTGCTTCGCGGCCCCCGCGGCGGCGCAGCAGCCCGCGCGCACCCGTCGCGACCGGCTCAACCCCGCCCCCGTGGTGGTGGCCAACCCCGGCGCCGCGCAGGGCGTGCCCCTCGCGCAGCCCGCGGCCCCGTCGGTTCGCCCCGCGCCCGCGCCTACGCCCGCGCCCACGTCCACGGGCCCCGCGCAGCAGGTCCGCCCCAACACCGCCGCGCAGGGGACCATGGACTCCCTCACGCAGGCCGCGGGCGCCGGCGCGAACGTCCACGAGTTCGACCCGGGGATGGACTACCAGCCCCTGCCCCCCGGCGCGCGGATCACCTTCAACCTACAAGACGCCGACCTGCCCGACCTCGTGCGCGCCATCGGCAACATCACCGGCCGACGCTTCATCATCCCGGGCAAGGTCCGCTCCATCAAGACCACGATCTACTCGCCCACCAAGGTCACCGCGGGCGAGGCGTACCGGGCCTTCCTCTCGGTGCTCGAGGTCAACGGCATGACCGTCGTGCCCTCGGGCCGCTACCTCAAGATCCAAGAGACCGCGGGCGCCGCCACGCAGGTGATGCCCACCTACGGCTCCGGCGAGAGCGCGCCCACCGACGACCGGTACATCACCCGCATCGTGCGCCTCCGGTCGATCTCCGCCGAAGACGCCTCGAACGTGCTCGGGCATTTCAAATCCCGCGACGGAGACATCACCGCCTACGCCGCGACCAACACCCTCATCATCACCGACAACGCCGCGAACATCCGGCGGATGATGCAGATCCTCTCCGAGGTCGACGTCCCATCCGTAGGCGAGCAGATCTGGGTCGAGCCCGTGCACTACGCGCTCGCGAGCGAGCTCGCCACGCGCCTCACCGAGATCGTCGGCGGCAACACCCCCGCCCCCGCCGCGGGCGCCCGACCCGCGGGCGCCACCGCTGAGCTCCGCCTCGGGCGCATCCTCGCCGACGACCGCTCGAACTCCCTCATCATCGTCGCCACGCAGCGGATGTACCTCCGCATCCTCGAGCTCCTGCGACGTCTCGACGTCTCCGTCGAGGGCGAGGGCCAGCTCCGCGTGCTGCGCCTGCAGCACGCCACCGCCGACGAGCTCGCGACGACGCTCAACAACATCACGGGCGGGGCCGCACCGCGGGCGGTCAGGGCCAGAACCAGCGCGGCACCAACGCGGTCTTCGAGGGCCAGGTGCGCATCACCGCCGACAAGCCCTCGAACACCCTGGTGGTGACGTCGTCGCCCCGCGACTTCGCCTCGCTCCGCCACGTCATCGAGGAGCTCGACCGCGCGCGACGGCAGGTCTTCATCGAGGCCGTGGTGATGGAGCTGTCGGTCAACCACTCGACGCAGCTCGGGCTGAATTTCCACGGCGCGCTCCCCTTGAGCGCCGACGGCTCCGACGGCATCGGGCTCGGCGGCTTCAACGCGCTCTCGTCCATCATCCCCTCGGCCGACGTGCTCACGGGCCTCGCGCTCGGCGTGCGCGGCGCGGCGGTGCCCGGCTCGCAGAACCTCATCCCGGGCATCGGCGTGAGCATCCCGGCCTTCGGCGTGACGCTCAACGCGCTCACCACCACGGGCGACGCGAACGTGCTCTCGACCCCGCACATCATCGCGACGGACAACTCCCCGGCGGACATCAACGTCGGCCAGAACGTGCCGCTGCAGACCAACATCGGCGGCATCTCGAGCCTCGCGGGCGCCGCGGGCACCACGGGGACGTCCGCCCTCGGCGCGCTGGGCGCCTTCGGCGGCCTCGGCGGCTTCGCCGCGCCCCGCCAGGACGTCGGCACCAAGATCCGCATCACGCCGCACATCAACGACTCGGGCGAGGTGCGCCTCGAGATCGACGAGGAGATCTCCGAGGTGGGCGCCTCGTCGGGCGGCACCCTCGGCGCGGTGACCATCAACCGCCGAACGGCCAAGACCGTCACCGTGGTGCGCGACCAGAACACCGTGGTCATCGGCGGGCTCATCCGGTCGACGGACACCAACTCCGAGACGCGCATCCCGATCCTGGGAGACATCCCCATCCTGGGCGCGCTCTTCCGGCGCACGCAGCGCACGGTGCAGCGGTCGAACCTGCTGCTGGTGCTCACGCCGTACATCATCCGGGACCAGTCGGACCTGCGGCGGATCTTCGAGCGCAAGATGCGCGAGCGGCAGGAGTTCCTCGATCGGTACTTCGTCTTCTCCGACGCCGACTACGAGCCGCCCCGCGACTGGACCCGGACCAACGGCCTGGTCGAAGAGATACGCCAGTCCCTCAGGGACCTGCGCGAGCGCGCCGACGTCGAAGAGGCCTCGCGGCCCACGCCGCCGCCGCCGCACGCGCCGGGCGAGAGCATCGACCTGCCCAGCGAGGTGCTCAGGCCCACCACCACCACGTCGACCGCCGCGGCCCCCACCTCGGCCCCCGCCGCGGTGGTGGCCCCCGCGCCCGCGGCGCCCGTCCCCGCTCCGCCCGCGCCCGCGCCTGGACCCTGAGCTACACCGAGGCGAACGACCCATGAGCAGCGCGCAGTACATGGCCGAGGTCTTGAGGCGCCGCGGCTGGTCGACTGCGCGGCTCGACGAGGCCGTCGCCTCGGCCGAGCGCGAGCGCGGCGGCACCCTCGTCGACGTGCTCGTCCGCGGAGGCATGGACGAGACGCCCCTCTCCGAGGCCCTCGCCCGCGAGGTGGGCCTGCGCTTCACGCCCACGCTCCCGAAGACCGACGAGATGCCCGTCGCGCTCCTGCGCGAGATCGACTTCGACTTCACCTTCGCGCGGCAGCGCCAGGTGATGCCCGTGCGCCTCGACGAGCAGAGCGGCGCGCTGCGCGTGGCCGTGGGCAACCCCTTCGACACCGAGGTCATCGACGACCTGCGCATGGTGCTCGGCCGCGAGGTCGACCCCGTGGCGGCTCCGCCCACCGCGGTGATCGACGCGATCAACCGCGCCCAGGCCGAGATCAACCGCACCAACGAGCTCCAGTCCGCGGGCGAGGCGGCCGAAGAAGAGCGCGCCGACATCCTCGAGAGCGACGAGGACGCGCAGATCATCCGCTGGGTGAACTCGCTCTTCGTCGAGGCGGTGCGCGAGCGCGCGAGCGACATCCATATCCAGCCCGACGCGGGGCAGGTGGTGGTGCGCTACCGCATCGACGGCAAGCTCTACCAGGTGCGCACCGCGCCCAAGAGCGTGCTGCCCTCCATCGTCGCGCGCATCAAGATCATGTCGGGGCTGAACATCGCCGAGAAGCGACTGCCGCAAGACGGCCGCATCGGCTTCAAGATCGGCCAGAAGGACATCGACATCCGCGTCAGCACCATCCCTGTGGGGCAGGGGTCGGCGAGCGGATCGTGATGCGTATCCTCAACAAGGCCAGCGTCATGCTGGAGCTCACGGACCTGGGCTTCGCGCCCGACCGCCTGGGGCTCATCCACGACCTCATCGAGCGCCCCGAGGGGATCATCCTCGTCACGGGCCCGACGGGCTCGGGCAAGACCACCACGCTCTACGCCTGCCTCAACAAGGTCAACAGCCCCGACATCAACATCCTCACGGCCGAAGACCCCATCGAGTACGACATCGGCGGGCTCTCGCAGATGCAGGTGAGCCCGAAGATCGGCCTCACCTTCGCGTCGTGCCTGCGCGCCTTCCTCCGGCAGGACCCCGACGTGATCATGGTGGGCGAGATCCGCGACAAGGAGACCGCCGAGATCGCGGTGCACGCCTCGCTCACGGGCCACCTCGTCTTGTCGACCATCCACACCAACGACGCCGCGGGCGCGGTCACCCGCCTCGTCGAGATGGGGATCGAGAACTTTCACCTCACGAGCTCGCTCCTGGCGATCCTCGCGCAGCGGCTCGTGCGCGTGCTCTGCCCGCGCTGCAAGGAGCCCTGGCGCCCGGCCGACGTCGACCTCGCGCGCCTCGGCCTCGAGCGCGCGCGCTTCGCCAACCGCCTCGCGCGGCCGAAGACCCGCTACGGCTCCAGCGCCTTCGGCGGCTCCCCCGCGGGAGAGGTCGCCCGCCGCTGGGTCGAGGGCCACCCGATCACGCTCTTCCGTGGCGTCGGGTGCCCCGAGTGCCAGGGCACCGGGTACCAGGGCCGCACGGGCATCTACGAGCTCTTGCTCGTCACCGACGCGGTGCGCTCGCTGGTCTTGAAGAACGCAGACTCGCCCTCGATCCGCCGCGTCGCGGTGGAGGAGGGCATGGACACGCTCCGCGACGACGGCGTGCGCAAGGTCTTCGAGGGTCACACGACCATCGAAGAGGTGCTCGCCGCCACGCAGGAAGAGGTCTGAGGCGATACCCATGGCTCACTTCGCGTACACAGGGCTCGACGCGAAGGGCCGCACCGTGCGCGGCACGGTCGACGCCGACGACCTGAAGGGCGTGCGCCAGACGCTGCGACGTCAAGGGATCTTCCTCGACGAGGCCAAGCCGCTCGCCAACGCGCCGGGCGAGCGCAAGGCCGAGCGCAAGGCGGCCGTGGGCGCGACCCCGACGGCGACGGCGGAGCCCGCGGGCGAGGGCCTCGCCGCCAAGGCCCCGGGGCTGGTCAAGGCCCTGAAGTTCGTGAAGCGCCTGGCCTCGTCGCCGGGCACCGCGGTCGCGCTCTCGACGCGGCAGCTCGCGACCCTGGTGCGCGCGGGCATCCCCCTGGTCGAGGCCCTCGAGGCGCTCATCGAGCAGATCGACGACGAAGACCTGAAGCTCGCCTACGGAGAGGTGCGCGACCGGGTGAACGAGGGCACGCCCTTCGCGGCGGCGCTCGGCGCGCACCCGCGGTTCTTCCCGCCGCTGTACGTGAACATGGTCGCCGCGGGCGAGGCCTCGGGCACGCTCGAGGCCGTGCTCGCGCGCCTGGCCGACTTCATGGAGGGCCAGGTCAAGCTCAAGAACAAGATCGTCGGCGCGCTGGCCTACCCCGCGTTCATGGCCCTCATCGGCACGGTCATCATCGGCGTGATGATGGTGGTGGTGGTGCCGAAGGTGACGGCGATCTTCGACGATTTCCGCCAGGCGTTGCCCTGGTACACGTCGGCGCTGATCTTCGTCTCGAACGTGGTCGCGCGCTTCTGGTGGCTGCTCATCGCGCTCGGGGTCGGCGCGGCCTTCCTCTTCCGCCGGTGGCAGCGCACGCCCGAGGGCCACTACAAGTGGGACGCGATCCGCCTGTCGCTCCCGGTCTTCGGCGAGCTCACCCGGATGGTCTCGATCTCGCGCTTCGCGCGCACCCTCTCGACGCTCCTCGCCTCGGGCGTGCCGCTCCTCAAGGCCATGGACATCGTGAAGAACGTCCTCGAGAACCGCGTGCTCGAGGCTGTCGTCACCGAGGCCACGGCCTCGATCAAAGAGGGCGAGAGCATCGCCGAGCCCCTGCGCCGCTCGGGGCGCTTCCCGCCCATCGTCACGCAGATGATCTCCATCGGCGAGCGCTCGGGCGAGCTCGAGTCGATGCTCGAGGCCGTCGCCGCCAGCTACGACAGCGCCATCGACGCCCGCGTGCAGGTGCTCACCTCGCTCCTCGAACCCATCATGATCGTCATCATGGGCGGCTCCTCGGGCCTCATCGCCTTCTCGATCCTGATGCCCCTCCTCCAGCTCAACGAGTTCGCGCAGTGAGACGTCGCCGCGCCGACCGCGAGCCGCGGATCCTCTTCCCGTGGGAGCGCCGCACCCGCTGGCTCGCGTGGCTGCGCCCGCGGCACGCGCGCCGGGTCATCACCGCCGCGGTCGCGCTCGGGCTCTTCGCCGCGTGCCTCGCCGTGGCCCGGCACCGCAGCCGGGTGCACGCCACGCGCGTCGCCATCGACTCCATCGAGCGCGCCGCGGCGGCCTTTCGCGCCGACCACGGCCGCTGCCCCTCGGGCCTCGAAGAGCTCCTCCGCCCGCCGCCGTCGCCCGCGGGAGAGACCCACTACCTCGCCGAGGCACGGCTCGACGGCTGGGGTCGGCCCTTCGCCTTCACCTGCCCGAGCCGGAAGCGCCCCTCGGCCGTCGACGTTGTCTCGGGAGGCCCCGACGCGACCTTCGGCCTCGACCGCATCGAATGAACGACCGCACACCCTCCGCAAGGGAGACCGCCATGCAGAACCTCCGCACCCTCCTCGTTGCCCTGACCGCGCAGGCCCCATCGCGCGCCGGGTCGCGCCGCGCGCTCCGCCGCCGCGCGATGAAGGGCATGACCCTCGTCGAGATCATGATCGTCGTGGTGATCATGGGGCTCATCGCGAGCGCCGTGGGCATCGCGGTGTTCGACCAGGCCAAGAAGGCCAAGAACGACACCGCGCGCTCCGAGGCCCGCACCATCGAGCACGCCGCGCAGCTCTGGCAGCAGGACCACTCGGGCTGCCCCACGATGGCGCAGCTCGTGAGCGACCGCGTGCTCTCGTCGCGCCAGCGCACCCGCGACCCCTGGGACAACGAGTACGTCATCGCGTGTGAGAGCGGCGAGGTGTACGTCCACTCGAAGGGGCCCGACGGCAACGACGGCACCGACGACGACCAGCCGCGCAACACCAACGGCGGCGGCGGCCGCCACTGAGCGCTCGTGAAGGGTGACGCCGCCGACCGCGCCTCCCCACGTCGACCGCGCCGACCCGCGTCGGCCCGGTCGCGGTCGCCGGGCTTCACCCTCCTCGAGATCATGCTCGTGGTGCTGCTCATCACCCTGATGACGACCGGCGCCACCGTGGGCTTCGGCGCCCTGCGCCGCGCGCGCGTGCGCACCGGCGCGGCCAACATCGCCTCGGCCTTCCGCGCCGCGTACGTGCACGCCCTCACCACGGGCCGCTCGACGCGCGTCGCCTTCGCCCTGGGCGAGGGCCGCGTGTGGATCGAAGACACCGAAGACGCCCACACCCTCGACGCCCACGACCCGCTCCGCGCGGGCGGCGCGCTCGTCACCGACCCCGAGCAGATCGAGGCCGAGGCCCGCCGCGAAGCCGAGGCGATGTCCAACCTCCGCCCTCGCGCGCCGCGCGCGGAGTTCCAGGCCGTCACCGGCCACCGCTTTCGCCCGCGCACCCTCGAGGGCGTGACCTTCGCGCGGCTCTACACCTCGCACACCGACGAGCCCCGCGAGAGCGGCACGGGCTACGTCTATTTCTTCTCCGGCGGCCAGGCCGAGCGCGCGGTGATCCACCTCCGCGGCGAAGACGGCACCACCTACTCGGTGCTCCTGCACCCCCTCTCGGGCCGCGCCGAGGTCTTCGACCACCCCGTCGAGCCGCCCCGCGTCGAGGAGCCCTCCGACGAGCGCACCGAGCGCGACGCCCGCGACGAGACCCCGCAGGAGGCCCAGTGAAGCGCCGCGCCTCCGCGCCCCCGCCGCAGGGCTTCACCCTCGTCGAGGTGCTCATCGCCGTGGCCATCCTCGCGATGTCGCTCTCCGCGGTCTTCGGCTCGAACATCGGCGCGGCGCGCTCCACCGCGCACGCCCGCGCGCTCACCCGCGCCGTCACCATGGCCCGCTGCCGCCTCGTCGAGGCCGAGGCCTACCTCGTCGTCAACCAGCTCCCCGCGGCCGACCAGCCCCTCGAAGACCCGCCCGCCATGGGGGCCGAGCCCTGCTGCACCGACGGCGTCACCTGCGACGTGATGGTCGAGCAGGTGAAGCTGCCGTCGCCCCTCGACCCCGAGAACGGCGGCGGAGACATCCTCGGCCGCGCCGCGGGCGCCGCGCAGGGCTCGCGCTTCGGCGGCGGCGGAGACGGCGGCGTGGCGCCCTCGACCCCGCTCCCCGGCGGAGGCGGCGCCGACACGGGCTCTCCCCTCGGCGCGCTCGCGGGCGCGATGAGCATGCTGGGCAGCTCGGGCGGCTCGACCACGGGCGGGTCGAGCGGCGGCGCGTCGAGCCTCGGTCAGGCGGGCGCGCCCTCTCCGCGCGACCTCGCGTCGTCGCTCCTCGGCTCGGTGTACCCCGCGGTGCAGCCCATGCTGGAGGGCGCGATCCGTAGGCTCACGGTGCGCGTGCGCTGGCGCGAGGGCACGCGCGAGCACTCGTTCAGCGTGGTGGAGTACGTCACCAACCCGGGGCAGACGCTCGCGGGCGGAGACCCGTCGTCGCAGATCCAGAACGCGATCAACGCCGCGACGGGCCAAGGGGGCACGGGCGCGACGGGCACGCCCACGTCGCCGACGATCCCGCCGCGGCCGCCGGGGATGCTCCCGACGGGCCTGCCCCCGGGCTTCGGAGCGACGCCGTGAACCGCGGGAGACGTCGCGCGCAGGAGGGCTTGACCCTGCTCGAGGTGCTCGTCGCCACCGCGGTGATGGCGATGCTCGCGTCGATGATCTGGGCGGCCTTCGACCAGACGGGGCGGCTCCGCACCCACCTCGCCGAGCGGCAGGAGAACGATCACCTCGCGCGCGTCGCGCTCACGCGCATCACCCGCGACCTGCGCTCGGCCTTCTTGACCCTGCACGTGAACCAGAACCAGCTCATCGCGGCGACCACCACGCAGTTCGTGGCGCGGCAGGGCGGGGGCAACAGCGAGCTCGACTTCGCGACCTTCACGCACCGACGTCTCCGGCGGAACTCCCACGAGGGCGACGCCGCCGAGGTGGGCTACCGGGTGCTCGACGCGCGCGGGCAGAACACCCGCCGCGGCGGAGACCTCGTGCGCAGGGAGTCGGCGCGCATCGACACCGACCCCTTGCACGGCGGGACGCTCGACGTGCTCGTGCCGCACGTGCGCGCCTTCACCGTGCGCTTCTACGACGACGTCGCCCAGCAGTGGATCGAGACCTGGGACACCACCCAGGGCACCGGCCAGATCGGCCGCCTCCCGATGCGCGCGCGCGTCACGCTCACCGTCGCCGAGGGAGACCCCAGCCGCGACCTCACCTACTCCACCGAGACCGATCTGATGATCCAGCGGCCCCTCACCTTCGGGCTGCCGATCTACTGAGATGGAACCCACGCCCGCCGACGACGAGACCGTGACCCGCGAGCCCGCGAGGGCCCCGCGACGTCGCCGACGTCGCCGCCGCGGACCGAGCGACCGCCAGGGCGGCGTGGCCCTCTTGATGGTGATGGCGGCGGTGTCGCTCCTCTACGTGATGGCCGAGCAGATGCGCGACGACGTCGAGGTGTACTCGCTCTCGGCCACCGTCGCGCGCGACCAGCTCATCGCCGAGACGCAGGCCAAGAGCGCGGTGAACCTCGCGCGGGTGCTCCTGCACGCCGAGCCCACGATCCGCAGGGCCATCACCCCCATCCTCACGCCCCTGATGGCGATGATGGGCCGCGGGTTCAGCGCGCCGCCGCAGATCCCCGTGTGGGAGCAGGCCGACCTCTTCCTTGGGCCCTTCCGCTCGCGCGAGAGCGGCTCGGCGCTGGGCGAGCTCGCGCGCCTCGACTTCAACGACGCGACCAACCTCGGCGGCCTCTCGGGCCTCGGCCCCATCGTCATCGTCGACGAAGACGCCAAGATCAACGTCAACACCACGGTGCGCTCCTCGGTCGCGCAGATCCTCCTGGGCCGGCAGCTCGTGGGCCTCGTGGCGAACCCCGCGCTCAACCCCTTCTTCGAGCAGCGCGACGCCGACGGCCAGTTCACCGACCGCCTCACGCTCATCACCAACCTCATCGACTACACCGACTTCGACGAGACGGCCTTCGACGCGCAGAGCCTCCTCGCGACCACGGCCACCGCGGCCACCTCGGGCCCCGAAGACACCTTCTACAGCACCCTCCGGCCCTCGACGCGGCGGCGCAACGCGCCCTTCGACTCGGTGCAGGAGATCCGCATGGTGCGCGGCATGGGCGACGACGACCTCTGGCACGCCATCGTCGACCCCGACCCGGGCAACCCGCGACGTCGCACGCTCACGGTGTGGGGCCAGGGGGCGGTGAACGTGAACACCGCCAACGCGCAGACGCTCCTCGCGCTGATCTGCGCGTACTCGCCCGACGCGGTGCAGTGCACCAACCCCTCGCAGGCGAGCCAGTTCATCACGACCATCACCATGATCCAGGGGCTCACGCTCTCGATGGGCATCCCCTTGTTCACGTCGCCGCAGAACTTCGTGGCGACGGTGCAGGGCCGGCCGCCGCTCGGGCCGATGCTCACCACCCTGGGCCTGCAGCCCTTCGTGGTGCGCGACGCCGCGGGGCTCGAGCGCTCGGTGAGCACCGACAGCAAGGTGTTCTCGATCTACGCCGAGGCCGACGTGGGGGCGGCGCACGTGCGGGTGCACGCGGTGGTCGACATGCGGCCGCAGCCCGCGCTCCCCTCGACCTTCATGCGCGCGTCGGGCATGACCCTCGCGCAGACCAGCAACGGCGTCGGCCTGCTCTCGTCGCAGGGCGGCACGATCATCTACTGGCGAGAGGACTGAAGCGACCGATGGCACGCTACCTGGGCGTCGAGGTCACCGAACAGCACCTGCGCGGGGCGCTCCTGCGCACGGCCTACAAGCAGCTCGTGATCGAGGCCGTCTACACCGTGGCGCGCGAGCCCGGCGCCGAGGGCATCACCCGCGCCGCGATGAGCCTCAACGGCCAGGTGCAGGCCACCCTCGCCGCGACCTCGCCCGGTCGGCCCGCGGAGCTCGACGGCGTGTACGCGGCGCTGCCCGGCACCGACGTGTCGCTGCGGCGCGTGTCGCTCCCCAAGGCCGTGTACCGCCGCGGCGACAAGGCCCTGGTGGCCGAGCTCGAGGGCGCGGTGCCCTTCGACCTCGACCTCGCGATGGTCGACGCCCAGGTGGTGCGCGCGGGCGACCCCGTCGAGCTCCTCGCGGCGGCGGTGATGCGCGACCGGGCCGAGGGCTTCCTCGGAGCGTTGAAGGCGGGCGGGCTCGACCCGCGGGAGCTGGGCGTCGCGTCGGTGGCGCTGGGCGAGCTGGCCGCGGAGATCCCCGCGCTGCGCGCGCCGGGCCCGATGGTGGTGATCTACGCGACCGAGCAGCGCGCCGAGGTGGTGGTGCTGCGCGACGGGGTGGTGCACTTCGCGCGCACCCTCGCGAACCTGTCGACCTACGAGTCTCAGGAGCGCGGCGTGCGGCAGACCCTCGCGGCGTGGCAGGCGCAGGGCGGCGACCCCCCCTCGAACGTGTGGCTCTGCGGCGACGAGACGAACCTCATCTACGGCGCGGTGCTGTCGGCCACGGGGCTCGCGCAGGAGTCCGTCGCGTGGATGCCCGGCGGGATGATCCAGCACGCGGCCAACGTCGAGGAGTCGGCCTTCGCGCACTACCCCCTCGCGGTGGCCCTCGCGGTGCGCGGCCTCGGCCGCGCGAAGCGCTTGGATTTCCGCAAGGGCCCGCTCGCGGTCGCGGGGAGCGCGCAGGTGCTGCGCGAGCGCGCGCCCTACCTCATCGCCGCGGCCTCGTCGGTGGTGCTCTTCTGGGGCATCGCCACCTACGCGCGCTACCAGGGCCTCGTGCAGGAGCGCAACCGGCTCCAGACCACCCTCGCGGCGGTGACGCAAGAGGTCTTCCACGAGTCCGTCGACGACCCCGACCGGGCGATGGCCCTCGCGCGCGGAGAGGGCGGCGACGACGTGGTCGATCCCCTCCCCGGCGCTGACGCGTACGACGTGGTGGGCGTGCTCTCGACGCGCATCACCCCCGACGTGCGGCACGACGTCGAGCAGTTGGACGTGCGCGGCGAGCACGTGCAGATCCAGGGCGTGGTCGACAGCCTCGCCGACCGCGACAAGGTGGTCGAGGCGCTGCAGGCCTGGCCCTGCTTCACCAACGTGCGGCCGGGGCGCGTGACCACGAGCCCTGACAACCGGCAGAAGTACACCCTCGACATCGACTTCAGGTGCCCCGACCCGCAGCGCGACCGGGCGCGGCCGGGCGAGGGGAATAGCGGGTCGAGCGGGTCATCGAACACGGAGGAGCGTCGTGGCGGCGGGTCTTAGCGGCGTGCAGACGGCCCTCGCGGGCTTGTCACCGCGGGAGCGGAGGCTCTTGCTGGGCCTGGCCGGGGTGTTCCTCGCGCTGGTGCTCCTGGGCTTCTGGGTGTGGTCGGGGCGACGTCTCGACGCGATCGAGCAGGAGCGGGCCGACACCGTCGACGCGCTGCGCTTGATCCAGCGGGCGAGGCCGCGCATCGCGGCGCGCAACCGCCGCAGGGAGGCCCTCCTCGGGCGCTACCGCACGCGCGCGCCGGCCCTCACGAGCTTCGTCGAGTCGCAGGCGCGGCAGGCGAACGTGCAGGTGGCCGAGGCGCAAGACCGACCGCCCACCCCCGCGGGGCGTCGCTTCGTCGAGCGCTCGGTGTCGATCCGCCTGCGGCAGGTGAGCCTCGAGGCCCTCACGGATTTCATGGACCGCATCGACAGCGCGGAATTCCCCGTGGCGATCACGTCGATCCGCATCCGCCGTCGCTTCGGCGAGGCCAACCGCTACGACGTCGACGACATGGTGATCTCCACCTGGGACCAGGCCGCGCCCACGGCCAACGCGCGCGGCAACGGCGCGAACGCGGGCGGGGGCAACACCACCAACAACGGCGCGGGGGAGAACCGGCGATGAAGGAGCGGCTCCTCGCGCTGCGGCCGATCCTCGTGCGGGTCATCGGCTACCCCGTGTTCTTCGGGTTCTTCTTCCTGCTGTTCCTCTACGTGACCTTCCCCTACGACCGGCTGAAGGAGGCCATGGTCGCCGCGGTCGAGGCGCCGAAGGTCTCGCCCGCGGGGCGGGTCACGCCGTCGAACATGGAGCTCTCCATCGGCAGGCTGTCGCCCACGTTCTTCCCGGGCCTTCAGCTCGACGACGTGGTGATCACCTCGCTGCCGGCGAACGCCACCGACCGACCGACGCGCACGGTGATCGAGCGCGCGAAGGTGCACGTCTCGCTCTTCGCCCTCCTCGCCCAGCGGCTCTCGCTCTCGTACGACGTCGACGGCCTCGGGGGGAACATCGAGGGCACGGCCTCGGTCGCGCTCGGCGGCACCACCCCCGGCCTGCGCGCGCTGCACATGGAGCTCACCGACATCCGCACGGGGCAGGTGGGGCCGCTGGTGTCGGCCGTGGGGCTCCCGCTCGGGGGCACGCTCTCGGGCGAGGTCACGCTGGACCTCCCCGAGGGGCAGGTGCGGCAGGCCGAAGGGAGCGTCACGCTCACGGCCAACCGGCTCACCATCGGAGACGGTCAGACGCAGTTCCAGATCCCGCAGTTCGGCGGCGTGACCATCGAGCGCATCAACGCGGGCACGCTCCGCGCCGAGGTGCAGATCCGCCGCGGGGTCGCGACGCTCCAGCGGGTGTCGGCGCACTCCGAGGAGTTCGACCTGCAGATGGACGGCACCATCAACCTCCGACAGAACATGTCCGAGAGCGCGCTCAACCTCGGGGTGCGCTTCCGCCTCACCGACGTGTACCGGAACAAGAGCGAGCAGGCCGGGCGGATCATGTCGGTGATGGACATGGTCCCGAACCTGCGCCGCGCGCGCCGGGCCGACGGGCTCTTCGCCTTCCGCTGCACGGGGATCATGGGCCGGGGCACCAACTGCCTGCCCGACGCCCGCGCCGGGTCTGCGCCCACCGGGGGCGTGGCCGCACCCTTCGCGCCATAGACCCATCCTCGCTACACAACCGCGGTCATCGCGCGCGATCGGAGCTCCGAGGGCGCGCGGCGACCGTGTTAGGGTCGCTCCTACCGTCAGCGGGCGCTTGCGCGGAAGTTGGACCGCCGCCTCCGCTGCGTAGGATCGGCCCCGCACCCGATGTGGCAACGGCTCCAGAGCAACGCGCTCGGCGCGTACCTCGCGTACCGCACGCTCGCGCTCACGTGGGCCTTCGCGCCGTTCCAGGTCTATTTCCTCCAGCGCCGCGGGCTCTCGGTCGCCGACGTCTTCGACCTCAACGTCGTCTTCTGCATCGCCGCGGTGGCCTTCGAGGTGCCCACCGGGGCCTTCGCCGACCGCCACGGCCGCCGCGTCGCCATGAGCGCGGGGGCCTTCACCATGTCCCTCGCCTGCGCGCTGTTCATCCTCGGGCGCGGGTTCTGGGCCTTCGCGCTCGCGAACGCCCTCTGCGCCCTCTCGATGTCGCTCTCCTCGGGCGCCGACAGCGCGTACCTCTATGACCACCTCGTCGCCCAGGGCCAGAAGGGCGACTACGCCCGCTGGGAGGGCTGGAGCACCGCCGCCAAGGGCCTGGGCAACCTCATCGTCGTCCTCCTCGGCGCGCTGATCTACCAGTACGTCCACCCCGCGGGCGTGTTCGTCTTCACCGCGCTCACCACCGCCGTCGCGGGCGTGATCGCCCTCGCGCTCCCCGAGGGAAAGGTCCACCGCGAGGGCCAGGTGCGCGACCACCTCGCCCGCGCGCTGCGCACCCTCCGCGACAACACCCGGCTCATGACCCTGGTGGCCTTCGGCGCGGTGAGCTTCGTCCTCCTGCGCCTCTCGCTCTTCGCCGACCAGCCCCACCTCGAGTCTCACCTCCGCGGCGACTGGCTCCGCCACACCGTGCTCACCATGGGCCTCCTCGCCGCCGCGAAGGAGGTCGGCACCGTCGTCGTCGCCGGCGCCTCGGGCTGGCTCATCGCCCGCGTCGGCGCGCGCGTGCTCGCCCCCGCCCTCGCGCTCGCCCTCGTCGCCGCCTACGCCCTCATGGGCGAAGACCACCCGGTCTACTGCACCGTCACCATGGTGCTCCTCGCGAGCGCCTTCGGGCTCTTCTCCCCGTTGATGCGCGCGATGATGAACCGCTCCATCGACAGCCCGCGCGACCGCGCCACGCTGCTCTCCATCGAGGGCATGGGGCGACGTCTCCTCTTCGCCGCGGCCTCGCCCCTCTTCGGCCGCGCCGTCGAGGCCTCGTCTCTGCACACCACCTTCTCGGGCACGGCCTGGGTCGCCGGGGTCTCGTACGCGCTCCTCGGCCTCGGCGCGCTCGCGGCCTTCGGCGTGGTGTTGCGCCGCCCCTCGACGCGGCCCGCGGGGAGCGCGCGTGGACTCGCCTCGGCCCGGCGCTGACCCCGCCGCGCCCACGCGCCGCGTCGCGATGGTGCTGCGCGCGGTCGACCCGGTGGGGCCCGCGATCGAGGCGCACCGCGGCCCGTGGCCCGAGCCCCCCGAGGGGGCGATGGTCCGACGCGAGGCGCACCTCCTCCAGTGGGTGATCGTGCGCGACGACGGCGTGGTCGAGGGGCACTACGTCTTCGACGAGCGCTACGTCGCGGCGCACCCCGAGAGCGTCGACGCGCAGCACCTCTCGCTCCTGCACGCGCTCCTGAGCTTCAAGCTCTTCGACGACGGAGAGGTGCTGGTGCCCCCGGCGCAGGTCGCGGGCTCGCTGCGGTGGCCGGGCACCGACGAGAGGCGCAAGCCCCTGGGCGGAGGGTGAGCGCCCTCCGGCGACGGGCCCTCGGGGCCTGCGCGGGGCTCGCGATGGGCGCGGCGGGCTACGCGCTCCTCGACCGCGTGATCGAGCGCACGGGCCACCACCAGGGCTACGCGCTGGTGAGCGTCCGCGACGCGGTCGAGGCCGCG
>JAWKRC010000004.1:0-390454 GCA_041389825.1 Polyangiales bacterium | reverse complement strand
ACATCACCGCGAAGCTGCCTCCGCCCGAGCGCCCGCCCGCGCCGCCGAGGCCGCCGCAGCCGCCCCCGCCTCCGCCTCCGCCTCCGCCCGAGGTGCCGCTGCTGCACGAGAAGGGGCAGCCGTTGCGGTCGCCGCCGCCGGAGCCGCCGCCGCCGCCTCCACCGCCGTTGCCGCCGTCGGTGCCCGCGGTGCCCGCCGCGGGCGCGTACACGCCGTCGCCGCCCACGGAGCCCAGCGCCGTGCCCGCGCGGCCGTTGTTGCCGCCGCCGCCCGCGAGGCCGGGGCGCGCGTCGTTCGGGGCCGGACGGCCCGTGTCGCCCGACGACGAGCAGCACCCGCCGCCCTGCGTGCCCGCCGAGCCGCCCGCGCCGCCGGGGAGCCCGGGGCCGAAGGGGTTGCCGTTGCCTCCGCGGTTGCCGTCGTTGGTGCCCGACACGCCCGCGCCGCCGCCGCCGCCCGTCGCGCCGCAGCTCGACCCGCCGCCGCCGCCCGGCGTGGCGCCGCTCGCGTTGGTGCCGTTGCCGCCGTTCGCGCCGTCGGAGCCGTCGGGGCCGTCGCCGCCGCTCGCGCCGTTGCCCGCCGAGATGCTGCACCCACGCAGGAGCACCCGCGCCGTGGAGCCCACCACGCGCACGCCGTAGGAGCTGTCGCCCGGCATCGCGCCGTCGCGCGCCTGGATCGTCAGGAGCTGGAGCTCGGTGTCGGTGGAGATCCCGTTGGCGAGCACCGCGGTCGCGCCGCCGGAGATCACCGTGGTGTTGCTGTTGCCGCGCGACCACATCCGCGTGTCGTCGTAGCCGCCGTAGATGCTCACGCCCGAGACCACCGTGACGCTCTCGGAGTACGAGCCGAGCGCGGCGTAGACCGAGCGCGGGGGCGTCGACATCGCCGCGAGCGCGATGGCCGCGGCGAGGGTGCGCTTGGGCGACATCATCGAGCCGTCGTTCATGTCGTCGCCGCGGGGCGAGACGAAGACCGCGCGGGTCGGGTCGCCGTCGATGCCGTCGCAGTTGGTGTCGGTGAACATCAGGTCGGGCTCGTCGACCGCCGCGGCGTTGCACTCGCACCCGTTCATCGGGTTGCGGTCGAGGTCGACGTAGCCCATGGCGCAGGCGTAGGCGCAGGCGCCCATCGCGCAGGTCGCGGTCTGGTTCGGCCCCGCGGCGCAGGCGTTGCCGCACGCGCCGCAGTTCATCGCGTCGGACTGGTAGTCGGGCCCGTTGTGCAGGCAGGTCGGCGCGGTGCCCATCACCATGCACACGTCGGTGGTGCAGGTGTCGCTGTCGTCGCAGTTGTACGGGGCGCTGCGCACGCAGCGCAGGCGCGCGGGCTCGCAGCTCCAGGTGCCCGTGCAGGGGTCGCCGTTGAGGCGCGCGCAGGTGAGGTCGCCGACCTCGCAGGGCAGCTCGCGCACGCAGCCGGAGCCCACGGCGCAGAACTGGTCGCCCGGGCAGCGCATGTCGTCGGGCGTGTGCACGCAGCGGCCGCGCACCGGGTCGCAGGAGTCGTTGGTGCAGGCGTAGCCGTCGTCGCAGGTCGCCGGGCCGCCCACCACCACGCAGCGGTTGTTGCGGCAGGCCTGCGCGTTGGTGCAGAGGTCGGGGCCGAAGCAGTCGTCGGCGGTCACGCACGCGACGCCCGTGGAGTCTTCGGGCGGCCCCGCGTCGGGTCGGCCGAGGTCGACGCCCTGATCGACGGGCCCGGCGTCGAAGCCGGCGTCGAGGCCCGAGTCGATGCCGCTGTCGACCTCGATGATCTCGCCCTCGCCGCCTCCGGCGCAGGCGGTGACGAAGAGCGACGCGACGATTCCCCACCGCGCGAGACGTGAAGCCATGGCCGATCCTTTCACCCCGAGCGTGCGCGCAGCAAGCCCCGGCTACGACGCGCCGCATCGTCGCGGTAGGGTCTCGCCCGCGTCGATGGAGCCCACGGCCGCGCGATCCCCCTGGAACCCACGGTTCGCCGAGGCTCACGCCCTCCACCTCGCCCTGAGGGATGCGGCCTCGCGCCTCTCGGGGTGCGTCGCGTGGCCCACACCCGACGAGCTCACCGCGCGCCTCGGCCGGCTCACGGCGGTCGACGGCGCGGCCCCGGTGCGCTTCGTCGACGACCCTCCGCGCCCGCGGAGGCGCCGCGGCGCGCGCGCCCTCGAGGACCTCTACGACGCCCGCATCGCGCTCAAGGGAGAGGTGCCCACGCGCGAGGGCTCGTGGCACGACGTGATGAACGCGCTCGCGTGGGCGACCTTCCCGCGGGCGAAGCGCGCGCTGAGCGAGCGGCAGTGCGCGCTGCACCGCGAGCGGGTGGGCGAGCGCTTCGACCGGCTCCCCTCGTCGCGCACCCCCGAGCAGGACGCCCTCGCCCTCGTCGACGAGGGCGGCGCCGTGGTGGCCGCCGAGACACCCGACGTCGACGTCGTGCGTCGCGCCCTCGACGCGGGCCGCTGGGCCGAGCTCGACGCGCTCGCGTCCGCGGGGCGGTGCGCGGCGCTGCTCTTCGGCCACGCCCTGCACGAGCACGCCGTCGACGGAGACCTCTCGCCCCGCGCGTGCGCGCTCGCGGTGGACGTCGCCTCGGTGACGCTCCCGCTCGCGGAGCTCGTCGCGTCGGTCGACCGCGCGCTCGCCGCGGTGATCGCCGACCGCGCGCGGCTCACCGCTCCGTCGCGCCGGCCCGCGGTGCCGCTCGACGCGCTCGCCCGCTGGTCGCTACGCGCGTAGGGCCGGCTCGCCCATGCCCGCGGCGCCGCAGAGGGCGAGCACGCACTCCTCCATCACCCGCTCGTCGCCGCGCTTCGCGCCCTTGAGCGCGGCGTCGGTGGCGGCGATGACCCGCATCGCGCGGTGCACCACGACGGGAGGCCACTTGCCCGCCTGCGCCGCGATCTTGCGCGCGGCCTGCGGCGGCACGCGGAGCGAGGACGCGAGGTTGCCCTGGCTGCCCTCGGCGAGCCACTGCCGGGCGCGCGCGAGCTGGGCCACCTGGCGGCCGACGAAGAACAAGATGGGCAGCGGGTGCTGGCCCTGCGCGAGGAGGCGACCCAGCACGGCGAGGGCCTGCGAGCGGTCGCGCGTGGCGATGGCCTCGCCGAGGTCCCACGCGGGGATCTCGCGCACGGGCACCACCACGGCCTCGACGTGCTCGGGCGTGATGGGCTGGTTGTTGGTGAAGAGCGAGAGGCGCTCGACGGCGTCTCCGAGGAGCGAGAGGTCGGGGCCGATGTAGATCGCGAGGAGCTCCGCCGCGCCGGGGGCGATGGTCACGCCCTTCGCCGCCGCCTCGCGGGCGACCCAGGCCTCGAGCTGGTCGTCTCTCAAGGGCTCGGCCACCACGAGGTAGCCCTGCTTCTTCGCCTCGAGCGCGAGCTTTCTCCGCTGGTCGAGCTCCGTCGCCACGAGCAGGAGCACGGTGCTCGGCTCGGGCTTCGAGAGGTAGGGGATCAGCGCCTCCTGCTCGGCGGGCGGCATCTCGTTCACGCCGCGCACCGTCACGAGCCGGCGCTTCGCCATCATCGGGAGCGTGCGGCACGCGGTGATCACCGTCTGCGCCGAGAGGCCCTTGCCGTCGAAGATGTCTTCGGCGAGGCCGCGCGGCCCGCCGCCCGTCGCGCCGAAGCGCACGGCCTCGGCGCAGCGGGAGGCGAGGAGGCGCTCCTTTCCGCCGACGAGGTAGACGGGGAGCAGGTCGCCCTTGCGGGCGTTGGCGGTCGCCGCTGCGATGTCCATCGGTGCGGCGGAACCCTACGCCAAGGGCGACGCGGGGAGAGAAAACCCTACGGGTTCAGCGTCGGCCGCCGCGCATCGGCGAGGGCATGGGCTCTCTCGCCGCGCTCCGAGGGTTCGAGGGGTCGGTGCCCGTGGCGTACTCGCGCCCCGCGTCGCTCTCGACGAAGGGCCCGCCGATCTCCTCGGGCACCTCCTGGTCGAGCTCCTCGGGCATGGTCTCTTCGGCCGACGTCGCCGAGGCGACGAACTGCTCGGCGAGCTCTTCGGCGAGGTCGTCGCGCGTGTGCGCCGGCCCGCCCTCGGGGTCGGGGATGAACGCGTTGCCGTCGTCGCTCCGCTCACGCCTCACGGGACGTCGCGCGCTGTCGTTCGTGCTCTTCATGGAAGGCCTCCTTCGCGGTGCGCGGGGTTCGGTCGCCGCGCGGTGCGTCGTGTCGGGTCCTCCCCACGCTGTAACCCCGTGGCGCGCCCGCGTCGACCCACCCCGGAGCGAGCGCCCGGCGCGTGGCCCCGCGCATCCAACGCATACGCGCGTAGCCTTCGCGCGCTCGCGCCGCGTCGTGCGTGAGGGCCCGCGCACCGCGCTCCTCGTGCACGCGGGGTGACGAGGGCCGAGGTCGAGACGCCTGAGAGGCGGGATCTGGCTTGTCTCGTGCTGATCGGTACCCACGCTTCGAGAGAGACGAGGAGGTGGGTGCGATGAGTGACAGCTCGATCGAGACCGCGGCCGCCGGGGTCGAGGGCGCGGCGGCGCGGGACGCGGGGATGGTTCCGGCGGTGCGCACGGTGGGCGCGGCGTGGCGCTTGTCGGCGTCGGGGGGATTGACCCGACGGCTCACGGTGCTGTGCGACCTGCAAGAGCGGGCGGTGGACGCGGACGACTGCCAGGGGTGCGCGCGCTTCATCGAGCGACGGAGCGCGATCGGCGCGGTGCCGGAGTACGTGCTCTGCGGGCGGCGCGCGCACGACCCGCCGTCGATGACCCTGCCCGGCGTGCAGAGCCCCGTGCGCGAGGTGATGGAGCGCGAGGTGCTCTGCGCGGCGCCCGACGTCCCCGTCGACGTGCTGGCGCCCTTCTTCGCGCGGGGTCGCGTCGCGATGGTGCCCGTGGTCGACGAGGCGTGGCGCGTCGCGGGGGTGGTCGAGGCCGCCGACCTGCTCACGGACGACGGCGCCACGGTCGGAGAGGTGATGCGCGCGCGTCCGCGCCCCCTCGACGAGGGCGCCGCGGTCGGGGCCGCCGCGGTGCGATTGCCGAGCGACGGCGAGCGCGCTGCCCGTGGTGGCCGAGGGCGGAGAGGTCGTCGGGGTGCTCACCGCGCTCGACCTCGTGGGGTGGATGGCCTGGGCCAACGGCGCCGTGTCGCACCCGCGCTTCACCGCGCGCGTGGGTCGAGATGCTCCCGCGCGTGGACGAGCGCGGCCGCGCGCCGTAGGCGGGGCCTCGTCGGAGGAGGCGTCGGCGCCCTCGACCGTCGAGGGCGCGAGGTGACGACACAGGAGACGGGCGACGACCCGGCCGCGGGAGAGAGGGCCATCGTGGGAACCCCGACCAAAGAACCCGGTCGCTCGGCGGACCTCCGTCCGCGGGTCGCCGCGGAGGACACCGCGCCCATCGAGGACACGCGTCGGCTCACGCCGGTGCCCAGTCACTCGTGGCTGCCGCAGGTGCTCGACGAGCTCCCGCGGGTGTCGGTGCGCCCCGCCGACGACCGCGGCGCGGGCGCGGACCTCGTGACCGAGCGGGTGTTGGGCGAAGGCGGGATGGGCGTGGTGACGCTGTGCCACCAGCGCGCCCTCGCGCGCGACGTGGCGGTGAAGCGCGTGCGACCTGGGGACGGCGCCCCGGCGGCCTCGCGCGCGCTGGTGGACGAAGCGCGCGTCACGGGCTCGCTGGAGCACCCGGGGATCGTGCCCGTGTACTCGCTGGGGCTCGGGCCCGACGCGCTGCCGCTGATGGTGATGAAGCGGGTGTCGGGCACGGTGTGGCGCGAGCTCCTCTACGACCCCGAGCACCCGGGCTGGGCCGAGGTGAAGGGCGACCGGCTGGTGTTCCACCTCGAGGTGCTGCGGCGCGTGTGCGACGCGGTGCACTTCGCGCACAGCAAGGGCGTGGTGCACCGCGACCTGAAGACGGCCAACGTGATGATCGGCGCCTTCAGGGAGGTCGTGCTCGACTGGGGCATCGCGTGTCCGGTCGGCACCCGCGGCGCGGCGACGCAGCACATCGTGGGGACAGCCGGCCTTCCTCGCGCCGGAGATGCTCGCGGTCGACGACGAGCCGGTGACCCCACGCACGGACGTGTACCTCCTCGGGGGATGCTCCACGGGTGCTCAGGGCGCCCACCGCACCAGGGGCCCGACCTCCTCGCGGTGCTCTACGAGGCCTGGAGGTCAGAGCCCTACGAGTACCCGCCGGAGATCCCCGCGAGCTCGCGGAGCTGTGCAACCGCGCGATGCGCAAGGACCCCGACGAGCGCGTGAGCGACGCGCGGGCCTTCGCCGACGCGGTCGCGACCTACCTCGGGCACCGCGGCTCGGAGCGCCTCGTCGACGTGGCGGCGGAGCGCCTCGACGCGCTGCGCGCGCTCGAGCCCGGCGCCGACCCGCCCGGCGCGCGTCGGCTCTGGACCGAGGCCTCGTTCGCGCTGCAACAGTCGATCGAGGCGTGGAGCGACAACCCGCGCGCCGCCGAGGGGCTGCGCGAGGGCACGGCGCTCATGGTGCGGCACGAGCTCGCCGCGAGGACCTCCGCGCCGCCGCCGCGCTCCTGTCGACCCTCGACCCTCCGCCCGCCGCGCTCGTGTCTGACGTCTCTCGCCTGCGCGCCAACCTCGACGCCGAGGCGGTGGAGCTCGGGGACCTGCGGTCGCTCGCGCGGGAGCTCGACGTGAGGCTCCTCGCCGCGGAGCGCGCGCGCCTCGCCGCGGGCGTGGCCGTCGCCGCGGCCGCGCTGGTGCCCCTCTCGCTGGCGACCTTCGCGCGGGGGTGGATCGCGCCGACCCACGGGGCCCTCGCGCTGGCGCAGGTCGCGCTCGCCGCGGTCGCGGCCGCTGCGGCGTGGCGCTGGCGCGCGGTGCTGCTGCCGAACCGCGCGAGCCGCGGGCTGGTCGCGGCGCCCCTCGCGGTGCTCGTCGGCGCGGCGCTGCACCTCTGGGTCGGCGCGCGGCTGGGCCTCTCGGTGGGCGCCGCCGCGCTCTCGTCGACGCTCACCGCCGCGGCCGTCTTCGTCATCATGGGCGTCGTCGTCGACCGTCGCCTCTTCGTCGTGGCCGCCACCGCGCTCGCGGCGACCCTCGCGGGCGCGGCGTGGCCCCTCGCGGCCCTCGGCCTCGCCGCCGCGGCGCTCGTCGTCATGATGGGAGAGGTCGCGGTGATCTTCCGCGCGATCTCGCGCGACGCGGGGTGAGGGTCAGAAGCCCGCGCGCCGCGCGAGGGCCTCGTCGATGAGCTCGTAGAGGGCGCCCTCGACCTCGCGCCGCAGCCTCCGAAGCGCGGCCGGGTCGTCGGCCGACGCGGGGCCCACCGGCGGCACGACGGGCTCGCCGAGGCAGTAGCTCGGTCGCACGAGGTGCACCCGCGGGAGGCCCGCCCAGGGCCGGGGCACGGGCACGCGCAGGCCGAAGCGGCCGAACCACCGCCGCCCGCGCTGGTAGGGGTCTCCGACCCAGTCGACCCACTCGTCGGCGCCCAGGGCCGCGAGGGGGACGAGCGGCGCGCCGTTGCGGATGGCCGCGCGCACGAAGCCGTAGCGGCGACCCCAGAGGAGCCGGTAGCGCAGCTCGCGGGGCTTGAGGGCCTCGCGCATCCCGCCGGGGAGCACCACCACCAGCTCGTCGCGCGAGAGCAGCCAGTCGACGTTCTCGGGCGTGCCGTCGACCACGCCCGCCGCCGCCGCGAGGCCGCGCAGGAAGGGCACGCTCCACCACGCGTGGTCTCCGAGCACCCACGGCGCGCGGCCCGTGCGGCGGTAGATCAGCGCCATCGCGAGGGCGATGTCCCACCCGAAGGCGTGGTTGGCGACGAGGAGCGCGCGGCCCGCGGGCAGGTGCTCCAAGCCCTCGATCGACGCGCCGACGCGGTCGGCGACGGCGAGCACCGCGCGCCAGAACCTCCGGGCCAGCGCCGGGTCGCGCCCCCGCGCGGCGTCTTTGTACTCTCGCTCGAACCCGTCGACGTTCACCCCGCGGACCTCCGTGCGCGCGACGGGCTGCACGGCGCACGCCACCACGACATCGCGGCGCGAGCGAGGGTCCGCGCGCACGAGGCGCCACGCATCGCGTTCGTCGTGCGCGAGCCCCGCGACGTCTCGCGCTCCGTTCTCTCACGCGCGCCTCGCGGACCGAGGCTTGCTGATCGTGCGCGCATGGAGACCACGCTCGACGAAGTCCTCCCCACGCCTCGCCTCGTCGAGGTCGACCGCGCCGAGGTCGCCGCGCCCGCCGACCGCGTCTGGGAGCGCGTGCGCCACCTCGATTTCGGCCAGCTCCCGCTCGCGCGCGCCCTCTTCGCGCTGCGCCGCGCGCCGGCCCTCCTCGCGGGGGGCTCGACGGAGCCCTGGGCGCTGAAGCTCGACGCGCTGCGCTCCACCGAAGACCGCCCTGGCTTTCAGGTGCTCGTCGAGCGGCCCGGGCGCGAGGTCACCGTCGGCGCGATCGGAAAGGTCTGGCGGTCCGACATCCCCTTCGTCCACGTCGCCGACGCGGCGGCCTACGCGGCCTTCCGCGACGAGGGGTGGGTGAAGGTCGCGTGGGCGCTGCGGGTGCTCCCCCGCGGCGAGGGCGGCGCGATGATCGAGGTCGAGGTGCGCGTCGACGCCACCGACGAGGGCTCGTGGGAGCGCTTCACGCGCTACTTCACCCTCATCGGCCTCGGGTCGCGCTTCATCCGTCGCGCGCTCCTCGCGTCGCTGACCCGCGAGCTGGGCACCCCGGCGTCGCGCGAGGAGGCGCGGGTGATGCCGGGCGACGACCTCCTACCCGACGCGCTCGATCAGATCACCGAGTCCGTCGACATCCGCGCGACCCCCGAGGCGATCTGGCCGTGGCTCGTGCAGATGGGCCGCGGGCGCGCGGGCTTCTACGCCGTGGACGTCCTCGACAACGGCGGCGCGCCGAGCGCGCGCGAGCTGCACCCCGAGCTGCAGTCGCTCGCGGTGGGCGACCGCGTCCCTACGGACGAGGGCTCCGGCGACGGCTTCGAGGTGCTGCGCCTCGACGCGCCGCGCGCGCTGGTGCTGGGCGGCCTCTTCGACCCCGACGCGGGGCGGCAGCTCGCCTTCGACGCGCCGCGGCCCGCGCGGTACTGGCACGTGACCTGGGCCTTCGCGCTGGAGCCCCTCGACGAGACCACCACGCGCCTCCACGCCCGCGCCCGGGCCGACTACGACCCCGACGAGGGGCTGCACGCGCTGTGGATCCGGCCGGTGCACGCGGCGATGCAGTCGTCGCAGCTCGCGCACCTCGCCGAGCGCGCCGAGGGTCGCCTCGCGAAGGACGGATGGCGAGACGTCGCCCGCGGGGTCGCCGGGGCCGCGGTGATGCTGTTGTCGGGCCTCACGCCCTTCCTGCGCGGCGCGCGGAGCCACTGGGGCCTCGACGCCGAAGAGGCGCGGCGACCGCGGGCCGGAGACGACCTCGTGCCGCTGCCGCTCTGGAGCTGGACCCACGCGGTGGAGGTCGACGCGCCCGCGTCGGAGGTGTGGCCGTGGGTGGCGCAGGTGGGCGCCGACCGCGCGGGCTTCTACAGCTATCAGTTCCTCGAGAACCTCGCGGGGTGTGAGATCCGCAACGCCGAGGCCGTGCACCCCGAGTGGGGCTACCGCGTGGGAGACGCGCTGCGGCTGCACCCGAAGATGCCTCCCTTCACGGTGGTGGAGGTGGCGCAGGGCCAGCGCCTCGTGGCGTGGGCCGCGCCCGACACGGAGGCGCGGGAGCGCGGTGAGCCGTGGGCCGCGGCCTCGTGGCTCTTCGAGGTCGAGCCCTTCAACGAGCGTCGGTGCCGCGTGGTGAGCCGCTTCCGCTGCGCGGCCTCGAACGACCTCGCGACGCGCCTCGCGATGGGGCCCACCCTGCTCGAGCCCGTGGGCTTCGCGATGGACCGCAGGATGCTCCTGGGCATCCGCGAGCGCGTGGCGAGCGCGCGCGACGCCGCGACCCGTTAAGGCTCCGTTCAGGGGAGGTCGATACACGGTCGGGAGAGGCCCGCCGTGCGTCCCCTGCTCCTCGCATCGCTCCTGTGCGCCTGCGCCACGTCTCCCTACGACCGCGCGTGGGTGAGCCGCCGCGTCGCGCGGGTCACCGGTCACGCCACGCGAGACAGCGCCGACCGCGCCGGCCACGCGCGCGTCCCCGCGGGGGTCTCGCTCGACGACGGCGTCACCGAAGACGAGGCCGTCGCCACCGCCCTCTGGAACAACGCCGCCTTCAACGCCGACCTCACCCAGCTCGGCTTCTCGCGCGCCGACCTCGCCGACGCGGGGCTCCTGCCCAACCCCACCCTCTCGCTGCTCTTCCCCCTCGGGCCGCGGCAGATCGAGGCCTGGCTCGCGTGGCCCATCGAGGTCCTCTGGCAGCGCCCGCGACGCGTCGACGCCGCGCGACTCGACGTGCAGCGCACCGCGGAGTCCCTCGCCCAGAGCGGCCTCGACCTCGCCCGCGACGCCCGCCTCGCGCACGCTGACGCCGTGCTCGCGCTCGCGCGCCGCGCGCTCCGCGCCGAGAACCTCCGCGTCGTCGACGCCCTCGGGGAGCTCACCCAGGCGAGGCTCCGCGCGGGCGACGTGAGCGAGGCCGAGGCCGCCGCCTTCGAGGTCGACCGCGGCGCCGCGCAGGAGCAGTCGACCCGCGCCGACGCCGAGGCCACCGTCGCCCTCGCGCGCCTCACCCTCACGCTCGGCCTCGACGCGCCGCGCGCCGCGATCGTCCCCGTCGCGGGCGAGGTGGGGGCCGAGCCCGAGGCCCTCGACGAGATCGTGCGCGTGGCGCTCGCGGCGAGGCCCGACGTGCGCGCCGCCGAGATCGCGATGGAGGCCGCCGGCGCGCGCCGCGGGTGGGAGCGCGCGCGGGTCTTCGGCGTGGTGGCCCGCGTCGACGCCTTCGGTCCACCGCCGGGCACCGACGTCGGGGTCACGGGCCGCGTGGGCGCGCAGGTGACGCTGCCGATCTTCAACCAGAACCAGGGCGGCGTGTCGCGCGCCGAGGCCGAGTTCGAGCGGGCCACGTGGCGCTACGCGCAGGTGCGCCAGCAGGTGGTGGCCGACGTGACGACCGCGCGCGCGCAGCTCTCGGCCGCGGTGGCCTCGCTCGCGCCGTGGAGGCAGAGGGTGCTGCCCGCGGCCGAGGCCGCGCTGCGCGGGGCCACGGAGTCGTACGAGCGCGGAGAGAGCGCGTACGTCGCGGTGCTCGACGCGTCGCGACGTCGGGTCGAGGCGCGGGTGCGCGAGGCGGAGCTCGAGGCCGAGGCGCGCCGCGCGCGGGCGCAGCTCGAACGGAGCGCGGGAGGTCGACGTGAGGATCGGTGAGCGCGCGGCGTGGGTCGCGCTGGTGCTGGCGGGCTGCGGGGGGGAGCGTTCTGGAACGACGGCGCACGCGCCGCCCGCGCGCACGACGGGGCACGTCGCGGAGGCGGAGCTCGCGACGGTGACGCTCACGGCCGAGCCGCGGCGCGGCTCGGCGTGGAGACGGCCGCGGTGACGGCGCGGGCGATCCGCGGGCGCGGTCGTGGGGCGGTGAGCTGATGGTGGAGCCGGGCCGCGCGGCGACGCTGGCGGCGCCCGTCGCGGGGTGCTGCGGCGAGGGGCGAGCTGGCCCGTGGCCGGGGCGAGGGTGCGACGCGGGAGGTGCTCGCGCGGCTCGTCCCGCTCGCGCCGACGGACCGGGACCTGCGCGCGCAGGCGACGCGGGAGGTGGCCACCGCCGCGGCGCGGTACGACGCCGCGCAGGCGAGGGCGACCCGCGCCGCGCAGCTCGCGCAAGACCGCGCCGGCAGCGTGCGCGCGTCGGAGGAGGCCGTCGCGGACCGTGAGGCCGCCCGCGCCGCGCTCGACGCCGCGAGGGCGCGCCGCGCGAGGCTCACGTCGGCCCCGCTGGAGAGCGACGTGGCGCTCGACCTGCGCGCGCCCCTCGACGGCGCGCTGCGGCAGGTGACGGCGGTGGAGGGGCAGCCCGTGACCGCGGGCGCGGCCCTCTTCGAGGTGGTGGCCGACGACGCGCTGTGGGTGCGCGTGCCGGTGTACGCGGGCGCGGTCGCGAGCGTCGACCAGAGGGCGAGCGCGCGGGTGCTCCCCCTCGGCGCGAGCGACGGCGACGCGCGCGACGCGGCGCCCATCGACGGCCCGCCCACGGCCGACCCGCTGCTCGCGACGGTGGACCGCTACTACCGGGTGGAGAACCCCGGCGGCGCGTGGAGCCCTGGGCAGCGCGTGACCGCGTGGCTGGCGGAGCGCGCGGGGGCGGCCACGCTGGTGGTGCCGACCGGGGCGGTGGTCTACGACCTCCACGGCGGCGCGTGGATCTACGTCACGTCGGCGCCGCGGCGGTACGCGCGGCGACGCGTCGAGGTGGAGCGCGTCGCGGGCGACCTCGCGGTGCTCACGCGGGGCGTGACCGCTGGGGAGCGCGTGGTGACCGTGGGCGCCGCTGAGCTCTACGGCACCGAGTTCGGGGCGGGGCACTGATGCGCGCGATCCTCTCGACGGTGCTGCGGCTGCGCGTGGTGGTGACCCTCGCGGCCGTGGTGTTCCTCGTGTGGGGCGCGTGGACGGCGCGCGAGACGCCGGTGGATGTCTTCCCCGAGTTCGCGCCGCCGCGGGTCGAGGTGCAGACCGAGGCGCCGGGCCTGTCGACCACCGAGGTCGAGTCGCTGGTGTCGGTGCCGATCGAGAACGCGCTCGTCGGCGTGACCGGCCTCGCGACGCTGCGCTCGAAGTCGGTGCTGGGCCTCTCGTCGGTGCTCTTGATCTTCCGCGAGGGCGCCGACCTCCTGCAGGCGCGCGCGCTGGTGCAGGAGCGGCTCGGCCGCGCGCAGCTCCCCGCCACGGCGCGGGCGCCGGTGATCCTCGCGCCGCTCTCGTCAACGAGCCGCGTGCTGAAGGTCGGCGTGTGGAGCGACACCCTCTCGCAGATGGAGCTCACCGACCGCGTGCGCTGGGTGCTGCGCCCGCGGCTGATGGCGGTCCCTGGCGTCGCCAACGTGGCCGTGTGGGGGCAGCGCGACCGGCAGTTGCAGGTGCGCGTCGACCCCGACCGACTGCGCGCCCACGGGGTGCGCCTCGACGACGTCGTGCGCGCCTCGCGCGACGCGGTGGCGCCCGCGGCGGGAGGCTTCGTCGACACGCCCAACCAGCGGCTCCCGGTCACGCACGCGGCCGGGGCGACCACCGCCGAGGCGCTCGGCGAGGTGGCCGTCACGCAGCGGGGCCTGTCTCCCCTGCGCCTCGCCGACGTGGCCGACGTGGTGGAGGACCACCCGCCGCCCATCGGAGACGCGGTGATCAACGACCGGCCGGGCATCCTCCTCATCGTCGAGAAGCAGCCCGAGGCGAACTCCGTCGCGGTCACGCGCGGCGTCGAGGCGGCGCTCGCGGCGGTGGCGCCGTCGCTGCCCGGGCTGCGCTACGACTCCACCATCTTCCGGCCGGCGAGCTTCATCGAGCGCGCGGTGGGCAACCTCCGCGACGCGCTCGTCCTCGGCTGCGTGCTGGTCGCGCTCATCCTCGCCCTGTTCCTGTGGGACGCGCGCACCGCGGTGATCTCCGTCGCGGCGATCCCGCTGTCGCTCCTCGCGGCCGTGCTGGTGCTCCGAGCGCGCGGCGGAACGCTCGACACCATGGCCCTCGCGGGCCTCGCCATCGCCCTCGGCGAGGTCGTCGACGACGCCATCATCGACGTCGAGAACATCGCCCGACGTCTCGAGCTCAACCGCGCCCTGCCCGCGCCGCGGCCCGCCTTCGAGGTGGTGCTGCGCGCGTCGCTCGAGGTCCGCAGCGCGGTGGTCTACGCGAGCCTCATCGTGGTGCTGGTCTTCGTGCCCGTGTACTTCCTCGACGGGCTCGCGGGGTCGTTCTTCCGCCCGCTCGCGGTGGCCTACGCGCTCGGCGTGCTCGCCTCGATGGTGGTCGCGCTGACCATCACCCCCGCGCTCGCGATGCTCCTCCTGCCCCGCCGCGCGGGTCACCCCCGGGTGTCGCCCGTCGTCCCGTGGCTGCGCCGCGCGTACGACCGCGTGCTGCCGCGCACGCTCGAGCACCCGCGCGCGATGGCCGCGGCCGTCGTGGTCGCGCTCGCCCTCACCGCCGTCGCGGGGTCGCGCCTGGGCGAGGGCTTCCTCCCTGAGTTCCGCGAGACCGACTTCTTGATGCACTGGGTCGGCAAGCCCGGCACCTCGCTCGACGCGATGCGCCGCACCACCGCGCGGGTGAGCCGCGAGCTGCGGTCCATCCCCGGGGTGCGCAACTTCGGCTCGCACATCGGCCGCGCCGAGGTCGCCGACGAGGTCGTCGGCCCGAACTTCACCGAGCTCTGGATCAGCCTCGACCCGAACGCCGACTACGCCTCCGCGGTGTCGCGCATCCGCGCCACCGTCGACGGCTACCCCGGGCTCTACCGCGACGTGCAGACCTACCTCCAGGAGCGCGTGAAGGAGGTGCTCACCGGCGCGAGCGGCGCCGTGGTCGTGCGGGTCTACGGGCCCGACCTCGCGGGGCTGCGGGCGTCGGCGGCGTCCATCGCGGGGGCGCTCCGGGGGGTGCCCGGGCTCGTCGACCTGAAGGTCGAGCCGCAGGTGCTCGTGCCGCAGGTGGAGGTGCGGCTCCGCCCCTCGGCCGCGCGCCGCTTCGGGCTCACCCCCGGCGACGTGCGCCGCGCCGCCGCGACGCTGCTGCAGGGCGCGCGGGTGGGCGAGGTGTTCCGCGCGCCGCAGGTGATCGACGTGGTGGTGTGGGGGGCGCCCTCGACGCGGGCCGACCTCTCCGCGCTGCGCGCGCTGCCCATCGACGCGCCCTCGGGCGCGAGCGTCGCGCTCGGCGACGTCGCCGACGTGGAGGTCGCGCCGACGCCCAACGTGATCCAGCGCGAGGGCGCCTCGCGGCGCATCGACGTGACCTGCAACGTGCGCGGCCGCGACCTCGGCAGCGCGGTGCGCGACCTGCGCGCGCGCCTCGCGACGGTGCGCCTGCCGCCCGGTCACCACGCCGAGGTGCTGGGCGAGTACGCCGCGCGCGAGCGGGCCCGCGGCAAGCTCCTCGCGCTCGCGGCCCTGTCGCTCCTCGGGGTGCTCGCGGTGCTCTACGCGGATTTCCGCTCGGCGCGCCACGCGGGGAGGGCCTTCGCGACGCTGCCCTTCGCCCTCGTGGGGGCGGTGTTCGCCGCGCACCTCGGCGACGGCGTGCTCTCGCTCGGGTCGCTCGTGGGCTTCGTGACGGTGCTCGGCGTCGCCGCGCGCAACGGGATCATGCTGCTCAGCCACTACCGCCACCTCGAGGTGGAAGAAGGCGTCGCCTTCGGTCGCGAGCTGGTGCTGCGCGGGGCGACCGAGCGGCTCGCGCCGATCTTGATGACCGCGCTCGCGACGGGCCTCGCGCTGGTGCCGCTGGTGGCGGGGGGCAACCAGCCCGGCCACGAGATCGAGCACCCGATGGCGGTGGTGATCCTCGGGGGCCTGGTGACCTCGACCCTGCTCAACCTCTTCGTGCTCCCGTCGCTCTACCTCTGGCTCGGCCGCGGCGCCGCGCTGGAATCGCGCGACGAGGTCTGAGAGCGTGGTGCGCCCATGCGCGTGATGATCGTCGAGGACGACGCCGAGACCCGCGCGCTGCTCTCTCGCGCGCTCTCGCGCGACGGCCACGCGGTCGCCGAGGCCGCCTCGGTCGCGCAGGCCCTCGAGCTGGCCTCCGAGCGCGAGTGCGACCTGGTGGTGCTCGACCTGGGCCTGCCCGACGGGGAGGGCACGACGCTCTGCGCGGAGCTGCGACGCAGGGGGCACGGCGCGCCGGTGCTGGTGCTCACGGCGCACGGCGCGGTGTCGAGCCGGCTCGCGTGCTTCGACGCGGGGGCCGACGACTTCCTCGCGAAGCCCTTCGCGGTGGCCGAGCTCCGCGCGAGGGTGCGCGCGCTGGGGCGTCGGGGCGCGCTCCCGCGCGGGCTGAGCCGCCGGGTCGGAGACGTCGAACTCGACGTGACCGCGCGTCGCGCGACGCGGGGCGGAGAGGCCCTGCCGATCACGGCGCGCGAGTGGGCGGTGATCGAGCTCCTCGCGGCGCGCGAGGAGGGTGGTGCCGCGGGGAGAGATCCTCGACATCGTGTGGGGCGACGACTCGGCGCGCGCGGCGGCGAGCCTCGACGTGATCGTGGCGCGCATCCGGCGAAAGCTCGGCGACGGGGCGCTGCGCACCGTGCGGGGTGAGGGCTACGCCCTCGGCGACGGATGACCCCCGGGCGCACCTTCGCCGGGCGCGTCGCGCGCGCGATGGCCCTCACCGCGGCCCTCGCGGCGGCGGCCACCGCGGCGCTCACCGACCAGCTCTCGTGGCGATGGACGCTCGCCCGCGAGGACGACCGGCTCCGCGCGGCCCTCGCGACCTTCGCGGTGGAGCTCGGGCCGTCTCCCACTCCGTCGCGCGCGAGGGAGGTCGCCGACGACGAAGACCGCGAGACGCGCCCCGCGGGCCTGCGCGTGGCGATCTCCGGCGCGGCGCGAGGCGGGGCCGAGGGGCTCCTCCCGGGCGCGGCGGGCTGCGAAGACCTCGCGTGGAGGGGCGCGCGGTGGCGACGGTGCACCGCGGCGCACGCGGGGTGGACGCTCGTCGCGGCGAGCCCGACCTCGCCCTTGTGGGCCACGCGAACCACATGGCTGCTCGCGTCGGCGGCGGCGGTGGGCCTCGCGGCCCTCGCGGCGCTCGCGGCGAGCCGCGCGGTGTCGACGCGGATCGTGGGCCCCCTCGCGCGCTTGAGGGCGAGGGTCGACGCGGTGAGCGCGGCGTCGCCCGACGCGAGCGCGCTCGGCCCGCGCGAGGGCTACGACGAGGTCGACGCGTTGAGGGGGGCGATGGCCGAGCTCCTCGCGCGCCACGCCGAGGCGCTGACCCAGGCGCGGAGGTTCGCGGCCGACGCGGCGCACGAGCTCCGCACGCCCCTCTCGCGGGCCCGCGCCGAGGTGGAGCTCGCGGCCGAGGAGGAGGTCCCCCCCGCGGTGAGCGCGTCGCTGGCGCGGGTGAGCGCGACGCTGGCGGCGGTGACGACGCTGACCGAGAGGTTGCTGCTCCTCGCGGCGCCCATCGACCCAGGCGGCTTCGCGCGCGAGGCCGTGTCGCTCGCCGACGTGGCCCGCGACGCCGTCGATGACCTGCCCTCTGGCGCGCGGGCGAGGGTGGTGACCGAGCTCGACGACGAGGGGCTGGTGCGCGGGGAGCCGACGCTCCTGCGGGCGCTGGTCGACAACCTCATCGACAACGCGCTGAAGTTCGCGCCCGAGGGCGAGGTGCGGGTGTCGGTGCAGACGGGCGCGACCGCCGTGGAGCTCGGAGTGCGCGACGAGGGACCGGGCATCCCCGCGGAGGAGCGAGGGCGGGTGTTCGAGGCCTTTCACCGGGCCGCGAGCGCGCGCGCGCGGCGGGGCGCGCGGGCACGGGCGTGGGCCTCGCGCTGGTGGCGCACGTCGCCCGCGCGCACGGGGAAAGGGCGCGTCGAGGAGACCGACCGCGGCGCGTCGGTGCGCGTCACGCTCCCGCGGTGGTGACCGCGCGCGTCCGCCGGCCTTCACCCTGATTCGCGCAAGACGTATCGTCCGCGGCGGGCGCGTCGAGCGATGGCGCGCGTCAACCGCGGGGTCGAGATGAAGCGCGCTTGGTGGGGTAGCGTTGGGGTGTTCCTGGGGTGCACGGGGCTGCAGCTCGACCCGCCACCGACGGACGGCGCGACGAGCGAGCTCGCGATCGACGTACAGGGCTCCGAGGTCGACCGCCTTGAGATCGACGCCGTGATCGATCGACCGACGCGAGACGGCTCCGCCGACGACGCGCCGCGGAGCGATGACGGCGCGGGCGACGGTTCGGTCTCCGACGCCGCGACCGTCGCCGACGTCGCGGACGACGCCGCGACGCCGCTCGACGCGGCCACGACGATCGATGTCGCGACGACGAATGACGTGGTGGCGCCGGATGACGTCGCCGATGCGTCCGATGACGCGCACACAGACGGCGGGGCGGCCATGGGTGACGTCCGCGGCGACCTCGACGCGTCGGCGCTCGCCGACACGGGCGGGGTGTGTGCGCCCGGGGCGGTCTCGTGTGCGTCGGCCACCGAGCGCGCGCAGTGCGCGTCGGACGGAGCGTCGCTCCGGGTGAGCGCGTGCCCGGCCCCCGCGAACGCGGTCGGCCGCTGCGTCGGCGCGGGCGTGTGCGGCTTCGCGTGTCAGTCGGGCTTCTCCGACTGCGACGACGAAGCGTCGAACGGGTGTGAGGTCGCGACCGCCACCACGCTCGCGCACTGCGGCGCGTGCGGCCGCGCGTGCCCCGCGGCGGCGCACGCCGAGGTCGCTTGCGTCGCGGGCGCCTGCGCGCTCGCCCGCTGCGCCGACGGCTACGCCGACTGCGACGGAGACGCCGCGAACGGGTGCGAGGTCGACACCAGGTCGAGCGCCTCCCACTGCGGTGGCTGCGGCCGCGCGTGCGCGACGACGTGCTCGAACGGGGCGTGCGCGGCGGCGGTGCAGGTCTCGGCCGGGACCTCGCACTCCTGCGCGCGGCTCAGCGACGACGACGTACGCTGCTGGGGAGACAACTACTGGGGAGAGCTCGGCGACGGGACCGACACGCGGCGCACGCGGCCTGTGCGGGTGATCGGGCTCGGCCCTGTCGCGGAGGTGCAGGCGGGGAGCCAGATGTCGTGCGCGCTCCTGCGCGACCGCACGGTGTGGTGCTGGGGGCTGAACACGAACGGCGCCCTCGGGACCGGCAACACCGAGCCGAGCTATGTGCCTCGACAGGTCGTGGGCGTGACCGACGCGGTGGACTTGAGCGCGACCGGGGAGGGCGGGTGCGTGGTGCGCGCCGGGGGCGGCGTGCTCTGTTGGGGCAACAACACCTTCGGCCGCGTCGGTGACGGCACCACGACCTCTCGCCCGACGCCCGTGCCGGTCCTCGGGATCACCAACGCGGTGCGCGTCGCGACGAACTCGAGCAACACCTGCGTCATCCTCGCGGACCGTACGCTCCGTTGCTGGGGGCAGAACGCGCGCGGTTACGTGGGCGACGGCACCACCGTCACCCGCGTCGCGCCGGTCAGCATCGCGGGCCTCACAGAGGTCGTCGACGTGGTCGTGGGGGGCAGGGGCTACGTGCTGCTCTCCGACGGCACCGTGCGCGGCTGGGGAGACAACAGCGACCGGCTGCTCGGCGATGGGTCGACCCAGGCGATCCGACCGTCGCCGGTGCCGATCCCCGGGCTGACCGGCGTCGCGAGCATCGGCGGCGTCGCCTTGATGCTCACCGGGACTGGCGCCGTGTACTCCTGGGGCAGCGGGCTGCACGGCGCGGTGGGCGACGGCGCGTACACCACGCGCCTGACCCCCGTGCGGGTGAGCTTCCCGGCGCCTGTGGTGAGCCTGTCGAGGGGGTGGGCGCACGCCTGCGCCGCGACCCGCGCGTCAGAGGTCTACTGCTGGGGCTACAACAGCGACCGGCAGGTCGGCGACGGGACCACCACCGATCGACCCTCTCCGACGAGGGTCGTGTTCTGACCGCGGAGGTCAGCGCGGGTCGAAGCGCTCGACCTCTCCGCCGGGGGCGCGCTCGATGAACTGCAGCGCGCGAAAGCGGTAGAGCGTGATCTCGGGCCGCAGCCACCCCGGCGGCGGCACGGCGCGCTCGCGGGCGAGGGCGGTGAGGGCGGCGACGGGGTCCTGCGCGGGGGCCCACGGCGTCGGGGGGAGCGCGTACTCCCAGCTCGTCACGCGCTCGAAGCCCACCGACCACACCCGCGGGTCGGCGGCGCGGCGCACGAAGGCCGGGGTGCGCGTGCCGAGCACGCCGCGGTCTTGAAAGATCGCGACGGTGACCGTGTGCGCGCGCAGGGCGTCGCGCAGGCGCCCGTAGCGCTCGGCCTGGCGCGTCGACCAGCGGTCCATCACCGCGAAGGTGCAGTCGAGGAGCGCGCGCGCGACGGAGCCCCCGCGCGTCGAGCGCCACAGGATCGCGTCGTGCCCGTCGCGCAGGATCACCGCGACCTCGACGGGCCGCGTGCGCCGCAGCGCCTCGGGGAAGATCCGCTCCGGCGGCGCCACCGCGCCCGAGAGGATCAGCCGCGCCACCGTGACGAGACGTCTCCCGTCGTCGTCGGAGAGGCTCAGGGGCTCGGCGGCCTCGACCACCGACGCGTTCTCGTCGAGGTACACCGCCGAGAGCCCGTCGACGGGGCGCAGCCGCTGGAGCGACGCGATCACGCTCCCGCCCGGGGCGGGAGCGTCGGCGCGCAGGAGCATCCCGTCGAGGCGCAACCGGCGGAGCGCGGCGGCCACCGCCGACGGGTCACGGCCCTCGAGCGCGCGGGAGAGCTCCGGGTGGCGCGCGGCGGGGATGAGCGGGGCCTCGACGGGGGGCATCCCGAAGGGCACGCCGCCCACGACGGCGGTGGGGCCGCGGTCGCGGAGCTGCGCGGCGAGGTCGGCGTAGCGCTCCGTCCACGGAGAGCGCATCCAGCCCTCGCGCCACGCGACGAGCACGCCCCCGGCGACGAGGGCGAGGAGCACGAGGATGATCCACAGGGCGCGGCGCACGGCGAGCGGGGCGGACCATAGCCCTGCCTATGGTCCCTGCGTCAACGCCGCGGGCGACGCGGCGTGTCGACGAATCACGGCGCGGGAGCACTTCTCCCGCGCGGCGCGCGCGCTGTATCGTCCGCGCCCCGCGCGACGAGACGGTCGCGGCGACCCTCGTACGGAGTCGCCGCGCGCGCGGCCGAGAGGAGCGTTGGTCCCGTGATCGTTGGCGTACCGAAGGAGATCAAGACCCGGGAGTACCGCGTGGGGATGACCCCCGCGGGCGTGCGGCAGCTCGTGTCGCGGGGTCACACGGTGCTGGTCGAGACCCGCGCCGGCGACGGCTCGGGCCTGCGCGACGAGGCCTACGTGCAGGCGGGCGCGCAGATCGTCGCGACCGCGGCCGAGGTCTGGGGCCGCGCCGACATGGTGATGAAGGTGAAGGAGCCCCTGCCCGCGGAGTTCGAGCATTTCCGCCCGGGGCTGGTGGTCTACACGTACCTGCACCTCGCGGCCGAGCCCGTGCTGACGCGCAAGCTCATCGAGAAGAAGGTGCGCGCGGTGGCCTACGAGACCATCCAGCTCCCCGACGGCTCGCTGCCGCTGCTGCGCCCGATGAGCGAGGTGGCGGGGCGCATGGCCGTGCAGGCGGGCGCGACCTCGCTGGAGAAATGGCGCGGAGGGAAGGGCGTGCTCCTCGGCGGCGTGCCGGGCACGCGGCGCGGCCGGGTGGTGATCCTCGGCGGCGGCGTGGTGGGCCGCAACGCGGCGCGCATCGCGGTGGGCATGGGCGCGCAGGTGACCGTGCTCGACGTGAGCGCGCAGACCATGGACTACCTCGAAGACATCTTCGGCGGCGCCATCGAGACGCTCTACTCGAACCCGCAGAACATCGAAGACAGCGTGACGCGCGCCGACCTGGTGATCGGCGCGGTGCTCGTGCCCGGCGCGGTGGCCCCGCGCCTCGTCGACCGCGCGCTCGTCGGCAAGATGGAGAAGGGCTCGGTCATCGTCGACGTCGCCGTCGACCAGGGCGGGTGCATCGAGACCGTGCGCCCGACCAGCCACGACAGCCCGACCTACGAGGTCGACGGGGTGATCCACTACTGCGTGCCGAACATGCCCGGCGCGGTGTCGCACACCTCGACCTTCGCGCTCACCAACACCACCATGCGCTACGCGCTCGCCATCGCCGACAAGGGCGTCGAGGCGGCGGCCAAGGCCGACAGCGTGCTCGCGCTCGGCATCAACTGCTACGACGGCGCGTGCACCTACCAGGCGGTGGCCGAGGCGCACGGGCTGGAGTACACGCCGCTCGCGAAGGTGATGTGATCACCGCGGCTCGCGCCGGAGCGCGAGCATCAGGTCGGTGACCTTGTCCTGGGTGGGGTGGGGGGCCCCGCCCAGGGCGCGCCGGGTGATCGACGCGAGCTCCGACGCGTCGCGGCCGCGGTGCGCGACGACGAGCGGCAGGTCGGAGTCTTCGCGCGAGGGGCTGCCGTGCCACGAGCGGTACTCGTGGGCGAAGTAGAAGCGGTCCTCGGGGCGGTCGCGGTCGCCGTTGTGCGCGAGCAGCACCACGTCGCCCGCGCGCTCTCCGAGCGGGCCCACGGCGAGCCCGCGCATCCGCGCCGCGAGGTCGACGTACGCGGGCCGCGGGTGCTCGCGGAGGAAGCCCTCGATCGACACGGTGCGCCCCCGCCGAGGTAGACCTCGAAGGGCCGGTCGACCTCGGCCTGCGCGACGGGCTCTCGCACGAAGATCATGTCGAGCGCGCCGCGCAGCGCCGGCGGGCCCTCGCCCTGGTTCGCGCGGTGAAAGGCCTCGGCGGCGGCGACCACGTCCTCGCGGTAGCGCGGCGGGGCGCTCCAGTCGCAGGGGCTCCCGTCGGGGCAGCGCGAGCGGTCGGCGAGGTACACGTAGGCCATGGCGCCCTGGTACGCGAGCACGGCGTCGAAGCGCGCGTCGTCGTCGACGGTGAGCTCGAAGGGCCGCACGGTGAAGCCCGCGCCCCGCAGCGCGGCGGCGGGCTCGTCGTCGCCGTCGGTGCCGAGCGAGTGGCGGTCGTCGCGCACCACCTCGGTGTGGCCGTGGTCGGCCACGACGACCACGTAGCGGTGGTCGAGCGCGCGCGCGTGATCGAGGCTGTCGGCGAGGGCGCCCACGCGGGGGTCGAGCACCTCGCGCAGGTAGCGCGCGATGGCGTCGTGGGGCCCGCCCACGGCCTCGTGCGCGTAGAGGTCGGTGCCGACGAGGTAGACCGTGAGCACGTCGGGCGCGCCGAGGCGGGAGATGTCTTCGGTGACGTTCTGGAGCACGGCCTGGTCGAGCTGCGCGTAGGCCGCGTAGCCGCGCGCCTCGCCCGAGAGCTCGCGCAGGTGGGCCGTCAGCGCCTCGACGAGCACCGAGCGGTCGGGCAGGAGGAAGCGGTCGGCGCCGCCGTGCACCTGGCTGAGCGCGACCCAGATCACCGCGCGGGGCTCCTGCGCGCGCATCTGTTGGTAGACCGTGGGCGCGCCGAGGAGGTGGTCGACCAGCGAGTCGCTCTGGGTCTCGAGCACGTGCGCGTCGCTCTCGACGGAGACCGGCACCGGCGCGATGAAGCGCCGCGCCTCGCGCATGAAGAACTCGTTGCCGCTCACGCCGTGGCGCGCGGGCGAGGCGCCCGTGAAGGTCGTCGCCCACGCCGCGAGCGTCGACGAGGGGAGCGTCGCGGTGAGCGTCTCGTCGAGGTGCGCGTGCGGGAGCGCGTGGCCGTCGCCCTCGCCGCCGAGGAGCCTCGCGAAGCCCGGGAGCTCGCCGCCGCGCAGGAGGCGGTAGAGCACCGCGCGCGGGACGCCGTCGACGGCGAGCACGAGGAGGCCCGGGCGGTCGCGCGTGGCGCGGCGCTCGGCGTGGGGGCGGAGCTCTCGGGCGCCGTCGTCCTTGGCGAGGTGAAAGGCGCTCTTGAGGACGCGGCCGACGTCGTCGCAGCCCGCCAGCGTGAGCGCGGCGAGGGCGACGGCGACGCGCCGCCCGCGAGCGCGCGCGGTGCGGGAGGGTCGCTGCATCGTGTGGGGCCCCGCCGCGGGGTGGTGCGGGCCGCGGCGGGGCGGAGGGTGTGATGCCCCGAGCGCGGGGGCCGGGCGCGGAGGCTGGTGCGCGACGTCAGCGACGCGCCGCGGTGACCACCACGGGGAAGATGATGGGCACCTGGGCGAAGTCGCGGCCGATGACCCGGGTCTGACCGACCGAGACGCCGGTGATGGCCGCGCGGCCGTCGGAGAGCACCGTGACGCGCGCGACGGACTCGTCTTCGGTGCCGATGATCATCGGGGCGCGCGGGAGGGGGACGGTGGCGGTCTCTCCGACGCGGACCTCGACGGCGGTGGCGGCCGCGGGCGGCGCGGAGGGCTGCGGCGCGGGCTGCGCGAGCGGAGCGGCGGTGAGGGCTAGCGCGCAGAGCGCGAGCGCGGCGGCGAGGGAGCGGGCGGGGGAGGGGTTCATCGCGGGGCCTCCGTGGGGTTCGAGCGAGGGGCTACCACGGTTGGAGGCCCGCGGCGCGAAAGCTACCCCTCGGCGAGGAGCCCGAGGTCCCAGGTCTCTTCGCCCTCGCGCAGGGTGTCGACCACGTCGCGCACGCGCTGGAGCACGTCGGGCGGCGCGTCGCTCGGGGCCGCCCGCACGCCGATCTCGACCCGGCCCGGGAGCTCCCACACCCGCACGGCCACGACGCCGTCGACGTCGAGCACCGCCTCTTCGATGCGGCGCGCGCGGGGCGTCGCCGGGGGTGGCACGTCGGGCATCGCGGCGCAGCTACCACCCGCCGTCGCGGGGGGTCAAGGCTTCGACCCCTCGCGCATGGTTGTGTCCGCGGCGCTTCTGAGGAATATCCTCCGCCCCGCTCGCCGTTGCCGCGCGTGCCGCGCCCGCCGCGCCCGATGCCGCTCCGCCCTCCCTCGACGGAACTCATGCGAACGACCCACGCCCTGCCCTGCCTCGCCGCGCTCGTCCTCTCGCAGGTCGCCTGCGCCACGGGCCGACTGCCCAACACCGACGTGCCCGACACCGCCGAGAACCGCTCGGTGATCGCCTTCTGCGAGCGCTACCGCCACGCGGTCGAGCGCCGCGACGCGCGCTCGCTCCTCGAGATGGCCTCGCGCGACTACTACGAAGACTCCGGCACCCCCACGGGCGAAGACGACTACGGCTACGACGGCCTCGGTCGCCTGCTCACGGCCTGGGCCGACGAGGTGCGCGAGGTCCGCTACGAGATCCGTTACCGCAGGGTGACGGTCTCGTCCGAGAACCCCGACCGGGTCTACGTCGACTACACCTTCACGGGCAGCTACACGCTCACCCGCCCCGAGAGCCTCCGCACCCCGGCGCGCGCGGGCGCCTCGGGGCTCAGCATCGACCCGGTGCGCGGCACCGCCGAGCACCGCGACGACGAGGTCTGGTACCGCCGCGTCGCCGACAACCGCCTCGAGCTGGTGCGCGACGGAGACAACTTCAAGATCCTCGCGGGGATGTAAGCTCCGGGCGCCGCGTGTGGGCGTTGAAGCGCGACCGAGCGGGGTGATAGCTTCCGGGGTGCACCGCAGCCGCGAGACACCCTGACCGCTCATCCCCACGCGCCCGCGCGCCGAGGACCCTCTTGACCCGACGCAGCGACCCATCCACCCGCGCCGCGACGCTGGCGGCCACGGAGCTCTCGGGCGTGCGCGTCCCTGACGACGAGCGTCGCGCGCTCGCGAACCTCGCCGAGCAGTTCTCCGTCCCCCCCGCCGACCTCGGGGCCATCACGCTCCAGCTCTCCGACCTCGACGTGCTCCCGCTCGAGATCGCGCGGCGGCACAAGGTCCTGCCCATGCTCGTCCGCGGCGACGCGGTCTTCCTCGCGATGACCGACCCGGGCGACCGGCAGGCCATCGAAGAGGTCGAGTTCGTCTGCGGCCGCCGCGTCGTGGCCTTCGTCGCCGACGCCGAGCGCCTCGCCGCCCTCGTCGACACCGCCTACGACGCCCGCGCCCGCGGAGAAGACGTTCTCCCCGCCGAGCGCCCCTCCGTCGCCCCCTCGCTGCCGCCGCACCTCTCGGTCCCCCCCGCGCCGCTGCCGCCCTCCACCTCTCGGCAGCGCCCTTCCTCGCAGCGCAACCCCGCGGTCACCGCCGCGCCCGCGGGCCCGACGCCCCCCGCGCCGCCCGCCGCGCCCACCGTGGCCCCGCCCGCGCGCGCCTCGGCGGTCCCGAGCGCGGCGCAGCTCGTCTTCGTCGTCGACGCCGACACCACCGCCCGCGAGTCGGCGCGCGCGTCGCTGCGCGAGAAGGGCTACCGCGCCGAGGGCTTCGCGAGGGCCTCCACCGCGAGGGAGGCCGCCGCCAGGGAGCGGCCCGCGCTGATCGTGCTCGACCCCGCGCTGCCCGACCAGCACGGCTTCGACCTCTGCGCGGCGCTCAAGCCCTTGGGAGACATCCCCGTGGTGGTGGTGAGCGCCGAGCTCCACGGGTGGAGGCTCGCGCAGGACCTCGCCGACACCCTCTCGGTGCGGGCCCTCCTGCGCAAGCCCGTGGGGGTGGCCGACCTCGCCGCGAAGGTCGGGTCCGCGCTCGCGGGCGAAGACCCCGACGCGCAGGGCGCGCTGCCGCCCGCGGTCGACGCCGCCCTCGCCGCGAGCACCGAGGCCTACCAGCGCGGAGACCTCGACGGCGCCGTCGCGGCCATCGAGCAGGGGTTGCTGGTGGCGCCCGAGGCGTGGCGGCTGCGCTACCACCTCGCGCTCCTGCTCTCTCGCAAGGGAGAGGTCTTCCGCGCGCTGCGCGAGCTCGAGGCCAGCGTCGAGACGCACCACAGGTTCTTCCCGGCGCTGAAGAACCTCGCGCTCCTCTACGAGCGCGCGGGCTTTCGCCGCAAGGCCGTCGAGGCCTGGGAGCGCGCCCTCGCCGTAGCCCCCGACGCGCCCACGCGCGCGTCGATCAAAGACCACCTGTTGACCTTGCTCTAACCCCGGAACACCCCATCACCGCGCCCAGCGCGGGGCGACGCACCAGAGAGCACCGATGAATTTCCTCTGCGACAAGTGCAAGCAGAAGTACCACGTGGCCGACGAGAAGGTCCGCGGCCGCGCCGTCACCCGGTTCCGCTGTAAGAAGTGCGAGAACATCATCGAGCTCCGCGCGTCGAGCCTCGACGAGGTCGCGTCGCCCAACCCCGCGGCCACCATCTCGGCCCCACCCCCCGCTGACGACGCCCCGCCTCGCCCCGCGCCGCTCTCCCCTCCGCGCCCACGGCCGCGCGTCGCCCCTGCCGCGCCGCCCCGCGCCCGCCCGCGCGCCCCCACCACCACCGGCCCGGCCTTCAACAGCTCGATGCTCGGCGCCCGCGCCCAGGGCGCCGCCGCGCAGCGCGTGCCCGCGCCGTCCCCCGCCCCGCGCCCCGCGACGCCCAGCACCTCGGCCATCCTCAACGCCGCCGAGACGGGCTGGTACGCGGGCGTGCGCGACCTGCCCGTGGGCCCGCTCACCCGCTCGGAGCTCATCGCGAAGGTGCAGGCCGGAGAGGTCTCCCCGACACCCTCGTCTGGCGCGAGGGCCTCGACGACTGGCGCCCCTTGCGCAACGTGGCCGAGCTCGGCGACGTGATGCGCCTCGTCGCGCAGCGCATCTCGGGAGACCTCCTCGGCGAGATGGGCAAGCCCGCGACCTCGACGCCGCCCGCGCCTCCGCCCGCGCCACCGCGGCGCGAGGGTGGTCCCGCTGCACGCGCCCCGCCCCGCGCCCGCTCCGCCTCCGCCCGCCGCGCCCTCGCCGCCCGCGCACGCCGCGCACGAGTCCATCGACGAGGACGAAGAGGCCACCAAGGTCAGCGGCGCCGACCCCGCCCTCACCGCGGCGCTCCACGCCGAAGCGCCGCGCGCGCCCGCGCCTCCGCACCACGCCGCGCCCGCTCCACCCCCGGCGGTCGAGTCCCCCGCGCCCGCCCCCATCGCCGCCGCGCCCTCGTCGCCGCCCTCGTCGCCGCCCTCGTCGCCGCCCTCGTCGCTGGCCCCCGACGACCTGCCTGGAAGACCTCTTCGCGAAGCCCCCGGCGCCCGCCCCGCGCCCCGCGCCCGCGTCGATGCCCGGCCCCGCGTCGATGATGAACGCGATGATGACCTCGCCCGCGACGCCGTCGATGCCGAACCCCGGGCCTCCGTCGGTGCCCGCGCCGTCGCTCGCGCAGCAGAGGCGCGGCCCGTCGATGGCCTTCATCGTGCTGATGGGCGGGATCGTCCTCGTCGCGGTCGCGGGAGGCATCTTCATCGGCAAGGGCCTCAACCCCCTGCCGCCGCCCGCGCCCGTGCCCGTGGCCCAACCCACCCCGCCCGCGCCCGCGCCCGCGGCGCCGCCCATCGCGCCCCCACCGAGCCCGCGCCCAGCGCGACCGCGGAGCCCGCTCCCTCCGAGCCTGCTCCCTCCGAGCCCGCGGCGGAGCCCGGCGCTGCGCCCGAGCGCGGCTCGTCGGGTCACTCGTCGGGCAACCGCGGCGGCTCGCACCGCCCCAACACGCCCGCCGCCTCGGCGGGCCTCTCGGCCGCGCAGGCCGCCGAGCTCGCGCGCCTCGGCGGAGGCCCCGCCACCACCGGCGGAGGCCCCGTGGGCAACGCCCAGCTCCGCACGCAGCAGCCCTCGGAGAGCAACAGCGGCGGCGGCAACTCCGCCACGCGCGGCCCGCGCACGCTCCGCGCGTTCCAGGACAGCCGCGCGGTCCATAGCTGCTGGCAGAACCTGTTGCGCTTGAACCCCGCGGTGCAGCCCACCACGGTGCGCATCACCGTCGACGTGAACGGCCAGGGCCGCTTCACGGGCGTGCGCGTGTCGAACAGCCCCGACCCCCGCTTCGACTCGTGCCTGCAGTCGCGCATCCGCAGCATCCCGCCCATCGGCGCGGGCGAGGCGATGAGCGCCGAGACCTCGGTCTCGCTCACCACCGGCGGCTGACCGCCGTCTTCGGGGCCCCGCCCCGGGACTGTGGTAGACGCATCGGCCTCATGGACAAGCTGGTCATCGAGGGCGGCGTCGCCCTCCACGGCGCGGTTCGCGTCTCGGGCGCGAAGAACGCCGCGCTGCCGATCCTGTGCGCGTCGATGCTCTCCGACGGCGCGTGCACCTTCCGCAACGTGCCGCGCCTGCGCGACGTCGACACCATGGGCGCCCTCCTGGGCTTCATGGGCGCCGAGGTGAGCACCGGGCCCGAGGATCACGCGGTGACGGTGCGCTGCGGGTCGCTGCGACGACCCGAGGCGCCGTACGAGCTCGTGAAGCAGATGCGCGCGTCGGTGCTGGTGCTCGGGCCGCTGGTGGCCCGCTACGGCCGCGCGAAGGTGTCGCTCCCCGGCGGCTGCGCCATCGGCGCGCGGCCCATCGACCAGCACCTGAAGGGCCTGGAGCTCATGGGCGCCACCATCAAGCTCGAGCACGGCTACGTGGTGGCCGAGTGCGAGCGGCTGCGCGGCGCGTCGATCCACCTCGACATGGCGACGGTGACGGGCACCGAGAACCTGATGATGGCCGCGGCGCTCGCGAAGGGGCGCACGCAGCTCGTGGGCGCCGCGCGCGAGCCCGAGGTCGAGGAGCTCGCCCGCGTGCTCAACAAGATGGGCGCGCGCATCGACGGCGCGGGCACCGACGTCATCCACATCGAGGGCGTCGACACGCTGCACCCGGTCGACCACGCGATCATCCCCGACCGCATCGAGGCCGGGACCTTCATGTGCGCCGCGGCGGCCACGGGCGGAGACGTGCTCATCGAGGGCGTGGTGCCCGAGCACGTGGACCCCACCAGCGCGAAGCTCCGTCAGGCCGGCGCCGAGGTGATCCGCGAGGAGGGTGGGCTGCGCGTGCGCTCCGAGGGCGCGCGCTCGCTCCGCGCGGTGGACATCACCACGGCGCCGCACCCGGGCTTCCCCACCGACATGCAGGCGCAGTTGATGGCCGCGATCACCCTCGCGCGGGGGACGGCCGTGGTGACCGAGTCGGTCTTCGAGAACCGGTACATGCACGTGCCCGAGCTCAACCGCATGGGCGCGAACATCGAGGTGCGCGGGCGCGTGGCGGTGGTCACGGGCGTCGACGCGCTCGAGGGCGCGAGCGTGATGGCGACGGACCTGCGCGCGAGCGCGTGCCTGGTCATCGCGGGCCTGCTCGCGGGCGGCACCACCGAGGTGCTGCGGGTCTATCACCTCGACCGCGGGTACGAGGCCATCGAGGAGAAGCTCAGCCCGCTGGGCGCGCGGATCCGGCGGGTGCGCGGTGCCGGGTGACCCGCTCCGCGTCGCCGTCCCCAAGGGACGTCTCTCCCGCGGCATCGCCGCGCGCTTGTGCGCCGCGGGCCTCGACCCCGCCGTGCTCGCCGACGGAGACCGACGGCTGATCCGCGACGGAGAGGTGGGCGGGCTCTCGCTGCGCTTCGTGATGCTCAAGCCCGACGACGTCCCGACCTACGTGGAGCACGGCGCGTGCGACGCGGGCGTGGTCGGCCGTGACGTGGTGCGCGAGCGAGACAGCGACGTGTACCTCCCCTACGACACCGGGCTCGGGCGCTGCCGCATGGTGGTCGCCGCGCCCGAGGGCTACCGCGCGCCGCCGCGCTGGGAGCGGCTGCGCGTCGCGACGAAGTACCCGCGCACGGCGGCCGAGCACTTCGCCGCGCGCGGGCAGGACGTCGACGTGATCTTCGTGCAGGGGTCGGTAGAGACGGCGCCTCTCGCGGGGCTTTCCGACGTGATCGTCGACCTCGTCGAGACGGGAGAGACCTTGCGCTCCAACGGGCTCGCCGAGGTCGAGACGGTGGCGGAGGTGTCGGCGGTGGTCGCGGTGAACCGCGTGGGGATGAAGCTGCGCCGCGAGGAGGTCGCCCGCCTCGCGGCGCTGCTCGGCGCTACGGGCTCGCGGTCGTAGCGGTCGCGGGGGCGGCCGCGGGCGCGCTCGCGGCGCGCGGCGCGCGGGGCGAGCGGCCCGGTCGCGCGGCGAGGGTGGTGTCGCCCTGGAGCGCGAGGTAGGGCCGCATCCGTTGGAGCGTCACGCGGCCGATGCCGCGCACGCGGCGCAGGTCCTCGACGTGCGAGAAGCGACGCACGCGCTCGCGCAGGCGCACGATGGCGTCGGCGCGCGAGGGCCCCACGCCGGGCAGGCGCGTGAGCTCGTCGGCGCTGGCGGTGTTGATGTTCACCACGCCCTCGCTCGACGCGGCGTTCGAGGCGGGCGCGTGGGCGGCGGCGCGGCGCGGCGGGTCGGCGAGGGCGCCCGCGGCCTGGAGCGTGAGGGCGAGCGCGACCGCGAAGGAGAGCGCCAGGGCGACGAGGCGGTGGAGCTTCACCGAGAGGCTCCGTTGCCGTTGCCGTTGGCGCGGTCGCGCTCGCGGTCGCGCTCGTCGGGGTCGCGCACCTGGAGCATCCCGTTCACGGGGAGCGCGTCGAGGCGGATGGTCAGCGAGCCGTCGCGGTTGACCCACGCGCTGCCGATGCGGGTCCAGAAGGAGCGGCCGTTCTCGCGGTCGATGACCGTGAAGACGACCTTGGGCTGACGGGTGGCGGGCGCGCTGGGCGCGGGATCGGTCTGCATGGCGAAACCTCTTTCGGAGACGTTCACGTCGCGCCGAGCGACCATCGCCCGGCGGGGCGCGGCCATGAGCGCGGCCCGTGCCACGTCGCGAAACGCCTTGGGGCAAGGCAGATCGTGAGAGGAGGCGGTGGCGGCGCGGGGGTGGCGGCCTCGGCGGCGGGCGCCGAAGGGTGGTATGGCGCTCGGCGCGATGGGCGACGACGCGCGGTGGACGGTGTACCTCCTGCGCTGCGCCGACGGGTCGCTCTACGCGGGCGTGACGGTCGACCTGGCGGCGAGGGTCGCGGCGCACAACGCGGGGCGCGGGGCGAAGTACACGCGGGCGAAGCGGCCGGTGACCGTCGCGTGGTGGCGGAGCGGGCTCACGCGCGGCGCGGCGCTGCGCGCGGAGATCGCGCTGAAGGGGCTGTCGCGCGCGGAGAAGCTGCGCCTCGCGGGCGGAGACGAGGGGCCGTGGGATCGCTTGTTCGCGCGCTTGGGGGCGTGGCACCATCCGCGCCCCGCGAGCGCCCACTCCGAGGCGGCGCGCAGCAAAGGAAGACCACGGATGAAGATCGCGCTGGGTGCGACGGGAACGACGACGGCGGTGGAGCTGCTCGCGGTGCTGGTCACCGAGGAGGAGCTCGCGGACGACGCGCTGGTGAGCGCCCTCGACGACGCCCTGGGGGGCTCCCTGCGCGCGGCGGTGAAGGACGAGGAGTTCACCGCGCGGAAGGACACGTCGCTGAGCGTGGCGACCTACGGAAAGCTCACCCCGCGCAAGGTGGTGCTCCTGGGCCTCGGCCCCGAGGCGAAGGTGGGGGCCATCGAGGTGCGCGCGGCGGCGGCGCGCGCGGCGAAGACGGCGAACACCGAGAAGGCCACGAGCGTCGGGCTCGCGCTGCGGGGCAAGGGCGACGCGGCGGAGGTCGAGGCGGCGGCGACGGGGCTCGCGCTCGGCGCGTACCGCTTCACGAAGTACCTCAGCGGAGACCGCAAGCCGAAGAAGGAGATCGACCGCGCGGTCATCGGCTGGCGCGGCCAGAAGGACGCGAAGGCCAGCGCCGAGCAGAAGCGCGCGCTGCACCGCGGCGAGGCGCTCGCGGCGGGGATCAACCTCGCGCGCGACCTGGTGAACGAGCCTCCGAACGAGCTCACCCCCGCGCGCCTCGCCGACGTGGCCGCCGAGGTCGCCCGCGAGGGCGGGCTGACGGCGAAGGTGCTCGACCTCGCGCAGATCCGTAAGGCGGGGATGAAGCTCATCGACGCGGTGGGCCGCGGGTCGTCGAACGAGCCGCGCTTCGTGCACCTGACCTACAAGCCCGAGAAGGCGCGCAAGGGGCGCAAGCGCGTGGTGCTCGTGGGCAAGGGCCTGTGCTTCGACTCGGGGGGCCTGTGCATCAAGCCCGCGGCGGGCATGGGAGACATGAAGTCCGACATGGGCGGCGCTGCGCTGGCCGTGGGCGCGATGAAGGCCGTCGCGGCGCTCAAGCCCGACGTCGAGGTGCACGCGCTCATCGCCGCCGCGGAGAACATGCCCGACGGCAACGCGTACCGACCGGGGGACATCTGGGGCTCCCTCGACGGCCGCTCGGTGGAGATCATCAACACCGACGCCGAGGGACGTCTCGTGCTCGCCGACGCGCTGGCCTACGGCCGCAAGCTCGACCCCGACGTCATCATCGACCACGCGACGCTCACCGGCGCGTGCCTCGTGGCGCTGGGCACCCTCACCGCGGGCTTCTACTCCAACGACGAGGGCCTCTCGGAGCAGTACCTCGCCGCGGCCAAGGGCGCGGGCGAGGCCATGTGGCGGATGCCCCTCCTCGAAGAGATGCGCGACTCGCTCAAGAGCGACGTGGCCGACCTCAAGCACACGGGCGAGCGCTACGGGGGGTCGATCACCGCGGCGCTCTTCCTGCGGGAGTTCATCGGCGACGCGAAGTGGGTGCACCTCGACATCGCGGGCCCGGCCTTCCTCGATCGGGTGACGGCGCTCGGGCCGAAGGGCGGCACGGGCTACGGGGTCGCGACCTTCGTGAAGTGGGTCGAGTCGCTCTGAGAGCGCGGTGACGGGAGCGCGCGGCGGTAGACCCCGACCGCGCGCTCACCCGTCGGGGGATCAGTGACGGCGGCGGTGGTGACGGCTGCCGCCGCCGCTGCGGTGACGGCCCCCGCGGCGGTGACGGCCGTGGCGACGTCCGCTGCTGGGCTCCTCCTCCGCGCTGTCTCCGCCGTTGGTGAGGTTCTGCACCGGGGCGCTCTCTCCGCGCAGGGCCGCGGGCACCATGCTCGCCGCGGCGGGGCAGCCGAAGGTGACGTTGGGCGCCATCTGACCGTTGACCCGCGCGACGCGGATGTCGACCCGGCTGCCCTCGGAGACGCAGCGGTTGCCGTAGCCCACGGCCATCACCCTGTTGCCCGTGACGCCGTGCTGCGTGATGTACGACTGGATCGCCTGCGCGCGCTCCTCGGAGAACTGCTGGTTGCGCCGGCGGGCGCGGTGCTCGGCGACGTGGGCCTCGACGGCGATGAGCTCCACCTCGGGGTGCGCGTTCAGGAAGGTCACCACCTGGTCGAGCGCCGCCGTGGCCGCGCCCTCGACGCGGGTGCTCCGTCGGTCGAAGCTCACGCTCACCGAGGGGAACTCCGCGGCGCCCGACGAGGCCGGGCAGCCAGCGCGCACCGGGTCGGGGTTGGCGCCCTGCGCGTCGCGGGGGCACTGGTCGCGCGCGTCACTCACGCCGTCGCCGTCGGAGTCGGGCGCGGGGCACCCGAGGCGGTTGAGGTCGGGGTCGTCTCCGCGGGCCTGCTGCGGGCACTGGTCGCGGTTGTCGCTCACGCCGTCGCCGTCGGAGTCGGTCTCGGCCGCGGGGCAGCCGGGGCGGGCCGCGTCGGGGTTGTCTCCCTGCGGGCGGTCGGGGCAGCGGTCGGACTCGTCGGGCACGCCGTCGTCGTCGAGGTCGGAGACCGTGACCGCGCGGGTGGGGCCCTCGTCGCGGCGGCCTCCGCCGAAGCGGACGGTGAGGCCGAAGGTGAGGGCGTTGGCCGCGCCGAGGAAGTTCGACTCGTGCGGGAGCGTCTGCACGTCGGGCTGGAGGATGTGCACGTAGCGCAGCGAGGGGCCGAGCGAGGCCACGCTGCCGATGTGGAAGAGGAAGGCCGCGCCCACGTCGAACATGAAGGGCGTCGCGGCGTCGGTCTGCACGCCCTGGCCGTTGGTGCCGCCGGGGACGTACCCGAGGCCCGCGTGGGCGGAGATGACGAAGCGGCCGACGGTGCCGACGCGGGGCTGCACCGCGAGGCCGAGGCCGAAGGTCCACGCGGGGGAGTAGCGTTGGAGCTCTGAGGGCATGCCCATGAGGCCGGCCTGGAGGTCGAGGGCGAGCACGTCGACGAGGTCGACGCCCAGCGAGAGCGCGCCGCGGAAGCCGAAGCCGCCGCTGGTGGTCGGCCCGTCGACGACGTTGCCCGTCGCGTCGAGCGCCGCGGGCCCGCGGTACTCGCCCAGGAGCACCGCCGCGCCGCCCTCGATCTCGCCGTGGATCCGCCGCGCGAACTGGGCCCGCGCGGCTCCGGGGGCGGCCATCGCGGCCAACGCAACCACCACCCCAGCCCTCAGCGCTCGAGCCCTACCGTGACGACCGTCCATCCGAAGCCTCCTGCGGCGGGACCACATCGCCGCTGCGGCCATCATGCCCGAGGACGACGGTCATGCGTGAGAGAGTCGCGAGAGTTGCCGCTGCGTCACGCGCCGAAGCGCGTTGACGCCGCCCGCGCGATGCGGGTTCACTCGCCCGGGTGAAGCCTCGCACCGCGCTGGCCGTGGGGATCGCGCTCGCCGTGGGGGCCTCGGTCTCCGCCGCGCACGACCTCCGCGGCACCCTCCAGGGCCACGACTCCCTCACCCCCTCCGAGCGCCCCGCGACGCCGGGCCGCCGCGCGTTCTACTGGGAGGTCCCCAACGGCGTGATCGCCCTGCTCCCGTCGCGCGCCAACCCCGAGCGCGACCTCGGCGTGGTGCTCACCGGCGAGGGCGTCACCGAGTCCACCGGGCCCGTGACCGTGCCCGTCGAGGGCGGGCGCTGCCGACCGGGCACGGTGGTGATCGCCCCGGGCGCGACGCTCACCGTCGACAACCGCGACCTGCTCGCGCACGAGTTCTTCCTCACGCGCGCCGACAACACGGCTCCGCTCGTCCCCGCCGAGGTCACCAACCCGCGCACGCGCCGGCAGTTCCCCGCGCCGCCCGCGGGGACGTACCTCCTGCGCGACGCGCGCTCGCCCGAGTTCCGCTGCTGGATCCGCTCGGGCCCGGGGCAGGGGCGCGTCCTCCCGGTGGACTCCCGCGGGGGCTTCACCGCCACGGGCCTCGCCGACGGGGAGTACACCGTGAAGGTCTATTTCGAAGGCGAGGAGCGGGCGACGCAGCCCGTCACCGTCGAGGGTCGCGCGGCCGAGGTGACGGTCACCCTGGGCGAGCCTTCTGCACCCTCCAACCGTCGCGGGCGGGAGCGCTGAGCCGTGCTGTTCACCCGACTCTGGATAGTAGTGCTCGCGCTCGTCGCGGGCGTCTCCGTGGCCGCCGCGATGCTCGCGCGCTCGATCTACGACCACGACCGCGCGGGGGACGTCGGCGCCCTCGTCGAGGCCGACCGCAGGGCCGTCGACGAGTTCCTTCGGCGCGACGCGCGCACGCGCCTCGACGACCTCGCGCCCCTCTCGGGCGACGCGCAGCTCGTGACGCTCCTCGCGGCGCGCGCCAACGCGACGGACGACAGCCCGCGCGCCATCGGCCCGCGGGTGACCCAGCGGCTGCGCTCGCTCAACGACGACCTGGGGCCCCTCAAGGGCGACGTGCTCATCGCCGTCGACCGCCGCGGGATCGTGGTCGGTCGCGTCGGGCCCAACGACAACGAGCTCGGCGGGTACCTCGGCGGCATCCCCCTCGTGGAGCGCGCGCTCTCGGGCAGCGTGCGCGACGACGTGTGGGAGCTCGGCGGCGCGGCGTACCGCATGGCGGCGCGCCCGGTGATCTCCGAGGGGCGGTACTACGTCGGGGCCATCGTCCACGGGATGGCGATCAACCAGCGCTTCGTCGAGGAGAAGGTCTCGCGGCTGGTGCCCGGCGCGACGGTGGTGTTCTTCGGGCCGGGCGGCAGCTACGCGGGCGTCGCGCCGACGCCGGAGCGTGGAGGGCCCGCGTCGCCGACGGTGGCGGCGGTGGTCGAGGGCCGCAGCGCGCTCGCCTCGCGCGAGGAGTGGACCCGCGGAGGGACGACGCGCGCGATCGAGATCGGCGACCACGACGGGATGGTGTCGTACGTGGCGCTCCCGGGCGTGGTGGGCGCGGCGGGCGGCGGCGTGGCGGTGGGCCGCGGCGTGCCGACGCTGCCGGGGGACTTCCTGCTGAAGGCCTCGAAGGAGGACTTCTCTCGCGTGCCGATCGCGCTCTTGTCCTTCGGGGCGCTGCTGCTCGCGGGCGTCGGGATCCTGCTCGTGTACGCGGAGTACGACGCGAAGAAGAAGCGCCTGCAGGCCGCGCTCGAGGGCCTCCGCAAGGACCACGACCGGCTCGACCCGCTGGTGCTGTCGGGCTTCGCGCGCGACCTCGCGGTGACGGCGAACGACGGCATCGACGCGGTGGTGAAGCGCGAGGTGCAGCGCGCGGGCGGCAGGGTGCGCGACGTGGGCGACCTGGAGTCGCTGTTGAGCGTGCCGTCTCCGCAGCCTGGGGTGATGGCGATGTCGCCGCAGGAGGAGCAGCGGCACTGGCGCGAGGTGTACGACCAGTTCCTCGCGCGGCGTCGGGAGGCGGGCGAGGGCGGCGAGGCGCCGTCGTGGGAGAAGTTCACGGCGACGCTCCAGAAGAGCAAGAAGGAGCTTCAGTCGCGCACCGGCGCCGCGGGCGTGCGCTTCACCGCGCAGGTGAAGGACGGCCGCGCGGGCCTGCGCGCGTCTCCGATCACCGTGTGAGGGCGCGCGCGAGGGAGACCGCGAGGAGGAGCCCCGCGAGGGCCGTCGCCGTGCGGTCGCGCTGCGGGACGCGCCACGTCTCGGGCAGGCCCAGCACCACCGCGGCGCCGAGGAGCGGCAGCGCGGGTACGGGGCGCTGGAGGGTCATCGCGAGCGCGCCCGAGGCGGCGAGGCCGACGAAGACCAGCGCGGCGCCGCGCCTCATCGGGAGCGCGAAGCGGGCGACGGCGCTGAGGTAGAGCGCGGCGAAGGCGACGTCGGCGAAGCCGATGACGGGGTGGGGGACGGTGTCTCCTGGCGGGACGGCGCTCACCGTGAGCAGGCGCAGGAGCGCGGGGTTGCGCGTGACGGCGTGGGTGGGGCCCGACGGGGAGGTGACGGACCAGAGGTCCATCGCGGAGGAGACGAGGAAGACCGCGGGGAGGTGCCCGACGGACTCGACGCGACGTCCGACGATGGCGCCGACGCAGAGCGAGACGAGCGCGAGGCCGAGGGAGCCCGACAGGCCTGACAGGCGCGGCGGGAGCGCGGCAGGCCGACGAGGGCGCCTCGAAGCGCGACGCGCGCGGCGACGCGGGTCTCGCAGAGCCGGTCCGAGGAGCGCGAGCGCGGCGCGGGGGTGATGCCGAGCGACGCCGCTCCGAACGGAGGGCGAACGACGCCAGGGGAAGGCGCGAGCTGAGGCGACGCGACGGCGAGGAGGGCGAGGGCGCGACGATCGAGCGCGGCGAGCGCGAGGCGACGCGGGGCCGGGCGAGGGTCATCGCGCGAGAGGTATCGCGGGCGGAGGACAGGGCCTCAACGTGAAGTCGTCACGCTCACTTCTTCTCGTCAGGCTTCCTTCTCGTCGCTCACCTTCTCCTCGCTCGCCTTCTCCTTCTCCCTTCGCGACGCGCGGTGGTCCGGCGGGTGCGCGCGAGGCGCTCGTCGAGAGCCGCGCCACGTCGGGGTGGTCGCGGAACACCCACCGCGCCGCCGAGCGAACCCGGCGCATCCGCTCCATCAGCAGCGCGGTGAGCCCGTCGGCGCAACGCCCGCTGCTTGTCGCTCTCGGCGCCCTCTGCGCGCGCTCCGCCGGCGTGGGGATCTTCTGCAGCTCCGCCGCGAGGGTCCGCGCGTCGTCGATCACCGCGGCGTTGAAGCCTCCGATCGCGCAGAGCCCTCCGCGGTGCGTCTCGGCCAGCGCTGCGTAGTTGATCAGCGCCGACGCGAGCGCGTCGTGGGGACCCGTGTCGGCGTGCGTCTCGCGGAGCGTCGCGAGCTGCTTGTCGCGCTCGTCATCGACGTCGTCGTCGAAGAGGAAGTCGAGCGCGCGGTTGAGCTCGGAGAGGGCCTTCTCGGCCTTCGGGCGCACGTTGATCGACGGGGGCGAGGCGCTCGCGAGGAGGTACGCCGACTGCGCCGTCTCGGCGAGGTGCTTCAGCTCCTCGATCTCGTCGGCGACGCTCAGCGGGAGGCGCGCGGCGACGATGCTCAACCCGGGGCGGGCGGTGCGAGGGTCTCCCTCGACGGGGTCCCAGTGGTTGCGGACGAAGCGAGCGACATCGGCGGCCTCGCCCATCAGCACCGACCACGGGAGGTTCCACCGCGGGGTGTCGAGGGGGACCTTCGCGGCCTCGGCCTCCCACTTCGCGCGCGCCTTGTCGCTCAGCGCGGGCGCAGGTGAGTCCTTCGGGGCGGGGGCTTTCGCTGCGGGCTTCTTCTTCAGGGGTTTCTTCATCACGCTCCCTCCATCACCACGGCGGGCGTGTCTCGGACGGGTCTCCCTGTCTCGGACAGGGTCTCCCCCTGTCTCGGAAGCCCTCCCTTGTCTCGGACGGGGTCTCCCCTGTCTCGGACGGGCCTACCTGTGTCTCGGACGGGCTCCTCCCTGTCCGAACGCCCACCAATGGTAGGAACGACGCTATCCGACTGCTCGCAGCAGCGGATATTAGGAAAACCCGTATCAGGAGAGTATGAAACCGTAGGAACGAGGCGGCGGTCAGTCGAGGTAGGCGCAGCCCCAGGTGATCCCGTGGATGGGCGCGCGTGACGGCCCGCGGCCACCGCGGAAGACCTCAGCCAGGCGGGCCAGGCGCACTCGAACTCGAGACCGAGGTCGTCGCGCCCGTCGCCGTCGACGTCTCCCAGTGGACGAAGCCTCATCCCGACGTTGTGACTTGAAGACGTGAGCGTCACCCGACGCGGCGTGGCGCGAAGGTCGGCCCGCCGTCCACGATGAACCTCTCGCGAGGTCGTGACCTCGCCCTCCGGGTGAGGGCACTACGAGGTCTGAGTCCCGTCGCCGTCGTCGTCGGTGAGGCTGACGAACGCGGGGTCGCGAACTGGGTCGAGGTTCACCGCAGGTATCGTGAGAAGCGCGTCGAGGCTTCGAGGCGCGGCCCGAAGACACGCACGCGCAGGTCTCCGCTCCCGCCGTTCGACGCGTCGTCCAGGCGCAGCATCACGACATCGGCGAGGCCGTCGCCATTCACGTCATGGCCCATTGTCCTCAAACTCGTGGTCCTCAAACGAGACGGTCGCCGCGGGGGTCCGCGCTCCAGGCCCTCGCGCCCACCGCGGAGCATCCGCAGGCTCGTTCCTCCTGCGACTCCCACGTCGGCGAACCCGTCTCCGTCGACGTCGCCGAGCGCGAACCACCGGGGAAGCGCGTGCCCGCATCTCCGTCGGAGCGCAGGCCCGCCCGGCAGAGGCCAACCATCGACGAGCAGGTCGCCGAAGCCGTCGCCGTTCACGTCTCCGACGCCGGCGACCTCGGCCGTAGCGTCGATGGCGGTCATCGCCGCGGGGTTCACGCCGTCCGGCCCCCACGCACCAGGACCGTCTGTTCTGGCACGACCCATCCGCCGCGAAGCGCAAGAGGTCGGCGCGGCTGTCGCCGTCGATGTCACCGACGCAGGTGGGCGAGGCGTGGCCCGCGACGGGGTGCGTCGCTCAGGACCGTAGCCCGACGGCCCACCGAGGAAGTGGTCGAGGGTATATCGAGATTCGGGTCCCTCGTTGCTTCCACAGGAGGTCCCAGACGAGTCGAGCGGCCCGTCGCCGTTCAGGTCACACCCTCGCGAGGCGCACCCAGCTCGTGTCTGTCGCCCCCGCGCGCGGACGCACGACGAAGTACCAGACGGGCGACGGGTTCCATCCCTCGACGTGTTGGAGGTGGCGCACCCGCCAGAACCACACCCCGGGCGCGAGCGGACGCGGCACGCGCAGGTGGTCCTCGCGCGAGCGCAGGGTCATCGCCACTGGAGAGAGCGCGCGGTTGCGCGCGAGCTCGGTGACTGATCTCGTCTCGCCCCAGTGGTACCAGCGAAGGGTCCGGTCGATCGGTGACGACGCGTCCCATCGACACGCAGGCGCGAGCGGGCGAGGCGTGTTGGGCGGAGAGGGGGTCTCCGCCGAGCGCGATGATCGCAGCGGCGACGCGGGCGGGGCAGGGACGTCCGCGGTGAGCGCGTCGGTGGTGGACGCGTCGATGCGCGGAGGCGCGGACGTCGGCGACGCGACGGGCAACAGGGTGGACGGCTGCGCGTGCACGGCGAGCGCAAGCGACGCGGCGAGGCGCGCGATGCAGCCGAGGGTGGAGGTGGTCACCGCGGGCCTCGATGCGACGGTGCCGCGGCGATGACGGGGTCAACGGGGCTCACGCGCCGTGCGTGAGTCCGCGTCTTACGCACATGGGATGTGCTCGATGAGTTCCTGCGATCAGGTGCGCTCGGGCTGCGGATCACGGTCGACCACTACGACGAGCGGCCTTCCCCGGACTGAAGTCCGGGTGGCGAAGCCAAGCCCCCAACGAATCACCGCTGCGACCTTACGCCCCGCTCCCTTCCCGGTGGAACCGTGGGGTGCTTCTCCCATCGCTTCATTCATGCGAGCGTTCCGCGCGATGGACCTTCCGAAATTCGCGCTGCAGGTCGCGCTGCTGGTGATTGCTTCGCTGGTGGGCTGTGGCGATCGAACCCGCCCGTCGATGCGTCGCCCCGCGGACACCGGGCCGGGGAGCTCGACGCGCCCGTGGACGCGGCGCCCGTGGTCGACGCGCTGCTGTCGCCCGACCGCGGCGACGACGCGGTGAGCACCAGTACGCCCGCGCCTCTCGACGTGGCCGACGTCACGGTCGCGACCGACAAGCCGACGCCCGACGCTCCCGCCAACGACATCCCTGCGCCCGATGTCTCCACGCCCGATGTCTCCACGCCCGACGTCCCGATGTGCGCGACGGGCCTCGCGGACTGTGACGGCGACCGTGCCAACGGCTGTGAGACCGACACGGCCACCAGCAACTCCCATTGCAGTGCCTGCGGTCGGGAGCTGCCCGGCCTTCGTGCCGCGCGACCCCGGTGTGCGTGACCGGAGCGTCTGCGACTTCCGCTGCCTCCCCGGCTACGAAGACTGCAACGGGAGCGCGGCCGACGGCTGCGAGATCGCGCTCACCAGCATCGGCAGCTGCGGCGCTTGCGGCGTCGCGTGCGCCCGCGCCAACGCCGCCGCGTCGTGCGCCACCGGAGCGTGCGCGCTCGGCGCCTGCAACCCGGCTTCGGCAACTGCGACGGCGCCGACGCGAACGGCTGCGAGACCGCCGTCAACACAGCCGACCAACTGCGGCGGCTGCGGCGTCGTGCGCGCGGGCCAACGCGACGGTGAGCTGCGCCTCGGGCGTGCGCGCTCGGCGCCTGCGCGACGGGCTTCGGCGACTGCGACGGCGACGACGCCAGCGGCTGAGGCCGCGCTCACCACGACGACGACTGCGGGGCGTGCGGTCGCGCCTGCGCCGCAGGCGGGTCTGCACCGGAGGCGCGTGCGTGGCGCCGACGTGCCCGACGGCCAGCTGCGACGGCAACGCCGCCAGCGAGGCCGCGCTCACCACCACCACCCACTGCGGCGCCTGCGGACAGCGTGCGCCGCGCCAACGCCGCCGCGACCTGCGCCAGCGGCGTGCGCGCTCGGCGCCTGCAACCCCGGCTTCGGCAACTGCGACGGCAGCGACGCGAGCAGCTGCGAGACACCCCTCCACCACCACCACCCACTGCGGCGGCTGCGGGGTCGCCTGCCCGCGCCAACGCCGCCGCGTCGTGCGCCACCGGAGCGTGCGCGCTCGGCGCCTGCGCGACGGGATTTGGCAACTGCGACGGCGGCGACGTCAGCGGCTGCAGGCCGCGCTCAACACGACCGCCAACTGCGGCGCCTGCGGCGCCGCCTGCGCCGCGGGGCGGGTCTGCACCGGAGGCGCGTGCGTGGCGCCGACGTGCCCGGCGGGCTTCGGCGACTGCGACGGCAACGCCGCCAACGGCTGCGAGGCCGCGCTCAACACGGCGAGCAACTGCGGCGGCTGCGGGGCCGTCTGCTCGCGCGCCAACGCCACCGCGTCGTGCGCCACCGGGACCTGCGCGCTCGGCGCCTGCGCGGCGGGCTTCGCCAACTGCGACGGCGTTGAGGCCAACGGCTGCGAGGCCGCGCTCACCGCGCCGACGAGCTGCGGCACGTGCAGCCTCGTCTGCGCCTCGGGTTTGAGCTGCGTGTCGGGCGCGTGCGTGGCCTTGACCGCGCCGCGGTTGCTCGCGCCGCTCTCGACCGCGACGGTGACCTCGCGCCGCCCGACGGTGCGCTGGGCGCTGGCCGCCGGCACCGACGGAGCGCGGGTGCAGTTCTGCCGCGACCGCGCCTGCGCCACGGTGGTCGCGAGCTTCGACGCCACGGGCACCAGCGGGGCGCCGACGGCGGACCTGCCCACGGGCGTGGTGTTCTGGCGCGCGCTCGCGCGGACGGGCGCGAGCACCGGGTCGACGGCGAGCGCGACGTGGCAGATGGTGGTCGGGCCGCGCAGCGCGCCGTTGAACGGGAGCCACGACACGACGCTTGACGTGAACGGCGACGGGTATGCCGACGTGGCGGTGGGCGCGTACGGGTACACCTCCGACACCGGCCGTGTGTACGTCTACCCGGGCAGCGTGAGCGGGATCGCCACCACGCCCGGCACGACCCTCACCGGTCCCGATGGGTCGGGCACCGCGTTCGGTCAGACGGTGACGAGCGCCGGGGACCTCAACGGCGACGGCTACGCCGACCTCGTCGTCGGCGCGCCCAACGCCATCGGCATCGGCCGCGCCTATGTGTACCTGGGCGGCCCGGGAGGCCTCGGCGCCAGCCCGGCGACGACGCTGACGGGACCGGATGGCTCGAGCGGTCGCTTCGGCTTCTCGGCGTCGAGCGCCGGGGACCTCAACGATGACGGCTACGGCGACCTGATCGTCGGGGCGCCCGCGGCGAGCACCACCGGGCGCGTGTACATCTACCTGGGCAGCCCGAGCGGCGTCGGCCTCAGCCCGGCCGTCGTGCTCTTGGCGCCAGACGGTTATTCGAGCTACTTCGGGGCGTCGATCGCGGGCGCGCTGGACGTCAACGGCGACGGCTACGCTGACCTGGCGGTCGGCGCTTCGTGCGCGCCCTTCACCTTCTCGCCCAACTCGTGCGGGACGGGGAGGGTCTACGTCTATTCCGGCAGCGCGACGGGGCTACGCACCGTGCCGTTCACGCTCACAGGGCGGGACGGGGTGCTGGGCGAGTTCGGCGGCGCGGTCGTCAACGCCGGAGACGTCAACGGCGACGGCTACACCGACCTGGCGGTCGGCGCTTCGTGCGCCCCGTCGAGTTCCGGCAGCACGTGCGGCCGGGGTACCGTCTACGTTTACAATGGCGGCACCTTCGGGGTCGGCGTCGCGCCTCCGACGACGCTCGTGGGCCCTGACAGCGCCTTCAACAGCCGCTTCGGCGCTTCGATCGCGCGCGCGTTCGACATCAACGGCGACGGCTACGCCGACCTCGCCGTCGGCGCCTACGGCGTCAACTCGAACACCGGCCGCGTGTGGACCTACCTCGGGGGCCCGGGCGGCATCGGCATCGGGCCCTCGGTCTTCCTCTCCGGAACCGACGGGACCGGCGCCCAGTTCGGCCACGCGATCGCCAACGCGGGCGACGTCGACGGCGACGGCTACCCCGAGCTCGTCGTCGGCGCTCGGTTCGTGAGCAGCGGCACGGGCCGGGCGTACACCTTCCGCGGCACCGCGAGCGGCCTCGACAGCACGCCGACGCGCACGCTGGTCGGCCCCGACGGCGGAAACGGGTACTTCGGCTACGCGGTGGCGCGGCTCGACGTGCCTCCCTCGCGCGCGCGTTTCGCCTCCGTCGCCGCGACGCGCGGCTCAGGGCGGCGGACCGATCTCGTCTGCTACGCCAACCAGGTCGGACGCGCCTACGCTCTCGGTCACGCCGCTCCGCCGTACGCGTCCCAGTAGATCGCCGCGAGCGCGGGCTTCGCGCTGTTCCATCCGCTCGGGTCGTTGCACACGGCACGAGCGCCAGTGAGAAGCCCTCGCCTCGCGAGGGCTTGAGCGTAAAGCACTGCTCCAGACTTCAGTCCGGGGTCGCACCGTGTCCACCGCACCCCGCGCCGTGTTCGCTCGCCCACGCTCACGACGCGCTCTGCGCGCTCCTCCCGCGCGGCGTCGCGCTTGCTCTGCGTGCGCGCGTGTCCGCTCGCCTCGCGCTCCTCCTCGCCCTCACCGCATCGTGCGCGTCGACCCCGCGCCCACCCCCGCCGCTGCCCGCGCTCGCGCTCGCGCCCGCGCCCGCACCGCGCGCGGTGGAGCCCGCTCCGTCACTCACGAGCTCGCGCCCCGCGCCGCGCGTCGACGCGCCGCCGATCGCCATTGCGAGCGACGGTGAAGCGATCGGACCCGCGGCGCCGACGCTCTTTCACGGTGGCCTCGACGCGATGGCCCCCGACGGGCGCTGGATGGTCGTCGCGCAGGCGCGGGAGGACCTCAACCACGACGGCGCGGTCGAGCTCCACCGCGGTCGCGAAGGTCGCGTCGCGGGAGACGTCGCGTGGCACCTCCTCGGCCGCGACACCGACGTCGCCATCGACGCGTGGGTCGCGAGCGATCCGCGAGGGCGCTACGCCGTGTACCTCGCCGGCGGCGCGCTCTGGCTCCGCGACACCGTCGCGGGCGGCGCGTGGGAACTCTCACACTCCTGCACGATCGATGAAGCGAGGCGTGTGGTGAGCTTCGACCACGCGGGAGAGCGACTGCTCTACGCGCACCACCGCGACGGGGACCGCGCCATGGTCGTTCGTTCGCTCCCCGACGGAGAGGAGCGCGCGATCGACCCGGGTGGCGCGTGGCAGTACGCGCGGATCGACGCGTGGGGCGGGCTGGTGCTCGTCGTCGGACCACGCCGCGAAGGGACGCGGAGCTCGACCTCGGTGGTGCTTCGGGAAGGGGAACATCCATGGGAGCCACCGTGGCCCCTCGAGATGGAGCCCGACCCTGACCCTGAGGCGCGCGTCGCGTCGTCGCGCGGTGGGGTCGCGCGCGTGGTTGAGGGTCTGGTGTCGCTCTATGGCGAGAACGTCATCGCGCAGCGCGGCCACGGGCTCGCGGTGCAGACCCTCGACGGCGCGCTGGTTCATCAACTCACCCGCGACGGGAGCGTGCGCTTCGTCTACGCGGACCCGACGCACGACACGGTGATCCTCGGCGAGACCTCCGAGCGCGAGCGCGTACTTCGATATGTCGGGGGAGTCCGCGCAGAAGAGCGCCGCGTCTGCTGGGTGACTTTTCACGAAGCCCAGCTGCTCGAACCGACGCGCTTCGTTCAACTCGACGTGGCCGGGGAACAACACCTTGACGTCGAGCGCGGCGTGTTCCTCGATCTCGACGACGACGAGTCGCCGCGGGATCCATACGGGAGTCGCTTCCCCACTTCGCCTCGCTTCGACCGATGGCACGAGCACGACGTGCGACACGAGACCCACGTCCGTGACACCGCGACGGGTGAGGCGTGGCGCGTGCGATGGCAGCCGTGGCGGGAGCGCCCGGGCGATCACGGCAGCTGGGGCGGGTTCGTCCGTCGGTTCTATCCGCAGTTCGACGGCACCGTCCTCGACCTTCAGACCCTCTGCACGATGCACGATCCGCGTGACAGTGCCGCGATCTCCGAGACGGGCCGCGTGTTGCGCCCCGCGCGCATGACGCGAGGGCAGGTCCTCCACGGCCCGCTGCGGTGGGAGCCGCTGCGCTGGACCGGCCGCTGCGCGGAGCCGCTCCCGCGGCGCGACGACGGGCGGTAGATGCCGACCTGCCCCGTACTTCAGTCCGGTGCGGCCCCAATCCCTCGCTCCGTGATACTCGCCCCCTGTGCGTGCCGCGCCCGCCCTCTGCCTCGCGCTCCTCGCCGCTCCGCTCACCGCGCGCGCGGACCCGCCCTCCACCGCGCCGCCCTCCATCACCCTCGACCCTCGGCTCGACCTCCTCGAGCGCGACGCCACCCACGCGCGCGTCTGGTTCTGGGGCTTCACCGCGGCCTACGGGCTCGCCGCCGTCGCGCAGACCACCTTCGCGCTCCTCGTCGACGACGACGGCCTGCGCGTCGACGCCATCGTCGGCGCCGCGTCGGCCGGGCTCGCCGTCGGCGGAATGATCATCTCGCCCGTCCCCCGCGTGTGGCGCGCGGCCTCTCGCGCCCGCGCCGGAGGAGACCTCGACCTCGCCCTCACCGAGGCCGCCGAGGCCGAGCGGCAGGGGCGCGCCTGGTACAACCACGTCCTCGTCGGCGTCGTCTCCGTCGCCGCGGGGCTCACCCTCTGGCTCGGCTACGACCGACCCGTCTCCGCGATCATCACCTTCGCCCAGGACGCCGTCATCGGCGAGCTCAACCTCTGGCTCATCCCGACGCGCTCGCTCAACCACCGCCGCAGCGCCGTCGCGTGGAGCCTCGCGCCCTCCCTCAACGGCGCCTCGCTCATCGCGGTCTGGTAGCGTCGATCCAGTCGGGCTCCAGCCCCGTCACCGCGCGCACCCGCGCCGTGAGGGTCTCCCACGCCGACTGCTCCGTCGCGAAGCGCGCGCGGCCCTCGCGCTCCCACCAACGTCGGTAGGGCGCCGCGGTGGTGTCTGCGCCCGCGCCCGGCGCCGTGTGCGGAGGGTCCGCGTCGGGAGGCTGCCGCGGCACCATCCCGAGCACCTCCAGCGAGCTCGCGGCGTTGCGGCGGATGACCACGGGCTCCGACGGCGCGAGCAGCGCGACGAGCGCGGGCACCACGCGCCGGTCGCGCCAGTTGCGCAGGCGCCCCGCCATCATGTGACGCAGGTGCGGGTGCTGGGCATACTGCTCCAGCGCGAGGTCGAGGTCGGCGGGGTCGGCGAGCTCCGAGAGCGCGATGAAGGCTTCGGTGATCACCTGCGCGTCGCGCGAGCGCGTGAGCTGCGCGCGCCAGAAGGGTCGCAGCTCGCGCGTGGGCCCATGGCGGCTGAGCGCCCACGCCGCGCAGCGCCGTCGATCGCGCGGCGCGCGCAGGACCGCTGCGACCAGCGCGGCGCGACCGCGCGCGATGAGCTCGGGCGGGACCTCGATCTGCGGGTTGAGCCCGTTGCGCGGAGCGTCGACGCAGCGCGAGAGCCACGTGGGGACGTCCGTAGGCGCCGTCGGCGCGGGGGTCTCCAGCGGCGCGGGCGTCGGGCGCGCGGCGCAGGGGCCCCCGTGCCGCCAGCGCAATCCCCCGCCGGGGAGCGGCGCGCTGGAGGTGCGTCCGTCGCAGGCGCAGAAGGTCATCGGCGTAGGGCGCACGTTCGCGGGCCAGCAGCGGCGTCGCGCGGGGCCGTCGCAGCCCGCTTCGAAGTAGGGCACCTCGTCGGAGCGGCACGCGCGGCCGCTCACCTGCGGCTGGGCGCGCGCGGTCGCGGCGCGCGAGAGCGTCAGCGCCAGCGCGCGGATCGAGAGGGAGGTCACCCGCACACTCCGCGGGAGCGAGCGCGCGACGTCAAGGCGTCGTGCGCGGCGGAGACTCCATCTGGCTCGGGCGGCGACCCCACCCGGCCACGTCGGGGTGGGCGTCCATGTAGCGGGCGAGGTCGGCGAAGGTCACGCAGCGCACGTCGCTCCGTCGGCACACGTCGCGGAGGATCGGGAGGTACACGCCCTCGACCATCCCGGCGTGCGCGCTCAGCACGAAGGGCGCGCGGTTGCCCTGATAGCGGGCCTCGAACTCCGCGAGGAGCGCGCGGCGCAAGCGCTCTTCGGTGAAGCCGCAGACCGCGAGGGCGTCGTCGAAGACCGACGAGCGGCAGCCCTCGAAGCGGCCCGACATCACCGGGATCTCCCACGGGCCTTCGTGCGAGAGGCGCCACGGCCACGCGCGCAAGGGGACCACGCGCGAGGCGTCGTAGTGCACGCCCAGCGACGTCTCCGCGGGGTGCAGCCCCTGACCGGGCGAGAGGTACGGCGCGCGAAACCCCTCCACGGGGGGGAGCCCCAGGAGCTGGGTGTGGTGTCGGTTGAAGGTCTGCATCTCGGCGCGCCACTGCTCCGCGGTCCACGCGCCGCCGCGCTCGTGGTGCACGCCGTGGCTCGCGATCTCGTGGCCGTGCTCGATGAGGTAGCGCGTGGTGGCGAGCCGCCCCTCGGCCTCGCGCACCGAGCGCGCGTACCAGATCCGGCGGATCACCCTCGGGTCGGGGTCCTCCCAGCGCCGCTCCTCCGCGGTGAGCGCTCGGCGCCGGTGCGTGCCCGGAGGCAGCAGGAAGAACTGGGTGTTGGTGAAGAAGGTCACGCGCGCGCCGGCCGCCTCGGCGGCGTCGCCCACCCTGCGCGCGAAGGTGCGCTCGGTGTCGGCGCCGGGCGTCACGTCGAGGCCCATCAGCACGAACTGCGGCGCGACCACGGGCGTGGTCGACGGAGGCTCCGCGGGCGCGGGTTCGGTCACGGGCGCGGGCGGGCGGAGCTCGATCACGCGCGGGGGCGTCGGGGCGGGCGCGGGCGCGACGGCGCTCGCGGCCGAGAGGGAGATGCGGCGCACGGTGGTGGTGACGGCGGGGCGCGCGGTCGTACACCCGACCGCGGCGACCGCGACCCAGGCCGCGCGGTGTCTCAACGGACACGGCCGCGTGTGGGAGCCGCGACGCGCTCGCGGCGCGCGTGGGAGCGGGGACTCACGAGAGAACGTGGGGTGAGGCGAGGGCGTGGCGTGCATGGTGGCGCCGCCCAGCGCAGGGCGTGTGCCAGCCCGGAATTCACGGCGCGCGACGAAGCGTCGGGGGTTCATTGAGGAGAGCCGCGCGCGCGTGATAGCAGTACGGGTCTATGCACTCAGGGGAGCATCCAGCGCAGGCGCTCGAGGGAGACGTCCGCAAGGCCCACGGCCGCGCGCGCGTCGCGATGGCCGCGCTCGTCGTGACCGCGCTGATCCGCGTCTACAACGTGGGGGCGCGGTGGTGGCAGTCGGGCCTCATCCACGAGGCGCAGGCGGGGCGAACGCCGGAGCAGGGCGTCCTGGAGCAGAGCGACGCGCTGGTGCAGCTCGGCGCGGTGTTCACCCTGCTCATCCTGGTGGTGACGGGGGTGGTGTTCCTGCGCTGGCTGCACAAGACCGTGGCCCTCACCCGCGCGCTCGGCGGCGACACGCTGCGCTTCACGCCCAAAGACGCCGTGCTCGGGTTCATCATCCCGATCTGGAACATCTCCCGCCCCTACCAGGTGGTGCGCGACGTCCACGACCACCTCGCGCCCGACGCGGTGCCCGAGCCCCAGGTGCAGGTGCGCGCCGACGACGCGATGGGCTACCGCCAGGTCGCGATGGTCGCCCCGCCCCAGGCCGTGAAGGTCCCCCACGCCTCCATCGCCGCGTGGTGGGGCTTCTTCTGGGTCGGGAACATCTTCGCCAACATCGCCGCCCGCCAGCAGGGCCAGACCCTCGACTCGCTCCTCCTGGGCAACACCTTCAACAACATCTCCGACGTGATCGACGTCGTCGCCGCCACGCTGGGCGTGCTGATGGTGCGCGTCCTCGACGCGCGGCTCGCCGAGCGCTTCCGCCGCATCCGCTACAACCGCCCCGAAGACCTCCAGGCCGCGGGGATCGAGATCGCCCCCGAGCTCAGCGGCGCGCGCGCCGCTTGATCTCCTGCGCCAGCGGGCGCAGCTCCACCAGCCCCCACCCCGGCACCGTGAAGCGCACCACCCCCCGCTGGGGCCGCTTCACCTCGAACACCAGCGCGTCTTCAGACACCCCCGGGCGCGAGACCTCGGCCCACGGCACCACCCGTTCGTAGGGGCGCCGATAGGCCGTGCGTCGAACCACCACCCACGTCGCGGCGATGGCCGCCGCGCCCGCGACGAGCCCGAGCCACCAGCGGCCCGTCCACGCGGTGAGCGCGACGTCGAGCCCCACCGCGAGCGACCCGCCGAGGAGCGCGCTGAAGAAGCGGCGGAGCACCGGGTTCCACTCCGCGACGACGTGGAGGCCCTCTTCGGTGACCGTGAGGCTCCCTGGCCCGACGATCTCGGCGTGCGCCTCGGACTGGTACCGCCGATGCGGCTCGAAGCGCCCCTCGACCCGTGTGACGCGCGGCCCCGCGACGACGTCTTCGCTCATGGCACCGGTAGAGGTATCACGACCCGCCGCGGGGCAGAGGACCTCGGGGTTTCTCCTGATGGGAGCGCGGGTTTCTCCTGTCTGTTCGCGGTGAGGGAAGGGTGCGACGCTCACCGGGATGACGAGCGACGGTCGCGAGCGGGGGGCGTGGTACGCGAGGGCGATGGAGTCGCTGGTGGGGGTGCTGCAAGAGCTCTCCATGGCCCGCGACGTCGCGACGATGCAGGGCGTCGTGAAGCGGGCCGCGCGCTCGCTCACGGGGGCCGACGGCGCGACCTTCGTGCTGCGCGACGGCGACCGGTGCTTCTACGTCGACGAAGACGCCATCGCCCCGCTGTGGAAGGGCCAGCGCTTCCCGATGAGCGCGTGCGTGAGCGGGTGGGTGATGAACCACCGCGAGCCCGTGGTGATCCCTGACATCTACGACGACCCGCGGGTGCCCGCCGACGCGTACCGCCCGACCTTCGTGCGCAGCCTCGCGATGGTGCCGATCCGCACGCACGCACCGCTCGGCGCGATCGGTACGTACTGGGCCACGAAGCGCAAGGTGACCGACGACGAGCTCCGCGTGTTGGGTGCGCTCGCCGACAGCACCTCGGTGGCGATGGAGAACGTCGAGGTCTACGCCGACCTGGAGCGCCGGGTGAAGGAGCGCACCGCGCAGCTCGAGGCGGCCAACCGCGAGCTCGAGGCCTTCTCGTACTCGGTCTCGCACGACCTGCGCGCGCCGCTGCGCCGCATCGACGCCTTCAGCAAGGTGCTCGAAGAGGAGCACGCCGACGCCCTCGGCGACGAGGGCCGCGACCGCGTGCAGCGGGTGAGGGCCTCGGCCGAGCACATGGCCCGGCTCATCGACGACCTGCTGGAGCTGTCGCGCACCACGCGCGTCCCGCTGCGGCGACGGGTCGTAGACATCACGGCGATGGCGCGCGAGGTGGTCGAGGGGCTGCGCGCGGCGTCGCCCGAGCGCGCGGTCGAGGTCGCCATCGAAGAGGGCATCGCCGCCGAGGCCGACCCGGGGCTCCTCCGCGCGGCGCTGGAGAACCTCCTCTCGAACGCGTGGAAGTTCACGTCGAAGCGCGAGGGCGCGCGCATCGAGGTGGGGACGGAGTCGCGCGACGGGCGCGCGGGGGTCTTCGTGCGCGACAACGGCGCGGGCTTCGACCCGAGCCGGGCGGGGCGGCTGTTCGTGGCCTTCCAGCGGCTGCACGGGCAGGAGGTCTACCCAGGCACGGGCGTGGGCCTCGCGACGGTGCAGCGGATCGTGCAGAAGCACGGCGGCGAGGTGCGCGCCGAGGGCGCGGTCGACCGCGGCGCGACCTTCTGGTTCACCCTCACGCCCGCCGCGGGGGCGTAGACGCTCAGAGCGTGGGGTTGTGTCGGAGCTCGGCCAGCTCGAAGCGGCCGTAGGCCCACTCTCCGTCGGGCTCCCGCCAGCGGGCCTCGGCCTTCGCGAAGGCGCGCGCGCCGTCGAAGTCCCCGTACGAGAACACCGGCGTCGACCACGGGAGCCGTCGGAACACCTTCCCGTCGGCGGAGAGGTATCGGTCGGGGGAGACGAAGTCCGCGAGGTCTCCGGCCTCGTCGAAGCGCAGCTCGGCGCTCACGGCGCGGCCGTAGTGGGTGAAGCGCCCGCGCACGACCCGCTCGCTCACGGGCTCCCAGGTCACGTCGGCGTCGACGAGGGCCGCGGGCGCGAAGAGGCACAGGTCGTTGAAGAGCGTCACGGTCTCGCTCTGGTCCATCTCGGGGCCGCGCGCGTCGACCATCGTGACCAGCCCGAGGGCCTTCACCCGCATCGTGGCGTGCTCGCCCACGAAGCGGTGCAGCGCGTCGAAGCTCAGCGCGCCGCGCGTCGCGTGCATGAAGAAGCGCCGCGACGCCGGGCCGTAGGTGTTCACCTGCTCCGCGGTGGAGTCCATCCAGTCGCCGTCGCGCCCGTTGCGGATCTGCACCCGCATCCGCGCGTAGAAGCTCCGCACCCGCGGACGTCCCACGGCGCCCGCGCGGCGCAGGTACGCCTGCACCAGCGGCGGCAGCGACGCGAGGTCGTCGTCGGTCACGGGCGGGCCAGGCGCCGCGGCGGCGCGCACCGCCTCGGCCTCACGGGTGAAGATCGACCGCAGGCTCGTCGGGCGCCCGTCGAGGAGCGCGTGCATCGCGGAGAGCATCGCCGACCGCACAGCGAGCCCCGTGCCGCGCGGGATTCCGCGCTCCCGCGCAACGATTCGCGCAAGCCGTTCGCGCATGCGTCGTCGCGGGGCCGCGTCGTGCAGCGAGATCCGTCGCGCACGCGCCGTGCACGCGTCGCGCGCGATGACCGAGGTACGCATCGAGCACGCCCTCTCCGCGAGCGTCGCGCGCGTCGAGGCTGCCCTCCTCGGGGAGCGTTGGAGCGAGGCGGTGGCGCGCGGGAGCCGCATGATCCGCGGGGTGACGGTGCTCTCGGCGCGCGCCGACGGAGACACCGTGGAGCGGGTGGCGCGCTTCGCGGTGACGCCCGCGGTCTTCGGCCTCGCGGCGGGCTGGGACGAGCGGGTGACGTGGTCGCGCGCGACGCGCTCGGCGCGCTTCGCGGTGACGCCGACGGTGGGCGGGGCGCGGATCCCGGGCGTGAGCGTCGCGGGGCTGTACGCGCTGCGCGAGGAGGGTGCGGGCACGCTCCGCGTGGTCGAGGTCGAGGTGCGCGGGACGGCGCCGGTGGTGGGGGCGCTGGTGGAGCGGAGGGTGACGGCGTTCGTGCGCGCGCTCTTCGACGACGAGGCCGCGACCCTCGCGAGGGAGGCGCGGTGACGGTGTACGACGTCGCGATCGTGGGCGCGGGCGCGGCGGGGTTGAGCCTCGCGCGCAGGCTGATGGAGCGCGACGACACGCGGGGCCTCACCATCGCGCTCGTCGACGGGGTGAGGGACGACGACGTGCTCCGCACGCTCTCGTCGTGGCGGTCGCGCCCGTCTGCACTCGACCCGCTGGTGCGCCACCGGTGGAGCCGCGTGTCGGTGGTGTCGCCCGACGGCGGCGCGCGCGAGGCGACGCTCGCCGCGCACACCTACGAGACGCTCTTCTTCGCGGAGCTGCAGCGCGAGGTGAAGGCCGCGCTCTCGGGCGACCCCCGGCACCGGGTGCTCGAAGGCCGCGCGGGCGAGGTCCGCGAGGCGGGGGATGGGGTCGAGGTCGAGGTCGAGGGTGAGGTGATCCGCGCGCGGTGGCTCTTCGACAGCCGCTTCCGCCGGTCGGAGCTCGCGGTCGACGCGCGGCGCTGGCACCTCCTGTGGCAGCGCTTCGCGGGCTGGGTGGTGCGGGTCGAGCGCGACGTCTTCGACCCCGGCGCGGTCACGCTCTTCGATTTCCGCGCCGACGCGCCGCGCGGGACAGCCTTCTTTTACGTGCTCCCCTTCAGCGCGCGCGAGGCCCTGGTGGAGCTCGTCTCGCTGCGGCCCGTCGACGCGAGCGCCCTCTTCGACGCGTACCTCCGCGGCCCGCTGGGTCTCGGCGAGGGCGAGTGGTCGGTCGCGGCGCGCGAGGCGGGGGTGAGCCCGATGACCGAGCAGCCCTTCACCGCGCGGCGGGGCGCGAGGGTGAGGGCCATCGGCGTCGCCGCGGGGCGGATCAAGCCCTCGACGGGCTACGCCCTCACGCGCATCGAAGACGACACCGAGCGCGTCGCCGAGGCCCTCGCGCGCGGAGCGGACCCTTGCGTCGAGCCTCGGGCGAGCGGGCTGTACCGCTGGCTCGACGGGGTGTTCCTGGAGCTGTGGGGGCGAGAGCCCGAGGTGGTGCCCGCGGCCTTCGCGGCGCTCCTGCGGCCCGGTCGCGTCGACCGCGCGCTGCGCTTCCTCGACGAGCGGCCGTCGGCGTGGGACCTCGCGGTGGTGATCGCGACGCTCCCGCTGTGGCCCTTCGTGCGCGCGGCGGCGCGCTGGGCCTGGAGACGTCTCGGGCTATGGTCTTCGCCGTGAGTGAAGCCTCCATCGCCCGCGACGCGCTCGGCGTCGGGCTGCGCGCGCCGCACGTCGCGTACGTGATCGAGCGCTCCCCCGCGGTCGACTACTTCGAGGTCATCTCCGAGAACTTCATGGGCCCGGCCTTCGCACCGGCCGCGCGCCTCGACGCGGTGCGGGCGAAGTACCCGGTGGTGATCCACGGGGTCGGGCTGAACCTCCTCGGGCACGCGCCCCTCGACGAGCGCTACCTCGACGACCTGTGCCGCCTCGCCGACCGCGTCGACGCGCCCTTCGTCACCGACCACCTCTGCTGGACGGGCGCCCACGGCGCCTCGCACCACGACCTGCTCCCGCTCCCCTACACCCCCGACCTGGTCGAGCTCGCGGCGGAGCGCGCGGCCTACGTGCAGCGGCGCGTGGGGCGACCCTTCGGCGTCGAGAACCTCTCGAGCTACGTGAGCTTTCACCGATCAACGATGACCGAGTGGGACTTCTACGCCGCCGTCGTCCGCGAGGCGGGGTGCTGGTTCATGCTCGACGTGAACAACGTCTACGTCTCCAGCCGCAACCACGGCTTCGACCCGAGCGCGTACCTCGACGCCATCGACTTCTCCCGCGTGTTGCAGGTGCACATCGCGGGGCACTCGAAGGAGATCGACGGCACCATCGTCGACACCCACGACCACGCCGTCGACGACGCCGTGTGGGCCCTCTACGCCGACGCATGGAGGCGCGGCGGCCCCTTCCCCACGCTCCTCGAGTGGGACGCGAAGATCCCCACCATGCCCGAGCTCTTGCGTGAGGTCGCGAAGGCCAGGGAGGTCCGCGCGTGAGCGACCGCGAACCGCCTCCGTGGCTCGAAGACTTCCAGCGGCGCTTCGGTGAGGTGCTGCGCGCGCCGCTCGACCGCTCCACGGGGACGCTCCGCGCCGTCACCGACGGCTACGACCCCTCGACCGTGAGCGAGGTGCGCGACGCCGCGCGCGCGAGCGCCACCGAGCGCCTCGCGGTCTACAACCGCCAGTACTGGTTCCGCCTGCTCGACGTGATGAACGCGTCGTACGCGCTCACCTCGCGGCTCCTGAGCGCGTGGCGCTTCAACGAACACGCCGCGGCCTTCCTCCACGCGCGGCCCCCCACCACCTGGGACATCGACCGCGCCCCCGACGGCTTCGACGACTTCATCGCCGCGGTGAACGATCTCCCGCCGTGGGTCGCAGACGCCGCGCGCCTCGACGCGACCTGGCGAAGGCTCCTCCACGCGCCCGCGGTGAAGCCTTACCGCCCCACGGCCGAAGACGCGCCGCGGCTCTTGTCGTCGCGGCTCGTCCCGTCTCCCGCGTCGGCCGTGTTCGAGGAGCGCTGGAGGCTCTTCGAGTCGAAGCTCTCGCTCCAGCGCGGCGGCTACGACGCGGCGATCGACGCGCCGACGGCGATGGAGCCTCCGCGGTGGTGGGCGCTCCTGCGCGAGCCGGGGGGTGTGCGCCACTTCGCGCTCGCGCGCGGCGAGGGCGAGCTCTTGCGGCTGATGGCCTCGCTCCCGGTGGGAGAGGCGCTGGCCGTGATGGAGGAGGGTTGCTCCGACGAGGAGCGCGAGGCCTTGCCCGAGCGGGCGCGGAGGTGGCTCGCGCAGAGCGTCGAGCGCGGGATGTGGTCAGGGCTGGAGGCGGATCAGCGCAGCACGCAGGTGTAGCCGGTGCAGGTGTTCATCCCGGCGCAGGTGTGCTCGGTGTACACGCCCGTGGTGAGGTCGAAGGAGACCCCGCGGCAGGAGGCCGATCCCCCGCAGTGCGGGTGCGTCTCGACGAAGCCGCCGAGCCGCTCGCAGAGCGCGTTGAACTCGTCGGCGGTGTAGCTCGCGTCGGGGCGGGTGAGGGTGATGACCCGGTCGGGCTGCACGTCGCAGACGAAGGGCGCGACGTCCTCCGCCGAGGCGTCCTCCGCCCGGGCGTCCATCTCGGTGGAGGCGTCGATCGAGGTGGAGGCGTCGGCGACGACCGAGACGTCGAGGGGCGCGGAGACGTCGTTCGTCGCGGGGACGTCCGTCGCGGTGGCGGCGTCGTCGGAGCCCGCGTCCGTCGCGGTGGTCGCGTCGGCGGCGGCCGCGTCCTGCGCCGCGGCGTCGGCGGTGGTGGAGCCCGCGTCGGTGGTCGACCCGGTGTCCGTCGCGGCGCCCGTGTCGGTGGTGGCGCCGGTGTCGGTCCGGGAGCCCGTGTCGACCGCGGCGCCCGTGTCGGTGGTCGCGCCCGTGTCGGTGGTGGTCGGAACGTCCACCGGCGACGCGTCGAGCGTCGGCGGCCGGCCGTCGTTGTCGCTGCACGAGGCCGCGAAGCAGAGGAGGCCGCCGAGCGCGGCGGTGGCGAGCGCGCTGCTGGCGCGCGGGCGAGAAGGATCAGTGAGGTTCGGCATCGAAGAGTGTTCGGCGACGTTACTACAGAGCTCGACGAACCGCCGCCAGAGGCGGCCCGTGCTCCGCGGAAGGGGGAGAGACGCGCCCGCGGCCGCTCGGATATCGTCTCTGCGTGGGAAGAGCCCTGGCGGGAGTGGTCTTCGTCTTCGCGGCGGTCTCCGTCGCGCAACCCGCGCCGCGCCGCGCGCGTCGGCCACCGGCCAGCGAGGCGCTCACCGTCGCGGGGCCCTTCGCCGACGAGGCGGCGTGGTGCGCCACCCAGACCGGTCCGCCCGACGAGGCCTGCCACTCGCCCTACGACGACGACCCGCAAGGAGCTCGTGCGGGTGCTCGGACGTCGCCGACGCCCCGGGGTGGCGCGCGGTCACCCCGGCAGGGCCTGCGCGGCGCGTGCGCCTCGTGCGCGTGACCCGCGACGTGCACGACCTCGACCCCTGCGCGCTGCTCATCGAGACGGCGCGGGGGTGTACGTGGTGCCCGAGGTCGCGACCTGCGGCGAGCCTCGGATCGCGCACTACTCCATCACCACGACCTTCGCGGCCGTGGCGGCGAGCGCCGCGTCCGGCGGGGGCGCGCGGGTCACCGTGCGCGTGAGCGCGCGCGAAGACAGGGCCGACATGAGCGAGGCGGGCGGGCCGCAGGCACCTCCACCACGAGCGTCACCACGGTCACGTTCACCGTGGGCGCCGACGGAGCGGTCACCGCGGCCTCGCGGCGCCCGCCGCGGTGACCCGGGTCACGGCTCACGCCCCGCCCCACCGCGCGAAGCCGTGCGAGCGCGCCGTCACCCGTAACCGCTCGCGCTCCCGCGCTGCGTCGGCCTCTCGGCCCTCGACCTCGGCGATCCGCGCCGCGAGCGCGGTGGCAGCGCAGCGTCACCTCCACCTCTTGCGACCGCCGCGCCCACGGCCACGCGCGATCGAGGCACCGCGCGGCGCGGCCCGTGTCCTCCTCGGCCCAGGTCCACCGACCACGGTCTCTCCGTGCGCGGCGTGGCCCGCCCACCGCGGCGCGTACACGCCTCCACCGCGGTCGTCGCGAGCGCCCGCGCGCCCTCGCGCTCGCCGCGGTCCACCATCACCTCGGCCACCCACAGCGCGCGCCGCGCGTCGGCGCGGGCTCCAGCGCGCTCGCGAGCGACATCCACCGCGCGCGCCCCGCCGCGTCGCCCGCGTCGTGCGCGACCATCGCCGCCAGCGCGTAGCCCCGCACCCGGTGAAAGACGTCTTCGCGGGACTCGGCGAGGGCCAGCGACGCGTCGAGCGCTCCCGGGCCCCGTCGAGGTCGCCCGTCACCCACGACACGTAGGCCCGCGTTCGCAGCCCCATCGCGCGCCGCGCCCACGCCACCTCGGGGCGCAGCGCGTCGAGCGCCGCGAGGTGCGCGTCGTGGCAGCGCAGCGCCAGCGAGGGGTCTCCCAGCGCGCCCGCGTAGAGGGCCCACTCGTAGAGCAGCGCCGCGCGGGAGTCGCCGTCGAGGCGCGGGTCGACGCGCTCCGGAGCGCCGCGCTCGGCGAAGCCCGAGAGCACCCGCGCGCCCAGGGTCATCGCGCCCACCCGCAGCCCGAGGTGGTCGAAGCCGCCCATCGCGCGGAGGTAGATCCCCCACGCCTCGGCCACGCCCCCCGCCGCGCGCGTGTGGGCGAGCGCCTGCTCGAAGCGCTCGAGGAGGTCTCCGTCGAAGACCCACGTGGTGGCCGGGCCCGTGAGGGTCGGGGCCGAGGTGCCCGTGGTCCACCGCGTCGGCGGCGCGAGGCGGGACTTGAAGTGCCCGCGCACGAAGGGGTGCGCCGTGACGCCCGCGGGGGTCTTCGCGACGAGGCCCAGCCGTTCGAGGCGGGCGAGGGCGGGGAGCACCGCGCGCGGGTCCCCTGACGACGCGAGGAGCGCGGGGTCGGCCGGGCCCGCGAAGAGCGAGAGCCGCGCGAGGAGCTCGCGCTCCGCGTCGGAGAGCCGAGAGGCGTAGGCGTCGAGCACGGCCGAGAGGCGCCGCGCGAGGGGGTCGTCGCCCGCGATCTCCGACGGGATGAGCCCCGTCGCGAGCGCGGGGTCGGCCCCGAGGAAGGCGCTCGCGTACGAGCCCACCATCGCGACCGAGAGCGCGTGACCGGACGAGGCCTCGACCAGCGACGCGAGCGCGCGGTCGTCGCCCGCGAGGCCCCACGCGCGCAACAGGTCCGCGCTCTCGCGGCTCGTGAGCGGAGAGAGCCGGAGCACCGCGACGCGCTCCGCCCACGGCGCGAGGTCGGTGAGCGGGAGGCGCGACGTGACGAGGGCCTTGCGCGCGACCACCCCCGCGGCCACGGAGCGCAGCGCACGGCGCAGGGCGGGGTCTTCGAGCTCCCCGAAGGCCCTGCCCTCGCTACCCTCGGACTGCATCACCTCGACGCCGTCGAGCACGACCATGCCCTCTCCGTCGTCGCGCGAGAGCTCGACCACGGCGGGCTCGGTGCGCGGGTCGTCGTAGAAGCTGTGCACGAAGGCCCCCGCGCCGCGCGTCGCGACGAAGCGCTCGACGAGGGCGGTCTTGCCCGCGCCTCCGACGGCGAGCACGACCATCACGCGCGCGTCGGGGTCGTCGGCCCAGCGGGCGAGGGCGGCGAGCTCGGCGTCGCGCCCGGTGAAGTGCGGCGCGCGTTGGAGGGCGTGGCCGCGGGTGACCGGCGCGGCGCGGGGCGCGTCGTCGACGATCCAGCGGGAGAGGTCGTCGACGCCGAACTCCTCGCACATGCGCTGGAGGAGGCGTCGGCGCGAGGCGTTGCGCACCTCGAAGGGGCCTCCGTCGTTCACCGCGCCGGACTCGTAGCGGCGGTAGGTGCGCACGTCGACGCCGAGGGCCGCGGCGGCGTCTTCCTGACCGAGGTTGAGCTCGAGGCGCACCCGTCGCAGGAGCTGGTGGTCGAAGCGCGCCATCGCGGAGTCCCGCGGGGATGATGCCCGGTTCTGCCCGGTCGTGTCCTCGATGGCGCGCGGCGCGCGACGCAGGCTCCGTCGCATGGACATCCGCCCTCGACGAGACCTACGACATCGGCGCGGCGCGCGGCGCGCTCACCCTCGCGGCGTGCGCGTCGCTCATCGCGCGGGCCGAGGCCGTGGGCTTCACCGACGCGCCGGTCACCACGGGCATGGGCTTCAGGATGATCCCCGAGCTCAGGAACAACACCCGCGTGATGATCGACGACCTCGACCTCGCGGCGGCGCTCTGGGACCGCCTCGCGCCGCTCTTCCCCGCGCGTCAGGGCGCGTGGCGCGCGGTGGGATTGAACGAGCGCCTGCGCTTCTACCGCTACGAGTCCGGGCAGCGCTTCGCGTGGCACCGCGACGGGTGCTTCGCGCGCGACGACCACGAGCGCTCGCGCCTCACGCTGATGCTCTACCTGAACGGAGACTTCGACGGCGGCGCGACGGAGTTCGACCTCGACGAGCCCCTGTCGGTGAAGCCCGAGGCGGGGATGGCGCTCTGGTTCGCGCACGGCGTCCGCCACCAGGGCGCGGAGGTCACGCGCGGGGTGAAGTACGCGCTGCGCACCGACGTGATGTACCGCCGCGAGGGATGAGTGAGCCACCCGGACTGAAGTCCGGGGCATTGCCTCACGCTCAAGCCCTCGCAGGGCGAGGCTTTTCGCTGTTCCTTCATGCTTGGGTCTTCCACCCTGTAGAAGCGCCAGTGAGAAGCCCTCGCCCTGCGAGCTGAGCAGCAAGGCCTGCCCCGGACTTCAGTCCGAGAAGAGCGAAGCGATACGCTCGCGCCCATGCTTGCTCGCTTCGGGGTGGTCGCGGGGGCCGTTTGCGCAATGGTCTGCCTCATCGGGTGCGGCGGCGACCCCGTCGCGAGCGATGCGGCGGTGGACCTCGACGCGAGCCGCGACGACGGCGCGCCGCCCGACGTCCCGCGGACCGACGTCGTGGACGCCAGCGGTGACCGCGGGCCGCTCGTGCCCGTGATGTGCCCCGGCCTGGAGAGTCCACCGACCATCCTGGCCCTCGATCGGACCACAAACTGCCCGACGGGGATCGCCTCTGGGCACGCGTTCTCCAGCCCGAACACCTGCGACTCCATCCATGTGTGCTGCAACTTCGCGCCGTCGTGCGAGTTCAGCACGCGACTGACGTTGCAACTCCGCGGCCCCTGCCCGAGCCTCGAGAGCAGCTTTCCGTTGACGACCATCGTCGAGCGCTGCCGCTGCGAAGACGGTCAGGTCGTCTGCAACGGGTCGCCCTACGTCACGTCCTGGTGCCTCGACTGTGACCTCGACGCGCCCGACGGCGGTCGGTAGCGGTCTCGCCCCATCAGCGCAGCGTCGACGCGTCGAGCACGGTCGCGACGGGCGTCCCGGCGGGAAGCCCAGCCCAGCGCGGAGAGCGCGTGCGTCGAGGGTTCACCGGGTAGAGCTCGTTGCGCCGCCCCTCGTGGAAGAACTCCGCGTCGCACGAGACACACGCGAGGAACTCCGCTCCCTCACACACGCGCGGGCGAAACGGCACGCTCCATCCCACGCGACAGGGACGTGCGAGCCGTCCTCGGCGGCGATCCAGACCTCCTGAACGAAGGTGCCCGAGGTCGCCATCGCGTTCTCGGGAGACGCCGCCGAGAGCTGCCCCAGCACCGTCATGCGCCACGGCACGTAGCCCACGGTCATCCCGCCAAGGACCGTGGTGGCCTCGGGAGCGGGCGCGTCGAGCCGTAGGTGCGCGATGACCCCGCGCGAGCGGATCACCGCCTCGCGAGAGGGGAAGTTCCAACGGAGGTTCCCGTCGTCATCGCCGCAGGCGCCCGCGAGCGCGAGAGACGCGAACAGCGCGACGGACCTCGATCGAGAGAGCCTCACGCGCCCAACCCCAGCACCGACCGTGCCCCGCACCGCGTAGCCCAGAACACCGGCGGTCCTGTCGCCACCCTCGGTCTTCGCTCCGAGCCTCCACCTCACGCGCAGGCACAGCGTTGCCCCGCCGCCCACCACGCCGCTCTCCCACTCCCTCGCACCACCCCGTACCTTCGTCCATATACCTTCTCCCGGCGCTCCTTTCCGCTTGCACGCCTCCCGACGGGCTCTCTACCGTCTTCACCATGGCGAAAGCGAAACCCTCTCCGAAGAAACCCAGCGCTTCCTCCTCCTCCGCCCCCGCGCCCTCCGCGGAGGACCTCCCCGGCGAGCTCCAACAGCTCGCGGCGCTGCGCGCGCACTTCCCCGCGCTGCCCGCGCAGCTCGCGAGCGCGCTCCTCGCGCACCACGACGACGCCACCTGCCGCGAGCGCGGCACCGCCACCCGCGCGCACGAGACCTTCCGCGGCGCGATGAACTGGGCCCGCACCTTCGGCGCGCACGTGAGCGACCCCGCCGTCTCCGCGGTGCGCGTGCGCTGGTTCCTCGACTGCCTCACCTCCTTGGGATCGCTCCTCGCCGGTCGCGAGGTCGACGCCAACCCCGCCGACGCGAGCGCCTCGACGACGCGCAGCGCGCCGCCGACCGCGCGCTCCAACGCACCGAGCGTCGCGCCCGCGCCGCCGCGGGCACTCACAAGACCCACCGCGAAGCCCTCGACCGCGCGCTCTCGCCCGACGCGGCCATCGACCTGCGCGTCGCGCGCCTGCGCGGCCTCGCCGACCTCCTCGACCGATGGATCGCCGCGCCCTCCGACGCCCCGCCCCTCGCCGCCTACGACCTCTCGACGGAGACCGCGAAGTCCCTCCGCGACGCCGCCAAGGCGCTCGAAGCCGCGACGGCGAAGCGCTCCGCGCCGAGGCAGGTCGACCGCGACAGCCCCGCCATCAACGCCGCCGAAGGGCGCCTCTACCTCGTCATGCGCCCGCTCTGGGACGACCTCCGCGAGGCCCGCGAGGACGGCGTCTCCGCGTTGCAGCTCTCCATCACGCCCACGCTCCTGCGCGGGCTGGACCTCAACCGCCGCAAGGCCGCGAAGCCCGCGCCCGCCAAGGCGTAGCCCCCACCCCGACGCGCCCCCGCGCGCTCCCGACGGCGCCCGGGCTCCGCGCGACGGCGCCCCTCTGCCACCCCGACGACGCCCACCGCGCACCCCGTCGCCGTGACGGATCACCCCGACGGCGTGTCGACGCGTTCCGCTGGCGTGCGCGGGCCACCCCGACACCGCACCCCGACTCGCGGACGGGCACCCCGACGGTTGCCCCCACGGCGCGCGCTCGACTACGCATGGTCCCGATGGGACTGCTCACCGACGAACTCTCCGCCGCGCTCGACGGGATGAGCCCCGAGCCCGTGGTGCACGCCCTCGACACGATCTTCCGCACGGGTTCGGCGGGGGCCCGCGAGCGCCTCGCGCCCTTCTTCACCGAGGCGCGCCTCTCGACCTCGGACGGGGCCTCCCGCGCGCTGCGCGCGCTCGAGGTGATCTTCTATCGAACACGGCACTTCAATGAAGTGACGGGCCCCGACGCCGACCCCGGTTGGGCGGAGGCGCTCGCGCCCATCGCGGCGCACCGGCAGTTCTTCCACATGGCGACGCTGTACCTCGTCGCGCCGCACGCGCTCGACGCGCGGCTGCGGCTGCTGGAGCTGCTCCGTCATCCGGGCGTGGGCGAGGGAGGACCGTCGTACGGGCTCCTCACCATGCTCGCGCAGGAGCGCGACCCGCGCGTCGCTCCGGCGATCGCGTCGCTGCTCGGCGCGCCCTCGGCCGACGACTGGACCGTCCCTCACGTGCTCGGGAAGCTCGACGACCCGACGACGGCGCCCGCGCTGCGCGCTACATCCCGCGGATGAAGCGGAAGAAGCACCGCGACCACGCGACCGAGGTGCTCGCGAAGCTGGAGCGTGACCGCGAGGGGTGAGGGGGCGATGCTCCGCCTTGCGTTGTCCCCCTCGCGGGTCGCATAGTCGCGTCCATGGGTGACCCCGCACGCAAGACACCGGTCGTCGAGGACGACCTCGCGCTCATGGACGCGGCGCCGCTCACGGCCGAGGAGCGCGCGGCGCTCGTAGAGGCGCTCGCCGAGGCGGAGGTGTCGGACACCTTCCGAGAGAGCTTCCGTCGCGACCTCGACCACGTGTGATCGTCCGCGACAAGCCCCTGTTCAGGACGCTCGCGCGGCTGCCCCGCCCGCTGCTCGCGGCCGCGCTCCAGACGATCGAGGCCATCGAGAGGGACTACCCGAACCTTCCAGGGCCGAACGACGTGACCTTCCTCGCGCCCCCCGCGGCGCCGCGATGGCGACGGCGCGTCGGGGCCTCTCCGTGGTGGGTGGTGTATACGTTCAGCGCGGCGTCGCAGACACTCATCCTTCGCACCGTCAACGACCTCGGCTGAGCCGTCCGCTTACATCCCCGCGTGGAAGGCGCAGTACGACGGCCACCCGCTCGGGATCTCGCTCGCCCACGGCGACCGCTCGCCCCGCCGGTGCGCCGCGAAGAACTGCACCAGCCGCGAGCCGAGGATCGCCGACGGGAGGGTGTGCCCGCGCCCGTGGTCGCAATAGATCACGTCGTGCCCCGCGGCGTTGAGGTACGGCAGGTCGTTCGCGGCGAAGACGTTGAAGCGCGCCGTGGCGACGAAGAGGTTGAAGGTGTCGCTCTCGCCTCCGAACATCAGGAGCTGCGAGTAGCGCGGCGCGGTGGGGAGCTGCGGCCACTGCGGGTACGTGCGCAGCGCGCCGAGCGTGGCCGGGTTCTCGGGGTTGGAGAAGTACCCGCCCGAGTAGCTCACCACGGCCGCGAGCTGCGACCCGCGGAGCACGCCGAGGAGGTCGGACATGATCGCGCCCGCGGAGAAGCCCACGGTGTAGAGCCGGTCGCGGTCGACGCCGTAGCGCTCGTCGAGGCAGCGCACGACGGCGTCGAAGAGGCGCGCCTCGCGGTTGGGCGTCGTGGCGCGGAGGTTCTCCCACTCCAGGCCGAGCGGCGAGGTCGTGGGCCCGAGCTGCGTCGACACGGGCGTCACGAGGATGAACGGGAAGGCGGCGTTGTTCACCTCGCCCGCGAGGAGCTGGTTCATGTTGGGCGCGCTGTCGCCGAGCCCGTGCCAGTTGAAGACAACGGGCCAGTGACCCCCGGTGCCCGTCGCGCCCGTGGGGAGCGTGAGGATGAACGAGCGCCGCAGGTCGTCGACCTGGTAGTTGGTGACCGTCCCGCTGACGAAGCCGTCGCAGGGGCCCGACACGACGGGGGGCTCGTCGAGCTTCGGCACGTCGGCGGGCGCCGCCGGGACGTCTTCGGTGACGGTGGAGCCCGTGTCTTCACCCGCGTCGACGACGGCGGAGCCCGCGTCTTCGCCCGCGTCGACGACGGTGTTGCTCCCGGTGTCTGTCGCGGAGGCGTCGACGGGTGCGCTCACGGTGGAGTCGCCGCACCCGAGTGCGGAGGTGAGCAGCGCGGCGAGGGAGAGCGACGACAGACGTGCGAGGGAAGGCATCGACGGGCTCCTGACGGGAGAGGCGAAGGGGAGGGGAGGCGCGATCATAGTCGCGGATCGGCGGGGGCGAGAGAGGCCTCGATCGCCCGTCGACGCTCTCGCGCGCATCGCATACCCTCCGCGGCCCTCCCGTGCGCCCGTGCTTGCTGTCGATCGTGCTCGTCTCGGCCTGCGCGCGCCCCGCGGCGCCCGCGCCCGCGTGTGACGGGGCAGGGGTCATCACTGGCCTCTACTGGGGTTCGTGGCCCGACGTGGAGCAGGGCGCGCGTGTCGCCGTCTGGATGCACGGCGACGGACACCGCGTGCGGGGGAGCTGGGAGATGCCCCCGTGGCGCGGCGAGATCGAGGGCACCGTGCGCGACAACCACGACGTCGACGTCGTGTGGCGCGAGGAGGGCGTCGTGGCCGCCGCGGCGCCGCGGGCGGCGCTCCTGACCTTTCGCGCGGACCGTGACGGCACGCTGCGGGCGCACGCGGGAGACGCGGGCACGGTGACCCTGCGCCCCGCGCGCTTCATGAGCCCCGCGCTGCGCCCGGGCCTGTGGCTCTCGCGGTGGACGGGCCTGCCCGCGGGCATGGTGGTCGAGACCACCCTCACGCGCACCCCCGCCGGGACGTGGCGCGCGACCTACCGCTACCAGGGCCGCGAGGGATCGTTCGAGGGCGAGCAGACCGCCGGCGGACGTCTCCGCATCCGATGGAGAGAGGTGTCGTCGGGCGACCACGTCGCGCGCGGCGCGGGGCTGCTCGCGCCCTCTCCGCTCGGGCTGCGCGGCAGCTTCGGGGTGGGAGACTCCGAGACGGGCACCGGCTGGTGGTCGCTCGAACCCGCGGAGGCGCCATGAGCGAAGTACGGAGTCGGTTGGAGATCCTCCTCGCGGGCGCGCCCCACGAGGTGAGCGCGGCGCTGCACGAGTCGGTGGTCTTCGTGCAGGCCGACGGCACCCGCTGGGAGGGGCGCGCCGCCGTGCTGGAGGTCTTCGCCAACAGCGAGAGCGAGGTGGTCTACCGCGCGCTGGAGTGGGCGGACGAGGCCCTCGCCGTGGCGCTCACGGTGCCGGGCATCCCTGGGGAGCTGCGGATTCGATTGAGGGGCCGCTGCGAGGGCGGCGCGCTGGTGTGGGTCGCCGTCGAGGCGTGAGGGTCAGCGGGAGCCGGTGCGGCGGAGCGGGGTGACCTCGGCCACCTCGGCGTCGGCGACCTTCGACACGACGCCCGAGGCCGCGGCGACGGGCGCGTCGTTCTCGCTCGCCACGCGCGCCACCGAGAGCACCTTCATCTCAGGGAAGCGCGCTGTCGCCTCGCGGGAGGCCTGGGCCGCGGTGCGCGTCTCGAGGATGACCACCGACTGCGGGCCGTTGCGGTCACGGAGAGGTCGCATCACGACCTCGAACTGGCGGGTCCAGACGTTCGGCATGACAGAGACCATAACGCCCGCGAAGGCGGCGCGTCACCCCCGCGACACACGGGCCGCGGGGCGAGGCGCTCAGACGTTGAAGCGAAAGTGGGCGACGTCGCCGTCGCGCACGACGTAGTCGCGGCCCTCGATCCCGAGCTTGCCGGCGGCCCGGCAGGCGGCCTCGGAGCCGAGGGTGACGAGGTCCTTCCAGAAGATCATCTCGGCCTTGATGAAGCCGCGCTCGAAGTCGGTGTGGATCTTCCCCGCGGCGCCGGGCGCGGTGGTGCCGCGCTTGATGGGCCAGGCGTGCACCTCGGGCTTGCCCGCGGTGAAGAAGGTGATGAGGTCGAGGGTCTCGTAGCCCGTGCGGATCACCGCGTGGAGGCCCGGCTCGTCCAACCCCACGCTCGCGAGGAACTCCCCGCGGTCTTCGGGCGGCAGCGAGGCGATCTCGGCCTCGATGGCGGCGGAGATGCGAACGACCTTGGCCCCGCGCTTCGCCGCGAGCTGCTCCAGCCGCTCGACGTGCTTGTTGCCGGTGCGAACGTCTCCCTCGGCGACGTTGGCGACGAAGAACACCGGCTTGTCGGTGAGGAGGAAGAGCTCCCGCACGAGCCCGCGCGCCTCGTCCGAGAGCGGGATGTCGTGCGCGGTGCGGCCGTCGTTCATGCCCGCCTGCAGGGCCTCGAGCGCGTCGACGAGGGCGCGCTCCTGCGCGCTGCCGCCCTTGGCGGCCTTGCGGGCGCGGTCGAGGCGCTTCTCGACGGACTCCAGGTCCTTGAGGATCAGCTCGGTCTCGATGGTCTCGACGTCGGAGATCGGGTCGACCTTGTTGTCGACGTGGATCACGTTCTCGTCGTCGAAGCAGCGCACCACGTGGGCGATCGCGTCGACCTCGCGGATGTGCGACAGGAACGCGTTGCCGCGGCCCTCGCCCTTCGACGCCCCGCGCACGAGCCCGGCGATGTCGACGAAGTCGACGGTGGCGCGCACCTCCTTGGCGGGGCTGTAGAGCTTCACCAGCGCGTCGAAGCGCTCGTCGGCGACGGGGGCGACGCCCACGTTCGGGTCGATGGTGCAGAAGGGGAAGTTCGCCGCCTCGGCCTTCGCGGTCACCGACACGGCGTTGAACAGGGTGCTCTTGCCCACGTTGGGCAGGCCCACGATGCCGACCTTCAATCCCACACGGACCTCCGTCGCTGCGCGCTCTCTCGGCGCGCGCGGCGACTACCACCGCGCGGGGCAAAAGAGAAGGGCGGCGGTGTTACCACCGTCGCCCTCCGTAGCGTCCTTACCGCGATGGCCGTGGGTGCCGGCCGAACCCCTGGCACATGTCCAGGTGGGGCCCTGGTATCGCGGCTGAAGGCTCCCCGGTGAGAGTGCCGGGTCTGCTCACGACCGCGAGGGATGGACCCCTAGTTCGTGCAAGTCGGGGGATTCGATGGCTCCTTCACCTGCCCCGCAGAGGGACGGTCACTGACTCTAGCGACGACTGTCTCCCGCGCAAGACTGCATTTTCACCGCGAGGGGAGCTACAATTGCGCCCGTCACTGCGACGGGGGAGCGCGCAGCGCCTCGGGCGACCACTCGCGCTCCTGCCGCTCGCGCAGCGTCCCTTCCTGCTGCGTGACGATCCAGTCGACCTCGCGCTGAACGTCTTGATCGGCGGGCGGCCACGCGCCGTAGCGCGGTCGCTCTCCGGGCCCTGAGTAGTCGGCCCAGAAGGCCCGGCCCTCGCTCGGGTCGCGCACGTCGAGGTGCACGAAGACCGAGTTGGGGTAGTACCCGACGCCCGCGTCGGGGAGCGTGCGCGCGAAGTCCCTGAGCTCCTCGTAGCGCACGCCGCGCAGGCGCAGGTCGAGGGCGCGCGCGTGCGCGTGGCGGCTGGTGCCGTCGCCCGGTCGGTACCCCGACACGATCTCCACCATGCGCCCGGGGAAGCGGTCCATCACGGCCTGAAGCAACTGCACGAGGCGCGGGTGCGGCGCGCGGGCGTGCTCCGAGAGCGCGATCACGGGGTCGTGGGTGTGCGGGTCGCGCGGCACCGCGGGCGCGGAGGTGGCGGTGGTGGCGCTGGCCGCGCCGCGGTTGCGCGAGCGGCCACGACGCGACGTCGACGTCGTGACAGGGACGTCGTCCGAGAGCGAGAGCCCCGCGGCGGGCGCGAGGCGGCGCAGCGTCGCGACGGCGGCGGGGAGGTCCATGCGCGAGGGACGTCCGGGCTGCGCGAGGAGCCCGAGCGCGGCCATCGCGCGGAGCGTCGGTCGGCCCGAGCAGTCGGTGAGCGCGCCGGTCCACGTGGGGAGGTCACCGCCGCGCAGGCGCCGGATCGTCACCGCGGGCCGCAGGCACTGCCGCCGCGCGCGGCGCTCTGTGGTGGGGGTCGCGCTCGCCGTCGCGGCCTGGGCGCGGGCCTGTCGCCGCTCCGCCGTGGGCCGGATGAACTCGTCGGAGGAGCCCTGCGCCGCGGCGCGGGCGAGGGCGCCCACCGCGGGCATGGTCTGCGCGGCGCACACCGAGGGCAGGGCCGTGAGGAGGCCGACCAGCACCGTCCATCGCATCGCCCACGGGAGAGCACGAAGGGCGCGAGCGGCTCAACTTTGTGACCGAGCCGTCGCGGTGGGCGTCGCGCGTGGGCCTTGCGCGCGCGGGATTCCTGGGGCAACCATTCCGCGCCGACGGTTTCTCCCACCGTCGCCCTACGGGCACCAAAGCCCCTCCAAGAACATCACCCCGCGCCACCTTCGGGCGCGACCGCATCCCCCGCCATCGCCCGCCCTCTGCGCGGGCCGTTACATCGTTACCCCAACGACCTCACAGCAGGAAACTCCGCATGTCCCGTGAACGCGAGAGGAAGAGCTACCGCGAGACCGACCGCGCGCGCACGTCGAGCTACCGCTCGGCCGAGACGCTCGAGCGCTACGAGTCCGCCGGCCGCCAGAACGCCGCCGCCAAGGAGTACAAGGCCGCCCTCGAGGCCCTGTTCCAGAAGAAGCCCGACGCCGTCGAGACCCTCGAGAAGCTCGTGCCCTCGGTGAAGGTCGCGCGCGTGGTCGAGCCCTCCACCGAGGCCGCCTCCACCCAGGGCAACAAGCGCCAGGAGCTCCTCCGCAAGCTCGGCGCGGCGCAGGGCTCCAAGGCCATCTCCGACCTCACCGACGCCTTCTTCAACGCCGGCTTCACCATGCCCGACGACCAGGAGCTCTGGCTCCAGGTGCTCGAGCACCGCGACGAGTCTCGCGTGCGCGACGCGATCGAGCGCCTCGGGCACCTGCTCGCGGGGCAGCTCCCCAAGCGCAAGCCCGTGCTGGTGCAGCGACTGAAGCGCCTCGAAGAGAACGCCGACGAGTCGGCCACCCGCGAGGCCGCGGGCGCGCTCCGTCGCCGCGTGGGCTGAACCCCGCGACCGAGACCTCACCGTGAGCCCAGCCCGCGCGCGGCCGCCGATCAACCCCTGGCGGCGTCGGCTCATCACGCGCTCGGCCCTCTTCTGCGCGGCGATCCAGGCGCCCGCGGCGGCGCTCTTCACCCTCTGGCTGCGCCCGCACCTCGGCCTCGCCCTAGCCCTTGCGCTCACCCTCCTCGCCCACGCCGCCGCGTGGACGATCCTCCTCCACCGCCTCACGCACTGGGTCGACGACGCGCGCGGGCCGTGGTGGCGCGCGTGGCTCCTCGACGTGCCCTACGCGGCCTACAGCACCGGGTGCTTCCTCGCGTGCGCGCCGGGGTATGTGCTCGGCGTAGCGGCGGCCTTCGGCGCGGTGCGCTTCACGGCGACCTTCGCGCCAGTGCTCGCGTGGGCGCTGCTCGTCACCGGGTGGGGCAGCACCCTCGGTCGGATCTTCGCCACAGTGCGCGAGCGCGAGGTGGTGATCGCGGGCCTGCACCCCGACCTCGACGGGCTGCGCGTGGCGCAGCTCAGCGACGTGCATTGCGGGCCGCACCTGCCGCGGTGGGTGTACCGACGCTGGGTCGCGACGGCCCTCGCGCGCAGGCCCGACCTCGTGGCGCTCACGGGAGACCTCATCACCACGGGCGAGGGCTACGTGGGCGACGTCGAAGACCTCGCGCGCGGGCTCTCGGCGCCGATGGGGGTGGTGGCGTGCATGGGCAACCACGACTACTTCCAGACCGAGCGGGGGGTGAGCGACGCGCTCGACCGCGCGGGGGTGAGGGTCTTGCGCAACGCGGGCGAGCTCCTCACGCGCGGTGAAGGAAGGCTCTGGGTCGCGGGCATCGACGACCGATGGACCAAGCGCGACGACCTCGCGGCGGCGCTGGCCGAGAAGCCCGAGGGCGTGCCCACGCTGCTCCTCGCGCACGACCCGGCGTCGTTCCCCGAGGCGGCGGCGAAGGGGGTGGAGCTCACGCTCTCGGGGCACACGCACGCCGGGCAGATCGGGCTGCCCTTCCCCGACGCGGCGAACCTCGGGAGGGCCTTTCACAGGTACACCGCGGGGCTCTACCGCGAGGGCGCGAGCGCGCTGTACGTGCACCGGGGCCTGGGGATCACGGGCGTGCCCACGCGCGTCGGCGTGTGGCCCGAGGTCGCGGTGATCGTGCTGCGGGCTACTTCTTCTTCACGGTGACGACGGGGCGGAGCACGGCCTTGCCGTCTTTGATCGCCACGTCGAGCTTCACGTCGGCGCCCTGGTAGCGCTCGTTGAGCTTCGGCAGCGTCTCGCGCACCTGCTTCGCGATGGACTCGTAGCGCACGTCGACGCTCTCGCCGGTCTGCTTGCGGGCCTCGACGAAGCGCTGCCAGAGCGCGCGCACCTGCGGGTCGTCGCTCGAGGCCGCGGGCCTTGGCGCGGGCGCGGGCGCGGGCCTCGCGGGGGCGGCGGTGGGCCTCGGCGCGGCGGGGGCGCCGGGCGTCGCGGGAGTGTTGGGGCTCGACCCGCGGATGGGCGCGGGGGTGGGCCCGCGCACCCCGGCGAAGGGGCTGAAGCTCTGCCGGGCGCCGTCTCCCGAGGGGGGCGCGGCGCGCGGCGGTGGCGCGGTGGGAGACGCGGGCGCGCGCGGCGGGAGGGCCGACGGAGAGGGCGCGGGTCGCGGCGGCGTAGCGGAGGGCGTGCGCGGCGCGGGGTGTCGCTCGAGGGCGTCGAGGTTGAGGGCGGGGCCGTCGTCGTGGTCGCCGAACATCCCGGGCGGGAGCGAGTCGAAGCGGCCGTCGTCTTCGTTGAGGGTGATGGGCCCGACGCGGGGGCGCGGCGCGGGGGCGGGCGCGGGCTCGTGGTACTCCTCGGGCTCGGCGTCGATCTCTTCGGGCTCTTCTTCGGCGGGGGGGCGCTCGGCGCGGGCGCGGTCGGCGGCCTCGCGGGCGGCGAGCTCCTCGCGGAGCTTCTGGGCCTTGAGCACGTCGCGCTTGTAGGTGCCCTCTTCGATGCGGCGCAGCGTGCGGCCCCAGTGGGTCTGGTAGGTGGTGAAGCGCTGCACCAGGGTGTTGAAGCGAAAGCGCAGCCCCGCGTTGCGGAACTGCTCCTTGTGCAGCGCGGCGAAGCGTCGGTCGACGTCCTTGCGCTGGACGAAGGGGATCATCTTCTCGTAGCCCGCGAAGTACTGCTCGTACTTGATGCGGAGGCGCTCGAGGCGCGACTCGACCTCGTCGAGCTCCTTGGTGATCTCCTGCGGCGTCACGGCGCGGTCCCTCTCAGAGCGGTGTGATCGCGAGGTTGTCGAAGCTGCACGACGGCGTCCCAGTCGTTGAACGCGAAGTACTCGTGGCCCGGCCCGCGAGGGGGTCGGGGTCGTCCCACTCCAGCATGGGCTCGCCGTCGATCATCCACCGTAGGAGGTGCCCGCGGCGCTCGATGGTGAAGTGGTAGCGACGGTTCATCTCCACCCGCGGGCCCACGCGCTGCCGACGGTCGGGGGCGTGCTCGTCCATGCGGGCGATGACGTTGTAGCGGTTGAACCAGCCGCCGAAGATCACCACGTAGCTCGTGGCCGTGTACGAGGCCTGCGTCGCGTGCGAGTGGCCGTCGCCCCAGACCTCGCACTTCAGGTCCCCCGCGGGCGACTCGCTCCAGGCGTCGAACTCGATGCGCGCGTCGCGGGGGAGCTTGCGGCGGAGCCAGAGCGGGTGGTTGCGCACGCCCTGACCGCGGAGGGCGCCGTTCTCGATGCGCCACCCGGGGCCCGTCTCGCGCCACTCGGGGCCGAGGGCGCTGCGGTCGAAGTTGTCGGTGAAGCGCTGCGAGATGCGCGGGGTCTGCGGCTCGGTGCAGCCCGCGCCCACCACCGCGGCGACCGAGGAGAGCGCCGCGAACGCCCAGAGGAACGCGCGGCGCGGAGGGGTCGACATAGACCGGGGAGACTACCACGGCGGGCGACCGCGGAGAGCACTCGCCGCGGCGCGCGCGCCACGCGCCGAGGCCGTCGGTCGTTGCCGTGACGCGCGGGAGGGCGGTGGTGTAGCTTCCGCGCGCCTCGGCCTTGCCGCGGGGCGTCAACCCCCAAGGAACCCATGACCGCAGCCGCGCCGGCGCAAGGACAGAAGCTCGGGAGGTACATCCTCGAGCGCCGCATCGCCTCGGGCGGCATGGCCGACGTGTACCTGGCGCGTCAGACGGGGGCCTACGGGTTCAGCAAGTACGTCGCGCTGAAGGTCTTGAAGAACGAGGCCGCGGCCGACGCCGACCACGTGCGGATGTTCCTCCGTGAAGCCCTGGTGGCGGCGGACTTTCACCACCCGAACCTCGTGCAGGTCTACGAGGTCGGCGAGGAGGGCGACCGGCTCTACCTCGCGATGGAGCTGGTGCGCGGGATCTCCGTCGCGACGCTGATGATCCTGCTGGCGCAGAAGGGCCGGTCGATCCCGATCCCGCTGGCGGCGGCCATCGCGCACGAGACGCTCCTCGGGCTGGAGTACGCCCACGAGGCCCGCGGGCAGGACGGTCAGCCCCTCGACCTCGTGCACCGCGACGTCACCCCCCAGAACATCCTCCTGTCGGAGGAGGGGAAGGTGAAGCTCGTGGACTTCGGGATCGCCCGCGCCGAGACGGCCCTCGGGCGCACCCAGGTCGCGAGGATCAAGGGCAAGTTCAGCTATATGTCGCCGGAGCAGTGGGAGCCCAACAAGGGCATCGACGCCCGGGCCGACCTCTTCTCGATGGGCGTGGTGCTCTACGAGACCTCGACGGGGTCGGGACGTCTCTTCAAGGGCAACGCGGCGCCCGAGCTCTACAAGGCCGTGATGCTCGACCCGATCCCTCCGCCGAGCCGCAGGGTGAAGGACTATCCCCCGGGGTTGGAGCAGGTGGTGATGACCGCGCTGGAGCGGTCGGCCGACCGGCGGTGGTCCTCGGCGCGCGAGATGCGCCACGCCCTCGCCGACGTGATGGAGCACGAGGGCTGGACGGTGGACCCCAGGGTGCTCGCGCGGCTCGTGCAGTTCGCGCTCGACGGGCACTCCATCGAAGACCGCTGGGAGCGCATCGCGTCGGGGGAGATCCCCTCGCCCGGAGACGAGCAGCCCACGGTGGTCGAGTCGCCCGGCGTGGGGAGCGGCGATCCGCCCGTTCCGCTCCTGCGCGCGGCGTCGGTGTTCCCGCCGCCGATGAAGACCGCTCCGCCCCCGCCGCAGCCCGACCGCTCCGACGGGTGGAAGCTCGCCGCCCTCACCGAAGACCGCCCCGCCGAGTCCACGCCCGAGGGCGACGCGTACGAGATCGGCGCGGGGGCGATGAGCTCGCCGTCGTCTCCGTTGTTGCTCGAGCCCGCGGTGCCGCCTCCGCCCATCGCGCCCTCGAAGCCCAGCCTCCCCGCGCTCAGCGAGCCCCCGACCGACCTTCACCGCGAGCGGCCCTCGAAGCTCCGCGTCGCGCTCGGCGTGGTGGCCCTCCTCGGGTGGGTGTCGGCCGGGGCGATGTACGGGCTCTGGCGCCGCGCCGAGAACCGCGCCGACACCCTCGCGTCTCGCCTCGCCGCCCTCGACACGCTCGCGCGCGCGCCCGCGGCGGGGGTGACCTTCGTGGTCGACCCTCCGCTCGCGCAGGTGGCCGCGACGGCGTGGGCGCCTCGGCTCGGCGGCGCCGTGCGCGTCGAGGCTGGAGACGCCGCGCAGCGACGCAGCAACACCCCCACGCTCCGCTTCGACGGTACGGGCCCCTCCGCGGGCGAGACCGCCGTCGGCTGGGACGTCACCGCCGTGATCGTTCACCCCACGAACACCCTCCCTTCGCTGCGCGAGGCCGAGGTGGTCGACCTCTTCGCGGGGCGCATGACCACCTTCCGCCCGGTGCGCGGGCCGAACGTGGCGCCGCAGGTGGTGGTCGCGCCCTCGGGCACCGCGGCCCGCTCGGCGCTCGAGTCACGGGTGATGGCCCGCGCGCCGCGTCCTGGCGCCGTCACCGCGCAGGCGACGCGCGTGGGCGACGAGCGCGAGGCCGTGACCGTGGTGGCCGCGAACCCCCGCGCGGTGTCGGTGGTGCGCCTGCCCTTCGCCGACGCCCGCGTGCGCGTGGTGCCCATCGTCCCCACCGGCGGCAGCGCCCCGTCGCGCCCTCGGCCGAGGCCGCGCGTGAGCGTCGCTACCCCATCGCGCGCGCGCTGGTGCTCTGGCACGCGGGCGCGTCGACCGGTCGCCAACGCGCTGCGTGACGCCGTCACCAGCCCCGACGGCGGCCGCGCTCACGTCGGCGGGCTTACGCGCTGACCGCGGCGAGCACCTCCTGCGCGGCGCGCTCTCCGCTCGACGGCGCCGTCCATGTAGCCGGGCGAGACGGTCGTGCCCCCGCGAAGTGCAGCGCTCCCACCGCGGGGCCTCGGCGCCCGAGAGCCTGCACCAGTCGCCCGGCGCGTAGCACGCGTAGCTGCCCTCGAAGTGTCGCGCCGTGGGCCAGTGCATCCGCGCGGCGCGGCCGGTGTATGCGTCTGGAAGCGCCGGCTACACACCGCGTCGAGGGCGTCGACGAAGCGGCGGCCTTGCGCCTCGGGGCTGCTCTTCCGACGCTGCGCTCGAGCGCGCCGCCCGTGAACGAGGTGAGGATCGAGACGGGAGACTCCACCCCGCGCGTGGAGTCCCAGCTCTCGTAGACGCCGCCGTCGTTGAAGGTGGTGCCCGACGAGCCTCGTACCACACGCGTCGCGCATCGACACCATCACCTTCGCGTTGGTGGTCGGTAAGGCCTCGACTACGCGCCGCTTCTCGCGCGGAAGCTCCACGCCGATCGCGCAGCGCCGGAGCTGCGTGAAGGCAGCGCGAGGATCACCCGGTCGGCGGCCACGTCCATCGGCGCCTGCCGCGCTCGAAGGTGAGGCACCGCCGTCGTCGCGGCGCGCAGCGCGGTGAGGGCGTGCTCGGGTTTCCAAGCGCTCTCCGAGACGTCGCGCGCGAGGGCGGGGCGTCGGAGCCGTCGCGCCTCATGAAGCGCTCGTCGCTCGCGCCGAAGAGCGAGAGGCGGTCGAGGTCCTTCCCCACGCCGTACAGGAAGGTGAGCGCGGACTGCCTGAGAGGTCGCGCCCGAGCTCCGAGGTGAAGGCCGCGTCGAAGAGCGCGCGCAACGGACCGCGCACGCCGTTGCGCTCCAGCCACTGCGAGGTCGAGAGCGCGTCGAGGCCGCCGCGGCGGGCGAGTGGTGTTCCCAGTTGGGGCGGTGTTCCCGAGCGCGCGCAGGTCGCGGAGCATGAGGGCCACCACCGGGCGCATCAGCTCCAGCAGCCGCCGCTGGTGCGCTGGCCGCCGAGCATCAGCGCTCGCCCAGCGAGGTCGTGGCCGCGGCGAGGTCGACGAGCGGCAGGTCGAGCTGGTGAGCAGCGCCCGCAAGCGCGGCGTGGCGCGTGCCGACGAGCTCCCTCCCAGCTCGCACTTCACGGGGAAATACTCCCGCAGCGTGAAGGCACGCCCGACGCGGCGCTGCGCTTCGTAGAGCGTGACGTCGACCCTCGCGCTGCTGAGCCGGTACGCCGCGACGAGGCCCGCGAGGCCCGCTCACCACCACCACCCGCGGTCGGGTGCGCGACGATCCCGTGGATCGGGCGTGTCGGAGACGGGACCGTCGCGCAGGCGGTCGCGGCGGCGGCGCCCACGAGCAGCGCGCGTCGCGAGAGCTGCTCGTCGCGACGCGAGAGGGCGTGGTCAGGAGGTGATCGCGCTCCATCACGGCCGCGAGGCGGAGCGCGCGGAGGAGGCGTTGCGAGAGCGGAGAGCGGGGCAATGCGGGCGCGAGGGTGCCAGACGGGGCGCGGTCAGCGCCACACGACGAGGTAGGAGCTCATCACGATGTTGCCCATCGCCGCGGAGACGGGGCGGCCTCCGCTGAAGGTGGTGGCGTACTGAAGGTCGACGGTGGCCGGGGCGGGCCTGCGACGTCACGTCGACGACCCAGGGGGCGACGTCGAGGCCGGGGCACCAGCCTCCGCGGCCGAAGTACCAGGTGCCGTGCTGGTTGGGGATCACGCCCTCGCTCACGCGGTTGGCGCAGCCGTCGGGCGACTGGGCCTCGGGGAAGTCCCTCACGAACTCCATGCCGCCGACGTTGAAGTGGTGCTCGTGGTTGCAGAACTCGGCGTACAGGCGTACCGCGGCCAGGATAGCGCGTACAGCTCCACGCGCCGCGCGTCGGAGGGGATGTCGACGCGCATGGGCGTGTGCATGGCGTTGTACATCGCGTTCCAGTTGCCGCCGCTCCACAGGGCGGCCTGCACGGGCGCATGCCGCGGCCGCGGTTGGAGAAGCGCAGCGAGAGCGAGACGACGTAGTCGGCGCGCTGCGGGTCGAACTGCCCAGAGGCCCACCAGCGCAGGTGCGTGCGCCCGCCGCGGAAGAGCAGCGGCATCACCGCGGAGATGTCGGTGACCCAGCGGCCTTCGCGCCAGTAGGTGATCCAGCGCGAGCTCGGTGTCGCAGCGGTAGCGCGGTCCCGCGTCGGGGCGTCGTCGGGGCGCCTCCGTCGGGTGTGGAGTCGTCGGGCTGGCAGACCCAGAGGTGCGAGAAGTCCCAGGCGCTGCAGTTGGCGTCGCGGCCCTCGGGGCAGCGCATGGAGGTCGGCCTCGCGGTGTCGAAGCCCGGTGAGGGTCGCCGCGTCGGGAGCTCGATCGTCGGTGTCGTAGGTGTCGGACGGTCGCGTTGTCGATGACCGAGACGGAGGTGACGGTCTCGCGCGGAGCCGCGTCGCGGTCGTGCTCGAAGTTGTGGACAGATGGTTCGTGCGTGGAGGAAGCTGAGGTCCGTGCGTAGCCGCCCGACGCGAGGCGACCGGAAAGCTGGCCCACCTCGCGGATGCGCTGGTCGCGGTCGATGCCGAACTGGAGCGACTCGTAGCGGTACGGGTTGGTGTCGGTGCGCCGCGCTCGAGCATGGTGCTGACCCAGTTGTCGAGCTCCGAGACGGGCGCGGTGGCGAAGTGGAAGCGCGGTCTCCAGTACGCGCGGTCGGCCTCGGGAGCGTGTCGAGGTTGGCGAGCCATTCGTCGCGTCGGTTGGCGAAGCCCTCGGCGTCGCTGCGGTAGAGCAAGAGGTAATGGACGTTGCGCGGTGAGCGGTCGATGAGGTCGAGCAGCGCGACTCGAAGAGCGAGGCGCTGTAGTCGGTGCCGTTCGAGAAGCGCAGTGCGCGCGCGGCGCGTAGACCATGACCAGGAGGAGTCTTCGCCGCGCGGTCCAGTGCTGGGAGAGGGTGAAGTCTCCGTCGGTGGTGGGATGGTGAAGTCCGCCGCGCGGTCGTGGACGGTGGTGCCGTAGGCCCGGGCGCGAAGGCGGAGTTCCTGTCGGGCGCCGACGGCGGGCGTCAGTGACGTCGTCGCCCGCGTCGGTGGCGGTGATCGTTGGTGACGGTGATGTCGGTGGAGGCGTCGACGGCGGGCGCGCTCGCAGGCGGCGAGGCCGAGCGCGAGCGCGACGAACGGTAGGCGCATTGCATCACTGGTGACGCGAAGGCGACCAGCGCGGCGCGACCGCGCCGCGGGTCGACGGTGCGTCGATCACCTCCCTACGGCGAGGTGGCGGTGAGGGGTTGGAGCTGGTCGCGGCCCGGCGCTCCGATGGGTGACGCTCGCGCACGTCACGATCGCTCGCGCCTGGGGTTATCGCCGCCGCGGCTGCGCCTCGACACGTCCGCAAGTGACGCTCGCGCCTGGGTTAGTCGCTGCCGCGCCCGCACCCCAGGCTTACGCAGTGTCGCGGCCATGCGGCGGGCTTTGTTGCGCTGCCGCGGGTCGAAGCGGAGGTCGGGGCTCGTCGCGGCGTGATACGGTTGCGCCGCGATGGGGCGCAAGCAAGACGTCGTGGCGTGACGGTTCGCCGCGCGGTGGTGCGCGTCGGCCGCCCTCGTCGCGGGCTGCGTCGAGCCGCGGACTTCCGTGCTGCTGCGCGTGGAGAGCGAGCTCGCGTGGGGCGAGGGCGCGCGCGTGCAGAGCGTGGTGGTGGAGGTGCCGCGACGGCGCGACCGGTCCGTTGAGGAGCCAGCGCGTGACGGCGCTCGGCGTGGGCGGTCGCGCGTCGCTGCCGCTGCTGATCGAGGCGCGCGAGAGCGGCGACGTGAGCGCGCCGCTGTGGGTGGAGGCGCTCGGCTGCGCGACGCCCAATGGGTGCGAACACCGCGACGGCGTGGTGCGGTGGCGCAGCGGGCCGTGGTGCGCTTCGTCGAGCGCGAGACGCTGCGGGTGACGCTGCTGCTCGCGTCGGCCTGCGCGGGCGTGCGATGCGACACCAGCGAGCGCTGCGAGACGACCACCGGCGTGTGCGTCCCGGCGAGCGGAGGCGCGGGAGGCGTGATCGGACGCGACGCGGCGGTCGACGTTCTCGACGTAGGCCCGACGCATGCAGGAAAGGATGTCTGTCGCAGCCTCGCGGGGATGGTGTTGATCCCCGCGGGGGAGTTCGACATGGGCTCGACGGCGGCAGCGAATGAGCAACCAGTGCATCGCGTTCGGCTGTCGGCGTTCTGCGTCGATCGCACCGAGGTGACCGTCGCGGCGTACCGCTCGTGCCCGACGACGGCGTGTACCGAGCCGAGATCGATAGGTGCGTGCAATTGGGGGCGCTCGGATCGCGAAGACCATCCGATCAACTGCGTCGATCGGAGCCAGGCTCAAGGGTTCTGTCGTTGGCGCGGCAGCGACCTTCCTACCGAAGCGCAGTGGGAGTACGCCGCGCGAGGTACGGACGGTCGACCGTACGCGTGGGGCGAGGACGCGCCGTCTTCGCGCGCGTGTTGGTCAGGCGTCGCGATGAGACAGGGCACCTGTCCCGCCGGGGCCGTCGAGGGCGACGTGTCCCCCTTCGGTGTGCGCGATCTCGGAGGCAACCTGACCGAGTGGGTCCGCGATCTCTACGGGCCGTACAGTGACGACACGTTCATGGATCCCGATGGCCCCGCGATCGGCGCTGATTTCGTGACTCGCGGTGGAGCGTGGGACGACGACGTCGAGTCGCGCCTACGGTCGACTCGGCGAGGCGGAAACAACCCGATACTTCAGGCGTACGTCTTCGGCTTCCGCTGCGCTGCGGCGCCGCGATGATCGCCCGCTAGAACGCGACGCGCAGGTGGCGGGTCGGCGTGCCGGGGCGGCCGTAGTCCATCACGTCGTCGCGCCACTCGCGACGCGCGATCGGGCGGAGGTACGCCGTGCGGCCGAAGCCGATCACGCCGTCGCGGACCTCCATCTGCGTGCCGTACACGATGAAGAGGTCTCCCTCGTGGAGCGACTCGCGCGCGTACCGCTCGGAGCCCGGCGGCAACGCCCAGGCGGCCGCGAACCTCCCCTCGCCGCGCGGCGACAGGAAGTACCACTCGCGCTGCGCGCCGTGGTCTTCGATCCAGTCGAAGTAGCGGTGCTCCAGCTCCAGGTAGAGCACGGTGTCGGCCCCCACGCGCTGCACGCTCAGCCGCCGCGCGACGCCCGCCCACACGACCCGCGACCCGGCGTGTCGCGCGAGGTCCTCCCGCACGTCGTTCGGGAACACGTCACGTCGGGCGCTCTCCATCACCCGCGCCTCGGCGGGCGAGATCGCGCGGTACGGTCCCGACCCGGGCAGCAGCCACAGGTCGCCGCGCGCGACCCCGACGGCCACCGCCACGCAGGTCAGCGCCAGCGCCGCGACGCCCGGAAGGAGCAGCAGCCACCACCATCGGAATCTCCGCCGACCGTCCGCCACGCGAGCGATGCCATGAGCGGCGAGCCCTGCGCGCAACGCCGCGTCACCCTCGGCGGCGCGTAGCGCGCGGGCGATCTCCGCGGCGAGGCGCTCGACGAGCTCTCCGGCGCCGTTCGCGCAGGTGCAGCTCCAGCCCCGGATCAACTTCACCCGACGCCAGCGATCTCCCACCAGCGGCGCCGTGGCGGCCTCGCCGGAGGGGCCTTCGCGCCCGTCACCGCGCGTCGAGGCCGGCCCCGCCGGATCAGCCGCAGCAGCTCCGCGTCCGTCGCCCGCGTGACGTGGGCCCGCGCCTCGGCGATCGAGAGCTTCCGCTCACGCAGCAGCGTTCGCACCGCGAGCGCGCGAACGAGCTGCGAATTGTAGCGCGTGCCCGCCCATTGAGCTCGGCCGAGGAACCAGCCTCGCCGCGATCCACGCCTGCAGCGTGCGCGGAAACCCCGACGATCGCGCACAGCCCATCGATGTCGTGACTCACGCCATCACGATGTCACGAACAGGCTTGAAATGTCGAGATCACCACGGCAGACGGCGTGGATCTGGCGGCAATGGGACGAATGACGGGTCTGATCGCGGCGGATAGGCCGAATCGCGGTGACGTAGGCGTGTTGATCGAGGCGTCGGACCCCGTCTTGCGACAGTGAGAGCCGTGAGCGAGACAGTGGGCCGTAGATCGCGGCTGCGGGAGGCGGTGATCCGGACAGGATCGCGCGCCGAGGTGGGCGGTGCGCCGTCACCCGCGGCACCGTCGCGCCGCGTTGTAAGCCCCGGTGTCTCCGGTGTACCGCGCGTCCAGAGCTCCTCGACGCGACTCCTGGCCGCGTTCTCCGTCGCGCTTCGCTCTCCGCGCAAGGCCGAGCCGCGCACCGAGGTCATCGTGCGCGTCGACAGCGAGCTCCCCTGGGGAGAGGGCCAGCGCGTGCAGAGCGTCGTGGTCGAGGTCCGCCGCGGCGGGTCGAGCGGCGCGCTCCGCAGCGTGCGCACCTCGACCCTCGGCGCGGGCGCCAGCCGCGCGTCGCCCCGCCTTCACTCCTCAGCGCGAGATACACGGGAGACGTCGCCGTCCCGCTGTGGGTCGAGGCCCTCGGTTGTTCGGCGCCGAACGGGTGCGACCGCGACACCGCCGTCGTCGCGCAGCGCGCGCTGGTGCTCTTTCAGCGCGACCAGACCGTCGAGCTCCCGCTGCTCCTCGCGTCGGCCTGCGCGGGCGTCACCTGCTCCGTCGACCAGCGGTGCGTGCCCGCCACGGGAGCGTGCGAGTCCGCGAACTCCGCGCCGGTGCGTCCGTTCGTGGGCGTGAGCGCGAGCGTCGACGTGCCCGCGGCGCAAGACGACGTCGCCGCGGTGGACCGCGACGCGCCGACCGTCGACGTGACCGACGCGGGCGCGCTCGACGTCGCCGAAGACCTCGTCGACGCAGGACCGACAGACACCGGCCCCGTCGACGGCGGTCCCATCGACACGGGCGTGCGCGACGCGGGCGCGATCGACGTAGGTTTGCGCGACGCGGGCGCGATCGACGGAGGCTTGCGCGACGCGGGCGCGATCGACGGCGGCCTGCGTGACGCGGGCGCGATCGACGTAGGTTTGCGCGACGCGGGCACGCCGACGTGCCCGACGGGCATGGTGCTGATCCCCGCGGGAGGGTTCGACATGGGCTCGACCACGGGCGACCCCGACGAGCGCCCCGTGCACCGCGTCGACCTGTCGGCCTACTGCATCGACCGCAACGAGATCACCGTCGCGGACTACCAGACCTGCTTCACGACCGTCGGGTCGGGGTGCTCGTCGCCCGGCACCGGCGGCGCCTGCAACTGGATCGTGGGGACGCGCTTGAGCCACCCGATCAACTGCGTGACGTGGACGGTGCGCACGTTCTGTCAGTGGCGCGGCGGAGACCTGCCCACCGAGGCGCAGTGGGAGTACGCTGCGCGCGGGAGCGACGGTCGCACGTACCCGTGGGGCAACGCCGCGCCGTCGAGCCAGCTCTGCTGGTCGGGCGGAGGCACCTCGCGCACCGGCACCTGCGCGCTGGGGATGTTCGCGAGCGGGGACTCTCCCTTCGGCCTGAGGGACATGGCCGGCAACGTGTGGGAGTGGACCGCCAACTGGAGCGGCGTCTACCCCGCGCGGTCCGTGGCCGACCCTATCGGTCCCTCGACCGGCACCTCGCGGGTGATGCGCGGCGGCAACTGGGGCTACACGAACGCCCACTACATGCGCGCCACCTATCGGAACTACCAGCCCGAGAGCTTCAGCCACATCACGGTGGGCTTCCGCTGCGCGGCGCCGGTCACCCTGCGCTGAGGGCCGGGCGTTGCCGCGCTCGATGGGCCGCGTGTAGCGTCTGGTCCCGTGCAGAGGGCGGGTGCGTCGGGGTGGATCGCGTTGCGCGTCGCGTGCGCGGTGAGCCTCGCGTCGTGCGTCGAGCCGCGCACGGAGCTGGTGGCGCGCGTCGACAGCGAGCTCGCGTGGGGCGAGGGCCAGCGCGTGCAGAGCGTCGCCGTGGAGGTGCGCCGTGGAGGTCCGACCGGCGCGCTCCGCAGCCAGCGGGTGAGCGCGCTCGGCGTCGCGGCGGGGAGGCAGCGGCTCCCGATGTTCGTCGGCGTGAGGGAGAGCGCCGGGGACACTGACACGCCGGTGTGGATCGAGGCGCTCGGGTGCGCCGCGCCCAACGGCTGCGACCGCGACACGGCCGTGGTCGCGCAGCGCGCCCTGGTGCGCTTTCAAGAGGGCGCGACGCTCGAGGTGCCGCTCTTGTTCGCGTCGGCGTGCGAGGGCGTGCGTTGCGCGGCGACCGAGCGGTGCGAGGTGACGACCGGCGTGTGCCGCCCCGCGAGCGAGGCGCCGGTGACCTCGTTCAGCGGCGCGGACGCGGGCGGTCGAGACGACGTCTTCGCGACGGACCACACCGACGCGTCGAGCCCGGACGACGCCACCGCGGTCGACGACGTGGTCGACGCGCCTGACGTGGTCGATGCTGTCGAGTCGAGAGACGCGGGGGCGATGGACAACGGACCCGACGCGGGCGTCGCCGACACCGGCCCGACCGACAGCGGACCCGCCGACGCGGGGGCTGCCGACGCTGACCCTTTGGACAGCGGCCCGATCGACACTGGCGTGCGCGATACAGGTCCGATGGACACGGGCCCTGTGGACACCGGGCCCTCACCCGATACGGGGTCTGGGCCGGGGGTGAACTGCCCGAGCTCCCCACCGAGGTTCTGCCCCGGCTCGAACGCCTGCTGCATCATGCTCGGCCCGGTTGCGGTCTCCTGCGGATGCGACGTGCCGATCTATGGATGCCTGCCCGACACCTGCTCGTAGCGGTGGGCACCGCGGCGGCAACGAGCCGAGCTCGCGCTTCACGTACCTCGGCTCGCGCTGCGCGCCGTCCGTACTGAGCCGCGTGCGTTGCCGTGATCGCGGCCGCGTGTAGCGTCGCCCGCGATGTTCGGCGCGTCGCCGACGAGAGCACCACCGCGGGGTCGCGCGTGAGCGCCGTCGGCGACACCGTCGGAGGAAAGTACGCCCTCCTGCGCCTCCTCGGCGAGGGCGGGATGGGCCGCGTCTTCGAGGCGCGCAACCTGAACACCGGCAAGCGCGTCGCGGTGAAGCTCCTGCACCGCGAGTACGCGCAGAACCCCGAGGTGGTGGAGCGCTTCCTCCGCGAGGCGCGCACCGCCACCAGCGTCGATCACCCCAACGTCGTCGACGTGCTCGACCTCGACGTCGACGCCGCGACGGGGGCGCCCTTCATCGTGCAGGAGTTCCTCGTCGGCGAGTCGCTCGAGGAGCACCTCACCGCGCAGCCCGAGCAGCGCCTCGACCCGGCGCGCGCCGTGACCTTGTTGATCCCGGTGCTCTCGGCGATGGCCGCCGCGCACCGCAAGGGCGTCGTGCACCGCGACCTCAAGCCCGCGAACATCTTCCTCACGCGCGACGCGCAGGGCGCCGTGGTGCCCAAGGTGATCGACTTCGGCATCGCGCGCGTCGCGGCCACGGGCGGCAGCACCGAGGTCCGCCGCACCGGCACCGGCGTCATCATCGGGACGCCCGCGTACATGTCCCCCGAGCAGGCCGCGGGCGAGGCCGACGTCGGCCCGCAGACCGACGTCTGGGCCCTCGGCGCGGTGCTCTACGAGTGCGTGTCGGGTCGGCTCCCCTACGAGGCCGCGAACCACAACCTCGTGGTCGGCAAGATCCTCTACGAGCCTCCGACGCCCGTGACCCAATGGGTCCCGTCGCTCTCGCCCGACCTCGTCGCGGTGATCGACCGCGCGCTCACCCGCGACCGCGCGCATCGCTTCGCCTCAGTCGAAGCGATGCTCGACGCGCTCGCCTCCTGCGACGCGCGGCGCCCGTCGGCGACCCCCGCGCCTCCGCCCGCGCAGACCCTCGCGTCGGTCCCGCCGCACGCGCCCTCCGCGTCGCTGTCGGGGTGGGAGACCCCGCGCGGCGCGACGACGCGACGTCGCCGCTACGGCGTCGCCGCGATGGCCGTCGTCACCGCGGCGCTCTGCGCGGCCGCGATCTGGGTGAGCGTGGCGCCGTCCACCCACGCGAGCGCGCCGCCGTCCGTCGCGGTCGCCGCGCCCACCGCGCCGCCGCCCACGCCCACGCCCGCGGTGGAGCCCGCGCCTCCCGCGCCTGTGGTCGAAGCGCCTCCGGTGGAGCCCGCGGACGAACCCGCGCTCGCGCCACCCGCACCCGTGGTCGAAGCGCCTGCGCCCGCGCCCCATCGCCCGCAGCGTCAGACATCGCGGCGCGTGACTGCGCGCGCCGCGGTCGAGGCGAGGCCCACGGCGCCGGTGGTACAAGAGACCCCGCGTCCCACACGGACGCGCCCTCGGGGGAACGCCTTCGATGAAAACTACCCGTGACCTGTGTGGCTGGCGCTCCGCCGCCTTCGCCCTCGCGCTGACCCTCGCGCCGACGACCGCGCTCGCGCAGACCGAGCCCGCGCGCGCCGCCTTCGACCGCGGGATGGCCCAGGTGCAGAGCGAGCAGTTCGCGCTGGCGGCGGCCTCCTTCGAGGAGTCGTACCGGCTGCGCCCCGTGCCCGTGGTGCTGTTCAACCTCGCGGGTGCGTACGACCGCATGGGCCGCGCGCGGCAGGCCATCGAGACCTACGAGCGCTACCTGCGCGAGGCCGGCGAGACGCTCCCGCAGGAGCGCACGGCCTTCGTGCGCGACGCGCTCACGCGCCTGCGCGGGCAGCTCTCGACGGTGACGCTCCGGGTGACCCCGCGCGACTACGCCGTCGAGGTCGACGGACGTCGCGAGACCCCCGTCGCGAGCGCGCTCACGCTCGACCCGGGGAGGCACGTCCTCACCTTCACCGCCGACGGCCACGCGGTCGCGCGGCGCGAGCTCGACGCGCGCGCGGGAGCGAGCACCGAGCTCGACGTGACGCTCACCGCGAGCGCGGCGACGAACACCGCGACGCCGCCCGACCCGCGCGTGTCGCTCACGCCGTCGGAGGAGGGCCGCCCCGTGACGCAGCGCTGGTGGTTCTGGACGGGCGTGGGCGTCGCGGCGGCGGGTGTGGCCGTGGGGATCATGGCCGCGGCGGGGGTGTTCACCTCGCTCGCGCCGGCGCCCGACGGGCTGAGCTACTCCGTCGACGCCGTGCGGGGCCGCTGAGCCGCGCGCCCGCTCAGCCCGCGAGCGCGTCTTCGATCGCCGCGGCCATCGCGCGCGCGTCGGCGTAGCGCGCGTCGACCTCGCGCGAGAGCGCGCGCAGCACCGCCGCCTCCAGCGCGGGGGGATAGCCCGGCCTCCGCTCGCTCGGTCGCGGCGCGGGCGACTCCACCACCGCGGTCATCACCGCGAGGGGGTCGCCCGCGTAGAGGCGCTCGCCCACGGTGAGCTCCCACAAGAGCACCCCCGCGGCGAAGAGGTCGGCCCGCGCGTCGGCCTCGCGCTCGCCCGTCACCACCTCGGGCGCCATGTAGCCGCGCGTGCCCTTCATCACGCCGCGGTCGGGGTCGCGGCGCCAGCGGCTCGTCGCGATGGAGAAATCCACCAGCGCCACGGTGCCGTCGCGGCGGAGGAGCACGTTCCCCGGGGCCACGTCGCGGTGCACCACCTCGAGGGCCTCCCCGTCGAGGTCGGCCACCGCGTGCACGTACCCGAGCACGTCGAGGAGCCCCAGCACCACCTCGGCGCCGCGCTCCACCCCCAGCGGGCGCGCCACGTCGAGGGCCTCGCCGTCGAGGTACTGGGTGATCATCCAGGGCGCGCCGTCGACCGTCGTGAAGTCGAGCAGGCGCGGGATCGCCGGGTGGTCGAAGCGCGCGAGCAGCCGCGCTTCGTGCTCCATCATCGCGACCAGCGACGGGTCCGACGCGCAGTGCCGGTGCATCCGCTTGCAGACCGCCATCGCGCCGTCGGGAAGCCGCGCGAGGGTCGACTCCGCGAGGGCGCCGACGCCCAGGCTGCGGATCTGTTCGAAGGTGCTGCGTCTCGGCATCGTCCGGCGTCGAAAGGGGACGGAGTATACTCCGCCCCCTCGCGCGAGGCGCTGCGCCTCGTCGCCTCAACCCCATGGATCACCGCGTGCGCGCTCCCCTCTCCCTCGTCGCGCTGACCCTCGTCGGATGTGGAGCCTCGGTGACCTCGGGTCGTCCGCGCGACGCCTCCGCCGACGCGACCACCGACGCCGTCGTCCTCGTCGACCGCCCCCCCACGATGGACCGCCCTCCCGCGGTGGACGCCCCGCCCGCGATGGACCGCCCTCCCGCGGTGGACCGCCCGCCCACGGTCGACGTCCCGCCTTCGGCGCTCCCGCTCGGCGCGGCGTGCACCTCCGACGCGCAGTGCGCCTCTCGCCTCTGCTCGGTCACCCTCGGCCGCCGCTGCGTCGCGCCCTGCGCGAACGACGCCGCGTGCGCCAGCGTCGACCCGCTCCTGTCGTGCCTCGTCGACCGCTCCCCCGCGGGCCGCGCCGTCTGCGGCCAGATCCCCACCGCGACGCAAGAGGCTCCGGGCACGTGCCGCTCCGACGCCGACTGCTACTCGAACCTCTGCCTCGACGGCATCTGCCACAACCTCTGCGCGTCCGACGCCGAGTGCGCCGCGGGCTGGCGCTGCGGCGCCGTCACCGTGAGCGGAGGAACCGTGCAGGCCTGCCGCGCCACCCCCATCACGGGCCCCGTCACCGAGAGCTTCGTGCTCACCGAGTCGCTCGTGCCCGTCGACCGCGGCACCGCGGAGCTAACCCTGGTCGTCCCCCCCGACGCCGTGTCGGTCACCTGGGGAACGCAGGACCTCGACGGGTCGAACCTCTACGCCACCGTCGTGCGCGTCACCGAGCCCACGGGCCGCGTGCTCGTCGACCTGCCCACCTGGAACATCGTCACCGAGCAGGTCGTTCGTACGGTGCCGAACCGCTTTCAGATCGGCACGGCGACGCAGGTCACCCGCGACACCGAGCGCGTGCTGGCGGGCGTGTACCGCTCGATCCACGGCCTCGCGAACGACCCGCGCACCACCCCCGTCGCGACGCGCCACCTCCGCGCGTGGGCCCGCATCAAGCGCGCGCCGAGCGGCGTCGTGAGCGCGGGCACCCTCGACCTGGTGATCTTCCCCGTCGGGCTCAACGGCGTGAACGCGGGGAACCTCAACGCCAACCCGCGCTGGCAGCAGGCCCTCGCGTCGATGCAGTCGATCTACCGGTCCGTCGGCATCAACGTGCGGGTCGTGGGCGTGCGCGACCTCTCGGCCGCCGACGCCGCGCGCTTCTCGGTGATCGACACGCAGCAGGAGTTCCGCGACCTCCTCACGCGCAGCGCGGGGCTCACGGGAGACGTGCTGCCCTTGTTCCTCGTGCGCGGGATCGCGACCAGCGCGGGCCTCGAGGGCGCCATCGGCGTCGCGGGCGCGATCAACGGCCCGCCGGGCGTCTACGGCACGCTCCAGTCGGGCGTGGTCGCCGGCTGGGAGACCACCCTCGGCCGCAGGGACCTCCTCGCGCAGACGATGGCCCACGAGTGCGGGCACTACCTCGGCCTGTGGCACACCGTGGAGAACGTCGCCGAGCGGCCGCCCTGCACCATGAGCGGCCAGCAGGACTGCTCCCTCTTCGGCGGCGTCGACCCGATCAGCGACACGCCCACCAACGCCGCCGCGGCGAGCTACCTCATGCACTGGGTCACCAACGGGACGAACTCCGTCCTCTCGGTGGGGCAGGGCCGCGTGATGCGCGGCTTCCCGGTCGTGCGATGACCGCCGCGCGCTTCGACGGGAAGGTCGCCGTGGTCACCGGCGCGGGCCGCGGCGTGGGCCGTGCCGTCGCCGAGGCGCTCGCGGCGCGCGGGGCGTCGGTGGTGGTGAACGACACGGGCGCCGCGCGCGACGGCGCGGGCGCGGACCCGAGCGTGGCCGACGCCGTGGTCGCGGCGCTGCGCGAGGGCGGCGCGATGGCCGAGGCGAGCGCGCACGACGTCTCCACCGACGAGGGCGCGCGCGCGATGGTCGACGTCGCGGTGAGGGCCTTCGGAGGCGTCGACGTGCTGGTCACCTGCGCGGGGGTGATCCGCGACCGGCCCTTCACGCGCATGGACGAGGCCTCGCTCGACGCGGTGATGCGCGCGCAGGTGTACGGGACCTTCCACGCGTGCCGGGCGGCGTCGCGGAGGATGATCGACCAGAGGCGCGGCGGGCGGATCGTGACGACGGTGGGCGCGGCGGGCTACTTCGGCGCGCTGGGCCAGTCGAACCTCGCGGCGGCGCTCGGCGCGGTGCACGGGCTCACGCGCTCGATGGCCGTGGAGCTGAAGAAGCACGCGGTCTACGTGAACGCCGTCGCGCCCGTGGCGCGCACGCGGATGACCGAGGACCTGCCGATGTTCGAGGCCCTCGGCGACGAGACCTACGGGCCGCGCTTCGTCGCGCCGGCGGTGCTGTTCCTCGCGTCGGCGCTGGCGGGCGAGCTCACGGGGGAGGTGCTGTCGGTGGCGGGCACGCGGCTGAGCCTCTACCGCGTGCAGGAGAGCGTGGGCGTGGTGGGCGACGACCCGCGTACACCGTGGACGCCCGAGGCCGTTCGGTCTCAGTGGGAGCGCCTCTCGCGCTACCGCTGAGCCGTCACGCCTTCTTGTTCTTCAGCGCCTCGTAGCCGCGCTCGGCGTCGGGCCCCGCCTCGGTGGGCAGGCCCGCGCCCGACCAGCCCGGCTCGGCCACGCGGCCGTAGGCGTCGCGCGCGCCGCCCCAGCCCGCGCGCTGCTCCACGAGGCCGGTGTAGCCCATGTTGATGAGCGCCTCGGCCGCGCGCATCGAGCGGTTGCCCGACTGGCAGCCCAGGATGACCTTCGACCCGGGCGGGAAATTCCCCTTCATCACGGCGAGGAAGTCGGGGTTCGGCTGCATCCCCTGCGGCGACTGGTTCGCGAGCGGGATGTTGTACGAGCCCGCGGGGTGGCCCCCCTCGAACTCCGGCACGCTGCGGACGTCGACGTAGGCGTAGCCCTCGTTGTCGATGAGGTCCTTGGCTTCTTGCGGCGAGACGCGCTTCACGTTCATGGGCGCCGATGGTGGCGACGACGCTCGAAAGGTCAACGCCCCGCGGCACGATCTCCGCGCGCTCGACGTCGCCCGGCGATGGACACGTCGCGCTGATCGGGTATTGGATTCCGTCTCATGGAGGCCCGCGTGACCCGCCGTACGTCTTGCTTCTTGGTCGCCGCCGCGCTGCTCGGGGGGTGCTCCGAAGAGAGCAACGTCCGCACCTTCACCGCCGACTCGGGGGCGCGCGACACGGGCCCGACGACGATCGACGCGCCCGTGACCGACACGGGGCTACCGACCTTCCCCGACGCGGGCGGGCCGGTCGATCGCCCCGTGGTGCGCACCAACCGCGACATCCTCCGGCCGGGCGTCGGCATGGAGGTGCCGGGCTATTTCGACGACGGCCAGGCCTCGTCGGAGCCCGGGCCCACCATCGTCTACCCGCAGCCCGGCACGATCATCCCGCCGAACCTCCCGAGCTTCGAGGTCCACTGGCGGCCGTCGGCGGGGAGCACCTACTACGAGGTCGCGTTCCAGGGGAACGTCACCGTCGCGCGGGTCTTCACCCGCTGCACGCCTGTCGGCGGCGGCTGCACGCTCACCCTCGCCGAGAGCGACCTCGCGACCGTCGCCATGGCCGCGCGCGGCAACGGGGAGCTCCAGCTCACGGTGCGCGGCGTGGGCAACGAGGGCGGCGCCGTGGTGAGCAGCGCGCCGCAGGTCCTCGGCGTGTCGGCCACGGAGTTCACCGGCGGCGTCTACTGGTGGGCGTCGAGCGGGAGCATCGTGCGCTACGAGTTCGGCCGCCCCGGCGCGCAGGCCGAGCTCTTCCTCCGCGGCGACCCCTTCAACTGCGTCGGGTGCCACTCGCTCTCGCGCGACGGCACGCGCATCGCGGCGGGGCGGTTCATCCCCGCGCCCGCGCCCACGCAGATCATCGACGTCGCGACGCGCGGCAACGTGGGCTCGGCCTTCGGGTCGAACTTCGGCACCTTCTCCCCCGACAGCCGTTGGTACCTCTCGAGCGACGGCCAGCGCATGACCCTGGTCGACGCGCAGACCGGCGCCGTCGCGCCGACGGGTCAGCCTCCGATGAACGGTGGCTCGATGCCCGACTGGTCTCCGATGGGCGACCGGGTGGTGTACTCGCGCTCGTCGGTGATGCTCCCGCTGCCGACGGGCTCCCCCGGGCACAGCGCCCCGGCCGACCTGATGGTGATGCCCTGGGCGGGCGGCGCCTTCGGCGCGCCGACGGTGCTGGTGCAGGCCGAGGGCTTCAACAACTACTACCCGTCGTTCTCGCCCGACGCGCAGTGGGTGCTCTTCAACCGCGCCGCGGGGGAGTCCTACGACAACCGCCTCGCCGAGCTGTGGATCGCGCCCGCGGGCGGAGGCGCGCCGCAGCGGCTCACGCGCGCCGACGACTACAACGGCACCACGGGCAACTCGTGGCCGAAGTTCACGCCGGTGATGGCGACCTACGAGGCCGGCGGGAGCGAGCCCCTCATGTGGTTCACCTTCTCGTCGCGCAGGGACTACGGCCTGCGCCTGCGGCAGACGGGCGAGGGCACCGCGCAGCTCTGGATGGCGGCCTTCCGCCCCAACCGCGTCGGGACCGACATGGTGAGCGCGCCTGCGTTCTGGCTGCCCTTCCAGAACATGGCCCAGGGCAACCACATCGCGCAGTGGGTGACGCTGGTGCGCCGTCAGGAGTGCGGCGCCGACATGACCTGCGGCTCCAACGAGTTCTGCGTCGAGGGCCGCTGCGTCGGCGCGCCGCCGTAACCCCTCGGCCTCACGCGCTCCGCAGGACGCTCGCCATCTTCTTCCCCCTGGCGAGCTCGTCGACCAGCTTGTCGAGGTAGCGGATCTTCTGCATCAGCGGATCGGCCACCTCCTCGACGCGCACGCCGCACACCACGCCCTTGATGAGCCCCGCGTTCGGGTTCATCCGCGGCGCGTCGGCGAAGAAGGTCTCGAAATCCACCCGGTCATCGATCGCGCGCTGGAGCGCGTCGCCCTCGTAGCCCGTGAGCCACGCGATGACCTCGTCGACCTCGGCCTTCGTGCGGCCCTTCTTCTCGGCCTTCTGCACGTAGAGCGGGTACACGCTCGCGAAGGCCATCCCGTAGACGCGGTGCTTCTTCTCCATGCGCTGCAGCGATAACAGCGCGCCCGCGAGCGCATCAAGAACGCGCCGGGCGTCGCTTCTTCGCCGCGCGCGCGCCCGATCGGAGACGTCGCGCCGCGGCCTCGATCACCGGGCCGAGCTCCGGCGGGTCGAGGAGCTCGAAGTCGACGCCCGCGTGCAGGATCATCGCCGCGAGCGCGGCCTCGCTGTCGGCCCCCACGGTGAGCACAGTGCGTCGTGGGGAGCGCGCTTCGAGCGTTCCGACCCACGACGGGATCTTCGCGGCGAGCTCGTCGACGGCGCCCACCAGCAGGAGCCGCGCGCGGAACTGGTAGGGGGCCGAGACGAGGGCGCGGGCGACGTAGGCCGCGATGCCCTCGGGCGGCTCGCGCGGCGTGAAGCGGCGCGAGGTCACCTCGACGTCGCGGGGCGCGACGCGGTCGACCCGAAAGGTGCGGAAGTCATCCCGGTCGACGTCGCGCGCCACGAGGTACCAGCGCGTGTGCGCGTGCACGAGGCGCAGGGGCTCGACGGTGCGACGGGAGCTCGCTCCGCGGGCGTCGAGGTACGAGAAGCGGGCCTCGACCGCGTCGCGGCACGCGCCCGCGAGCGCGGCGAGGACGCGCAGGTCGACGCGCGGACGTCCGTCGGGAAGCGCGAGGGTGGCGGCCTCGATGGCGCCGAGCTTCTTCCGCGCGCGCGGAGGGAGCACCTGGTTGAGCTTCGCGAGCACCACGACGGCGACCTCGTTCGGAGGCCCGTCGGCGCCCGCGCTCGCCGCCATCGCGATCGCCACGGCCACGGCCTCGTCGTCGTCGAGGAGCAGCGGCGGCGTGGTGTCGCCGCGGCCCAGGCGGTAGCCGCCTCCCACACCCGCCGAGGCGTCGATGGTGTACCCGAGGTCGCGCAGGCGATCGACGTCGCGGCGGAGGGTTCGCACGTCGACCTCGAGGCGCTCTCCGAGCTCGCGGCCCGACCACTCGCCGCGCGATTGCAGGAGCGACAGGAGCCGCAGCGCGCGCGTCGAGGCCGTCAGCACGCGCCGAAGCTATCGAGGACAGGTTCTGTCCGCAATCGGGGATAGATCTCCTCTCACCGCCGCAGGGCGGAGGAGGAGAAGGCCATGGAGAAGAAGCAGTATACGGGGAGCTGCGCGTGCGGGCGCGTGCGCTTCGAGGCGGCGTTCGACGTGTCGCAGGGCACGCACAAGTGCAACTGCACCTCGTGCTGGAAGCGCCGGTGGTGGTCGGTGAAGGTGCAGCCCGAGGACTTCCGCGCGCTGTCGGGCGAGGGCGCGTTCGACCCCTCGGGCCGCTTCTGCGCGAGCTGCGGCGTGTGCCCCTACCGGCACGCCCCGGTCGCCGAGTGGAACCCCGCGGCCTACGTCTCGGTGAACGTCGCGGCCCTCGACGACCTGCCCCCCGCCGACCTCGTCGCGGCGAAGGTCACCTACTACGACGGCCTCCACGACAACTGGTGGTCGACGCCCGACGAGGTCCGCCACCTCTGACGCTCGGCCCCGACCGTCGAATCCCGTTGGGATCAAGGCTCTGCGAGGGGGAGGGCCGCGCGGATACACTCGCGCGATGCTGCTCAAGACCCTGCTCGTCCTCGGCACGCCGACGGGGACATGGCGCCGCGACCATGAGCTCCCGATCGCGCCCTTCCCGGGGCTGGGGATCCGACTCGACACCTACGAGGTCGCCAACGTCGAGAGCGTCGTCGTGGGCGACCGCGGCTACGACGTGACCTGCGTCTGCACCCTCGACGGCGAGCTCGCGACGCCCGCGCTCTGCGAGCGCCTCGGCTTCGAGGAGGGCGTACCCCCGAACCCGGGAGGCACTGCCCGGCGTGCGCGTCGCGCGCGAACGCTCGGCCGGTGGAGGCATCCCCACCGGCATGACGCACGACGACATCGTCCCCGGCTCTTCGTGGAGTTCTTCCGACCGAGACCTCCGCCGAGGCGCACCTGCGCGAGGAGTGCCGAGCGGCTCGGCGACATCCCCTCCGGCGAGGCCATGCGCGCGGTGAGCGAGCACGCCGCGCACGCTCCCTCGGCTGAGAGAGCTCGCCGCGCGAGAGCGCCTCGAGACGACCACGCCGGGCGCCGCGCTGGGGCGGCTGTTCTCCGCCGTGCGGTCCGCCGTGACCGACCCCTTCACCTCGCGCGAGATGTCCTACCGCGGGACCTCCTCGATGCACCACGGCGGTCGACCTCGCGCTGTTCCTCCGCAGCGCGGCGCGCGCCTCGGGGCGCCACGGCGTCACGGCCTTCTGCGACGCCTGGCTCGCCGAGCGGCGCCGCCTCGTCGACGACGTCGAGGTCGCCCTCGCGTGGCTCGGGCGTGAACCTGAGGTCGCCTCGCGCTATGCCGCGCTCGACGCCGTGCCGCATGGCGAGCAAGCGATAGCCCGTCTCGCCGCGCTGGAGGTCTCTCGCCCCAGGGCCCGTCGGCCGACGACTGACCGTTCATACCGAGGGCTGCCGGCCCAGGCAAGGAACGCTCCGGCGGGCTTGCCCTGCTCACCTCGCGCCGTACGTGAGTACGGCTTGGTCAGCCTGCTGCGGCGCGCACCGCGGAGCATTTCGCGCACAGGCCGAGGCCCATCGGTATTACCTTCAGCGCTGAGCCCGTCGTCGACGGCGTCGTACTCCCCATGAGGGCGAGGGCGAGCAGCGCAGCCACTCCGCGCTCCCGGCGTCGTCCGCGTCGGCGCCGTCCGGTGCACGAGTACCCGCCGACCACGATCGCGCTGTCCGCGAGCTCGCCCGCGTCGTCGTCGTCGCCCCCGTCGCGCGTCGCGCCCGCGTCGTCTGCGCCCGCCCGTCACCGCCCGCGTCGTCGTCCACGCCGGCTGTCTCTCGTCACGCCCGCGTCGTCGTCCGCGCCGACGTCGCTCGTGGCGCCCACATCATCGCTGGCGTTCCTCGACCACGTCGACGGACGCCGCTGTCGCTCCTCTACGTCGACGGTCACGCCGCTGTCGTGCCCCGCGTCGACGGGCGGCGGCGCGGCGGTGACGACGAAGATCCCTTCGAGGTTGGTGGCCGGGAGGCCGCCCTGGCCGGGGTCGCTGGAACCACGCGACGCCCTCTTCGAGCAATCCCCCAGCGCTCGTCGTGTAGCGGCCTGGGGACGCGGGGGCGTGCATCGTCCAGGTGAAGGTGTGGCTCGCGCTGCTCGCGACGGTGGTGCCCGCGTTGCGCAGGCCGGGCGGTTGGACCGGGCCACCAGGCCTGGCGAAGGGGCTCCGTCGGTCGCGCGGTCTGGGTGGTGCCGAGGCACGTTCGCGCGTCCCACGCGTGGCTGCCGCTGTTGCGCATCGTGAGCGTGACCCTCGCGGACTCGCCCGCGACGAGGCTCACCGCGCCCGCCGACGCGTAGGGGAACGACTGCGAGACGAAGGTCGCGCCCCACGTCGGCGCGGAGGGCGTGTTGTAGGCGGCGAGCGCCTGGTTGGCGTAGGCGATCCGCTGCGTCTGCACGCAGGTGCCGCAGCCCTCGAAGCGCGACTGGAAGGCCACCGTCGCGGCCGTCACCGTCGTCGCCGCGCGGAGCTGCGCGAGCCCGTAGTACGAGAAGGTCGTGAGCTCGTACCAGATGAAGTCGAGCTGCAGCGCGAGCGACCACACCGACGCGCCGCGCCCCGCCGCGAAGGCGACGGCGTTGTCGTTCCGGTCGTGGTCCCAGCGGCCCCCGACGGACCACTGCGCGATGCCGCGGCCCGGGCCTCCCGACTGCACCGCCGTGGGGCTGCAGTTCGACTCCTGCATGAGGTTGCCGACGATGCCCGCGGCCTGCACCGGCGTGAGGCCCTTCGCGATGAAGTAGTCGTAGACGGCGCGGGAGTTCGCGTTGAGCTCCTGCACCACGCTGTCGAGCTCGGGGCCGCCGTAGAGGCACCCGCTCGGGAGCGCGGCGGCCGCGAGGAGCAGCGCGGCCAGCGAGGGCGCGAGGCGACCGCGCGACGAGGAGGCGGAGGAGGCCGCGGCGCGCGACATGGCCCGAGCGTGGCGCGGGGCGAGCGCCGCTGGCAAGGGCGGCCGTGAATCGATGGTGGGATGAACGGAGTCGAGGGCCGTGGTCAGGGAGCGCGAGGGGCTACTCGCGGCAGACGGTCTCCAGCAGGCTGGGTTCGCAGAAGCGCGACCCCCGCACGTTCACGCCGTCTCCTTCTTCGCGTCGGTGGCGCCGTCCTTCGCCGTCTCCTCCTTCGCCGCCTCGGGCTTCTCCGTCTCCTCCTCGGGCTGCGCCTTCGGCCGCGCGGCGTCGCGCAGCTTCGCCAGCGGGAGCAGCGCCTTCGTCGCGCGCGCCGCGCTCCCCGGCGCGGTGAGGTCCACCGTCGCGACCACCTTGCTCGCGAAGTCCGCGATGGACCGCTGCAGCGCGCGGAGCTGCTCGGCGAGGTTCTGCCCCGGGCTCTCGTCGCGCTGCAGCGCCGCGCGCACCATCGCGTCGTAGCGCGGCTGCACCGCGCGCACCCGCGCGAGGAACTCCGCGCCCGCGAGCGCGTCGATGTCGGCGCTGAGGCCCTGCGTGTCGATCACCTCGAGCATCGCGGCCATGGCCGCGCGCTGCGCCGCGAAGGAGGTCTGCGTGAACGAGAGCCCTCCCTCTCCGAAGAGCGCGCGGGCGATCTCGCGAGCGCGCGCCGCGCGGGGGTGACCCTCGTCGGGAAGAAGGCCGTAGCCGTCGAGGCGCATCTTGAGCGCCGACCACGCGGCGTCGGCCTCACGGTCGACGGCGACGGTGTCGACCTCGGGAACGACCGAGCGCTCGCTCTTGCGCGCGGCCCAGGCGCTCTGCGCCGAGGCGGCGGCGCGGGTCATGCGGGCGCGAGCGTCGTTCACCCACGCAGGGAGCCCCTTGCGCGACGCGTCGGCGAGCGCCTCGGCGAGGGTGATGGTCGCCGACAGCGGCAAGGTCGGGACGCGCAGCCACAGCGCGCGGTCGAAGAGCGCTTCTTCGGACTGGAGATCCACGGTCGAGGCGTTCGCGCGACGGCGCGGCGCGCTGGAGGTGGCCTTCTCGGGCTTCGCGGCGGCCTTCGCGGGCGAACGCCCGGACTGGCCTCCGCGCTTCGCGGTGGACTTGGAGCGGGACGGACCGGTGCTTCGGGGAGGTGCCATGAGGGCGAGGTTGCGCCCGGTCCGACCCCCGCGTCCAGGCCGAAAATGGGGAGTTGGAGACGGTTCGGACCGTCGAAAACAGGGTGAGGGGTCGATGGAGGGCGGTGATCACCGCCCCGAAGGGGTTCGAGGGGCCGATGAGGACGGTGATCACCGTCGCGAAGAGGGGGAGGGGTCGGCGCGAGCGGTGATCGCCGCGGTGGGGGAGGGCGTCGGGTGGACATTATGTCTACTGAGCCATAGTCTCTCTGTGTGAACGCGGGCTGGCCCTGCGGGCGCGCCCAATCCCCACGCAGCGGCGGGGAACATCCGCTACACCCGCCACGCCGAGGCGCGGATGGTTGAGCTGAACGTGACTCATCACGACGTGCGCAGCTCGCTCATCACGGCCACGAAGGCCGCGCGACGGGGCGACGCGTGGAAGGTGACCGGTGGCGTCGACGCGGACGGCGACGATCTCACCGTCGTGGTCGTGATCGACAGCGCTGCGGTGATCGTGACGGTGTTCTGAAGGAGGCGATGATGGAGCAGGAGGCGTTCAAGGCGATGAAGTGCCCGACCTGCGGCCGGGCGAAGCTGACAGACGGGACGCGCGTGCTGTCGCGCTCCTTCGGCGGGCGGGTGTACACGGCGACGGTGCCGGCGCAGGTCTGCCGGCACTGCGGCGAGTCCTTGGTCTCGCATCAGGCGATGGGTCGCTTCGAGGCGGCGGTCACGCGCGCGTTGGTGACCGATGGCGCGCGCGACGGCGCGTCGCTGAAGTGGTTGCGCAAGTCGGCGGGCCTGCGCGCCGAGGACCTCGCGTCGCTCCTCGGGGTGAGCGCGAAGACGGTCTCCGGTGGGAGACGGGCGAGACGCCGATCGACCGCGCGACGCTCCACACGCTGGGGCGAGCTCGCGATCGATGGCGTGAGGGCCGTACGACGACCGCCTTCGACGCGCTGCGGGCCATGGCGAAGGTTTCACCGAAGCACCGAAGACGGTCGCCCTGGTGACGTGATGCGCGAAGCGCCACCCGTGTCAGGAGGAGGGCCGCGGCCTCACCGCTCTCAACGAGCTTCGAGCATGTCGATCTCTACCCACGACTTCACCGTCATCGGCGCTGTTCGAGCGGCGGTCGTCGCGCTCATGGTCGCCCGTGCGCCCGCGCAGCTCGGTCGCAAGGGGACCTCTCGTACACGCGACCGCGGCGTCGGTCGTCACGCAGGCCGCGGTGTTCAGCGGCGCGGATGCTGGAGCGCAGGGCTCCGCTGTCGACGCCGACGTGATCGAAGTGAGGGACACGCCGCATGGACGACGACGCGCTCGCCTTGACCGGTTTGCCCGCGATGCAGACGAACGATGGCGTGGCTGGAGAGCTGGGACCACACAGGCCGCCACGATCCAGAGGTGCGCGGTGTGGCATCGGCGATGGTTCGGGACCATCGACATCCACATCGAGATTGACGCGGACGGTCAGGTGTCAGGCATCACCATCCAACCCGAGGACCGCAGAGGCTCAACGGCGTGCTTTGAGCGCGCCAGGAGAGCGACGGGTTCCCTGATCTTCATGTTCCATATCGAACGAGGAAGCCGCCCTTCCGCATCCGCCCGGCTTCAATCCTCAGCCGTAGGGAGCGCAGACGAGGCTCCATCACCCCGGTCGGGCGTGGCGCTCCCGCACGCGCCGTTGCATCGACGCGGGACGTGGTCCGAGCTCATCGCGCGCGGAGTCACCTAACGACAGCAGGTCGGCGAGGTCGATTGCCCTCGGCCTCTGCGCTCGTCGTCAGAGAGCACCTCCTCGATCCTGCCGGTCGAGCAGGATTGCAGGCGACGATCGACGCCCTGGAAGCGCGGGAGCGCGCGAGCTCCGCCGGGAGTTCGAGCTCGATGGTTCGCGCCGTGCCGCTCTTCGACATGAACGAGACGTACTGCGAACGCCGCCCCCCGTCACCCCAGCATCGCGGCCATGAAGCGCACCACCGCCCACCGTTGCGCCACGTCGGTGACCGCTGCACCGTGACGTGATCGACCACCGGCGTGGAGCATCGCGCAGCGGCACCTGCCCTCCCACCTCCATCGCGGCGAAGCGCGACTTCGGCTGGCGATCATGTCGTCGTGGCGACCCGTGGAGCAGGCATGCCACCGGCGCGCTCAACCCTCGCAGCGTTTCCGCGGGAGAGGCCGCGCGCATCGCGTCTCCGGAGCGTGGGCAGCACCGCCGACACACGCGACGCCACGGCGGGTTTGTCGTGCGCGAGGAGCCTCCGCGAGCCACGCCGCGTCGCTTGTGAGCGCCCTGCGCCCGAGCCGCCGCGCGGCGATCACCGTGGAGAACTCCGAAGCAGATCGCGCGCGAACGCGGGCAGCGAAGCACCATCGACGAAGCGATCGGCGTAGGCGTACACGAACACCACCAGGCCGTAGTCGTGGGCGCGCGACCGCCGCGTCCCCTCGGGCGTGGTGAGCTCATCGAGCGCGAGGAAGCGGCACACCCGTCTCAGGTCGTGATGCCCCCCGATCGACGCGACGAACGACACCCTCCCGCGCAGCGCAGGGTCCTGCCGCGGCGCGCAGCGCGAGCCCTCCCGCGAACGACAGCCCGATCAACCCCGCGCGGTGCCTCCTCGCCTCGGGCCTCGCCGCGAGCCACAGGGTCGCTGCGCGGAGCTCGTCCACCGTCGACGCCTGCACGCGGTAGTCGGCGAGGGCGTCGAGCTGCGGGGTCAACACCACCTCACCGGCACGCGCCATCGCCTGCGCGAAGGCCACCATCCTCGGCTCGTCGATGCCCCGGTAGTGAACCCTGTGCGCGATCACCACCGCGGCCACCGCCCTCCGCCCGCGGGGAGGTAGAGCAGGCCGCGTGCCGACCGTTCCCCCACCGGGAGCATGACGTCGCGCACGACCAGCGGGTGATCGAGACGTCCGCGACCCAGCCCGTGAGACCACGGGTGTCGTCGGTGACCGCGCCCGACAGGCAGGAGCATCAGCGCGGCCTGGGCGTGGCGCAGCGCCGCGGGGGCGAGCAGCAGCGCGAGCGCCACCGCGATGACGAGTGCCACGTGCGCGGCGGCGCTTCGACCACGGGACACGGCGACGCATCAGGGCCACGGCCCATCAACGCGAACGACAGGGAGGTCGATTCCCGCGAGTGAAAAGCGCGGCGGTGGTCAAAACCACGGCTGCGCGGAGATGTGGCGCTATCGCAAGGAGACGCGAGGCGGACAAGGAACGACGACTGCCGCGTGCCCGAGGCACGCAAGGGAGGAGTGACGCGGGTCATCGATGCGGATCTGCGCCGCGGAGAGCGCCAGCATCTCCGTGCAGTCGCGGTCTATACCGGGATGATCGTGAGCGAACGGGCACGGGTGGCGCTACGCGTCGGGCTCTCTCTCGCCGCCGCCGCGCTCATCGCGCTCGCCCTGCGCCGCTGGCTCGGGTGGAACCCCGCGCCCCTGCACTTCACCCTCCCCGGGCCTCGCGCTGGGGCCACCGACTGCCCGGAGGCCTGCGCCGCCCCATCGAGCTCCTGCACCCGCGCTACCTCTGGGGCCTCGTCGCGGTGCCCTGGTTCGCGCTCATGGCCACGCTCTCGCTGGCCGACCTGCCCTGGTACCAGCGCCTCCTCGGGGTGATCGCGCGCGCGGCCTTCGGAGCGCTCCTCCTCCTCGCGCTCGCCCGGCCCACCAGCACCAGCCACACGCAGCGGGTGTGCACGGTCTTCCTCGTCGACGTCTCCGAGAGCGTCCCCGACGAGGCCATCGCGCAGTACAGGGCGACCCTCGAAGCCGCCCTGCGCGCCCGCGGCGAGAACGAGATGCGCGCCATCGCCTTCGCGCACCGCCCCGCGTCGATCACCCTCCCCGCGCGACTGGGTGAGGGGCAGCACCTCGACGCCATCGACCCCGCCGCCCTCGCCGACCGCGTCGGAGGCCGCGCCGGCACCGACCTCGCCGCCGCGCTGTCGTTCGCGTACGGGCAGTTCCCCGCGGGGTACCTGCGCCGCGTGGTGGTGCTCTCCGACGGCGTGCAGACCGACGGAGACGCGCTCTCCGAGGCCACCCGCGCCGCGCGCTTCGGCGTGCGCATCAGCGTCGCTCCGTCCCGCGCGCCCGCCCCCGCCGAGGTGGCGATCCGCGCGCTGAACCTCCCCGACCGCATCAGGGTCGATGCCCCCTTCGACGTGCGCGCCACGGTGTTCTCCTCTCGCGCCGCGCGCGCGCGGCTCACGCTGCGTCAGGGAGAGACCATCAACGGCCTCGACGGCCCGCGCGAGGTCGAGCTGCAACCCGGCGAGCAGGAGGTGCGCTTCCGCTCGGTGGTGCGCGTGCCGGGAGACGTGACCTACAGCCTCACCGTCGACCCGCTGGGGACCGATCGCTTCCGCGAGAACAACCGCTACGTCACCACGGCGACGGTGCCGGGCCGCCCCGCGGTGCTCTACGTCGAGGGAGACCCCGCGCGCGGCCAGTGGTTCCGCGGCGCGCTCTCGGGCGGAGACTTCGAGGTCGAGCAGCGCTCGGGCCGCGAGTTCCCGCAGTCGCTCCGCGAGATGGAGCGCTTCGACTTCATCGTTCTGAGCGACGTCCCCGCTGATCAGGTCTCGGCGGGCGCGCAAGAAGCGTTGGGCCGCTACCTCAGGGAGCTCGGCGGCGGCTTCATGATGGCGGGGGGCGCGCGCAGCTTCGGCCTGGGTGGGTGGCAGGGCACCACGATGGAGCGCCTGCTGCCCGTGCGGATGGAGTCCGAGCGACGTCGCGACCAGCCATCGCTCGCGCTCGCGCTGGTGATCGACCGCTCGGGCTCGATGCAGGGGCAACCGCTGCTCCTCGCGCAGAGCGCGGCCCTCGCGACGGCGCGCGCGCTGGGGCCCGACGACGCCATCGAGGTGATCTCCTTCGACACGCAGCCCGAGCGCATCGTGCGGATGCAGTCGGCCCGCAACCGCGTGCGCATCGAGAACGAGCTGCGACGGCTGCGTCCGGGCGGAGGCACGGCGATCTTCCCCGCGCTCGACGCGGCGAACCAGGACCTCGCGCTCACCCGCGCGCTCACCCGCCACGTGATCCTCCTCACCGACGGGCAGGGTCAGTCCGACGAGCCTCCGCGGCTGCGGGTGCTGGTCGACGCGATGGCCGCCGACGGGATCACCGTGAGCACCGTGGGCCTCGGCGCGCAGGTCGACCGTGATCTGTTGGAGACCCTCGCGCGACGCGGGCGAGGGCGGAGCTACGTCACCGCCGACGCGCACAACCTCCCGCAGATCTTCCTGCGCGAGACCTCGATGGTCGCGCGCAGCGCCGCGGTGGAGGACCCGGTGCTGCCGCGCGTGGTGACGCCCGCGTCGTTCCTGCGGGAGCTTCAGGGCGGGAGCACGCCGTACCTCTACGGCTACGTGAGCACGCGCGCGAAGGGCCCTCCCGCGCAGGTGATGCTGGAGACCGACTCGGGCGAGCCGCTGCTGGCGCGGTGGCGCGTGGGGCTGGGGTGGTCCCTCGCGTGGACGAGCGACGTGAAGAACCGCTGGGCCGTGGAGTGGATCCGCTGGCCGCGCTGGCAGGCCTTCTGGACGCAGCTCGTGCGAGAGCACATGCGGCAGCGGCGACGGCAGGAGCTCGGCCTGCGCGGAGAGATGATCGGCGGGAACCTCCACGTCGCGATCGACGCGATCGGTGACGACGACCGCTTCCGCAACGGGCTCGACTCGGAGCTCACCATCCGCGGCCCGACGCCCTCGCGCGACGAGCGCCGCGTGCCGCTGCGCCAGGTGGGCCCTGGGCGCTACGAAGCCAACGTGCCGATGGACCGCTACGGCGCGTTCACGCTGAGGGCCGTACACCGCCGCGACGGCCGCGTGGTGGCCGAGAGCGTGGGCCGCGTCGACAACCCCTACCCCCGCGAGTACGCCGCGCTGGAGCCCGACCTGCGCCTCCTGCGCGCGCTCGCCGCGGCCACGGGCGGCGCGGTGGACCCGTCTCCGCGCGCGGCCTTCGACCCGGGGAGAGAACGCATCGAGCGGGCCGAGCCCGTGTGGCGCTACGCGCTCTTCCTCGCGGTGGGCGTGATGCTGGTCGACCTGATGCTGCGGCGCGTGCGCTTCGGCCGGGTGTGATCAGTCTTCTCCGCGGCGGCGCTTCGCCCGCTCGTCGCGCTCGACGTGGAGCGGAGACCCGAAGCGGGTGACGCCCCCCGCGACGACGTCGGCGGGCCGCACCGCGTCGACGCCGAAGCGCTTCGCGATCGCGTCGAGGGCGCCGTTGAGCTGACTCGACCGACGCGCGGGCGCGTCGAAGAGTCCCAGTTGCGGAGGGGGCGTGTCGAGCCCGGTCGCGCTCACGCCGGTGAGGCGCATCGGGGGGAGGTCGCCGCGCGCGGCCTCCCGCGCGAGGAGCGCCGCGGCGGAGGCGGAGAGGCGCTGGCCGTCGTCGGTGGGCGCGTCGAGGGTGACCCTGCGCGTGCGGAGCACGAAGTCGGCGGTCGTGAGCTTGAGCACCACGACCCGCGCGACCCGCCCCGCGCGGCGCAAACGGCGCGCGACGCGCAACGATTGCGAGTGCAGGTGCGGGAGGAGGGAAGCTTCGCCCGAGAGGTCGTCGCCGAAGGTGTCTTCGGCGCCCACGCTCTTGGCGTCGCGGTCTGAGACCACGGGCCGGTCGTCGACGCCCATCGAGAGCGCGTGGAGGCGCGCGCCGAGGGAGCCCAGCATCTCTTCGAGGTCTTCGCGCGTGCGGAGGGCGACGTCGCCGATGCGCTCGATGCCCACCGCCGTGAGCCGCTCGCGGGTGCGCGGGCCCACGCCCCAGAGACGTCCCACGTCGAGGGGCGCGAGGAAGGTGCGCAGCTCGTCGGGCCCGACGCAGACGAGCCCGTCGGGCTTGGCGAGGTCCGAGGCGACCTTCGCGACGAACTTCACCGGCGCGACCCCGGCCGACGCGGGGAGGTCGATCGTTTCGCGAATCCGACGTCGGATGTCGCGGGCGATGGACTCGCCGTCTCCGCGCAGCGCGCGCGAGCCCGTCACGTCGAGGAAGGCCTCGTCGAGGGACAAGGGCTCCACCATCGGGGTGAAGGACTCGAGCACCTCGTGCAGCGCGTCGCTCGCGGCGACGTAGGCGTCGAAGCGCGGCCGCACCACCGCCACGTCGCGGGGCGCGAGCCGCAGCGCGCGGGTCATGGGCATCGCGCTCCGCACGCCGTAGCGCCGCACCTCGTAGCTGGCCGCGAGCACCACGCCGCGGCGCTGCCCGCCGACGATCACGGGCCGACCGCGGAGCGAGGGGTCGTCGCGCTGCTCCACCGACGCGTAGAACGCGTCCATGTCGACGTGGACGATGGTTCGCGCGGTCACCGCGGCGGAGTGTACCGGCGCGCCGCACTGACGGATCGCCGCGTCTCGCGAACGCGCACTTCCTCCGATCTTGTGCTGGACACTTCCGTGAGAGTCTGCACACTGTCCGTCGGGCTGCGCGGGTGGATGTCCTCCCCCCCCAACGTTCACCTGCGCGGCCTTTATCTTCGTCGCCCACCTCCGCACGGCCCCCTCGGCCCGCGGAGGTGGGCGGCGCCCTTTCATCCCTCCGGAGGCCGACGGTGCACCACTTCCTCGTGAGCGCGATGACCGCCGCCGCGCTGAAGCTCAAGCGCACCTGCCCTCGCTGCGGCGCCTCGGTGATCGCCGCCCCCGACCGCCGCGTGGTGAGCGTCCACTGCCATCGCTGCGGCGCCGAGGTCCCGCCGCCCGAGAAGCGCTGAGACGTCGCGCGCGCACTGCCATCCGTGTCGCGGTGCGCACGCGCCGCGGTTCACGCGACGCGGAACTTCTCTCCCCCTCGCGCGTCGCATCCCCGCGAGACCCCCGCGCGGCCGCGCCCAATGAAGGCCATGGCACGTCGGTCGCACCGGTCGGTCCCGCGCGAGAGCGCGAGAAGGGAGCGACACCACGATGCGCGAACTGATGGAGCTACTCTGCGACTACCTCTCCCTGCACGAGCGGGTGAGCCAGGGCGCCGTGCTCACCGTCGCCGAGCGCGCGCGGTGGCTCACGCTCCTCAAGGTGCTGCCCGGCAGCGGCCGCGCCCCCTCGGCCCCCGACGACGACGAAGACGAGAACGACGGCTCGCCCGTCGAGCTCACCGACGGCGCGGGCTTCGCGGGCGCGCGGCTCATGGCCGTCTCCCGCGACGGGCTGCGCCTGCGCATCGAGCGCCCGCTCACCCTCGGCGAGCGCACCGTCGTGCGCGTGCCCGTCGCGCGCGGGGGCGAGTACGCCTTCCCCTGCGTGGTGGCGTGGCGCGACGACGACTCCATGGGGCTGCGCTTCGACGGCCTGCCCGTGAAGGGCCGCGCGCCCGCGGCCTCGGAGGGACCGTGGGGCAGGGGGCTCGGCCGCCGCGGCGCGTGGGGCTCGCGGCGCGGCGCGGGCGTCGCGTAGCGGTCACACCCGACATGGGTTTCGTGAACCGACGTTCGCGAAACCCTCAGTACACGTTGTTGTAGAGCCCCTGGGCGTTGCGCGTCGGGGGCTGACGCGGCCTGCGGGGCGCCGACCTCGCGGGCCGCGCCGCGGGGGCGGGCGAGGGCTCCGCCGCGGGGGGCTCGGCGGGCGGCGCCTCGGCGGGGAACGCGGGCGCGGGGATCACCGCCTCGGGCGGCGCGTCGCGCTGCAGGCGCGCGAGGTACGCGAGGGCCGGGCCCGAGAGCGTCACCTGGTGCTCGTGGTAGCCCGCCGCGCGGAAGACGAGGGTGTGGGGGCGGTTGGGGTCGCCGCGCTCGCCCGTCCACTGAGCGCGCAGGGGGGTGCGGCCGAGCGAGACGCCGCCCTCGAAGACCTCGGCGCCGGGGGGATCGCTCTCGAGCGCGACGCTCACGGTGGTCGCCCGCGCGGGCTGGGCCGAGCCCGCCTCGGGCCGCTGCGTCGCGCGCAGGCCCAGGAGACCCAGGCCCACCGCGCCGAAGAAGACCGCCGCCGCGCCGAGGAGCATCAGGGGCGCGCGCCGCCGCGGGGGCTCGTGCGTGACGTGCACCTCGGCGGGGGCCGCGGGCGCGGCCGAGGCCGACGCGCCCGAGGGGGTCACGGGCAACGGAGGCGGCGTGGTGGGGACCGCGGGGCGCAGCGAGGCCGGGTGCTCGCCCGACGAGAGGAGGTGCGCGGCGGCGAGGGACTGCCCCGAGGAGGCGAACTCGCCCGTGCCCGTGGCGAAGCCGGGGTGCGCCGCGGGCGCGGCGTGCTTGATGGCGGCGATGAGCTCGTCCATCGACGCGAAGCGCTCTTCGGGGGTCTTGGCGAGGCAGCGGTAGACCAGGGCCTCGACCGCGGGCGGAACGCTCACCGCGGGGTTGGTCTCGTGCAGCGGCGGCACGGGATCGGTCACGTGCGCCATCAAGAGGTTCACCGACGAGGGCCGGTCGAAGGGCACGCGGCCCGTGAGCATCTCGTAGAGGATCACCCCGAGGGAGTACACGTCCGTCGCGGCCGACACGCGCTCGCCGCGGATCTGCTCGGGGGCCATGTACTTGGGCGAGCCCATGAAGAGCCCAGTCTGGGTGAGGGCCTCTTCGGGGTCTTCGTCGGTGCGCTTGAGGAGGCCGAAATCCAGCACCTTCACGAAGTCGGGGTCTTCGTCGTGCTGGATGAGGAACACGTTGGCGGGCTTCAGGTCGCGGTGGATGACCCCGTGGCCGTGGGCCTCGCGCAGGGCGCGGCAGGTCTGGAGCAGCACCCGCAGCGCGCGCGCCGGGTCGAGCGGGCCCTCGTCGCGCAGGAGCCGGTGGAGGGTGCGGCCCTCCAGGTACTCCATCGCCATGAAGTACACGCCGTCGTCGGTCTGCCCGTAGTCGTAGAGGGTGACCGTGTGGGGGTGGCGGAGCTTCGAGACGATGCTGGCTTCGAGGAAGAAGCGCTTGTCGAACTCGGGGTCGTTCTCGCCCTTGTAGTTGGGCTGCAGCACCTTCAGCGCGACGACCCGCCCGAGGGGAGACTGCTCGGCGCGGTAGACCTTGCCCATGCCTCCGCGGGCGATGACCCCGAGGATGCGGAAGCGGTCGTTGATGACGCGGCCGATCAGCGGGTCGGGCTGCGCCGGCGGCGCGCTCCGGATCGAGGCTGTCGGGTCGGCCATGCGAAGTTCCCGCGCGTCGAGCGCCCCTCGACGAACCCCTCAAAACGAGGGCCACGCGGAGTCTCGCACCCGCCCCAGGGAGCGTCAACGAAGCCCAATCAACGCGACGGAGCCGCGGTCGGAGCTCTGGCCGCGCGCCGCGTCACCGCGGTTGCTGGCGCGCGCCCCGGGTGCTGAAGTCGGGCGACGGCGCGTATCGTCCGCGGGGCGTCGAGTCACCGTGGACCGACGTTGCCCTGAAGGAGCGAGCGATGACCCAAGGACGAGCGACGGTGCGACGGTGGGCCCTGGGCGGCGCCCTCGCGGTGGCGGCCGCGGTGCTGCCCCGCGCGGCGGCGGCCCAGACCGCAGACACCGTAGAGATCGTGGTGGACTTCGACGACGGCACCTCGGCGGGAGAGGCCCGCGAGGTGGCCGCGCGGCACGGGCTGACCCTCACGGCGAACTCGCAGATGGCGGGCGACGACGGGATCTACCGCGCCGTGGTGCCCCGCGCGCGGGAGGCCCGCGTGCTGCGAGAACTCTCGCGCGAGTCGTCGGTCGAGGCCGCCGAGGAGAACATCGAGATGCGGGCGCTGTTCACGCCGAACGACCCGCTCTTCGAGCAGCAGTGGGGCCTGCGGCGCGTGGGGGGCGAGGCCGCGTGGGACGTGACCTGCGGGCGCGGCGTGGTGGTGGCGGTCGTCGACACGGGCGTCGCGTGCGAGAACCACGGCGAGTTCACCCGCGTGCCCGACCTCGAAGGCGCGCGATGCCTGCCGGGGTGGAACTTCGTCACGGGCGACGCGCACGCCAACGACGACCAGGGCCACGGCACGCACGTCGCGGGCACCATCGCGCAGACGACGCACAACGCCCTCGGCGGCGCGGGCGTGGCGTACTGCGCGTCGATCCTCCCGGTGAAGGTGCTCGACACCAACGGCCGAGGGACGCTCGCCAACGTGGCCGAGGGCATCCGCTGGGCGGCCGACCACGGGGCCGACGTCATCAACCTCTCCCTCGGCGGCGGAGGCCGCTCGAAGGTGATGGAGCAGGCCGTCGCCTACGCGCGCTCGAAGGGCTCGACCGTGGTGTGCGCCGCGGGCAACAACGGCCGCTACGTCGAGAGCCCCGCCAACGCGCCCGGCGCGGTGGCCGTGAGCGCCATCGACGACGGAGACCAGATCGCGTTCTTCTCGTCGCGCGGCCCCGAGGTCGACCTCGCGGCGCCGGGCGTGCAGATCCTCCAGCAGACGATCTGCAACCGGGGCCGCGACCGCTGCGAGCAGTTCGCGTCGTGGTCGGGCACGTCGATGGCCGCCCCGCACGTCGCGGGCGTGGCCGCGCTCGTTCACTCGCTGGGCGTGACCGACCCCGACGCGGTCGAGGCCGCGCTCAAGGCCCACACCTCGCGCCCCGCGCACGGAGCGTCGGACGCCGAGCTCTACGGCGCCGGCATCGTGAGCGCGTCGGAGGTCACCCGCGGCGTGCTCCTGAGGCAGGGCTACGCGCGCCTCGCGTCGCTCGCGCTCGTGGCCATCGCGCTCGCGTTCTACATCCGGCGCCGGAGCGGAACGCTCGGCGTCGAGGGCGTGCTGCCCGCGTACCTCACGGGCGTGGGGCTGTTCTTTCTGCCGTCGCTCCTGCCGCGGCAGACGCCGGGGGTCGACCTGTTGATGCGCCCCCTCGCGGGCTGGGACACGGTGCTCCTCGGGAGCGGCGCGCACCGCTGGCTCGCCTTCGCCAACGCGGGGGTGGTGATGCTGCTGGTGGGCGTGGGCTTCGGCCGGCGCTGGCTCCGCGGCACCATCGGCGGCGTCGCCGCGGGCGTGGCCGCGTACCTCATCGCCGAGGTGTACCTGGGCACGGCCTTCCCCCCGATGGGGCGTGCGCTCTACCTCGCGTGGGCCGTCGCGAACGCCGCGGTCTGCCTCTGGGTCGCGCGCATCGGGCTCGACCGCAAGACCGCGGGTTGACCTTTCCGCTGGCGTCGCGCGCCGCGATGCGCCGATGATCGACCCCGCTGAGCATGCGGGTCGGGCGCGTCGCGGCGGTCACATCCCTCCTCCTCGCGGCCACCGCCGCGCTCGCTGACCCGCTGCCTGTCCTCTCGCTCCGCGTGCGCGACCGCGCGCCCTCGCCCGAGGCCCTCGACGTGAACCTCCCCTCGCAGGAGGGCGCGCCGATGCGCGGCGCCGCGCTCGAGGCCCTGCTCGCGCCCCGCTTCGGCCGCTTCGCCCCGCGCGACGACGTCCTCCACGACGCCCGCGTCGCCGCGAACGCCGCGTACGACCGCTACTTCACCGCGGGCGGCGCCGCCGCGCGGCGAGGGCTGGTCGCGGCCGTCGAGGCCATGGAGGCCGCCCCCGACGCGCTCGCCCTCGTCGACGCGAACCGAGAGGCGTACCTCCGCGCGCTGCTCACCCTCGCGCGCGTCGACATGGAGCGCCCCGCCCGCCGCGCGCGCCCCGCCCGCGGAGAGCCCGCGCCCGACGCCGACGGGTGGATCCGCCGCGCGCTGCGCTTCGACGCGATCGCCGTCTTCCCCGACTGGTGCCCGCCGACGCTGCGGGAGCGGGTGAACGCGCTGCGGGAGTCTCCCGCGCCGCCGCCCGACGCGCGCGCGACGCTCGTGGTGCGCGCCCCGCGCGAGGGGTGCACCGCCGAGGTCGACGGGCGCCCGCTGCCCGAGACCGCGCGCGAGCACAGGGCCGCGGTCACCGTGGGAGAGCACCGGGTGATGGTGCGCTGCGAGGCTCCGTCGCGGGTGCGGCGCGTGACGGTGGCCGCGGGAGAGACCGCGCGGCTGAGCGTCGACCCTCGCCTCGACGCCGCGGTGCAGGTCGAGGGCAGCCCGGCCTCGCCTACGCGACCGAGGCCGACGCGGAGCGCTACGCCGTGGGCGACGCCGCCGCGGTGGGCGAGGCGCTTGGGAGTCCGCGGGTGGTGCTGGTCGACGCGACGCGGGCGCGGCTGATCGACGTGGCGCGCGTGGCCGAGGCCACGCCGCAGGCAGAGGCCGCCGCCCCGACCCTACCTCCGCCCCCCGCGGCGAGCCCGCCCTCGCGCGGGCCGGGCGCGGGCCCGTGGGTGCTGGTGGGCGCGGGCGCGGTGGGCCTCGGTCTGATGGGCGCGGGCCTCGGTCTGTTCGCCCACTCGCTCTCGCAGGCCGAGGATGCGTGCCCGGGCAATGCGTGCGTGAGGTCGCAGGCGGACCGCGCGCAGCCGCACCTCGACGACGCTGAGACCTGGCGCACCGCCGCCATCGTGAGCGGCGCGGTGGGCGCGGCCGCGGTGATCGGAGGGTTCGTGTGGTGGGCGCGCGCCCCGCGCCGCGCGCCCGCGGTGACCGTGAGCGCGAGCGTCGGGCCGCACGGGTCGACGGTGGGCCTGAGCGGGAGCTTCTGAGCGTCAGAACACCACGCGCAGCGGAGACGCGCTCTGCGACGGCGTGGTGTTGCCCGTGCCGAGCATGTTGGCGAGGTTCCACCCCCAGCACCAGAGCGTGGTGCCGGTGCTGCGCGCGCAGGTGTGCCAGTAGCCCGTGCCGACGTCGGTGATGCCCGTGAGCGGCACCGTGCTCGGCGTGAGGCTGTTGGTCGTGGTGCCGTTCCCGACCTGGCCGTAGGTGTTGTAGCCCCAGCACGACAGGCCCCCCGCGGCGCGCGCGCACCCGTGGTAGAAGCCCACCGCGATCTGCTCCACGCCGCGGAGGCCCTGCACCTGCACCGGGCTCGTGCGCGTGTCCATGGTGCCGTCGCCGAGCTGTCCGTAGGAGTTCTGGCCCCAGCAGCGCACCGTGCCGTCGCCCATCAGCGCGCAGGTGTGGTTGTACCCGCCCTCGATCGCGCGCACGCCCGCGAGGCCCGGCACCGCGCCGGGCGAGACGACGGCCGTTCCCATCGCCCCTCGGCCCATCTGCCCGTAGGTGTTGTCGCCCCAGCACCACACGGTGCCGTCGCTGCGCAGCGCGCAGGAGTGCGCGTACCCGAGCGCGAGCTGCGTCGCGCCGGTCACCCCGGGCACCGCGACCGCCGTGCGGCTGCACGCCTGGGCCCCGCACGTCGTCGAGGTCGCCGCGCCGAGCTGGCTCCGCCCGTTCATCCCCCAGCAGCGCACCGCGCCGCCCGCGACCACCGCGCACGCGTGCTTGTACCCGCCCGCGATGGCCGTCGCGGCCGTCACGCCCTGCGCCTGCACCGGGCTCATGCGGTTGGTCGTGCTGTTGTCCCCGAGCTGCCCCTCGGTGTTGAGCCCCGCGCACCACACCGTGCCCCCGGCGCGGAGCGCGCAGTTGAAGTACTCCCCCGCCGCGACCGTGAGGCCGTCGAGCTCGGGCGTGCGCACCGCCGTGCCCGACCCGCTGGTGGTGGAGTACACGGTCATCCCGTAGAAGTTCCCGCCCCAGCAGTACGCGCGGTCGCCCTCGTCGAGCCAGCACGCGCTCACGTTGCCGAGCGCGAAGTTCGGCCGCGACACGCAGCCCTCGTCGACCATCCCGTCGCAGGTGTCGTCGTCTCCGTCGCCGCAGGTCTCCGTCGCCGCGGGGCGCACCTCGCCCGCGCACGCGCCCCACGCGCCCGCCGCGCAGGTCTGCGTGCCTCCGCGGCAGACGCCCACGTCGCGCGTTCCGCTCGGGCCGCCGTAGCAGTCGCGTGCGAGCGACTCGTCGGTCGCCCCGTCGCAGTCGTCGTCGACGTTGTTGCAGGTCTCCGCGGCCATCGGGAGCGTCTCGCCCTCACACCGGCCCGACCACCGCCCCGCGCTGCACCGCTCGACGCCGTCGCGGCACGCGCCCCGACCGCGCGTCGCGCTCGGCCCGCTGTAGCAAGCCCGCGTCGCGCCCGCCGCGCACTCGGGCGGAGGCCCCGTGTCGACCGGGCCCGTGTCGCGCGGCCCGTGTCCGTCGGCCCGCTGTCGCGCGGACCGCCGTCGACCGGACCCGCGTCCGGGTGTTCCCGTCCATCGGGCGCGTTCGTCGGGCCCGCGTCCGTCGGGCCTGCGTCGCGGGGACCTACGTCCGCTCCTGCGTCTTCGGGCGCGGCGTCTCCCGTCGCGGCGTCGTCGCCGCTCGTCACGTCGCCCTCGGGGACCCCGCGTCGTCGACGACCTCCGGGACGTCCTCTTCACCGAGCACGCCGTCGGACTCGTTCACCGTGGCGCACGCCGCGCCCATCACCGCCGCGAGGCACGCGGCTCGAAACCCTCTCGTCATCGTCGACACACCCGCTCGGGAGCCCTGTGGAGCGGGCATCGTATCTCACGCCGCCTCGGGCACCGCGTCGCGCAGGGCGATCCGCAGCCTGCGCAGCCGCGTGTCGACCACGGGACGGGCCACCCCCAGCGCCGCCGCCGCCTCGGCGATGGGCTCGCCGTCGACCAGGTGCAGGTCGAAGACCGCGCCCAGCGCCGGGCTCATCGACTCGCGCACGAGCAGCACCCGACCCAGCGCCTCGCGCGCCTCGAAGCGCCGCTCGGGCCGCGCCTCGCACCGCGCCGAGCGGTCGTGCATCGCCTCGACCCGACGCCGCTGCGAGCGCTCCTTGCGCGCCGCCGAGCGCACCACGCTGCGCACCACCTCGCGCAGCCACGCCGCGAAGGCCACGTCGGCCCGCAGCCCCGCGATGGCCGCCATCACCTTCACGCACACGTCCTGCGCCACGTCGTCGCACTCCCAGCGCGCGAGGTTGAACTCCCTGCGCGCGCTCGCGCTCGCGGCCCGCCGCACCTCGGTCAGCAGCCGCGTCGTCGCCCGCGCCTTCGCGCCCTTCGTCGAAGCCAGCCGCCAGTTCGTCAAGAGCGTCACCCAGTCGATCATCGTCGCCTCCGTGACCCCGAAGGTGCGACGGCGGGCGAAGGGCTCGGGCGAGGTCGGCAGCTCGTTGCCGAACGAAGGCCGATATCCTGGCAGCGGGTCGCTGATTACCGGCTCGCGCGGGCCGGTCTCTGCGGGGCGCGCTGCGCGGCGAGGCGCGTCTCGAGGGAGCGCTCGTAGCGCGCGCGGAAGGTGTCGTCGCCGAGCACGGTGACGCCGTCGAACCACTGCGAGCACCAGCCGACGGCCTCGCGGCAGTCGACGGGGCCGAAGGAGAGCTCGAGGGCGCCGTCGGCGAGGGTCTTCTCGCTCTGGCGCGCGTGCCATTTGCGGCCGCGCACGTAGGGGGCCTGCGAGGCGTCGAAGCGCACGCGCACGTCGACGGGTTCGTCGGAGACGTTCGGCCGGATGAGCCCGAAGGGCGCGTGCACGAGGTCTTGCGGGCGGGGGCGCAGCGCGCGGAGGAAGTCGGTGGGCAACTGGTGGGCGGCGTCGGCGTGCCACACGCCGCAGTCGCGGGCGCCCGAGTAGACCCGCTCGAGGGCGAAGTTGCGCGCGTCTTCGAGGCTCGCCGCGGGCTCGACGAGGGCCTGGAGGTAGATGCGCCGGCCCTCGCGGAGCACGACCCCGAGGGGCCACACGAGGCGGGGTCGCGGGGGCTCGCGGTGCTTTCCGCCGTCGCGGGCGGCGTCGTAGCGGATCATCAGGGCGCGGGGCGGGTCCTGCTCGGCGGCGTTGATCCACTTGAGGAGGGCCTGCATGTGGTGCTGCTGGTACTCCGCGACGCCCGACGCGAAGGCGAGCACCCGCGACGGCGCGCGGCGCGACAGCCGGTCGAGCTGCGTGCCCTCGAGCGGGAAGAGCCCCGCGAGCACGCCCCGCGCGAGGGCGAGCGCGGCGCGGTTCACCGCGTTGGGGTCCTCGTCGGCCGAGCGGTTGTCGAGGAAGAAGGTCGCCTTGGCCCTGCCCGGCGTGCGCCCGCGCTGCACCTCGTAGCCCGCCGCGGGGAGGTGGCGCTCGAGGTAGTCCTGGAGCGATCGGCGCGACAGCTCGAGGAGGGAGTTCTGCGCGAGCTCGTCGTAGGTGCGCGGCGCCTCTCGCAGGAGCTCGGCCAGCACCTGCACCTGCGCGGGTCAGCCTTGGGCTTGGGCTTCGTCTCGGACACGCGCGGAGGATAATCCACGCGCCCGCGGGCGGTTGACTCGCGGCGCGCGCGGGTCTCCCATCACGGCCGCCCGTGATGCGAAGCACCTCCCTCGCGACCGCGCTCTGCCTCTCGCTCGCCGCGGGTTGTGGCGGCGCCTCCGACGTCGTCGTGGTCGACGACGTGCCCGGCTACGACGCGCCCGACCTGTCGACGCCGCCCGACCTCGACGCGGGCGCCGTCGACGCGCCGTTGATGGTTGATGTCACTGCGACGACCGACGTGGGCGCGACCGACGCGGGCGTCGCCGTCGACGCGCCCTCCGTGGTGGACGCGGGTGAGCCCCTCACGGCGCCCGCGCGGCAGTGGACCTGGATCGAAGTACCCGGCGCGGTGTGCGCCGACGGGAGCCCCACGGGCATCGGGGTGAACCTCGTCAACGACGACCCGACGCGGGTGGTGATCTTCCTCCAGGGCGGGGGCGCGTGCTGGGACGACACCACCTGCCTCGGCCCCGTGCCCACGTCGTTCTACGTGACCACGGGGTACAACCGCCTCGCCTTCGAGACCGACGCGCTGCGGCCCGTGATGCTCCCGCTCCAGCGCGCGAACCCGCTCAACCCGTGGCGGGACACCAACCTCGTGTACGTGCCGTACTGCACGGGCGACGTGCACGCGGGCGACCGGGTGACCACGTACAACTTCCTCGGCCGACGGATGGACTTTCACCACGTCGGCGCGCGCAACCTCGACCTGTTCCTGCGGCGCGTGGTGGCGACCTTCCCGCGGGCGCGGCGCGTGTGGCTGATGGGAGACTCCGCGGGCGGCTTCGGCTCGGCCCTCAACATGGACCGCGTGCAGCGCGCCTTCCCCGCGGCGCGCGTCGACGTGGTCGACGACTCGGGGCAGCCCATCCAGCCCGCGGGCACCCGCTGGGCCGACTGGCGCCGCGCGTGGAACCTCCAGCTCCCCGCTGGGTGCGCGTCGTGCGACGACATCGGCGCCATCGCCGAGCACCTGCGCACGCGCTACCCCGACAACCGCTTCGGGCTCGTGTCGTACACCCACGACTCGGTCATCTCGACCTTCATGGGCATGACCGTCTTCGCCTTCAACAACGAGCTCAACGCCTTCGCCCGCGCCATGTCGTCGCGGTGGACCAACGGTCGCTATTTCTTCATCCCCGGCGCGCTGCACGTGGGCTTCGCCACGGCCACCCCCGCGCTCGCCGCGTGGCTCACCGCGCTCGCCACCGACGACCCCGCCTGGAGCAACCAGGGCGGCCCGTAGTCAGCCCTTCGCGCGCCTCGCGGGCTCGACCGCGCGCTCGACCTCGGACTCTTCATTCGCGACGTCGACGTCGTCGGTCGCGACGCGCAGGCCCGTGCCCTCTCCGCCGTCGAGCAGCGCGCTGAGCTCTCGGCGGAACGACTCCGCCGCGTCGGTGCGCACCCAGGTCACGCGGTCGCGGCCCTTCTCGTCGACCCACGCCACCCTCAGGGCCTGCTTCTCCCAGGGGAAGCCGTAGCTCTGCTCGCGCAGCCGGAGGTTGCCCCACACCGACCCGGGCGCGCGCCACCCGACGCGCTCGACGCTCACCGCGCGCACCGACGACACCGGGATCTCGATCAGGAGGAGCGCCTGCTGCACCCGCAGGTGCGACGGCGACAGCACCACCCGCGCCGCGAGGCCCCCGAGGAAGCCCGTCACCATCAGCGCCGTGCACGCCAGGAGGTAGAGCGCGTAGCCGAGGGCCGTCCACAGGGCGCCGGGCAGGTGCATCAGCCGCCACAGGAGCATCAGCACCGGGACGAGCTGCGCCACCCACCAGACCACCACCGCGAGCATCGCGACGCGGGCCCACCGCGGCTGCCGACGTCGCACGCGCACCAGGGCGCGGTCGGCGTCCATGTACCTGCGCTCGAAATCGTCGGGGCCGTCGAGGGCGCCAGCGTCAGCCATGCCGTAGACCTCTCGTCGACCGTAACACCCGCGGGCTCAGCCCGCCGCCTCGTCCTCCTCGACCGGCGCCGCGCTCGCCCGCTTCACGCAGTGCAGCCGCGTGATCTTGAAGCCCTGAGCCTCGCGCACCGTGCACTCGAAATGCCCCACGGTCACGGCGTCTCCCACCTGCGGCTCGCGCTCCAGGAGCTTCAGCACCAGGCCGCCCACCGTGTCGATGTCCTCGTACTCGGTGAGGTCGAAGAGCTCGAGCACCTCGGCCGCGTCGGCGAGGAGCATCTCTCCGTCGAGCACCAGCGTGCCGTCGGGCAGCGTCTCGACCGAGGGGCGGTCGCGCGGGTCGCGCTCGTCGTAGATCTCCCCGACGATCTGCTCCACCACGTCTTCGGCCGTGAGCAGGCCCACGAAGCCGTCGTGCTCGTCGTAGAGCGCGATCATCGGGCAGCCCACGAAGATGTTCACGCGCTCGAGCGCCACCGTCTCGGGCCGCTTCTCGATGGGCAGCACCAGCGCCGCGAGGGAGCGCTTTCCGCGCAGCTCGGAGCGCAGCACGTCGGCCTTGCGCACGTAGCCCACCACCTTGTGCCACGCCCCGTCGGTCACCACGTAGCGGCTGAAGCGGTGCTCCTCCACGCGCTTGAGCGCGTCGGCCCAGGGCTCCTTGAGGTCCACCGAGAGCACGTCCTTCGCGGGGGTCATCACCTCGCGGGCGATGCGCGCGGAGAAGCCCAGCACGTTGCGCATCAGCTTGAGCTGGTCGGGGTGGATCTGCCCCGTCGCGTTCGCGTAGACGAGGGCCTCTTCGATGTCCATCCCCTCGTCGTGCGCGCCCGCCGCGTCGGGGTGGCGGCCCGTCACCGCGCTCACCACCGCGTTCGCGATCCCGTTGCAGGTCTTGATGAAGGGCACCGCCACCCAGCGGAACATCCGCATCAGCGGCGCCGTCGCGTAGAGCACCCGCTCGGGCACCACCAGCGCGATGCCCTTGGGCACGAGCTCGCCGAAGGTCACGTGGAAGAACGCGCCCACCGCCATCGCGATCTGCGGCGAGGCCGCGGCGATGCGCTCGTACTGCGAGAGCGCGTGGTGCAGGGCGGGCTCCAGCGCGAGGGTCACGCCCAGGCTGGTGAGGGTGATCCCGAACTGACACGCCGCGAGCATCGCGTTCATGTCGCGCTTCATGTCGAGGAGCACCCCCGCGCCGGGCTTGCGCTCCGTCGCGTCGCGCTCGAGCAGCCGCACCGAGACCTTCACCAGCGCGAACTCGAAGGCCACGAACACGCTGCACCCGGCGATGAGCACCACCGAGAGCGCCCACGCGCTCTGCGCCCCCGCGTAGGCCGCTGCGGCGATCAGCGCCAGGGTGAGGGTGACCCCCCTGCGGCGAAATGGTCTCGGGGCTTCAGGCGGCGGCGTGCTCACGGCCGTGCGACGTGCCACGGGGCACGCGCGGAATCAACGCCGCTCGACGCGGTCGATCACCAGCTCGGCGAGGTCGAAGGCGTCGACGCGCGGGCGGCGAGAGCGCGCGGCCGAGAGGGCGCCGTACATCGCGCGGGTGCTGCCGAAGCGCCCCGCGGGGTCGAGGGAGAGGGCCGCGTGCGCGAGGTCGCGCAGGTCGTCGTCGAGGCCAGGGAGCGTTGGAGGCTCGCAGGCGCGGATGCGCTCCATCGTGAGGAGGGGCGAGACGTCGTCGAAGGGGCGAGACCCCGTGAGGAGCTCGCACAGGACGATCCCGAGCGAGAAGCGGTCGCTCGCGTCGGTGACGGGCGCGCCGGCCACCTGCTCGGGGGACATGTACGCCCACTTTCCCTTGCGGGCGCCGACGTCGGTGACCTCGCGGAGCACCGTGGCCTTCGCGATGCCGAAGTCTCCGAGCTTCACCTCGCCCGCGCGGGAGACCATCACGTTGGCCGGGCTCACGTCGCGGTGCACGAGGCCCAGGGGCCGCCCCGCGTCGTCGCGCGCCGCGTGCAGGAAGGCCAGCGCCCGCGCGATCTCTTCGGCCACCATCAGCGCGAGCGCCGGGGGCAGCGGGCCGCCGTCGAGGACCGCCGCGAGGTCTGCGCCGTCGACCCACTCCATCCGCACCCACCACACGCCGTCAGAGACGCCCAGGTCGTCGACGGAGACGAGGTTCTGGTGGCGCAGCGCCGCGGCGAGGCGCGCCTCGTCGACCAGCACGCGCTCGTGGTCGCCGTCGCCCTGGAGCTCGGGGAGCAGCACCTTCAGCGCGACCTTGCGCTCGAAGCCGCTCGCCCCGTGCGCCACCGCGAGGAAGACCTCGGCGATGCCTCCGCGCCCGACGCTCCGCAGCACGCGAAAGGGACCGATGCGCTTCGGGGGCTCGCCCATCACGTGGTAGCGATCATCGCCTGTGAGCGCGCGGATCGCCACGGTGCACACCGAGTCCCTCCCCGGCGTGAAGACCGGGGCGGCGGTGCAGCTCGTGGTGATCGAGGGCCCCGACGCGGGCCGCGCCGCGACCGTGGGTTCTTCCCCGCTGCTGGTGGGCACGGGCGACGACTGCGCGCTGGTGCTCACCGACGACCGGGCCTCGCGACGTCACCTCTCGGTCGCCGCCGAGGGCGCGGGCTTCGTGGTGCGCGACCTCGGCAGCACCAACGGCACGGTGTACGAGGCGTCGTCGATCACCGAGGCGCGGGTGGGCCTCGGCGCGACGCTCAAGGTCGGGCGGAGCTACCTGCGCCTTCAGCCCGTGGCGCGCCCTGTGGAAGTGACGCCCTCGCGGTCGCGGAGCTTCGGCGAGCTGGTGGGCGAGTCGCTCGCGATGCGCGAGGTCTTCGCGGTGCTGGAGCTCGCCGCGAAGGGCGACGTGACGGTGCTCTTGGAGGAGAGACGGGCACGGGCAAGGAGCTCGCGGCGCGGGCGCTGCACGACGAGGGCGCGACGTCGCGGGCCCTTCGTGGCGGTGGACTGCGGCGCGCTCCCCGAGTCGCTGTTGGAGAGCGAATTGTTCGGTCACGTACGAGGCGCGTTCACCGGCGCGTCGAACACGCGCGCGGGGGCCTTCGCGCGGGCCGACGGGGGCACGCTCTTCCTCGACGAGCTGTCGGGCGTGTCGGCCTCGGTGCAGTCGCGGCTCCTGCGCGCGGTGGAGACGCGGCGGGTGCGGCCGGTGGGGTCGGACGCGGAGCGCGAGGTCGACGTGCGGGTGGTGGCCGCGAGCCGGCACGACCTGTCGACCGCGGTGGCCGACGGGAGCTTTCGCGCGGACCTCTACTACCGGCTGTCGGTGCTGCGGGTGGTGCTGCCTCCGTTGCGGGCGCGGAGAGAGGACATCGCCCCCATCGTGCGCGCGATGCTCTCGCGTCGGGGTGTCGAGCCGGGGCCGATCGAAGGTCCGAACCTCGACCGTCTGCTCGCGCACGACTGGCCGGGGAACGTGCGGGAGCTGCGCAACGTGATCGACCGCGCGCTGGCGCTGAGCCCGGGGGCTGCGGGCTTCGCGGGGCTACGGGTGAACGCTCCCGGTGAGGCGAGCGCCGAGAGCGACGAGGGGGTGCCGGTTCGGGTGGAGCTGCCGTGGGCCGAGGCCAAGGCGATCGCGGTGGAGGGCTTCGAGAGGCGCTACCTCGCGGCGCTGATGGCGCGCAGCGGCGGGAGCCTGTCGGCGGCCTCGCGCGCGAGCGGGGTCGACCGAAAGCACCTGCGCGCCCTGTTGAAGCGCCACGGGATGTACGAGGGCGACGAGGGCTGAGGGGCGGGTGGTGTAGAGTCGGGGGCGCGATGCGCGGGCGCGTGTGGCTGGTGCTGTGTGTGGCCGGGTGCGGCGGTCCCTCTCGTGATGGGGTGTTCACCGCGTCGGACGCGGGGAGCGTGGTCGACGTGCGGACCGTCGTCGACGCGGGCGGAGAGCGCTGCCGCGCGCAGGCCGACTGCGACGACGGCTTCGCGTGCACCGACGACGCGTGCGTGGTGGGAGGCGTCTGCGAGCACGTCGCGGTCACCTCTCGCTGCGCGATGGGCGAGCGCTGCGACCTCGCGCGCGGCTGCGTGAGCGCGATGACCTGCGCGGCCGACGCCGATTGCGACGACGGCGTCCCGTGCACCCGCGACCTCTGCGCCGTCGGAGGCGTGTGCCAGAGCGTGCGCGACGATTCGCGCTGCGCGAGCGGGCAGACCTGCACCTCGACGGGGTGCGCCGCCCAGGGGCGCTGCGCCCGCGACGAAGACTGCGCCAACGGGGTCTACTGCGACGGCGACGAGCGCTGCGTGAGCGGAGCGTGCGCCCGGGGCACGGCCCGCGCGTGCGACGACGGCGACCCCTGCACCGGCGACGTCTGCAACGAGGGTACGCGGAGCTGCGACCACCCGCCCGTCTCTCCGTGCGGAGGGAGCTTCTCGGCGGGGACCTACGCGCTCACTCCAACGATCGCGTACTCGTGCGGGGCGGGCTCCATCGGGCCCGTCGCGACGGTGACCCTCTCGCTGGCGTCGGGGGGCGTGCGGGTCGAGGGCTTTCCCGCGGCGCTCACGGGCTCGCCGCCGTCGGGCGGGATGTTCTCGGCCACGGGGAGCGAGTCGCGCGGCGGCTGCACCTGGCGCTACGCCCTCGCCGGGAGCTTCACCGCCGACGGGCGCTTCAGCGGCTCGTGGAACATCGCCTTCGACGCCTGCTCCGCGGTGCTCGGGTGCCGCGCGCAGTCGGGCGAGGTCTCGGGCTCTCGCCGGTAGAGGGAGGTCTCTCGTGATCGCTCGCGTCTCGCGCTGGTTCGTGGTGATGGTCGCGCTCGCGGGCTGCGCCGACGAGTCTCCGTCGGGCCTCACCGCGACGGGGGCCTGCGCGTCGAGCGCGGCCTGCGACGACGGCGTGGCCTGCACCCGCGACGTCTGCACCGTCGACCGGGTGTGCGAGCACGTGCCCGACGACGGGCAGTGCCCCTCGGGGCAGACGTGTGGCGCGACGGGCTGCGCGCCGGCGGGATCGACCCGCTGCGCGGCCACGGCCGACTGCGATGATCGCGTGGCGTGTACGCGCGACGTGTGCCTCGTCGAGGGCTTCTGCCAGCGCACGCCCCGCGACGAGATGTGCCCCGCGGGGCAGAGCTGCGACGCGACCCGCGGGTGCGTGGCCGCGTCGAGCGCGCAGTGCCGGAGCGCCGCCGACTGCGACGACAGCATCCCGTGCACCGAGGACACCTGCACCGTGTCGGGCGCGTGCGCGCACACCGCGCAGAACGCGCGCTGCGCGATGGGCCAGCGCTGCCTCGCGGGGATGGGCTGCGTGGTCGAGGCCGCGTGCTCGTCGGACCGCGACTGCGACGACGGCCTGCGCTGCAACGGGGCCGAGCGGTGTTCGGAGCTCGCGTGCGTGGCGGGCGAGGCCGTGAGCTGCGACGACGGCGTGGCGTGTACGGTCGACGCCTGCCAGGAGACGGGCGAGATGTGCGCGCACACCACCGACCCGACGTGCATGGGCACGGCGGCGCGCTCGGGCTTCTACGACCTCGAAGGGATGCCCGTAGCCTACCGGTGCAGCGCCGCGGGGGTGCTCACGGTGGTCGACTTCTCGTTCACCGCGCTGCAGGTGGTGGTGGGGAGCGCCTCGCTCACGGTGAACGGCGCCCCTGTGCCGATGACGGGCTCGCTCCCTTCGGGCACGGGCGCGTTCCGCGTGAGCGGGACGATGGCGGGAGACTGCAACGAGGTCTACACGCTCGACGGCGTCTTCACGACGGCGACGCGCTTCATGGGCACCTTCTCGGTGAGCTTCGCGGGCGTCTCGTGCGGCCTCACCGATTGCGCCGAGCGCCGCTGGCCCGTGGTCGGCACCGCGCGGATGTGAGCGCTCAGGCCGCGACGCGGAGCACCACCACGGTGACGTTGTCGCGGGTGCCGCGCTTCAGGGCCTCGGTCACCAGCGCGCGGGCCGCCTCGGGGGCCGCCTTCGTCGAGAGCACCTCGGCGATGCGCGGGTCGTCCATCGACTCGACGAGGCCGTCGGTGCAGAGGAGCACTGCGTCGCCCGGGCGGAGCGGCAGGCGCGAGACGTCGACCTGGGTGGGGGGCTTCATCCCGAGCGCGCGGGTGATCACGTTGGCGTGGGGGAACTGCGCCTTCGGGGGGACCTCCATCCCGAGGGCGACCATCTCGGCGTAGAGCGAGTGGTCGCGGGTCACCTGCGAGAGCTTTCCGCCACGAAGGAGGTACACGCGGCTGTCTCCGACGTGGGCTACCACCGCGTCTCGGCCGCGCACCATCACCGCGGCCACGGTCGACCCCATCGACCGCAGCCGACCGTGACGTCGCGCGTGGATCTCGCGGTCGGCGAGCTTCACCGCCGTCGCGAGGAGGTTCTCGTCGAGGGCCTTCTCCGGGTCGATGGCGAAGGGCCAGGTCACGTCGTCGTCGCCCTGGTTCCGCGCCACGAACCACCGCAGGGTGTCGGCGGCGATGCGGCTGGCGACCTCTCCGCCCTCGTAGCCGCCCATCCCGTCGGCCACGGCCCACAGGCCGTGGGCGCTGTCGTCGACCCAGGCGTCTTCGTTGTTGGTGCGGCGTCCCTGGTGGCTGACCGCGGCGCTCTCGATGTGCATGGCGTTGCGCTCCTCTCGGGTCGAGAGAGGGCGCGCCGCGTGCCGAGGCGAAGTGCGCGAAAGCGCTGGGCGAGGGTGGTGTGGCGTCACCCCACCGCGGGCGGGAGCGTGGGGTGCGATCACCCCACGGGGCGGTCAGGGCTTGGGGGCGTCGTCGTCGAGGCGGCGCACCGCGATGCGGTCGTCGTTCTTCAGGCCGCGGCGAAAGTTCCGCACGAAGCCGCCGAGGACGTCGCCCATCCAGTTCACCTTCGAGGCCCCGAAGACCACCAGGCACAGGAGCAGGATGAACAGGAACTCGCCGGCGCCGGGGGGTCTCATCGCGGGCGCGAGCATAGTCCGCACCCCGCGCGCGCCGCCACCCGGCGACTCGTGGTAGCGGTCTCGGCCTGTATGCAACTCATCGTCGTGCGACACGAGAGGCCGTCGATCAGGGCGCGGGGATGTCCGACGGCGAGCGCTGGCTCACCGCCCACGGCCGCCGCACCACCCGCGAGGTCGCGGCGGCGCTCCTCCCCGAGCACCACCCCTACGAGCTCTGGACCTCGCCCCTCGTCCGGGCCACCCAGACCGCCGAGATCATCGCCGCGGTCCTCGAGCTCGACGACCGCATCCGCGTGCTCCGCGCCCTCGCGACCGGCGACGTGGCCGCCGTGCTCGCGGCCGTGCGCGAGTACCCCGGCCCCGGGCCCCTCATGCTCGTCGGCCACGAGCCCACGCTCTCGTCGCTCACCCGCCAGCTCCTCGGGCCCTCCGTGCGCTGGCTCGGCTACGACAAGTCCGCGGCCTGCGCCCTCACCCTCACCCCCGAGGGCGCGCGCTTCGACGGGCTCCTCACCCCCGACCTGCACCGCGTGTCGAGGCTCCCGACGTGACCCGCCCCTTCTTCACCGAGGTGCTCGGTCGCGCCGGCGCGGCCTTCGACCGGGCCATGGTCCACCTCGCCCTCGACATCGCCCGCGACCCCCGCGCCGAGAACGACGGCCCTCGCCGCCTCGCCACCCTCGATCAGGTGCGCGACGCCTACGCCGACCCGCGGCACCTCTCGCACCCCGACGGGTTCTTCGTCCCGCCGTCTCCCATCGAGCCGACCGCGACCCGCGTGCGCGGGCTCTCCGACGGGGGCGCGGTGATCGACCTCGACGTGGCCAGCGGCTTCGAGCCCGTGCACCCCGAGCCCGCCGACGAGTACCGCTCCCACGCGCAGAACGCCCGCGCCCACGCGCGGCTCTGGGCTCACCCCACCCCGCGGCCCGCGGTGGTGTGCGTGCACGGCTACCTCGGCGGGGCCTTCGCCTTCGAAGAGGCGGCCTTCGACGCGAAGAGGCTCTACGCCGCCGGGCTCGACGTGATGCTGGTGGTGCTGCCCTTTCACGGGCCGCGGATGCCGCCGGGGATGCGCGGGGCCTTTCCGGGGCGGAACCCCTGGCGCACCGTCGAGGGCTTCGCCCACGCCGTGTACGACCTTCGCGCGTGGCGGGAGTGGCTGAAGTCCCGGGGGTCGTCCCGGGTGGGCCTCTTCGGGATGTCCCTCGGCGGGTACACCTCGTCCCTCCTCGCGACCGTCGACGACGGCTGGGACTTCGTCGTCCCGATGATCCCCCTGGCCTCGCTGGCCGACGCCTACATGGAGCACCGCGCGGGCCGCCCCGAGGAGCCCCCGGCGTGGGTGCGCCCCCGCATCGAAGACGCCTACCGGGTGGTGTCTCCCTTCGCGCGCCCTCCGCGCGTGGCGCCCGAGCGGGTGCTGGTGCTGGCCGCCTCGGACGACCGCATCACCCCCGTCACCCACGCCCACCGCATCGCCCGGCACTTCGACGCGCGGGTCGAGACCTTCACGGGCGGGCACCTCCTGCAGCTCGGTCGGGCGCGGGCCTTCGACGAGATGATCCGCTTCTTCGAAGGCATCCGGGTCATCGCGCCCCGCTGAACCCACGACCTCGGAGGGCCTCCGTCGGCCCCCTTGCGCCGCTCCGAGGGACGTGGCGCCATCGGGGGGATGCACGCCCTCCTGACCGACCGGTACGAGCTCGCCATGCTCGGGGCCTACCTCCGCGAGGGGATCGCCGAGCGTCGTGGCGTCTTCGAGCTCTCCGTGCGTCGGCTCCCGCCCCAGCGGCGGTTCCTGCTCATGGCCGGGCTCGACCGGGTGGTGCGCTACCTCCAGGGCCTGCGGTTCACCGACGAGGAGGTGGACTACCTCCGCCGCGCCCCGGGCCTCGCCGACGTGATGACCGAGGCGATGGAGAACTACCTCAGGGAATTCCGGTTTCGCGGAGACCTCGACGCCTTCGTCGAGGGCGAGGTGGCCTTCGAGGGCGAGCCCCTGCTCCGGGTCGAGGCGTCTCTGGCCGAGGGGCAGCTCCTGGAGACCTTCCTCCTGGGGGTGTTCAACGCCGAGACGCGGGTGGCCTCGAAGGCCGCGCGGGTGGTGCTCGCGGCGGGCGACCGCCCTGTGTACGAGTTCGGCGCGCGCCGGAGCGACCCCCTCGCGGCCCCGTGGGCGGGGAGGGCGGCCTATGTGGCGGGGTGCGCGGCGACGAGCTGCGAGGAGGCGGGGATGCGCTTCGGGGTCCCCGTGGCGGGCACCATCGCGCACAGCTACGTGCTGGCCCACGTCGACGACGGCGAGGAGGCGGCCTTCCAGCGCTTCGCCGAGGCCTTTCCCCACGGGACGACCCTGCTGGTCGACACCTACGACACGCTGCGGGGCGCGCTGCGGGCGGCGCGTGCGGGCGGGAGTGTACGCGCGGTGCGCATCGACTCGGGCGACCTCGAGGCGCTCTCGCGGGATGTCCGTCGCATCCTCGACGCGGCGGGTCGGCCGGAGGTGAAGGTGGTGGCGAGCGACGACCTCGACGAGCACCGGATCCGAGCGTTGGTCGAGGCGGGGGCGCCGTGCGACGCCTTCGGGGTGGGCACGGCCATCACGCTCACGCCCGACGCGCCCTCGCTGGGGGCGATCTACAAGCTGGTGGAGATCGAGGACCGCCGCGGGGTGCGGGTCCCGGTGGGCAAGCGCTCGCCGGGGAAGCCCAGCACGGCCGGGGCGCGGCAGGTGTGGCGCCGCTACGCCGACGCGGGGACCCTGTTGGAGGACGTGGTGGGCCGCGCCGACCCGGCGACGGAGGAGTCGATGGAGGGCACGCCGATGCTGGTGCCCGTGATGCGCCGGGGAAAGCTGGTGCGCGACCTCTCGACGGCGCCCGAGGCCACGGAGCAGGCGCGGTCGCGCGCGGAGGGGGCGCTGCGTTCGCTGCCCGAGGCGCTGCGGTCGCTCGACGACGCGACGACCCCGTCTCCGGTGCGCTACACCCGCGCCCTGCGCGCGCTCGAGGTCAGGGAGGGGTGAGCGACCGCGTCTCCGTCGTGCAGCGGGCGGCGAGGGCGGCGTCGTGCGTCACCAGCACCAGCGCGCCGGGGTACTCCGCGAGGCAGCGCTCCAGGCGCTCGATCGCGTCGAGGTCGAGGTGGTTCGTCGGCTCGTCGAGCGCCACCAGCCACACCCGCCGCGCGAGGCCCATCGCGATCCGTAGCTGACGCGCCTCGCCCGGTGACGGCGCCGTCGTGCGGAGGAGCGCGTCGGGGTCGGCGCCCAGCGCGGCCACCAGCGACAGGGCCCGCCCCCTCGCGTCGGGGTCGAGCCCACGCAGCGCCGCCAGCGCCTCGCGGTCCTCCTCGGCGGTGGTGTCTTGCGGGAGGTAGAGCACGCGCTCGGGCGGAAGCTCCGTCGCCGCGAGGAGCGCGCGCAGGAAGGTGGTCTTCCCCGCCCCGTTGCGCCCCGCGACGTGGACGCGCCCGTCGCGCGCGAGCATCCACCCGTCGAGCGTGGCGACGCGTGGTCGGGGGCAGGGGGCGTAGTCGACGAAGAGCTCGCGCCCGCGGCGCTTCTCCACGGTCACCGCGTCGAGCGCCTCTCTCGCCCGCTCGGCCTCGGCGCGGAACTCCGACACCCGACGTCCGTGTCGTGCTTCGGCCATCTCGGCCTTGCCCTTCGCGAGACCTCCGCGCGCGTCGTGGTCCTTCGCGGACTTCATCCGCGACCCCGTCGACAAGCCCCGCTTCGCCGACTCGTGCGTGCGCCGCGCGTCGGACAGCCGCCTCGCGCTCGCGCTCGCCTCCCGCGAGAGCTTCTCCCGCGCGGAGACCCGCTCACGCTCGCGCGGTCGAGGTCGTCGCGCACCTCGCTCCATCGGCCCGGGTGCGCGGTGACGGTGCCTCCGTGCACGCGCAGGATGGTGTTGGGCAGCGCGTCGAGCACGCCGCGGTCGTGCGACACGATCACGCCCACGCCGCGAAAGCGCCGGAGCGCGTCGAGCACCCAGCGCGTGGCCTCGGCGTCGAGGTGGTTGGTGGGCTCGTCGACGAGGAGCGCGTCGGGCTCCCGCGCGAGGGCCGCGCCGACCTGCCATCGCTTGCGCTCTCCGGGCGAGAGCGTGGGCCAGCGGGCGAGCTCGTCCGGGTCGAGCCGGAGCGACGCGCGCAGCGAGGAGGCGCCTCCGTCGGCGCGGTCGGCGAGGTCGCGGACCTCGTCGTCGAGGGCGTCGACGCGCTGGTCGCAGCGGGCGATCACGGCGTCGGCGGGAGAGACCCGCGCGGCGCCGTGGGTGGGCGTGAGCTCACCCGAGAGGACCCGCAGGAGCGTGGACTTGCCCGCGCCGTTGGCGCCGACGAGGCCGTACCAGCCGCGGGTGAGGTGGAGGTCGACGTTGGAGAACAGGGTGCGGGCGCCCACCGCGACGGCGAGCGCGCGCGCTTCGAGGCACAACATGGTGGCTGACTCCGGAACAGCGTTGCGTGGGTGAGCGCTGCCGAAGGGGCGCTCGACGGTCGCGACGGGTGTGCTCGGCGGTCAGCGGTGGGCCATAGGGGTGACGCGGTGAGGCGCCACGGCGACGGCTTGTAGCAAGCGAGGAGCGCGGGGGCCAGCGGCGGTATCGTCGCGGCCCATGAAGTCGTTCCGCAAGGAGCTGTGGTTCGAGACCCGGCAGCGCATGGAGTTCGTGAACATCACCGCCGAGGTCGAGGCGGCGCTGCGCGAGAGCGGCGTGCGCGAGGGGCTGTGCCTCGTGAACGCGATGCACATCACCGCGAGCGTGTTCATCAACGACGACGAGCGCGGGCTGCACGCCGACTACGCGAAGTGGCTGGAGGGCCTCGCGCCGCACGCGCCGACGAGCGCGTACCAGCACAACCGCACGGGCGAGGACAACGGCGACGCGCACCTGAAGCGCCAGGTGATGGGCCGCGAGGTGGTGGTGGCGATCACCGACGCGAAGCTCGATTTCGGCCCGTGGGAGCAGATCTTCTACGGCGAGTTCGACGGCCGCCGCCGCAAGCGCGTGCTCGTGAAGATCATCGGCGAGTGAGGGGTCTCCCCACGAACTGGAGTCCGCCGCGCGGGCCGTGCTCCCCTCGCGGCCATGCCCGAGAGGCCCGACCTGGAGTACGTCGTCCCGAGGCTCGACGCGGCGCTCGCGGGGCGCGCGTTCACCGCGGTGACGGTGAAGAAGCCCGTGGTGCTGCGCGTGGCCGTCCCGGGCGGGGTGAAGGCGCTCGAAGGACGTCGCGTGCAGTCGGTGACGCGACGCGCGCACTTCGTGTGCTTCGCGCTCGACGGGGACCTCGACCTCATCGTCGCGCCGATGCTCGCGGGTCGCTTCGCGGTGGCGGGCGCGAAGGAGAAGTCTCCGCGCGACCTCGCGGTGTCGCTGTCGCTCGACGACGGCCGGGCGCTCCGTTACCGCGACGACGTGCAGATGGGGAAGGTCTACGTGGTGGCGCGCGGCGCGACGGAGGTGATCCCGGGCTACGGCGCGGTGGGCGTGGATGTGCTCGACGCGGGGGCGTTCACGCGGGAGCGCTTCCGCGCGATGGCGAAGAAGCGGCGGGATCAGGTGAAGGTGTTCCTGATGGACAAGGCCGCGCTCGACGCGATGGGGAACGCCTACGCCGACGAGGTGTGCTGGGCGGCGCGGCTGCGAAGCGCCGCGCGTCATCGCTCACGCCCGCGGAGGCCGACGCGCTCCACGACGCGATCGTGGCCGTGCTCACCGACGCGCGAGACGAGATCGCGCGCAGAGAGCCTCCGCTCGACGAGAAGGTGCGGGACTTCTTGAAGGTGCGGGGCCGCGCCGGGCAGCCGTGCGCGCGGTGCGGAGCGACGATCCGGAGTGCGGGCGTCCCGGCCACGACGGGGTTCTGCGGAGTGCCAGCCCGACGAGGGCGCACCGCGATCGTCGACTGGCGCAAGCTCCGCGCGCCGACGGGGTCTGAGCGAGCGACGAAGCGGTGGGCGACGTGAAGCGCGCGTAGACGCAGGCGGCGGGGGCGGCGCTCAGCGGAAAGTAGTGCGCTGTCGCTGGGGTTGGGCGCTGCCGCGCCTGCACCCCGGCGCTTACGCAGTGACGCCCGCCCTGCGGCGGGCTTTGGGCAAGCGCTGCCGCGGGGGCGCGGTGGTGGTGCGTGTGAGATTCCGTCGTGATGGCGAGCGACTCCAACCGCGACGTCGCGCGCTTCACCATCGCCTATCACGGCCCGCGCTCGCGGATCGAGGCTTCGGCAGCGACGCTCTCGCTGGCTCCACGCGCGGCTCGACCCGACCGCGCGGTCGGCGTGGACCGTGGGTGAAGGCGCCGACGGGCCGACCCTGCGCCTTCGGAGGCCGTGACGCCGACGACCCTCGCGTCGGCGGTCGCGTCGCGCGCCTCACGCTTGTCACCGCCGCGGGAACCTCTGAGCCCGTCACGCGCGCGACGCTCCTCCTGCGCGCCGACGCGATCGTGGCCGTGCTCACCGACGCGCGAGACGAGATCGCGCGCAGAGAGCCTCCGCTCGACGAGAAGGTGCGGGACTTCTTGAAGGTGCGGGGCCGCGCCGGGCAGCCGTGCGCGCGGTGCGGAGCGACGATCCGGAGCGCGGGCGTCCACGGCCACGACGCGGAGTTCTGCCCGGAGTGCCAGCCCGACGAGGGCGCGACCGCGATCGTCGACTGGCGCAAGCTGCGCTCGACGACGGGGGCGTGAGCGAGCGACGCAGTGTTGGGGGACGTGCAAGCGCGCGTAGACGCAGGCGACGGGGGCGGACGCGTCCAGCGGCTAAGCCCAGCGCGCCGATCCTGTCCGCACCGACGTGGTGGGTCGTACCGCGCCCCCGCGGCGCAGCCGCGCCGCGCTACTCCGCCGCGTCGGCGTAGGGCTGCGGGTCTTCTTCCATCGCCTCGATGACGCCGCCCTCGGCGCGGTAGAAGCGCACCGCGTCGGCGTCGTCGAACACCGCCCCCACGGCGTACACCTGCGCGCCGCGGGTCGGCTCCACCGCGTCGGCACGGCGCTCGTGCACGTGCCCGTGGATCACCGTCAGGTTCGGCGCCTTGCGCAAGAGCGCGCTCACCTCGTGGTGGTCGCGCAGACCGTCGAAGTGCTGCATGAACCTGCTCTTCAAGGGCACCGGCGCGTGGTGCTGAGGGACCACCACGGCGTCTCCGCGGCCTCCGGCGTCGCCCGCCACGTCAGCGATGCGCCGCAGGGGGTCGGTGCCCATGAAGCCGTAGGAGAACAGCCACGACTGGCCCTTCACCGTCGAGATCGGGAAGACCGTCACGCCCCGCAGCTCCACCGCGGTGTGCGCGTCGCTCGTCGGCGCCCACGGGCGCAGCGGGCCCTCGAGCGCGCGCAGCCACGCGTCGCGGCGGTGGTAGATGTCGTGGTTGCCCGGCACCAGCGTCACCTGCCCCGGAGCGAAGGGGCTCTCGCTCAGGATCTCGGCCGCGAGCTCGAACTGCGCGGTCGTGCCCTCTTCGGTGAGGTCTCCCGTGATGAGGAGGTGGTCGGGCCTCGCCGCCCACGCGCGGATCAGCGCGTCGCGCAGGCGCTGCACCCGCGTCGCGGGGTTCATCGCGCGGCCCCAGTTGAGGTAGCGCAGGCGCACCTCCTCGCGGCGGCTGCGGCGCTCGAAGCCGTGCTCCAGGAGGTGAGGGTCGGAGAGGTGAGCGATCACCGTCATGGCGCTGCGTTGCTCCTTCCAAGCGAAGACGTCGACCCCTCACCGTGGGCGCAACGAGGCCCTCGGGTCAACGCGCTCTTGTCCCCTTTCGTCACGAGGGGCGCGTGCGTTGGATGCCCTGACCGCGCCGAGAGATCGGGCGATCAGAAGGGATCGCGACGCACCGCCTCGACCACGGCCGGGGTGGTCGCGCGGTTCACCTCGGGGAGCGAATACACCCGCGACGCGCGGTGGCTCACGTCGAAGGCGTAGGGCCGCTGCACGTCGCCAGGGACAGGGATCGCGCAGTTCGACTGGTACACCCGGCGGCCGTCGATGATGACCAGCGTGGCGGGTCGGCACTGCGGGTCGTCGGTCGGGTCGGCGACCGCGGCGGGGGCGACGAGGAGGAGTGCGAGGAGGAGTGCAGCGCGCATACGCGCGTGGGACGGCCAGCGTGTGCGATCGGTCTACGGCGTCGCGCGCAGGCCGCGGCGGATCTCGCTGGTGTCGACGGTGAGCGACGAGGGCGGAGACAGCGGCGCGAGCCCCGCGGGGAGCGCGACCCGCAGCATCGCCGTCGAGATCACCAGGCCGAGGTGCTCGCGGTCGACGAAGGCCGCGGCGCGGAGCGTCCCGCGGGGGATGGGCCCCGCGGGAGGGTTGAGCAGCACGGGGTAGTCGTGGCCCTCGACGTGGAGCCACAGGTCGAGCCCGTTGGCGCTCACCACGCGGCGTCCGTCGGGCGAGGCCGCGAGGCCCACGGGGAGCGTCGCCGAGAAGCGCTCGGCGTCGACCCGTCGGCTGTGTCGGCAGTCGTCGGGAACGCGCGCGGACAACAACCCCATGCCGCGGGTGAAGACCAGCGTCGCGCCCGCGTCGGCCTCTCGCGGGAGCAGCGCGATGGGCGACGGAGGCGCCGGGTCGAGCACCGACTCTCCCGCGGCGCAGTTGGGCAGCGGCGCGTCTCGGCGCGACACCCTGAACTCGCAGCGGTGTCCGTCGCGGCGCGCGCGCACGCGGTCCCACGAGCAGGCGCGGTTCATCCCGTCGACCTCGAGCTCGGGCAGGCGCAAGGGGTCGGGCGGCTCGCCCGCGTCAGAGCGACGTCGCTCCTCGCGGGTGCGCTCGGTGACGGAGAGTTCACCGTTCACCACGGTGAGCGCGACGGCGTGGCTCGGGGCGACGTTCGCGCCGGGCTCCACCGTGAGCTCCACGCCGCCCGCGAGCGCGGCGCCCATCTGCGCGTCGAGCGCGTCGGCGCTGGTGTCGCAGCCGGAGTACGGGTGCGCGAGGGCGGCCCTCCACACGAGGGGCGTCATCGAGGGCTGCGTGACCGAGATCGAGCCCGCGCGGGCGGGGCGCTCTCCCTGCGCGCGCACGCAGTGGTGCACGAGCGCGCCCGCGTGGCGGTCGAGGCCCACGCCGACGTAGAGGTCGACCACGTCGAGGGTGGAGGTGACGCGGTCGGTGGCGGTGACCTCCAGCGTGGTGCGCACCATCACGCCGGGGCCGAACTCGCTGAAGCTCACGCTCGCGAGGCGAGACATGGGGAGCGAGCGGCCCACCCACACGCGGCGCACGCCCACGAGACGACCCAGCGCGGGGCCCGTCGCTGCGTCGGTGGGGGGAGCGCCCCCGTCGGGCGCGGCGCGCGGGAGGTCTCCCGAGTGGAAGGCCACGAGCGCGAGGGTGCGCGGGCCGTCGATGTCGTCGGTGCCGTCGGGCGCGAGCCCCTCGGGGCACGGCCGGTCGTCGTGGATGGTCGTGCACCGCACGGCCCCGAGCGGGAGCACCACCAACGGGTCGGGGAACTCGTCGCCGTCGATGTCGGCGGGGTCGTCCCAGCGCGCGATCACGGCCGACTCGTCGATGCTGACGCGCGGGAGCCGCTGCCACGCACCCGACATCGCGGGCCGCGTGGGGAGCGCGTTCGCGGGCGGGCGCCGCACGTCGCGGGGGGTGTCGTGAGGGACGTCCACCGCGGGCACGTCGGCCACGGGGATGCGGAGGTCGACGGAGCCCGCGTCGATGGAGGGCGGTGGCGGAGCGGGTCGCTCACGCTTTCGCGGGCAGGCCGTGAGCGAGAGCGCCGCGAGCGCGAGCGGCAGGGCGCGGGCGGTCAATCGTAGCGCTCCGTGTGGATGCGCTGGCGCGTGAAGCCCAGGGTGTCTTTGAGCGTCGCGCGCACGGCCTTGATCATCGGGCTGAGCCCGCACACGAAGGCGTGGCAGTCGGGCATCGACCCCACCACCTCCGCGAGGTGCGACTGCACGTAGCCCGCGCGGCCCGCCCACGCGGGGGAGGGGCGCGAGAGCGTCACGTCGAAGGCGAGGTTCGGGTGGCGCGCGCGGAGGGCCTCCCACTCGTCGGCCCAGAGCACGCCGTCGTCGTGGCGCGTGCCGAAGAGCACCCGCATCGGGACCGTCACCCCGCGCGAGAGCGCGTCGCGCACCATCGATCGGATGGGCGCGAGCCCGGTGCCCGTCGCGATGAAGAGCAAGGGGTGGGTGATCTCTTCGGGGAGCGTGAAGAAGCCCGCGGGGTCGGTGACCTTGAGGGCGTCTCCGACGCGCATCGCGTGGAGGAAGGCGCTGCCGGGGCCGTTCTCGACGCGGGTGACGGCGACCTCGAAGCGGCCGTCACCCGTCGGCGGCGAGGCGACGGAGTACGAGCGCGCGAGGGGCTCGGCGGCGCCGGGGAGGGGCATGCGGAGCGACACCCACTGCCCCGCGGTGAAGGGCATCGGGCCGTCGACCTCGAAGGTGAGCGAGCGCACGGTGGGGGAGAGCATCCGCGCGTCGCGGAGCGCTGCGTCTCGGAGGTTCATCGCGCCGCTACACGCAGGGATCGGGACCCGCGAACGAGCGAGATGCGGGTCACTCGAAGAAGGCGTCGGCCCAGGAGGGCGAGAGGTCGCGGGTGTCGGCGAGGCGCTCGAGGGCGCGGTGCACGCTCACGAGCGAGCTCTCGGCGGCCTCGCCCCAGGCGAGCTCGCGGGCCACGTGGCGGCCGAGCTCCCCGAGCGCGTCGGCGCGGCTCACGAGCGCGGAGTTGCCGAGCTGCAGGCCGGCGCGCAGCGGCGCGGCGTGCGCCTTGAGCTTCGGCGGGAGGTCGTCGGTCGCGTCGAGGGCGGCCACGAGCAGGGTCACCACGGGCACCTCGGAGTCGAGGCCCATCGCGATGATGTCTTCGTGGTGCTCGGTGAAGAAGCGCTTGTAGAGCCCGCTGTCGTGGTCGCCGCCGGTGGCCTCGAGGAGGTCGGCCGCGAAGGTCTCGATCGCGAGGTCGAGGGTCGCGTCGGCCACGCGCACCTGCGCCGACGCGGCGATCACGGCGCGCTCCAGGCGGCGGCGGTCGGCGTGCAGCGCGTCCCACTCGGTCACCAGGGGCGCGACGCGGTGCGAGAGCTTCACCAGGTCTTCGTCGGCGGGGTTCGCCGCGAGGGCGGCGACGGTGAACGCGACGGTGTCGCAGTCGGCTTCAGAGCACCCGGTCGGTCGTTGCGTCATGGGCCTGTACCTCCTCCAGTGGTCGACAGCGGCCGGGAGGGTGCCAGCACACCGCCGCGATGAAAAGGGCCACGCGAGCGGCAGCCGGAACGAGCGCGACGGGCACGGGTCGGGGGTGAGGGCCAACCGCCCGCTTGCACGCGCCATCGCCGCGCCCCCTCAGCGCGCCGCGCCGCTCAGTGCCCTTCGAAGAACACTCGCTGCGGTCCCGGTCCTGCGACCTCGACGGACCTCCGCTGCGCCGCGCCGCCGGGGCGCGCGCAGGTGATGGTGTGCGTCCCCGGAGAGAGCCGCTGGCGGTACACCGGCGTCTGACCCACGGAGCGACCGTCGATGGTGACGGCGCAGCGCTCCGACGCGCCGATGGCCACCTCGACGAGCGAGCTCCGCGACGGGCGCGAGGCGTGCGCGGCGCGCGACGGCTCCGGCGTGGGTGCAGGCGCGGTCTCGGGGGCAGGCGTCGCCTCTCGCGGTCTGGGCGCAGGCTCCGGCGCGGGCGGCGGCTCCACGGGTTGCGCGGGCTCGGCGGGCAGCGGGGCCATCGGGGGCAGCGCCACGTCGAGGTCGCGGTCGGGGACGAGGTTGAACTCCAGCGGCGCGAAGCCCTCGGCCTCGACGCGCACCGCGATGGGGTCCGTCCCGCGGCGCACGTAGGCCTCGGTCGAGTAGTGCGGGACGCCTCCCACCGAGAGGGTCGCGCCGTCGCGCAGGCCGATGAAGCGCACGCGCGAGCGCGCGGCCTGGGCGGGGGAGGGCACCGGCGCGCGCACCGCGGAGAAGAGCGCGTAGCCTCCGCCCGCGGCGAGGAGGGCCGACACCACCGCGACGGCGATGAAGACCCACGGCCCGCGCGCAGGCGGGGCCTCGACGGGGGCCTCGGACACCAGCGGCGGAGGCGGGACCGAGGCGATGTCCGCCGGGGGCGCCGCGGGCTCGAGGTCGAAGCGCGGCACCGGCGGAGGCCGCGGGAGCGACGGCACCATCGGGTGACCGCCGCCGGGGAGGGTCGGGCCGCGCAGCGCGCTCGGCGCGACGCTGCGGGAGATGATGATCGACGCGGGGGGCGTGTCGGAGACGGGCCCGGGCGGCGGAGGCCGGTCGCTCGGCGCGCCGGGGCGCTGCGAGAGCGGCAGCGGCGCGTAGCCGCCCGAGACGATGGCGCGCACGGTGGTGGGCGCGCTGTCGGCGCGGTTGTCGTCGTCCTCCTCGTCGAGGGGCACCATGCCCGGGAAGACCGGGTGAGAGAGATCCTCGGGCAAGCCCTCGTGGGCGGGCGTGAGGCGCTCCTCGGAGTTCTCGGGCGCGATGCTCGCCGCCGGGTCGTTCGCGGGCTCGACGGCGGACTGCACCGTGTCGGAGCGGCCGTCGACGGCGGGCTCGGGGTCGGGCGTCACGTCGAGGAGCGCGCGGCGCACGGCCACCTCGGGGTGCGCGTCGAGGTAGGCGCGGATCGCGTCGAGCATGTCTGCGGCGCTCGCGAAGCGGTCGTCGCGGTTCTTCTCGAGGCAGCGGTCGACGATGGCCGAGAGGTCGGGCTCGACGCCGAGCTCGGCCGCGGGGCGGTGGGGCTCGGTGACGAGGGCGACGATCTGCGAGTTGAAGTTCTCGCCGTCGAAGGGGATCTCGCCGGTGAGGCACTCGTACATCACGACGCCCACGGCCCAGATGTCGGCGCGGGGGTCGACCTTCTCGCCCTTGGCCTGCTCGGGGGCCATGTAGTGCGGCGTGCCGACGGTGGTGTTGGCGAGGGTGATCGACAGCGGGAGGTTCTTCTCGGGGTTGATGACCTTCGAGATGCCGAAGTCGACGATCTTGACGTGGGTGTCTCCGCTCGCGCGGCGCGCGAGGAAGATGTTCTCGGGCTTGATGTCGCGGTGCACGACCCCCTCGCGGTGCGCGACGATGAGGGCCTGCAGCACCTGACACACCACGGTGAGCGTCTCGCTCGGGAGGAGCTTCTCGTAGCGGGTGAGGTAGGTCGCGAGGTCGATGCCCGTGAGGAGCTCGAGGACGATGTAGAGCGACCCGTCGGCGGGGTCTTGCCCCTGGTCGAGCACCTCGACGACGTTGGGGTGCTTCAGCAACCCCGCGGCGGCCGCCTCGTGCATGAAGCGCCGCGCGTTCTCGGACACCACCTGCTCCTCGGGGTGCATGACCTTGATCGCGACGTGGCGCTGGTCGGTGGTGCGCTCGGCCTCGTAGACGATGCCCATGCCGCCGCGGCCCAGCACGCGGACGAGGCGGTAGCGTCCGGCGACGACCGCGCCGATTCGTCCGTGATCCGCTACTGCAACCGCCACCGCTGATTCGCCCCTTGGGAGCCCCGTCGCCGACGGCCCGAACCCCGCGGGTCAGGCCTTCACTGTCGGCGGTGATCCTACTCCAGCCCTCGCGGGGACGTCACCTGGGCGGTGAGGCCCCCGCGGGGCGTCGGTCACAGCGAGGCGATCCACGACTCGAACTGCTCGCAGGCCGACGCGAAGCCCTCGGCGTTGGTCGCCACGGTCTCGCGGCCGTGGATGACCTTGAGCTTCACGTCGAGGTCCACCGGGCCCGTGCGCGTCGGGATCGACGGGAGCTTCTCGATCGAAGCCCGCGCCCGCGCCACGGCCTCGTCGGCGGTGAGGGCGCAGTTGGCGACGATGGCGTCGGCCGAGAGGCCCTTGCCCGTGAGGGCCGTGAGGGTCTCCTCGAAGGTGGCGCCGTTTCCCGGCTTCCAGTAGTGGGCGGCGAGGTCGGGGCCGACGCGGGGGTTGTCGACGAGGTGCCCGTCGCGCTGGAGGAAGAACTCCCGGGTCTGGTGCACGGCCATCTCGGCGAGGACGTAGCCGTGGTAGTAGGCGCTGGCCTCTCCCGTGAGGAGGTGGGGCACGGCGAGCACGGGGCGCTGGCCCGACGAGAGGCCCTGAAGGTCCCGCTCGATGGCGCGGAAGGTGTCGAGCACGCGGTCGGCGCTGAGCTCCGCGTCGGGGATCTCGTAGAGGGCCCGCTCGGCCATGGGGACGGTGAGCATCGCGCGCAGGTCCCACGCGCGCATGGGCTGGGCCTCGCGGATCACGTCCTCGACGAGGGACTGCGGGATGGGCTGGCCCGAGGGGTCACGGAGGTAGCGCACGCGCCAGTCGGCGTCTTCGAGGATGGAGTCCATGAACATGGACTGGGTCTCGGCGTAGGCGACGGAGGTGGGGGCGAACTCCTGCGAGAAGCAGGGCGCGTCGGTGAGGATGTTCGCGAAGTGCGCGGCGTGGCCGCCCTCGTGGAAGAGGGTCTCGGTCGCGCGCAGCCCGCTCCCCACCGCGCCGGGGACGGCGTTGGCGGTGAAGTTGATCCGCGCGGGGCGCCAGGCGCCGTGGTCGAAGAAGGCGACCTCGGGGCCGTGCATGAAGCCGTTCTCGTACTTGCCCGCGCGGTCGACGAGGTCGAGGGTGAGGGTCGCGCCGCGGAAGGTGACGCCGAGGGCCGCGAAGGACTCTCCCCAGCGGCGCAGGGCGGGGCCGAAGCCGAAGTAGGGGTCGACCTTCGCGGCGAGCGCGCCCGCGCGGAGGAACAAGAAGTTCCAGGGGTGGAGGGACTCGTCGCCGTGCTGCTTCGCGAAGGCGCCGAGCTCGCGGCGGGCGATGTCGGCGGTGCGCGCGGTGAGGTCGTCGAGGATCGAGAAGAGGCGGGTCTTGGTCATGCGCTCGACGACGTGGACGCGCAACGCGTAGTAGTCCTCGTGACCGAGGAGGCGGCCGAGCGCGTTGCGCTTCTTCACCACGTCGAGGAAGCCGTGCGCGAGCACGTGCGGCTCGATGGAGCGCAGGGCCTCGTAAGCGGCCTTGCGACGTCGCGGGTCGGGGTCGTTGCGGATGAGCAGCGCGAGCTTGTTGCTGCCGGCGCTCTCCCACTTGCCGGTGACCGGGTCGGTGAAGCCGAGGTCGAGGCGCCCGCGGGCCTGCTGGAGCTCGCCCTCCATGTGGACGATCTCTTCGGAGAGGGCGCGCGCGGCGGGCGACTCGATGGTGTTGGCGGCGAAGAGCCCGATCCAGCCCGCGAGGGTGCGGCGCTGTTCGGGGGTGCCCTCGCCGCGGGCCTCGTACTCGCGCAGCGCGGCGATGCGCGCCGGGTCCTGGAGGAAGCGGTTCATCGCGACCTCGGCCTCGGAGAGGGATTTCTGCGTGGCCGCGGGGTCGTCGGTGAGCCCCATCTTGGCCGCCCAGAAGAAGTCCTCCTTGCGGGTGTGGAGCTCGGTGAACTGGTCCTTGAGGGCGTCGAGCGTCGTGGCGAGTGTGGGGCTCATAGGGCCGCGGACGATATCACCCGACGCAGAGGTCAGCGCGGCGTGAACACCACCTCGCACGGCCCGCACGAGAGCACGTAGCGGATCGCGCCCGTCGGGGCCTCGGTGAGCAAGCACGGCGTGCCGTTGGCGAGCGTGGCGAAGGGGCCGAAGCACGCGACGACGTCGCTGAGGGCGAAGCCCGCCCCGCAGGACTGCGACTCGACGGCGACACGCGCGGGCGAGAGGTCGACCATGCACGCCGCGCCCCTGCACGCGGTGGGGCCCGCGGAGTCGCAGACCGTGCAGCCGTTGTCCTGCAGGTAGCAGGTCATCCCCGTGCGAGGGATGTACGTGCAGCCGTTGTTGACGCAGGCCCAGCCCTGACCGAAGCGCGTGCCCGCGGGGGCTTCGTAGAACGCGCACTCGCGCACGTTGACGCACTGGGGGCGCGCGTCGGGGGCGTCGGCGGCGGGGGCGTCGGTGACGGTGGCGGCGTCGCGGCCCGCGTCGACGACGACCCCGGTGGAGGCGCCGCACGCGCAGAGCGAGAGCGAGAGGAAGACCGCGCGAAGGGGAAGCATCGCGCGAGCATCGGGGGCCTCCGGTGGGGAGGTCAACGCTCGCGCGAGGCGGGGAGGAGGGGAGGGGGAGGGATCAGGCGGCGGGCTTGTCGGCGGGCTTGTCGCTCGCGGGCTTGTCGCTCGCGGGCTTGTCGCTCGCGTGCTTGTCGCTCGCGACCGGCGCCTTCTGGGCCGTGGGCGTCCTGGCGCCGTTGGCCTTCTTCGACTGCCGCGCGCGGCGGGCGCGCTCGCGGCCCTCGATCACCGACTGACTGCGGAGCCGGTAGTCGACGAGGACCTCGTAGCGATCCTCGGCGAACGCCGGGTCGTACTTGCCGTGGTACTCGGCGTCGGCGGCGACCCGGTCGACCATGTCGTGCCCGTCGGAGAGCGCGACGGAGAGCTGCTGCTTCACCGTGGCGGTGAGCTTGGCGAGGCGCGACTCGACGGCGCGGCGGGCCTGATGCGCTGGGCGAGCTGCTCCGGGCGCAGGGCCGAAGTGCCGAGGCCGAAGTCGGTTCTCGGTGGTCTCGCCATTGTCGGCGATCCAGTGAGGGTGAGGATCAGCGGACCAGACCTCCTTCTCCCCGACGAGGGTGAGTCGCACGCGGGATTCCTCGCGGGTCGATGGGCGGGAGCCGCATCTCCGGCTGCGGCAGCAGCGTGAGCGCGAGCGTCGGCGAGGCGCGGGTACGAAAGCGATGGTGGCCGTCGGTCGTAGGGCGCTCGACGACCTCGGGAGGGTGACGGGACCAGCATGGGCGGCTTGCTGGCTTGTGGTGCATGACCTGCACTCCTTTCAGAGGAGACATCCCCGCTCGGGGCGAAAGTGACGTCGCGACGACGTTCGAGTTCTGCTCACGCGGCCTCGTCCAAAGCGGCGCGCAGGGTCGCGAGGCTCGACGAGACGCGGTAGCGCAGCGCTCGCGGGTGACGCCGAGCTCCGCGGCGAAGTCACGGCGCACTCGCCGTCGATCACCACGGCGACCAGCACGCGCCGCGAGAGCTTCTGGGCAGCGCGCGTCAGCCGCGGCGCGCAGGCGAGGGTGCGAGAGAGGCAGCGAGCTCGCCGAGGGGCGCGACGGCGCGCTCGGGGATCGTCTCGGGGTCGCGGGTCTGTGCTCGAAGCCCACGCGGCAGCGTCGGCGCTGCTCGGAGCGCGCGATGTCCGCCGCGCGAGGTTCACGGTCACGCTGCGCAGACGCGCGCCGAGCGCGTCGTCGCCTACGGGCAGGGGCTTCGCGAACACCACGACGAAGGCGTGCGCTGGGCGACCTCCTCGGCGAGGTGCGCGTCGCGCGGGTCGAGGACGGTGCGGGCGAGGGCGATCGGTCGCGGGCGGTGGTGCGCGAGGCGGAGAGGAGAAGGAGCGTAGGCGAGGTGGGCGGCGGCGTGGTCGTGGGGCATGTGGAACCTCCCGTGGCGGTGGCCACGCGCGCCTTCGGGAGGGGGGTGGTGCGGTTGCGTGCGATCGATGCGCGACGGTGAGAACGGCTGGAGATCCAGCGATTCCTCCGCGGCATCCCGGGCGGGGAGGGATGGGATCTCAGGCGGGGAGGGATGGGATCTCAGGCGAGGAGGGATGGGATCTCACCCGCGCCGAGATGGATCTCAGGCGAGGAGGGATGGGGATCTCAGGCGGGCCGGAGATGGATCTCAGGCGGGGAGGGATGGGATCTCAGGCGGCCGCTGAGATGGATCTCACGCGGAGGGATGGGATTCAGGCGGGCTTTCGAGATGGGTTTCGGGAGGGAGAGATGGGGATCTCACCCGCGCCGAGATGGACTCGACTTCGACGCGGTGGTGGGGGGCCGCCTGTACACACCGAACCATCGAGGCGAGCGAGCGGGCTCGGATCGATGTGTGCGGCGCTGGGCCAAGGTGGAAGGGAATCCACAGCACCCAACCAAGGGCTTCACGGTGCTCGCGGGCGCAGCTGTGGGTTCCGGAAACTCCGCCGGTTCTGTTCCGGAAACTCTGCCGGTTTGAGGGTGGTCGAGTTTCTCGTGGTTGGGTAGGTGCCGTGTCCTGACGGAGGGTCCGTCGAGGGTGATGTGGCGGCCCCTTTCGAGGACGCGGTCGAGGATGGCGGCGGCGAGGTCCTCGTCGTGCAGCACCGGTCCCCAGGCGCTCAGCGGCTTGTTCGTGGTGAAGATCATGCTGCGTCGCCGCAGGTGCCGCTCGTTGACGACGTGAAACAGCACGTTGGCCGCGTCGGGGCCGTAACTGAGGTAGCCCACCTCGTCGATCACAAGGACCGCGGGGCGCACGTACTCCGCCAGCACCGCGCGCATCTGGCCCGCGCGGCTCGCCTCGGACAGCTCGTCGATCAGCGCCGCGGCCGTGACGAAGCGCGCGTCGAAGCCGTTCTGGATCGCTCGCAGCGCCAGCGCCACGGCCAGGTGGGTCTTGCCGCGGCCGGGCTTGCCGCTCAGCACCAGAGAGCGGCCCTCGGTAACGAAGTCCGCCGACAGGAACGACCCCAGCATCGTCAGGCGCAGCGTCGTTTGGAAGGTGAAGTCGAACTCCTCCACGGTGCGCACGAAGGGGAAGCGTGCCTGTCGCGTCAGCCGCGTCAGCCGCGTGTTCTGTCGGTGCGCGATCTCCTCGGCGAAGAGCGTCGAGAGCAGTTGCTCGAAGGACCACTGCTCGCGCTCGGCGCGGTCGATCAGGCTCCTCCACACGCGCCGTGCGTTAGCCAGGTGGAGCCTCTTGAGCATCTCGTCCAGCGGCGGGGCGGTCATCGCTCGCTCCGACGGCACGCACGAACGTCGCGGCACTCACGGTCTCTCGCACGGCCACTGCTCGCGCCGCGCCGGGGCGCTCCTGCGGACGACCGTGTCGAGCCACGCTCGTCCTCCGTCACGCCACGTAGTGTCCGCGACGAGGCGGCGAAGGCCTCACGCACGACATCGACGTCGTAGGTCGCGCGGGCGTGCAGGTCCGCCATCACGCCGAGCACCGCGGTGGCCCCGTGCGTATCGAGCCCGTCGAACAGGGCCTCGACCACGGCGGGCCACGCCTCGGTGCTGTGCACCATCTCGGTCAGGCATCGCTCGGCCGAGGGGCCCAACCGTCGCAGCGCCTCGCGGCGGTAGTAGAGCTTGGCGCGCTTTCCGTGCACCGCGTCGGCCATGGCGCGACGGTGCTCGACGAGGACGCTCCTCGCGCCCGCCTCGCGCAGCCTCGGGTGCTCGGCGCTGTGCTCGCCCACCACGACGCGGACGCGCTCGCGATACACGAAGATCGTCCCGCTCCGACCAATGGTCTCGGGCGGCATGGAGTATTGCGCGGCCTCGAAGCGCACCATCGCCTCGGGGTCGACCACGACCGCTTCACGCAGCGCCAGCGTGTCGGGCGTGAGCGTCAGGGCGCGCAACCGCGGGCGCTCCTGCTCCATGCACGCGGCGGGGATCTGCCCGGTGGCGCGGCAGGGACGGCGGGTGTTGGCCTCCAGGTGCCACTCGGCGAGCTGCTCGCGCAGGTCGGCCTCGTCGACGAAGCGGCGGCACTTGAAGAACGACCCCTTCACCCAGCCGACCAGATTCTCCACGGCGCCCTTCTGGTTGCCGCTGCGAGGGGCGCACAGCTCCACGCCCACGCCGAGCGTGAGGGCCACCTCGGCCAGTACGGGGTTGAACTCGGGCTGCCCGTCGCCGCGATCGGCGCGAACCACCACGGTCTTGGGACGGTCGAAGACCGCGCGCAGCGGAACGCCTCCCATGGCGGCGTAGTGCTCGACCACGCCGCGCACGAGCGTCTCGGCCTGCTCGTCGTCCACGAGGCTGACCTGCACCCATCGGCTGAACTTCAGGCGCGAGGCGAAGAAGCGCACGCGTCGCACCGAGCCGTCGACGAAGCGCACCAGCACCTGGCCGAAGTCGTGCTGGCAGAACTCTCCGGCGAGCCCCTCGAAGCGCACCAGGGGCTTTGAGGGTCGCGGACGCACGGCGGCGACGCGGTCGTACACGGGCGTCTTGGCGCCGGAGTAGCCCTTGAGCCTGAGCCTTCGGAGCACCTCGAGGGTGAGGATGTCGGACTCGTCCTCGAGCATCTGGTCGATGTCGGGGAGGAACTTCGCCAGCTTCGACGGACGCCCGACGCGCTGAGCGCGGGCGTAGGCGCGGTCGTCGACGTGCGTGACTGGTGCCTGCTCGGCGATGCGCGCGACGCTGCGCTCGGAGACGCCGGTGCGACGGGCCACCTCGGCCACGGGCAGGCCAACGCCGAGCAGCACCTGCACCTCATGGCGCTTCAACAACGGGATCATCTCCCCCGACTGCATCGACGGGGGCGCGGTGTCTGTGAGCTCTCTGTCCATCGGGTCGCTCCTTCACGATCCGGCAGAGTTTCCGGAACGACCCCTGCCAGAGTTTCCGGAACTCACAGCAGCGCAGGCTCGACTCCGGCGTGAAGGTCAGGACGGCGCAGCGACGTTTCCCGCGGGATTGACAGGGAGTACACCGCCGCCGCAGCTCCGCGAGGTGCCCAGAGAGTGCGATCGGCCGGACGTTCGGGCCATGTTCCATGCGCTCGAAACGAAGCTGTTCGACCTGCGGAACGTGTACTCGGGAAGAGCGCCCGTGGGACGCCCCCGTGGAGAGGTTCGGCAGCGACGACGCGATCCTGCAGCCGGTGCTGGAAGTTGAAGAGAACTGGGGCGGTACGATGCTCGTCTTCCCAGACCGATCAGTGGTCTTCAACGGCTTTGCAGTCCGGCCTCTACCTGCACAAGACGCTCATGAGGATGACGAATGTGGTCGCGTGGACGGATCTGCGCGACCCGATCGATGTCGACCCTGAACGGCGAGGTCAGGGACTACTTCGGGACGGCCAGTCCACCGAGAGGTTGCGGGAGCCCACAGCGACCACCTACCTCATTCTCCTGGCGCGCGTCTTCGCGTGAGTTCTCCTTCCTCGCGCGTCCACCGTAAGGGGAAGGCTGAGATCAGCCTCACCGAGGCGACGAGATCCCGGGTCCGCTCGTCCTCCCGCAATTTCTCGGACATGGACACGGACATTCTCATGGGGAAGGAGGTCCTCGTCCTGCGGCCGGTCCGGCGTACGGATGCCGAGGACGACGTCGCCATCGTCATGAAGCTGCGGGTAGATCTGCGATACACGTTGGGCGGCTGATCACTGAACGACGCGAACCGCGAAGGACACGAGTGTCTCGCGATTCATCGGGCCCCCCTCGCTGTAAGACCCGCAGCGATCACGAGCATCCTCAAGAGGTCGCGTGGAGAGCGTCTCTCCGGGATGGGGGCTTCCTCTGGATCATCGGCGTCGCGTTCTCCGCGCGTGGCAGCGCGACGCGCTCGGAGAGCCTGTTGGGCAGGTCGAACGGATCGCGAGTCCGCCCGGCACGAGCCTTGTTCCTCGGTCGTGTGAATGGCCATCCGGAAGCTGACCCGCTTTGCCAGGTGAAACTGACCCACCCCCCGCGCCCGCGCTCACGTCGCTCGGCAGTCGGCACTCGGCGCCCGCGCCGCGCCTACGCGTCGGGGCGGTCCTCCGTCGCCGCGTCCACCACGTCCGCGCCTGCGCCCGCGTCTACGCGCGCGCAGGTCCCGCCCCTGCACACCTCGTCGCTCGCGCAGCGCACGCCGCAGCCGCCGCAGTTCGCGGGGTCGAATCCCCCGTTCACCGGGACCGGCCCGGTGCACCCACGCGCGGCCTCCTCGGCGGGCGGGAGCGGGCAGCCGATGGTCCCGGGTGGGCCCTCGGTCCCGCACCTTCCGTTGATGCACCACCCGCCGCAGCAACGCGTTCCGCACGCGCCGCAGTGCTGCGGGTCGGACTGCGGATCGACCACGCTCACCCCGCCGTCCACCGCGCACGCGACGAAGCCCGCGGGCACGTCAGGACCCACGTCGGTCGGCGCGGGAACGTCGGCGACGTCGTCCACGTCGACGACGTCAGCCACGTCGCCCGCGCTCACCCGGTCGGCGGCGGGAACGTCGATCGACACAGGCACGTCGTCGTCGCCGTCGTCACGCGGCGCGTCGGCGCCGATGTCCGACGGCCCCAGGTCGAGGAGCACCACCCCGGCGTCGGCCGGGCACCGTGCGTCGTCACAGCGCTCGTCGGAGCACGCCGCGAGGGTGAGCGTCAGCGCGAGCACGCAGACCGCGCGTTGGATGGAGTGGCCCATGCGCTCCACGAGTAGACCTGCGGCGTGGGCGCGTCTACGGGGCGGCGGCGCCCATCGCGGCGAGCCTGGACTCGACCTCGCGCAGCGGCATGAACATCCCTGTCGACGCCTCCGGGGTCGCTGGAGGCTCGACCGTCGCGAAGCCGAGCTTCGCGTAGAACGCCACCGCGTCGGGCTTGGCGTCGACGAAGACGCCCACGCAGCCGAAGGCGTCGGCCTGAGCGAGGGCGGCCTCGTAGGTCGTGCGCAGGAGCCGAGTGCCTACGCCGCGCCCCTTCCAGCGCTTGTCTGTCGCCATGCGCGCGAGAAGGAGCACCGGCGCCGGGTAGCCAGGGAGATCTGGCAGCGTGCCCGTGAGCAGCGCGGATCGCACCGAACCAGGGACCACTGTGAGGAAGCCAGCGACTCGACCCTCTTCGAGCGCGAGCCAGGTCGCGCTTCGCCTCGCAGCGTCGTTCTCCTTCGCGTACCGCTTCAGGTAGCCGTCGAGACGCGGCTCGCCGGAGCGAAAGCCGCCGACGACGTCGCTCTGACGAAGGCGTCGGACTTCGATCCCCACGCTCACCCCCCGACGAGACGGACGAAGTTCTCCCAGCCTTCGGGTGAGAGCACGCGCTCCGAGGGGGTCTGCATGTCGTCGGGGACGGGCGCGTCCGCGCAGGCTTCGACGTCGTGGATCGCTCTCGCGAGGATCGCGACTTGGAGCACGCGCGCCATCAGCTCCGCCGGGGCTGCGCGCAGCACCGTCAGCGCGGGTGTGTCTTCACGCTCTCGGTTCTGCGATGCCGCGACGAAGCGCGCGAGGAACTCGACCGCGTCGTGGGTGCGTCCGAGCAACGCCGCGCCCTGCGCGAGCAGGATCAGCATCTCGGGGTCAGTCTGCGACGCCGACGCGATCGCACGCTCGAAGTACTCCTGCGCGCTGTCCTGATCGCCAAGGTGGGAATGGCACGTGGAGAGGTGGACGAGGGTAGAGAGCACCATCACGGGCGAAAGACCCGGCATCACGAGCACCCGTTCAAAGAGCGGTCGCGCCTCTGCGTGTCGCTCCAGCTCACCGAGCGCCTTCGCGAGGTTCAGCGCGATTCGCGGCTCGTTCGGAAGCAGTGCGTGTGCTCGCGCGTGCGCCGCGCGCGCGCTCTCCAACTCACCTCGACGGGACTCGACGAGACCCTCCAACGTGTTGAGCACGGCGAGGTCGAGGTGGTCTGCGTGACGCTTCGCGTGGACGATCTCCGTGAGCATTCGTCGCAGCGTGAACTCGTCGATGACTTCACCCCACGCGCTGAGGCGCGCTCCGTACTTCTCGTTGAGCTCCTGGGCCTTCGTCAACGGCAGGGGGGCGGGCATCGTGCGTCTCACCTCGCGCACCGCGCGCGGCCCGGTATCTATGCGCCCCGCCGCCTCCCCCGCGCAACCACGCTCATCGGCGCTCTCGCCCCGCCGCTCCACCCGCCCCCGACGCCCGTCGCCATCGAATTCGTCCCCCTCGCTGTAAGACCCGCGGCGCTCGCCGGTCTCCCTCTACGAACGGAGTCGATCGTCGACGCCCTCACCGAAGGAGACCCGTCATGTCGAACACCCCCAAGACCTGCGCGTGCCAGTGCTGCGGCCCCACCTGCCGATGCAACCAGGTCAACCGCCCCGCGAACGAGTGCTGCTGCGGGCCCGAGTGCAAGTGCGGCCCCGACTGCAACTGCAACGCGTCGTGCAACTGCGCGGCGACCCGCTCGGCGAAGTCGTAGGCTCGGCGACGCGATGACACCCTCGACCGACCCACGGCGCGCGGCCGTCGAAGCCTTCCTCACGGAGCGCCGCGCTGAGCTCGTGGCCTTCGTGGCCCGGCGGGCGCCGCCGTGGGTCTCGGCCGAGGATGTCCTCCACCAGGTCGCCCTGCGCACGATCGAGAAGTCCGACGCGCTGCGCGACCCCGACGCCGCGCGCGCGTGGGTCTACACCGCCCTCCGCCGCGCCCTCGCCGACGCCACGCACACCCGCGAGGAGCCCCGCGACGAGCTCCCCGAGCCCGACGCCTCCGCCGAGTCCCCCGCCGTGTGCTGCTGCGCGGCGCACCTCGTCGACGAGCTCCGCGGCGAGTACGGAGAGGTCCTCCGCCGCGCCGACCTCGGCGACGCGAGCGTCACTGACGTCGCGCGCGACCTCGGCATCACCGCCAACAACGCCTCGGTGCGCCTGCACCGCGCGCGGGCGGCTCTGCGCTCACGCCTCACCGACCACTGCGGCGTGCGCTCCATCGACGAGGCGATGCGCTGCGCCTGCGAGCACGCCCGCTGCGGCGAGCACCGCGGGTAGCGCCGCGCTCCGGGGGTGGTCACGACCTCGCCCGCGCGTCTATCCTCCGCGCCGCGCGGCGGGCGCGCACGGAGGTCACCCATGTCGACGGAGAACACCACGGAGGCGGGCGACCTGCGCGCGCTGGCCCTCCAGGGCGCAGACGCCTTCAACGCCTGGCGGCGCGCGAACCTCGACGCCACGGTCGACCTCACGGGCGCGGACCTGCGCGGGGCCGACCTGCGCGGGGCGCTCCTCGCGGGCGCCATCCTCGACGGGGCCCGGCTCGACGACGCGGCGCTCGCGACGGCGATCCTCTCGGGCGCGTCGCTGAAGGGCGCGTCGCTGCGCCGGGCCGACCTGCGCGGGGCCTGCTTCGGCTTCGCGGAGCTGATCGAGTCCTCCCTCGCGATGTCTCCCCTCGGGTCGGCGCTGATGAGCGGGGCGTCGCTCGACGGCGCGTCGCTGGAGGGCGCCCGCGCGCAGCAGGCCCGCTTCGTCGAGTGCGACCTCACGGGCTGCGACCTCACCGACTGCGACCTGCGCGGCGCCGACCTGCGCCGCACCGGGCGCGAGGGCGCGGCGGACGCGCCTCCGCCCGACTTCGAGAGCGACCTCGACGCGCTGTGGGACCGCCTGCGCGCCGAGCCCCTGGAGGTGCGCGAGGGGATCTTCCTCTTCGGGCTACTGGTGTTTCTCTCGGGCGACCGGAGCGGAGAGGGCGCCGACGTGCTCACCACCATCGTGGAGGAGTTCGGCTTCACCCAGGCCGACGTGAACCGCTTGAGCCCCTCGGGCCAGGTCGTCCTGAAGGACATCACCGTCACCCCGCCCGCGTCGCAGTGGGCGCGGCGCGTGACGCTCATCCTGATGACGGGCCTCGCGGGCACCTCGACGCCGGTGCGCGGGGCGCAGCTCAACGTGCTCGGTCACTTCGGCGAGCAGCTCGGCTTCTCCGACCGCGCGCTCGCGCGCGTCCTCGGCGAGGAGCTCGGGCTCACGCTCACCGTGCAGGGCGCGTAGCCCCCCCGCGCTCACTCCTCCCTGCGCGCGGCGACGAGGGCGAGCGCGCCCGCCACGGCCGCGGCGATCCACACGGCCCCGAGCCCGAGCCGCTGGTGCGCCGTCGCGCCCGCGCTCGCTCCCGCGACCAGACCCGTCCACAGGAGCAGGTACGGCCTCCACGCGACGCGGTCTCCGCCGAGGATCGCGCCCGCGAGCCGCTGGCCGAAGCGCACCAGCGTTCCGGTCATGTACGTGAGGCTGATGCTCACCTCGCCGTCGCGCTCGAAGACCGTGTTCTCCAGCCCCATCGCGAAGGCCATGGTCACGGCCACGAGCCGCAGGTCGTCTCCCGCGCCGAGCGCCGCGGCGAGGGCGAGCGTGGCCGACACCATCGCGATGACCGTCGCGCGCGGGCGACGCGCTCGGCGGCGGACCACCGTGCCCACCACCACGCCGGTGACGAACACCGCGATGATCTCGACGGCCTCGATCGCGGCGGACGGATCGAGCGCGAGGCCCACGCCCGCGCGCGTCGAGTTGCCGCTCATGAAGCTCACGAAGAACCCGCCGAGCGCGAGGAAGCCCACCGCGTCGACGTAGCCCGCGAGCATGGCGAGCGCGGTGGCGAGCCAGCGCTCGTGGGGCTCCGATCGGATCACGGCGGCGCTCATACGCCGACCGCGTCGCCGAGGCGAGGCTCAGGGCTCGGGCCATCGAATCCGCCGGGCCACCGTTTGTACGGCGGCGTCGGGCGTCGCTCCCGCCCTCAGGGGTCAGAATCGACGTTCGCTTGTAGACGGTCGGAGGAGCTTTCTGCACGATCGTGGCGATGGGTCGGCTCTCGCTGCTGCTGGTCGGCGCGTTGGGGGTGTGCGCGTGCTCGGGCAGCGCCGAGACCCCCGTCGCGCCTCGCGACGTCGGGTCGGAGGTCGCGCCGCCGCTCACCTGCATCGAGGGAGAGTCGCGGGCGTGCGCGTGCTCGAGCGGTCGCGTGGGCGCGCAGGTCTGTGACGCGCGCGGCGCGCTGGGCCCGTGCGACTGCGTCGCTCCGCCGGCCTGCGTCGAGGGCGCCTCGCGCCGCTGCGCCTGCGCCGACGGCCGCGTGGGCGCGCAAGTGTGCGGCGCGAACCGGACGCTGGGCGCGTGCGCGTGCGTCGACCCACCTCGCGACGGCGGCCTCGACGCGAGCTCCGCGCCGGACGTGCCGTCGGTGGACGTCGTGACCGACGCGGTCGATGTGGTCGACGTGACCGACGCGGTCGATGTGGTCGACGTGACCGACGCGGTCGACGTGGTCGACGTGGTCGACGTGGTCGACGTGGTCGACGTGGTCGACGCGGGGGCGGGGGATGTCCCGGAGGACGCTCCGGCGTGCTCTGCGGGTCTCACGCGCTGCGGAGACGAGTGCGTCGACCTGCGCGGCGCACACGAGCACTGCGGCGGGTGCGGGCACGCCTGCCTGCCTTCTACCGCGTGCGTCGACGGCGCCTGCGGGAGCGCGTCGAACCCCTGGCGGACCTTCGGCGGCGACAACCAGCGCACGGGCTTCGCCGCGGGCGAGACGGGGGTGCCGCCGCTGGCGCGCGCGTGGTCCGCGCAAGCGTCGACGCTGCCGCTGCGGCCCGTGGTGGTCGAGCAGGGGCGCGTGTTCGTCACCGACTACGCGTGGTCGACGGCGAACCGCTACGCCCGCGCGCTGCGGGTGTCCGACGGGCAGGAGGTCTGGTCGCACAGGTACGGCGCGCCCTTCTCGCTGAGCCAGCCGGTGCTCTCCGACGGCGCGGTCTACATCGCGCACAACAAGGGCAGCTCCGACCCGAGCGCCTCGGGCCTCACCCGCTTCGACGCCGCGACGGGCGCGGTGCGATGGCAGACGGCCTTCTCGACGCAGTGGGAGAACTTCGGCTCGCCGCTCGTCGAGGGGGGCGTGGTCTACCACTCCGGCGGCCCCTTCGGAGGCATGGTCGGCACGCGCACCGACGGGACGCCGGCCTTCTTCGTGAGCCTCTCGCAGTCCGACCGGTGGAGCCCGTCGTACGCCGACGGCGCGGTGTACTCGTTCCAGCGGGGGACCTTCCGTCGGCACGACCCGGCTACGGGGGCGCCCGACGCGGCGGCGACGATCTCGCCGATGTCCTTCTCCGGGGAGTGGATCAGCGTGCTCGTGATGAGCTCGGGCCTCGCGCTCGTGAGCGCCCCCGCCGCGCTCTACGCGGTCAGCGCCGCGCGCCGGGTCATCGTCTGGAGCCTCGCGGGCCCGTACCGCCTCAACCCCGCCGTGGTCGCCGGGGTCGTCTTCGCGGCGCACGGCTCGTCCGTCGACGCCATCGACCTCAACGCGGGCGACGTGCTGTGGAGCGTCGACACGGGCGAGGCGCTCACCTTCCCGCCGGTGATCGCCGCGGGGCGCGTGTACGTGTGCAGCGACGCGCACGTCTTCGCGATCGACGCCCGCGCGCGGCGCGTCGAGTGGACAGGCGACTCCGCGGGGTGGCTCTCCATCGCCGAGGGTCGGCTCTTCGTCGCCCGAGGAGACGGGAGGGTCGACGCCTTCTCGTTCACGCGATGAGCGATCGACGACACACAGGGCCACGCGAGGGCCGGAGGCACACGGTGGGTGATCGACTCGGGCTGGCGCGCGCGGCTACCCTCCTGCGCGGCGCGCTGCTCGCGGTGGCGCTCGCGGGCTGCTCGGGCTCCGCGGGGAGCGCCGCGGCCACGGCGACGGACGCGACGGCAGACACCGCGACCACCGCGCGCTGCCTCGTGGGCGAGTCGAGGGCGTGCGCGTGCCCGAGCGGGCTCCAGGGCGCGCAGGTCTGCACCGCGGGCGGCGCGCTCGGGCCTTGCGCGTGCGACGCGCCCCGCCCCTGCGATGAGGGCGCCTCGGTGGCCTGCGCGTGCGACGACGGACGAGAGGGCGCGCAGGTCTGCGTGGAGGGGCAGCGCTTCTCGCCGTGCGTCTGCGCCGACACGCCCGACGACGCCGGCGCCCCCGACGCGCCCTCGGAGGACGTCTCCGTCGACCGCCCCGAGGGCGACGCCGCGGCCCCCGACGCGAGCGACGACGTCCGCGACGTGCCCGTGCCGGACCTCCCCACGACAGACCGCCCCGACGTAGCGACCCTCGACGCGCCCGACGTAGCGACCGTCGACGCGCCCGACGTGGGGGTGTCCGACGCGCCGCCCGTCGACGTCGAGGGCTTCGACGTCGAGGGCTTCGACGTGGTCCTGTGCGGCCCTGGAGAGCGCCGCTGCGAGGGCGTGTGCACCGACGTCGCGGCCTCGCGGCTCCACTGCGGCGCCTGCGGCCACCCTTGCGCCGAGGGCACGGCGTGCGTGGGCGGAGCGTGCGGTGCTGGAGGGAGCGCGTGGCCGACCCTGGGCGGTGACAACCGGCACACGGGCTTCGCGGCGGGCGAGACGGGCGTGCCGCCGTTGGCGCTCGCGTGGTCGGCCGCGGTCGCGGTCTCGGCGCTGTGGCCGGTGGTCGTCAGCGACCATCGGGTCTTCGTCACCGCGAACTACAACATGACCCTGAGCGCGCTCGAGGCGCTCCGCGTGGAGGACGGCGCGCGGGTCTGGACGCGCTCCTTCGGCAGCCAGGTGTACGCCGTCGGGCAGCCCACCGTCGCGGAGGGCGCCGTGTACGTCGCGCAGGGGCAGACCCCGGGGTCTGGCGGGAGCGCGCCGTCGTTCTCGTCCTTCGACGCCGCCACGGGGGCGCTGCGCTGGCGCTCGGCCATCGACGCCTTGACGTACACCCAGATCTACGCGCCCATCGTCGAAGGCGGCGCGGTGTTCACGCAGGGCGGGCCCAACGGCGCCGGGCTCTACGCCTTCGAGACCCGCGACGGCGCGAGGCGCTTCTTCCGCGCGATGGATCAGTCCGACGCGTGGAGCCCGTCGAGCGTCGGCGGCGCGCTCTACACCTTCGTGCGCGGCCGCTTCGACCGTCTGAACCTCTCCACGGGGGCCTCGCTCGGGACCACCACCGTCCTGCCCTGGTCGGGCGCGCAGCGCACCGAGGTCGTCCCCGCGCTGAGCGCGACGCGCGCGGTCCTCACGTCGTCGTCGAACCTCATCGCGGTGAACCTCTCGACGGGCGCGGTCGAGTGGACGAACCCCGGCGGGTACTCCAGCTCCCCCGCGCTCCTCGACGGCGTGGTCTACGCGATCCGCGGCCAGACCCTCGTCGCGCACTCCGAGTCCACCGGCGCGGCCCTGTGGACCTACGCCGCGAGCGAGTCGCTGCGCTACCCGCCCGTCATCGCCGCGGGGCGCCTCTACGTCAGCGGCGCCGCGCACGTCTTCGCGATCAACCTCTCGACGCACGCCCTCGAGTGGACGGGCGACACCGCGGGCTGGCTCTCCATCGCCGAGGGTCGGCTCTTCGTCGCCCGCGCGAACGGCGTGCTCGACGTGTTCAGCTTCACCCGCTGAGCGCGCCGTCACTCCCGCCCGCCGCGCGCTCCGTGGTACGCCAGCGGGCGACCGTGAGCGACCCCGACGAAGCCCTCCTCGACGCCGCCCGCGGCGGCGACCGCGCCGCGCTCGAAGCCCTCATCGAGCGCCACCAGGCGAGGGTCTACCGCTTCGGCATGAAGATGTGCCGCGACCCCGACGACGCGAGCGACGTGCTGCAAGACACCATGCTCGCCCTCGCGCGCGGCGTGCGCGACTTCCGCGGCGGCGCGTCGCTCTCGACCTGGCTCTACACCGTGGCCCGCAGCCACTGCATCAAGAAGCGCCGACGGAGCGTGTTCGCGCCGGAGCCCGAGCGCTCCCTCGACGGCGACGCCGCGGGCGAGGCCGCGACCCTGGCCGACCCCTCGCGCGCCCCCGACGAAGAGATCGCGGGCCGCGAGGTCGAGCGCGCCCTCGAGCGCGCCATCGCGTCGCTCGACCCGATGTACCGCGAGGTGCTGATCCTGCGCGACGCCGAGGGGCTCACCGCGCCCGAGGTGGCCGAGGTGCTCGGCATCTCTCCGCAGGCGGTGAAGAGCCGCCTGCACCGCGCGCGCGTGGCCGTGCGCGACGTGGTGGCGCCCCTCCTGGGCGTCGCGCCGGAGCCGGGCCCTTCGGCACCCGAGGGCGGGTGCCCCGACGTGCTCACGCTCTTCTCGAAGCACCTCGAAGACGAGATCAGCGCCGACACCTGCGCCGAGATGGAGCGCCACATCGCGGGCTGCGCGCGGTGCCGCGGCGCGTGCGACTCGCTGCGGCGCACGCTCGCCCTGTGCCGCACCGTGGGCCCGAAGGCCGAGGTCCCGCCCGAGGTGCAGCGGTCGGTGAAGGTGGCCCTGAGGGACCTCCTCACGATCAAGGGCTGAACCCTTTTCGCGCGCGGTGGCTCCCACGCTCAGAGGTGATCTGAGATGGGAACCGTGAACGTGACCGAAGAGAACTTCGCCGAGACCGTGAAGAGCGGGATCGTGCTGCTGGACTTCTGGGCCTCGTGGTGCGGCCCCTGCCGGGCCTTCGCGCCGGTGTTCGAGGCCGCGTCGAAGCGGCACCCCGACGCGGTCTTCGGCAAGGTGAACACCGAGAGCGACCCGGGGCTCGCCGCGGCCTTTCAGGTGCAGGCGATCCCGACGCTGATGGTGTTCCGAGACGGAGTGCTCCTGGCCGAGCAGGCGGGGATGGTCCCCGCGTCGGCCCTCGACGAGGTGCTGCGCAAGGTGCGCGCCCTCGACATGGACGAAGTGCGCCGCCAGGTCGCGGCGATGGAGGCGGCCGAGACCGCCCACGGAGGTGCGTGACATGTGCCGGAGAGTGAATTGTTCCCGCTGCAACAAGCCCACGTTCGCCGGCTGCGGCATGCACGTCGAGCAGGTGCTCGGCGACGTGCCCCCCGCCAACCGCTGCCGCTGCAACGAGGAGGCGAGCGACGCCGCCGCCAGCGGACAGCCGCGCCCCTGGTGGCGCGACCTCCTCGGGAGGTGACGTGATGACCGACCCCAAGACCCTCGACGTCGCCCTGCGCCGCCAGCTCGACGTCACCTACGACGAGGCCCTCGCTCGCGTGACCGAGGCCCTCAAGTCCGAGGGCTTCGGCGTGCTCACCGAGATCGACGTGGCCGCCACCCTCAAGGCGAAGATCGGCGTCGACTTCCGCCGCTACAAGATCCTGGGCGCGTGCAACCCCCCGCTCGCGCACCAGGCCCTCACCGCCGCGCTGGAGGTGGGCGTGATGCTCCCCTGCAACGTGGTGGTCTACGAGGGCGACGACGGCCGCGCCGTGGTGCTCGCCGTCGACCCCGTGACGACCATCGCCGCCGCGGGCGCCGAAGGGCTCGCGCCCCTCGCGAACACGGTGCGAGAGAAGCTCTCCCGCGCGCTCGCGAAGGTCTGAACCCTTCGCGCCGCGGCGGGCTCCCACGCGCGGAGGTCAACGACCATGTCGAAGAACGAAGCTGGGTGGGACCGCGCCGCGCGCGTCGTCCTCGGGATCGCGCTCCTCGCGCTCACGGTGATCGGCCCGAAGAGCCTCTGGGGGCTGGTGGGCGTCGTGCCCCTGCTGACCGGGATCATGGGCTTCTGCCCCCTCTACCGGTTGATGGGGGTGAGCACCTGCCCCGTCGATCGCTGAGCGATCTCGCGGGCTTGGACACGCGCCCCCACGGTCGATCCGCCGTGCGCTGAAAACCCGGGAAAACGAGACTGATTCGCGACTTGCCTACATCCGCCCACCCCCTGTTGACACCCTCTCACGCAGCGCGTTAGAGCCCGCACTCGGAGGGGGGAGTGATGGCCCCCGTCATGCAGTGGAAGGGGGGGAAGTCGCACATGTCTCATCACCGCCTCTACCTCCGGCGCGCGCCGCGATCGCGCCGCGCCGAGGTCTTCTCGATCCTCTACGACGCCTGCCTGCCCGCCTCGCCGGAGCTCACCGCCGCGCTCGAGCGGGGGGATTTCTCCGTCCCGGTGCTCGTGGCCGAGGCCGACCAGGCCCTGGTCGAAAGGCTCCAGGCCCAGCTCGAGGCCCTGCGCTGTGACGTCTCCGTCGAGTCGGGCGGGCTCGCGTCGAGCCTCCTGCGCGCGTCGGCGGCGCCGCGCTCGCTGCGCCCGATGGAGCTCCCCGCGCGCATCAACGCCCGGCCCTCGCTCGTCACGGCGGCTGTCTTCGCCCTGATCGTGGGCGCCTTCGTCGGCGTCTCTCGCTACGTCGAGCACCGTCACGCCCACGCCGCGGCCCTCGACACCGCGGTCTTCGCCCCCGACGGCGCCCCGCCCCCGCCGCGCGCGGCCGAGCCCTCGACGACGCCCGCGCCCGTCACGCGGCCCGACGCCGTCGGCCACGAGCTCTCCTCACGCTTCGACCCCGACCTCGTCGCGATCGAGATGGGAGGCTTCTTCGCCGGGGTCTTCCTCGTGGTCGCGGGCGCGTGGGCCTCGAAGCGCCGCGCCCCCGCGCGCGCCTCGCTGCCGCCCGAGGCGCCGCCCACGCCCCTCGGCCCCGCCGCGATCACCGCGCTGGCCCTCGGCGTGGCCTTCGTCACCGCGCCCTCGGCGCCCGCGCCCGTCGCGCCTCCGCCCCCGACCGCGGTCGCGCCGGTGCCCGTCGCCGCCGCGCCCGCCGCGCCTCGCTCGGGTCCGTTCTCACGCTTCATCGACGACGAGGTCGTGGCCTTCAACCACGCGGCGCCGATGCCCGAGCGGCCGTTTGCGTCCCTGGTCGCGGGGCTCGCCGCCGCGCCCGCCGAGGCGCGAGCGCCCACCCCCGTCGCGCCTGTCGCGCCGCGCCGCCGTCACCGCTCGCGTCACGCCGCTCCGGCCGCCGCGCCCGCGCCCGTCGCCGTGGCCCCCGTCGTCGACGAAGAGGCCGAGCTCTCGACGACCCGCGAGCTGCGCGCCCGCGCTGGCGCCCTCGTGTCGCTCGAGGCCGAGGTCGCCCCCGCGCCGACCGCCGCCGTCGCGCCCGCTCCGCGGACCGTGATCGTCCCCGACGCGCTCACGCCGCCGCCGCCGCCCGAGCCTCGGCTGGGCAGCGCGTACGCGCTGGGCGTCGCCGCCGCCGCGCTCTGTTGGTCCCTCGCGCGCGGCTTCGCCCGCTGGAGGAACGCGTGACCCGCCGCGCCTCTGCCCTCGCGGCCCTGGTCGCGCTCACAGCATTGGTGAGCGAGGGCGCGGCCCAGGAGCGCCCCGACGGCCCCGCGCCCTCGACCTCCGACGACGCGATGACCGCGGCCATCGTCGCTCGCGTCGCCGCCTGCGTCTCCGCCGAGGGTGGAGCGCTCACCCCCGCGCAGCGCGAGTCCGCCGCGCGCGCGCTCGGCCCCGTCGCGGGCGCCGTCGTGACCGCCGCGGGCGAGGGGCGCTGCGAGGGTGACGTCGCGCGACGTCGCTGCGCGCGGGCGCTCTCCGAGATGGCCTGCGCCGACCTCGCCGCCGCGACCCTCACGCTCCCCGCGTGGCACTGGCCGGGCGCCACCACCGCGTGGGCCGAGGGCTACGCGCGCCTCGTCGACCACCGCGTCACGGCCTGCCTCACCGCCGAGCGCGCGGGCGCCGCCCCCGACGCGCGACAGCGCTACGCGCTCGACCTCTACGCGCGCCGCGCCGCCGTCGAGTTGAGCGTCGCGTCGCGCCGCGCCGGGTGCGCCGCGAACGAGAACCTCCTGCCCGCGTGCGGCCGCGCCGTCGAGGCACTCTCCTGCGGAGACCTCCGCGCGCGCCTGCACCCCGACCCCCGCGAGACGCGGGCGGAGCTCGGCGACGACTGCGCGCGGCTCGTCACCTGCGAAGCCGCGCCCGCGCCCACGCGCTGAGCGTCACACCCCGCGCCAGCCGCGCACCGAGCCCGGTCGGTCTTCGGGCCCGAGGTGCACGATCGGCACGTCGGGCATCGCGGGCTGGTCGGCGAAGACGGGCGACTGCTTCTCCTTCGCGACGGCGAACACGCTCTTGAGCTTCGAGAGGATCCCCGTGGCTTCGACGGGCTTCGCGTCGTCGCGGTAGTAGTCGAACCAGGGGAGGTTGTAGCGGCGGTACTGCTCCGCGGTGACAGGCGGCTGCGGCGGCGCCTCGCCCGTGCAGCGCTTCCACATGGCGGAGTTGAGCACGTGGACGAAGCAGGCCTCGCCCAGGTCCGTCGCGTAGTCCTCGGGGGCGCGTGTGTCGGCGTAGATCTCCTGCTTCATGCGTCCGCCCGCGCCGAGTCCCATCGCTCCGCCTGCGGCCGCGGGGGCGGGCGCGCCGAAGGCGCTCGCCATCGGCATCGCCATCGCGGGCATGGGCGGCGCGACCGGCACCACGGGCTGCGGTAACAACTTCGGCAGCACCGCCTCCAGCGAGCGCGGGAGCGACGGCTCCGCCGCGCGAAAGCGCGCCGCGTCGGAGACGGGCACCACGCCGATCTGCACGCCGCCCTCCTTCGCCTCGCCGGTCACCTGCTCCTCGGCCGTGTAGCCCTCGCCCAGGGGCATCGCCACGAACTGCCGCACCACGCCCTTCGCGACGCAGAACCCGTCGAGCCACGGCTGCCGCGGGAGCGCGACGTAGTCCTGCGGTGAGCGGCTGAGCCCGCCCGCGAAGGGTTCTCCCGTGACGGCGTTCACGCCGCCCGCGGCGATCTTCAACGCCGCGCCCGCGCCCGCGATGAAGCGCAGCCACATCGCCTCGCCCTGGTACATCGGCAGCGCGACGCCGCCGCGGGCCTTCCATGGCGCGGGGGTGTCCTGCCCGAGGTCTTCGATGCGACGCAGGGGAAAGCGCCCGAGCCCCGGCGGCAGCGGGTGGTCCTTGCCGTCGTCGGGCAGCCGCAGCGTGCGCTGGAACTCCACGCTCACCTCCGCGGGCGGTCGTTGCGTGGGCCTCCCTCCGACCGCGGCCCACGCCGCCTCGCGATACGCCCGATCGATGTCGGCGTCGGTGAGCGCGTCGAGGGCCTCGCGCGCCGACCGCGTCCACTCCGGCGACTGCGCGCTGTACGGCGGCCGTGACATCACCGCCGCGAAGGCCGCCTGCCGGTCCTCGCTCACCACCCGCGCCGCCTGCGCGTCGATGGCCGCCTCCAGCCGCGCCTCCAGCCGACGCTCCACCTCGGGGAACGTGAAGGTCAGCTTGTCTCCCGTCGCCGTGATCATCGCCTGGGCCTCCCGCCCGCGACGCTACCGCCACTCGCGCGCGGCTTCGACGCAATCCACTCGCCCCCGGGAGGCGTAGGCCCTTCCGTTCGAGTGCCACGAAATCTGTTCACCGTGCTTCCGCCCTCCGGGGAGGGCGTGTTACGACCCGCAGCAGTCGTGACACGGACGCTGTCACTGTTGTGCCTCGTCGCCGCCGGGGGCGTGCTCCCTCGGAGCGTCGCGGCCCAGCCCGCGCCGTCGCCGCCCGCGTCGACGGAGGACGACGACGACGTCGCCGAGGTGACCGTGCACGGCCGGGGCACGCAGCGGCGGGGCGCGTCGGACCACGACATCACCGTGGGCTTGTTGCGCGCGGTGCCGCGCACGAGCGCCGCGGAGTTCTTGAGCCTCGCGCCGGGCTTCTACCTCTCGCAGCACGGCGGCGAGGGAAAGGCCCACCAGCTCTTCCTCCGCGGCTTCGACGCGCAGCACGGGCAGGACGTGGAGTTCTCCCTCGGGGGCTTGCCGCTCAACGAGGTGTCGAACGTCCACGGGCAGGGCTACGCCGACCTCAACATCGTGATGCCCGAGGTGATCGACCGGGTGAGGGTGCTCGAAGGCCCCTACGACCCGCACCAGGGAGACTTCGCCGTCGCGGGCTCCGCGCGCCTCGACCTGGGTGTGGCCGAGAGGGGCGTGATGCTCCGCGGTGCGTATGGGATGTTCGGCACCGCGCGCGCGCTCGCGCTCTTCGCGCCGACGGGGATGCGCCGCGAGACCTTCGTCGCGGCGGAGCTGTACCGCACCGCGGGCTACGGAGAGAACCGCGCGGCGTCGCGCGCGTCGGGGGTGGGCCAGTACGTCCACGCCCTGCACGGCGGCGGGACGGTGCGGCTGCTGGCGCAGTCGTACGCGGCGCGCTTCGACTCTCCCGGCGTGGTGCGCGAGGACGACTACGAGGCGGGTCGCCAGGATTTCTACGGCAGCTACGACCTTCGCCAGGGCGGCTTCTCGTCGCGGCACTCGCTCCTCGCGGAGCTGTCGATCCCGCGCGGGACCTCTCGCACCGTGGTGAGCGCGTTCGGCTCTCTGCGCGAGCTGCGCGTGCGGGAGAACTTCACGGGCTTCGCCCTCGACGCCCGCGGAGACCGCTACGAGCAGGTGTACTCCGCGGCCACGGTGGGCCTGCGCGCGTCGCACCGACGTCGCTTCGCCCTCTGGCGCCGCTGGCACGCGTGGGAGGTGGGCGTGAGCGCGCGGCACGACATCACCACGCAGTCGATGGCGCGGCAGCTCGCCGACGCCGACGTGAACTACGCGAGCTCCGTCGACGCCGACGTGAACGCGACCGACGTGGGGGTGTTCGTCGACCTGGAGCTTCGACCGCTGCCGCGGGTGACGGTGCGCGGGGGGCTGCGCATCGACGGGCTCGCGTACCAGATCGACGACCGCTCGACGATCCGCGTCGACCGGATGGACGTCCCTCGCGGACGACGCGACGCGCAGGGCTTCGCGATCGGCCCGCGCGCGACGGTGGAGGTCGACCTCGGCCGCGGCTTCACGGTGTCGGCCGCGTACGGAAAGGGCTTCCGCTCTCCGCAGGCGCTGTCGCTCGGGCAGGGAGAGAGCGCGCCCTTCGCCACGGTGCACTCGGGGGAGGTGGGCGGGCGGTTCCGTCACCGCCGCGTCGAGGCGACGCTCGCGGCCTTCGTCACGCACGTCGACCGCGACCTGGTGTTCGAGCCCACGCTCGGCACCAACGTGGTGAACGACGCGAGCGCGGCCACCACGCGGCTCGGCGGCGCGTTCACCGTGCGCGCGGCGATCCTCCGCGGGCTGGAGGTGTCTGCGAGCGGGACGTGGGCGCGCGCGACCTACGACGCGACGGGCTTCAACGTGCCCTACGTGCCGCCGCTGGTGGGCCGAGTCGACGTGGCCTTCCGCCGCGACGTAGCGCGCGCGTGGAACAAGCCCCTCACGCTCACCGCGGGCCTGGGCGCGACGGCGCTGGGCGCGCGCCCGCTGCCCTTCGACGGGTTGTCGGACCCGCTGTTCCTCCTCGACCTCGGCGCGAGCGCGCGGCTGGGCTTCGTCGAGCTCGGGGTTCAAGCGCGCAACGTCACCGACGCGCGCTGGCGCGACGGCGTCTTCAACTACGTCTCGAACTTCAACCGAGACGCGACGACGAGCTTCGTCCCCGCGGAGCACTTCACCGCGGGGCGGCCCTTCACCTTGCTCTCAACGCTGACGGTGCACTTATGAGATCGCGCCCCGACGTGATGATCCCCCTCGCCGCGGCGCTCGCGGCGGTGGTCTGCGGCGCCCACTGCGGAGACCCCGACACCGGCCGCTACCGCGTGCGCTTCACCGCGGCGGTGCGCGGGAGCGGCGCCGACGTGAGCACCTCGCTCGGCTGGGCGGTGCACCTCGACACGGCGAAGATGGTGGTGGGCGCGCTGCGCTGGTACGAGGGCCCGCCGCTCTTCGGTGCGCGCTTGTGGCGACGGCTCACGGCGCCGTCGGTCGCGTGGGCGCACCCCGGTCACTACGTGCCGGGAGAGGCCCTGGCCGACATGGTGACGCCGCGGGTGGTGGACCTCCTCGCCGCGGGCGGGAGCTCGGTGGGCGCCGTCGACGGCGTGAACGGCACGCCCCTCTCGGGGCACGTGGTGTTGCAGGGCGCGGGCGCGAGCCTCGGAGAGAGCGCCGCGGGCTTCGACGGAGGGACCGTGCTCCTCGAAGGCAGCGCGACGAAGGACGGGCAGACGGTGCGCTTCGTGGCGCGTCCCGCGATCCTCAACACGGTGGAGGGCGTCCCCGCGCACGGGGTGCTCGACGCGGCGCAGCGGGGGTGGACCGTGACGGTCGACCTCGCGCATTGGGTCGACCGGATGGACTTCTCGACGCTCCCCATGGGGGCCACGGCCGACGCGCCGCGGGAGGTCACCCTTGAGCTTCAACCGGGCAACGCCCTCTACCGAGCGGTGACCTCGGCGGGCACGTATCGATTCGAGATGAACGACGGAGACGGCGGCTCCTGACGGGCTGAGCGTCAATCGACAACGAAAGGGAACAACGGCGATGAAGCGAGAGCTTTGGATCGCGGGGGCGCTCTTTGCCCTCGCGGGGTGCGGCGACAGCGCGACGGGCACGGGCACCGTGGCGGCGACCCTCTGGGGAGAGGAGTTCATTCAAGACCAGATCCCCGCGAGCGAGGTCGAGGACGGGTGGACGATCCGGTACACGAAGTTCCTGGTGAACCTCGGGCAGATGACCGTGGCGTCGAGCAGCGGCGGCGCGGGCGGGAGCGTCAGCGGGTTCAGGGTCTTCGACCTGCACACCCTCACGGGGCCGACCTCCTTCGGTCGCCTCACCGGCGTGAGCGCCGAGCGCATGGACCGGATCTCGTATCGATTGAACACCGTCGACGCGCAGACCGCGCTGGGCAACGCGACGCAGGCCGACCTCGACGCGATGCGCGCGGGCGGTTACAGCGTCTACGTCGAGGGCACCGCCGAGAAGATGGGCCGCTCGGTCCGCTTCCGCTGGGGCTTCGCGCAGCGGGTGCTCTACGAGACCTGCCACTCGTCGGAGACGGAGGTCGGCGTCGCCGTGCCCACCGACGGGACGGCCACCGCGCAGATCACCATCCACGGCGACCACCTCTTCTACGACGACCTGCAGTCGCCCGACGCGAAGCTCCGCTTCGACGCCATCGCGGGCGCCGACGCCAACATGGACGGCGAGGTCACCCTCGACGAGCTCGCCGCGGTGGACCTCACCACGCTCCCCGCGATGCAGTACGGCGCGGGCAGCGCGCCCAACGTGCGCTCGCTGCGGGATTTCGTGAGCTACCTCGTGGCGACGGTGGGCCACTTCAACGGCGAGGGTCACTGCGAGGAGCGACGGGAGTAGACGTCCTCACCCGAAGGTCGCGGCGAACTCCCGCGCGAAGTCCATGGGGTGCGGTCGGTCCTTCGGGTCGTGCGCCGTGGCCGCGCGCAGGAGCTTCTCCAGCCCCGCGGGGAGGTCCTTCACGCGCTCGGGGTCTTCGAGCGGGTCGCGCTTCATGTGGGCGATCACCCGTTCCTGCATGGTGTTCAGCTCGTCGAAGAAGGCCCGTCCCGTCAGCACGTTGTAGACGGTGCCCGCGAGCGCGTACACGTCGGCCCGCCCGTCGAGCTCCACCGGGTCGAGCACCTGCTCCGGCGCCATGTAGCCCGGCGTGCCCGCGACGAACCTCCCCACGGCCTCGGGCGACGCCTTCGACGCGCGCACCATCCCGAAGTCGATCACCACCGTCGAGAGCGGGTGCGCCCTCGCCGGGTCGCGGTGCTTCTCGGGGTCGAAGACCTCTCCCTGCGCGAGCGGGAGGCGCAGCCACAGGTTCGCGGGCTTCACGTCGCGGTGCACCAGCCCCGCCGCGTGCAGCGCCGCGAGCCCCGCGCACGCGTCGAGCACCACCGAGCGCAGCTCGAACACGCTCATCCGACGCGCCCCAGAGTACGCCTTGAGGTCGGCCCCGATGAGGTACTCCAGCACGAGGTACGGAACGCCCCCCGACACCCCGCGGTCGATGATGCTCGCGACGTTCGGGTGGTAGAGCCCCGCGAGCGCGCTCGCCTCATCGACGAACGACGCGAGGATCGCCTCGCGCTCCTTCTCGTTCGCGTCGGCGAGGGCGTCGGCCTTCGGGATCTTCAGCACGAACAGCCGGTCGGCGCCGGGCTTTCGCACCAGCCACACGGTGCCCACGCCTCCCTCTCCGAGCGGGCGCACCAGCTCGTAGCCCTCGATCACCCGCGGCGCGGCCTTCTTCGGCGCGGGCGGAGGCGGCGGCGTGCGCTTCACCGCCGCGCTCACGGCCGACTCCACCAGGGCCGCGGTCACCGGACCGATGGCCTCGAACCACACCGCGAGGGCGGCCGTCTCGCGGTGACGGATCGCCCTCGCCACCTGCGCGGCCACGCGGGGCGCGTTCTCCGAGGCGAAGCCCTCGGCGGGCGGAGGGTGCAGCGCCTTCACCGGGTCGGCGAGGGCCGACGACAGGCGCTCGGCCGCGAGGGCGATGTCGAGGCATAGCGCGTCGAGGTCGGGGCGCGGGCCCGCCGCGAGGTCGAAGCGACCCAGCGACTCGCCCAGCGAGACGAGCGCCTGCGCGAGCTCGGTACCCTGCGCGTGCAGCCCCGTGAGGGCCTCGCGCGCGTTGCCCCAGTCGCGGCGCGCGCCCACCGACACCGCGGCGCGCAGGGCGTCGGCGAGGGTCACCGCGCGCTCGATGGCGGCGACGTCGGCCATGGGGAGCGCCGCCGCGAGCGCGCGCAAGACGGCGGGGCTGTCGATGACCAGCGCCCACCACGCGGCGAAGGGGCCGATCCACGGGAGGTCTTCGAGCTCCCCGAGGGCCGTGCCGCGGGTGGTGTCGACGAGGCGCCAGAGGAGCCCCGCGAGGGCCGCGCGCAGGCCGGGCGAGAGCGCGCGCGAGCCGTCGATGAGGCCGTCGACCTTGCGGAGCCAGCGGCAGGTGCGGTGCGCGGTGTGGCCGCGGCGAGCGTCGTCGTCGCAGGCGTCGAGGGCGTAGCTCCCGAGGCGGATCGCGAGCACCTCGAGGGAGGCCAGGGCGTCGGGGGTGAGGGTCTGCGACTGGCGGTGCGAGGCCACCTCGTCGAGGAGCGACTCGGGCGACTGGGCGAAGCGCTCCCAGGTGGCGCCGAGGTCGGGCGCGCTCACGGGCGAGGCGTTGGGCGAGGTCGCGAGGAGCGGCTCCCAGAGGGCGAGGGCGAGGGAGCGGGCGAGGCCCTCGGCGGCGTTCACGGCGGCGGCGCGACGTCGCGGCGAGGTCTCGGTGAGCGCGGCGCGGCGGGCCTCGTCGAAGGTGGGGCCGAGGGTGAGGGCGAAGCGCGCGGCGCGGGCGTCGGCCTCCTCGTCGTCGTACTGGGCGGCGAGGCGCGCGAGGTTCTCGAGGCCGAGCTCGAGGTCGAGCGGGTCGCGCTCGGCGCCGTCGAGCGCGTCGGTGAGCGAGAGGACGTCGATCCAGCGCTTCCACTCCTCGACGCCAGCGCCGTGGGCACGCCGCGCGGTCTCGCGCAGACGTCGCAGCGCGGGCTCCACCAGCGCGCGCTGCGCGCCGCGGCGCCACACGGTCATCAGGCCCCGGGTGAGCGCGCGCGCGGCCGTGGCCCCGCCGTCGCCCGAGAGCACGCGCGTGGCGAGCTTGTCCCACAGGTCTCGCCGGTCGTTGAGGAGGTAGGGCGTCGCGGCCGCCACCGCGCCGAGGATCACCCCGTCGCCGCTGGGGTCCGAGATCACCGCCGCGAGCTCTCCGCCCAGCACGTCGAGCCGCGCCGCGCCCTGCGACGCGAAGGCCGTCACCGCCCGCTGCCGAAGGAGCAGCGAGTCGCTGCGCATCCAGTCGAGGAGCGTTCCCTCGAGCGCGTCGATCACGCCCGCGAGGAGGCCCACCGCGCGCGCCGCGTGCACCCACACCATGGGCTCGGGGTGCAGGAGCAGCGGCTGCAACGTCTGCAGGGTCTTGCCCACCGCGTCGGGGCGCGCGATGGGGATGCCCCTCGCGCAGGCCTCGAGGCAGCGCGCGGCGAGCACGCGGCCGCGGAGCGTGCCGTGCGCGGGGCGACCCACGAGGGCGTCGTACACGGCGTCGGAGCCCCAGAGCCACGGGCCGAGGTCGGGGAGCTGCAGCGCGCAGGCGCCGGCCTCCCAGAAGAGGATGTCGAGGCGCGCGCGGGCCTGGGCGAACGCGGGCTTCGCGAGCCACGCGCCCTCGCCCGCGTAGGGGGCGCACGCGAGCGCGTCGGCGAGGGGGCCTTCGAGCAGGCGCGCGCGGGCCACGGTGGGGACGAGGTTCGGGTGCGCGCCCTGCGAGGCGGCGGCCGTGAGGAGCGGCGCGAGGCGCAGGTCGGGCCGCGCGGCGTTGGCGGCGCCCCAGGCGAGGAGGAGCACGCCCGACGGGGTCGAGAAGCGCTCGGCGAGGTCGGCCACGCCCTTCGACGCGCGGGTCACGGGCGGCAGGGCGCGGTCGAGGGTGTCGGCCGCGGCGCGCACCTCGATGGAGAGGTCTTCGCGCTGCTCCCCGCGCCAGTAGGCGAGGAGGGCGTCGATGGCGCCCGGCGCGGAGAGCGTTCGGGCGAGGGTCTGCAAGGACTCGACGGCGGCGGCGGGGAGCACGGCGGTGGGTCTCGTCAGCGGGTCTCGATGCGGCACTCGTAGGCGCCGCCCGCGCGGAACGCGCCGGTCATCACCAGGTAGCGCCCGCTCGCGGGGCAGGTGAATGAGGTGCTCGCGCAGACGTTCCGGCCTCCGTCGGGCGCGCAGGAGTCGTCGTTGCCGGCGAGCTGCGTGGGGTACGTGCACGGCCGGTCGCCGTCGCACACGCGGATCATCGGGTCTCCGTCGCAGGAGCCGATGGGCGGGGAGCACCCCGCGTTGCACCCCACCGCCACGCGCGCGCCGGGCGTGCAGGCGCGGGGCGCGGTCTCGGGCGTCCACCCGCAGTCGCGGTCGACGCCGGTGTCTTCGCCGGGGCAGGCGAGGGTCGGGTCCATCGAGACGCCGCCGTCGCCGCTCTCGGGGGGGATGGTCACGTCGAGCCAGGCCTCGTTGTCGCTGTAGTCGCTCTCCTCCACCACGCGCTCGACGTTGATGCGCGCGCGGATGCGGTACGCGCCTGGCGGCACGCCCGTGATGTCGACGTACTGGCAGTCGAGCGAGCGGCCGTAGAGGTCGTACCAGCCCGCGTGGATCCCCTGGTTGCCGCAGTTGTAGCGAGCGCTCGCGGGCAGGTCCTCGCCCATGTTCATCCAGCGCCCCGAGTCGAGGAGGCAGAACGACTGCTTGTGGCCCATCCCCACCTCGCGGTCGCCGTCGAAGAGCCGGTACTCGGCGTAGCCGCGCAGGTGGTAGTGCCCGTGGCAGGCGCCGTACTCGAACATCGCGAGCGGCCGCCCCATGGTCGTGGGAGACCCGAAGTACAGGTCGCCCTCGCCCACGTTGGGGGTGTACAGGTCGAAGCGCAGGAGCCGTCGGTTGCCCGCGACGGTGCAGGCCTCGGCCACCTCGCACGCCGTGGTCGAGAAGGTGCGCGCCTGGATCTGCGGGTTGCGGATCACCGGAATGAGGTTGGGCAGCGGGCCTCCGTCGCCGCGGGGCCCCGCGTCCATCGGGGGCACGTCGGGGCGCGGTGCGTCGGGGTCGACGATCACGGGCACGTCGACGAAGAAGGTCCCCGTGTCGACGCCCGCGTCCACCGCGGGGACGTCTCTCGCCCCCGCGTCGGTCGCGACGACGCTCGCCGCGTCGGCGCTCGACCCCGATCCCCCCGTCGACGAAGGCGAACAGGCCGCGACGACCAGGCCCGCGGCGAGCGCCCAACGCAGCGATGTCATGCGCGCGAGTCTATCGTCTCTTTGTGCCGTGGTGTCGCTTGCGCGCCGGGGCCGTTTCGCGCAACACACGCGCCGTGTTGCGACCCGCCTCCCTCGTGGCCCTGACGCTCCTCACCCTCGCCGGGTGCGGCGACGAGCCCCCTCCGTTCACCCCTGAGCCCGAGACCGACGCGGGCGCCGCCCTCGACGCGGGCGCCGACGTCGCCGAGGTCCCCGACGTGCCCGTGGTGACCGACCGCGGCGTGATCCCCGTGACCGACCGCGGCCCCTCGATCGACCAGACGATCATCTACGCGCACAGCGACACGGAGCTCTACACCGTCGACCCGCGCACCGACGCGTTTCGCACGGTGGGCACCCTCCGCTACCCCTCGGGCGACCGCAACAACCACACGATGACCGACATCGCCGTGAACGCGCTCGGCGAGGTGGTGGGCGTCACGCACGACGCCCTGTGGCGCATCGACCCCGCCACCGCGGCCTGCACGCTCATCCGCACGCTCCCCGACGGGAGGGTCTTCGTGGGCCTCACCTACCTCCCCGCGGGCGTGCTCGACGCCGACCGCGAGGTGCTCGTGGGCGGCACCATCTCCGACGGCACCTACTGGCGCATCGACCCCGACACGGGCCGCTCCACCATGCTCGGCCGCTTCCGGGTGGGGAGCACCAACTACATCCTCTCGGGCGACATCGTCTCCATCGCGGGCGCGGCGACCTACGTCACGGTGCGCCGCAGCAACGCGTCGTCGACGAGCAACGACCAGCTCGCCACGGTGAACGTGAACACCGGCGCGCTCACGCTGGTGGGCGACACGGGCTTCGACCGCATCTTCGGCCTGGGCTACTGGCGCGCGACGCTCTTCGGCTTCACCCGCGAGGGAGAGTTCATCCGACTCGCGTCGGACACCGGCCGCGGCCGCAGGGTGTCGACGCCCACGATGCAGTTCTCCGGCGCGGGCGTGACCACCCTCGCGCCCACCGCGCCGCCGTGATCACCCCACGAGCTCCAACACCAGCTCCGGCGCGCCGGGCGGGCCGTACGAGCCCTCGAAGCGCACGAGCCTGTGGGGCGCCTTCGCCTCGTAGGCCATGTGGTACTTCGGCAAGAAGGGCTTCGACAGCTCCGCGAGCATCCTGGGCATCTTCACCCAGTCGTTGAGGTCGGGGTACATCCGCACGAGCGAGACGTCGAAGCGGCCCGCGGGCACCGTGAGCGTCGCGCTGCCCTCCACCTCGAAGTAGACCCGCGCCACCATCCGGTCCGAGATCCACGCGTGCACCGAGCGGCGCTGCTTGTCCCTCGGGGCGAAGCGCAGGAGGAACGGCAGGCACGTCTCGGGGTAGAGGTCGGCGGGCATCGGGAGCGCGCCGGGGGAGAAGTCCGCCGACTCGCGGCGCAGCTCGGCGCCCGAGGCCGAGGTGAAGGTGCGCAGCATCTCCGTCGCGCGCAGCCCGCCCGCGCGGTGGAGCGCGCAGGTGAGCGACTCGCGCATCGTGCCTTGCGCGAGCTGCTGCTCGGTGTGGAGCGTGACCCTCCGCGCGCCGTCGACCGTCGCGACGCGGGTGCGCACCGTGGCGCGGTAGTCCCTCCCCGCGGGGAGCAGGTCGTGCGCGTCGAGCACCGTGTGGAACATGCGCTTCGGGCGCGGCGCGATCGCGTAGGTGAGGGTCTCGTCGAGGTCGTGGGCCGGGGCGTCGAGCGGCGCGTCGTGAGGCGTCACGCGGCGGAGGGTACCTGAGGTACCGTCGCGGCGACGATGCGACCGTGGATGAGACGCGCGCTGAAGATCCTCGGCGGGGTGCTCCTCGCGCTGGCCCTGTTGGTGGCGGTGGTGTTCGTGGCCTTTCGCCACGCGATGCCCAACACCGCGAGCGGCGACGCCGACCCCCTCGCGCGGCGGATGCTCGCCGCCGTCGACGCCGACGCCTGGGCCCGCACCGGCGCCGTGCGATGGACCGCCCCGGGCGGCGCGCGCCACATCTGGGACCGCCAGCGCAACTTCCACCGCTACGAGCACAAGGGCCTGATGGTGCAGCTCGACCTCGGGCTCATCGAGGGCGTGGCCTACCGCGGCGGGCGACGGCTCACCGGCCACGACGCCGAAGAGGCCCTCGACCTCGGCTACGCGCGCTTCTGCAACGACTCGTTCTGGCTCAACCCCGTGCCCAAGGCCTTCGACGGCGGCACCGCGCGCTCGCTCGTGCACGACGTGAACGGCCGCGACGGGATCCTCGTGTCGTACGCCTCGGGCGGCGTCACGCCGGGCGACCGCTACCTCTGGATCCTCGACGCCGACGCGCGCCCCACCGCGTGGCGGATGTGGGTGAGCATCATCCCCATCCCCGGCCTCGAGGCGAGCTGGGAGGGCTGGACGCGCCTCCCCACCGGCGCGTGGATCTCCACCGTCCACCACATCGGCCCCGTCACCTTGCGCATCACGGACCTCCGCGCCGCCGAGTCGCTCTCGGCGCTGATGCCGGGGGTCGAGCCCTTCCACGAGCTCATCCACCGCTGAAGCCCATTGACCGCGGCGGGGTTCGCGCGTGATCTCTCGCGCGTGAAGTCCACCGCGCTCCGACTCGTGCTGCCGCTCGCGCTCTCCGCGGCCGCGTGCTCCACGCCCCCCGCGCGCCTCGCGGGCCGATGGGTCTTCCTCGCGCAAGGAGACGCCATCGCCGTGGGCCAGGCCGACATCCCCGAGGCCGGCGGGCCCCTGCACCTCGTGCCGGGCTCCCCCGCGGCGGGCGCGTGCCTCACGCCCGAGGAGTTCGCCACCTACTTCGGCCCCAACTGCCCCCACGAGAGCGAGGGCGGCGGCCCCGGCGCCGAGGCCGACGTGCGCTGGTACTGCCACGGCCCCGTCACCGTGCGCGTGCGCTACGCCCGCTGCGAGAACCGCGGCCGCCTGCGCGTGGCCGAGCTCGCCGTCTCCACCGTCGGCCCCTGAGCGCGGTGCACCACCGCTGAGCCCTCGGTGCCTCTCACTCGGGTAACGCGCGGCGCCACGCACGCGGCGCCGTGAGAGAGAGAGGCACACCATGAGCACCAGCAGCAAGCGCGGCGAGGGCAAGGCCGAAGAGATCGGCGGCGCCATCAAGAAGGGCGTCGGCCGGCTCATCGGCGACGAGCAGATGGAGGCCGAGGGCCGAGCCAAGGAGCTCAAGGGCCAGGCGAGGCAGGAGGCCGCCAAGGGCGCCGCCCGCACGCAGGGCAAGGTCGAGGAGGTCACCGGCGCGATCAAGAACCGCGTCGGCGCGCTGATCGACAACGAGCAGATGCAGGTCGAGGGCAAGGCGCGCGAGCTCAAGGGCGAGGCGCGACAGAAGGCCAACCGCTGACCTCGAACGCGAGCCGCGCGTGGGGCGTCGCGGTGACCGCCGCGGCGCCCCGTCGCGCTTTTTCATCACCCTCCTGACGATCCCGGTATTCTCCGCACGCCATGGACACCGAGCCCCCTCCGTACCCGGCCTCGTCGCCCATGAAGCCGCTGGCCATCGGCCTGGGCGCGCTCCTCGCGCTCTCGGTGGTCGGCAACATCGCGCTCCTCCTGCGCGGCCCGCGCGTCGAAGAGCGCCGCGTGGTGGTGCCCGCGGTGCCGCCCATGTGCCCGCCCGCGCCGACCTGCCCCGAGTGCCCCGCGGTGGCGGTGGTCAGCGACGGAGGCGCCTGCCCTGCCTGCCCCGAGTGCCCCGCGGCCGTGGTGGCCGATCACGGCGGCGTACGGCCGGGCGTGCCGCGGCCTCCGCGGCCTCCGCCCATCGACCGCGACGCCGAGGCCGAGGGAGAGGCCCACGTCGCGCACGCCGCCGCGGTGGCCGAGCGCGACCCGGTGCAGGTCGCGGCGCAGCGACGTCTCGCCGACGGCTCCGACCGCATCGTGGCCTCGCGCAGCCCCGCCGCGGCGCTGCGCTTCATCCAGCGCAACCTGCCCTCCTTCGCGAGCATGGACTGCGCGTTCCGCGACCCGGCCGCGGCGGAGCACGTGCGGATGCGCCTGCGAGACATGAACGCCCTCGTGCCCGCTGAGAACCAGCTCAGCGAGGCCGACCTCACCCGCTACGAGAGGGACCTGCGATGTCCGCGCGAGTGATCGCCTGCGCCCTGCTGGGTGCGCTCACCATCACCTGCGCGCGCCGGCCGACGGTGCGCCCCCCGCCCTGCCTCGGCGCGGCGTGCCGCACCTGGCCGCACGTCAACCTCCGCTTCTGGCGCGGCAACGGCCCGCCCAACGGCACCCGCTACTCGGGCGCCCTCTGCGTGCGGGTCTCCTTCGACTGCCCCGAGGAGGGACGTCACGAGGTCTGGGTCGAGCCCGAGGCGCCGCGGTGCCGCGCGTACCTCAACTCCGACGGCCCCGAGTGGCTGCGCGTCGAGCGGGGCGAGCTCTCGATCCCGTGGCCCGCGCGCTGCCGCGGAGACCGCGTCGAGATGTACGTGACGGCGCAGCCCAACTTCGTGACCTGCAGCGCGGTGAGCGACCGGCTGCTCGTGGCCGAGCGCTCGACGCTCCAGGCCGACCTCACCTTCGAGTGCCGCTGAGCCCGTGGCTGGCTCCAGGGCGCGCGCGCCGCGTCTGCCGCGCTTCAGCCCGACGAAGCTCGGCGCGTACCGCGCGTGCCCGCGGGCCTACGCCTTTCAGTACGACCAGGGCCTGCGCTGGGGCGGGATCAACGCCGCGCAGTCGCTCGGCGGGAGCGTTCACCGCGCGCTGCAGGTCTTTCACGACGCGGGCGGCCACGGCGCGGTCGACCTCGACGCGCTGAAGGCGAAGCTCTCGGAGCGCTGGAGCGACGCGGGCTACGCCACGCCCGACGAGGCCGAGGCGCAGCGCGCGGCCGCCGTCGAGATGATCGAGCGCTACCACGCCGCCGCGACGGAGCCGGGCCGAGAGACCCTCGCGTCGGAGGTCACGGTCTCGCGCCGCTACGACCGCTTCGCGCTCTTCGGAAAGATCGACCGCCTCGACCGACGTCCCGACGGCGCGCTCGAGGTCATCGACTACAAATCGGGCCGCCGCGCGTGGACCGTCGACGACGTGCGCGGGAGCCTCGCGCTCGCCGTGTACCAGCTCCTCGTGGCGCGCGAGCACCCGGGCGAGGCGGTGTACACGGGCGTGCTCCAGCTCCGCACGGGCGAGGGGGTGTTCGTCCTGCGCGACGCGGCCGAGGTCGACGCGGTGGAGCGCGAGGTCGTGGCCGAGGTCGAGCGCGCCCTCGACGACGCGGTGAAGGCGCCGACGCCCGGTCGGCAGTGCCGCGAGTGCCCCTACACGCGACTCTGCCCCGAGGGCCGCGCGTGGCTGCGCGACCACGACCCGGGGTGACCGCTCAGCGCCGCAGGAAGTGCCCGCGGAGCCAGCGCCACTCGGCCTCGTCGACCTCCCACTCGGCGTAGAGCGCGAGGCCGCGGTAGTTCGCGGGCGGCCGCGCGCCGAGCCCCGCGTGTACGCCCCTCACCGCGTGCGGGAGGTCCTCGACCCACGGCCGGTGCCAGGGCTTGTCGGCGTCGTCGTAGGCGGGCACCCCGAGCCACACCGGCGCGGGCGCCGCGGCCGAGAGCACCTCGCGCGTCCACCGCGCCATCAGCGCCTCGTACGCTGCCGGAATCACGATCCCCGTGTCGTACATCATCGGCGCGAGCCCGCCGCTCCGCCGCGCCACCTCGCGCGTGTACTCCGACGACCAGTGGACCTCCCGGTCGCTCTGCCACCGCGTCGGCGGCGGGTACGCGGCCACCGTCAGCGCGCGCCCCGCGGGCATCGCCGCGCGCAGCTCCTCCAACAGCGAGAGCATCCCGCGGTGGCCGTCGGGCCAGGGCTCCACGTTGAGGTTCACCCCCGCGAGGCGCGGGTGCGCGCGCAACAGCTCGCCCACCGCGCGCGCGAAGGCCCTCCGCCACGTCGGGTCGTCGGGCATCACCTGCCGCTCGAAGACGCCGCCCACCCAGGGCATCACCCTCACGCCATCAAGCGCGTCGAGGAGGCGCTCGGTCTGCGCGGCGTCCCTCGGCGCGGGGCGCGCCCACTCCGCGGGGCACAGGTGCGGGAACACCGTCGCCACGCCGTGCCGTCGCAGCCGCGACGCGAGCGCCGACAGCGCCGCGGGGGAGCGGTAGCGCGCCGGGTCGCGGTGGTTGCGAGAGAGCCACCCGTCGTCGGCCATCCACCCGTGCGAGAGCCACGCGGCGTTGTCGCCCCGGTCGTGGCGCCCGTCGGTCACGTCGTCGCCGGGGCGGTACAGAAATCCCGCGCCCAGCGCCGTCGTGAGCGCCGCCAGCGCGACGAGCCCCGCGCGACGTCGTGCGCGGGAGGCGGCCACCGTGACCTCAGCCCGCGATGGCCGCGCGGCGCACGTTGTCGAGGCAGGTCTGCATCGCGCGCTGAAAGCTCCACGCGACGGGGCCCACCAGCAGCCGCCCGAGCACCCCCTTCTCGTGGATGGCGTACTCCCAGACCACCCGGCACGCGCCGTCGCCCTCGGGCTCGAAGCGCCACTCGCTCACCATGTTCGTGCAGAGGAGCCGCTGGAGGCCGTTCATCCTGGCCATCTCGTAGCGGTGCCGCCGCGGGGCCTCGAAGGCCAGCACGCGCTCTTGGATGCTCGTGCCGTCGCTGAGGTCGACGTCGCGCAGGGCGCCCGCCTCGGGAGGGTCGTCGCGGCCCACCAGGCGCGCGCGCTTGATCCCTGGGATGAGCGGGAAGTCACCCGTGAAGAAGCGGGCGAGGTTCTCGGTGCGACCCGCGGCCAGGTCGAACACGGCCTCGACGGGGCGAGGGACCTTCACCTCGGCGCGCACGGTGGTGGTCATGGCGCAGCGAGGGTACCCGATCCCGCCGAGACCACGCCTCGCGTTGTCGTCGCGCAAGGGGTGCGTCGGCGAACGCGGTGCGTGCGGTCGGGCGGGGCGCTGGAACCCTCTGCGCGCGGAGGTCGGGAAATCCGAGCCCCAGGAGCTCGGCATGGGCGATGCTGTCCCACAGGCGTTCGACGGCGCGGGCGGGAAGGCGTCTGCCCCGTCGGAGGGTCGCTCCCGCGTGGTCTGGGAGGGATCTCACCACCGAACGGAGAGAAACGTGGACGAAGCAGCGCACGACACCGTAGGCGTACTCCCGGCGCGGGTGCTCGTGGTCGACGACGAGCCGACGGCGCGGCGGGCCCTGGAGTCGCTCCTGGCCGACGAGGGCTACGTGGTCGACACGGCCTCGTCGGGCGAGGAGGCCATGGAGCGCCTCGCCGAGCAGGCGCCCGACATCCTGCTCACCGACGTGCGGATGCCCGGCATCGACGGGGTCGAGCTCCTGTCTCGGGCGAAGGCGCGCGACCCCGAGCTCTCGGTGGTGGTGATGACGGCCTTCGGCACGGTGCGCGACGCGGTGCGCGCGATGCGCGCGGGGGCGGAGCACTACATCACCAAGCCCGTCGACTTCGACGAGCTCTCGGTGGTGCTCTCGCGGGTGATCGAGCGCCGCGCGCTGCGCCGCGAGGCGACGAACCTCCGCGAGCGCGTGCGGCAGTCGCACCGCTTCGAGAACCTCCTCGGGTTGAGCGCGCCGATGCAGGCGCTCTTGAAGAGCGTGGTGCAGGTGGCGCCCTCGCGGGCGACGGTGCTGCTCACGGGCGAGACGGGCACGGGCAAGGAGCGCGTCGCGCAGGCCATCCACGAGGCCTCGCCGCGCCGGGACGGGCCCTTCGTGAAGCTGCACTGCGCGGCCCTCGCCGAGACGCTGTTGGAGAGCGAGCTCTTCGGCCACGAGCGGGGGGCGTTCACGGGCGCGCTCACGCGGCGCGAGGGGCGCTTCAAGACGGCCCACGGGGGCACGCTCTTCCTCGACGAGGTGAGCGAGGTGTCGCCGACGGTGCAGGTGAAGCTCCTGCGGGTGCTTCAGGAGCGGGAGTTCGAGCGGGTGGGCGGCAACGAGACCCTGCGCGTCGACGTGCGCATCGTGGCGGCCACCAACCGCGACCTCGCGGCCCTCGTGCGCGAGGGAAAGTTCCGCGAGGACCTGTACTACCGGCTCAACGTGGTGGGCCTGCGCCTGCCCCCCTTGCGCGAGCGCAAGGACGACATCCGCCTCCTGGCCGAGCACTTCTTGAAGCGCTACGCGGCCGAGGCGCGGCGCGACGACATCGTGGGCTTCACCCCCGCGGCCCTCGCGGCCCTCGAGGAGTACCGCTGGCCCGGCAACGTGCGCGAGCTCGAGAACACCGTCGAGCGCGCGGTGGTGCTCTGCGCGGGCGACCGCATCGACCGCCGAGACCTCGCCATCAGCGACGACGCCCCGGGCGCGCGCCCGCCCTCGACCCCGCCCGCGGCCGACAACGGCTCGGTGGAGGTGGGCGCGCACGGCGACCTCGGCGCCCCGCCGCCCATCCCAGGGTCGACGATGGAGTCCATCGAGCGCTACGCGATCTTGTCGACCCTCGACTCGTGCGGGGGCAAGACCCTCAAGGCCGCCGAGGTGCTCGGGGTGAGCGCGCGGATGATCCAGTACCGACTCAGGGAGTACCGCCACGGCGTGCGCCGGGGCTCGCCCACGAGCGACGGCGATGGATCAGCGTAAGCCCGACGCGGAGTCTCGCGTGCGCCACCTCGCCCGTCGCCGCGCCGCCCGCAGGCGCCTCGTCGCAGGGGGCAGCGGCCTCCGGGCGCAGCACCGGGATTTCACCAAGGGCCTCGCGCACGAGATCCGCAACCCGCTCAACTCGGCGCTCCTGGAGCTCACGGTGCTCGGGAGACGTCTCGCCGCCGCGGGCGACGCCGCGAGCGCGGCGAGCGCGGCCGTGGCCCGCGCGGAGCTCACCCGGCTCGGCAAGCTCGTGGGCGAGGCGCTCGACGCCGACGGGAGCGGCGCGCTCGGGAGCGACTGGCCGAAGGTCCCCCGCGCGCGGGAGGTCGACCCCGTGGCCGAGGGCGCGACCGACGTCGCCGAGGCCGCGTCGGCGTCGGTGCTGGTGATCGACGACAACGAGCAGAACCGCACCCTCGCGAGGATGACCCTGGAGAGCGACGGCTACGCGGTCACCCTCGCGGCCAGCGGCGCCGAGGGCCTCGAGGCCGCGTCGCGCGCGATGCCCGACTGCGTGCTCCTCGACGTGCGCATGCCCCACATGGACGGCTTCGAGGTCTGCGCGCGCCTGCGCGCGATGCCCGGCGGGGCCGAGCTCCCCGTGATCTTCGTCACGGCCCTGCGCGACGTCGAGACCTTCGACCGGGCCATGGAGCTCGGCGGGGCCGACTTCCTCACCAAGCCCGTGCAGCCCGTGGAGCTGTCGCTGCGCGTGCGGCAGGTGGTGCGCCTGCGCCGCCTCGACGCCGAGTTCAGCGCGCAGCTCCAGGAGCTTCAGCACCAGCAGCGCGAGCTCTTCCGCGTGCAGCTCCAGAAGGAAGACCTCGCGGCCTTCATCGTCCACGACCTGAAGAACCCCGTGAACGCCATCGACCTCGAGGCGCAGCTCATCCTCCGCGACCCGAAGCTCTCTCCCCGCGCGCGCGAGTCCGCCCAGCAGATCCGCGCCCGCATCCGCGACCTCCTCGGGATGATCCTCGACCTCCTCGACACCGCCCGCGCCGAGCAGGGCCGCCTCGGCCCCGACCTCGCCCCGGTCTCCCTCTCCGAGCTCGTCGCCCAGGTGATCGAGTCTCGCGCCGGCCAGGCCGCCGAGGCCGGGGTCACCGTCGAGCCCCACGTCACCGCCGCCACGCTCCGCGCCGACGCCGACCTCCTGCGCCGCGTGATCGAGAACCTCGTCGAGAACGCCCTGCGCTACGCCCCCCGCGGCTCCGCCGTCGGCGTCACCGCCGCCGACGCGGGCGACTGGGTCGAGCTCGCCGTCTCCGACCGCGGCCCGGGCGTCCCCCCGGCCCTGCGCGAGACCGTCTTCGACCGCTACGCCCGCTTCGACCAGGGCTCGGCGCGCACCAGCCGCGGGCTCGGCCTGGCCTTCTGCCGCGTCGCCGTCGAGGCCCACGGCGGGGCCATCTCCGTCGAAGACAACGACCCGGGCGCGCGCTTCGTGGTGCGGCTCCCTCGCGGCGAGGCTGTAGATTGAGCTCTGTGCAGGGCTTTCAGCGCTTCATCGAGGCCGCCCCCGACGCGATGGTGGTGGTCGCCCGCGACGGCCGCATCGCGATGGTCAACACCCAGGCCGAGACCCTCTTCGGCTACGGCCGCGACGAGATGCTCGGCCAGCCCATCGAGATGCTCCTGCCCCTCGCGCGCCGCGAGGCCCACGCCGGGCACCGCGAGCGCTACACCTCCGCGCCCTCGGTGCGGCCCATGGGCTCGGGCCTCAAGCTCTCGTGCCGACGTCGCGACGGGGTCGAGGTGCCCGTCGAGGTGAGCCTCAGCCCCCTCGACGCCGACGTGGGCCCCGTGGTGGTCGCCGCCATCCGTGACGTCTCCGAGCGGCACCGCATGGAGGAGGCCCTGCGCCGCGCGAGCGCCGCCAAGAGCGAGTTCCTCTCGTCGATGAGCCACGAGCTGCGCACGCCGCTGCACGCGATCCTGGGCTTCGCCTCGCTCCTGCGCCGCGACCGGGCCGAGCCCTTGAGCGAGCGGCAGCGCGAGATGGTCGACCACATCCTGAAGGGCGGCGACCACCTCCTGCGCCTGGTGAACGAGGTGCTCGACCTCGCGCGCATCGAGTCGGGCCGCGTGGCGCTCTCGCTCGAGCCCGTGGCGGTCTCCCACGTCATGAGCGAGGCGCTCAACACCCTCGAGCCGCTGGCGCAGCGGTCGAACATCACCCTCGCGGGCGCCCGCGGCGACGCCGCCGTCGACTACGTGGTGATGGCCGACCGTACGCGGCTCACCCAGGTGCTGCTCAACCTCGGCTCCAACGCGATCAAGTACGGCCGCGAGGGCGGCAACGCGACCTTCTCGGTGGCGCGCGCCGAAGACGGCTGGGTGCGCCTCGCGGTGCGCGACGACGGCGTCGGCATCGACCCCGGGCGCCGCGACGAGATCTTCGTGCCCTTCCAGCGCGCGGGGCAGGAGACCGGGGCCATCGAGGGCACGGGCATCGGCCTCGCGCTCTCGCGCCGCCTCGCGGAGCTCATGGGCGGCCGCATGGGCTTCGACAGCGCCCCGGGGCAGGGCTCGGTGTTCTGGGTCGAGCTCCCCGAGCACGCGCGCGTCGACGCGCTCCCGGCGGTCAAGCCCGCGTCGGTCGCGGCGGTCGACGGGCCGCCGCGCGACGTGGTGTACATCGAAGACAACCCCGCCAACGTGGCCTTCATGCGCGCGCTCCTCGCGGAGCTGCCGGGCGCGCGGCTGCACGTCGCCGGGAGCGCCGAGCTGGGGCTGGAGCTGGTGCGCGCGCTGGTGCCGCGGGCGGTGATCCTCGACGTGAACCTGCCGGGGATGAGCGGGCTCGAGGCGGCGCGGGTGCTCAAGGCGCACCCCGAGACGCGCGGCGTGCCGCTCATCGGGCTGAGCGCGGCGCCGCTGAAGCAAGAGCGCCGCGGGACGAGGCGCTTCGACCACTACTTCACCAAGCCCGTCGACGTGGCGTCGTTCTCGGCGCTGATGAGCGAGCTGCTGAAGTAGGCGGAGAGGGGGGATCGAGCCGCGGGCGGGGGCGCCGTGCGTCGAGCCCCGTCGGTGCGCGCCACCGTCGCCCGCTGGCGCGTCGAGCCTCGGCGGTGCCTCGCACCGTCGCACCTCGACGGCGCAGGGGACCGTCGGTGCGCGCCACCGTCGCTCCCTGGCGCGTCGAGCCTCGACGGTGCGCGCCACGGTCGCACCTCGACGGCGCAGAGGACCGTCGGTGCGCGCCACGGTCGCACCTCGACGGCCCGGAGATCAGTGTTTTCCGTGATTGCCCCGCCCGCGTGACCTCGTGCGCTCGCCGAACGGAAGCGCGAGCGCCGCGCGGACGGTCTGGGTGGGTCAGCGATCCGGACCGAGGAAGGGCGCCGTCACCACGCGGGCCGGGTCGGCGCCGCCCGAGACGCGCAGGCGCACGGCGCTGTCGGGGCGCACGCGGTCGCGGGGCGCGGTGACGAACACCGGCAGGCGGGCGTCGGAGAGCGGGTCGAGGCTCACCGTGGGGAGCGGGAGCACGTAGGTGAACGCGGGGTCGCTCCCCGCGGGCGCGAGGGTGTAGGTCACCCGCGACTCGCGCTTGTTCACCAGGTGCACCTCGAAGGCGTTGCGCACGCTGTCGCCCTCGAGGGTGTAGGGCGCGCCCGCGAGGCGGAGCACGTTGGCCTCGAAGGGCGTGCGCGAGCGCGTCGCGAGGGTGAGCGCCGCGAGGCCCGCGACGCCCAGCACGGCGTAGAGGGCGAGGCGCGGCCGGAGGAACTTCTTCGGCAGGTGCGCGAGGCCGTTCGAGGAGTCGTAGCGCACGAGGCCGCGGGGGCGGTGGAGCTTGTCCATCACCTCGTCGCAGGCGTCGATGCAGGCCGTGCAGCCGACGCAGTCGATCTGGAGGCCGTTGCGGATGTCGATGCCCGTGGGGCACACGGCCACGCAGCGGCCGCAGTCGACGCAGTCGCCCACGCCTTCGGCGTTGACCTTTCCGCGGGGCTCGCCCCGGACGGCGTCGTAGCCCACCACCAGGGTGTCGGGGTCGGTCATCGACGACTGCAGGCGCCCGTAGGGGCAGACCGCGAGGCAGGTCTGCTCGCGGAACCACGCGAAGTCGAAGAACAGCAGCCCCGTGAGCGCCATGCCCCAGGCGAAGGCCTCGGGGTGCGCTCCCGGTCCCGCGGCGATCATCGACCAGAACGCGCGGATCGGGACGAAGTACCCGAGGAGCGCGTGGGCGAGGGCCCACGAGACGACCAGGTACACCGCCCACAAGAGCGCGCGCCGCCACGCGCGGTCGAAGGTCCACCCGCCCTCCTCGCGACGGCGGCGTCTCTCGGCGGGGCCCTCGATGAGCCGCTCGATCGGGCGAAACACGCCCTCCAGCCAGACGGTCTGCGGGCAGGCCCAGCCGCACCACACCCGCCCGAGCACCGTGGTCACGGCGATGAGCGCGAAGCCCACCCCCGACAGGAGGAAGAACGTCATCCAGACGTCCTGGGCGTTGAAGACCCGGCCCAGGAGGTAGAAGCGCCCGCCCGCGACGTCGAGGAGCACCGCCGGGTGCCCGCCGACGGTGACCCACGGCAGGCCGAGGTACACCCCGATGAGCGCCGCGAAGACCGCGTTGCGGGCGCGGTTGAACCTCCCCCTCACGTCGGCCGGGTGCACCGTCGCGCGCGAGCCGTCGCCGCGCACCGACGAGCGCATCCCGTTCACCACGGGCAGCCGCCGCTTCATGGCCTCACTCCCCCGCGTAGGGTTCGCCCTGCGGGGCCTTCCGCAGGCGACGTTCGTGTTGCGCAGCGTGAGCACGTAGGCCACCACGGCCTGTACGCGCGCGTCGCCGAGCTGTGACCCCCAGGCGAGCATCCCTCGCGCGGGCACGCCGTCGGTGACCGTACGGAGGATGTCCGTGGGCCCGCCGCCGTTGATCCAGCGGTCGTCGGTGAGGTTCGGGCCGATGTTCCCGCCGCCGTCGGCGCGGTGACACGCGACGCAGTTCTGCGCGAAGATCGCGCGGCCCTGGGCCACCGTGGAGGGGTCGCGCGCGAGGGTGCGCAGCGACTCGGGAGTCATCGCCCCGGCGCGTCGGGCGCGCTCGGCGGCGGCGCGACGGTCGGCCTCCATGGATTGGTTGTAGGCCGCAGTCTGGTCGGGGCCGACCTTCAAGACCTCGTAGTAGAAGAAGTACCCGATCGCGAAGATCACCGCGCCGTAGAGGGTGTAGAGCCACCAGTTGGGCAGGTGGTTGTCGTACTCCTCGATGCCGTCGTAGGAGTGCACGACGCGGTCTTCGTAGTGGGGCTTCTCGGCCGCGCGGGGGGCGCCCTCGGCTGCGTCGTCGAGCGGTCTGGTGGTCACGACAGGGACTCCTCTGCGTCGTCGAGGGGGAGCGCGGCGTCGCGGGCGACGGGCCCGGCCGGTCGGCGCCAGGTGACCAGCACCACGGCGACGAACACCGCGAGGAACAGGAACATCGCGAGCATGGGCAGCGCGAGGACCGGGCTCCGGGTGAAGAACTCTCGGTACATCGTGTCGCTCCTCTCTCAGCGCGCCGCGGGCGCGGGCGCGGTGGGGGCCTCGGGGGTGAGCGACGTGCGCGACGTGCTCTGCGAGCGGCCGAGGCGCTGCAGGTACGCGACGAGCGCGACGAGCTGCGTGTCGGCCTCGACGCGCGCGCCCTCGCGGGCGAGGTCGGCGGCGATGGCCTCGGCCTCGTGCCGCGCGACGGCCGGGGCCTGGGTCACCTGCGCCTCGGGGTAGCGGATGCCGAGGGTGCGCATCGCGTCGACGCGCCGCGCGGTGTCGCTGAAGTCGACGCGCGACGTGGCGAGGTGCGCGTACGAGGGCATGTTCGAGCCCGGCGAGGTGGAGCGGGGGTCGATCAGGTGTCGGTAGTGCCAGAGGTTCGGGTAGCGCCCGCCCTCGCGCGCGAGGTCAGGCCCGGTGCGCTTCGAGCCCCACTGGAAGGGGTGGTCGAAGATCGACTCGTCGATGGTCGAGGGCTCGCCGTAGCGGATGGTCTCGAACCGCAGGGGCCGGATCATCTGCGAGTGGCAGTTGTAGCAACCCTCGCGGAGGTACACGTCGCGGCCCTCGAGCTCGAGAGGGGTGTAGGGCTGCCGGTGGCTCATGCGCGCGTTGGCCTGGTTGATCACCAGCGAGGGGATGAGCTCCAGCACGCCGCCCGCGACGACGGCGAGGAGGGTGAGCGCGGAGAAGATCAGGCCCCGGCCCTCGATGAGGCGGTGCCACGAGGGGCCCTCGTCGCCGGAGCGGGCGATGCGCCAGCCGATGACGCCGACGACGGCGGCGAAGACGGCGATGCCCGCGACGGTGACGCTGGCGACCTCACTCAATACGGCCGCGGCAGCGAAGGCGACGATCACGAAGGTCGTGAGGACTACCGGGAAGCCGAAGACGAGGCGCGTCCACGGGACCTTGTTCTCCTCGACGGGCTCGGGCTCGATGATCACGTCGGCCTGGCCGTCGGTGGCCTCGCCCTGACGCGCGGTCATCACGAGGTTCCACGCCATGAGGATCATCCCGCCGAGGTAGAGCGAGCCGCCGACGAGGCGGGTCCAGTACATCGGGCGCAGGGCGATGAGCGTCTCGACGAAGCTCGGGTACACCAGCGCGCCCTGCGGGGTGATCGCGCGCCACATGAGGCCCTGCGTGACGCCCGCGACCCACATCGAGACCACGTAGAGGAGGATCCCGAAGGAGCCGACCCAGAAGTGCAGGTCCGCCGCGGCCCTCGAGTAGAGCTTGGTGCGGTAGAGCCGCGGGATCATCCAGTAGAACATCCCGGCGGCCATGAAGCCGTTCCACCCGAGGGCGCCCTCGTGCACGTGCCCGACGATCCAGTCGGTGTAGTGCGCGAGGCCGCTCACGCTCTTGATCGAGAGCAGCGGGCCCTCGAAGGTGGCCATGCCGTAGAAGGTCACGCCCGCCACGAAGAACTTCAGCACCGGGTCGGTGCGGACCTTGTCCCACGCGCCGCGGAGGGTGAGCAGGCCGTTGAGCATCCCGCCCCAGCTCGGCGCCCAGAGCATGAGCGAGAAGATCATCCCGAGGGTCTGGGCCCAGTCGGGCAGGGCGGTGAACAAGAGGTGGTGAGGGCCCGCCCAGATGTAGACGAAGACCAGCGCCCAGAAATGGATGATCGAGAGCCGGTACGAGTAGACCGGCCGCCCCGCCGCCTTCGGCAGGAAGTAGTACATGATCCCGAGGATCGGGGTCGTCAGGAAGAACGCGACGGCGTTGTGCCCGTACCACCACTGGGTGAGGGCGTCCTGCACGCCGCCGAAGATCGAGTACGAGCGCATGCCCGAGATGGGCAGCGCGAGGTTGTTGACGATGTAGAGCATCGCCACCGTCACGATGGTCGCGATGTAGAACCACAGCGCGACGTAGAGGTGCTTCTCCCTCCTGCGCGCGAGGGTCCAGAAGAAGTTCACCGCGAAGACCACCCACACCACCGTCACGGCGATGTCGATGGGCCACTCGAGCTCGGCGTACTCCTTGGCCTGGGTGAACCCGAGCGGGAGCGAGACCGCGGCCGAGACGATGATCGCCTGCCAGCCCCAGAAGTGGATCTTCGACAGGAGCTCAGACGCCATGCGCGCCTTGAGCAGGCGCTGCGTCGAGTAGTAGACGCCCGCGAACATCATGTTGCCCACGAACGCGAAGATCACCGCGTTGGTGTGCAGGGGGCGCAGGCGCCCGTAGGTGAGGTAGGGCGCGACGTTCGCGCCGTGGTGCGCGAGCTGCGTGGCGATGAGGGCGCCCACGAGCATCCCCACGATCCCCCACAGCACCGACGCCCACACGAAGTAGCGCGGCCAGCGGTCGTCGTAGGTGATGCGCTCCTTGTGCGCCTCACCCTCCCGGTAGTGACTCATCTCTCTCTCGCTCATGGCGTCTCCAGGGCGCCGGCCGCCGCGTCGTCGCGGTCGTCGGCGTCGTCGTTGATGGGCAGGAGGGCGAGGCGGTCGGCGTGCTGGTCGACGCGGCTCCGCATGGAGTTCGCGAAGAGCAGCAGCGCGCCCGCGGCGAGCCCCAGCCCGATGAAAGCCAGAAGGATCACGACCTCCACAGCGGCCTCCGTGGCCCGAGCGACCACGCCGTCGCCGCGATGAGCGACAGCGAGGTCAAGGGCATCAGCGCGGCGCACAGGAGCGGAGACATCCGCCCCGAGAGCGCCAGCGCGACGGTGACGGCGTTGTAGGCCGTCGCGACGATCAGGTTGCGCCGGTTCACCGCGGCCACCGCCGCCGCCACGCGCAGCGCGCGGCGCACCGGCGCGAGGCCCGCGGTGGTGAACCAAGCGTCGGCGCGCGTGGGCATGAAGGGCCGGTCGACCGCGGGCGTCGCGCTGCAGAACGCGCGCTCGACGGCGAGGGCGTCGTTGATCCCGTCGCCGATCATCAGGGTGTCGCGCGCGTCGTGCGCGTCGACCCACGCGGCCTTCGCCTCGGGGCGCGCCCCGCCCACGGCCCGCTCGGCGGGGATCGCGAGCGACGCGGCGGCCTCGGCCACGCGCGCGGGCTCGTCGCCCGAGAGCATCCAGACCTCGTAGCCCTCGCCCGAGAGCGCGCGCACCTCGTCGGCCGCGTCGGGGCGCAGGCGCTCCTCGGCGTCGAGGGTCGCCACGGTCACGCCGTCGCGCGAGAGGGTCAGCGGGTGCGCGGAGCCATCACGGCTCGCCCACGCGCCGCGGCCGAGGCGCCACTCCGCCCCGCGGTGGGCGAGCGAGAGGCCGTCTCCCACCGACTCGGTCACGTCGAGGCCGTCGACGAAGGCGGGCGCGCCCTCGGCCTCGAAGGCGCGGCGCACCGCGACGCTGCGCGGGTGCGTCGAGCGCACGACCATGTTCCACAGGGCCTCGCGCGCTCGGGGTCGAGGGCGGCGAGGGCGCTCGGGTCGACGAGCTCCAGGAGGCCCGTGGTGAGCGTGCCGGTCTTGTCGAAGACGACCTTGCGCACGGCGGTGAGGCGGTCGATGAGCGAGCCCGAGCGCACGAACATCCCCGCGCGGCGCAGGCCCGACTGGGCGAGCTCGTACGCGAGCGGGGTCGCGATGCCGAAGGCGCAGGGGCAGGTGACCACCAGCGTCGCGGTGGCCACCTCGGCGCCGCGCGAGAGCCCGGCGAAGTACGACCAGAGCGCGAAGCCCAGGCCCGCGAGGGCGAGCACGGCGGCGACGTAGGCGCGCGTGAGGCGCTGCCACCACGGGGTCGCGCGGTCGGTCTCGTCGCGGGGCGCTGGCGCGCGCAGGAGAGACGGGAGCGCGCTGTCGGCGAAGTCTTCGGCGGCGGTGACGGTGACGGCGGCGGCCGAGGCGTTGAAGGCGCCCGCGGGGAGGAGCTCGCCGCGCGCGGCGGGGCGCGGGGTCGACTCGCCGTTGATCCAGTCGAGGGAGACGCTCGCCGAGGCGTCTTCGAGGCGAGACGCACACGGGATGAGGTCCCCCGGGGCCACCAGCACGCGGTCGCCGGCGCGGACCCTTCGCGGGCACGAGCGCGGCGCGGTCGCCCTCGACGCGGCGGGCGAGGAGGTCGTCGACGCCGTCGGAGGCGAGGAGCGCGTCGCGGTTGCTCGCGACGGCGCGGCCCTGGAGCCAGCGGCCCACGAGCATGAGGGCGACGAAGGTCGAGACCGTGTCGAAGTACGCGGCGCCGTCGCGGCGCGCGAAGAACTGCGCCGTCGAGGCCGCCCACGAGAGGGCGATCCCGAGCGCGATGGGCAGGTCGAGGTGCAGCAGGCCGCGGCGCGCGGCGCGCCACGCCGAGCGGGCGAAGACCGTTCCCCCCACCGCGGTGGAGGCCGTCGCGAGGCCGAAGGCCAGCCAGCGGAAGGTCTCGTACACGGGGCCGCTGTGGAGGCCGAGGTAGATCGGCACCGAGAAGAGCATCGCGTTGAGCGCGAGCGCGACCGACACGCCGACGCGCGTGAGCGGCGCGGCGCTCGCCGCGGGCGCGGCCTTGCGCGGCGGGCCGAGGAGGTACCCGAAGGACTCCACCTCGGCGACCCACGACGCGAGGTCGAAGCCCGGTCGCACCAGGAGGTCGCAGCGGCCCAGCGCGGGGTTCACCTCGATCGAGAGCGCCGCGCCGTTCGCGTCGTGGCGCTTGAAGAGCTCCTCCTGGAGCCACACGCACGCGGCGCACTGGATGCCCTGCACGTCGACGCTCACGCGCGTGGGGCCGCCGGCCGACGCGACCGCGGCGGCGATGGGCTCGACCCACTTGCGGTCGCGCGACGGCGAGGGGAGCGTCGGGGGCGAGGCCGCGGTCTGGCGCAGGGTGTAGTAGCGATCGAGCCCGCGCGCGACGAGCAGGTTGTTCACGACCTTGCAGCCGATGCAGCAGTAGCCGCCGCGCGCCCCCGGGGGGAGCTCGGCTCCACAGTGGAGGCAGGTCACGAAGGCGGCGCTCGCGGTCACGCCGCGGCCTTGTGCAGGCCCGGTGCCACGCACGCTTCTGTGCGCCCGCCGCACGAAATCGCGCGGCGAGAGCGACAAGCTCGCGCGCCGCGCACATCTGTCGCGAATCCATTTCGCGGGGGCTCGCGCCGGGCGCCTCGCGAGCGCGCCGAGCGCGCCTGCCGCGTCGTGGCACCGCGTCTGCACTCAGGGCGCGGCGTGCACTCGCTCCTCACGATCGTCTCTGCGTCCTTCGCCGCGGGCCTCGCGGCGGCCCCTCACTGCGCGCTGATGTGCGGGCCCCTCGCGGTGGCCGCGTGCGGCGGTCGGGCGGGCGGCGGCGGTCGCTCCACCGCGGCGTACATGGCCTCTCGCCTCACGGCCTACGCGCTCGCGGGCGCGCTCTTCGGCGCGGTGGGCGCGGGGCTCCTCCACAGGGTCGACGTGCAGTGGGCGCGGCGCGCGGCGGCGCTGGGCGTGGCCGCGTCGCTCCTCGCGGCGGCGTGGAGGCTCTACCGCTCGCGCCCCGCGACGGCCGCGCCGCTGGTGCCGCTCCGTCGGAGCAAGGAGCGGCCGAGCGTGGTGCGTGGGGCGATGGTGGGACTGCTCACGGGCGCGCTCCCGTGCGGCGCGCTCGCGGGCGCGTGGCTGCTCGCGGCGAGCGCGGGGAGCGCGGGCGCGGGCGCGCTCGCGATGGTGACCTACGGCGCGGTGAGCGCGCTGGGGCTGGGCGCGGCGCTGACGGTGGGGGCCGCGGGGGCGAGGATCCCAGTGCCGAGGGTGCTGGGCGCGCTGGCGCTGGTGGCGGTGGGGCTGTGGGTGGGCGCGCGGCCGTGGCTCACGAGAACGCCCGCGGGCTGCCACTGCGGGCACGGTACGGTGGTGGCGCGCGCCGAGGCGCGCTGAGCTGAAGGAGAGAGCGATGAAGAAGTTGCTGGTGCCGGTGGACGGTTCGCCCGTCGCGCCGTTGGTGCTCTCGGCCGCGGTGGACTACGCGCGCGGCCACGGGGCGACGATCACGCTGATGCGGGTGGTGTCGCTGCCGACGGAGCTGCCGGTGGAGGCCTACGCGATGACGCCCGACGACGTGACGGGGCTGTTGATCAAGGGCGCCGAGGCCGACCTCGCGCGCGCGGCCGAGGCGATCCCCGAGGCGCTCCGGGCGGGCACGCGTGTGGAGCTCGGCGCGCCGTGGAGGGCCATCTGCGACGTGGCGACGGAGGAGGACGTCGACGTGATCGTGATGGGGGCGCACGGGCACAAGCTCCTCGACACGCTGCTGGGCACGACCACGGGGCGGGTGGTGACGCACAGCGACCGGTCGGTGTTCGTGGTGCGCCCGAAGCCCGAGAAGACCTCGAAGGGCTGACGGCGGCGGCGCTTGAGCGGGCTGTGCACATCGGGCACAGTCCGCCGCCACCCGCATGGACCTGATGAAGCCCTCGCGCGCCGCGCGACGTCTGCGATCGCTGGTGCTCACGCGCCTCGGGCTCCCGACCCTGGTCGACCCCGCGCAAGAGGCTCGCTTCGCGGCGCTGTCAGGTCGCTTTCACGAGGCGCGCGAGCGGCTGGCGTCGAGCGGCGGCGCGGCGCCCGCGGGGCCGGCGTCGGCCTACGCGTGGGGCGACTGGGAGCGCTCCGTCGCCGAGCGCTTCTCGGGCGGCGTGCCGGTGGATTTCCTCCGCGACCCGACGCTCCGGCACACGATGTTCTTCGGCGCGACGGGTCGGCTCCCCGAGCGGCTCGACCGTGTGCGCGCGGCCTTCCCTGGCGGCGTGGCGGAGGACCTCCTCCTCGAAGACGCCATCGGCCGCCCTCCGCTCGTCGACCGCGCGACGATGACCTCGGCGAACCGCGCGCACCACGCGTACCACCTCGCCACGCACGCGATGGTGACCGGCGAGGCGCTCTTCTCGGCGCGTACCCGCACCGTGGTGGAGTGGGGCGGCGGCTACGGAGACTTCGCGCGCCTCGTGCGCCGGATGAACCGCGCGATCACCTACGTGATCCTCGACCTGCCCGCGCTCGGGGCGCTCCAGTGGGTGTACCTCTCCGCGCTCGAGGGCGAGGGGGCGGCGCACCTCGTGACCGCCGACGACCCCACGATCAAGCCCGGCAAGGTCAACCTGGTCACCTCGGCCTTCGCGCTGGAGCGCCTCACCGACCTGAAGGCCGACGCCTTCGTGTCGACCTGGGCGCTCACCGAGTCTCCGCCCGCGCAGCAGGAGGCCGTCGTGGCGCGGGAGTTCTTCGGCGCGTCGCGCCTCCTCGTCGCGTACACCCTCGACGGCAACAACCGCGTGCGCGACGCCCTCGCCGAGCGCGGCTGCGTGCAGCGGACGCTCTCGATCCTCGCGCGCGAGGGGAGCTTCCAGAACGAGTACTCGCTGCGCTGATCGCGGGGTCGCGCGCGGCGCGCGCCGCCGTACCCCGAGGCGACGCGGGCCGGTATGCTCGGCGGCGTGAAATCGCTCCGTCGCGTCGGGTGTGCGCAGCTCGCGCCGTGGGTGCTGGCGCTGGGCTGCGCGGCGAACGCAGGAGGGGACCCGGTCGTCACCGACGACGTCCCCGCGGTCGACGCGGGCACAGCGGACGCGGGCACGATGGACGCGGGCGCGAACGACGCCGGAGCGCGTGACGCGGGCGCGAACGACACGGGCGTGCGCGACGCGGGCGTGCGTGACGCGGGCGTGCGCGACGTCGGCACCGACGCGGGGCCGCGCGACGCGGGCGCGGTCGACGCGGGGACGGCGGACCCGTACGACAGCGCGCGCGAGCACTGCGTCGCGGAGATCAACCGGTACCGGGCGATGATCGGCCTCGCGCCCTACGCTCGGTGGCGCGCGGGCGAGTCGTGCGCGGACCAGATGGCGGCGAACGACGCGCGCACGGGCGTCGCGCACGACGGGTTCAACCGCGGGATCTGTTCGCCGCGAGGTAACGGCCAGAACGAGTGCCCGCGCTACGGCGGGCCCGAGCGCCTCGACGGGTGCCTCGCGCAGATGTGGGCCGAGGGGCCGAGCGCCGACGGGTCGTGGGACACCGCGCACGGGCACTACCTCAACATGATCGGCGACTACACCTACATGGGCCGTCGCCAGCGCTTCACGCAGGTCGCCTGCGGCTTCAGCGCGGCCGGGTGGATGGTGCAGAACTTTCAGTAGCGTCAGCGGCGCACGACGCAGCGGAAGCCCACGCCCGGGTTCGACGCAGACGGGCCGAAGAGCAGCGCCGTCGCGAACACCCCCGCGCGGACCCCGTCGCCCCAGTACCCGCCTCGGACGACCGCCGCGGGGAGCGCGGGCCGGTCGTCGTCCATCGGACCTCGGATGATCACGCTCGCGACGTTCCACGTCCCGTCGTCGTTGAAGCCGGCCGGCCACGCCGAGCGGGCGTCATTCACGCGGCGTCCGTCGACGGTCGCGCCCGTGGTCGACGCGAAGGCGCTGAGCTGCCCCGCGGCCGACTGCCACTCGTCGGTCCACTCCCACACGTTGCCGATCATGTCCTGGGCGCCCCACCCCGACCGGCAGAGCTGGCCCAGGCCCGCGCCGCGCGCGGCCTCGCCGAGCGCGCCCGCGTTCACGCGGCAGCTACCGTCCGTCCACGCCACGTCGCCTGGGTCTTCGGTGCCCTGCGCCGCGCGGAGCCACTCGCTCGCGCTCGGGAGCGACTTGCCGCTCGCCGCGCAGGCCTCGGCGGCCTGGAACCACGAGACGAAGGTCGACGGCGTCGCGCCGCGGCGGCTGAACGCGAACGCGGGCGGCGCGGGCGGCGTGCGGACCGTCGGGGTCCGCCCCGTCGAGCGCCACTGCCCGTTGCGAGGGAACGCGGAGGACGAGCTGTCGACGCCGTTGAAGAGCTGGGCGCCCGAGCCGTCGGCGGACTCCCACACGCTGGCCTCGAAGCGGTCGACCCAGAACGCGCTCGCGCCCATCCCCACCTTGACCACCTCGTCGAAGGCGCCCGCCGAGAGAGGTCGACGGCACACCACGAAGGGGAGGTCCGCGAGGTCGCGGGTGTAGCCCGCGGGGCAGTCGCTCTGCACCCCGACCTGGTCCGCGAAGCGCGCGTAGGGGACCGGCGTCACCGCGACGGCGCTCGCGAGCACCGTCGAGCCCTCGAGCACGTCGTAGCTCACGTCGTCGCCGTCGAAGAGGGAGCGAGGGCAGCGCGCGGGGTCGATGGGGACGCGCACGCTGAACGCGCCGCCGACGGGCACGTCGATGGGCGCGGCGGCCGTGCGGCAGACCTCGGCGCTCCCCTTTCGGAAGACGAAGGTGAGCGTCACGCCGCTCATCGGGCTCGTGATCGGGCCGCCGTCACCGCCGCGGAGCACCCCGGCGAAGGTGAGCGCGTCGGCGGTGGGCCCGCCCGGGACCGCGGTCGCGAGCCGCGCGCCGACGAACGCGCCCGCGGTGACCAGGCCGACCGCGAGCCCGGTGCGAGCTGCGAAGGTCCTCCACGAAGTCATTGTCGAATACCTCGGTGCGTGATCATCGGGGTCAGGGGGGAAGGTCAGGGACGGCGCCGCGTGAGGGCGCTCGGCGCGTGTGAGACCTCCGCCGCGCGGGGGCGCGTCGGGGCGCGTCGGGGCGTGTGACCGGGCCCGCGACGAGGCCCGCGTCGGTCGACTCGGGCGTGGCCTCCGCGGCGGCGACGGGCGCGGGCGGCGCGACGGGCGGTGTGGGCGTCGGCTCCGGCGGCGGCGGCTCCGGCGTCGTCGACGCGCGCGGTGAGAGGGGCGCGCTCGGCCGCGGCGGAGGCCTCATCCAGAGGGAGACCGCTCCGAGCGACAGGACCGCAGCGGCCACGAGCCCCGGGAGCCAGCGTCGGCCGCCCGACTGTCCGCTGGACGAGGGCGCGGTCTGCGTCGCCGCGCGCTCGCTCGCGGTGAAGGTGTCAGCGGCGTCGCCGCGCAGCGGCGCCGGCGCGGCGGCGACCTCGAGCTGGGTGTCGCCCGGGCCGTGTGAGCCGTCGGGCGCGAAGGTCGTGCCCCACGCCTGACGAGACCGCTCGCTCGCGAAGGGGAGCAGCGCCGCAGCGAACGCGCGCAGCGAGGGGAAGCGGTCGCGCGGGTCGCGCGCCATCGCGCGCAGGACGACGCCCTCCAGCGCCGCGGGGAGCTCAGGACGCAAGACCGCGCGGCGCGGTGAAGACGCCGTCGCCTACCCGCTTCAGCACCCGGTAGATGTTCTCGTCTTGAAAGGGACAGACGCCCGTGAGGCACTCGTACAGGATCACGCCGAGGGCGTACTGATCGCTCCGCGCGTCGGCGTCGCGCGACTGCTCGACCTGCTCAGGGGCCATGTAGGCCGGCGTGCCGAGGAGCGTCGCCGTGCCGGCGCGGAGGCCGCCGTCGCTCACCACGCGGGAGATGCCGAAGTCGAGCACCTTCGGGTGCGGCTCTCCCGTGGCGGTGCGGGTGATGAAGAGGTTCTCCGGCTTGAGGTCCCGGTGCACGACGCCCGCAGCGTGCGCCGCGTCGACCGCGGCGATGACTGGGAGGAGGAGGTCGACGCTCCGGTCCGCGGCGAGCCCCTCGTGGCGTTCGAGGAAGGCCGCGAGGCTCTCGCCCTCGAGGAACTCCATCACGAGGTAGGCGACGCCGCCCTCCTCGCCGACGTCGGTCACGTCGACGACGTGCGGGTGTCGGATGGCCGCCGCCGCACGCCCCTCGCGCTCGAAGCGACGCACGATCTCGGCGGAGCCCGCGTGCTGCGCGTGCAAGAGCTTCAGCACGACGGGCTTGCCCAGCCGGGCGTGCGTCGCGCGGTACACCGCCCCCATCGCGCCCTGCCCGAGCAGACGCTCGACGACGTAGGGCCCGAAGCGCGTCCCCGCCGGGATGGTGCCCGCCTCATCCATGCGCGCGCGAGCCTACTCCAGGCGTTCAGGGCGTGAAACCGAGGGCGCGTCGCGCGTCAACGGATCCACGGTTCGAGCCGCAGCGCGCGCAGGGTGCCTTGCCAGACGAAGCCCCCCGTGAGGCGAAGCCCGTTGGACGCCGGGACGACCGCGCCCGAGACGAACCCGCCCGTGACGGTCAGGCCAGCGTCGGGTCGCGTCGGCACGTCAACGGGCACGTCAGCGGGCACGTCAGCGGGCACGTCGGTCGCGACATCGGCGGTCGCGTCGGTCCCCGCGTCGACCGCTACGTCTCCCACGACGTCGAACGACGGCATCTCGCCGGGGACGTCCACGGGCGGCGCGTCTGGGACCGTCGCGTCCATCGCGACGTCGACGGGCTCCGCGTCTGTGGTGGCCGCGTCGTCGACCTCCACGTCGATCGCCACGTCGGCCTCCGGCGCGTCGGCCTCCTCGCGATCTGGCGCGGCGCCGTCGGGCGCGTCGAGGACCTCTCCCGCGTCGACGATCGTGGCGTCGAGGGTCTGTGCGTCGACGGTGTCACCCGCGACGTCTCGCGGCGCGGGCACGTCGGACGCGTCGACGAGGCGCGGCGCGCTCGGGAGCGGCGTGCACCCGAGGCCGATCGCGACGAGGAGCGAGAGACCAGCGCCGTTCGAGAGATTCACGGCCAACCCTCCCTCAGAACTCGAGCCCGCAACGCATCCCCGCGGCGCCAGGACCAGGTCCGCAGCGCAGCGCGGACCGTCGCGGCCCCGTCGACGGCGCGGCGACGAAGAGCACCGTCGCCGCGACCGCGAAGAGACCGCTCGTCACCAGGCCCACGGTCGTGAGCGCCTCCCAGCGGGAGACGTCCTCCGCGGCGCTCGCGCGGTCGGCGGCGCAGGCGCTGGCGAGCGCGGCGTCGCTCGTGTCGCCCTGGGGGCAACGGCCGACGTAGTCGCTCACCGCGCCCTCCCGCGCGCGCCACGCGACGAGCGCGAGCCCGAGGCCCGCGACGGCGATGCCTCCCGAGGTCCACGCGAGCGTGCGAAAGGGGAACGCGCCGCGCGCGGGCTCGGGCAACGGTCGCGGCGTCACGGGCGTTGGCGTTGGGGGCGGCGACGGCGGCCGCGCCGAGACGACGGGCGCGGGAGAAGGAGCCACGGCTTCGAAGGTGAAGGTCTCCCCCGCGGAGGCGCCCGCGCGCAGCGTGACGCTGCGGGAAGCGCGACGGCCGTCGGGCGCGCGCAGCTCGACCTCCGCGACACCGGGGGCGACGGCGAGGGGAGACGGCATCGGCGTGGTGCCCACCTCGCGCCCGTTCAAGCGCACGGTAGACCCAGGGACGTTGGACTCGACGCGGAGCATCGAGACGTGGGCGCTGACGCTGGTGAGCGCCGTGTCGAGCGCGGCGCGGTTGCGTTGCACCCATGGGTCCGTCACGGCGGCGAGGGCGGCGTGGATGTGGTTCGCGGCGTCGACCCACCGCTCGAGCGCCATCTCGGTGAGCGCGAGCTGCGCGAGCGCGCGCCCCGAGCGTGACAGCGCGACGGCCTGCTCGCACCGCGCGAGGGAGGCGTCGTTGCGGCCCGCGCGGCGGAGCGCGTAGCACTCCGAGAGCAGCGCGTCTTCAGACGACTGCGCGCTCGCCGCGCTCGTCACGAGCGCGAGCCCGGCGGTGAGCCCCATGCAGCGGATCCACCTCACCTGCATCCGAGCGCGGACGGTAACACGGACCCCGCGCAGGTTCGCGCGGGCGACGGTCGTGGGCGGATGGTGCAGGACGCTCAGCAGCCCGCGGCGACCTCGCGACCGCGGGCGGTGGGGTGGTTCGCGGCCAGTGGCGGCGCCGACGACCCTCGCGCTCGGGATACGATCCGCGCCCATGAAGATCCGGGAGGTGGTGGCGCTCCGTGACGCGATCCTCGAGGGCGGGCCGCTCGACGAGGTCGCGCCGACCGCGATGCACTACGCCCAGGGGCTCGACCCGCAGGGGTTGGCCGAGATGCAGGCGGAGCTCGGGCTGATCCTCCGCGCGTTCCCGCCGGAGCGCACCCACGTCGTGGCCTTGATCGCGGGCGCGATCGTGGAGTTCGGCGGCGCGCCCGAAGACCTCCCGGGCGTGATCTACGACCGGCTCGCGGAGATGCGCGAGGCGCGCGACCCCGCGGAGGACGAGGCGCTGCCCGAGTGCTTCTACCCCTTCGAGCAGGCCGCGATGGCGGCGCTCTCTCGCTCGCCCGGCCTGCGCCGCACGCTCCCGCAGCGCGCCCGGCTCCTCGCGTGCGAGAAGTGCTACGAGGACCGCTACGGCTTCCTCGGGAAGATGCTCGCGGTGCTCGACGACGAGCCGCTCTACGTGGTCGACGTCCCGACGGGCCGCGCGTGGCGCCTTCGCATCGGCGGGGTCGCGGACAACTTCCAGCTCCACACGCTGCTGCGCGGCGCGCTCGCGGGCGATGGCCCCGATCGCATCGCGGGCGAGGCGCCGGACCCCGCCGCGCTCGCCGAGTCGATCGACGCGCCCGTCACGGGGGCGTACGCGATGCGCAGCCGGTGGCAGCTCTCGAACGGCTTCGCCCTCCTCGCAGACGGCAAGGTCGACTCCGAGGACTACCAGCGCAATTGGATCTGGAACGAGGGCGTCCCTGAAGACATCGCGGTCCTCGACGGCGCGCGCGTGGTGCTCATCGAGCCCGGCCTCATCGAGCGATCATGGAACGCAGGGCGGGTCTTCCAAGGGATGCCGGGCCGCCTCGACGTGGAGGCGCGGCTGACGGACGCGGAGGCGAAGGCGCTGCTGCGGTCGCTCATCGCCGCGGGCGCCGCGATGAGGGCGGGGGAGAGGACGTAGGGGTGAGGGTGCGGAGTCGGTCGTCGCTCACCTGACAGCGCACCACGGCTCGTGCATCCTCGCGCCCTGGGCCGAGGCAGGTGACGCGGTGCTGAGCGAAGACGAACTGCAAGACCTCGTGAACGACATCGAGTCGGAGCGGGTCGAACGCACCGTATCCACACACGACGAGGCCAAGTTCTCCGAAGCGATCTGCGCGTTCTCGAACGACTTGCCCGGCCGCGGCCTGCCAGGCTACCTGCTGATCGGCGTCCACGACGACGGGCGCCCGAGCGGGTTGAGGGTCACCGACAAGCTGCTCAAGGACCTCGGCGGGCTGCGCGCCAACGGAAAGATCCTCCCGCCCCCAACGATGAGCGTCTTTCGAGGCACCCTCCAGGGGGGGCGGCACGAGGTGGTCGTCGTCGAGGTGCGTCCCTCTGACATGCCGCCCGTGCGCTACGACGGGCGCGTGTGGATCCGCGTCGGCCCGAGGAAGGCCATCGCCAGCGAGGCTGAGGAGCGGCTACTGAGCGAGCGCCGCGCGTCGGTCCTCTCGCGCACCTTCGACGCCCGGCCGTGCCGAGGCAGCTCCCTCGCCGACCTCAGCGTCGACCTCTTCAAGCTGACGTACCTACCGAACGCGATCGCGCCCGAGGTGCTCGAAGAGAACCACCGCGACCTCCGCGAGCAGCTCGCGTCGCTGCGCTTCTACGACGCGAAGAGCGACTGCCCGACGCACGCGGGCCTGCTCCTCTTCTCGCAGAGAGCGCTCGACTACATGCCGGGGGCCTACGTGCAATTCGTCCGCTACGCGGGGGCGGAGCTCGACAGCGAGGTGGTGGCTGACAAGGCCATTTCGGGGGACCTGTTGAGCGTGCTGCGGCAGCTCGACGAGCTTCTCCCTCTGCACATCAACTCTCGCCCCGTGCCGGTGACGGCGCTGCGGGAGCGCACGGTCGCCGACTACCCGCTGCGGGCGCTCCGGGAGCTCGTGATGAACGCGGTGATGCATCGCAGCTACGAGGCCACGGGCCCCGTGCGCATCGACTGGTTCAGCGACCGCATCGAGGTGCAGAACCCGGGCGGGCTCTACGGCGAGGCGCGTCCGGAGAACTTCCCTTCGCAGACCGCGTATCGGAACCCGGTGCTCGCAGAGGCGATGAAGGTCCTCGGGTACGTCAACCGCTTCGGCCGCGGCGTCGCCGTCGCCCGCGCCGAGCTCGAGCGCAACGGCAACCCCGCGCCCGATTTCTCCCTCGACGACCCCCACCGGGTCCTGGTCACGGTGCGAGGCCGCGGGTGATCTCCGTCGCGCTCTTCAACAACAAGGGCGGCGTCGGAAAGACCGCCCTCGCCTATCACCTCGCGTGGACCTTTGCGAACCTGGGATACCGAACCCTCGCCGTCGACCTCGACCCTCAAGCGAACCTCAGCAGCCTCTTCCTCGACGCCGACCAGCTCGAAGGGCTCTGGCCTGAGGGCGCTCACCCCGACACGCTCCTCGGCGCCGTGCAGCCGATCCTCGACGGCGTCGGCGACATCGCGCCCGTCACGGTGGTCGAGGTCGATCCTCCCTTCGGCGACCTCGGCTTGTTGGTGGGAGACCTCGGCCTCTCTGCCTTCGAGGCGAAGCTCGCAGACGCCTGGCCGCGCGTGCTCGACCGGGACCTCGCCGCGCTGCGAGCGACCACCGCGTTCTACCGAACCCTGGAGCGAGCCGGCGCCTCCTTCGGGGCGGAGCTCGCGATCGTCGACGTCGGGCCGAACCTCGGCGCGATCAACCGCGCGGCGCTGCTCGCCGCGGACTTCGTCGTGGTCCCCCTCGCGCCGGACCTCTTCTCGATCCAGGGTCTCCGCAACCTCGGACCGACGCTCTCGCAGTGGCGCGAGCAGTGGGCCCGAAGGCTCGCGGCGTGGCCCGAGGGCGCCCTCTCGCAAGCGCAGGTCGCGGTCCCCACCGCCCCCATGCGACCGGCGGGGTACGTCGTGCAGCAGCTCGCGCTGCGTCGGCAAGGGCAGTCCCCTGAAGCCTACGAGCGCTGGTCGCGGCGCATCCCAGCGGTCTATCGGCAGGCCGTGCTCGGCGTAGAGGGCGGCTCGGCGCCCGACGTCGCGGACGACCCCGAGTGCCTCGCGCGTGTGAAGCACTACCGCAGCTTGATGTTGATGGCGATGGAGGCGCGAAAGCCCGTGTTCGCCCTCCGGCCCGCCGACGGCGCGATGGGCAGCCACGCGCGCGCCGTGCAGGACTGCCGCAAGGAGTTCGACGCCCTCGCGCAGTCGCTCGCGCGTCGGGTGGGCGCGCTGCACTGACCGCGTTCGCGTCGAGACGTCACCGCGTTACTCGCTGGCGAAGAGGCCCGGTTGCTTCGCGTCGGCGGCCTCGGACGACGCCCTCGCGTCGGGGATCTCCGTGGGCTTCTTCGGGTACCCCTCGGGGATCTAGAACGCCTTCGCGTCGACGAGCTCCTGCCGCGAGATCAACGGTCCCGCGCAGACCCGCTCCAGGAGCGCCGCCTGCTTCGGCTCCAGCTCCACCACCAGCGCGAGCACGTGCAGGAGGTCGATGAGGTCCGACGTGTACGCGGCCACCCACGCGTCGGGTTGGATTTGGGTTGCGTTGGGTGTGATTCCGATTCCACGTCACGCGGCCCTGCGGACTGGGTGTGATTCCCATCCCTCGGCAGGCTGGGGAGTTCCTGCGCGAGGGTGAGTGGGCGGGTGGTTGAAGGCGGGGCAGAGCCGTGCGAGGTCGGAGTTCTCTACGCTCCCAACCCCTCGGATGCCCCGTGGAATGCATCGTCGTTGAAGTACCCGCCGCCTTCAAGAGCGCGGCTGTTTGTTTCCAGCAGCTACTCGCCCTCGCGGCGTCGGCCTGCGATCTCGGGCAGACGGACGCGCCGATGCCGTTCGTAGACCTCGAGCGCGCCCTCGCCCTCGGCGCGAGCGAGATCCAACGAGCCCTTCACCAACCCATCCTCGACTCCCTCGTCAGGGACGAGCCCCACCTGTGGATCGATGGGGCTCTGCACGTGCGTGTTGCGCCCGCCGCCACGACCTTTTACGGGCTGGCCGGACCCGTCACAGTCACGCGCTGGCGCTACCGCCCCGTCGACGACCCGCGCGCGGCCACGGTGGACCCCGTCGCGCTGCGCGTCGGGGCCGTGCGCGGCACGTGGTTGCCGGCCACCGCCGAGGCCATGGCGTTCCTGGTGCAGCAGTCGCCGCTGCGCGAGGCCGAGCGCACCGCGCAGATGCTGAACGTCCTGCCCTATAGCGACACCAGCTTCCATCGTGTCATGCAGGCGATGGGCGACCGATGGACCGAGCATCGCGACGCCATCGAGGAGGCGCTGATCGCCCGCGTGCGCATCCCCGACGAGGCCACCGGGATCACCGTCTCGCTCGACCGCGTCGCTACCCCGATGGTGGAGCCGCGCAAGCGCCCCCGCGGGCGACCGCGAAAGGGAGCGGCCCGGCGACCCGTCGCGAGGGTATGGCGGATGTCGTACTGCGCGACGGTCACGCTGCACGACGCTCAAGGTCGGAGCCTGCGCACGCTGCGGTACGGCGCGATGCCGGGCTGCGACCCGGACGCCGAGGTGGTGACCGCGCTCTTCAACGACGTGAAGGCGCTTCGCGAGCGTCGGCCGGACTTGAAGGTGGGCCTGCTGTGCGACGGCGCGGCGGAGATGTGGAACTTGCTCCATGGGCGCTTCACCGAGGAGCTGCTGGAGACCTCGCTGCGCGAACTGGTGGACCTGTGGCATCTGCTGCAGAAGGTGGGCAAGGCCCTGCGGACGCGATACAGCGAGGCCCGCACGGCGGCGGAGCTGCGCGTATGGAAGCTGCGCCTGCTCAACCGCTCGAACGCGGCGACTGCGTTGCGTGACGAGCTGCGCTCCTGGCTCGCGGTGCCCGAAGATGAGCCCCTCGGTGAGGACGACCCGCTCAAGGAAGCGGTGGGGTTCTTGACGCGGCAGCTTCGCGCAGGCCGTCTGGATTACGCTGCGGCCCGACGCGCGGGCCAGCCCGTGGGCAGTGGTCCCGTCGAAGCCAGCTGCAAGAGCGTCTTCAATGTCCGCCTCAAACGCTCGGGTGCGCGATGGAAGGAGAAGTCGGCCGGGAACGTCGTCAACCTCCGCGCGACCGCCCTCAGCCACCGATGGGACGACGCGATGGAGCTGCTCCACCTCGCCGCTCGAAAGGAAGTCCGCAGGGCCGCGTGACGTGGAATCGGAATCACACCCGGTCGTGATCCGGTCGCCACGTTCGACGAACGCGCTACCGAGGGTGGTCGACCCCGACGCCGTGCCGCCGCCCCCGACGGGCGCGGTGCCGGTCGACCTCGACGAGCGCGCCGAGGTCGTCCGCGTCGCGGGCGGCAACGTGTCCGAGCTCCTCGGGGCGCTCGACTACATCGCGGAGAACCCCGACGTGTGCACGGGCTCTCCCAACACCTCCGAGCGCGCCGGGCGCCTCGCCGGGCGCATCCGCAGGTCGATGGAGGCCGAGACGCGCCTCGACGACACCCTCACGGTCACCCGCCAGCAGCGCGGGATCGCGGTCTCCGACGGGCACAAGCTCGTCGTCGACCTCGCCGACGACGTTCGCCACAGCGCCAAGCGCGACCCCGCGATCGCGAAGCGCCACGCGAAGGTCGTCGACTACGCCGAACTCCCCGCCCAGGCGGTGAAGAACGGCATCGCCCGCACCCGCGCGAAGAAGGCCAAGGCCGACAAGAAGGCCCAGGCGAAGAAGCCCGACAGCGACAAGCCCACGGGCTGATCGCTCGGTGGAGCCAGCGCGGTGTAGGGGGCGCCGCGCTGGCCTTCACCGTGAAGTCATCAGACGCACCGCTGACCGACGCGCAGCCTCCGCGGCGCGCCCGAGCGGTCGACGCTCAGCCCGCGTCGGGCGGCGCAGTGGTCCATCGGCACGCACGCGCCGTAGCAGCCGAGCGTGACGATCGGCACCTGCCCCTCAGGGCACGACGGCGGGATGCGGTCGCAGAGCGCGTGGCTCTGGTCGCAGTCCCATCCGCGGCAGCAGTTCATCGGGAGCGGGCCGTCGTCGGGGGCCGCGCAGTAGCCGCCGCCGCGCCCGATGTGCGCGCCCGCGCAGCCCGCGCCCGCGTCCTCTCCGCTCCCCGCGTCGGCGCTCACGCCCGCGTCCACGCCGCAGGGGCCGCGCGAGATCCACGGGCGCGTCGGGGCGCTCGGGCAGTCGGCGAAGGTGTTCCCCTCGCCGTCGCAGCCGCAGTACGGGATGATCGCCGCGCAGTCGGTGATGGGCCCGCACACCCCGGTCATCCCGCATCCCGCGATCGGGAAGCGGCACTCCTGGTCGTCGCGGCAGTCGCTCTGCGAGCGGCACGCGCTCACGCCGCCGTCGGTGCACGAGCCCACGCCGCGCACGGGCCGTGTGGGGTAGCAGCCGACCACGTCGGTGCCGTCGCAGCCGCACCAGGTCTCGGGGCGGAAGCACGGCGTGGGGAGCGTGCAGTACCCCACCTCGACGCACGCGCTCGTCGGGAACGCGCAGTCTTCGCCCGCGGAGCAGTCCGTGCGCGAACGGCACGCGCGCCCCATGGGGACATCCACCGCCTGCCCTGTGTCCGCTGCCGGAGCGTCAGTGTGGGCCCCCGCGTCGACGCAGCCGATGAGGGTGCAGGTCGCGAGGCCGCTTCCGTCGTAGCACGTGCAGGTGTTGCAGCCGTCGGGGTGGGGGCAGGTCTCTCCGCGTCGGCAGGTTCCACCGCCGGGGAGGGTGCAGGTGCCGGGGACGTCGAGGCTGATGGTGTCGGTCGTCGCACCCGCGTCGGTGGCGACGCCGGAGTCGGGGATCGACGGGGTGGTGCTGCTCCCGCAGCCCACCGAGAGGCCGAGGAGCGCAGCGAGGAGTGCGAAGCGTGAGGTCTTCATGGGGGTCCTCATGTCAGTGCGAAGGATGGATCGGGGCACACGCTGGCACGAATCGCGGGTGCATCGTGTGAGATGTGTACCGCTACGCAGCGGGCGTGCCGCGGGCCTCAGGGCGACAGGGCTTCGAGGAACGCCGAGATCGTGCCGAGGGTGATGGCGTCCATGTGGAAGCCCACGAGGTGGGGGTCTTGTGTGCCCGCGGAGCCCGGCGCTGACGTGCGCGAGATGCTCTGGGCGTAGTGCAGGGCCACCGCGTCGAGGGTGTTGAAGGTCCCCCCGTGGCCCCAGTGGACGCGCTGCGCCACGCCGCGCAAGCCGGGCGTGCGGAACTGGCCGAGGGCGTCGGCGTGCGGCGCGAGGCGCGCGAGGTGCGCGGCCACGGTGCGGTCGTCGCTCCACTCGCCGTCGGCGCGGAAGGGCGACGCGAGGAGCGGCGCGATCCCTCCCTCACGGCCCACGTCGGGGGCGCCGTCGCGGCGACCCGTGGGCATCGCGATGTTGTGGAAGCTCCCGTCGGTGAAGAGCGGCCCGTGGTGGCACTGCACGCAGCCGAGGTCCATGAAACGGCGCAGGCCCTCGCGCTGCTGCTCGGTGAGCGCGTTGAACTCACCCGCGACGTAGCGGTCGAAGGGCGTCTCGGGGTGCGGGAGCGTCCGCTCGAAGGCCGCGATGGCCTTGCCCACGTTCACGAACACGCCCGTCACGGCGCGCTGGTCGTCGGCGGACATCGCCTCCCACGCGGCGTCGCCGGGGCGGCCCGCGGGCGGGAACCGAGCGCTGAGGTCGAGCGCGGGGAGCGGGCCGAAGACGGCTTCGTAGCGGTCGCGGTAGCGGGCGGCGACGGCGTGCGCGAGGGCGAGGCGCGAGCCGTTCATCTCCAGGGGGTTCTCGACGGGGCCGAGGGCCTGCGACCAGAGCGAGTCGGCGCGGCCGTCCCAGAAGAGCCAGCGGAGGTGCGCCGCGGCGCGCACCGAGGGCGTGTGCCGGTCGCCCACGCCGACGCCCACCGCTACGGGACGCCCGTCGGTGAAGTCGCGCGCGGCCTGGTGGCAGGTCGCGCAGGAGACATCGCCCGCGCCCGAGAGGAGGGGTCGTTGAAGAGGCTCTCGCCGAGGGCGGCGGCGCGCGGGTCGTCGGCGACGCGGTTGGTCGGGTCGGTAGGCGGCGGGGCACGGGAGACATCGCCGTGAGCTGCTCCCACTCGTCGGCGCTGAAGCGGCCGTCGATGAGCGCGCGCGGGCGCGCGGCAGGGCGCGGGAGGCCGTCGCCCTCGGCGAGGGCGCGGTCGATGGCGTCGTCGAGCTCGAGGGCCGACGGGGCGGTGAGCACCCGCGCGAGGTTCATGGTGCGGCGGTCGACGAGGAGCACGAGGGGGAGGCGCCCACCCCCGAAGTGCAAGACGCGAAACCGATAGCCGGGGTCGAACGCGAGCGCGTCGGGCAGGACGTCGTAGAGCGGGCGGAAGCCCTCCGCGTCGTCGATGGTGGCGGGGAGGTTGTCTTGCCCGAAGGCGAGGAGGTCGACGACGGTGAAGCGGTCGGCGGCGGGGTGCGCGCGGAGCCGCGCGGTGTGCTCGGCGGCGTAGCGCGCGGGGCCCGACCAGGTCGCCATCACGCGCACGACCACGAGCGAGGCGCGGGCCTCGCAGGGCGCGTAGCGGGCGCCGAGGTCGGCGTCTCCGAGCACGGCGTCGAAGCGCATCGCGGGGAGCGGCGAGCCGTCGCCGATGCCGTCGGCGTCGGGGTAGGGCAGGGGCGAGCCCGCGGGGCAACGCGGCGGAGGGCGCGGCCCGTCGGGGACGACGTCGCGAGGCGTGTCGGTGGGCGCGGCGACGTCGGTCGCGGAGACGTCGAGGGTGACGGAGGCGTCGGGGCGCGCGCTCGGAGACGCGGTGCAGCCGAGGGCGACGAGGCAGAGGGCGGTGAGCGGGCGGGTCACGGCGCGCGGGCCAAGGTAGCAGGTGAGGGGCGACCCTGGACTTCAGCCAGGCGTGACCGGCGTCACGGGGTAGTCGTCGTTCGCGCGCAGCGCGGTCTCCAGCGCGCGCATCACCGCGAGCACGCGGCCCTCCTGCCACGGGCGCGCGACCACCTGCACGCCCACGGGGAGGCCCGCGCTCTCGGCGTCGACCTTCGCGGCGTGGCGCTCGACCATGTCGCGCGCGAGCGCCCGCGTCGTCTCGTCGCCGCGCACCTTCGTCACCGGCACCACCCCCGCGGGGAACTGCACCGCGTTCCACAGGAGCGCGGGCGTCGCGGCGGCGGTGAAGTTCTTCGACATCCCGTGCGGCAGCGCCGGGGTCGCGAAGCCGGGGCAGAGCACCACGTCGACGCCCGCCGCGTCCATCGCGTCGAGGAGCCGCGCGCGGTAGGCGCGGACGCGGTCGATGAGCTTCCAGTAGGCGCCCACGGTGCGCGCGCCCACCGCGTCGAGGAGCCGCTGCGCGCGGCTCTGCCCCACCGCGCCCGCCACCCTCGCGAGCGCGAGTCGCCCCGCGTCGGGCACCATCGCCAGCGCGAGCAGGGGCTTGAGCGACGGGTCCACCGGGTCGTCGCCGAGCGCGTCGCGGATCGTCTCTCCCCCGTCGGCGCTCATCGCCCCGAGGTAGTCGTCGAAGAGCGCGGGCACGTCGGGCGGCGTGAAGATCGTCACCGCGCACCCGAGCCTGTCGAGCGTCGCCGCGGCGGCCTCCACCGCGCGCTCCACCGCGGCCGAGGGCGCGAGCACGCCGTCGTGCGCGTAGTAGCCCACGCGCAGCCGCGGCACCTCGACGCCCACCGGGTCGACCCACGGCAACGGAGGCACCCGCGGGTCGAGCGCCGTCATCCGCACCGGGTCGAGCGCCGACAGGAACAGCCACAGGTCGTCGGTGCTGCGCGCGATGGGCCCGGGCACCGAGCGGATGCCCTCCTGCCCCTTGAGCACGCCGTACTGGCCCGTGGTGGGGAGCCGGTCGAGGGTGGGCTTGATCCCGAAGACGCCCGTCACCGCGGCGGGCGAGCGGATGCTCCCGCCGATGTCCGTCCCGAGGCCCAGCGGGCTCATGCCCGCGGCGACGGCGGCGGCCTCTCCGCCCGACGAGCCGCCCGGGGAGTGCGCGAGCGAGAAGGGGTTGGCCGTCTGCCCGAAGATCGGGTTGCGGCTCTCGGAGAAGAGCATCGTCTGCGAGAGGTTCGTGCGCCCGAGGATCACCGCGCCCGCCTCGCGCAGCAGCGTGATCATCGCGGCGTCGCGCGCGGCGCGGTGCCCGCTGCGGTTGGGGATGCCCGCGGTGGTGGCGAGGCCCTCGATGTCGAAGCACTCCTTCACGCTCACGGGAATGCCGTGGAGGGGACCTCGCACCACGCCGCCGCGGCGCTCGTCGTCGAGACGTCGCGCGTCGGCGCGGGCGGTGTCGGCGAAGACGCGGGTGAAGGCCTTGATGGCGCCGTCGTGGCGCGCGATGCGCGACAGGTGCGCCTCGACGAGCGCGGCGCTGGTGAGCTCACCGCGGTCGAGCGCGTCGCGCATCGCGGTGGCGGTGAGCGTGCAGGGTCGGTCACGACATCTCTCCTCGGGCCTCGGATGAGCCGGTCGCGCAGGGCGTGGAGCCCCGCCTCGAGGCCCACGGGGTACTCGTGCGGGTTGTCGAAGCGGCGCACCGTGGGGTTGAGCGACGCGAACTGCGCGGCGGTGCGCGCGCGGGAGTCTGCCAGCGACGGCGGCGCGTAGACGAGGCGGCCCTCGCGGAACACGGGCACGAGGAGGTCTTCGTGCGTGAGGTCGTCGTCGAAGCGGCGGCGGCGGTGCGGGCCGAAGGGGTCGACCATCACGGGGGAGGGCGCCTCGCCCGAGAGCTCGTCCCAGATCATGTCGGCGACGAACTCGCCGTCGGGACGTCGGTAGCGACGGACCTGGTGCATCCCCGGCGTGGAGATCTTCACCGACTGCTCCGAGAGCTTGATGCGGTGCTGCCACGCGCCGCCGGCGTCGCGGATCGCCGCGAGCTTGTACACGCCACCCAACGCGGGCTGGTCGTAGGCCGTGACGAGCTTGGTGCCCACGCCCCATACGTCGATGCGCGCGCCCTGGGTCTTCAGCGACGCCACCAGCCGCTCGTCGAGGTCGTTGCTCGCCACGATCGACGCGTCGGGAAAGCCCCCCTCGTCGAGGATGCGCCGGGCCTCTTGAGAGAGCCACGCGAGGTCGCCGGAGTCGAGGCGCACGCCCACCATCTCGTGCCCGCGCTCGCGGAGGGATTTGCCCACCTCGACGGCGTTCCGCACGCCCTCGAGGGTGTCGTAGGTGTCGACGAGGAAGACGCAGTTGTTGGGCAGCGCGTCGGCGTAGGCGCGGAAGGCGCTCTTCTCGTCGTCGAAGGCCATGACCCAGGCGTGGGCGTGGGTGCCCCGCACGGGGATGCCGAAGCGACGTCCCGCGAGGACGTTCGAGGTGCCCGCGGCGCCGCCGATGTACGAAGCCCGGCTCGCGGCGAGGCCGCCGTCGGTGCCCTGGGCGCGGCGGAGGCCGAACTCCAGCACGGGGTCTCCCTCGGCGGCGGCGCACACGCGCGCGCTCTTGGTCGCGACGAGGGTCTGGAAGTTCAGGATGTTCAAGAGCGCCGTCTCGGCGAGCTGGCACTGGAGGAGCGGGCCCTTGATGCGCAGCAGGGGTTCGAGGGCGAAGACCGCGGTGCCCTCGGGCACTGCGTCGACGTCGCACGAGAAGCGCATCGCGCCGAGGTAGTCGAGGAAGGCCGGCTCGAAGAGGGCGCCGCCGTCGTTGCCCTTGAGCGTGGCGAGGTACGCGCGGTCTTCGTCGGTGAAGCGCAGCGACGAGAGCCACTCGATGGCCGGGCCGAGGCCCGCGGCGACGGCGTAGCCTCCGCCGAAGGGCCGCTTACGGAAGTGCACATGGAAGACGGACTCGCGCTCGACGAGTCCGCAGCGCCAGTACCCGGCGGCCATGGTGAGCTGGTAGAGGTCGGTGAGGAGCGCGAGGGAGCCGTCCATGGGGCGCCGACGCTACGCCCATTGGGGGGAGGGATGGAACCCGCGGCGGCGGCGCGACTTGCCAACCTGTCGGCGGTTGGGCTCTCCTCCGCGGCCTCTGATGAACCACCCCACGCTCGACGAGCTCACCCGCGCCTACGCCGGTCGCCGGGTCTTCGTCACGGGTCACACGGGCTTCAAGGGCGCGTGGCTCACCCGCTGGCTCCTCGACCTCGGCGCCGAGGTCACGGGCTACGCCCTCGCGCCCGACACCGACCCCTCGCTCTTCGACGCCCTCGACCTCGCGTCGCGGGTGAAGCGCCACCACGTCGCCGACGTGCGCGACGCCCGCGCCCTCTCCGACGCGGTGCGCGCGTGCGAGCCCGAGGTGCTCTTCCACCTGGCCGCGCAGCCCTTGGTGCGGCGGAGCTACGCCGAGCCGCTCCTCACGCTGGAGACCAACGTGATGGGCACGGCGAACGCGCTCGAGGCCCTGCGCGACCTCGGCCGCCCCTGCGCCGCGGTGATCGTGACCTCGGACAAGTGCTACGAGAACCGCGAGCAGCTCTACGGCTACCGCGAGGACGAGCCCATGGGCGGCCACGACGTGTACTCCATGTCGAAGGGCGCGTCGGAGCTGGTCACGGCCTCGTGGCGGCGGAGCTTCTTCCCCCCCGCGGAGCTCGCGCGCCACGGCGTCGCGGTGGCCTCGGCCCGCGCGGGAAACGTGATCGGCGGGGGGGACCAGGCCGCCGACCGGATCATCCCCGACTGCGTGCGCGCGCTCTCGCGGGGCGCGCCCATCGCGGTGCGCAACCCCGGCGCGGTGCGCCCGTGGCAGCACGTGCTCGAGCCGCTGGGCGGGTACCTGCTCCTCGGCGCGCGCTTGAGGGGCGTGGGGACGAGCACGCCCGAGGCGTATTGCGAGGGCTTCAACTTCGGCCCGCACACCGAGGCCACGCGGCCCGTGCGAGACGTCGTGGGCGCGCTCATCGACGCGTGGGGCGAGGGGACCTGGGAGGACCGCTCGGACCCGAGCGCCCCGCACGAGGCGAAGCTCCTGCGGCTGTCGATCGAGAAGGCCTGGGCGCGGCTCGGGTGGTCTCCGCGGTGGGGCTTCGCGCGCACCATCGCCGAGACGGCGCGGTGGTACCGGGCGTGGCGCGACGGCGCGCGCGGGGCGGAGCTCGACGCGCTCTGCGCGGCGCAGATCGCGGCGTACGTGGGCGACGAGGTGGGAGCGTGAGCGCGCGGCCGTCGTTGACGATCGGGGTCCCGCTCTACAACGCCGCACGAACGATGCGTCGCACCCTCGACGCGGCGCTGGCGCAGACGAGCGGCGACTTCGAGTTGCTCATCTCGGACAACGCGTCGACCGACGACACCGAAGCGATCTCCCGCGAGTATGCCCGCGTCGACGCGAGGGTGCGCTACGTGCGGCAGCCCAGGAACCTGGGCGCGATCGGGAACTTCAGCTATGTGCTCGAACATAGCGAGGGGGAGTATTTCTCCTGGCTGGCTGGGGACGACTACTACGAGCGTCCCAGCCACCTCGAGAGCTTGCGCGCGCGGCTCGACGCGGGCGCCGACCTCGCGTTCCCGAACGCGAAGCTCTTCAAGCTGGAAGCTGACCTGTCGCTCACCCCGACGCGGGTAGACGTGCTCTCACAATTTCGTGGCGCTTCGACGCGCTTCGAGCTCTCGCGTGCGGTGATGACCGGCGCCTCGACGCCGGTGTACGGAATGTTCCGCCGCGAGGCGCTCATGCGCCACTACTTCGTCCTCGTAGAAGACGCGGGGTGGAGCTGTTACAACGAGAGCCGCTTCGTTCACCGGGTCTTCTCCCGCGAGCGGTGCAGCTTCGTCGCCGACGAGAGCCTCTGTGTGTCGCTACGGCCCGACAGCGTGAGCCGAAGCTCGCGACCGAGGCTCCTCTTGCGGGACTTCACCCGCTTCCTCCGCGGCTTGCCAGAGATCTACATCACGTCGGATTTCGCCCCCACCGAGAAGGCGACGCTGCTCTTCGACGTCGCGCGTCACCACGCGCGCTACCTCGCCTACCTCACCGCGAGCGCGCTCCGTGAGGCTGGCCGCGACGCGATCAGGTCACGCACGCGGCGCACGGGCTCGACGTAGGGCCTCGAAGCCTCTCGCTCGCACTGAAGGAGCCATGAGGACAGCGCCGGCGAGCGTGCACACCCCCACGAGCAGCACCGCGGCGAACGTCGCAGCGCGACCGCTCGGCATCGGCAGGAACAGTCGCAGCGCGACGGCGACGGCGACCGCGCCGAGGAGCGGTTGCCCAACGTCGACGAGGTACCACCGCGTGAGCTCGCCGGGCAGGAGCCGTTGGTGCATCAGCCGAAGGGTCACCATCACGTAGGAGACGTTCAGGATCGCCCACCCCCGCCGCGCCCACGACGCCGTAGCGGCGGCCGAGCAGGGTCACCAGCGGCACGATCAACACGACCGCGACGGTGTTCACGCGGAGCGTGAGCTGCGTCCACCCGTGCGCGAGCTGGAGCGCGTAGGGGATGTTCATCAGGCCGCTCATGGTGGTGCCGATGGCGATGGCGACCACCACGCGCCAGGTGTGCTCGACCACCTCGGGCCGCCCGGTCCACGCGAGCACCAGCGGGCGCGCGAAGAGCACCAGGACGACCCCCGCGGGCAGGACGATCGCCGACATGAGCTGGCACGACTGGTGGTACAGCCTGCGCGTGCCGTCTTCGTCCCCGGCGTTCACGAGCTGGCAAAGCCGCGGGAACACCGCCGCGAACACCGGTCCGATGAGGTAGTACAGCCCGTTCCCGACCGTGCCCGCGAGGGTGTAGTACCCGAGCTGGTCGAGGGTGAAGAGCTTGCCGACGACCACCTTGTCGACCTGCGTGAGCGCGATCGACAAGACCGAGATGCCCGACATCCCCGCGGAGAAGTGCCAGTGCTTGCGCAGCACCTCCCAGCGGAAGCGCCCGCCCCGCGGCAGGTGGCGCGACACCACCACCGCCGCGGCGAGGGTCTGCATCGACGCCGTGAACGCCTGCCACAGGAGGAAGGCCTGCACCGAGCGCGAGACCTTCCAGAGGATGAGCGCCGCGCCGAGCTGCCGCGCGACGGTGGCCGACACCTGCACGGCGTTCGACGACACCTGGCGCTGCAGGCCCACGAGCGCGCCGAGGTACAGCCCCCCCGGCCACTGGAGCGCGAACACCAGCCCCATCACCCGGATCGCCTGCGTCACCGTCGACACGGGCAGGTCGCGCACGTGGACCCAGCGCTCGGCGATCAGGGGCGCGAGCGCGAAGACCGTCGCGCCGGCCACCGCCCCCACGGTCCAGAACACGCCCTCGTGCGTGCGGAGGAGGTCGCGCATCTCGGCGTCGGCCTCGGCGGTGCCCACCGACGACAGCCGCGCCATCTCGCGGTTGAGCGTCGTGGCGAGCCCGAGGTCGAGGAGGGTGAGCACCGCCGAGAGCGACCCGAAGAAGCCCACCACGCCGTAGCCCTCGGCCCCCAGGAGCCGCAAGAACAACGGCGGGAACAAGAGCGCCAACGCCGCGAGCGCGCCCTTGCCCGCGAAGTTCGCGACGATGTTCCGGCGGATCGTCGACATCCCCACCCGCTCAGGGCGTCTCGAAGCGCGCCCGCACGCCGAGCCCCGCGACGCGCGCCCGGATCTCGTCGGCGTAGTTGCCGTTCATCACGAACACCGTGACCTCACCGCCCTCGGCGGCCAGCGCGGTCAGCCACTCGGGGGGGTGGATCCCGTGGCCCGTGCCCGGGATGAACCGGCCCTGCTTCTTCGGGTTCACGTCGACGCCGCCGCGCAGGAGCGCCCCGTCGGGGTCGACGAGGTTCGCGAACACCACGCCCTTGGTGGCCATCCCCCACAGCACGCACGGCCCGCGCGCGGCGGCCTCGCGGAGGCGCGCGCGCGCGTCGTCCACCCGACGACGCTCCTCGGCGCCGTAGCGGAGCACCCGCGCGGCCTCGTCGCCTGCGCCCTCGGGCGGGGCGTCGTCGACGTCGCCCGCCTCGCCCTCGGCCCACTGGTACTGGTCGCCGAAGGCGACGCGCGCCGCGCTGATCGCCACGCCCGCGCGGCGCAGGGCGTAGGCGAAGGTCGCGCGCGTGAAGTAGTTGCAGTGCTCGTAGCAGAGGTCCCAGAACGCGCCCTGCGCGAAGATCCAGCCCGCCTCGGGCACCTCGAAGAACAGCGGCGCTCCCCGGTGCGCGCGCACCGCGTCGACCACGGCGCGCACGAACTCCACGGGCCGAGGGATGTGCTCCACCACGTGCCGGCAGACCACCTGCGACGGCCGCTCGGTCACCAGCTCCGCGCGGAAGACGTCTCGCACGAGGGCCACGGGTCGGTCGGCGGTGGCCTCGCGCGGGGCGCAGCTCGGGTCGACGCCCACGCCCCTCGCGCCGGGCACCTCGGCGCAGAGCACGTCGAGGAAGGTCCCCTTGCCGCACCCGACGTCGTAGACGGGCCCCGCGGTGAGGTCGCGCGCGGCCGCGAGGTGCCGCGCGATGGAGCGGTAGTACTCCGTGAACGCCGCCGAGGGGACGTCGTTGTCGTAGCGCGGGTCGTAGACCATCACCGCCGGGTCGAAGGCGGCGTTGAACGCGAAGCCGCAGCCCTCGCACGCGGCGAGCGCGAAGGGCGCGCAGGGCGCGGCGAGGGCCTCGTCGCGGGTGGGCCACACGACGTTCTGCATCACGGGCAGGCGCTCGCGGCGCAGCGCGACGACGGGGCGCGGCCGGTCGCAGACCGGGCACCGCGCGGCGGTCACGGCAGGCGACGGAGCCACGCGCCGGGCCAGTGCGTGACGTGCTCGCGCACCTCGCCCTCGTTGAAGACGAAGGGCGGGGGCTCGTCGATGACGAACTCGGGGTGCGCGTCGGCGAACTCGCGCGCCGCCGCGGTGGGGTTGTCGTGCTCCCACTCGGGCTTGCCGCGCGGCACGTCGTGGAGGAACTGCATCAGCCCGTCGGTCGCGACGATGTACGAGCCCGGGGTCACCAGCGGCGCGTAGGCCGCGAGCTCGTCGGCGACGTGGGCCTTGGTGTGGTTCGAGTCGAGGAAGACCAGCACCTTCTGCCCCGGCGACACCATCGACCGCACGCGCTCGACGATGGCCGGGTCGGTGGAGCTGCCCTCGACCAGGGTGATCCCGGGCGAGAGCTCGTGGGCCTCGATGGCCGCGCGGTTGTGCGGGCGGATCTCGATGTCGACGCCGATCACCCGGCCCGCCGTGCCCATCATCTTGAAGAGGCTCGCGTAGAAGATCAGCGAGCCGCCGTGCGCCACGCCCGTCTCGACGATCACGTCGGGCTTCACGCGGTAGATGACCTCCTGCGCGCGCACCATGTCCTCGGGGAGCTGGATGATCGGGCGGCCCATCCAGGTGAACGAGTAGATGTGCTTGATCGCCCAGCCCACCTGGATCCACGCGCGGGAGAGCGCCGAGAAGGCCTCGGGGCTGTAGAGGGGCAGCTCGTCGCCCTCGCGGGTGAGGGTCCGGGCGTCGGTGTCGATGGTCAGCTTCATGGGGGATGTGCGTTCCTCTGAGGGGGCGGCGACGCTCTCGCAGGGCCGCGTGGCTTGTCAACGCCGCGCGCCCGCCGCTCGGGCCGCCGGGGTTCAGCGACGTTGCGTTGCGGCCCCGAGGGCGGGGCGTTCATCATTGACTGACGCGCGCGCTCGGGCATTGTCGCGCCGCGATTGAACCCCGCCGCGCGGGCGCGCCACCAACACGGTCGCGAGAGCCCAGTGACGGCCGGAGAGCGCGACCCATGAAGGTGATCATCCTGTGCGGGGGCCAAGGCACCCGGATCCGCGACGCGAACGAGCTCGTGCCCAAGCCCCTCCTGCCCATCGGCGACCGGCCGATCGTGTGGCACATCATGAAGTCGTACGCGACGCACGGGTTCACCGACTTCGTGCTGGCGCTCGGGTTCAAGGGCTGGCTCATCAAGGAGTACTTCTTGAACTACCGGGCGATGACCGACGACCTGCGGGTGTCGCTCGGTCGGCCCGGCGACGTCGAGGTGCTCGCGCGGCGCGCGACGGAGGACTGGTCGGTGACCCTCGCCGAGACGGGCGAGCACACGATGACCGGGGGCCGCGTGGCCGCGCTGCGGCGCTACGTCGAGGGCGACGACCTCTTCGCGGTGACCTACGGCGACGGCGTGGCCGACGTCGACATCGGGGCGCTGGTGCGGTTTCACCGGGCGCACGGCAAGGTGGCGACGGTGACCGCGGTGCACCCGCCGGGGCGCTTCGGGGAGCTGGGCATCGTCGACGGGCTCATTCGTGAGTTCAACGAGAAGCCGCAGACGACCCTGGGGTTCATCAACGGCGGGTTCATGGTCTTCGACGCGAAGCGCGCGTGGGACTACATCCCCGCCGCCGACCCGGGGCTGGTGCTCGAGAACGGTCCGCTGCAGGGCCTCGCCGCGGCGGGCGAGCTCGTCGCGTACGAGCACCACGGGTTCTGGCAGCCGATGGACACGCTCCGCGAGTACACCCAGCTCAACCAGCTCTGGTCCTCGGGCCACGCCCCGTGGAAGACCTGGGACCGCTAAGCCTCCGCACCCCCTCCGCACACAGGTGCTCCGATGACTGAAGGCCCTTCGTATCGCTGCTGGTCGTGCCAGGGCGCGCGCCTCACCCCGGTGCTCGACCTCGGCCGCACGCCGCTCGCCAACTCCCTCGTCCCCGCGTCGTGCCTCGACCGGCCCGACCCCACCTTCCCGCTGGTGCTGGCGTGGTGCGCCGACTGCTCCCTCGTGCAGATCACCGACTCGGTGCCGCCCGAGAGCCTCTTCCGCGACTACCTCTATTTCTCCTCGTACTCCGACACCATGCTCCAGCACGCCGCCGACCTCGCCGCGCGCATGGTGAAGGAGCGCGGCCTCGGCCCCGGCTCCCTCGTGGTCGAGGTCGCGAGCAACGACGGCTACCTCCTCAAGGCGTACAAGCGCGCGGGCGTGCCCGTGCTCGGCGTCGAGCCCGCGGTGAACGTCGCGCAGGTGGCGATCCACGAGCACGGCATCCCCACGGTGACCGAGTTCTTCGGCGACGCGCTCGCGCAGACGCTCCGCGCCGAGGGCAAGCGCGCGTCGGTGATGCACGCCAACAACGTCCTCGCGCACGTGCCCGACCTCAACGGCTTCGTGCGCGGGTTCAAGACCCTCCTCGCCGACGACGGCGTCGCGGTCTTCGAGGCCCCCTACGCGCGCGACATGGTCGAGGGCCTCGCCTTCGACACGATCTACCACGAGCACCTCTGCTACTACTCGCTCACCGCGCTCGACCAGCTCTTCCGCCGCAACGGGCTCGCGGTGGTGCGCGTCGAGCGCCTCGCGATCCACGGCGGCTCGCTGCGGGTCTTCGTCACGCACGCCGGCGCGACGCCCGACGAGACCGTGGGCGCGACCCTCGCCGAGGAGCGCGCGCTCGGCGTCGACGGCCTCGCGTACTACGAAGAGTTCGCGCGGCGCGTGCAGCGCCTGCGCGGGGTGCTGGTGACGCTGCTCCACGACCTGAAGGCCGCTGGGCGCACGGTGGCGGCCTACGGCGCGAGCGCCAAGGGGAGCACGCTGCTCAACGCCTTCGGCATCGGGCGCGAGGTGATCGATTTCGTGGTCGACCGCTCGCCGCACAAGCAGGGGCTCTACACCGCGGGCACGCACATCCCGATCCGCGCGCCCGAGGCGCTGCTGGAGCACAAGCCCGACTACGCGCTCCTCCTCACGTGGAACTTCGCCGACGAGATCTTCGCGCAGCAGGAGGCCTACCGCGCCGCGGGCGGGAAGTTCATCGTGCCCGTCCCGCGGGTGACGGTGCTGTGAGGTTCGAGGCGACGCCCATCGAGGGCGTGTGGGTGGTGGAGCCCGAGCGCCGCGAAGACCCGCGGGGGTATTTCGCGCGGACGTGGTGCGCCGAGGAGTTCCGCGCGCGGGGCCTGCGCGACGCGCTCTCGCAGTGCAGCGTGTCGTTCAACGCGAAGGCGGGCACGCTGCGCGGGATGCACTATCAGACGGCGCCCGAGGAGGAGGCGAAGCTGGTGAGCTGCCCCCGCGGCCGGATCTGGGACGTCGCCCTCGACCTGCGCCGCGGGTCGCCGACGTACTGCCAGTGGTACGGCGCCGAGCTGTCGGCGGAGAACGGCCGCGCGCTGTACGTCCCGCCGGGCTGCGCGCACGGGATGGTGACGCTCGAAGACGACGCGCTGGTGTCGTACTTCATCTCGACGCCGTACTCGCCCGCGCACCAGGCCGCGGTGCGCTGGGACGACCCGGCCTTCGGCATCGCGTGGCCCGTGGCCTCACCGACGATGTCGGACCGCGACCGCGCGCTGCCGGATTTCGTCCCGTGAGGGTGCTGGTCACGGGCGCGGGGGGCTTCGTCGGCTCGCAGGTCGCGCGTCAGCTCGCGGCGAGCGGAGACGAGGTGATCGCGATGCTCCGCCCTGGCGAGACCCCGTCGCGCCTGGAGGGCGCGCTCGCGGCGATGACCGCGCGCGAGGTCGACCTCGCCGACGCCGAGGGCGTGGCCGCGATGGTGGCCTCTGACCGACCCGAGGCGTGCGTGCACACCGCGTGGACGGCCGAGCCCGGGAAGTACCTCCACTCGCGCGACAACCTTCGCCTCGTGGAGTCGTCGCACCGGCTCGCCGAGGCGCTCGCCGACCACGGGTGCGCGCGCTTCGTCGGCGTGGGCACGAACGCCGAGTACGACACGCGGCACGGGTGGTTGTCGGAGTCGACGCCGGTGGGGCCGACCTACCTCTACTCGGCGTGCAAGCTCGGGCTCGCGCTCACGCTGGAGCAGCTCGGCCTGCTCACCGGGATGCAGGTCGCGTGGGCGCGGCTCTTCTACCTGTATGGTCCGTGGGAGGACCCGCGGCGGCTGGTCTCGTCGGTGACGCGCGCGCTGCTCGAAGGCCGCGAGGCGCCGTGCAGCGAGGGCTCGCAGGTGAGGGATTTCCTTCACGTGGAGGACGTCGCGAGCGCGCTGGTGGCGACGCTGCGGTCGTCGGCGACGGGCGCGGTGAACGTGGGCTCGGGCCAGCCCGTGACGGTGCGCGCGGTGGTCGAGAAGATCGGCGCGATCACGGGCCGCGCGGATCTCTTGCGGCCGGGCGCGGTGCAGGTGAAGGCGGGGGAGCCCGCGTTCGTGTGCGCCGACAACACGAAGCTGAAGGCCGAGACGGGCTGGCGCCCGAGGTACACGCTGGACGAGGGGCTGGAGGACACCGTGCGCTGGTGGCGCGCGCGGGGCTGAGGGGATCGCGCGTCACCGCGTCGAGAGCGCTGCCCACACGAGGGCCGTCCCCTCGATCACGGTGAACGAGAGCAGGCCCACCGGGATGAAGCCCGCGAAGCTGAAGTGCACCGGGTTCCCCTCGGGGTCGCGGAGGCCCGCGCGCTCCACGAGCGCCTGCGCCAGCGGGCCCGAGGTCGCCGCCGTGAGGAACAACGACGAGCCCGCGCACACCGAGAGCGCCAGCCCCACGTACACGGCGGGGCCCGGCAGCTCGCGCGTGAGCGCCGCGGCGACGTCGAGGAGCGCGGCCATCCCGGGGCCCGCGGAGAACAGACCCGTGAGCAGCCCCGCGCACACGAGGAAGGCCATCAGCCGCGCGCGGGGTGAGACGGGCAGCGCGAGGAGCCACTCACTCAGCGCCTCGAAGACGCCCGCGCGGCGCACCGCCGCCACCATCACGAAGAGCGCGAGGAGGAACAGCACCGGCTCGGCGTCGAAGCGCGTGCGCACGATGCGCTCGCCCTGACGTCCGCGCGCGAGGAGCGCGCCGCACACGCCGAACCAGCACACGAGGTCGGGCGTGACGCCCCACCGCGCGGGGAGGAACGACCACGCCGCGAGCATCGCGACCAGCGCCACCACCGACGGGATCAGCGGCCCGCGCCGAGGGCGCACGCCGCGGTGCAGCGCGCCCACCACCGCGAGGGAGAGACGTCGCGCGAGCGGGTCGTCGGGGGCTCCGCGCTCGGGGCGCACCGCGAAGTGCACCAGCGCGAAGAGCGCTCCCAGCGCGAGGAGGGTCATCGGGAGCGCGCGCACGAGGTACGCGCCGAAGGTCATCGACCCGCGCGACAGGAGCAGGATCGCGGGGAAATCTCCGATGGGGGTCGCGGCGCCTCCGAGGTTGCACGCCACGAGGAGCAGGCCGACGGTCCACCGCACGGTGGAGGGCCGCGGGTCGCCCGTGCGGAGCAGCACCAGCAGCACCGGGAGCACCAGCACCAGCGCGGTGAGGTTGTTCACCAGGCCGCTCACCGCGTACATCCCGAGCGCGAAGGCGATGCGCACGCGCTGCGGCCGCGCCTCGGCGAGCCGCGCCGCCGTCACCGCGAGGGGGCCGAAGACGCGCGCCTCGGCCATGAGCTCCGCGAGCAGGCCGAGGCCCACGAGGATCACCAGCACGCCGTAGGGCACGTCGGCGAGGAGCTGCGGAGCGGTGGCGATGCCCGTCGCGACCGCGGCGAGCACGCTGAGCGCCGCGCCCGAGAGCACGATCAAGAGGCGCACCCGCGGCGCCGCGGCCTGCGCCACGAGCGTCACGACGAGGATCAGCGGGAGGAGCGCGCGCGGCGACATCACACCATCACCGAGAAGGAAGAGGTCGGCACCTCGGCGAGCCAGCGCGGGTAGACCTCGGTGCCGCCGGGGAGGAGGTCCCACCCGATGAGGGAGCGGAACTGCGTGCGCGTGTCGACGCCCACCACGCGGAGGTACTCGGGCGTGACGTGCGCGACCCCACCCGCGGCGCCGTAGACGAAGCTCAACACGCCCGCGCGCGCCGGCCCCACTTCTGAAAGTCGTCGAGGGCGACGGCCTCCACCCGTCGGGCAGGTTCGCCACCACGCGGCCCCAGTCGAGCTGCGCGAGCGAGCGGTGCGTGAGGATTCCTCCGCGCACGCCGTCTCCCAGGGGGCCGAGCGCGTCGAGCGCGTCAGCCTCGACGCCCGCGACGAGCACGCGAGACAAGCCCGTGAGCGCCTCGCGCGCCGCGGCGGGGTCGGGCGCCGCGAGCGGTTCTCCGCGCAGGGTGCGCGCCGCGAGCGCGTCGAGCACGGGGAAGCGCCGCCCGAGGTCGTGGCGCAGCGCCTCGACGCCGTCGTCTCCGAGCGCGTCGTGGGTCTCGCGCACGAAGAGCCGCGCGGCGGAGAAGAAGCCGAGCTCCGCCGCGGCCACGGCGAAGGCGCGGTCGAGCGAGGCGGGGAGGGCGACCGTCACGATTTCGGGCCGAGACGTCGCAGCGCCTCGTCGAGCATCGCGACGGTGAGCGCGTTGGCGAGCGCGTGGTGCGGCGGGCCGTCGGTGAGCGAGTCGATCATGGCCTCGGCCTCGCGCGGATCGGCCGCGACGTCACGGAGCGCGCCCGTGGGCATCGAGAGCGGGAAGTGTCCGTCGTTCGGGTCGAGGTCGTCGGCGAGGTGCGGCGGGAGGTGCAACGCGACGGGCGCGGTGGGAGCGGTCTCGGGCCGCGGAGAGGTCTCGGGGATGCGTTCGAGGAGGCGCTCGAGGAGCGCGAGGATCGCGAAGGTCGCGCCGCGGTGGTGCGCGGGGCCCTCGTCGGCGAGGCAGCGGGCGACGAAGTCTCTCTCGTGAGGATCGCTCACCCAGCGCGCGACGATGGCGTCGAGGTGCGCGCGGTCGACGTGCTCGGCGACGCGCGGAGAGGGCAGCCGCGGTCGGCTCTTGGAGTGGTGCGGCGGGGGGTGCTTCGGCTTGGGCATCGTGCGTCACGGCGCGGAGAGGCGCGCCGTGTACAGAGTCCGAGCGTGGGCCGAGATGTCAATGACGCTGGACGGGTGCGGGCGTGAGGGGCGCTGCGGTCGACGGGACGTGGCGCTACGGGCTGCTGTCGCTCCACCACTCGCGCACGTCGATCGACGCGTCGCTGAAGGGGGCCGCGCGGGCCTCGGTGTCGTCGGCGAAGGTGCCCGCGTCGACCCACGCTCCGTCCGCGTTCCGGTGCACCGTGAGGACCATCGCGTCGAGGTCGACGAGCCACATCCACGCCACGCCGACCTCGGCGTAGAAGGGGCGCTTCACCGTGAGGTTGTACCGACGGGTGCGCGGCGAGAGGATCTCGCAGACCCAGTCGGGAACGACGGTGATCGCGCTGTCGCGTGGGAGGGTCGGCAGCCGCTCGCGGCGCCACCCCGCGATGTCGGGGGAGACCTCTGGCGCGCGAGGGAGCTCGATGCCGGGCTCGGGGAGGATCCACCACCCGCCGGGGCCTCCGCGCCCACGGTCGTACGGTGTCCACAGGTGAGCTGTGATCGCGGCGATCACGCTCTGGTGACGCGCGCGCGGGCGGGTCATCGCGTAGAGCACGCCGTCGATGACCTCGCCCTTCATCGAGGGCGGGAGCGCGTCGATGTCCGCGCGCGTGGCGGGGGACGGGAGCTTCACCGAGGAGGTCACGGTGAGACGGTATCACCGCGTCGGCGACTGCACCTCGACCGGCGCGGTCATGCCCCACACCTCGGGGTCGTCGCTGCGCAAGGTCGCTCCGCCCGCGCGCGAGTGACCCGCCGCGGTGAACACCAGCGGCAGCGTGAGCGCGTGCGCGCCCGCGCCGAGGCGCTCCATGCGGAGCACGATCGCGCCGTCGTCGCGCTCGATCACAGGGCTGAGCGCGCGCGGGGCGCGGTCGAGCACGCTCCACCACATCACGTCGCGCTCCGAGGCGCGCACGCGGGCGCGGGCGCCTCCGGGCCGCGCGAGGTCGACGCCCGAAGGCATCGGCACGCGCAGCTCCACCCCCGTGGTCTCGCGAGGGAGCGTCCACCGCAGCGTGAGCGAGGGTCCGTCGGCGCCGACGTCGACCCGTCGCTCCAACGCAGCGGTGCCGAGCGTGGCGTCGGGAGCGGCCATCGTCACCGCGCCCTCGACCCGGGCCCGCGTGGCCCGACCGCGCGCGGCCTCGAAGGACACCCGCAGCGTCGTCGCGCCCCCCGCGGGGAGCGTCACGTCCACGGCGCCCTCGCCCCGCCCGAGCACGCGGTCGCCCGCGCGCACCACGAAGCGCGCCCCCGCGCGCGACACGGGCGAGCGAGAGAGGAGCGCGAGCACGTCGGCCTCGGCGCTGCCCCAGGTCCAGCTCCTTCGTTCGCTCGGGCGCAGGCCCAACCAGGTGATCGCCCGCGCGCGTCCGCCCGCGTCGAGGGCGCCGAGCTCGGTGAGCGCGAGCGCGGCGCGCGCCACACGACCGCGGTCTCCGTCGCGGTTCATGCACAGGAACCACGCCACGCCACGGCACGGCGCCGCCGCGGGCTGGGCCGTGGTCGCGTCGAGGGCGGCGCGCAGCGCGTCGGTCCACGCGCGCTGATCCGCCGCGGGGATCGCGAGACGTCGCGCGGTGGTCGCGCCGCGGGCGAGGCCGTCGAGCGTGAAGCCGCCGTCACGCGGTCCGCTCCGTAGGAGCGTGGTCGCGGTGGCGCGCTCGCTCGCGTCGCCGTGAGAGAGCGCGTCGGCGAGCGCCGCGCGGAGGTCTCCCGTCGAGGTGGGCGCCGACTGGGCCGCGAGGCGCACGGCGTCGGCCCACGGTCCGCGCCCGTCGGTGGGGATCGCCGCGAGCGTCACCGCGGTGAGCCACGGGGAGGACGACGGCGCGCGCCACCACGCGACGCCTCCGTCGGGGCCGCGCATCGCGTTGAGCGTCGCGAGCGTCGAGCGCACCATCGCGTCGACCCGCGCGGCCCGCGGGGTACGCTCGGGCTCGGGCAGCGCCGCGAGCGACGACTCGAGCGCGCGCAGCGCGAGGAGGCGGTCGACGTAGAGGACGGGGGCCTCCCACCGGGGCTGCGAGAGCGCGGAGACGACGTCGTCGAAGATGTCGGCGAGGCCCGCGTCGACGCTCACCCGCAGCGACGCAGGGCGCGCGAGCGCGGGGATCGGCACGTCGACGTCGGTGGCGCTCTCTCCCACGAAGGACCGCACCGAGAGCGCCCGCGTCGCGACGTCGTCGCGCACCGGGAGAGGGACGCGCACCGCGTCGCGGAGCGTTCCGCTGGTGACCGTGGCGACCACCTCGCCGTCGCCGTCGCGCGTGGCCGTGAGCGAGAGCGGGACCGTCGCGTCGCCGCGCGCGTCGAGGGTCACCGTCGCGGGCGGCGGGGTCACGGTCACGCCCGTCGCGGAGAGAGCGAGCGACACCGACTGCCCCGCGCGCGAGGGGCAGTGCACGCTGAGCGCGCCGCGGGCCTCGTCGCTGACGCGCATCCGGGAGGGCAGGTCGACGCTCGCCGTGAGCGCGCGCGAGGTGGTGACCAGCGCGTGGGCGTGCGCGCCGCGTCCGTCGTCGGAGATCACCACGCCTTGCAGTCGCCACCGACCGGGGTGCGACGGCAGCGGGACCTCGATCACCGCGCGGCCCGTCGGCCCCAGCCGCCGCGTCGGGAGGAAGTACAGGTCCCCCTCCAGCGTCTGCTCGCGCACGTGTCGCGCGCCGAGGCCCCCCATGCCGTAGCCCGTGCCCGAGCCCGTTCCGCAGCAGCTCACGCCGTGGCCCGCGTGGCCGATCGTGTGGTCGCAGGAGAAGCTCAGGGTCTGACCGTCGACCACCGCCGCGGTCTCGGTGCGCTCGCCCACGCGCGCCGCGAGGAGGTCCCACGGGATGTTCCGCGCGGAGAGCGTCGCGTCGCCCACGGCGCGCACCCGCGCGTCGCAGACCTCTCCGAGGCGCAGGCCCGCGCGCGTCGCGATGGCCCTCGCGATCACCGCGAGCGAGCCCGTCGCGCGCACGTCGACGGTCTCGGCCCCCGCCGTCCACGCGTCGTAGAGGGTGGTGCGCGGCAGGGGCGCGCCGTTCCAGAGCGCGCTCACGTCGACGTGGCGGCCCTCGTCGGAGCCCCACGCGATGAAGTGCGTCGAGTCGCTCCCGCTCGCGGGTCGACCCGGCACGTTCAAGAGCGCCTCGGGCTCGGGGTAGCGCTCCTCGGCGAGGTCCCAGTAGCCCGCGTCGGCGAGCCAGAGCGAGATCACCCCATCCACCGGGTGACCCTCGGCGTCGCGGGAGCTCACCGTCACCGTCATCCGCTCGCCCTCGGGGTACACCCGCCGCTCGGGCTCCACCGTGAGCGTCGCGGGAGAGCCCACCGCGCGCGTCACGCTGGTCGCCGTCTGCACCGCGCCCGCGTGCAGGTGCGTCGCCACCACGCTCAGGTCGCCGCGCGCGGTCTCGGGCACGTTCAGCATCGCGCGCCAGCTCCCGTCGGGCCTCGGCGCGGCGCCCGCGGGGATCACAGCGCTCGCCCACACGCCCGACTGCTCCAGCGTCACCCAGGTCGCGCCGCCCGCGGGGCGCACCACGTCCACCGGGAGCGTCACGCCCGGCGCCGCCCGCGACGTGCTCGCGCGCACCGAGAGCGACCCTCGCGCGCCCAACGTCGGAGGCCGCGCCCGCTCCCACACCACCGTGCCCGCCGACACGTTGCGGTCGCGCGTGGAGCGCACTGCCACCCACCACGGCCCCGCGCCGGAGAGCGTCGCGCGCGCCGTGCCCTCGCCCTCGACGCGGGCGCGGCCCGTCCATCGCGCGGCGCCCACCGCGCGGTTGCCGTCGCTGCCGAAGACCTCGACGGAGAGGTCCTCGGGTCGCGCGCCGCCGCCGAGGTCCTCGGCGCGCAGGCGCAGCGGGAGCGACTCTCCGCTCGCGCCCACGTCGCGCTCGGGCTCCACGTGGAGGAGCACCGACGAGCGACCCGTGAAGAGCTGGGTGTCAGCGCTGAGCGTGCCGAGCGTCGCGGTCACGGTGATCGCGCGCACCGCCGCGTCCGTGGTCGGGACGGTGAAGCTCACCTCGCGGCGCGGCCGGGCCCCACCTCGGCGCGCATCCGCTTACCGTCGATGTCGAAGGTCACGTCGGCGGTCGTGGGCCATCCGCCGTCGTCGTTCGCGGCGCGCGCGCGCACGGTCTCTCCCGCCGCCGCGAAGCCGCGGTCGAGGGTGAGCCGCAGCGAGCGCGTCGGGAGCCGTCGGTGGTCGAACTGGATCGTTCGGAGGTGCGAACGACCCCGCAGTCGCGCGCCGACGGTGGTGCGCGTCGCGGTCCAGGTCGCGGTGAAGTTCCCGTCGCGGTCGGTGGTGGCCTCGGCCACGGGGCGCGCGTCTTCGCGGGTGTCGTCGATGAGCTCCACGCGCTCGTTCGCGAGCGGCGCCTCTCGCCCGTCGTTGCAGCCGCGCGCGTGCCCGCGCAGGTGCACGGTCTCTCCCGGTCGAAACACGGGCCGCCCCGGGTCGAGGTACACCCGCGGGTCGCACAGGCCGAGCCGCGCGTGGCGCGCGTCGGTCCACGCCCAGCCCAGGCCGCGGTGCGCGATGAAGCGGCGGGTCGGGTCGTCGACGGCGGCGAAGCGGGCCTCTCCGCGCGCGTCGGTGCGCGCGCGACGTCCCCGCGCGTCGATCACCTCGACGCCCGCGACGGGCGCTCCTTCCGCGGTGGAGGCGAAGACGAGGTCGTGCGTGTCTCCGCGGCGCGCGACGAGCGTGAGGTCGCTCACCGGGAGCAGCGCGTTCGCCGCCCAGGCCCCCGCGTGCACGCGCACGAGGTACAGCCCCTCGGTGAGCGCGCCGAGCGGCACGCGCTGGTCGCTCCACCGACCCGCGTGCACCCACCGCGTCTCGACATCGCCCTCGTCGCTCTCGCTGGAGTCGTAGACCTCGCTCTCGTCTCCGCCCGTGCGCCGCGGTCGCGCGCTCACCGCGAGGGTGACCCGCTGGTCGCGCACCAGCTCCAGGGTGCTCCCGCGTCGAGGGAGCGCTGAGGTCTGCGCGAGGAGCGCCTCGCACTCCGCGCCCGCGCGATCGTTCGAGACCGCGAGGCCGTCGGGCTCTCCCGCGCGGGCGATCCACGCCGCGGGGTCGTGCACGCGGAAGACCGCGACGCGGAGACGTCCTCCGCCGCGCACCTGCACGCGCACCGACGCGGGCCCTGGTGTGCTGCGCCGCTCGGCGTCGAGGAGGAGGAAGGGCCGCTCGGGCTGCTCGAAGGGGAGGGCCACCCCTTGCGCGAAGGAGAGCGCGGGCGCGAAGCAGAGCGCGAGGAGGAGCGAGAGCCTCACGGCGTGGCCCCGCGGGAGAGGGCGGCGCGCGCGTCGCGGATCATCGCGTCGGTGACCTCGACCTCGCCGAGGGTCTGGAGCTGCCCCGTGCGCTGCGCGGTGACCTCGAAGCGCCACCGCCGCTCCTGCGGGGTGTTGGGGAAGAGCAGCACCTCGGCGCGGAGCGGCGTCTGCGGGCCCGAGGGCAAACCCCAGCGGTCCATGCGGGCGGTGAGGGCGACGCGCTCGGCGGTGAGGGCGGCGCGCTCGGCGGCGGGGGGCGAGGCGGCGAGGCGCTCGTCGATGGCGTGGAGGCGCTCGAGGTCCTGCGAGAAGTTCCCCACGTCGCTGTCGACCTCGCGCGAGCTCGCCGACCAGTAGTGGACCTTCACCCGGTAGCGCCCCGCCACCACCTGCGGGCGCAGGTACGCCTGCGAGCCGAAGCCGATGGCCGACGTGGAGAAGTCCAGGAGCCTCCCGCCGTCGGTCTCGCGGTGGTCCCACTTGCAGGTCTCGCCCGAGGGCTCGCGCACCCACAGGTCGATGATCTCGCCGCGCGAGGCCCACCCGAGGAGCACCACCATCTCCACGGGCTCGCCCTCGGCGCGGAAGGTCACCGCGTCAGAGACCGTCTCGCCCCCGCGCTGCACCGTCACGCCGACGCGGTTGTTCCCAGGGAGCACCACCACCGTCTGCTCCACGCGACCGTCGGCGACGGGCACCTCGTAGGTGATCCCGTGCGCCGTGAGGAGGGCCGTGCGTACGCTCGGGTCGCTCACCGTGGCCGAGAGGGTCATGGTCTCGCCGCTGTGCCCGACGCCCGCGTGGGGCTCGGTGATGTGCACCGCGAGGGGCGCGGGGCGCGGCGGCGTCTGAGGGCTCGCCGTCGACGTGGTCAGCGCGGTGACCAGCGCGAAGGCGAGCCTCAGCGCGGGCGGAGGCAGGCTCAATGACCGCATGGAGTGGCGAGACAACGACGCCGCGCGGAGGTTTCGCGCGAGCCTCAATCCGTGCCCTTGATGTTCGCGACGGGGTAGAGCCGCCGCTCGATCCGCGCGATGCCCTCGTCGACGAGCACGTCGAGCACGGCGTCGAGGCTCTTGTAGACGTGCCCGCACTCATCGAGCGGGGTGCGCTCGGTGTTGCCCACCACGCCGGTGACCTCGACGCCGCCGAGGGTGCGGGTGATGGTCTGCATCTCGCGGTCGATGTCGTCGTGCAGGGCCGCGAGCTCGCGCTTGGCCTCGCCGCGCGGCATCACGCGGCCCGAGCCGTGGTTCACCGAGCAGCCCGAGCGGTACGCGCCCTCCAGGGGGAAGAGGATCGCCGCGCCGTCGAGCATCGAGCCCGGGATCAGACACGGGTGACCGGTCTTCTCCCAGCGCGTGCCCTTGAGGTCGGGGTGACCCGCGGGGAAGGCCCGCGTCGCGCCCTTGCGGTGCACGAAGCCGCGCTTCGTGGTGCCGTCGGGGAGCACGAGGGTCTCCTCCTGCACGAGGTTGTGGCTGATCTCGTAGTAGGGCTTCGCGCGCGCCCCGTAGACCTCGTTGAGCGCCTGCTGGATGCCCTCGACGATGGTCCAGCGGTTGGCGACGGCGAAGTTCGCGGCGGCGTTGTGCCAGGCCCAGTAGAGCTTGCCGAGGTCTTCGTCGGCGCGGAGCCACGACTGCTCGCGGCGGTTGGGCGGGAGCCCTCGCAGCCGCGCGCCTTCGTAGAAGAAGTAGTTCGCCGCCTGCCAGCCGAAGCCGCGCGAGCCGCAGTGGATCATCACCCACACCGAGCCGTCGTCGCGGTCGACCTGCATCTCGACGAAGTGGTTCCCGCCGCCGACGGAGCCCATCTGCGGACCGGCCTTCTCGCGCGCCCGCGGGATCGCGTAGAGGTCGACCTCGTCGGGCACGGGGATGTACTGCCGCTCGCAGAGCTCGGCCGAGACGCCCACGGCCTTGGCGCCGTGGCGGAGCACGTCTTCGACCTCGCGCGAGGAGAACGAGGGCATGAGCCGCGGTCGGTCGGAGCCGACGCCCGTCGCGACGCGGCGCTCGACGGCCTCGATCCAGCGCTTGCGCTTCGCGGGGTCGACGATGTCGCCCGCGTGGAGGCCGGGGACCTCGAGGTAGATGCAACCGCAAGAGATGTCGTAGCCCGAGCCCGCCTGGAGGATGGTGTCTTCGGTGACGAGCACGCCGCCGACGGGGAGGTGGTACCCGAGGTGGGTGTCGGGCATGAGGTACATCCCCGTGGCGCCGGGCACCGACGCAGACGCGGCGGCCTGAGACCACAGGGCCTCGTCGGTCTGCGCGAAGAGCGACTCCGAGAGGAAGGCGTGGACCTCGGTGAGCATGCCCCCGACGCGGGGGAGGACGTAGTGCGAAGCGCCAGCGCGCTCCACGCGAGCGAGGAAGGACATGACAGACCCCGTGCTGTGAGAGGGCCCGCGGAGAGAGCGGGCCGGTGGGAGGAGGCGATGAGTGTCACAGATCGCGCGAAGGTTCCAGCGACCCTCCCTCTCGGTCAGAGGTGGAAGTCGATGGTGTACGACACGTCCTCGCGCACCGCGGTGGGGCAGACCTTCTCGACGACGAAGAAGACGGTGCTGTCGTCGGAGTAGTGCCCGCTGGTGAGGTCGACCATGCGCGCGGTCCCGTTGCCGGTGGTGGTGACCGCGCGGGTCTCGCGGTTCGTGATGATCGTGCACCGGTAGCACTCGGCGCTCCCGCCGCCGGTGGTCGTGAAGCGCACGTCGTAGTTGTTCACGCAGAAGGTCCCGCCCACGGCGGTGACCGCGTACCAGTCCGAAGCCGAGCCCGACGCGGGCACGAAGCCCTCGGGCACAGGCCTGTGCGTGCGCGCGTCGGAGACGATGCGCCCGGTGATGGTGCGCGTGACGGTGTCGCTGCAGCCCTGCCCGCCGAGCGAGCGCGCGGTCGCCTGCGTGTGCCCCGTGGTGTTGTCGTCGGTGACCTCGCACCCATCGGTGACGTTCCCGTTCACGTCGTAGTGCTCGCCCTGGCACGCGAAGGAGCAGGTCGAGGCCGCGCACGCGCCCGTCGCGAAGGGCGCGCTCGCCCCGCACGACACGCCGCACCCGCCGCAGTGGTTGGGGTTGGAGCTCGTGTCGACGCAGGCGCCCCCGCAGGAGGTCTGCCCGCTCGCGCAGCACCCCGCGCCCGCGCACACGCACGCCCCCGCGGCGCACGACTGGCCGGCGGCGCAGCGGCGCCCGCACGCGCCGCAGTTGGCCGCGTCGGTCTGGAGGTTCGCCTCGCAGCCGTCGGCGCCTCCGCCGTTGCAGTCGACGAAGGGCGCGCGGCACGCGAGGTCGCACCCGCCGCCGGAGCAGATGCCCGCGCCGTTCGCGCCGTCGGGGCAGCGCGAGGTGGTGTAGCCCGTGCCTTGCGCGTTGCAGGTGCGCACGTCGGTGCCGCTCGCGCACTCGGTGACGCCGGGCGAACACACCGCGGCGGCGCAGCGCCCGCCGGAGCAGGTCTGTCCGCTCGGGCAGGGCGTGTTCACCCAGGCCCCGGCGCTGGAGCAGGCGCGGGCGGTGGTGGCGTTCACGCACTCCATCGCGCCGGGGGTGCAGGTGGTCGTGGTGACGCACGCGCTCGACGCGCAGCGCTGCCCGCTCGCGCAGTCGCCGTCGCTCACGCACTGCACGCACGCCGCGCGGGCGAGGTCGCACACGCGGCCGAAGGGCGCGCAGTCGAGCGACGATCGGCACAGGGTCGCGGGGAGGTTGCAGACGTGACCCGCGCAGACCTGCCCGGCGTCGCAGTCGACGTCGACGTTGCAGTCGACGCAGACGCCCGCGGAGGTGTCGCAGACCTGTCCGGGGCAGGTGCGCGACGAGGTGCAGGCGACGGTGGCGACGCACGCCCCGCGCTGGCAGGCGAAGCCCGTGGGGCAGTCGGCGGAGGCCGTGCACGCGACGCACGCGCCGGTCGCGCGGTCGCAGCGCGGCGTCGGGGCGGAGCAGTCGGCCGCGGACGTGCAGCGCGCGCCGCCGGGGGTGATCAGGGGACGTCGGTGATCGGTGGCGTGTCGGGGAGGACATCGGCGGTGGGCGCGTCGCTCGCGACGGGGGCGTCGGTCGTGTCGGGGAGGTCGCTCGCGGGTGGGGTGTCTTCGGCGGGCGGTGCGTCGGTGGTCACGGGGAGGTCGATCGATGGCGCGTCGGGCATCGACGGGGCGTCGTCGACCGTCGGGACGTCGTCGGCGGAGGGGGTGTCGGTCGTGCTCTCGCCGTCGGCGGTGGCCGCGTCGGCGGAGGGAGGGCCTCCGCGCGCGGTGGGGGAGCAAGCGAGCAGGAGGAGCGACGCGAGGACGAAGCGAAGGGAGGTCACGCCCATGATCCGCGCGACGCTACCAGAGGCGCCGCGGACGTCACTGAGGGCGCCGCGGCGAACGCGCGCTGTGAGGGAGGGGAGGGGCGCGGGTGAGTCACCCCACGAGGATCGTGCTCGCGGTCGCCCTGAGGGGTCGCGCTCGTCGCATCGCGCGTGCGTCGGCCCACCGCTCGGGGTGACTGGGGTCACGCCGCACGTGTGCTCCGTCACCTCTCCCGGTGGCCCGGGTGACGTGGCGCGCGCCGGAGTTCACCGGCTTCTTCCGTGGAATCGACCACTTACAAAAAAGTGAGGTCGGGCGGAAACCTGCGCGACGGGCTCTCGATAACCACCCCCGCGAGGCAGGGACCCCCTTCGGGCTCCTGACCTTCGCGGAAGGAGCACGTCCCATCATGAAGAAGCCTACCGTCAGCACCACCGTCGCCACCGCCCGCGCCCCCTTCGTCACCGACGACCCCGCGGCGGCCTACGCGCACTTCGTCACCGCCGCCGCGGCGCTGCCCGAGGACGAGGTCGTCGTCTTCCGCGCGTCGCCGACGGAGACGCACAAGGCCGTGCGCCTCGCGGTGGACGCCATCACCCCGGCGCTGCCCCTCGTGGCCGAGCGGGCCCCGTGGATCGACGTCGTGTCGTTGTGCGAGCTGCCCGCGCTGTCGCTCGCGGTGATGTACGCGGCGTCGCGGGTGCCGCCTCCGCCGCCGAGCGAGGGCGAGATCGCCACGAAGCTGAAGTCGATCTCGGGCCTGCGGGGCCGGGCGCTGCGCTACCTCGAGGTGGCCGCGGACGAGGGGCTCGTGCCGATGGCGAGGGTGCGCGCGATCCGGGTCGGCACCGGGCCGCTCGACCGCGCCCGCGACGCGGTGGCCATCGCGGGGATCTTCGACGAGTTCAAGGACGATCTCGAGGGCTGCCACCCCTTCGACAGCGAGGCGCTGCACGGGATGGCCGCCGACGGCGCGTGGCTCATCGCCGCGATGACCGCGGACCCGGCGCGGCAGCGGTCGCCCGAGGCGAAGACCCGCGACCGGCTCGGGACGCTCCTCGCGCAGGGCTGCGAGTCGCTGCGCACGGCGGGCGCGGTGGCGTGGGGCGCGTCGGAGATGCGCCGCCGCATCAAGGGGCTGCTGAAGAACAAGCCGCGCGCGGCGAAGCCCGCGGCGGAGAAGAAGGCCTGAGCGCCGGTGGGCGCAGAGAGGAGGGTGACGACATGAGCGCAGCGGTGATGGACGACGGGCCGTACGTGACGAGCGATCCGCGCGAGGCGTACGAGAGGTTCCGGCCGGTGGCCGAGGGGCTGTCCGAGGGCGAGGTGCAGCGCTTCGGCGCGGCGGCCTCGGAGGTGAACCGCGCGGTGCGCGCGCAAGTGGCGGCGGTGCGGCCCCACCTCGACGTGGTGCGGGCGCACGCTCCGTGGATGGACCTGCGCGCGCTGCAGGAGCTACCGATGCTGTCGCTGGCGGTGCTCTACGCGGCGTCGCGGGTGCCGGGGCGCGGCGGCGGTGTGTTCGCCGCGAAGTGCGAGCGGCTGGTGTCGCTGCGCGAGCGGGCGCTGGTGTTCCTCGACATCGCGGCGGCGGAGGGGGTGATCCCGGTGAAGGTCGCGCGCTCGATCGGGCTGGAGGAGGGGCCCATCGCGACGGCGCGAGACGCGGTGGCCATCGCGAAGGTGTTCCGCGACTACGAGATGGAGCTGGGCTGCTGCCACCCCTTCAAGCGCTCGACCCTGAGGGCGCTGGAGGACGACGGCGCGTGGATCCTCTCGGAGCTCACCGCGGGCGCCGAGGGCCGACGCACCGCCGACGGCGCGACGCTCGACCGCTTGGGGACGCTCCTCGCGTGGGGCTGCGAGGACCTGAGCGTCGCGTGCGTCGCGGTGTGGGGCACCGCGGCGGCGAAGGAGCGCATGGGCGCGACGCTCGCCGCGCTGCGCGGGCGGTGACGGAGAGCAGGGCGAGGCGCTATCGAGGGTCGAAGCGCAGCACGTGGCGGTAGATCCGCGTCTCGCCCTGCTGGCCCTGCCACCACGGGACGTCGGGGCCGTCGACCGGGGAGCTGTAGTTGTAGAGCACCCGCTCGTTGGGCGCGGCGCCGTCGATCACCGACGCGAAGCAGGTGTCGCCCCGCGACGGCAGGTCGGTGATGAACGCGACGCGGTCTTCGCCCTGCACGTAGCGCCAGAGCGAGCAGCGCTTGGGCTGGTTCCGGTAGGCGAGCTGGTAGTTCACGGTCTGCCGCTGCTGGCCGAACTCCCGCTGCATCAGGTCGTAGTCGCCCGTCGCGGTCACGTTGCGCCTCCCCACCAGGTACGCCTCGCCGTCGTACCAGAACATCAAGGGCGAGTCGTACTTGCGCGGGTCGCTCCGGCAGCTCCAGTTCGCGAGGTCGCCCGCGGGCGCGCGGCACACCTTCGAGCCCCACCCGGTGGCGTCTCCCGCCTCGTTGCGGATCACCGCGTAGAGGGTCCCGTCGTCGCCGAGGGCGAAGTCCGACTCGCTCCCGCCGCCGTGGTAGACGCTGCGGCGCGCGGGGTCGACGGGCTGCCAGTCGCGGCCGTCGGCGGTGGTGAGGAACTCCACGTCGAGCGGCTGCCCGTTGAAGAGGTAGATGTTCGCCCCGCCCATGTAGCCCAGGATGTACGCGCGCCCGCGGACGAAGCGTGAGCGCCACGCGAGGAAGCCGTCGCGGTAGACGTTCTCCAGCGGTGACCACGTCCCGTCGGAGCGCAGCTCGGTGACCGACACGCCCTGCGGCTCGAAGCCCAGGGGGTTGCTCCCGAGGCGCGACACGTAGAGGAACAGCCGGTCGCCGATCTCGAGGAAGCGCGGCTCGCGGATGTCGGTGTCGATCGCGAGCCGGGCCTCGAAGCGCCACGCCTGCTCGTCGGCGCTGGAGATGATGAACATCTGCGTCTCGCTCGACGCGAAGTGGTCGGGCGCCGTGCGCCACGCGAGGTACACCCGCCCCGCGTGGCGGATCACGTCGAGGTTGTTGTTCGAGTTGCCGGCCACGGTCTCCATCGGGAGGCCCGCGCCGGGGATCATCTGCCGCGTGTCGGTGACGGTGACGGTGTGACGACCGGGCTCCGACGGCGGAGGCGGCGGCGGCCCCGCGTCGACGGGCTCGGGGGCGTCTTCAACGGTGGGGACGTCCGTTGAGACGTCGGGGGGCGCGCCGAGGTCGGTCGAGGCGTCGGGCGGAGACGGGGCGGGGTCGCCGCTGCACGCGGCCAGCAGCGCGAAGGGGAGCACCACGCGGGGTCGCATGGACCGCGACGGTACCACCGTCGCGCCGCGCCTCGCCTCGGGTACACTCCGGCGCTCGCACCATGCAGGACCGCGACGGAGACCCCTCACTCCAGCTCCTCCTGGCCGCCCTCGCGGCGACGCCCGACAACGCTCCCCTGCGCTTGCATGTTGCGCAGGCGCTGGAGCGCGCGGGCAAGCCCGGAGACGCGCTCACCCACTACGACCGCGCCGCGCGCTCGGCGGAGCACGCCTCCGACGCGCGCCTCGGCGCCGCGCGCTGCGCCCTCGCGATGGGCGACCTCGACCTCGCGCTCACGCGCGCGAACGAGCTCATCGAGGGCGCCCCCGGTCACGCCATGGGGCTCCTGCTCCGCTCGCGCGTGCACGAGCAGCGCAGGGAGCACGGCCCCGCCCGCAAGGACTACGAGCGCGCCGTCGCCCTCGACCCGGCCCTCGCCGACACCGCCCTGTGGGACGCGCTCAAGCCCGCGCCCGCCGAGCCCGCCGACCCCGACGAGGAGCACAGCCCGCCGGGGCCCACGGACAAGGTCACCTTCGACGACGTGGGCGGCCTCGAAGAGGTCAAGGAACGGATCCGGATGAAGATTGTCCTGCCGTTCAAGAACCCCGAGCTGTTCGCGGCCTACAAGCAGCGCTCCGGCGGGGGGATCCTCTTCTACGGCCCCCCCGGGTGCGGAAAGACCTTCCTCGCGCGGGCCACGGCGGGCGAGTGCGGCGCGCACTTCATGGCCGTGGGTCTGCACGAGGTCCTCGACATGTGGATCGGCAACTCCGAGCAGCGACTGCACGCCGTCTTCGACGAGGCCCGCCGCCGCGCGCCGACGATCCTCTTCTTCGACGAGGTCGACGCCCTCGGGATGCAGCGCGCCAAGCTCTCGTCGGGCTCGATGCGCGGGGTGATCACCCAGTTCCTCTCGGAGCTCGACGGCTTCAAGGGCCGCAACGACAAGGTGCTCGTCCTCGGGGCCACCAACACCCCGTGGGACCTCGACGTGGCCTTTCGCCGCCCCGGCCGCTTCGACCAGCTCGTGTTCGTCCCGCCGCCCGACACTGAGGCCCGCGCGCGCATCCTCCGCCTCAAGCTCTCGGGCCGGCCCCAGGAAGACATCGACGTCGACCGCCTCGCCGCGCAGACCCAGGGCTGGTCGGGCGCCGACCTCGAGCACCTCGTCGACCAGGCCACCGAGATGGCCCTGTCGCTCGCGCTCAAGAACGCGCGCGTCGAGCCGCTCACCCAGCCGTTGATGGAGCGCGCCCGCGCCCGCGTGCGCCCCACCACCCGCGAGTGGTTCTCCCAGGCGCGCAACTACGCCCAGTACGCCAACGACGCCGGGCAGTACGACGACATCGCCGACTGGATCCGCCGCTTCGACACCAAGGGGTCCGCATGAACCCGCGAGAGCTCTCCGAGCGACACCGCAAGCGCGCGCAGGTGGCCCTCGACCTCGGCCGCTACGACGCCGCCGCCCGCGAGGCCACCGCGGCCCTGGGCGCGTGGCCCGACGACGACGAGGCCCACGTGCTCCTCGCCCGCGCGCACCTCGGCGCCGGGCGCCACCGCCCCGCGTGGGAGTCCGTGCAGCAGGCCCTCAAGCGCTCGCCCAACCGGGGATACCTGCACTACCTCGCGGGGCTCACCCTCCAGTACATGGGCCGCTACGACGAGGCCCTCGGGCCGCTGGAGCAGGCCATCGCGCTGGAGTCGCAGTACCCGCGCTACCACGTACGCCGCGGGCTCTCGCTGATGGAGTCGGGCCGCCGCGACGAGGCCCTCGCGGCCGTGGCCTCGGCGGTGAGCATGGCCCCGCGCGACTCGGTGGTGCTCGAGGTCGCCGCGCGGGTCTACGGCTCCGCGAAGGACTACGACGCCGCCGAGCGCCTCGCGAAGGAGCTCATCGCGCTGGAGCCCGACAACGCCGCGGGCTTCGGCCGTCTCGCGTGGCTCTACACCGAGGTGAAGCGCTTCTCCGAGGCGGCCGAGATGGCCCGCGAGGCGCTGCGCCTGGAGCCCAACAACTACTCCGCGTGGGCGAACCTCGGCTTCGCCTCGCTGGAGATGGGCAAGCTCGCCGACGCCGAGAGCGCGAGCCGCGAGGCCCTTCGGCTCAAGCCGGGCCTCCAGAGCGCGACGCTCAACCTGTCGGCGGCGCTGCGCGAGCGGGGCGCGCTCTCTGACGCGGCGAGGGTGCTGGCCGAGGCGCGGGCGCGCGACCCGAAGAACGAGTCGTTCCGCAAGCAGCACCGCGAGGTGGTCGACGCGCTCGCCCTGAAGGACCAGCTCCGGGTCATCGACCGCGTGGTGCTCACGGTCTTCGCCGCGGTGCTCGCCGCGCTGGTCGCGTGGGTCGACTGGCGCGTGGGCCTCGCCGTGTCGGCCGCGCTGGTCCTCGCGACGGTGTGGGTCTGGGCCACGGGGCGCCGCAAGGCCCGCGCGCGGCTCGACGAGGGCGAGAAGAAGAAGGGCTGAGCCTCAGGGAGAGCGCGCCGGAGCCGACGAGGGCCCCGGCGCGTGAGGGGCCGGGGTCAGGGCAGGGGCGTGCGCGCGACGATGGTGAGCGAGGCCTCGCCCGTCGCCATGAGCAGGGTGTCGACGCCGTCCCACGCGAGGCCGGCGACGAAGAAGCCCGAGTCGAAGTCGTAGCTGCCCAGGGGGGTCGCCGTGCTCGCGCCCGCCACGGGGATCGAGAAGAGACGGTCGCCGCTGGAGTCGGCGAGGTAGAGCAGGTTCCGGCGGGTGTCGTGCTCGACGCCGTCGTACGAGACGCCGCTGCCCGTGTGGATGGTCGTGGTCGCGCCGGCCGAGGTCACCCGGCGCACCGTGCTCCCGCCGACCACGATGGCCTCGGTCGACGAGGTGAACACGATGTCCGACGCGGTGCCCGGCGTGCCGAAGCTCATGGTGGCGCCGCCGACGGGGTTCACCATGCGGATGTCGCTGTACTGGCCCACCACGGCGAGCCAGCCGCCGAAGGCGCCGAAGCCCGCGGGCACCACCGCGAGCGCGTTGGGCGAGCCCGTGATGCTCGCGAGCAGCGACGACGAGCCGTCGGTGGGGTTCACCGCGTAGACGCCGACGTTGTCGCTGATCACGTAGATGCGGTTCTGCGCCGCGTGCCAGACGATCCCGAGGAGGATCCCGGGGAGGCCGCTCGCGATCACGCGCTGCGAGCCGTCGACGCGCGAGACCGAGATGATCCGGCCGTCGTGGGTCGGCACGAGCAGGTTGCCCTGCGAGTCGAAGTCGAGGTCGACGTAGCCGCCGCGCGTGCCCGGGATCGCCATCGGGAAGAAGCGCGACGGGAAGGGCAGCGCCACCGACAGGCACGCCCCGCGGTCGCAGAGCTGGCCCGCCGAGCAGGTCGTGCCGCACGCGCCGCAGTTCGCCGGGTCGTAGTTCGTGTCGACGCAGCGGCCCGAGCACGCCGTCTGCCCCGTCGCGCAGGCCGTGGCGCACGCGCCCGCGACGCACACCTGCGCGCTCGCGCAGGCCATGTCGCACGCGCCGCAGTGGGCCCGGTCGGTCTGTAGGTCGCGGCACGACGCGCCGCAGGCCGTCAGCCCCGTCGGGCACGACAGGGTGCAGGCCCCCGCCGCGCACACCTGCCCGCTCGCGCAGGTCACGCCGCACGCGCCGCAGTGGTTCCGGTCGGTCTGCGTGTTGGTGCACGCGCCCGAGCACACGGTCTGCCCCGTCGGGCACGACACCACGCACATCCCGCCGACGCACACCTGCCCGCTCGCGCAGGCCATGTTGCACGCGCCGCAGTGGGCCCGGTCGGTCTGCGTGTCGCGGCACGCGCCGCCGCAGAAGACCTGTCCGCCGCCGCAGGTCGCGGTGCACACCCCCGCCTCGCACACCTGCCCCGCGGCGCAGGCGGTGCCGCACGCGCCGCAGTTGGCGCGGTCGGTCTGCAGGTCGCGGCACAGCCCCGAGCACTCGGTGGTGCCGCCTCCGCACGAGAGCGCGCAGGCGCCCGCGGTGCAGACCTGGCCCGCAGCGCAGGTCGTGCCGCACGCGCCGCAGTTCGCCCGGTCGGTCTGCAGGTCACGGCACGAGCCCGAGCAGTCGGTGGTGCCCGTCGCGCACGAGAGCGCGCACACGCCGCCGGAGCAGACCTGCCCCGCGGCGCAGGCGGTGCCGCACGTCCCGCAATTGGCGCGGTCGCTCTGCAGGTCGCGGCACGAGCCCGAGCACTCGGTGGTGCCCGTCGCGCACGACACGGTGCAGGCGCCGCCGGAGCAGACCTGCCCCGCGCCGCAGGTGTTCCCGCACGCGCCGCAGTTGGCGCGGTCGCTCTGCAGGTCGCGGCAGGTGCCCGCGCAGTCGGTGGTGCCCGCGGCGCACGAGGTGACGCACGCGCCCATCGCGCAGACCTGGCCCGCGGCGCAGGTGGTGCCGCACGCGCCGCAGTTCGCCCGGTCGTTCTGGAGGTCGCGGCAGGTGCCGGCGCAGTCGGTGAGGCCCGACGAGCAGGAGGTCACGCACGCGCCCACGGTGCAGATCTGACCGGCGGGGCAGGCGTTGCCGCACGACCCGCAGTTGTCGCGGTCGGTGCGGGTGTTGGCGCAGTAGCGGCCGCCCGCGCCGGCGTCGGACTGCGCGCCGCAGAGGGCGAGGGTGGGGCCGCAGTCGAGGCCGCACGCGCCCATCGAGCAGACCTCTCCGGCGCCGCACGCGGTGCCGCAGGCGCCGCAGTTGGCGCGGTCGGTGTCGGTGCTCACGCAGCGGCCGCCGCAGAGGACCTGACCCGGCGGGCACGAGGCCTGGCACGCGCCCGCGACGCAGACCTGCGAGCGGGGGCAGGCGTTGCCGCACGCGCCGCAGTGGTCGGGGTCGGTCATGGTCGACACGCACGCGCCGCCGCAGGCGACCTGCGGGGCGGTGCACTGGACGTCGACGGGGACGTCGACCGTGGCGTCGACGCCGCCGCCGTCGGCGCCCACCACCGAGCTCGAGGAGTCACAGCCGAGCAGCGCCCCCAGCGCCACGCACGCGAGCCATCTGGACCAAGGTTTCATCGAAGCGCCGCTCCATCACAGGACGTCTCGCCCGCGGCTCCATCACCGCGCGGCGGACCTATCCCTGCCCGTGCACTTCAACCGTTCGACGGGGCGGCGGTCAACCGCGATGGATCGCCCCGCGGGCGACATCGGTGAAGATCCCCTCGGCCACGAGGTCGAGCATCGCGTCGACGAGGAGCTCGGGGGGCTCTTCGGCGCCGCGCAGCACGAGCTGATACAGAAGTTCCTTGATGATCCCGACGAGGCAGTACGAGCGCACGCGGCGCTGCCCGGGCCTCACGAGCCCCGCGCCCTCGGCCTGCTCCAGCGAGCGCTCGAGGAGCGCCGTGATCTCGTCGTAGAAGGCCAGCAGGCGCTGGTCGAAATCCTTGTCGAGGCCCACCGCCGCCGACAGGAGGATGCGCGCCATCAGGGGCTCGGCCATGAACCTCCGCACGACGCGCAGGAGGTTCTCGCGCAGCTCTCCCATGGCGCGCGCGTGGTCGCCGTCGAGCACCACCGTGGTGATGTCGTCCGAGAGCCGCGCGACGAAGGTGGTGACCAGCTCCTCGAAGACCGCGCGCTTGTCTTCGAAGTACAGGTAGAAGGTCCCGCGCGCGACCTTGGCCCGCGCCACGACGTCGTCGATGCGCGCGTCGTGGTAGCCCTTCTCGGCGAAGACCTCGGCCGAGACCCTGAGGAGCTGTGCGCGTCGCCGCTCGCGCTCGGTGGTCGCCATCGCGGCGCGTGGAGTACCACAACCCGCCGTCACCAACGCATGAGCGCCACCACCGCGGCCTCGGCGGCGCGTCGCGCGTCGGCGGTGGGGGGCTGCAGGAGCGCGAGGCCCACCGCGGTGGCGAGGGCCCAGCGGGCGAGCTCCTCGGTGGGCACCGCGGGGCGCGCGCCCGCGGCGCTGAGCGCGTCGTCGAGCCGTCGCGCGAGGAGCGCGATCACCCCCGCCGAGTGCAGGGTCACGGCGCCCGCGAGGCGCGGGTCGTGCGCGGCGAGGGCCGAGAGCGAGGCGAAGACGCGCAAGGGGGCGGCGGGCTCGGGCGGGCTCCACCAGGCCGACAGGAGCGCGCGGGCCCGGGCGAGGGGAGGGTCAGCGTCGGAGACGGCGCCGTCGGCCGCGGCCGTGAGCGCGTCGGCGCAGCGCGCGAGCACGACGTCGACGAGGGCGTCTTTGGAGTCGAAGTGGTGGGTGACGGCGCCCTTCGAGAGCCCGACGGCGACGGCGATGTCGGCGAGGGTCGCGCCCGCGGGGCCGCGCTCGGCGAAGAGGGTGAGCGCGGCGTCGACGATGGCCGCGCGGGTGCCTTCGGGGTCCTTGCGGGAGCGGCCGTCGGTGTCGGGCACGGTGAGGGACGATCACCGACGCGGGCGCGCGGGCGCAAGGCGGGGCCTTCGCCCCGAAGGCCCTGCACGCGCGGGGGGAGTCTGTGTATCGTCCGCGCCGCTTCGGTATGGCAGACACGGTCACGCACGGCGCCCGCGAGTGGCGAAAATGGCTCTTCGCGCTCCTCCCGCTCGTCGCGCTCGTCGAGGTGATCGCGCAGTGGGTCATCCAGGCGCGGGTGCCCTCCGACGCCGACTGGCGCGCCGCGGCGACGTACATCCGTTCGCAGCGCCGCGAGGGCGACCTCGTCACCTCGGCCCCGCTCTGGACCGACCCCCTCGCGCGGATGTTCTTCTCCGACATGATCCCCTTGCGCGACGCGGCGCGGCCCGACGCCACGCGCTACCGCCGCGCCCTGGTGGCCACCATCCGCGGCGGGGAGAACCCTGACCTCACCGGCTGGCGGGAGTCGTCTTCGCGCTCCTTCGGGCCCGTGACCGTGCGGGTGATGGAGAACCCGCGGCCCGCGACGGTGCGCTACGACCTCATCGAGCACGCGCGGCCCGGCGACGCCGAGGTGTTCCGCGTGCGGGGAGAGCAGCGCGACGCGTGCGTCTTCCGCGCGGGCTTCCCCGTGGTGGGCGGCGGGCTCGGGCAGGGCGCGCTCGCGGGGCCCGAGCGCTTTCAGTGCCCCGGCGACGGGTGGAACTACGTGGGGCCCACGGTCATTGAAGACATGCAGCACCGGGGGCGGCTGTGCCTCTGGTCGCACCCGGTGCAGGGCGGGGTGATGGTCACGCGCTACCCCCACGCCGCCGTGGGAGAGCGCTTTCACGGCCACCACGGCATCGCCTACGAGGCCGAGCGCGGAGACGACTTCGGTCACCACGGCGGCCCCGTGGAGCTGCGCGTCTTGATCGATGACCGCGAGGTGGGGAGGGACGTCCACCACGACGAGGAGGGCTGGAAGGGCTTCGAGTTCGACACCCGCGCCTTCGCCGGGGGCACCCACGCGGTCACCGTCGAGGTGCGCGCCGACGACGCCGGGATGCGGCACTACTGCTTCGAGGGAGACCTCCGGTGAAGGACCGCCTCAAGCGCCTCTGGCCCCACGCCGTCGGCCTCGGCCTCTGCCTCGCGTACGTCTGGGTCCTCGCGCGCAGCTCGCGCGACCTCGGCTTCGCCCGCGACGAGGGCTTCTACTTCCGCGCGGCGACGGAGTACGCGCGCTGGTTCGAGCTCCTCCTGCGCGACCGCGCGGCGGCCGTGACCCGCGCCGCGGTCGACCGCCACTGGGGCATCAACCACGAGCACCCGGCGCTGATGAAATCCCTCTTCGGCCTCTCGTGGCTCTACCTCCATGAGAAATGGCGCTGGCTCCAGAGCGAGAGCCTCGCCTTCCGCCTGCCCGGGATGGTCATGGGCGGCCTCGGCCTCTGGGTCACATGGATCTTCGGCCTGCGCGCGCACTCGGCGCGGGCGGGCCTCTTCGCGGCCCTCGCCCTCGGGCTCATGCCGCGGGTCTTCTATCACGCGCACCTCGACTGCTTCGACGTGCCCGTGATGACCATGTGGGTCGCTGTTCTCTATTGTTACTGGCGATCCCTCGAGGGCGGGCTCGGCTGGTCGATCGCCACCGGGGTGATGTGGGGCCTCGCGCTCGAGACCAAGCACAACGCGTGGTTCGTCCCGATCCTCGTGGTGGTGCACTTCGCGCTCACCCGCGGCGGCGACCTGCGCTCCGACGCGGGCCGCGGGAATTTCCCCATCCCCCTCGCGCTCGTCGCGATGGTCGTGCTCGGCCCGATCCTCTTCGTGGGCCTCTGGCCCTGGATGTGGTTCGACACGCTCCAGAACGCGACGCACGGCCCGGGGCGCTTTCAGGAGTACGTCACCTTTCACACCCAGCACGCCTATTACAACATGGAGTGGCTGGGGCTTTAACTGGTTCCACCCGCCGTTCCCGCGCTCGTACATGTGGGGGATGATCCTGTTCACGGTGCCCGGGGCCACGCTGCTCCTCGCCGCGGTGGGGATCGCGACGTGGCTGCCCCACGCCCTGCGCGACGTGCGCTGGGTCGCGGGGCTCGTGCCCGCATCGGTCGACGCCCCGTGGGCGCGCCTCGCTCCGCGCCTGGGCGGTCCGCGCGGCCCGACGACGACCGACGCGGCACCGACGCGCTGATCCTCCTCGGGATGGCCGTGCCCATGGGCCCTGGCTCTCTCCGAAGACCCCCATCTTCGGAGGCACCAAGCACTGGTTCCCCGCGTACCCCTTCATGGCCATCCTCGCGGGGGTGGGCTTCGCGTGGGCCTCCCGACGTCTCGAAGCGGCCCTCGCGCGCAGGGTCGAGCCCCGCTGGCTCCCCGCGGCGGCCCTCGGCTCATTGATGATCCTCCCCGCGGCGCTTCAGACCGCGCACTCGCACCCCTTCGGGCTGAGCAACTACACCCCCGTCGCGGGCGGCGCGCCGGGCGCGGCGGACCTCGGGCTCAACCGACAATTCTGGGGCTTCACCACGGGCTCGGTGGTGCCGTGGTTCAATGAACACCTCAGGCCACAAGCCAGGGTGTACATCCACGACACCGCCCCCGACGCGTGGGCCATGCTCCAGCGCGACGGGCGCCTGCGCGACGACATCCACGACACCTGGTCGATCTCCGACGCCGACGCGGCCATCGTGCACCACGAGCTGCACATGAACGAGGTCGACTATCAGATCTGGGTCGCCTACCAGTCGCCCGCCGTCGCGTGGGTGCTGCGCTATGACGGCGTCCCCATCGTGTCGGTGTACCGAAACCCACGGTCGCGCTGAGCCCCCGACGCGCGGGTACGGCGGGCTGTCGCGGCGCGCCCAGGCCCGGGGCGATCCGCCGTCAGGTGTGGCGATCAACCCTCTGTCGTTCGGTCCCGCCGTGGCTGTAGCATCCCTCCCACGGCGGTGACTGACGCGGATGCGCCGCGCTCGGCCAACGTTCCGCCGATGGAGGAGAAATGACACGGCTTTCTCTTGGTCTGGCCGCGCTGCTCGTCGCGGCGGGCTGCGGCGGCGGGGAGTCTCCCGCCACGCCGCCAACCAACGACGGGTCGACCGGCGACGCGAGCGGCGACGGCGCCGTCACCGACACGGGCACGCCCACGGACAACGGCGCGCCCACGGACAACGGCGCGCCCGACGACACGGGCACGCCCACGGACAACGGCGCGCCCGACGACGCGGGCACCCCGACCGACACGGGCGACACCGACGCGGGCACCCCGACCGACACGGGCGACACCGACGCGGGCACGCCCGACGACGGGGGCGACACCGACGCGGGCGAGATGTGCGTCACCGAGAGCACCCGGTCTTGCTACAGCGGCCCGCCGGGCACCGACGGCGTGGGCTCCTGCCGCAGCGGCACGCAGGTGTGCAACGCGATGCGGATGTGGAGCGAGTGCGGCGGCGAGGTGCTCCCCGCGGCGATGGAGACCTGCGGCAACGGCCTCGACGACGACTGCAACGGCATGATCGACGACGGCTGCGGCGAGTGCACGTCGGGGATGACCCGGCCCTGCTACACCGGCCCGATGGGCACGCTCGGGATGGGCGTGTGCGCGGCGGGGTCGCAGACCTGCACCGCGGGCGGGATGTGGCCGACCACCTGTACGGGGCAGCGGTTGCCGGGCACCGAGATGTGCGGCAACGGGATGGACGACGACTGCGACGGGATGACCGACGAGGGCTGCGGCGAGTGCACCCCCGGCACCACGCGCATGTGCTACACGGGCCCCACGGGGACCCAGGGCGTCGGCCGATGCGCGGGCGGCACGCAGGTGTGCTCCACCGCGGGGACGTACTCCGGCGCGTGCCTGGGTGAGGTCACCCCGGCCGCGAGCGAGACCTGCGGAAACGGGGTCGACGACGACTGCAACGGGATGGCCGACGACGGCTGCGGCGAGTGCACCCCCGGCGCGATGCGGAGCTGCTACTCGGGCCCCTCGGGCACCGCGGGGCAGGGGATCTGCCGCGCGGGCAACCAGGTCTGCGGCACGGGCCGCACCTGGGGCGCCTGCACCGGCGAGGTCGTGCCCGACACCGAGCGCTGCGACGGCATGGACAACGACTGCGACGGGATGTCCGACGAGGCCCCCGACGCGCCCATGGCGTGCAGCCTGCCGAACGCCACCGCGGCGTGCATCTCGAACGCCTGCGGCATCGACCGCTGCAACGGCTCCTTCGCGAACTGCGACGGGATGGTCTCGAACGGCTGCGAGGTCGACACGGCCACCTCGAACACCAACTGCGGCGGCTGCGGCCTCGCGTGCGCCCCGGGCCAGTCGTGCGTCGACGGCCGCTGCGGCGGCAACGTGGGCCTGCCCCTCGCCGTGGGCGGCGCCTTCGCCTGCGCGGTGCAGACCGACGGCACCGTGGTGTGCTGGGGCAACAACGCCTACGGCCAGCTCGGCAACGGCACCACCACCACCCGCGCGGCCCCCACGGTGGTCACCGGGCTCTCTGACGTGGTGCAGCTCTCGGCGGGCGACTCGAGCGTCTGCGCGCGGCACACGAGCGGCGGCGTGAGCTGCTGGGGCCTCGGCACCAGCGGTCAGATCGGCGACGGCGCCACCGCCACCCGCACCCTCGCGACGCCGGTCTTCGGCGTCGTCGACGCCGTGCAGGTGAGCGTCGGCGGCACGCACGTGTGCGTTTTGCGCGCGGGCGGCACGGTGCAGTGCTGGGGCAACAACGCCAACGGCCAGCTCGGCGACACCACCACCACGCGCCGGCCGCTGCCGACGCCCGTGCCCGGCCTCGACCAGGTGGTCGACATCAGCGCCGGCCGCAACCACACCTGCGCGGTGCGCCGCGACGGCTCGGTGCGCTGCTGGGGCTACAACAACTACGGCCAGATCGGCGACGGCACCACGGCGCAGCGCCTCGCGCCGGTCGCGGTGCCCTCGACCAGCGACGTGGTGCAGATCAGCGCGGGCGCGAGCCACTCGTGCGCGCTGCGCCGCGACGGCTCGGTGCTCTGCTGGGGCCTCGGCACCAACGGTCAGCTCGGCGACGGGATGACCACCACCCGCTCGGCGCCCGGCGCCGTGCTCGGCCTGACCGACGTGGCCGAGGTCTCGGTGGGCGAGGCCTTCACCTGCGCCCGGCGCGCGACCGGCGCGGTCACCTGCTGGGGCCTCAACTCCAGCGGGCAGCTCGGCGACGGCACCACCACGCAGCGCGTGGTGCCTGGCCCGACGATGAACATCACCGACGCGACGCGGGTGAGCCTCGGCGCGGCCTACGCGTGCGTGCGCCGCTCGACGGGCCGCGTGTCGTGCTGGGGCAACAACGCCAGCGGCCAGATCGGCGACGGCAGCACCACCAACCGCCCGCTCGCGGGCAGCGGGGTGTTCGGCGTGCCGAGCTCGGCGGGCTGCGACTCGACGACCTGCCCGACGCTCCAGATCGTGGCGGGCTCGACGCACGCGTGCGCGACCACCGCGGCGGGCGGCGCGGTCTGCTGGGGCAGCGACGCCTACGGCCAGCTCGGCGACGACGCGACCGCGAACCGCTCGGCGCCGGTGGCCGCCGCGGGCGTGACGAACATCCAGGAGATCGCCGCGGGCGCGAACTTCACCTGCGCGCTGCGCACCGACCGGACCGTGGCCTGCTGGGGCCTCGGCACCAGCGGTCAGCTCGGCAACGGCTCGACGGCGACGTCGCGCACGCCGGTGCAGGTGTTCTCGATCACCGACGCGACGGACCTCGCGCTCGGCAACGCCTACGGCTGCGTGGTGCGCTCCACGGGGCAGGTGGCGTGCTGGGGCTACAACAACTACGGCCAGCTCGGCGACGGCAGCACCGCCACGCGCACCACCCCGGTGACGAACCTGGTGCTGACCAACGCGGTGCAGGTCGTGGCCGGCGTGGCGCACACCTGCGCGCGCCGCAGCGACGGCACGGTCTGGTGCTGGGGCTACAACGGCTACGGGCAGGTCGGCAACGGCACCACCTCGACGCGCACCTCGCCCGTCGCGGTGCCGGGGCTCGCCAACGTGGTCGAGCTGCGCGCGGGCGGGTACCACACCTGCGCCCGGCGCATGGACGGGTCGGTGGTCTGCTGGGGCCGCAACACCTACGGGCAGATCGGCGACGGCACCGCGGTGCAGCGCAACACCCCCACGCCGGTGCCGGTGCTGATGGACGCGGTGCAGCTCACGGGCGGACAGAACTTCACCTGCGCGCGGCGCGCCGCGGGCACGGTGCTGTGCTGGGGCTACAACAACTACGGCCAGCTCGGGGACAACACCGCGACCAACCGGTCGATCCCGGTCGCGGTGATGGGCCTCACGGACGTGGCGATGGTGCGCGCGGGCGACGAGTTCGTGTGCGCCCTGCGCTCGACGGGCACGGCGGCCTGCTGGGGCCTCGGCACCAGCGGTCAGCTCGGCGACGGCACCACCACCACGCGCCGCCTGCCGAACCGCGACATCTTCGGCCTGCCCTGATCGGTTGAAGACCTCCCGCTCCCTCCTCTTCGCCCCTCGCTCATCGCTGAGAAAAATCTCGGGTCGACGGTAGACCGTCGGCCCGGGGTCTCCGTCTCACCTCGCCATCGCCGGTCGGAGGACCGCGCCGCCGCGTCGTCGACGCCCCCACCGCGCGGGCGCGCGGCGCCCCGGGCGCGAGCGCCGACGTCCGCGCGAGCGACGCACACCCCCGTTGCCACGGAGCCTCGACGATGAACCAACCCTTCGCCCGCCTCGCCCGTCGTCACGCCAGCGCCCTCGCCGTCGGGTGCGTCGCCCTCGCCGCCGGGGGGATCGTCCTCCTGCGCGCGCCCCACGGCGGCGTGGCCGCGCCCCACGAGGGCCCCGCGGTCACCGTGACCACCCCTCCCTCGCAGGGGAGCGGCCCCACCCGCGCGGTCTTCGGCGACGCCTTCGTGCGCGGCCGCGTCGCGCTCTCTCAAGGCGCCGTCGCCCGCCGCGGCGACCACGCCCTCTACGCCGAGGTGCGCGTCGCCGCGCGCGACTTCGACGGCGAGCAGCCCCGCCGCCCGGTGGCCCTCGCGCTGGTGCTCGACGTGAGCGGGTCGATGTCGGGCGAGAAGATCATCCAGGCGCGCAACGCCGTGCTCGACACGGTGGCCCGCATGCGCGACGACGACCGCATCGCGCTGGTCACCTACAGCGACGGCGCCCAGGTGGTGCAGCCCCTCGCGCGGGTGGGCGACGTGCGGGCGCGGCTCCAGACGACCGTGCCCACGATCCAGACCATCGCCGGGACGAACATCCCCGAGGGCCTGCGCGCGGGCGCCGACGCGCTCTCTGAAGCCCCCGATTCGCTCGCGCGCCGCGTGGTGCTCATCTCCGACGGGCGCGACGGCTCGGGGCAGAGCCTCGACCTGATCTCCCAGGGCGTGCGGCTGCGCGCCGACAACGGCGCCACGCTCTCGTCGCTCGGCGTGGGCGCCGACTACGACGAGGCCTTCATGACCCGCCTCGCCGACGCGGGGCGCGGCAACTACGAGTTCCTCCGGAACGGGGCGCAGCTCAGGGCCTTCCTCTCTCGCGAGCTCGAGCAGACGCAGCGGACGCGCGTCGACCGCGCGGTGGCCGAGCTCGACCTGCCCGCGGGCGTCACCCTCGACCGCGCCTTCGGCGCCGAGGCCGAGGTCCACGGCTCCACGGTGCGCCTCCCGGTCGGGGCCCTCGCCGCCGGGGAGGAGCGCCGCATGGTGGTGGCCCTCCGCGTCGAACCCGCCGTCGCCGCCGACGGGGTCTCGTTGCACTCCCACGTGGCCTACCGCGCGCTCTCGACCCGCGAGGCCCGCGAGCTCACCCCCGGCGCGCTCGCCCTGCGCGTGGTCGACTCCGACGCGCAGGCCAGCGCGAGCCGCGACCTCGAGGTCTGGGCCGAGGCCGAGTCCACCGCCGCCGCCGCGCGCCAGCACGACGCCGTCGCCGCCTGGCAGCAGGGCCGCGTCGAGGAGGCCCAGCGCCTCGCGACCACCAACGTCGCCAACCTCCAGCGCATCGAGCGCGAGGCCCCCGCGGCGGCGCCCATGGCCTCGGCGCAGCTCCGGCAGATCAACCGCGACAGCGTCGCCTTCGGCTCGCTCTCCGCGGGCAGCGAGGCGGGCCGCGCCTACGGCCTCGGCGCCAACGCCCTGCACCGCCGCGCGACGCGCAGCTCGATGTCGTACTGACCCCAAGCGCGGACCCACACGGAGCCATCAGCCATGACGCGATCTGTCCTGCGGGTGTTGTTGTTCGGCGCCGCCGCCCTCGGCGCGCCCCTGGCCCTCCACGGAGGCTCCCTCGCGGGCCTGCTCGGCCTCGTGGGCGCCGTGGCCCTCGCGTGCGTCGCCGACGAGCGCGCGTGGCCCCTGCCCGTTGCCCTCGGCGCCCTCGCGGCCCTCACCGCGACCCTCTTCGGAGACAGCGCCCCGCTCACCGGCGCGGCCCTCGCGTCGTCCCTCGTCTGGGGCGCGCGGGCGCGTCGGGCGCGGGGCCTCTTCGGCCTCCCGACCCTCGCGGGCGCGGCGCTCGCGTCGGGCGCCCTCGCCGCGCTCGTGGCCCAGCGCTACGGCGGCCACCCCGACGTCGCGGTGCGCCTCGCGGCCCTCGCGGTGGCGGGCATCGTGGCCTCGGCGCCGGCGCTGGTGCCCGTCGACGACGCGCTCACGGCGGCCCTCGACGCGGCGGCGACGCGGGCGGGGGGCGCGGCGCTCCTCACGCTGTCGCGCGCGGCGGAGCTGCGTCGCAGGGTGGTCGACGGCGAGGCGCTGGCGTCGTTGCCCGAGGCGTCACGCAAGCGCGTCGACGGGGCCTGGGCCTCGCTCGCGGCGACGGCCGAGCGTCGGGCGTCGATGGAGCCCGGCGCGGGGGCGGCCGAGTGGCTCGACGCGCGGGTGGCGTCGCACCTCGCTGCGCTGGAGCGGGTGCACGCCGCGGCCGAGGCGAGGCACGCGCGGAGCGTCGCGATGGCCGACCAGGGCCTGGCCGACGCGGCGGTGGAGGGCGAGGGCCTCGAGGCCGAGGTCGAGGCGCTGCGCGCGCTCGACGAGACCGCGGAGAGGCCCGCGGCGGCGAGCGCGGCGAACTGACCGAAGCGTTGAGAGCGGGGGAGGGAGACGAGGAGGGCCTGCGGGGAATTTCTCCCGCGGGCCCTTCGGCGTGTATGGGCCGAGCGATGAAGTCCGAGCGCGCGCGAAGGGGCCTCGCTCTCGTGGGTCTGTGGGCGGTGGCGGCGGGCGGCTCCGGCTGCCTCTCGACGAACCGGCAGATGCTCGACGAGGTGGCGACGATCTTTCACGACGACCTGCGCTGGGGGCGGTTGATGTCCGCCGAGGGCGTGGTCGACGGGCGGATGCGCCGGGCCTTCGCCGAGCACCACCGGGGGTGGGGCACCGCGGTGCACGTCATCGACGTGGAGCTCGAGCACTTTCGCCAGGGGTCGAGCCGCGGCATCGCCCGGCTGCGGGTGTCGTGGACGCGGGGCTTCGACGCGACCGACCTGCGCGAGAGCGTGGTCGAGGAGCAGTGGGTGAACGACCAGGGCAACTGGCGCCTGCGCAACGAGTCGGTGATCGCGGGAGACGCCGGGCTCTTCGGCACGCCGACGGGCGAGGGCGCGACCCCGCGGCAGGGCGCCGAGGCGCGCGCGGACATGACCGAGCGCACCCGTCAGTGACGGCGGTGCATCTGAGTGGCGTGCAGACCTACGCCGCCGTCGAGCGCCGTCAGTCGGCGCGCTGTCCGGTTGACCTCTGGGTCGACGAGCTCCACCAGGGCGCGGTGTACAGCCAGCGCGCGACGGACCTCACCCTGGGGGGAGCCTTCCTCGACAACCGCGCGCCCCACGCGCCGGGGGCGCGGGTGTCGCTGACCTTCCGGCTGCTCGACGGCGAGGGCGCGCTCCGCGTCGAGGCCGAGGTGGTCGACCACTTCTCCGACCGCGGCACCTTCGTGCGCTTCGTCGACCTCACCCGCCCGCAGCGGGTGCGCCTCGCGAACTTCCTCCTCGCCACGCGCTGACGGCGCCAGCCCCTGAAAGCGTCGGCGGGCCGACCCGCGCGACGGGCGACGTCCGTGTCGTGACACGGGCTTCGTCCGCGGTCGCGCGCCGCGTCGGGGTGTGAGCGAGGGCTGAGGGGAGACGGGGGGACGAGAGGGGGCGACGGTCGCGCCCCCTCCCGAGAGGGGCTGGGGATCAGTGGCGGCGACGGCCGCGACGGCCACCGCCGTGCCCGCCGCCGTGACGGCCGCGGCGCGTGGTCGGGGTCGGGGTCGGGACGCTCACCGCGGCGTTGCCGTCGGGGCCCGCGGCGGCGGAGAGGTTCGCGCACTGCCCGGCGGGGGTCTCGGGGGTGACGATCACGAACTGCACGCGGCGGTTCGCGGCGCGGGCGGCGCGCGAGCTGCCCGGCATGAGGGGGCAGTCGGGGCCGAAGCCGTGGGCCACGAGGCGGCTCTCGTCGAGGCCGTGCTGCACGAGGTAGGTGCGCACGCTCAGCGCGCGGCGGTTCGACAGGTCGCGGTTGTGGTCGGCCGAGCCGCGGTCGTCGGTGTGACCCTGGATGTCGATCTGCGCGATGTTGGTCATCGCCCGGAGGATCGACACCACGGAGTCGAGCACCTGGAACGACCGGCGACCCGTGATCACGTCGCTGTCGGTGCGGAAGTTCACCTGCTGGAGGATCTGGATCTGGTTGCCGGTCTGCTGCGCGAGGGCCTGACCGTCGGGGCAGCCGTCGTCGTCCTGGTTGCCGTTGTAGGTCTCGGGCTCGGTGGGGCAGCGGTCGGGCCCGTCGGGCGGGTCGAGGATGCCGTCGTGGTCCTGGTCGAGGGCCGGGCAGCCGCGGCGCGCCGTCGAGGCCGCGGGCCCGCGGGCGTGTCGATGCACTGGTCTTCGTCGTCGAAGACGCCGTCGTTGTCGCGGTCACCGCGGGGGCAGCCGCGGCGCGTCGGGTCGGGGTTCGCGCCCTGGGGCTGGTCGGGGCACTGGTCGTCGGGGTCCATCACCCCGTCGCCGTCGCGATCCGCCAGGGGGCAGCCGCGGCGGTTCGGGTCGGGGTTGGCGCCCTGGGGCTCGTTCGGGCACTGGTCGTCGGGGTCCATCACCCCGTCGCTGTCGCTGTCGGCGAGCGGACACCCGCGGCGGTTCGGGTCGGGGTTGGGGCCCGCGGGCGTGTCGACGCACTGGTCGTCGGGGTCGTTCACGCCGTCGCCGTCGCGGTCGGCCGGGGCCTCGTCGGGCGGCACCCGGAGGCTGATCGACAGGCCCGCCGACCAGAACTGCGCGTCGGCGGGGAAGGGCTCGGGGTTGCCGTTCGCGTCTTGCGTGCGCTGCACGACGTGGCCGTAGCGCACCGCCGGGCCGAGCCCGAAGGCGCGGGTGAGCGCGAACTCGAAGCCGAGGCCCGCGTCGAAGTAGAAGCGCTGGTCGTCGCCCGTGATGGCGAGGCCCGCGTTGCCCTCGATGAAGAGCCGGCCCACGCGGCCGATGCGCGGCTCGATGCGCAGGCCGCCCGTGGGGGCGATCACCCGGCCCATCGGCGTGCCGTCGTCGTGCGGGAAGAACCAGTTCGCGACGCCGATCTGGATCACGAGCGGGTCGACGATGGTGAACCCGAGGCGGCCGGTGGCCTGGATGCCGACGCCGTCGTCGCGCAGCACGACGCGCTGGTGCTCCGACAGCATCGTGCCCGCGCCGAACTCACCGCGCAGCGCGAAGCGCGAGATGAACTGCGCGTGCGCGTCGGGCGCCGCCGCGAGCGTCGCTCCGGTGACCCCCACGATCCCCGCGACGCGCGCGAGCGACCAGCGTTGCTCCCTCGATCTCCTGCTCATGCAAGCCTCGCCTTTCCAATCGCCGCCCCGTCGGGGCGACCGTTCCCTTCAACACTTCAAGCAGACGCCGCGCGATCGCCGCCGCGCGCTCGTCCCATCTTGGCCGTCGCAGAATACAGAAAGTCCCTTTGCGGATGCATAGAAATGGCGCCCTGGAAGGGGCCTCGAGGTAGGCGCGGGTAGGCGCCCTCGGAGCTCCGCCCGCGGTCAGTCTCCGCAGCCGGTCTCGATCCGCACGACGCCGGGCGCGCCCTGCAGCGCCGCGCAGGTCGGCCCGAAGAGCGCGAACTCCCCGGTCTCGACGCGCTCCCAGTCCCACCCGTCTTCGCGCGACGGGTCGAAGGACACCGCGCGCCCGTCGACCACCACCCGCGCCTCGCTCGGGTCGCGCAAGGGGTTGGTCACGAAGCGGCAGCGAGACAGCGCCGTGGTGATCTCCCTGAAGGCCCGCGTGAAGCTCGCGGCGTCTCCCGCGCGGTAGTACCGCTCTCCGCCCAGCGAGGCCGAGCGCGCGCGGCCGCCCGCGAGGGCCATCGCGTCGAGCGTCGCCTCGAGGTTCGTCTCCGCGCCCGGCACGCCGATCACGAAGGTCGCGAGGCCGCGCGCGTTGAGGCCTCGCAGGAGCGCCGTCGTGCGCGCGTCGTCGAGGCACGAGAGCGTGCCCTGCGGGCCCACGCACCCGACGCGGTTGGTGCACACGCACTCCGACCGCGGGATCGCCCCGTTGCAGTTGGGCCCTCCGTCCGTCGCCAGGACGAAGAACCTCCCTCGGATGCGACCGAACATCGGCGTGCGGTCGTAGTAGCCCGCGGCCACGGTGACCGCGTCGTGCGTGGGCGTGCCTCCGAGGGGGGTCGACCGACGCAGCGCCGCGAGGATGTTCGCCGCGTTGCCCGGCCTCGGCGCGATCTCGACGTCGGGCGAGAGCCCGCACGCGTTGGCCGTGCCCGCGCGCGTCGTGGGGTACTGCACCAGGCCCGTCCACAGCTCGCGGTCCACCGCGGGGAGCACGTCGGCGAGGGCGGCGGTGAGCTCCTGCCAGCGGGTGCGCTCGGGGGTGACCCTGTCGTTCATGCTCCCGCTGCGGTCGATCACGAAGATCACCTCGGCGGCGAAGCGCTCCACGGGCAGCACCGTCGGCCGGCACACGTCCCCCGCGTCGGGCGCGTCGACCGCGTCGGGTGCGTCGAAGACCTCGCCCGCGTCGGGCCGGTCGTCGACCTCGGGCACGTCGGGCACGCGCAGCCCCGTCTTCGCCCCGCACGCCGCGAGCAGCGCCGCGCACACCACCGCGAGCCAGGGCTTCACCCGCGCGACCCTACCACCCGCGGCTTTGCCACGCGCGCCCCCGCCGGGTGATCCTCCGCGGCCCCGATGCGCGCCCCCTCGCTCGCCCTCTCGCTCGCGCTCTGCGCCTGCGCCTCGCGCTACGCCCCCGCGCCCCGCTGCGCCGCGCCCGCGCCCGCGGCGACCGACGCGCCCTCGCCCGCGGTCGCCCTCGCCGACGCGCCGCGCGTTCCCGTCGAGGGCGCGCCCATGCTCGGGCCGCGCGACGCCGCGGTGACCGTCGTGGTGTTCGGGGATTTCCAGTGCCCGTACAGCAACCGGGCGCGGGCCATCGTGAGCGACCTGCGCGCGATGCACCCGCGCGACGTGCGCGTGGTGTGGAGGCACCTCCCGCTGCCGCGCCACGCCAACGCGCGGGTCGCCGCCGAGGCCGCGGCCGAGGTCTTCGCGCAGACGGGCGACGCGGGCTTCTGGCGCTACCACGACATCCTCTTCGCGCACGCCGACGCGCTCGACCGGCCCTCGCTCGAGCGCTGGGCGGGGATGGTGGGCGCCGACGTCTCCCGCGTGCGAGAGGCCCTCGACGAGGGCGAGCGCGGCGCCGACGTCGAGCGGGACCAGTCCATCGCCGAGCGGCTGGAGGTCGACGGCACGCCGGGCTTCGTGGTGAACGGCACCGTGGTGATGGGCGCGCTGCCCTTCTCGGTCTTCGAGACCTTGGTGGCGCAGGCGCTCGACCGCGCCCACGCCGTGCGCGACCCGAGCCGGGTGTACGTCGAGGCCGTCGACGACCCGCTGCCTACGCCCGACCGCCCCTCGCGCAGGGCCGTGTCGCGCGACACCTGGGCGCGCGTGCACGACGTGCCCGTGCCCCCCGACGCGCGGGCCCTCGGGCCCGAGGGGGCGCCGGTGGTGATGCAGGTGTTCAGCGATTTCCAGTGCCCGTTCTGCGCGCGGGTGGAGCCCACCATCGCCGCGCTGCGCGAGCGCTACGGCGACCGGCTCCGGGTGGTGTGGCGCGACATGCCCCTCTCGCAGCACCCGCGCGCGATGGCCGCCGCCGAGGCCGCGCGGGAGGTCTACGCCCAGGGAGGCGCGGCGATGTTCTGGCGCTACCACGACCTGCTCTTCGCCCACCAGGACGACGAAGACGCCCTCAGCGACGCGATGCTCCAGCGCCTCGCGCGGCAGGCCGGGGCCGACCCGCGGAGGGTGATGCAGGCCGTGAGCGACCGCCGCCACGCCGCCGCGGTGCGCGCCGACGTCGCCGCGCTCGGCGCCACGGGCCTCAACGCCGGCACGCCCGCGTTCTTCGTGAACGGGCACTACCTCGGCGGGGCGAGGCCCGAGGCGGAGTTCCGCGCGCGCATCGACGGGCTCCTGGGCGAGCGCTGACAGACGACGTCTGTGTCGTGAAGAGAGCGTCGGGTGTCAGTAGGCCTGCGCCTGCACCGAGCGGGCGAAGTTCACCCGCAGGCCCACGGTGAAGTCGCTCGAGGTGCCGAAGGCGCCGCCGTTGAGGGCGCGGCCGAAGAGGTCGTACGAGAGGGTGACCGAGAGGGGCTCGAAGACGGGCACGCTCAGCCGCGCGTTGAGGCGCACGAGGGCGTCGGAGGCCCCGCCCGGGTCGCGCCACGAGACGTCGAGGGAGCCTTGGGCCTCGACGAAGCGCTCGCCCACGGGGAAGAGCTTGGTGTTGAGGAGCTGGTACCCGAGGATGAACGTGAGGGCGGGCGAGGCGTCGGGCTGGAGGGTCTCCCAGTCGAAGCCCGCGCCGGCGAAGAGCGAGAGGGTGTCGAGGAGCTGAAAGCGCGCGCCCATGGTGGGCCGTAGCTGGAGGTGGTGAAAATCGCGCGCGGGCATGGGGCCGTCGGGCGCGGTGAGCTCGCTCTCCAGGTAGACCTCGGCGTAGGGCAGCGGGACGTACCAGCGCGGCGGGCCGTAGCGCACGGCGCGGAGCACGAAGGTGTCGCGCAGGGTGACCAGGTCGAGGGTCTCGACGAAGCCCGAGCTCACCCCCGCGGCGTCGACGGTGCGGGTCTGCCCGTAGCGCAGGCGCGCGCCGTTCTCGAGGGCCCACGCGGGGTGGTCGGCGTCGGCGCGGAGCTCGAGGTCGCCGCGCAGCGAGAGGCTGTCGGCGCGGGCGAGCTGCGCGTCGGTGAGCCCCGCGGGGTTCGAGATGCTGGTGAGGGCGAGCGAGACGTCGAGGTTGGCGCGGAAGGTCCAGCGGGTGCGGAGCGAGGGGTCGATGGGGGCGAGGGTGATGTCTCCGCGGCGGGGTCGCTGGAGCCACGCGCGAAGGACCTCGCGCGGCGAGAGGTCGCCGAGCTGGGTGAAGCGCGACGCGACGCGGGCGAGGGCGGGCGTCTGGTCGACCGCGAAGCGCGTGGTCACGAGGTCGTAGCGGGCGTTGTCGTCGAGGGCGCGGCCGTTGACCTTGAGCGTCCCGCCGCCGCGGTCTTCGACGCCGCGGAGGTACAGCCGCGCGTGGTCGGAGCCGTAGAGCGCGCGCAGCTCGCGGCCGCGGAGGGTGCCCGACACCACCACCTCGTCGAGGGGCAGCGCCGCGTCGAGGTCCAGCGCCGTGATCGCCCCCGAGAGCGGGAAGACCTCCCGGGCCTGCACCACGTCGCGCGGGAGCGCGGCCACCTCGGCGCCCGAGCGCTCGCGCAGCACGTCGAGGAGGAGGCCCGCGAAGTCTGACGACGACATCGGGCCCGTGAGGTGCCCGCCGGGGAGCGGGACGTCCTCGCTCGCGCAGAGGTGCGCGCGCAGCGAGGCCGCGCCCTCGAGCACCGCGAGCGGCACGTAGCCCCACAGGGGCGCCGCCGTGCGCAGCTCGGCGTCGAGCTCCACCACCCGCGCCTGCCCCGCGCGCGTCGCCGCGAGGCGCGCGCCCGTGCGCGACCGGGCCGTGTCGACCGCGCCCGAGACCTCGTTCACCAGCAGCACGTCGGGCCGGCCCTCGCCGCGGAGCGCGCCCGCGACCTCGAGGGCCTCTTGCAGCGGGCTCGACGCGCCGGGGTGGAACACCGCCACCACCCGCTCGGCCCCGCGGGCGCGCGCCGCGCGCACGGCCTCGTCGATGGACTCCGCCGCGGGCGAGAGCGTGAGCCCCGCGCGGCGCTCGCGCGCGAGCGTGGGCAGCGTCGACGGAGAGAGCGCGGCCACCACGCCCACGCGACCGTACGCGGTCTCGAGCACCACCGGGGCCTCTCCGCGCGAGACCACCACCTCGCACAGCGCCGCGGCGTCGGGCGCGCAGCGGAGGTTCGACAGCACGTAGCGCACGCCCCACCCGCGCAGCGCGCCCGCGGCGGTGAGGAGCGTGGCCCTCGGCGCGGCGAGGTCGCGGGGGCCGAGGGCGAGGGCGCGCAGGCCCGTCGAGACCACCGCGCGGGCGACGGCGTCGGGCGAGAGGGCCACGGCGGCGCAGGTGGCCGCGGCGGCGCCCAGGAGGTCTCCGGCGTCGAGGGCGAGGGCCTCGCGCCTCCGTCGAGAGCGGCCGCCACGCGGTGAAAGGTGGGCGTGGGCGAGCGCTCGCCGCAGGTGAGGGCGGCGATCTGGCCCTGCACCCCGGCGCTCACCACGAGTCGGAGCGGGCGCGGGGGCGACTGCGCCGCGGCGCGGTGGGCGAGCGCGCAGAGGCACGCGGCGAGGGCGAGCGCGGCGGGGCGCACGGCGCGGGAGCCTGCACCACGGGGCGCGGGGGCGTGAAGGGCGAAGCGGTCAGCGCTGCCAGACGCGGTACTGCACCAGGGCGCTCTCGCCCGCGCGGGGGCGGTAGCGGCTGCCGTAGAAGACCACGGCGCGGGCGGCGGGGTCGTAGTCGAAGCCGTTGACCCGAGAGCGCGGCACCTGCTCGCCGCGGACGCGCACGCGGATCATCGAGGTGATGGGCGTGCGGTCGAGGACGAAGGGGCTCGTCGCGCCGCCGATGGTGTCGACGAGGCGGGTGAGGGCCGCGGCGACGTCGGCGTCGGTGCCGCGGCCGATGGGGATGGCCCCGCCGTTGTTGCCCTCGATCACGCAGCGGTCGAGGTCGGCGACGTTGTAGGCCGAGCAGGCGCGCGACGCGGTGACGGGCACGATGCCGTAGGTGATGACGTTGTTGCGGCGGAAGTAGTCGACGATGTTGCCCAGCGAGCTCGCGTTGTAGACCGAGCCGAAGGGCGTGCCGGTCTGCGGGTCGGGGGCGAAGCTGAAGAACTGGTTGAAGTCGTTGGAGCCGGGCTCGTCGGTGACGAAGACGGTGACGAAGCGCGCCCCCGCGCGGAGGCGGAAGTTGGGGTTCATCTCGCCGATGGAGGCCCGGCGGCGGAATTCGTTGTGGGCGATCACCGCGGCGGAGACGGGGTTCTCGCTGCCCGTGATGCCGTTGTAGGGGCGGAGGGTGTCGGTGCCGGGGAGGGGGCAGGCGGCGTAGGTGACCTCCTGGCAGAGCTGGAGCGCGCCGCCCGTGTCGTCGCCGGCGATCCAGTGAAAGCCGGGCACGGCGATGTTGAAGCCGCCGTAGCCGGCCTGCAGGACCCCGACGCGGAAGTCGAGGCCCGCGAGGCGCATGCGGTCGAAGAACTGCGAGGCCGCGTTGCCCACCTGGTTCTGGTACGAGGCCATCGAGCCCGAGGTGTCGACGGTCCAGAGAAAGTCCACCACCGGCGCGCCCGCGGTGGCCGCGATCTCCTGGCAACCGAAGCCGATCGAGCCGCCGCGCGCCGCGAGGGCCGTGGTGTTGGTGAGGTCCGCCGCGCGGATCGCCGTGGGGCGGGCGTAGTCCTCCATCGCGGCGCGCGGCGCGACGGTCATCGCCACGTCGGTGCGCCCCGCCGCGGGGCCCATCGTGCGCCGCACCGTGGTCACCTCGACGATGAACTCCCCCGACGCGCCCACCGTCGCCCCCGCGGGCGCCGCCACCCCCACCATCGGGCTCACCGTCGCGTCGCGCAGCGCCGACGCGCTCGTCGCGCGGGTCACGCGGTAGGTCGAGGTCACCGCGGGGTTCATCTCGTGCGTGGTGAAGGCCGCGCCCACCACCACGGGCGTCACCCCCGACCCGAAGGCCGTGGTGAGCGCCGCCTCGACCCTCGCGGCCTCGGCGCGCACGTCGCCCAGCGAGGGCACGTTGAACACCGCGGCCGACACCGCCGCCGACGCGTCGTCGAGCACCACGGCCCCGCGGCCGCTCGTGCCCACCACCGCCGCGCTGCGCGCCCACGCCGGGTCGTACCCGAGGATCACCCCGCTCCCGGGCACCTCGACCTCGGTCACGCTGATGAAGCACGCCGGCCGGCACGCGAGCGCCGCCGAGCCCGTGGCCGCGATGCACGACTCGCCGTCGGCGCACGCGTTGTCGCAGAACCCGCAGTGGCTGCGGTCGACCGACAGGTCGCGGCACACGCCGCCGCAGACCTCTCCCGGCGAGCCCGGGCAGGCGCACGCGCCCATCGCGCACGCGGCCCCCGACGCGCACGCGTTGCCGCACCGGCCGCAGTGCTCCGCGCTCGAGGTGGTGTCGGTCTCGCAGCCGTTGGCCGCGTCTCCGTCGCAGTCGGCCCACCCCGCGTCGCACGCGAAGCCGCAGCGGCCCATCGCGCAGGTCGGCGACGCGTTCGCCACGGGCGGGCACGCGTTGCCGCAGGCGCCGCAGTCCGTCGCCGTGTCGGTGCGCGTCTCGCAGCCCGTCGAGACGTCTCCGTCGCAGTCGGCGTAGCCCGCGTCGCAGCCGCGCGCGCAGCGGCCCGCCTCGCAGGCCGCCGTGGCGTTCGCGCCCGCGCGGCAGGTCGCGCCGCACGCGCCGCAGTGGTCGCCGCTGGTGCGCGTGTCGACCTCGCAGCCGTTGGCGGGGTTCATGTCGCAGTCGGCGAAGCCCGCCTCGCAGCCGCTCGCGCAGCGGCCCATGGCGCAGGTCGCGGTGAAATGCGCCGCCGACCGGCACGCCGACCCGCACGCGCCGCAGTGGTCGGCGCTGGTGCGGGTGTCGACCTCGCAGCCGTTGGCGGGGTTCATGTCGCAGTCGGCGAAGCCCGGCTCGCACGCGACCACGCAGCGGCCCATCGCGCAGGTGGCCGTGGCGTTCGCGCCCGCGGTGCAGGCCCTGCCGCACGCGCCGCAGTGGGCCGTCGAGGTCGAGAGGTCGGCCTCGCAGCCGTTGGCGTCGGAGCCGTCGCAGCTCTCGAAGGGCGCGGTGCAGGCCGCGACGGCGCAGCGGCCCATCTGGCACGCGCCCACGCCGTGCGCGACGGCGCAGCGCGCGCCGCAGGCGCCGCAGTGGGCGATGTTGGAGTAGGTGTCGACGCAGCGCTCGCCGCAGCAGCCCTGGCCTCCCGGGCAGCCGCGGCCCGGGCCGCAGACGCCCGAGCAGACGTTGCCCTCGCAGCGGGTGTTGGTGGGGCACTGGTCGTCGGCGGTGCACTCGACGCAGCGGTGCGTCTCGCGCTCGCAGCGGAGCGAGCGGCCCGCGTCGGCGACGGCGGCGCAGGCGGCGTCGTCGCGGCAGCCGGGGGCGCAGGTGTTGGTGGCCGCGACGCAGTACTGGTCGAGCGGGCAGCGGTCTTCGGCGGGGGTGCAGGCGACGCACACGCCGGTGGTCACGTCGCAGACGTAGAGGCCGAGCTCGTTGCCCGCGCACTCGGCCGAGCTGCGACAGCCGCCGCGCGGGCCGTCGCTGGGCGCGTCGAACGCGGAGGGCGCGTCGGTCAGCGACGGGAGAGTCCATCGCGGGGCGCGCGTCGGAGGCGCCCGCGGCGTCGAGGCCGCCGAGGTCTGAGGGCGCGGCGCCGTCAGGGAGCGAGACGCCCTCGCTCCCGCCCGAACACCCGAGGAGCAGCGCCCCCGCGCAGAGGCTCCACACCCACCCCGTCGCCGTACGGCCCGAACCTCGCGGCATCGTCGTCACCCCTCGCGTCACGCGTGTGGGGTGATCGTAGACGAAATCCCGCGGCGTTGGGGCCGCGGGTGTGACGTCAGCGTGAAGGCTTGGGGGTCTGCGGACGACGCGCGTCACCCTGCCGGGGTCGCTGCGGCTGCGCGCCGCGGGGGCCGTGACCCTGCGGCCGGGGGTGGCCCTGCGGCGGGCGGGGGTGGGCGTGCGAGCGGCCCTGGCCCTGCTGCGGCTGCGGGGCCTTGGCGCGCGAGGGCGACAGGTCGGTGGGCGACGGCGGCGGCAGGTGCGAGGCGTAGGGGTGCCCCGACGCGACGGGCACGCGCTGGCGGGTGAGGCGCTCGATGTCCCTGAGGTACGGGCGCTCTTCCTCTTCGCAGAACGAGATCGAGACGCCCGAGGCGCCGGCGCGGGCGGTGCGGCCGATGCGGTGCACGTACTGCTCGGGCACGTTGGGCAGGTCGAAGTTGATGACGTGGGAGACGTCGTCGATGTCGATGCCGCGCGCGGCGATGTCGGTGGCGACGAGCACGCGCACGGAGCCGTCCTTGAAGTGGGCGAGGGCGCGCTCGCGGGCGTTCTGCGACTTGTTGCCGTGGATGGCCGCGCTCGACACGCGGGCCTTGTCGAGGGTCTCGGCGATGCGGTTGGCGCCGTGCTTGGTGCGCGAGAACACGATCGCGCGGGTGATGGTGTGGTCGGACTGCAGGAGGTGCAGGAGGAGCGCGCGCTTGTCTCCCTTCTCGACGAAGAAGATGGTCTGCTCGACCTTCTCGGCGGTGGTGGCCGCGGGGGCGACCTCGACGCGCACGGGGTCGCGGAGGATCTGGCTCGAGAGGGCGACGATCTCGGGCGGCATGGTGGCCGAGAAGAAGAGCGACTGGCGCTCGCGGGGCAGGGCGGCGATCACGCGCTTCACGTCGTGGATGAAGCCCATGTCGAGCATGCGGTCGGCCTCGTCGAGGATGAAGAACTCGAGGTCGGCGAGGCGCACGAAGCCCTGGCCCATGAGGTCGAGGAGACGTCCCGGCGTGGCGACGAGGACGTCGACGCCGCGCTTGAGCGACTGCTCCTGCGCGCCCTGCCCGACGCCGCCGAAGATGACGGTGTGATAGAGGCCCATGTGCTTGCCGTACGCGCGCAGGCTCTCGCCGATCTGGGCGGCGAGCTCGCGGGTGGGCGTGAGGATCAGCGCGCGGATGGGGCGCCGGCCGCCGGCGTGGGGCTTCGCCGCGAGGCGCTGCAGGAGCGGGAGCGAGAACGCGGCGGTCTTGCCCGTGCCGGTCTGGGCGACGCCCAGGAGGTCGCGGCCTTCGAGGGCGGGCGGGATCGCCTGCGACTGGATCGGGGTCGGGGTGGTGTAGCCCTCGTCGGTGAGGGCGCGCAGGAGTCGGGGGTCGAGGTTCAGCTCAGCGAATTGCACGAAGGACCTTCAAACAGAGAGATGGGATGGCCGTGGCCGGAGGGAGGGGGGCGGTGTGTAGCACGTCGCGCGTCGCTTCGTGCTGGTCACGGTCCGCGGAGTCGTGGCACCCCCTCGGGCGCGATGAGGCGATGGCTCGCGCTCGCGGTGACGGCGACGCTCGCGCTGGGGTGCGAGCGGTCGCGGCCGCGCGCGGTCGACGCCGGCGCGCGGCCCGCGGTGGTGGTGAGAGACGTCCCGCCGTCGCCGCCGCCGCCGATCGCGGAGGTCGACGCGGGCGCGCCGACGGAGGTCGACGCGGGCGCGGCGCGGCGGGTGGTGGTCACCGCGTGCGGAGACCTGCCGTTGAGCCCGTCGGTGTTCGAGGCGATCCGTCGCGGCGCCGACGGACGTCTCCTCACGGCGCTCGGCCCGGTGTCGCCGCTCCTCGGCGAGGAGGCCATCGCCTTCGGAGACCTGCGCGGCGTGCTCATGGCGCGGCCCACGGGCGGCTACACCGCGGGCCTCGAGAACGCGCGGGCGCTCGCGCGTCTCGGCTTCGACGCGCTCCTCCTCGCGACGGACCACGCGCTGGAGGGCGGCGTGGCGGGGCTCTCCGAGACGCTGACCGCCGTGCGCGCGGCGGGCGTCGGCGTGGCGGGCGCGTGCGAGGGCGGCGCGGGGGTGTGCCCTCCCGCGGTGGTGGAGCGCGCGGGCGCGCGGGTGGCCTTCATGGGCGCGACGGCGCGCGTGGCGGGGCGCGGCGCCGACGACCCCACCTCTGCGAGGGTCGACCGCGTCGGGGCGACGAACGAGGCGCTGCTCGCGGCGGTGCGCGACGCGCGGGCCGAGGCCGACGTGCTGGTGTTCGGCCTGCACGTGGGCAGGAGCCCCGGCGCGGGAGACGCGCGGCGGAAGCTGGTCGACGCGTTGATCGAGGCGGGCGCCGACCTCGTGGTGATCGCGGGGCCCGAGCGCGTGGGGCTGGTCGAGCGGCGCGAGAGCCCGCGCGGAGAACGCCGCGGTGGCGTGGTCGATGGGCTCGCTGGTGAGCTCCTACGGCGCGGGCTTTCACGCGGGGGTGACGCCCGCGATGGTGGCGTCGAACCCGTGGGTCTACGACGTGTCGATGCGCGACGGGGCGGTGCTGCACGCGAGCTTCGACCTGTCGACGCCGGGGCGGGTGCGCCTCACGGACCTCGCCGCGAACGCGGTGTGGGTGAGCTACGACGAGGGCTTCAGGGTGGTCCCGGCGCGCGCCCGGGAGGCGACGCGCGCCGAGGTGCTCGCGCGGCTGCGGGCCGCGATGGGCGGCGCGGTGCAGGTGCGGCCGTAGCGGCTCACTCCTCGCCGTGGTCGGGGTGCGCGCGGCCGTAGTAGAGCGTCGCGTTCGTCGCGCGGCCCTCGCTCGGGCGCGCGTCGAGCCTGCACAGCGCGCGCTCCACAAGCGCTCCGTCGAGGAACTCCTTTCGGTAGCGCCACGCCGAGGTGTCTCCCGTGAAGCCATCCGCGCCGAGGTCGAGCACCAGCGACGCGCCCCGCGCGCGCACCACGCGGCGCACCAGCGACCCCGGCGGCGCCCACGACACGATCGTCAGGTCGGGCGCGTGCGTCGTCACCGCGGCGGCAGCGGCCATGCGCTGCACCGTGGGGGCGACGGCGATGCCCGCGAACTCCACCCCCGCGAACTCGACGCGGTCGGCGTCGTTCATGCGGGCCGCGGGGCGCTTCCACGAGTGGTCGTCGGTGGCGATGACCTTCACCGCGGGCAGCGCGCGAGAGAGGCACTGTGACAGGAAGCCGTCGCCCGCGGCGACCTCCAGCACGGTGCGGGCCTTCACCTTCACGACGAAGCGCGCGAGCGCGCGCACCCACTCGCGCGTCGGCAGGAGGTAGAGCGGCCCCGCGCTCGACGCCTCGCAGACCCACCAGAGGTCGCGTCGGTCACACGCCTCGATCGCGCTCACGAGCGCGCGCTCAGCGGGGAGCCGGCGGGTCCCGTCAGGGTTCCAGAGCACGGCCGCGAGGACTCGCGCGGCGCGGCGGGCGCGGGTGTCGCGGCCCATGCCGCGCGGGAGCGGGGCGACGGTGACGCTCACGCTTCAGCGCGCCACAGGCCGTGCACGTTCAACAGGCTCCGCTCGGGCGGCACCCCGATGCGCAGCGGAAAGCCGTAGTGACCCGTTCCTCGGTGGACGTACAGCCGCGCGGTGCCGAGCGCCCACGGGCCGTGGTCGGGGATCTTCGTCAGCGCGCTCACGAAGGTGCCAGGGAGCCCGAGGCGGAGGGGACCAACTGGCCTCCGTGGGTGTGGCCCGAGAGCACGAGGTCGGCGGCGTCGAGGGCGAGGTGCGCGAACGCACCAGGGTCGTGGAGCATCGCGACGCGCGGCACCCGTCGGCGCGCGCGAAGCGATCGGTCACGGCCTTCATCCGCGCCGCGCGGTCGCGGAAGTGGAAGTCGAAGCCCAGGACCTCGACGGGCCCCGCGGGCGTCTCGGCCACGGCCATGTCGTCGACGAGGAGGGTCACGCCCGTCTGTTCGAGGGCGTAGCGCACGGTGTCGAGGGCCTCGTGGTCGTGGTTGCCGAGGCACGCGAAGGTGCGGCCTTCGAGGGCCTTCAAGGGCGCGAGGGCGGCGGTGAGCCACGCGGGGTCGCGCTGAGACTCCATGGTGAGGAGGTCGCCGGTGAGGAGCACGAGGTCGGGGTCGCGCGCGACGGCGCGGGCGCAGATGGCGTGCAGGCCCGCGACGGACATGAAGGGCCCGAGGTGGGGGTCGGTGATCTGCACGATGCGCAGGGGGCGAGCGTCGGGCGCGCCCTTCGCGGCGTGGCGGCGGAGGGTGGGGACGACCTCCTTGTCGAGCCAGAGGTCGCGGGTGTCTTCGGGCGCCCAGAGCGAATCGACGAGGCCCACCGCGGCGAGCGCGAGGGGGATCCACTGGCCCCAGGGGTGAAAACCCAGGCCCCGCGCGATGGACCACGGCACCGCGAGGAAGGCCGCGCCCACGAAGAACGAGCCCGGGATGCTCACGGGAGCGGTAGAGCGCGCCCCTCGCAGCGCGGTCGGATGAGCAGGGCGAAGTGGACGAAGACCGCGAGCTGGAGCCACACGAACACGGGCCACGCGGGGCCCACGGTGCGGAACACGCTCACCGACGAGAGCGAGTGGATGCCCAGGAGGACGGCGAGGAAGGTGGCGTAGGGGCCTCCGCGGAGGAGGCGGCCGAGGGCGGTGACCGTGACCCAGGCGATCGCGGTGCCGAGCGCGAAGGCCGCGGCGGGAGGCGTGTCGAGGCTCATGGGGAGCGCGAAGGGTGAGGCCGTCGTGCGCGTCGGGCAATGGCCCCGTGGTAGAGGCCCGCGCGATGCGACGGCGCGCGTGGGTGCTGAACTTCGACGCGGAGGACGAGCTGGCCCGCGGCACGCGCCCGTGGCCCTCGCGCGTGGAGCTGCGACGGATGGAGGCGCTCGCGTCGCGGCTGCGGGGAACGCTCGTTCCAGCGGGAGACGCGGTGGTGTTCCCCACGGATGAGGTCGGTGACGTGAAGGGCCTCGACGGCGTGGCGTGGTGCGTGACGCCGTGGTCGCGGCGGGTGCTCACAGACCGCGGCGCGCGCGAGCGATCGACGGTCGACCCCGCGGTGGTGGCGCGGGTGAACCACCGCGCGTGGATGGTGGGCCTCGGAGCGCTCCTCGACGGCGCGCGGTACGTGACCGACGCGACAGCGCTCGACGCGGTGATGGCGGGCGCGTGGCCGCGGGGCGGGTGGTTGCTGAAGCGACCGTGGAGCTACGCGGGTCGAGGTCGGCTGCACCTGCGCACGCGCGACGAGCTCGGGGTGGAGCGTCACGTCGGGTGGCTGCGTCGCTCGATGGCGACGGGCGGCGTGATGGTCGAGCCGCACGTCGAGCGCGTGGTGGACCTCGCGCTGCACGGGTGGATCGGCGAGGGTCGAGCGGAGCGAGGCGCGCTCACGCGGCAGGTGTGCGACGCCGCGGGCGCGTGGGTGTCGACGGAGCGCTGGGAGGTCGACGCGTGGTGGCGCGCGGAGGTGGAGCGGGCCTTCGACGAGACGACCGCCGCGCTCGCGCGGGAGGGCTACCGCGGTCCCTTCGGGGTCGACGGGTTCGTGTGGAGGGACGACGCGGGCCGGGAGCGGGTGCAGCCCCGGAGCGACGTGAACGCGCGCTACACGATGGGCTGGGCCGTAGGAATGGGGGACCGCAGGCCCGACCTGGCGTGAGGGACGGGCGTTGACACGGCGCGTTGAACTTCACTCGGATCGATGGGGGTACCGTCGAACGGAGTGAAGGTCCTCACTCGGATCGACGGGGGTACCGTCGAACGGAGTGAAGCCCAACCCTCGGATTCACGGGGGTACCGTCGATCGGGAGGGAGTGACGGGTGAATTGACGCGCTGAGGGGGTCAGCGCGCGAGGTGGAGCGACGCGGTGACGGCGGGGAGGGCGTGCAGCGCGAGCCCCCATCCGACGAGAACGGAGAAGCGAAGCTCGCGGGCGGCGAGGAGGTCGAAGGCGGGCGGGGCCTCGGGGCCCAGGTCGACGAGGGGCGCGTCGCGGTAGGGGCTCTCGGGGCGGAGCGGCGACGGCGCGGGCTCGGAAGAATCACGGGGCCGCGGGGTGCGAAAGGCCCACGCGCAGAGGAGCGCGGTGAGGAGGAGGGCGACGGTGGGGGCGCCGTAGGCGACGGCGCGGGCGAGCACGTCGGGTGAGTGGCGGAGGCCGAGCACCCAGTCGCGGCCGGGGTCGGTGCGGGTGAGGGCGAAGGTGCCCGCGCGGGAGGAGAGGGTGAAGCTGCCGAGGTCGGCGCAGCGGGCGAGGGAGACGTCTCCGACGCGGGCGACCTCGAGGGCGCGGCACCGCGGAAAGTGCTGGTCGTGGAAGGCAGAGGGGGCGCGGAGGCGGGTCCAACGGGCGCGGGTCGCGAGCCGGGTCGCGACCGAAGCGTCGACCCCGCGGAGCGTTCGTACGGGCTCCAAGCGGGCGACGGTGACCAGCCCGTGCAGCAGGAGCGCCGCCACGACGCCAAGGAACACTCGGGTCATGGGGCACTGCGACCACCGGTCGGGCCAGAGGTTCCCGATGGGGCGTTCTACCCGTCGAGCACCGCGGTCAAGCGCGCGAGGGCGTCGTCGAGCGCGTCGGGCGGCACCGCGGTGAAGCACAGCCGCGCCCACGAGCCGTAGGCCTCTCCGAAGGCGTCTCCGGGCGCGAGCGCCACGCCCGCGTCGATGGCGCGGCCGAGCACCTCCAGGGCGCCGCCTCCGCGGCCGAGGTCGGCGAAGACGTAGCTGCCTCCCGCGGGCGCGACGAAATCCACGCGGCCTTCCAACGCGCGCACCGTCGCGTCTCGGGCGGCGCGGTAGGCGTCGCGCGCTCCCGCGATGAAGTCGTTCCCGTCGGTGAGAGCGGCCTCGGCGGCGCGCTGCGCGACCACGGGCACGTTGAACACCGTGTGCGTCGCGACCTTCTTCGCCGCCGCGATGAGGTCGGGCGGACCGGCGACGTAGCCCACCCGCAGCCCCGCGAGGGCGTGCGACTTCGACAGCGAGTACGCGCTCACCGTGCGCGCGCCCATCCCGGGCAGGCGCGCGACGGAGCGGTGCGCGCCCTCGTACACGTAGTCGGCGTAGACCTCGTCGGCGATCACCCAGAGGTCGCGTCGACGCGCGACGTCGGCGACGGCCGCGAGGTGGTCTTCGCCCATGACGAAGCCGTCGGGGTTGTTGGGCGTGATGAAGTACACGGCGCGCGTGCGCGGCGTGACGGCGGCGTCGAGCGCTCGCGCGAGGTCGAAGCGCGGGTCTCGCGCGAGCATGGGCATCACGGGCACCTCGACGGGGGTCGCGCCCGCGGTGCGGAGCACGCCCACCGAGAGCGGCCAGTAGGGCGCGAGCACGAGGCACTCGTCGCGCGCGTCGAAGATCGCCCGCGCCGCGCAGTGGAGCGCGTGCGTCGCGCCCGCGGCCACGAGGAGGTTCGCGGGGGTCGCGCCGTCGAGCGCGCGGCCGGTCGCATCGAGGTGGCGCGCGATGGCGGCGAGGAGCGAGGGCGCTCCGCCGAGGGGGCCGTAGCGGTAGAGCGCGGGGTCATCGCTCGCGTGTCGCGCGAGGCTCGCGGCGGGCGGGGGCGCGCGCCAGGTGTCTCCGATGTGCAGCGGGTGGGGCGTCTCGCCGCGGGCGAGGCGCGCGGTGAGGCGCGGGGCGAGGTCGCTGAACACGCTCGCGCGGATGGCCTGTGCGGACACTGAGAGCGGAGGCACCGCCGCGCAGCATCGCGCACCGTGGTGAGAGAGAGAAGCCGCGGGGTGGCGCGGCGCGGGTCGGGTGGCGATGTTCGCGCTCCATGAGCGACGACGGTCCCGACGTGGTGGTGGTGGGCGCGGGGCCGGTGGGCCTCTCGCTCGCGCTGGGCCTCGCGCGCGCGGGCCGTCGGGTGCTGGTGCTCGAGTCGAAGCCCGGCACCTCGGAGCACTCCCGCGCGCCGGTGGTGTGGCCGCGCACGCAGGAGGTGCTCGCGGGCCTCGGGGTGATCGACGCCTTCGCGGCGCGCGCGATGGTGCGACCGCGGGTGAGGGTGTTCGACGTCGACGCGGGGCGCGACATCCTCGAGGCGCCGATGGAGGAGCTCGCGGGCGAGACGCGCTTCGCGCGGGTGATGCTCCTGCCGCAGAGCGAGACCGAGCGGATCCTGTGCGAGGCCGTGCGCGCGCGGCCCGAGGCCGAGGTGCGCTTCTCGCGCGAGGTCACCGACGTGGTGAGCGAGGGGGAGCGGGTGACGGTGCGCTTCCGCCGCGACGGCGAGGAGGAGAGCGTGACCGCGCGCTTCGTCGCGGGCTGCGACGGCGCGCACAGCCGGGTGCGCGAGTGCATCGGCGCGACGCTCGAAGGGGAGACCTACGGCTTTCGCGCGGCGCTGGCCGACGTGAGGGTCGCCGAGTCGCCGGGGCAGCGGGTGGTGCGCGTCTCGACGCGGCGCGGGCTCGCGCTGGCGATCGGCATCGACGAGGGCGTGTGGCGGCTGATCCTGCCCTTCGTGGACGACGGGGTGAGCCTCGACGCGCGGGTGTCGACGGCGGTCGAGGCGCTCTTCCCCGAGCGCGCTCCGGGGCCCGTCGAGGTGGTGTGGAAGAGCGAGTTCAGCCTGCACCGACGGATGGCGACGTCGATGAGCGCGGGCCGCGTAGCGCTCGCGGGCGACGCGGCGCACCTCAACAGCCCCGTCGGGGGTCAGGGGATGAACGCGGGCATCCACGACGCCGAGGCGCTCACCGCCGCGCTGCTGCGCGCGCTCGACGCCGACGACGCGGGGCCCATCGAGGACTACGCCCGCGAGCGGCGACGCGAGGTGAGCGCGACGGTGAACCGCTTCACCGACGCGATGACCCGCGCGCTGCTCGTGGCGCACGGGAGCTTCGCGAAGGCCATGCTCACCGCGGTGGGGGTCGCGATGCGCGCGGCGCCGGTGCGGCGGAGGGTGCTGCGACGGATGGCGATGCTCGACGCGGCGTGAGGGCTCGGGCCACTCGGTGAGGGCGAGAGAAGGCGCTCTCGAAGCCCAGAAGCGGCATCCTCCCGCCGAGAGGTTCATCGAGATCGACGGCGGCGCGTTCGAGGACCGTGACAAGGGAGTCCGGCGCGTGGCGCAGTGCGACACACGAAGCGAAGGTCTGCGAGCCGGAGTCGGGGCGTTGATCCTGGCTCTCTGATTGCTGAGGCGTGAGCGATGAGCGATCGGCCGTGGGTCCGGGGTGGGCGCGTCCACTGGGTCGGGTGTGCGTTGGCGTTGGCGGTCGCGGGATGCGACAGCGGGGGCGCGCCCGCGGGTGGGAGCGACGCGAGCGCGGACGGGCAAGGCCCCGGGGATGGCGCGAGGGACACGGGGCCCGAGGTGTATATGGAAGGCGACGCCGGCGCGTCGCCCGCGTCGACGCGGGCACAGATCGTCAGCGACGCCAGCACGCCGCTCGACGCCGCGATCGGGAACGTCCAGATCACCGAGGTCGTGGCCGCGACGAGCGCTGACGGCGGGATCTCGGCCGACGACCCCGCGGGCTTCTTCGTGCAGGACTTCACCGGCGCGATCTTCGTCGCGGTCGACCCCGCGACCATCACGCCGACGCCCCAGCGCGGCGACCTCCTGGTCTTCAGGGCGACCCTCGGCGAGATCCACGCTCGCGCCCGATGGATCACCGCCCTCACGGGCTACTACCGCGGGGGCGCCGGAGGCTCCATCGCGGAGCTCGAGCAGGACGTCTCGGCGACGACCGACCTCGTCTCGAACCTCGACCGCTACGAGCACCACCTCGTGCGCGTGCGAGGCACCATCGCCGGAGACTTCGCCGACGCGGGCGTCGGCTTCGAGTCGGCGCAGATCACCACCGAGGGCGTCCCGACGGCGACGTCCGACCTCGTGCTGCGCGTCGCCACCGCGGTGCGTAGCGGCATGAACCTCCGCCGGGGCTGCGCGTTCACCACGGTCTCGCCGCTGTGGCGCCGCGACGCGCAGGCGCAGGTTCACGCGTGGACCGCGAACCAGATCACCCTCGGCGGCTGCCCCGGAGACGCCGACGCGGGCGTCGACGCCGGCGCTCCGCTCGACGCCGAGACGACCGACGTAGGGGCGAGCGAGTAGCGCTCCCGCTCCGTGAAGGACGATGAAAGGATCGCGACTCATGCGTCGTGCGTTGATCTCCCTGCTCCTCGCCTCGCTCCCCCTCGCGTCGTCGTGCTCGCAGACCGTGGCGCGCTCCGACGGCGGCGACGCGACCGCTGTCTGCGCGGAGTGCGGCGGGCCGAGCGGGCTCCACTGCCTCTACGCGCCGGGCTGCGGCGCCGTCGTTCGCGTGTGCGCGGTGAACACCTGCGGCGACGGGGGATCGATCCCGCACTGCGGCTGCGACGGACGAACCTTCTTCAGCGGGTGCATCACGCCCGACCGACCGTTCCTTCACACGGGGTACTGCGAGGCTGAGGCCGGCGTTCCGACAGACGCTCCGACGGACGCTGGGTCCCAGCCCGCGCTTCCGTACTGCCCGCGCGAGGTCGACTACAACGCGCCGCAGCGCCCGGACCTTCGCTACCGGCGCGCGGCCTTCGCGCTCCCGCCCGACGCCGACGCCGACGCGACGCCTGACGCGGGCGCCTCGATCGAAGCGACCGGCACGTGGGCGGGCACGCGACGGCTCGCGACGCGCATTCTGCTGGGCTGTGACCCCGCGGACACCCGCGAGGAGTGCCTGGCCGACACCGTGATCCGCGTGCGTCGGGACGACGGCGCGACGCTGGAGTTCGTCGTGGGCTTCGCGCCAGAGCAGCTCCGCGGGCTGACCGTGGGTGAGCCCGTGACCGTGAGCGCCACGGCCACCCGATGGGACGGCGCCACGCCGGTCTGGACCTCCGCCGAGCTCTTCGTGCGGAGCGCGACGGATGGCCACGTGCTCCTCGCCCTCAGCACGACGGGGGACCCGCCGACGGGCTTCCCCGCGCCGATCGTCGTCGGAGAGCCCGTCTGCCGGAGTCGGCCCGAGTCGTTCTGCAACCGCACCCTCGTGGCCTACAACGTCTCCTTCCAGACCTCCGGCGCGCTCGCTCCGGGCGCGGGCGCCGAGGTGACCGTCGGCGAGCGCCGCTACGCCTTCACGAACCGCGTGGCCTACGGGCGCGTTCTGTCGGGCGCGCCGGAGTGCACCGACCCGACGACGCCGGTCTACTCCTACGACCTCGTGGTGCTGCCCTCGGAGTGACGTGCAGGGAGGATCGGGAAGCTCCGACCAGCCTCTTCGGCCATCGGTCGTCGGAGCCGCTTCATGCGAGCGATACGCCCGGCGGTACCACCCTCGACACCAGCACCTCGTCAGCGGGTGTCAGACCGATCCGCGCCAGCTCCGCGAGGAGTTCTCCTGCGGTCCGCGCGCTCGCGACGATGCCCCGCGTGGGGTGGATCCCGACCACGCGACCCGCGTGCGACAGGTACTCCTCGCGGTGCGTCTGGATCCACGCCTGCCAGGGGTCTTCGTCGATGGGCGGTGGGTCGGAGTCGACGGGGTTCGGGTGAGAACGTCCCATGATTGTCGTCTGAGTATGCGCGTCGCGCCGCGTGAAGGAAGCGCCTGAACCTCTCGCCGTGGCGATCACACCTCGAAGAGCACCTCGGCGAGGGCCTTGCGCGCGATGTCGGGCACGCGGCACCCCTCGGCGGGGAAGCCCACGGGGATCAAGAGGTACGCCCGCTCGTTCGCGGGACGTCGCAGCACCTCGGCCATGAAGTTCATCGGGCTGGGCGTGTGCGTGAGCGTCGCGAGCCCGGCGTGGTGGAGCGCGGCGAGGAGCATCCCCACGGCGATGCCGACGCTCTCGCTGACGTAGTAGTTGCGGTCGTCGGGGTCGTCTCCGTGGCGGCGCGCGAAGACCGCGATGAGCGCGGGCGCGTCTTCGAGGAAGGGCTTGTCGGCGTCGGTGCCCAGGGCCTTGAGGTCGTCGAGCCAGCGTTGCGGCGCGCGGCCGGTGTAGAAGCGCCGCTCCTCCTGCTCGGCGGCCTCGCGCAGGGCGCGCTTCACGGCAGGGGCGGTGACGAGCACGAAGCTCCAGGGCTGTTTGTTGGCGCCCGAGGGGGCCGTGGCCGCGGTCGCCACGCAGCGGCGGATCACGTCGAGGTCGACCGGGTCGCGGGAGAAGTGCCGCACCGAGCGCCGCGCGCGGAGCTCGGCGTAGAGGCCCTCGGCGCGCTCGCGCATCGCGTCGGCCGGGAGGCGGGTGAAGTCGAGGGGCACCGTGGGCGGGTCGTCGGAGCGCACCCGGCGACGATAGTCGGGGCGCGACGCATCGCGCGAACGCGGCCTCTTACGGGGGAGGCACCGCGACGCCGCGACGGGGATGGTCCCGCGACGCAGCGGCGGGCCGATGGGCGCGATGACCCCCGTGACGCGGACGATCCTGCTCGTGCTGTTGGTGCAGTCGGCGCTCGCGGGCTGCGGCGCGCCGGGTGCGACCGTCGACGAAGCGGTCGACGCCGCGGCGCCGTCGGTGTCCATCGTCGACGGAGGGCCGCGCGCCGACGCGGGGAGCGTCGCGGTGAACGACGCGCCGCCGTCCCACGACGCGAGCGAGCCCACGGACGCGGCGCTGATCCGCGACGCGGCGCCGTCCGAGGACGCGAGCGCGAGCGCCGACGTGGTGATGGAAGACGTGGGGGTGGAAGACGCGGGCGTAGACGCGAGCGTCGACGTGGTGATGGAAGACGCGAGCGCGAGCGTCGACGTGGTGATGGAAGACGCGAGCGTAGACGCGGCCGTGGAAGACGCGGCCGTCGAGGACGCGGGGGTCGTGGTCGAGCGCTGCCCTCCGGGGATGGCCTACGTCGCGGGGGGAACGTTCACGATGGGCGACGACGCGGACCCTGCCGCGCGGCCCGCGCATCGGGTGAGCGTGTCGGGCTTCTGCGTCGATCGGACCGAGGTGACGGTGGCGGCGTATCGCGCGTGCCCCGGCGACGTGTGCGACCCGCCCGCGACGACGCAGGGCTGCAACTGGGGGGTCGACGGCCGCGACGCGCAACCCGTGAATTGCGTGTCGTGGCCCGCGGCCGAGTCCTTCTGCGCGTGGCGCGGAGGCGCGCTCCCCACCGAGGCGCAGTGGGAGCGCGCGGCGCGCGGCGACGACGGCAGGGTCTTTCCGTGGGGAGAGGCGGGGCCGTCGGGGCGGGCGTGCTGGTCGGGAGACGTGGCGCGGGCGGCGACCTGCGCGGTCGGGAGCTTCGCGACGGGCGCGTCGCCCCTCGGCCTCGACGACATGGCCGGCGACGTCGCCGAGTGGACCAAGGACTGGTTCGCCCCCTACGCCCCGGTCGGCGCGGTCGCGCGTGACCCCGTCGGCCCGTCGAGCGGGGAGCGTCGGGTCGTGCGCGGAGGCTCCTTCACCGACGCCTCTCCCGACGCGCTGCGCGTGACCGCGCGCAGGGGTGATGTCGTCGAGGGAGACGCGACGGTGGGCTTCCGCTGCGTGATCCCGGCGTGCGAGGGCGACGGCTGCGCGAGCGCGTGTGAAGCGGGCTCGCACCTCTGCCAGGGGCGCTGCGTCGACACGCACTCCATCGCCACCTGCGGAGACCGCTGCTCGCCCTGCGAGGCACCGCCCCACGCGCGCGCCACCTGCGTCGCCGGAGGCTGCGGCTACACCTGCGCCGAGGGGTGGTCCGACTGCGACGGAGACGTCACGAACGGCTGCGAGCTCGCGGTGAGCGTGCCCGACACCGGCGCGTGCCCGCTGTAGCTACGCGCGCGACTCGACGCGCTCCAGCCACGCGCGGACGGCGGCGTTCACCTCGCCCGCGTGGGTGATCGGCCCCATGTGTCCCGCGCCCTCGATCACCGCGCGCTCTCCGTCGGGGAAGGCGCGCGCGAGCTGCTCCATCACCCTCCGCTCGGGGCGCGGCGTGAGCGCGCCCGAGAGCAGGAGCGCCGGTACCTTCACGTGCCGGTACGCGTCGACCCCGTCGCGGTCGGCCATGATCCCCTGCACCTCGCGGAAGACCTTGCGCCCCACGCGCGCGAAGGCCGCGCGGCCCTCGTCGGGGAGGGACCTCCACGCGCCCGCGCCGCTCCACCAGTCGATGAAGCGCTCGAGCCATGCGTCTCCTCCGCCCGTGGCCTCGTCGGTGAACGCCGGGTCGCGCTCCAGCGCGTAGAGCTCGTCGGCGACGTCGGCGTCGCGCTCTGCGTCGAGCAGGCCGAACGCGGGCGGCTCGTAGAGCGTCAGCGAGCGGGCCAGCGAGGGATCGCGCGCCGCGAGCTTCATCGCGATGAGCGCGCCGTAGGAGTGACCCACGAGGTGCACCGGCCCGAGGGGCTCGACCACCGCGCGCACGGCGTCGACCTCCAGCGAGAGCGCGAAGGGGCGGGCGTCGTCCCACGGCGGGTTCGCGCCGCTCCCGAGGAGGTCGGGCGCGACGACCCTCCAGCGGTCACTCAGTACGCGGCCCAGCGCGCGCCACTGTCGCGACGACATCCCGCCGCTGTGGAGCGCGACCACCGTCTCGGCGCCCTCGCCCCAGGTCGTCACCGCCAGCCCTTCGGTCATCGTCTCCGCCTCCGTCGCGCGAGCGCGAGCAACACCAGCCCGAACGCCGCGCGCGGAGACCCCGTGGCCCCCACCGCGCGGCACCCGCACCCGCCCTCAAGCCCGCCCGAGGGGGTCGCGCCGTCTGCGACGTCTCCGCTCGCGTCGCTCACGCCGAGGTCGCGCGCGGGGCGGTCGGCGGCGATGTCGCTCGGCGCGGCCACGTCGACGGGACTCCCGACGTCGATGTCGGGTGTTCCCACGTCGTCAGGCGCGCCCGCGTCGAGGGGCGGAGGCGCGACGCACCCGTCGGGCGTACACGACCGCCCCGTCGCGGCGCAGTCTTCGGACACGGGGGTGGTCCCGTCGCAGCGTAGGAAGCGCGTGCCCTCGCAGCGGGGCCCTGGGAGCAGCGGTCGGTTGAGGGCCGGGTCGCAGCGCAGGCAGTTGAAGCCCTCGCTGTCGTTCTGCCACGCGCACACGCCGCCGCGGGAGAGGCACTCGGCCTCCATGGGCGCGCCGTTCATGCACCAGCGCAGGGTCTCTCCCTCGCATCGGCCGCGGTAGTCGAGGGAGCCGCAGACGGGCGGCGGGGTGCGGGCGTAGGGCTCTCCGCCGTAGGCCGCGGGCTGGAGCCACTGGATGGTGACGGGGCGACACACCGACTGGCAGCCCGGCGCGTCGACGAAGGCGGGCGACACCACGGAGCCCGAGACGTACGCGGGCGTGGGGCAGCCGGGGTCGACGGGGGCGCCGCAGTAGTTCCTCGCGGTGGCGAGGTGCAGGTGCAGGTGCGGGCCGACGCCGCCGGTGTTGCCCGAGAGCCCGAGGCGGGTGGTGGTGCTGACCGCGGCGCCCACGGAGACGTCGATGCGCGAGAGGTGCAGGTACCCGACGAAGTACGTCGCGCCGAGGCCGGGGACGGTGCCTCCGTCGTGGCGCACGCGCACCCAGAGGCCGGCGTTGCCGTAGTCGGCGGTGCGGGTGTCGGCCGCGTTGATGGCGTCGACGACGCCGGGGGCGACGGCGTAGACGGGCGTTCCGACGGGGGCGCCGATGTCGTAGCCGTTGTGCGTGCCGCAGCCGTCGCGCGACCCGCAGTAGGAGACGTAGTCGCCGTAGAAGCCCTGGGTGAGTCGCACGCGCGCGGCGGCGGAGCGCTCCAGCGGGTAGTGCATCCAGTTCTGCGCGCGGACCGTGAGCGGCGCGAGGGCGAGCGCGAGGGCGAGCGGGAGCGAGGGCTTCATCGCGCGGACTTGATCAGTCGCAGGCAGCGCCAGTGGAGGTAGTGCGACGCGAGGTACAGGTGCCTGAAGGCGGGGTTGCGCGTCTCGCGCTTGAAGTAGCGTAGGTAGATCTGCTGCGCGATCACGGCGAGGCGGAACATCCCGAAGACTTGATAGAAGGTCACGTCGACGCGGGGGCGCCCCGAGCGGGAGAAGTAGCGGTCGATCACTTCGGCGCGGGTGAGCATCCCGGGCAGGTGCGTGGGCTGACGTCGCAGCGCGCGGCCGATCGGGTCGTCGTCGGCCTGCACCCAGTAGGCGAGGGAGTTGCCGAGGTCCATGAGGGGGTCGCCGAGGGTGGCCATCTCCCAGTCGAGCACGGCGGCGATACGGGTGGGGTCGCTCGGGTCGAGCACCACGTTGTCGAGTCGGAAGTCGTTGTGCACCACGCAGGTCGCGGCGTCGTCGGGGATGCGCGGCTCGAGCCACGCGATGACGCGCTCGTAGGTGGGGGCGTTCCAGGTGCGGGCCTTGCGGTATCGGTCGCGCCAGCCCTCGACCTGACGGCGGGCGTAGCCCTCGCCCTTGCCGAGCGCGGCGAGGTCGGGCCGCGTCACGTCGACGGCGTGGAGCTCGACGAGGGTGTCGACGACGTTCTCGCAGAGCGCGCGGGTCTGCGAGGGCGTGAGGTCGACGCCGAGGGTCTTGCGCGGGATCACGCCGGCGACGCGCTCCATCACGTAGAAGTCGCAGCCGATCACGGCGGGGTCGTCGCAGCGCGCGACCATGCGCGGCACGTAGGGGAAGACGTCTTGGAGGGCGGCCTGCACGCGGTACTCGCGGCCCATGTCGTGCGCGCTGCGGGCCTTGGTGCCCGCGGGCGGACGTCGCAGCACGAGGTCGCGGTGTTCGTAGGCGAGGCGGTAGGTCCAGTTCGACGCGCCGCCGGAGTACTGGGTGACGGTGGGGCCCGCGCCGAGGTCATCGACGCGCGCGCGGAGCCACGCGTCGACCGCGGCGACGTCGAGGGCCTCGCCGGGGCGGGAGGTCATGGCGTCGTCCGTTCGCCGGAGGTCATGGCGTCGTCCGTTCGCCGGAGGTCATGACGTCGTCCGTTCGCCTACCCCGGACTTCTCGGAAGTCCGGGGCAGGCCTACGCTCAAGCCCGCGCTGCGCGCAGGCTTCTCGCGGTTTCATCCACTCTGGGTCGTTGAACGTGACGCAAGCGCCAGTGCGAAGCCCTCGCTTTGCGAGGGCTTGAGCGTAAGGCCTGCCCCGGACTTCAGTCCGGGGTGAGCGGTGAGCCCTCACCGACCGTGGCCTCGCTTCGAGAGCTCGATGCGCGCGATGACGCCCTTGTGCACCTCGTCGGGGCCGTCGGCCAGGCGCAGCGTGCGCGCCTGCGCGAAGAAGGCCGCGAGGGGCGTGTCGTGGCTCACCCCCGCGCCGCCGTGCATCTGCATCGCGTCGTCGACCACGCGCTGCAACATCGACGGCGCCACTACCTTGATGGCCGAGATCTCGGTCATGGCGCCGAGGGGGCCGAGCTGGTCGAGCTTCCACGCGGCGTAGAGGGTGAGGAGCCGCGCTTGATCGATGGCGACGCGCGCCTCGGCGATGCGCTCGCGGTTGCCCCCGAGGTTGACGATGGGCTTGCCGAAGGCGGTGCGCGACGCGGCCCGGTCGATCATCAACCCGAGCGCCGTCTCGGCCGCGCCCACGCAGCGCATGCAGTGGTGGATGCGGCCCGGGCCGAGCCGCGCCTGCGCGATCTCGAAGCCCATGCCCAGGCCGGCGATGACGTTGTCCTTCGGCACGCGCACGTCGGTGAAGCTCACCTCGCCGTGGCCGAAGGGCTCGTCGTAGTCGCCGAAGACCGGGAGCATCCGTCGGATCTCGACGCCCTTCGCGTCGAGGGGCACGAGCACCATCGAGTGCTGGTAGTGGCGCCCGCGGGACTCGTCGGGGGTGCGGGCCATGAAGATGGCGACCTTCGCGTCGGGGTGACCGAGGCCGGTGGTCCACCACTTGGTGCCGTTGAGGACGACCTCGTCGCCGTCGGCGACGGCGGTGGCCTGCATGTTCGTCGCGTCAGACGAAGCCACCTCGGGCTCGGTCATGCAGAAGACCGAGCGGATCTCTCCGGCGAGGAGCGGCTCCAACCACCGTGACTTCTGCGCGGGCGTGCCGAAGCGGTGGAGCACCTCCATGTTGCCGGTGTCGGGCGCGCTGCAATTGAAGATCACCGGCGCGAGGAGCGAGCGGCCCGTGGCCTCGGCGACGGGCGCGTACTCCAGGGTCGAGAGGCCGGGGCCGTGCGCGGGGTCGGGGAGGAAGAGGTTCCACAGCCCCTCGGCGCGCGCGCGGGATTTCAGCGACTCGACCTCGGCCGGGACGCGCCACGCGGTCCAGTCGCCGCCGTGGTGCTGGGAGGACATCTCTCGCCAGAGGCGCATCTCGACGGGGGCGATGTGCTCGGCGATGAAGCGCTCGACGCGGGCGGTGTACTCCTGCGAGCGCGCGGAGGGGGTGAAGTCCATGGCGCGCCGAGGAGACCACGAATGGGAGGGGATAGGGATGGCGGAGGAGGTGGCCCTCACCCCCGAGCCCGCTCCCGAGGAACTGTTGCATCGGTCAGAAGTGTGGGGGGCGGTAGGCGTCGAGGCTGTTGGCCCTCACCCCCGACCCCTTGTATGTCGAAAGCGTCGTAGCGTTCCTGTTGCCGAGGGCCGGGCCCGGTAGACCGTCCACCCCTTGGGCTATCGATGCCCGCGGGAGAGCTGGGTCGCCGGGTCCGGTGCTCTGGCCAGCGCCCGAACAGTTGCCTGGGCTCACGATGCCCGAATCACGCAAGGCTGGGCGATGCCGGAGCGTCCCGAGGTCCCAGGAGGCCCCATGACCCACCCATCGATCCCTCTGCCTGCTGGCATCGATCGCCGCGCACCTCGGATGTCTTCATCTCCGGTGACGAGCGCTCCACCCGCGTCGCCAACGACGACGCAGCCATCGACGCGCTCGCGCGATCGCTCGCGGCGCGAGCTCCTACCCTCATCGTCATGGAGGCCACCGGCGGCTACCAGCGACGACTGCTCGCGGAGCTGCTCGACCGGGGGCTGCCCGCGGTGGCCGTCAACCCTCGCCAGGTGCGCGACTTCGCCCGCGCCATGGGCACGCTGGAGAAGACCGACGCGGTGGACGCGCGGCTCTTGATGCTCTTCGCCGAGCGCATCAAGCCCGAGGTGCGCGCGCAGCCCGACGCGCAGGCCCGGCGCTTCGAGGAGGTGCTGTCGTCGCCAGTTGGTGGAGATGATGGTGTCGGAGAAGAACCGTCTTCAGCAGGCGCAGACCAAGGGGGTGCGTCAGGACATCTCAGGCGCACCTGACGTGGCTCAAGAAGCGGCTCAGCGGAGGTCGACGGCGACCTGGACCGCCAGGTGGACCGCTGCCCGCGTGGGTCGCCGGTGGACCTTGCAGTCTCAGAAGGGGATCGGCCGGGTGACGGGCGTTGACGCTGGCGGCGGAGCTTCCGGAGCCGGGTCGCCTGGAACTGACGCGAGATCGCCAAGCTCGTAGGCCGCGCCGCTGGCGAACGACAGCGGGACCAAACGCGGCAAGCGCAGCGTGTGGGGGCGGCCGCCTCCCGCACGAACGGTCCTGTACATGGCGACGTTGGCAGCTACTCCGCTTCAACGCGACCATCGCCGCGTTCTACAAGCGCCTCGTCGACGCCGGAAAGCCCAAGAAGGTCGCTCTCATCGCGTACAGAAGCTGCTCACCATCCTCAACGCCATCATGCGAGCATCTTCGGCGGCCGAGGGAGAAGAAATCGGTGGCGACCTGAACACACAGTTGCTCTCCCGTAAACGGGAGAGGGAGCGAACTGCACCGAAAACTGCAACGCCCCTTCCCGCTGTGAGTGCGTGAGTGGATACCTGCGAGACCGGGAAGCCGTAAACACGAGGGCGGTCAAGGGCGCCGTCGGCGGTGCGACGAAGCAGACCCGAGAACCCGCTGCCCCAAGCCAAAGGGTCAGGCAGTTTTCGGTGTAGATTCTCTCCCGTTTGCGGGAGAGGGGTCGGGGGTGGAGGTGGCCATAACGCTGCGCCGTTGCCTCCACTCCCATCACCGCCACCGCCCGCACGCGGTGTACCGTCGCGGCCACCATGCGCGCCGTACGCTGTCACGATCACAGCGGGCCCTCGGGGCTCCGCGTCGATGAGGTCCCGAGCCCCGAGCTCTCGTCGGGCGAGGTGAAGGTCGCGGTGAAGGCCGCGGGGTGAACTTCCCCGACGTGCTGCTCTCGCGAGGGAAATACCAGTTCAAGCCCGAGCTCCCGTTCTCGCCCGGCGGCGAGGTCGCGGGCGTGGTGACCGCGGTGGGAGACGGCGTGACCGACCTCGCCGTCGGCGACCGCGTCGCAGCCACGATGCTCCACGGAGCGTTCGCTGAAGAGGCTGTGGTTCGCGCTCGCGGCGGTGCGCTTGCCCGAGGGGGTGAGCTTCGAGGTGGGCGCGGCCACGCTGCTCACCTACGCGACGACCCTCCACGCGCTCGTCGACCGCGCGGCGCTGCGCGAGAGAGACGTTATTGGTGCTCGGCGCCGCGGCGGCGGGCCTCGCGGCGGTGGAGATCGGGAAGCTCCTGGGCGCGAAAGTGATCGCCGCGGCGTCGAGCGCGGAGGAAGCTCGCGGTGTGCGCGGAGCACGGCGCCGACGCGGGCATCGACTACAGCCGCGAAGACCTGAAAGACCGCGTGAAGTCGCTCACAGGCGGAGCGGGCGCCGACGTGGTCTACGACCCGGTCGGAGGCGCGTACACCGAGGCGGCGCTTCGCGCGACGGCGTGGGAGGGGAGATTGCTCGTAGTGGGCTTCGCGTCGGGGGAGATCCCGAAGATCCCGATGAACCCGGTGCTGTTGAAGGGTGCCAGATCGCGGGGGTGTTCTGGGGGATCGTTCGCGATGCGCGAGCCGCAGCGGAACCGGGCGAACGCCGAGCGGATCTTCGCAGAGGTGGCCGCGGGGCGGCTGAAGCCGCGGGTCGACGACGTGCTCCCCTTCGCGCGGGCGGGCGAGGCGCTGGAGCGGATGGAAGCGCGCGCCGTGAAGGGGAAGCTCGTGCTGGTGCCGTGAGGGGATCGGGGGATGAAGGAGCGGGGTGACGAGCTGCCCGCGCTCGGGCGCGCAGCGAAGATTTGGGCGCGCAGCGGATGCTGCGCGGCGGTTGCGGTGCGTCCGATGACCTCTCCGCTCCGGTGCCCGCTCAGAGCCTCGCCGCGTCACCCTCACGCTTCGCATCATGGGAGGGCATCGATCTTATCCACAGCCTGTCGCGCAGCATCTGCTGCGCGCCTTTGCTGCGTGAACGTGACGAGGCACATGGGCGTCGTGAAGCGGCAGACGGCGACGGCCCTGTCGTGCTCAATCGCTCGACGGGCGCCCGACGTCGTTGGGGACGTCGTACGGCGGTCGCTCTGGCGGAAACGCGCGCTGCACGTCGGGGTAGGCGATGGAAGCGTCGATGTCGGGCGTGAGGCAGGTGAGGCGCACGGGGATCTCGAAGGACTTCCCGAGGATTCCTGGGTAGTAGTTGTCGTCCCAGGTCCAGACGCCCTCGATGGGGGCGCAGCCGGGGACCTCGACGCGGTACCGCAACGCCGTCGAACTGCACGCGCGCCACGCCTCTCCGTAGGGCGCTGACTCACCCGGGCCCGGGAGGTCCCGTTCATACACGTTGCAGGTCCCCGGGAAGACCGCGAGCCCGCCGCCTCGACGGAGCTCGGCGTATGCGATGATGGAAGGGCCCAGCTCGGTGAACACCCCGCGGAACTGTCGCGCGTAGACCCTCGCCGGACCGCACCACGGCTCTCCGCGCGTCGAAGAGCCCGACGTGAACGACGGTCCCCCACGATTGCGAGGATTCCGGCCTTCTTCAAGGTCGGCGCAGGTGGGATCGCGGAAGTTCCGCCCGTCCTCGCAGGAAGCGGCCGTCAGCACGAGGTACGAGGAACGATGATCCGCGCATCGGACGAGCGTACACGAACCGCGCGATGGGACCCTGCGGGCGAAGTGACCTTCGCGGCAGTTCGCCGCGGTGACACCGTGAGGGAGTCACCTATTCGCGCAACATCACGGAGGTGACGCTGCGTGGCGATGCAGCCGACGACGGTTGCCTCCCAAGGACAAAGGTCAGGGCGGTTTTCGGTGAAGATGGCACCCACTCTCCCGCGTGCGGGAGAGGGGCGTGGGGGTGAGGGCCACCGCCTCGCTCTACCCCCCCGCACTCTCGCTACCCCCCGCACCCGTACCGATCGCGCGCGGCCATCGCTGACACGTTCCTCGGCGCGCGCCGCAGCACGATCCCCGCCTCGCGACACACGCCCGCGCGGTCGCCCCTCACCATCGCGCGCACCATCAACGCCCGGTGCGCCGGGATGCTCCTCGGATCGATCTGCGCCGCGCGCTGCGCCGCCGCGTCCGCCGCTCCTTCGTCCCCCGCGGCCGTGAGCGCCGCCGCGCGCAGCACCCACGCGAGCGACGACCCCGGCGCTTCACCCACCATCCGTCGCGTCTCGGCCATCGCGCGCGCGAGCGCCGCGGGGTCGCGCGACCACCCGCCGATCTGATCCGCCCAGCGCGCCGGGTGCACCTCTCGGTACGCCCAGCGGGTCACGTAGCCCGCGTTCACGTCGTCGCGCACCGCCACGAACGCATCGTCGTCGAAATACACCAGCGACCACCCCGGCCGATCGCGGAACCACACCACCCGCGAGTCGGTCTGCACCACCGCGAGGCCGATGTCGTACTGAGGCAGGATCCGCGACAGCGTGCGCGCGTTCGCCGTGAGCGCGTCGCGCATGAAGGCCGGGTCGTACACCGACCAGCTCCGCCCATCGACGAAGACCGGCCAGCGGCCCTCGAGCGTGAACATGAGGTAGCCGCCGTAGAGGAAGTCATTGAACATCCTCCCGCGCGGCTGGGTGCGCGCGATGAAGCGCGCCGCGCCGACGGGGAACATCCCGGGCATCACCCCGAAGCCCGCGGGCTTGGCGAGCGACACCACCGGCGCGACCCCCGCGAGCGCGACCGCGACGGCGAGCGCAGGTCCCCACCGACGTCGCCCCATGAGACGCAGCGCGCCCGCGGCGGCCACAGGCGCCAGCGCGAGCGCGGCCAGAGGGACGAACCGCACCGCGCGGAAGGCCATCACCGTGACCCCCGCGGCCACCAGCAGCGCCCCCGTGGAGGGGCGCTTCTCCGCGTCGCGCTGCGTCGCTCCGACCACCGCGAGGAGGGTCATCGCGATCAGCACCTGCGCCGCGGGAGAGCCCAGCCCGAAGTGCAGCGTCGGGCTCCACTCGGTGATCATCGCGGCGAGCGAGGGGTCGACGACGTGCCCGATGCCCGCGGTCAGTCGATCGACAGGGCGCACCGCGATGAGAAGCGCGAGCGCAGACAGCACCGTGATCGCCGCGAGGTGCGCCGGTGGAACGGCGGGCGCGCGCGCGGAGAGACGGCGATCGACGAAGGCGCCGACGGCCCACGCTCCGACCACGGCGACGCCGAGCGGCGCGGAGGAGTGGGTGTTCTGCCAGAGGGCGATGAGCGCGGGCGCGGCCCACGCGGCGCGCGGACGACGCAGGAGCAGCGGGAGCGCGGCGAGGAGCGCGAAGGTGAAGGTCTGCGGGCGGGGCGTGTCGCGGAACATCACTCCGGCGACGAGCAGGGGCGCGACGGCGAGGAGCGCGAGCGGGTGGCGGCGCGGGGTGTCGGGCGCGAGCGACTCGGTCGCGTCGCGCAGCGCGAGGAAGACCGCGAGGCCGCCGAGGAGGGCCGTGGTGAGGATGACGGCGGCGTATCCGTCGAGGCGGTAGAGGCCCCAGAGGAGGAGCTGCCCGAGCCAGTCGACGAAGAGCCAGGGGCGACCGCGCGCGGTGTGCGAGAAGGTGTCGACGGTCGGGACGGCGTGCGTCGCGGCGATGACCCGCCCGGTGTGCAGGTGCCAGAAGCAGTCGGGGTCGTAGATGGGGACGACCCGGAGCGCCGCGCACGCCGCCGCCGCCGCGAGGGAGACGAGCGCAGCGGGCGAAGGTCGACGCATCGCCGACGACAGTACCCGACGCGGCGCGGGGGCCGCGACCTACCCCTTCTTCAGCGCGCGAAACGCCGCGATCGCGCGCCCGCTCGCCATGCCGTGGTCGACCATCGGCGCGGGGTAGCCCTCGACCTTCGCCTTGCCCTCGTACAGCTTCGCGAGGGTCTTCGCGTCGACGTCTTTCAACGCGGGCACCCATCGCCGCACGAACTCCCCCTCGGGGTCGTAGCGCTTCGCCTGGCTCGCCGGGTTGAACACCCTGAAGTACGGCTGCGCGTCGGTGCCCGTCGACGCGCACCACTGCCAGCCGCCGTGGTTGTTCGCGAGGTCTCCGTCGACGAGGTGGCGCATGAAGTGCCGCTCTCCGTGGCGCCAGTCCAGCAGCAGGTCCTTCGCGAGGAAGGTCGCGGTCACCATGCGCAGCCGGTTGTGCATCCACCCCGTCTCCGCGAGCTGACGCATCGCCGCGTCGACGATGGGAAAGCCCGTCTCGCCCTCCTCCCACCGCTTGAGATCACCCGGCGCGTCGCGCCACGCGACCGCCTCCGTCTCTCGCTTGTACGCGCGGTGCATCGACACCCGCGGGTGCGCCACGAGCACGTGCGTGTAGAAGTCCCTCCACGCGAGCTCGCCCACCCACGTCGACGGACCCTTCGCGCCCGAGAGGAGCTTTCCGTGGTTGGCCTCGACCGCCTTCGCCACGCACTGCCGCGGAGACAGCACCCCCGCGGCGAGGTAGGGCGAGAGCGAAGACGTCCCGTCTTCTGAGGGGATTTCCCTCGCGCGGTCGTAGTCGCTCACGCCCTCGTCGATGAAGCGCGCGAGGCGCTTCAACGCGTGGTCTTCTCCCGCGGGCCACAGCGATCGTTCGGGCTGCGTACGAAACCCGTCGAGCGCGTCGGGGACCTCGTCCGACGCGATCCCCGTGGGCGACTGCGCGCGCGGCATCGAGAGCGTCGCGAAGCCGCGCTCGGTGAGCAGCGCGCCCCACTTGCGCTTGAAGGGCGTGAAGACGGTGTAGGGCTCCCCTGACCCGTTCAGCACCTCGCCCGGAGGCATCAGCACCCGGTCGTCGAAGGCCTTCACCGCGCGCCCGTCGTCGGTGAAGCGCGCGGTCACGAACTCGTCGCGGCGCCGCTCGTCGACCTCGTACTCCTTGTTGAAGTAAAGCGCGTCGCAGCCGAGCTCCGCCGCCAGCGCCGCGAGCCGCGCGGGCATCGACGCGTCTTCGACGTGCAGCACCTTCAGCGGGATGTGCTTCTCCGCGAGCGCTTCGGAGAGCGCCCTCGCGGAGCGCAGCCACAGGTCGACCTTGATGGGGGCGTCGTCGTGGGACTTCCACGTGCGGGGGGAGACGCACCAGACGCCCACGACGGAGTCGGCGTCGCGGGCGGCGTGGTGCAGGGCGTGGTGGTCGCGCGCCCTCAGGTCGCGGCGGAACCAGACGAGCGCGCGTCGCATGGCGCGGCGCTGGGTCAGCGCGGAGAGACCTGCGTCTCGAGCGAGTAGCCCCCGGCGTTGTTGGCCGAGAAGCCGTCGACGAAGACCGTGTACGTGCCCGCGTCGAGGTCGGTGTCGATCAGCGAGTGCTGCTGGTCGCCCGCGTCGTCGTTGCACGCCCGCTCGGTCGAGGGGTTGGTGCACGTCTGCCGGATGTAAAGCGCGGCGTCGTAGCCCGGCGTGGTGGAGGTCAGCGCGAGGCGCACGTGCGACCGACGACGGAGCACGAGGCGGTAGAGGTTCTCGCTGCTCCGCGCGCCGCCCGCGCAGCTCGCCTGGAAGCGGTCGGGCCCCGAGGTCGTCCCCGTCACCGTGCGGCCCGGGACGAGCAGCGGCGCCGTGCGGCAGAGCCGCTCCATCTCCTGCACGTTCTCGATCCGCGCGTTGATGCGGAAGCGGCCGAAGGCCCGCGGCGTCGACGAGTCGACGACGATGAAGTAGCGCCCCGCCTCGAGCACCTGGTCGATGCCCCGGCCCTCGCCCATCGCGTTGGGCCTGCACGTCGCCTGCGCGAGCTGCGCGCAGTCGCGGGTGATGGTGAGCGTCGAGGCCTCGCGCAGGTCGCTCTGGTCGAGCCACACCTTCACCCGCGAGCGCGTCGGCACGTCGAGGCGGTACACGAGGTCGTAGCCCTCCTGCGGCGCGGCGCAGGTGGGGTGCAGGTCGTCGTGGGCCTGGAGCGTGTTGCCCTCGACGGGCGTGCCCGGCGTGAGGGGCTGCGCGTCGGCGCAGGTGTCGCCCGCGGTGTTGCCCCCGCCCACGGGCGCGAGGTCGGCCTGGAGGGTGTAGTTGCCTTGCCCGTTCGGCTGGTACGCGTCGGTGAAGACGTAGTAGGTGCCCGCGGTGAGCACGGTGTTGATCCGCGCGTGCTGGATGTCTTCAGCGTCGTCGTTGCAGGCGACCTCGCTCGCGGCCTCGCCGCACGCGCGGCGCACGTAGATCAGCCCGTCGTAGTCGCTCTCCTGGTGGATCTGGACGCGCGACTCCTGCGGAACGTCCAACCGGTACGGGCGGTCGACGCCGCGGCCCCCGCCGCCGCAGCGGCAGGTGAAGAGGTTGAGCTCCTGCGCCGAGAGCTGGCCCGTGACGGGGGTGTTGGGCGTGAGCGTCGCCGCGTTCTGGCAGACGTCAGCGATGGACGGCACGTCGCGCGCCGTCACGGTCATGCTGAACTGCCCGCGGCTGCGGCCGAAGCCGTCGACGAAGATGAAGTACTGCCCGGGGTCGAGCGGGGCCGAGACGCGCGAGTGCGAGGTGTCGCCCTCGTCGTCGTTGCACGCCTGCGGCACCTCGGCGCCGGGGTCTTCGCAGGTGCCCGAGCGGATGTAGACCGCGCCGTCGTAGTTGCCGCGCTGCTCGACGGCGACGGTGACGAGCTGACGGCGCTCGACGGTGAGCGCGTAGACGAGCTCCGGAGCGCCTTCGCCCTCTTCGTTCTGAAGGCACGAGCCGTCGTGCTCGGCCGCGGCGCGGGTGGTGTCGCCGGTGACGGTCTGGCCCACGGCGACGGGGAGCGGCTGGCGGCAGGTGCCGGGCCCGTTCGCGCTCGCGTCGCCCCCCGCGGAGGCCGCGCCGCCGCGCCAGTTGGCGAGGAGGAAGGACCCGCCGCCGTCTGCCATGCGCACGGCGAGGGTGTAGCGGCCGCGGGCGGGGGCGCAGAAGCGCACGACGGCCTGGGTGTCGTGGGTGTCGTCGTTGGCGACGCGGTTGTTGTTGGCGTCGAGGATGGAGAGGTCGACGTCGCGCGCGCCGTCGCCGCCGAAGGCGACGAAGCTGTAGCACTGGGCGTCGAGGTCCATGGGGAAGCGCTGCGTGGCGCCCTCGGAGAGGGAGCCCTCGGAGAGGTGCCCGACCTGGCTGAGACCCATGGCGTGCAGGGTGTTGTGGACGGCGGTGAAGCGGCCCTGGAGCCCGCCCGAGCTGGTGCAGCCGAGGAGACCCAGGAGGGCGCAGGTCAGCGCTCCGCCCCTGATCGTGCCGGTGTGTCGCAATGGAACCTCTCCCTTCGTCGCCGTTCGTACGCCTCGGCGGGGCGGCGTTTATCTCACGTCAGAGCAGTTTTCGCAGCAGGTAGAAGCCCCACGACCGCGCCCGCGCAGGCAGGGGACGTCGCGCGAAGGACTCCAGCTCGACCGCCTCGCACGACTCGCTGAGGTCCCTCTCGAGGCTGCGCCTCACCTGCGCGACGAAGCTCGGGTCGCTGGTCGCGAGGTTGGCCTCGAGGTTGTACCGCAGCGACCTGTAGTCGAGGTTGTAGCTCCCCGTCGTGGCCCAGTCGTCGACGAGCCCCGTCTTCGCGTGGAGGATCCCGCGCGTCCACTCGTGGATGTGCACCCCCGCGCGCATGAGCGGGAGGAAGATCGCCTGCGCGGCCCAGGTCACCGCGGGCACGTCGCTCACCCTCGGCAGGATCACCCTCACCTCGACCCCGCGCCGCGCGGCTTGTTCCAGCGAGCGCCGCACCGCGCCGTCGGGGACGAAATACGCGTTCTCGATGAGGATCAACCGCCGCGCGCCGCGGATGCGCGACAGGTACGCCCGACGGATCGCCCTGCGCGCGCCCCAGGCGTTGTGCCCCAGCACCGACACCGCGGGCGGCGTCGCGGCGTCTTCGAGACCGAGCTCGCCCTTGGTGACCTTCACCTTCTCGCGCGCGCTGCGAGGGTGATAGTCGGGCGGGCAGCGGCCGCCCTGGCGCTCCCAGTTGTCGAAGAAGAGCTCGCGCACCCGCTCGGCGGTGGGGCCCTCGACGCGGGCGACGTCGTCCCTCCAGCCCTCGCCGCCCTCGTCGCGGGGCGACCACGGCTGGCCGATGTTGAGCCCGCCCACGAAGGCCACGCGGCCGTCGACCGCGAGGATCTTCCGGTGGTCGCGCTGCGAGACCCACCCGAGGCGAAAGCGCCTGCGCCACGGCGCGATGGGGTTGTACTCCAGCACCGATCCCCCCGCCGACAGCAGCGGGAGGTACATCGCGCGGTCGGCGCCGAGCGACCCGATGGCGTCGTAGAGCACGTTCACCCGCACCCCCGCGCGGGCGCGCTCGGCCATCACCTCGACGAAGCGGCGCCCCACGGGGCTGTCGTCGAGCCAGTACATCTCCAGCAGCACCTCGCGCTCGGCCCCGCGGATCGCGTCGAGCATCGCGGGGAAGGCCTCGGTCCCGTCGCGCAGGAGGGTCAAGGCCTCTCCCGCCGCCGGGGGCGCCGCTTCGGCGAGGGGCGCGCTCACGGCCTCGCGTCGCGCTCCCTCTCGTACGCCGCGAGGGCGAGCCGGCCCGCGGGGCGCGCCCTCCACGCCTCGACCTTCGCGCGCATCGCCGCCGGGAGGTCTTCGACCTGGTACGCCCAGCGCCCGTACGCGGCCGGCGCGAAGAGCGGCGCGCCCAGCGAGGCGAGGGTGAGGTCCGCCGCGGTGAAGCGCTCGCCGCACAGCCACGTTCGGCCGTCAGAGAGCGCGGCGTCGACGTCGTCGAAGAGCGCGTCGAGGCGCGCCTCAGAGCGCGCCGCGGTCTCGGGGGTGATGTTCAGCCCGCGCTCGAGCATCCGACGCGCGACGGGGTAGAGCGCGCGCACCACGGCGGCCTCGGCGGGCGGCGCGAGGCGCGTGAGCATGGGCTCGGTGCGCGCCCGGTCGGGCAGCACGTGGAAGTACGCCCACCGCCGCGCGTGCGGGCCGAGGGTGTGGTCGAAGCGCTCCTCCCAGCGCGCGACCTCGTCGCCGAGCGGCCCCTCGGGGAAGAGCCGCCGCTCGGGCGCGAGCCTCGCGTCGGCCCACCGGAGGATGGCCGTGGAGTCGGCCACCACCCCGCCCGGCGTGCGGAGCACGGGCACGGTGCGGCCTCCGCCCGCGAGGCGCGCGGGGAGGTAGTGCGCGATGGGGAGGTGGCCCTTCTCGCGGTAGTCGACGCCGGCGCGGTCGAGGGCCCAGCGGGCCTTCTCGCAGAAGTGGCTGAAGGGGATGGTGACGAGGGTGCAGGGCGGCATCGCGGTGACGTCGGGCGGAGGCTGCACGCGACGACGCCCCGGGGTCAACGACGCGCGGAGGGGCCGCGCGGGGGGTCAGGGCGCCGGGTAGAAGCGCGTGCCGGTGTTGGCCGCGACGGGGCGGCTGTGCAGGGTGGCCCCGAGGCCGTTGAGGCCCTGCATGCCGATGGTGGCGTTGGTGCCGTCGATGTACGGCCCGTCGGTGGTGACCGTGGAGCTCAGCGGGCCGAAGTGGATCTCGAAGGTGGTGGTGCCTTCGTAGAGGCTGACGCTGACGCTGATGCGCGAGTTGCTGTGGTTGTAGCGGTACGCGTTGCTCCACGTGATGATGGTGCGGCGGTTGGGGGCGCCGCCGAGGGTGGCCACGCAGAGGTCGCTCTCGGGCGAGGCGCGGAGGACGAGGTCGTCCCACCACGCGGCGATGAGGGCGGGGCCAGGGGTGGTCGGCAGCGCGCCGCGGATGGAGAGGGAGGGCTGCGTGGTGAGCCCGAAGGTCAGCACGCCGTTGGTGCTCGGCCACACCGAGGTGTAGTCGGTGCCGTAAAAGCGGAAGGGGAAGGGCAGGGTGACGGCGGCGGTGCTGTACCCGTCGTCGCGGGAGGTGAGCCCGAGCCGCACGCCCCCGGCCGCGCAGGCGTCGATGAAGGCCGCGGGCGAGGCGACCTGGACGTAGCTCGCGCGGCAGACCCCGCTGGTGCAGCTCGTGCCCGCGGTGCAGCGGTTCGCGGCCCCGCTCGGGTCGCAGGCCCCGCCCGCGGGGATCGTCGGGACGCAGCGCGAGCTGTCGAGCCCGGGGTCGCCGTTGCACGACGCGCCCGCGGCGCAGGGGGTGGAGGTGTCGAGGCAGCGGCCTCCGAGGGTGCCGTCGGGCACGCAGCGGGTGGAGCCCGCGGGGCCGACGCAGCTCGACGTGCTCGCGCAGAGCGCGGTGGTCGACGCGGGGTCGCACGCGGCCCCGTCGGCGAGCGCCGTGACGCAGCGGGAGGCGGAGCTCAGGGTCGAGCCGTTGCAGACGAGGCCGGGGTCGCAGGCGGCGCCCGAGCTGCGGCAGCGGCCTCCCGAGGCGCCGTCGGTCACGCAGCGGGCGGAGCCCGTGGCGCCGACGCAGGTGGTCCCGGCGACGCAGATCGCCGAGGTCGACGCCGGGTCGCACGCGCCGCCCGCGGGGATGGACGACTGCTCGGTGACGAGGAGCTCGAAGGCGCCCGTGGCGGTCCAGTCGGCGCCGGTGGGCGGGGTGTAGCCCGAGACGATGATGTAGATGGGCACGCCCGCGGTGACCGCGGCGGTGGTGAACTCCGACGCGCGGGTGCGGGGCGAGACCGAGACGTCGTCGTCGCAGCCGAGGCGCGCGCCGGCGGCGGAGCAGGCGCTCAGCGCGAAGACCACGGTGTCGAAGTTGTTGGGCGTGCCGGGCGCGTTGGTGGTGATCAGCAGCGGCGCGCTCGCGCGGGGCGTGTAGCGGAGCGCGACGGCGTAGCCGGGCCGGCCGCAGCCGCCGTTGAGGTCCGTGGTCATCGCGGCGCCGGAGTTGTTCCCGAGGTAGCGGGTGGTGGCGCCGGTGAGGGTGCCCGCGGCGTTGAGGTCGATGATCGCGCTCGGCGCGCAGGCCGACACGGGGGTCGGGACGTCGACGGGCGTCCCGGTGTCGGTGGGCGTCCCGGTGTCGGTGGGCGTTCCCGTGTCGGTGGGCGTCGGGACGTCGACGGGCGTTCCGGTGTCGATGGGCGTGGGGACGTCCTCGGGCGTTCCGGTGTCGACGGGCGTCCCGGTGTCGAAGGGCTCGACCACGTCGACGGGCGGGCCTGCGTCGAAGGGCTCGACCACGTCGTCGGGGTGCCGTGTCGGTGGGCTCGACCACGTCGTCGGGGGTGCCCGTGTCGGTGGGCTCGACCACGTCGTCGGGCGTCCCGGTGTCGGTGGGGCCCGCGTCGGACTTGGTCGACGCGTCGTCGCCCGCGTCGGTGACGCCGGAGTCCTTCGGCGCGCCGGTGTCGGTGGGCGTGACGTCGTTGGACGCGGCGTCGACGGCGGAGCCGTCCGCGGCGCCGTCTACGCCGGGGAGCAGCGCGATGGGGGAAGAACAGGCCCCGGCGCCGAGCGCGAGGCAAAGGGAGAGGGCGAGGCGATCACGGGTCTTCAAGGGAGTCCTCCTCGGTGCGAGCATTCCTGCCAGCAAGGCGCGTCGGTTGGCAAACCCTCGACCGGCATTCTCTGTCCCTGGGATAGAGTCCCCGACCCATGAGCGAGTGGAAGTCTCTACGGGTCGAGCGGGGCGACGACGGCGTGGTCGAGGTGATCCTCACGGGGCCGGGCAAGGGCAACGCGATGGGGCCCGACTTCTGGCGCGAGCTCCCCGCGCTCTTCACGGCCCTCGACGCGGACCCCTCCGCGCGGGCGGTGCTCCTGCGCGGCGATGGGGAGCACTTCTCCTACGGCCTCGACGTGAAGGCGATGATGGGAGAGCTCGGCCCGCACTTCATGGGCGACAACCTCGCGGCGAGCCGCGCGGCGCTCCTCGACCTCATCGGCCGGATGCAGGAGGGCTGCGACCGCGTGGCGCGCTGCCGAAAGCCGGTGATCGCCGCGGTGTCGGGCTGGTGCATCGGCGGCGGCCTCGACCTCGCGTCGGCGTGCGATGTGCGATACGCGTCGCGCGAGGCGAGGTTCTCGCTGCGCGAGGTGAAGCTGGCGATCGTGGCCGACGTGGGCTCGCTCCAGCGCTTGCCCGCGATCATCGGTCAGGCGCGCACGCGAGAGATGGCCTTCACGGGCGGCGACTACGACGCGGCGTGGGCGCTGCGCGCGGGCCTCGTGAACGAGGTCTACGACTCGCCCGCGGAGCTGCTGGAGACGGCGCGCGCGAAGGCGAGGGACATCGCGCGCAACGCCCCGCTCTCGGTGCAGGGGATCAAGCAGGTGATGGACTACTGCGCCGACAAGTCCATCGCCGACGGGCTGCGCTACGTGGCCGTGTGGAACAGCGCCTTCCTCCAGTCGAAGGACCTCGGCGAGGCCATCACCGCCTTCATGGAGCGCCGCGCCCCGCGGTTCACCGGGGAGTGAGTCTCCGCCGGGTGTGAGTGCGTGGACGCTCGCGCCGCGCTGGTACCATCGCGGTCTTCGATGCGCCCTGCTTCCTTCGTCCTCGCGCTCGCGCTCCTCGGCTGCTCCGACCCGGCGCCCGTCACGACCGTCGACGCGGGCGCGCCCACCGACGACCTCGGCCCCAACCTCCCCGACGCGCTCGACGACGTCCCGTGGACTCAGCCCGACGACGTCCCGTCGCGCGCCGATCACCCGCGGCCCCCGCCCGACCCTCGGCTCCGCGTCTTCGTCCGTGACGGCGACCGCGGCGAGGGCCTCCCCTGCAAGCTCTCGCTCCGCGGCGTCCGTGGGACGCGCGACCCGCGCTGGGGCCGCGACGAGCAGGTCGGGCACTGGGTCGACCCCGACAACCTCGCGCTCGGCGTCGGCCGCTGGGTCCTCATGGCCCGCGGCCGCGCGGCGATCAACGTCCCGCCCGGACACTACCGCGCGCTCATCACCCGCGGCGGTGAGTACAGCCCGCTCGTCTTCGACGACGTCGAGGTCTCGCCCACCGACGGCGCGGAACTCCGCGGAGACCTCCAGCGCGTCGTCGACACCGAGGGCGAACTCGCGGGCGAGTTCCACGTCCACTCCGCCCCGAGCTTCGACAGCGACGTTCCCCTCGACCAGCGCGTGCTCTCGCTCGCCGTCGAGGGCGTCGAGGTCTTCGCCAGCACCGACCACGACGCGCTCGGAGACTTCGCCCCCGCCATCCGTCGCCTCGGCCTCGAGCGCCACATCCACTGGATCCGCGGCGACGAGATCACCGCCGACGGCCTCGGCCACTTCGGCGCCATGCCCCTCCCGCCCGGCCTCGACCCCGCCGTCTCGCTCACCCACGACGAGCCCACCGTCACCGCCATCCTCGAGCGCGCGCGCCGCCTCGCCCCCGACGCGGTGATCCAGCTCAACCACCCGATGTGGAACTCCTACCCCATCGGCTGGTGGAGCGTCGCGGGCTTCGACCCCGCCACCGGAGCGTCTCGCCTCGCCCTCACCGACCTCTTCGACGCCGTCGAGGTCTGGAACAGCCACACCCTCGACGAAGACCCCGCCGTGAACGTCGAGGTCGACCAGGTCATCGACGCGTGGATGGCCACGCTCCAGCTCGGTCACGTCACCACGGCCATGGGCAACTCCGACACGCACCGCCTCGCGCAGAGCCCGCCGGGGTGGCCTCGCAGCTACCTCCGCGTGCCCACCGACGACCCCGCGCGCGTCAACGACGCCATGGTCGCGGGCGCCATCCTCGCGGGAGACGTCTCCCTCACGTCGGGGCCCTTCCTGCGGATGACCGTCGACGGCGTGCGGCCGGGCGGCACGGTGTCGATGGTTCGCGAGCGAACGGTCACCGTGACCGTCGAGGTGCAGGCCACCACGGCCACGCCCGCTGACCTCGTCGAGGTGATCGTGAACCGCGCCGTGGTCGCCACGCGGAGGATCGACGCGCCCCTCGACCGCGGCGTCATCCGTCAGCGGTGGGAACTGCCCGTCACGCTCACCCGCGACGCGTGGGTGCTGGCGCGCACGCGCGCGGCGATGCCCGTGGGAGAAGCGGGCGGCGCGCACCTGCGGCCGATGGAGTCGCTCGCCCTGGTGAACCCGGTCTTCGTCGATACTGACGGTGACGGGCGTTGGTCGGCGCCGGGCATCGGCAACGGGCCGTAGCACGCTGCTCCCCGACCGCTCTATCGTCTCGCCCTGTGGAAGCCCTCCCCGCAGGCACGCTCATCGCGGGCCGCTACCAGGTCATCCGCACGCTGGGCCGCGGCTCGGTGAAGCAGGTCTACCTCGCGCAAGACCGCCTCGGGGGCGGGCTCGTGGCCGTGGCCCTCCTGCGCGAGCACGTCGGGAGCGACCGCACCGTCGGCGCGCGCTTCTCGCGCGAGGCCCGCGCCGCGTCGGTGCTGACCTCTCCGTACACGGTGCGGGTCTTCGACGCCGCGCGGCTCGAAGACGGCACGCGCTACCTCGTGACCGAGGCGGTGCTCGGGCGCGGCCTCGACGAGGCCCTCGGTGAAGGCCCCGTGAGCGTGACCGCTGCGGCGATGTGGGCCGCGCAGATCCTCACGGCGCTCTCCGAAGCCCACGCGCGAGGGATGGTCCACCGCGACGTGAAGCCCGAGAACGTGCTCCTCGCGCCGGCCACCGACGACGCCGTGGGAGAGGTCGCGCGGCTCACCGACTTCGGCCTCGCGAAGATCCTCGACGATCGCCTCGAGGGCTCCGTCGCGCTGCGCACCGCGCAGGGGGTGGTGATGGGCACGCCCGACTATATGCCGCCCGAGCAGTGGCAGGGCCGGGCCCTCGACGCGCGCGCCGACCTCTACGCGGCGGGCGTGACCCTCTACGAGATGCTCACGGGAGAGACCCCCTTCGAGGGAGACACGCTCGAAGCGCTCGGCGCGCAGCACCTCGTGGCCGAGCCTCGCCCCTTCGACGAAGACACCCCCGCGGCGATGCGGGCCCTCGAGCCCGTGGTGATGCGCGCGCTCGCGAAGGACCCGCGCGACCGATGGCCCTCGGCCGAGGCGATGCGCGCCGAGGTGCTGCGCGCGGCGGGGGTGAAGATGCCTCCGCCGCCGACGGTGCGCGCGCCCCTCGACGAAGGGCTCGGGCTGGAGGTGGTGCCCCACGCCGAGATCGTCTGCGACGAGGCGTTGGGCGCGGTGCAGGTGCTCGCGGCGCCGCGGGTGGTGATCGGGCGGAGCGGGCACGTGGTGGCGCGGTGCTTCCCGGAGTCGCCGGAGAACGAGCGGCGGGGTCGGTCGGTGTCGCGGCGGCACGCGCGCGTCGAGTGGCGCGCGGGGGGCGCGTGGATCACCGACCTCCGCAGCGCGAGCGGCACCACCCTCAACGGCCGCCGCGTGCCCAGCGAGGGAGAGCCCGTCGCCCTCGCGCCCCGCGACGAGCTGGGTCTCGGCCCGCACGTGCGCTTCGTGTGGGAGCAGGGGCCCACCACCCGCGGCGCGCTCCCGCCGTGGGCGAAGCTCACCCGCGTCGACCGCTGGGGCGAGGGCCTCTCTCACGTCTTCGTGCTGCGCGAGGCGGTGTTCTCGGCTGACCCCGGCGCGGCCTTCGCGCTCCCCCGAGAGCGCGCGGGCGAGGGCGCGCTGCGCTTCACGCTCCGCGACGGGAGGCTCATGGCCCGCGCGAAGGCCAACGACCCGCCGACGCCCCTCGCCGACGGGCAGGCGTGGTGCGTGGGCGCGCTGACCTTCCGCGTCGCGATGCAGTGAGCGCCGCGTGAGGCGTTGACACGAGCGCGACACTCGGGGCATTGTTCGCGCCCGCTGACTGCTGGTGCGGTAGCCAAGTGGTTAGGCAACGGTTTGCAAAACCGTCATACGTGGGTTCAAATCCCATCCGCACCTCCAAGGGGGAGACAGTTTCACGAGGCGCGCTCCTCGGCCTGATCGGCGGCGCGCTCGCGGGCCTCGCCGACGTCGCCAGCACCGTCCTCTGGCTCGCGCCCGGTCGCGACCGCGCGTGGCTCACCGCCTCCGTCGTCGCCCTCGGCGCGGCCCTCGGCGCCCTCCTCGGCGCGCTCGCCTCGGCCCTCGACGCGCTCCTCGCCCCGCGCCTGCGCTCGCCCCTCGCGCGGCACGCCGCGATCGTCGCTCTGCCCCTCGCCGTCGTCGCGCGGCTCCTCTTCACGGGCGGCGCGATGCGTCGGCTCCCGCTCCGCTGGGCGCTCGTCCCGCTCACGGCGCTCGCGCTGATCGCCCTCGCGGCCCTCGCCCTCACGGCCCTGCGCCGGCTCGCGTCGCGCCTCCTCGCCGCCCCGCGCCGCGCGCGCGCGATCGCCGCCGTCGCCCTCTTCGCCCTCGGCTGGTCGCTCCACGGCGCCGACCACCGCGTGCTCCCGCGCCTCTACGAGTACCTGCACGCGGGCCTCGGCGCGATGACCCTCCTCGCCTTCGCGCTCTCGGCGGCGATGCTCGTCCCCGCGCGATGGTTCGCCCCCCGAACGGTCGCGCCGCTCGCGCTCGCCGCGGTGGCCCTGGGCGCGCTCGCCTTCGCGCGCCTGCCGTCGCTGCCCAACGTGCGCGCCGAGGTCTACGGCGCCCACAGCCCCTTCGTGCGCCACGGCGCCCTCGCCCTCGACGCGCTCGCCCCGCGGCGCCGCGAGCGCTTCGACCTGAACGCCCTCCGCGCGGCGCGCCGACGTCTCCGGACCGGTCCGTCGACGACCCGCGGTTGCCCGTGGTCGAGGGCGCGAACGTCCTCCTCATCACCGTCGACGCGCTGCGCGCCGACCGCCTCCACCGCGCCGTCGGCGGCGCTCCCCTCGCGCCCGCCATGGCCGCGCTCGCCGCCGAGGGCGTCGACTTCGCGCGGGCCTACGCCCAGGCCCCGCACTCCAGCCACTCGCCTCGTCGCTGCACACCGGCGAGTTCCTCCACGAGACGGTGCCCCTCGGTCAGCGGCAGCCCCTGCCCACCCTCGCCACCACCCTCGGCGCCGCGGCTGGAGCACCGCGGCCCTCACACCCGCGGCGTCTTCTTCACCGAGGGCGAGCGCCTCTCGCCCTACCGCGACAGGGACTTCGGCTTCGCGCGCGCCGACCACGTCGACCGCGACGCCGCCGCCCAGACCGCGGCCGCCGCGCGCGAGATCGACGCCCTCGCCGCGCGCGGGAGCGCCCCGGCCTTCGTGTGGGTCCACTACTTCGACGCCCACGCGCCCTACCAGGGCGAGGGAGCGATCAGCAGGCCCGCTACGACGACGCCGTGCGCCGCGTCGACCGGGGCGTCGGGGCGCTCGTGGCCCACGCGCGCCGGGCGCTCCACGGCCCCGTGGTGGTGGTGCTCACCGCCGACCACGGCGAGGAGTTCGGCGAGCACGGCGGCGTGTACCACGGCTCGACGCTCTACGAAGAGCAGGTGCGCGTGCCGCTGGTGATCGCGGCGCCGGGCGTGGCCCACCGCGTGGTGCGCGAGCCCGTGGCCCTGGTCGACGTCGCGCCCACCCTCGCCGGCCTGGTGGGCGCGCCGCGGCCCGCGTCGATGCAGGGCCGCGACCTGCGCGCGGCGATGATCGGAGACGCGGACCCGTCGCGCGCCGTCTTCGCCGCGGTGAACACACGGCGCATGGTGACCCGCGGGCGCTTCAAGCTCGTGGTCGACCTCGCGCTCGGCGTGGAGGAGCTCTACGACCTCGCCGCTGACCCCCGAGAGCGGCGCAACCGCGCGGGCGACGGGATGGCGCAGCGCCCGTCGCTGCGCGCGGACCTCGCGGCGTGGATGGAGTCGCTCGCGGCGCGCGCGGGCGGCGCGGGCCCGCTCTCGCGAGGCCGCATGGGTGATCGGAGCGCGGCGCCGGCGCTCGCCGCCCTGGCCCTCGACGCGCGGGCGAGGGGGCGCGACCGGGTCGAGGCGCTCACGCTCCTCGCGGACCTCGGCGCGACCGAGGCGGCCCCCGCGCTGCGCCCGTTGCTTCGCGACGGAGACAGAGCGGTGGCCGACGCCGCCGCGGTGGCGCTGGGCCTCGCGGGCGATCGTTCGGGGGTCGAACGACTCCGACGGAGGGCCGCGGGCGACCCCTTCACCGCGCGGTGGCGAGCGGCCCGCGCGCTCGCGGCGGTGGGCGACCCCGCGGGCCTCGACGCGCTCTGCGAAGGGCTGCACCGCGACGAGCCCGTGGCGCTCGAGAGCCTGAAGTCGCTCACCGCCCTCGGAGACCCGCGCGCGATCGAGGCCCTCCTCGCGGTGTACGCCGACGTCCACCTGCGGTACCGCGTGGTGCTCGCGCTCGGGGCCACGCGCGACCCGCGGGCCTTCACGGTGCTGCGCGACGCGGCCCTGGGTGACCCTACCGACGACGTGCGCGCCAACGCGACGGCGGCGCTCGGCCGCCTGGGCGACCCCCGCGCGGTGCCCGTGCTCGCCGCGATGCTCCGCCGCGACCGCGCGGAGCGCTACGCCGCCGAGGCCCTCGGAGCGTTGGGCGCCCTCGGCCGCGCCGTCGACGGGTGGGACGCGCGCGGCGCGACTCCCGACGGGTGGACCTGCGGCGCCCACGACGACGAGACGGGCTGGCGCTACCTCGGCGCGCGCTCGTGCGTGAGCCCGCGCGGCGGCGGCGCCATCGACCTCACCGTCACCCGTGGTGGGGAGCGGCGGGTGGTGATCCGCGCGCGCAGAGACGCCGGGCCCGAGACGCGCGCGACCCTGCGCGTCGACGGCCGCGAGGTCGCCCGCTTCGCCCTCTCGCCGCGGTGGGACGAGCCCCGGCTCGCGGTGACGCTCTCCCCCGGCCCGCGGCGCTTCGAGGTCGTCACCGACGACCGCGCCGCGAGGGTGAGCGTCGACCACGTCGCCGTCGTCGACCCGCGGTGAGGTTTGGGGTTGTGCCCGCTCCGAGATTTTTGTAACTCGGTTGCAGAAGCACCGCTCATGCAGGAGCGTCTGCGTCGCGAGAGGGTCGCGGCGCGGGGCGCTGGGCTGCGAGGCCGCGGTGCGTCGAGGAGACGGCGATGCGAAGGATCTCGATGGGCGCGCTCGCGCTGCTGGTGCTGGGCGCGGCGGGCTGCGGCGACGACGCGGCGGGCACGGGGCGGGTGCAGGTGTTCGTGGAGCCCGAAGACACCATCCCCGAGGGGCTCACGCCAGGCACCGGCGAAGAGAACGTCGTCGACGGGTGGACCGTGGAGTACACGCGCTTCCTCGTGAGCGTGGGGAACTTCCGCGCGGGGCGCTCGGCCGACGCGTCGGCGAGCCTGACCGACCCGCGGCGGTGGGTGGTCGACCTGCGGAGCGTCCCCGCGGGGGGCTTCGTCGCCACCACCTGGGAGGGCGCCGCCGCGGGCCGCTGGGACCGCTTCGGCTTCGACCTGCCCAACGCCGCCGCCGGCGCGCTCGCGGCCACGGGCACCTCTCAGAGCGACCTCGACTTCATGGTCTCGAACGGCTTCTCGCTCTACTTCGAGGCCACGCTCACCAACCCCTCGGGCCGGTCGTGCCGCCCCACCGCGCCCGCCGACTGCGTGCCGCGCACCGCCCTCACGGTGCGCTGGGGCCTGCGCGCGGGGACCTCCTTCGACGGCTGCGCGCCCGCGCAGGGCGACTCGGGCTTCGCCGTCACCGCCGGGGCCACCGTGCAGATCAAGCCCACCATCCACGGCGACCACTGGTTCTTCACCAACATCACCCAGGGCGCAGAGATCACCGAGCGCCGCGCCCAGTGGATCGCCGACAGCGACCTCGACCGCGACGGCGAGACCACCCTCGACGAGCTGCGCATGGTGCGCGCGGCCGACGTCTTCCCGTCGCCCACGTACAACCTCTCGGGGGCGCTCATCCCCGTGAGCACCGCGTACGACTACCTCGAGGCGCAGGCCCGCTCGCTCGGAGACTTCCAGGGCGACGGCGAGTGCCCCACGCGCCGCGTGATCCCGTAGCCGCGCGTCGCGCCGCCGGTACCGCCCCGCGCGCCGCGGTGGTATCGCCCTCCGCGTCCGACGTGCCGCCCCTCCTCTCCGCCATCGCGCTGGCCGCGCTGTGCGCGCTCCCCGTGGCGCTCCTCGCGCGCCGCCGCCCGCTCCGCGCGCGCTGGCTCGCGCTGCCCCCGGCGCTCTACCTCCTCTCGCTCGCGCTCTACGTCACGGCCCTGCACCTGCGGCAACACACCCGCTGGGCTCGACCCACCAGCGGCGACCTCGGCGAGTTCGCCGCCGCGAGCTTCACCCTCTACGGCTTCGGCGTGATCTTCCCCGCGCTGGCCCTGACCGTGGTCGCGCCCTGGCTCGCGCGCCGCGGGCGCCCCCGCGCGTCGCTCGCGCTCACCGCGGCCTCGCTCGCCGCGGCGCTCACCACCGCGTGGGCCCTCTTCGTCGAGCCCGCCACGCTCGTCGAGCGCGAGTACCACCTCCGCTCGCCGCGCGCGCCCGCCGGGGGGCTGGTGATCCTCCACCTCTCCGACCTTCAGACCGACGGCCCCTGCCGCAGGGAGCGCCTCGCGCTCGCGGCCATCGCGCGGCGGCCGACGCCCGACCTCGTCCTCTTCACGGGAGACCTCGCGAACGGCCCCGACGACGCGCCCCCGCCCGGCGAGCGGGCCCGCGCCGTGCGGGAGTTCCTCTCGGCGCTGCGCGCGCGCCACGGCGTCTACGGCGTGCTGGGCGATTGGGACCGCGGTGGCCGGCGCTGGGAGCGCCGCGTCGCGTCGCTCGTGCGCGGCACCTCGATGCGGATGCTCTCGGGCGCGTCGGTCACGGTCGAGGTCCGCGGCGCGCCGGTGACCGTGTACGGCATCGACGAGCTGAGCGCGGGCCCCGTGCGCGCGATGCGCGCGCTGCCCGGCTACCGGATCTTCATGGCCCACCACCCCGACCGCGTGGTCGAGCGGCTGCCCCCCGACGGCGCCGACCTCGCGCTCGCGGGGCACACCCACGGCGGCCAGGTGTCGCTGCCCCTCATCGGCGCCCCCGTGGTGCACAACGGCCACGGCTTCACGGGCGGGCTCTACCAGCAGGAGGGCATCCCCTTCGTCATCTCGCGCGGCATCGGGATGCGCGGCGGCGCGGCCCCGCGCGTGCGCTTCAACGTCCCGCCCGAGATCGGCTGGATCACCGTCACCCGCTGACCCCCTCCCTCGCCGCGATCTTCCGCCCGCGCGGGCCCTGCGGATACAACCGAGGTCGTGCCCTACCAGCCCATCGAGAACCACGGGGTCGTCGGAGACCTCTGCACCGTCGCCCTCGTGGGCGTCGACGGCACCATCGACTTCCTGTCGTGGCCGCTCTTCGACTCGCCCACGATCTTCGCGTCGCTCCTCGACGACGAGCGCGGCGGGAGCTTCAAGCTCGCCCCCGTGCTCGACGACAGCCGCGTGCGGCAGATGTACCTGCCCGACACCAACGTGCTGTTCACCCGCTTCAAGTCCGCCGAGGGCGTGGCCGAGGTCAACGACTTCATGCCCATCGAAGACGGGCAGACCACGCACGAGCTCGTGCGCCGCGCCAAGACCGTGCGCGGCGAGGTGCGCTTTCGCCTCGTGGTCGACCCCCGCTTCGACTACGGCCGCGCGGGGCACCGGGCCTACCGAGACTCCCTCGGGGTGGTCTTCGAGTCGACGGGCGCGCAGCCCGTGGCCGTGCGACTGCGCGCGTCGGTGCCCGTCACCATCGACGACGGAAGGGTCACCGCGGAGTTCATCCTCCGCGCGGGCGAGCAGGCCGACTTCATCCTCGAAGAGGCCCTGCCCGGCGCCGCCGTGCCCCGCGGGGACGACTACGTCGACGCGGCCCTGCACCGCACCGTGCACTTCTGGCGCTCGTGGGTGGCCCGGGGGAACTACACCGGCCGCTGGCGCGAGGCGGTGAACCGCTCGGCGCTCACGCTCAAGCTCCTCACCTCGCGCGACCACGGGTCGATGGTGGCCGCGCCGACCTTCGGCCTGCCCGAAGAGATCGGCGGCGTGCGCAACTGGGACTACCGCTACACCTGGATCCGCGACGCGGCCTTCTCGCTCTCGTCGCTCATGCGCATCGGCCACACCGACGAGGCCGCGGCCTTCATGAACTGGCTCGAGTCGCGCTGCGAGGAGCTCGCCCCCGACGGGTCGCTCCAGGTGATGTACGGGATCGACGGGCGCCACCAGCTCCCCGAGTCGGTGCTCACGCACTTCGACGGGTTCATGCACTCCAAGCCCGTGCGGGTGGGCAACGCCGCGGTCGACCAGCTCCAGCTCGACATCTACGGCGAGCTGATGGACGCCATCCACCACCACGACCTCTACGGCGCCCCGACCAGCTTCGACGCGTGGCGGAACATCCGCAAGATGATGGACTACGTCTGCAACCACTGGCGCCTCGCCGACGAGGGCATCTGGGAGGTGCGCGGCGGGCGGCAGGAGTTCTTGATCTCGCGGGTGATGTGCTGGTCGGCCCTCGACCGGGCGATCCGCATCGCGCAGCGGCGGGCCTACCCCGCGCCGCTCGACCTCTGGCACCGCACCCGCGACGAGATCCACGACGACATCCTCGCGGGCTTCTGGAACGACGAGCGAAAGGCCTTCGTGCAGGCCCGCGGAGGCCGCGCGATGGACGCGTCGGTGCTCCTCCTGCCGCTGATGAACTTCATCTCGCCCCGCGACCCGAAATGGCTCTCGACCCTCGCCGCGGTGGAGGAGGAGCTCGTCGAAGACGCGCTGGTGTACCGCTACCGCACCAACGCCGCCGCGCCCGACGGGCTCACCGGCGAGGAGGGCACCTTCTGCATGTGCACCTTCTGGTACGTCGACTGCCTCGCCAAGGCGGGCCGGGTCGAGCAGGCGAGGTTCGTCTTCGAGAAGGCGCTCGGCTACGCCAACCACCTCGGGCTCTTCCCCGAGGAGCTCGGCCCGCGGGGCGAGCACCTGGGGAATTTCCCGCAGGCCTTCACGCACCTCGCGCTGATCCGCGCGGCGCGGATGCTCGACCGGGCCCTGTCGGCCGCGGGCCACGATGAATGACTGACGCCCCCGCAAGGTCGCCCGCGACGACGCCGTCGACCTCCTGCGCGGCTTCGTCATGGTGCTCATGGCCCTCGACCACGCGCGGGATTTCTTCGGCGCCGACGCCTCTCCGCTCGACCTCGCGCGCACCACCGTGCCCTCTTCTTCACCCGCTGGGTGACGCACTTCTGCGCGCCGGTCTTCGTCCTCCTCGCGGGCGTCGCCGCGCGCATCGCGGGCACCCGCCGCACCCCCGCCGAGCTCACGCGCTTCCTCCTCTCGCGCGGCCTGTGGCTGGTCTTCCTGGAGCTCACCGTGGTGCGCTTCGGCTGGCTCTTCAACGTCGACTACCGCTTCAGCTTCGTGCAGGTCATCTGGGCCCTGGGCTGGTCGATGGTGGCCCTCTCGCTCGTGTCGCTCCTCCCGCTGTGGGCGGTGGCCGCGGTGGGCGCCGTGCAGGTGCTCCTGCACAACGCCGCCGACGGCGTGCACGCCGCACGCTTCGGGTCGATGGGGTGGCTCTGGCGTGTCCTGCACGAGCCAGGGCCCCTCGTGCCGATGGAGGGCCACCGGGTCTACATCGCGTACCCGCTGGTGCCGTGGATGGGGGTGATGGCCCTGGGCTACGTGCTCGGCGAGCTCTGGGTGAAGACCGAGCTCGCCGCGCGACGGCGCTGGCTCACCCGCCTGGGCCTCGGGTGCCTCGCGCTGTTCCTCGTCGTGCGGGTGCCGAACCTCTACGGCGACCCCCGCCCATGGACGGTCCCGTCGCGGGCGTGGCTCACGCCGCTCGCGGTGATCAACGCGCAGAAGTACCCGCCCTCGCTCGCGTACCTCCTGATGACCCTGGGCCCGTCGCTCCTCGCGCTCGCGTGGCTCTCGGGCAGGGAAGCGCGCGCGGGCGTGGCGAAGGTGATGGTGACCTTCGGTCGGGTGCCGCTGTTCTACTACCTCCTTCACCTGCCGCTGCTTCACGGGATGGCCGCGCTGGTGAAGCTCGCGACGGGCCACGCGCCGGAGTGGTCGCTGCCGGGCGTGTACGCCGCGTGGGCGACGGGTGTCGTGATCCTGTGGTGGCCGTGCCGGTGGTTCGCGGGGGTGAAGGCGCGTCGGCGCGACTGGTGGCTGAGCTACCTCTGAGGGCGGCGACATGGGGGCGACCCCGAGTGCACATGGGGTCGACCCCGTGTCGACACGGGTGCTGACCCGTCTCGACACGGGTCGGAGGCCGTCTCGAGATGGGGTCCCCCCCACCCTGAGATGGGGTCCCCCCCACCCTGCACGCCATCTGCGCCTCGGCGGCGTCGCCGCATCGGCGATACTCACGCGGGTGAGAACTCACCGCCGCGTCTCCTCGCTTCTCGTCCTCTCGCTCCTCGCCGCGTGCTCCGGGACCACCGCCTCCTCGGACGCCAGCACCGTGATCGACAACGGACCCGTCGACACCGGACCCATCGACACCGGCCCCGTCGACACAGGCCTCTCCGACACTGGCCCCGCTGACACTGGCCCCGTCGACACGGGGCCCGTCGACACAGGCCCCGTCGACACTGGCCCCACCGACACTGGCCCCGCTGACACAGGCCCCACCGACACCGGTCCCACTGATACCGGTCCCACTGATACCGGTCCCGTCGACGCCGGTCCCGCTGACACCGGCATGACGGACACGGGCCCCGCGGACGTGGGCCCCGCGGACGTGGGCTGCGGCGACACCATGTCCGACCGGAACAACTGCGGCGGCTGCGGCCGCGTGTGCTGCGCCGGCAACATCTGCGCGGCCGGGATGTGCGTGAACGCCTGCTCCCCAGGCAACACCTCCTGCCCTCCCACGACTCCGCCCGTCGGCTGCTTCGGCGGAGGCACCTGCCGCGACCTCTCTACCGACAACGCCAACTGCGGCGCGTGCGGCAACGCTTGCCCCACGGGGCAGGTCTGCTCCGCGGGTACGTGTCAGGCGCCCTTCACCGCCGTCGCGCCCTGTAACACGCCGAGCGACTACACCACCGGGAGCACCGTGCGCTTCGGCGGCGCCGTCGGAACGGCCTACGAACCCCGCTGCCTCACCGTGCGTGTCGGAGACTCCGTCACCTTCGAGGGCGCCTTCTCAGGACACCCCCTCGCGCCCTCGTCCCGAGGCACCTCGGGCACGCCCATCGCGCGCACCACCGCGGGCACCACGGCGACCTTCCGCTTCACCGCGGCGGGGCACTTCCCGTACTTCTGCGAGTTCCACGGGTCGAACGCAGGCGACGGGATGTCGGGCGTCGTGCGCGTGGTGGAGTGACCCGATGACCCGCTACGAAGTTCGCGACACCGACGACGCCCTCGAAGCCCTCCGCCTCGTCGACCGAGACCGCGACGCCCTCGTCACCGTCGCCCCCGCCCGCGGAGGGATGGTCACCCGCTACTCCATCGCGGGCGAGCCCGTGCTCTTCCTCGACGAGGCCACCCTGCGCGACCCGGCCAAGAACGTGCGAGGCGGCGTGCCGCTCCTCATGCCCATCGCGGGACGTCTCACCGACGACCGCTACGCCCTCGGCGGCCACGGCTACGCGATGAAGCAGCACGGCTTCGCGCGGAACCTCCCGTGGTCCGTCGCGTCGCGCTCCGACACCGACGGCGCCTCGGTCACGCTGCGCCTCACCGACACGCCCGAGACGCGTGCGCAGTTCCCCTTCGGCTTCGTCTTCGAGGCTGAGTACACGCTCCGCGAGGGCGCGCTCTCGATCACCCTGCGCGCGACCTGCGCCGAGGGCGGGACCATGCCCATGCACGTCGGCACGCACCCGTACTTCTTCGTCCCCCGCGACGCGAAGGCCCGCGCCGCGATCGACGCCACCGCCACCCGCGCGTGGGACAACGCCGCGAAGCGCGAGGTGGCCTTCGAGGGCTTCCCCTCGCTGGGCGAGGGGGAGGTCGACCTTCACCTCCTCGACCCGCGCGCCACGCGCACCACCCTTCATCGACCGGGTCTGCGCGACGTCGAGATCACCTGGAGCGACGCGCTCCCGGTGCTCGTCGTGTGGACGCTCCCCGACAAGGACTTCGTCTGCGTCGAGCCCTGGAGCGCGCCCGCGAACGCCCTCAACGACGGCGGCGCGCGGTGGGTGGCCGAGGGCGAGACCGCGGCGTGGAGCCTCTCGATCAGCGCCCCGCGCTGAAGGGCGGAGCGCGCGCGGGAGTTGCGCCGCCCCGACCCGAGTCGGATCCTCCCGCGCCTCGATGGCACCCCCCAACGCCGCCCCCGAAGACGCCGCCGCGCTCAAGGTCGCACTGCGCGACGAGCTCGCGGCCCTGCGCGACGAGGGCGCCCGCGGCCTCGGCGGCGTGGCCCACGCGCGTCGCGTCGCGGCGGTGTACGACCGCGCCCTCGGCGCGCTGTGGTCGCGGGTCACGTCGCGCAAGACCCGCGGGCGGGTGAGCCTCCTCGCGGTGGGCGGGTACGGCCGCGGCACGCTCGGCGTGGGCAGCGACGTCGACCTGGTGCTCCTGCACGACGGCCGCGACCCGCGCGCGGCGCACGCCCTCGCCGAGTCGCTGCTCTACCCGCTCTGGGACGCGTCGGTGGCCGTCGGCCACGCGGTGCACTCCGCCGACGACTTCGTGGCCCTCGCGCGGGAGGACCTTCGCACCGGTTGATGCTCCTCGACAGGCGCGTGCTGGGCGGCGACCGCGACCTCGCCGCCGAGGCCCTGCAACGCGGTGCGCGCGTGCTTCGAGGACGTCTCGACCGCTTCATCGACGCCCTGCGCCGCGAGATGCACGAGCGGCACGCGCGCTACGGCTCGACGGTGTGCCTCCTGGGCCAGCGTGAAGCACGCCCGCGAGGGCTGCGAGACCTCGACATCGCCCGCTGGGCCCCTCGCCGCGCTACCGCGTGGCCGACTTCGACGACGCTGCGAGTGGGCGCGCTCTCGGAGGTCGAGGCCGCGTCGCTCAGCGCCGCGCGGGAGTTCTCGTGGCAGGTGCGCGCCGCCTGCAGCCGCGCGGGGCGAAGGGCCGACCGGCTCACCTTCGACTCGCAGAAGACGTTGCCACGGCCTTCCGCGGGTGGGTCGACCCGGCGATCGCCGCCGACGACCCGTCGCGCGCCGTGGGCCTCGGCGCCGAGCGGCTGATGTCGACCTGGTACCAGCGCGCCCGCGACGTGGCGACGACGCTGGAGCACCTCCTCACGCGGTGCAGGCCCGCGCGCGCCGCGGACCACCCGCACCGCCGCGAGCGCCTCACCGACGACCTCTACCGCTTCGACGGAGGGGTGTGCCTCGGGCAGAGCGACGCGCTCCAGCGCGACCCCGCGCTCGCGCTGCGGCTCGTCGAGGTGGCCGTGCAGCGGGGGATGCCCGTGCACGCCTCGACGCGGGCGTCGATCGCGGCGGCGGCGAGCGACCCGCGGTGGTGCGAGGCCCTGCGCGCGAGCGAGGGCGCGGGCCGGGCCTTCGTGCGCCTCCTCGCGCATACGGGCGGGGCGAGGCTCACCGACCGCGACGCCGAGCCGGTGTCGGGCACCGCCGAGAACCGCGGGAGCGTGCTGTCAGACCTGCACGACCTCGGGCTGGTGCTGGCGATGATCCCCGAGTTCGGCCCCGTCACCGCGAAGGTGCAGCACGACGTGTATCACGTGTACACCGTCGACGTTCACAGCGTGGCCGCGGTCGACCGGCTGCACGCGATGGCGCGCGGAGAGCTCGGGCCCGACTTCGCGCTCGCGACGGAGCTCATCGCCGACCTCGACCGCCGGGAGATCCTCTGCCTCGGCACGCTCCTGCACGACGTGGGCAAGGGCCGAGGCGGCGACCACAGCCGCATCGGCGCGGGCCTCGCGCGGGGCATCGCGAGACGTCTCGGGCTCGGAGACGAGACGGCGGCCACGGTGTCGTGGCTCGTCGAGGCGCACCTCGAGCTCTACCACCTCGCCACGCGGCGAGACCTCTCGGACCCGGCCACGATGGAGCGCGTGCTGGCGGTGGCGACGAGCCCGTGGCGGCTGCGCGCGCTGTACCTCCTCACGGTGGCCGACCTGTCGACCACCTCTCCGACGGCGATGACCTCGTGGAAGGCGCGGCTGTTGGAGGAGTGCTGGCGCGCGGCGAGCGCGGCGATGACCTCGCGGCCCGACGCGGGGCTGCCCGCGGCCGAGGCGCGACGTCGCGAGGCCCTCGCGCTCGCGTCGCCCGACGAGCGCGCGCGGGTGGAGCGGTGGCTCTCGCGGATGCCCCCGCGGTACCTCGCGGCCACGCCCGCGGCGGCGGTGGCGCGCCACGCGCGCGCGGTGGGAGACGTCCCGGAGGGCGCCTGCGCGGTGCACCTCGCGCCCCTCGCGGACGACCCCAGCGGCACGCTGCTCGAGGCCGTGGTGCTCGCCCCCGACCGACCGGGCCTCCTCGCCCGCCTCGCGGCGATGTTCTTCGCGAACCGCCTCGACGTGCAGAGCGCCGAGATCCACTCGTCGGGCGGAGGCGCCGCGGACGTGTTCGTGCTGCGCCGGCCCGACCTCAGCGAGCGCGACCGCAAGCGCCTCGCCGAGACCCTCGACGCGCAGCTCCGGGGCCTGGTCGAGGGCGCGATGGAGCCCGCGGCGCTGGTGAAGCTCACCCGCGGCGGCGCGGGGATGTCTCGGCCCGAGCCGGCGATCCCGACGCGGGTGCGCGTGGTCGACGAGGCGAGCGACGCGGCCACGGTGGTCGAGGTCTTCGGCAGAGACGCGCCGGGCTTTCTCTTCCGCGTGGCGACGACGCTGCACGGGATGGGTCTCGAGGTGCGCCTCGCGAAGGTGAACACCGAGGGCCGCCGCGCCGCCGACGTCTTCTACGTGACCACCCGCGCGGGCGAGAAGGTCACGGGCACCGAGGCCGAGGCCGTGAGCGAGGCCCTGGTCGGCGCCGTCGAGGGTGCGTAGCGCGCGCCGCGGTCGCGGCTTGTTTCCGCCTCGGGAAAGGTGCTACCCAGTCATGTTTCCGAGGCGAGGTCACTCCCTCCCCGCGTTGGGGTCTCAGAGCGGTCGATGCGACAGTGTCCGAAATGCGGCAAGCGCTACCTCGAGGCCAACGCCCGGATCTGTGACGTCGACGGCGCGGTGCTCGACCTCCTGGTGGTGGCCTCCGAGCGCGACCGGCTCGTGGGCACCACGGTCAACGGCCGCTACAACGTCGACGGGGTGCTCGGCGACGGCGGCATGGGCGTGGTCTACCGCGCCTCGGGCACCGACGGCCGCACCTACGCCATCAAGGTCCTGCGCGCGGAGTACAGCGCCGAAGAAGACCTGGTGCTGCGCTTCGAGCAAGAGGCCCAGGCCGCCCACGACGTGCACAACCCGCACATCGTCGAGATCTACGAGTGGGGCTCGCTCCCCGACGGCTCGCGCTTCTTCGTCATGGAGTTCCTCGACGGGAAATCCCTCGGCGACCTCCTCGCGCGCATGCCCAAGCCCCCCGGCTCCGACCGCCGCGAGCCCATGTCCGAGCCCTTCACCCTGCACATCGCGATGCAGATCGCCGAGGGCCTCTCCGCCGCCCACGCCGCGGGCGTGGTGCACCGCGACATCAAGCCCGACAACTTCCACATCGTCCGCCGCCCCGACGAGGAGTACTTCGTCAAGATCCTCGATTTCGGCATCGCCAAGGTCCAGAACTCCAAGGCCGCGCGCACCCGCACGGGCTCGGTCTTCGGCACGCCGCACTACATGTCCCCCGAGCAGGCCTCGGGCGATCGCAACATCGACGCCAAGACCGACATCTACGGCCTCGGCGTGATGATGTACGAGATGGTCGTCGGCAAGATCCCCTTCGACGCCGACAACCTCATGGGGATCCTCACCGCGCACCTCTATCACACGCCCACGCCCCCCCGCGTGTACCCCGAGTGCGCCGAGCTCTCGCCCGCCTTCGAGGCCGTGATCCTCAAGTGCCTCGCGAAGACCCGCGAGGCCCGCTACGACTCCATCGCCGACCTCTACGACGACCTCGCGCGCTTCCGCGACGGCGTCGCGTCGCGCGCCCTCGAAGACCAGGAATCCCACACCGTCCAGTTCCGTCGCTCCGACTTCGCCGCCCTGCGCGCGTCGGCCCCGCCGCCTCCGCCCCGCGGCTACGACGACGACGACAGCACCGCCACGCAGGCCGAGATCCAGCTTCCGCCCGGCATGGTAAACGCTGCGCGTCAGACCTCACGGCTCCGCCGCCCACGCGCGCCTCCAGGCCTCCGCCCATCGCCCCGCGGCCCTCGCAGGCCCCGCCCGCGATGCCCCGCCCGCCTTCGGCCCGCCGCCGCAGTTCGCGAACCCCCTCGCCTTCGGCGCCCATCTCCTTCGGCTACGACACCCCGCCGGGGGTGAGCGTGGCCCCGGCGGTCTCGCCCGCGCGCTCGTCGCGCTCCCGCTGGGTGCTGGGCTTCGGCGTCGTGGCCGCCGGCGTGGCCCTGGGCCTGGTGAGCTTCTCGCTCCTCTCGCCCGCCCCCGCGCCGAGCAACCTCGCCGCCCCGGCCCCGCTGCCCCTCGCCGACGCCGCGCCGCCGCCCTCGCTCCCGGCCACCGTGGTCGTGCGCACCAACGGCAGCGGCACGGGGATCATCTCCCGCCGCTCTGACGGCGAAGACCCCGTGGGCCCCATCGGCCCCGGCGGCGCCGAGCTCCCGCGGCCCGCGTCGGGCACGGCCACGTACTGGGTGCGCGTCGACGGCTACCTCCCGGCGCAGGTGATCCTCCGACCCGACAGCGCGGCGTCGCAGACGGTGCTGCTGCAGCCCGAGTCGGGCACCCTCGAGCGCGCCGCGCCCGAGCCCGGGGCCTCGCCCGACGCCCCGCAGGCGCAGGGCTCGCGGCACCACCGCGACGGCCACGGCGCGCACGGCTCGCAGCGACGTCCGCGGGGGAGCTTCCCCGCGACGCTGCTCCCGCAGACGCCGTCGCACGCATGCGACGCCGCGGAGCCTTTACGCAGACCCCGCCCGCGCAGACCCCGCCCCCGCAGCGCCCGCGTCGCAGCGGCGACCTGCACGACCCCTGGGAGAGCTGAACCCCCTGTGGGTCAGCCGTATTCTGCGCGCGCCGCGCAGCGCGCTCGGGCGTCAGACCCGAGGTCGACCTCGTGCGGCAAAGCGCGCGTGGGCCTCGGGCGAGGGTCGACGCGCAGCGCGGTGCGGGAATCGCCACCGACGTCGACGTCGTGGGTCGCGGGGGCGGCGCGCGCGGGGCCGAGGGCGACGAAGCTCGTTCACGCGGCGGAGGTCGTACGCGACGGCGCCCAGGGCAGGAGCCACGAAGACCAGCCACGCCAGGGCGAGGCGGCGTCGAGGCGTGGACGAGCACCGCGCCGGTGACGAGGAACGCGAGGAGGCCCGAGGGTGGCCGCGGCCATGACGAGGCGCAGAGGCGCGGCGCAGGTCGCGGCGCAGGGCGAACTGGAAGTTCACCCGGTCGACGAGGCGCAGCGGGGCGAAGAACACCAGTAGAAATTGAGTAGGGCACGAAGAGCAGGCCGACGGCGCGGTACGGCGTCAGGTCGTTGTGCGCGAGCCGCGGCAGGCGGCCGTGCATGGCGCCGAATACACCAGCGAGAAGGCGCCCGCCGTCGCGAGGTGCAGCGCCAGCACCGCCCACGCGGGGAAGGCCGTGAGCGCGTGCGCCCCCATCATCAGCCGCTCGCCCTCGGTGAGCGCGTCGAGGCCGTCGCGGTACACGTCGCGGGGGGCGACCGGGCGGCCCGTCGTCGAGCGCGCCGACGGTCTGTCGCAACGCAGTCGAGGAAGCCCTGAGCCTCTCGACGTCCGCGCGGGCCTCGTTCTCGGCCCTCAGGGCCTCGCGGTCGTCGCGGAACACCTCTCGCCTCGCGGGCGACCCTAGCACCGCCCCGCGTCCTTGAATTCGCGGGGCGTCGTCTAGCGTGCGCGCGCTTCGCGGCCAGGCCCGCCGCTTCGTCCGCGCGCTGGCGGTCCTCTGCGCGGCGCTCGGTGCCTGCCCTGAGAACAACCGGCATCGACCCCCGCTCGACCGCTTCTTCTACCCCACGGCCCTCACCGTCGGGCACGACGGCCGCTGGCTCTACGTCGTCAGCTCCGACTTCGACCTCTCGTACAACGGCGGCTGCGTCGCCGCCGTCGACCTCGCGTGCGTGCGCGCCCGCGCCGTCGACCCGACCCTGCGCCGCTGCCCCGGCCTCACCGACGCCGCCGACATCTCCTGCAACGGCTCGAACGTCTGCCTCACCTCGGGCTTCGTGCGCGCCTCGCAGACCCGCAAGGTCAACCCCTTCGCCGCCGACGCCGCGTGGGCCGCGTACCCCGACCGCTCGCGCCTCTACGTCGCCATCCGCGGCGACGGCTCGGTCACCTGGTTCGACACCGACGACACGGGCCGCCTCGAGTGCGGCGCCGACGGCGCCGGCGGCCTCTGCACCGACGGCTACCGCGTCGGCATCGACGAGTCGCAGAGCCCCACCGCCGCGCGCCTGCCGCCCGACCCCTCGGCCATCTCCATCGACCCCGCGCGGGGCTGGGTGCTGGTCACGCACCAGAACACCGACACCAGCCAGGGCCGCGCGTCGCTCATCCGCGACCGCGCCGCGACGGGCGGCACGGGCACGCCGGTGCTCCTCAACGTGGTGGGCGGCGTGAGCCTCGGCATCACCGACGCCGCGCTCCTCCCCCGCGCGAGCGACACCGACCCCGCGCGCTCGACGTGGATGACCGTCTCGCGCGTCGAGGCCTCGATCAACCTCTTCCAGGCCTACCCCGGCAACGCCGCCATCGGCGACGGCGGCCCCTTGCTCTACCGCTCGGCGGTGGTGCCCGTGCGCGGCCTCTCGACGGGGGCGAACTCCAGGGCCATCGCGCTCGACCCGTCGCCCGACGCGGCGCGCGCGTTCGTGATCTCGCGCTCGCCCGAGGCGCTCCTCACGCTGCGCTGGTCGCCCAGCAACCCCAGCGACGTGAGCGTGACCGACGCCTTCCCGCTCCCCTCGGGGCCGTCGCGCCTCGCGGTGGTGCGCGACGGCGGGCAGACCCTCGTGTACGCGGTCTCGTACGACGCCCGGCGGGTCACGGTCTTCGACCCCGACGCGCGCCGGGTGGTGGCCTCGATCCCCACGGGCCGCGGGCCCCACGCGATCGCCGTCGACCCCACGCCGGGGCAGCGGATCCTGTACGTGGTGAACTTCCTCGACAGCGCGCTGGAGGTCATCGACCTGCGGCCCCCGGCCGACCCTGCGTCTCCGGGCACCTACCACCAGCGGGTGCTGACCCTCGGGCCTGCGCTCCCCACGAGCTGAACGTCCCCGTGAGCCTCCTCGCCCTCGCGCGCCGCGCCGCGCCCCTCGTCCTCGCCGCGAGCGCCTGCACCTCGGCCTCGGTGGTGAACAACACCAACAACTTCCTCGGCGCGCAGGAGGTGCAGTTCCTCTGCCTCGAGCCCCCCACGGCGGCCGGCCGACCCTGGGGCCTGCGCCCCACCTCCGACTGCGGCCTGAGCGACGTCGACAACGGCCCCACCGACCCGCGCGGGCGCTACCGCCTCCACGCCGTCGTGTCGCAGTTCCAGCGCGGAGAGCTCGCCCTCGTCGACCTCGCCACCACCGAGGGCGTGGCCATCGTCGACAACTCCCCGTCGATCCCGGGCTTCACCTTCGTGCCCGTGTCCGAGCTCCCCGCGGCCATGGTGGCCGACGTGCGCGACGCCCGCGACGCCGACGGCCACGTCTCGGGCTGGGTCTGGCTCTCCAGCGCCACGAGCGGCAACGTCCTCCGCGTCACGGCCACCTCTCTGCGCAACGACCCCACCCGCGCCGGCGCGGGCGAGCGCGGCACGCTCTCGCTGGGCGGCGTCGCGACGGACCTCGCCATCGACGCCAACGGCGCGCAGCGCTCCCTCGTGGCGGCGGTGCCCGACCGCGGCGCCATCGCCGTCGTCGACGTGACCGACCCCGAGAGCCCCGGCGCGGTGCGCACGATCCCGCTCACGGCCCCGGCGATGGACGGCGGCGTGGGCGACGGCGGCGCGAGCGCGACGGCTCGGCCCGCGGCGGTGGCCATCGATTCCGCGGCGCGGCGGGCCTACGTGGCCGACGAGGTCAACCCCGTGGTGTACGTGGTCGACCTCGACGCGGGGACCATGGTCTCGACCCTGAACGTCGGCGCGCCGTCGCGCTCCGTCGCGCTCACGGGCGTGGCGCGCGCGCGGTCGTGCGACGCCGCGGTCGACCCCGACCACTGCGCGCGGGCGAAATACCTCTACCTCGTGGGCGCCCGCGACGGCGCGCTGCGGGTGTGGGACGTGACGCGCGGCGAGGCCGTGCGCCCGAACCTCCTGCCCGCGCCGAACCCCGACCGACGTCGCGTCGACCCGTCGCTGCCCGAAGACCGCGTGGCGCTGCCCGCCCCGGCGAGCGCGGTGGTGACCTTCGAGACGCGCGAGTACAACGCCGCCGACCCCGACGCGCCCACCCTCGACGAGGCCGTGCGCTGCGACGTGGGCGACCCCTGCCGCGCGGGCATCAACGCGGGCCCGGGGCAGCTCCGCGGGGTCTACGTCGCCGTCGCGATGCGCAACGGGAGGCTCTCCATCGTCGACGTCGACGACTACGAGGCCCCCTGCCGCGAGGCCGCGTGCGAGGGCGTGAGCGACCCGACGCAGGTGCCCTACCGCTTCGTGCGCCACGCGCCGCGCGCCGCCGAGGCCCTCACCGACCCGCCGCGGGTGGCGGCGCCGCCGGCCACCACGGTGATCGTGACGGGCAGCACGACGGGGCAGCCCATCGAGGCCGACCAGGCCGCGGCGCTGGTGTGCGGCGAGGCGCGCACCCTCGCGATGACCCCCGAGTGCGGGATGAGCGAGAACTACGGCATCACCCTCGCGCCGCGAGAGATCGCGTCGTCGACGCCGGGGGTCGTGACCTACGGCGCGGCGGACCCGTACGTCGCCCGCAACGAGAGCTGGGCGGTGGTGTACGAGGGCGTGCTGCCGGGGCTCGAGCAGTCGGGCGGCGCGCTCGCCGTGCGCGACGGAGAGCTCACCCTCGACTCGCCGGGCGCGGCCTTCTGCGCGCGCGGCGCGCTCGCCAACGACCGCGCGCGACGTGCTGGTGATCAAGAGCGACCACGCCGCTGCCCGCCGACGATCGACCTGTGCGCGGCCCTCTTCGGCGCGGGCAACTCGGCGGTGGCGAACCGGGATTTCGTCGTCGAGCGCGCCTACAACGACCGGCTGGTGCTGCGCGCCGGGGGCTTCGACGACGTGGGCGTGGTGCTCGAGGTGCTTCCCGCAGGCGGTGACGTGGCGGGTGCGCGCGGGTGGCAGTGGATCGTGCTCGGCACGGTGTCAGGCTTCCTCCCGCGGTGCGCGGGCCGACGGGCAGTGCGAGTCGACCCCGAGGCCCAGGGCCGCGTCGACACCCTCGTGAACCGCTGCCGCGACCAGCGCAACCTCACCAACCTCCGCGCCGCCGCGTGCCCCGCCGCGCGCGCCTGCACGGGCTCCGTCGACGCCACGGGCCAGGCCAGCCGCCTCGACGCGCCCGTGTTCGCGAACCCGTGGCTGTGCTTCCAGATCTTCCCCGCGCTCACGGTGCCGATGGGGCAGACCGTTCCCGTCGCCGCCACGCCCGACCGCGACACGCAGATCACCTTCAGCACCACCGGCGCCTACGCCCCGTGGAGCTCCTCGGTGGGCTCCCTCCTCACGTCGGTGCGCTGGGTCCCCGGCGTCGACCGGCTCTTCGTGGTCGACACCCAGCTCAACGGCCTGGTCGAGTTCCGCGTGAACCCCTTCGCGCGCGGCCGGGTCTTCAACTGACAGCCAATGACACCCCTCGCCGTGAGGCCGCGGTCGTACCGCGGTAGACCGGCGCGATGGCCGACGCGATGATCGGAGCGAACTCCAAGGGCGCGCAGGCGCCCGCCATGCAGCAGTACCTCCGCGAGAAGGCGCAGCACCCCGACGCGTTGCTCTTCTTCCGCATGGGGGATTTCTACGAGCTCTTCTTCGACGACGCGCTCACCGCGGCGCGCGCGCTCGACCTCACGCTCACCTCGCGCAACCGCAACGAGCCCGACTCGATCCCGATGTGCGGCGTGCCCTACCACGCCGCGCAGACGTACATCGCGCGGCTCCTCGAGATGGGCCACCGCGTGGCGGTGTGCGAGCAGCTCGAAGACCCCTCGAAGGCCAAGGGGATCGTGAAGCGCGCGGTGGTGCGGGTGCTCTCGCCCGCGCTGGTGCTCGAGGGCGACGCGCTCGACGCGCGCACCAACCAGTTCCTCGCGGCGGTGGTGCCGCCCGAGGGCGGCCCCGACGTGCCGGGCGCGTGGGCCCTCGCCGCGTACGACCTCACCACGGGAGAGCTCTTCGTCACCGAGGCGAGCGACCTCTTCGGCCTCGCGGGCGAGGTCTCGCGCCTCGAGGTGCGCGAGCTGGTGTGCCCGTCGAGCTCCGAGCCCACGGTGCGCGCGCAGGTGGCGCTCCTGCCGCGGCTGTTCGTGCGGGGCGTGGCGCCGATGCCCGCGCGCGACGCGGCCGAGGTGCTGGCGAAGCACGTCCCCGACGTGGAGCGCGCGTCGGCGCTGGAGGGCGGGTCCGTCGCGCTGCGCTGCGCGGCGGCGATGGCGCTGCGCTACGCCCAGGGCTTTCAGCCCGGCGGAGAGGTGCCCGTGCAGCGCGTGGCGCGGCTCGACGCGCGCGAGCACCTCCAGGTCGACGAGGTGACCCTGCAGCACCTCGAGGTCTTCCGCTCGGTGCGCGGCGACCGCCGAGGAACGCTCTTGAAGCACCTCGACGAGACGGTGACCCCGATGGGCGCGCGGCGCCTGCGCACCTGGGTCGCGTTCCCGCTGCAAGACCCGCGTCGCGTGCGGCGACGTCACGACGCCGTCGACGCCCTCGCGGCGTACCCCGAGCTGCGCGGCGCGCTCCGGCAGTCGCTCGCGCTGGTGCCCGACCTCGAGCGCATCGCGATCCGCGCGACGCTCGGCGCGGCCACCCCGCGCGACCTCGCGGCCCTGCGCGACGGGCTCGCGCGCGTCCCCGAGGTGATAGCGCAGGTCGAGGCCCAGCCCGACGCCGCAGAGGCGCTGGGGCCCTTGCGCAAGCTCGACCCCTGCGCCGACCTCGCGGCGGTGCTCGCGGGGTCGCTGGCCGACGCGCCGCCCGCGACCGTCGACGACGGAGGCGTCTTCCGCCTGGGCTTCGACCCCGAGCTCGACCGGCTGACCAAGCTCGCCACCGACGGCCGCGAGGTGATCCTCGCGCTGGAGCAGCAGGAGCGAGAGCGCACGAAGATCGCGTCGCTCAAGGTCAAGTACAACAACGTCTTCGGCTACTTCATCGAGGTCACCAAGGCGAACCTGCACCTCGTGCCGAGCGACTACCGGCGCAAGCAGACCGTGGCGACGGGCGAGCGCTACGTGACCGACGAGCTCACCGAGCTCGAGACGGCGATCCTCGAGGCCGAAGAGAAGCTCCGCGCGCTCGAGAAGCAGCGCTTCGAGGAGCTCCGCGGCCACGTCGCGCAGGCCGCCGCGCGGCAGTGCCGGCTCGCGCACGCCCTCGCCGACCTCGACGCGCTCGCGGCCCTGGCCGAGGTCGCGCACCGCCACGACTACGTGCGCCCCGTGGTCGACGACTCGGGCGTGATCGAGCTCCGAGACAGCCGCCACCCCGTGGTCGAGGCCGCGCTCGAGCCCGGCGCCTTCGTGCCCAACGACGTCACGCTCGACATGGGCGGGCGCAGGCTCTTGCTGGTCACGGGCCCGAACATGGCGGGCAAGAGCACGCTGATGCGCCAGGTGGCGCTCACGGTGCTGATGGCGCAGGCGGGGAGCTTCGTGCCCGCGAGCGCGGCGCGCGTGGGCAGGGTCGACCGGGTGTTCACCCGCGTGGGCGCGAGCGACGACGTGGCCCGCGGCGCGAGCACGTTCATGGTCGAGATGCGCGAGACGGCGTCGATCCTGCGCGGGGCGACGGCGCGCTCGCTGGTGCTCTTCGACGAGATCGGCCGGGGCACCAGCACCTTCGACGGCCTCGCCATCGCGTGGAGCGTCGCGGAGTACCTGCACGACGTGGTGAAGGCGCGGGCGATGTTCGCGACGCACTACCACGAGCTCTGCGCGCTCGCCGACACGAAGCCGCACGTGGCGAACGTGAACGTGTCGGCGCGCGAGACCGGCGACGACATCGTGTTCCTGCACAAGCTGTCCGAGGGCGGCGCGAGCAAGAGCTACGGCGTGGCGGTGGCGCGCCTCGCGGGCCTGCCCGAGCCGCTGCTCGCGCGGGCGAAGACCCTGCTGCGAGACCTCGAGCGCGGAGACGGCCCCGCCCGCCGCGCGCCGAGGCAGATGGGGCTCTTCGACGCGAAGCCCGCGGAGCCCGAGGGTTCGCACCCCGCGGTCGAGGCCCTCAAGGCCGTCGAGGTCGATCGGATGACCCCCCTCGACGCGCTGCGCTTCGTGGCGCAGTTGAAGGCCATGGTCGAAGGGTAGGGATGAGAGGAGTGACGGTGTTCGCCTTCACTCCTCTCATCGTTGCGGCGGCCGACGGCCTCCCCGTTGCCCGCTCGCGATTTCAAGGCTGTAGGTCAGTGACGTCAATGTAGGATTGCGGAAATATTCGAAGGAACGAGAGGGTCGAAGCCGGTGACGAAGCGCGTGGGTGATGGCCGTCAGTACGGAGCGAGGGGGATCGGGGTGGCGCGTCGGGCGCTGGCGTGCGCGGCGCTTCTCGGCGTGACGGTCGGGTGCGCGACGACGGTGACCACGACGGCGGCGACGCGTCCCCCGCTGGCGCCGCCCGATCCGCGGGGAGAGCCGCTGGCGCTGTTCCCTCCCGGGGCGGTGTCGTGGGGGCGCTTCGACCTCGCGACGGCGCGGCGGTCTCCGCACTTCGACCGCGCGCTCGAGACGGCGCAGTCGGCGGGCGTGCAGGTGGGCGAGGTGCAGCGCGCGCTGGGCTTCGACGCGCTGCGCACCTCTGACATGGTGGCCTACGCGCTGTACATGCCGCCGGGGAGCGGGCAGGTGCGGGGCGGGTGGCCGGTGGTGATGGCGCGCGGCGGGTTCACGCGCGACGCGGTGCTCGCGGCGGCGCGGCAGGGCGGCGAGGCCGTGGAGGAGGGCCGCGAGTCGGGGGTGGCGTACACCGCGGTGGGGCAGCGGGTGCTGATGTTCCCGGCCGAGGGCGTGGTGCTGGTGCTGCCGCGGTCGCTCCTGCGAAGGGAGGCCGAGCGCCTCGCGGGCGCAGAGCGCAGGAGCGTGCTCGACGACGACCGCTTCTCGGCCCTGTGGGAGCGCGTGGGCGGCGTCGACGGCACCCTGCGCGTCGCGGTCGACCTCGCGGCGATCCGCGCGCGGGCGCAGGCCGACCTGCGGGGCGCGCCTCCGGCGGCGGGTCACCTCGACGCGCTGGTGGCGAAGGCCGACCTTCCCGCCGACGTCACGGTGCAGGCCGCGGGGCTCGCGAGCGACGAGGCCGCGGCGGCGGCGACGGTGCGCGGCGTGCGCGCGATGGTGGCCGAGGTGCGCGGCGCCATCGTGACGCTGCTGGGCCTCGGGCGGTTGATGCGCGAGGGCATCGTGGCGAGCAGCGAGGGCCGCTACGTGTCGCTCACGGTGCGCGCGAACGAGGGCGAGGCGCGCCGCGCGATGCGCATCGTGACGATGCTGCGCGAAGACGCGGCGGCGGAGTGACCGCGGCGCCCCTCGACACCCCGACACCCCGCGTGTAGACACGGCGGCCGTGAGCGCGGTGAAGCGATGGCGCGTGCGCCCCGCGCGGCGGCCCCTGCGCGGCGCGGTGTCGGTGCCGGGGGACAAATCCATCTCGCACCGCGCGCTGATCCTCTCGGCGCTCGCGACCGGCGAGGGGTCGCTGCGGGGCCTGGGCACGGGCGACGACGTGCGCGCGACCCTCGACGCGGTGCGCGCGCTCGGCGTCGCGGTGGTCGAAGACGGAGCGCTCGCGCGGGTGACGGGCCGCGGCCTCGACGGGCTGCGCGCGCCCGCGGGAGACATCGACTGCCGCAACGCGGGCACGGCGATGCGGCTCTTGGCGGGGGTGCTCTCGGCGCAGTCCTTCGGGTCGCGGCTGGTGGGCGACGCGTCGCTCACGCGACGACCCATGGCGCGGGTGACGCGGCCCTTGCGGGCGCGGGGCGCGAAGATCGAGGGCGCCATCGACGCGGCGCGCAGAGACGAGACGGCGCCGCTAGTGATCGAGGGCCTCACGGGCGGGCGACGTCTCATCGAGCTCGACCACGCGGTCGAGGTCGCGAGCGCGCAGGTGAAGTCTGCGTTGCTCCTCTCGGGCCTCTTCGCCGACGGGCACACCGCGCTGCGCGAGCCCGTGGTGTCGCGCGACCACACCGAGCGGATGCTCTCGGCGATGGGCGCGCCGTTGCAGACGATGGGGCCGCTGTGCCTGCTCGACCCCGCGGGGTGGAGCGGCGCGCTCGAGCCCCTGGACGTGACGATCCCGGGCGACCCGTCGAGCGCGGCCTTCGTGGTGGCGGCGGCGCACGTGGTGAGCGGGAGCCGCGTGGCGGTGAGGGGCGTGTGCACCAACCCGACGCGCGTGGGCTTCGCCGAGGTGCTGCGGGATCAGGGCGGAGGGGTCTTCGTCGACCCGAAGGGCGAGCGCGGCGGAGAGCCCGTGGGGGACCTGCACGTGGGCGTGGGCGGCGGCGCGGAGCTGCGGCGGGGGGCGAGGGTGGCGGGCGAGCTCGCGGTGCGGAGCGTCGACGAGGTGCCCGCGCTGGTGGCCGTCGCGGCGGTGTCGCCGGGAGAGAGCCGCTTCGAGGACCTCGCGGAGCTGCGGGTGAAGGAGAGCGACCGCGTGGCGACGATGGCCGAGGCGCTCGCGCGCTTCGGGGTGGAGCACGAGGTCGCGCGCGACGGGCTGCGGGTGCTGGGCGGCAGGCCCAGGGGCGGCGCGGTGGTGCGCTCGCACGGAGACCACAGAGTCGCGATGGCCGCGGCGGTGATGGCGCTCGCGGCCGACGGCGAGACCGTGGTCGACGACGTCGGGTGCGTCGAGACGAGCTTTCCTGGGTTCGCGGCGACGCTGCGGGCGCTCGGGGCGAGCATCGAAGAGGAGTGAGGGAGACGATGGCGCGCGCGAAGCCGGTGGTGGCGATCGACGGCCCCGCGGGGGCGGGCAAGAGCACGGTGGCGTCGCTGGTGGCGCGGGCGCTGGGCTACACGCTGGTAGACACCGGGTCGCTCTACCGCGCGTCGGCGCTCCTGTGCCGCGACGCGGGGGTGGACTACACCGACCGCGAGGGCTGCGAGCGGGTGACGCGCGACGCGGTGGCCGCGGGAGACCTGCGCCTGGAGGTCGGGCTGCCCGGCGCGTCGGGCGCGGTGACGACGCGGGTGATGGTGAAGGGCGAAGACCCGGCGGAGCGGATCCGGTCGCCGGAGATGTCGATGGGGGCGAGCGCGGTGAGCGCGTACCCGGGCGTGCGAGAGGCGCTGCTCGACGCGCAGCGGGCCTTCGGGGCCGACGGGGGCGTGGTGCTCGAGGGGAGGGACATCGGCACGGTGGTGTTCCCCGACGCCGAGGTGAAGGTGTTCTTGACGGCGCGGGCCGAGGTGCGGGCCAGGCGGCGGTGGGAGGAGCTCTCCCGCAGGGGCGTCGCCGCGGACTACGAGCGCACCCTGGCCGAGGTGGTGCAGCGCGACCGGCAAGACAGCGAGCGCCCCGTGGCGCCGTTGAAGGCCGCGCCCGACGCGGTGACGGTAGACTCCAGCGAAGACGACGCGGCGACGGTGGCCCAGGTGATCGTCGACCTCGCGCGCTCGCGGGCCTGAGCGCCCGTTTTCGCGCGCGACGCGCCAAGGGGCCTTTGACATGGACCGGGGAGTGATCTACCACCCCGGGTCTCGCTCCAGGCGGGCGCTCCGCGCGACCCATCCGGCGCCACCGCAACTCAACCTCTAACGCAGCACGACACTGGGGTCACCGCTCGCGACGGTCGCGAGGCGGAGACCCCGAACTCCACGAAGCGATTCGTGGGTGGCCCACGCTGCGAGGATCGCGATCGCGCGGTGCACCGCCTGGAGACTCTTCCGAAAGGACGGTCTCAGAACAACGGCATGACGAATCAAGAAACGGTGCAGGGTGGGGGGATGGACTCCTTCGCTTCGCTCTTCGAAGCGAGCCAGGCGGCGGGCGACAAGATCCGCGAGGGGGAGATCGTGCAGGGCACGGTCCTCCGCGTGGGGAAGGAAAACGTCGTCGTCGACATCGGGTACAAGTCCGAGGGGGTGATCCCCGTCTCGGAGTTCACCGACGCCGCGGGCGCGGTGGCGGTTCAGCCCGGCGACCAGGTCGAGGTGCTGATCGAGTCGCGCGAGGACGACAACGGCCTCGTTCTCCTCTCGAAGGAGAAGGCCGACAAGATGAAGGTCTGGGACGAGATCTCGGCGGCCTGTGAGGCCGACGAGATCATCGAGGGCACCATCTCGGCGCGTGTGAAGGGCGGCCTGTCGGTCACCATCCGCGGCGGGGTGAAGGCCTTCCTCCCGGGCTCGCAGGTCGACCTGCGCCCCCACCGGAACCTGGACAAGCTGATCGGCCAGGCGCACCAGTTCAAGGTCATCAAGTTCAACAAGAAGCGCGGCAACATCGTCCTGTCGCGCCGCGTGCTCCTCGAGAAGGAGCGCAACATGCTGAAGGACGAGACGCTCAAGAGCCTGGCCGAGGGTCAGGTGGTGAAGGGCGTCATCAAGAACATCACCGAGTACGGCGCCTTCGTCGACCTCGGCGGCATCGACGGCCTCCTCCACATCACCGACATGAGCTGGGGCCGGGTCACGCACCCGAACGAGCTCTTCCAGGTGGGCGACGAGGTCACCGTCAAGGTGTTGAAGTACAACGCCGAGACCGAGCGCGTCAGCCTGGGCCTCAAGCAGACGATGGACGACCCCTGGAACCACGCCGAGGAGGCGTACCCCCAGGGCAAGAAGATCAAGGGCAAGGTGGTCTCGATCACGGACTACGGCGCGTTCATCGAGCTGGAGCCGGGCATCGAGGGCCTCGTGCACGTCAGCGAGATGAGCTGGACGCGCCGGGTGAAGCACCCGAAGAACATCCTGAACACGGGCGACGAGATCGAGTGCCAGGTGCTCGAGGTCGACGCGAAGGCCAAGCGCATCTCGCTCTCCATCAAGGAGCTCGAGCCCGACCCCTGGACGCTCTTCGTCAACGAGTTCAACCCGGGCGACCAGGTGAGCGGCAAGGTCCGCTCGATCACCGACTACGGCATCTTCATCGGCATCCGCGACGGTGTCGACGGCATGGTGCACAAGTCCGACCTCTCGTGGACGCTCCGCGTCGCGAACCCGTCGGACCTCTACCAGAAGAACGACGACGTCGAGGCCGTCATCCTCTCGATCAACCACGACGAGAAGAAGGTCTCCCTCGGCATCAAGCAGCTCTTCGACGACCCCTGGTCGCGCATCCCGAACGACTACCCGGCGGGCCGCGTCCTCGAGGTGAAGCTCATCAACACCTTCGACGGCGGCTCCTACGTCTCCATCGAGCCGGGCGTCGAGGGCTTCATCCCGTCGCACGAGTACAGCGCCGACGTGATCGACGGCTCGCGCCGCCTCAAGCGCAACGAGCCCTTCAAGGTCGAGGTCAGCGGCCTCGACATGAACGAGCGCCGCATCCTCCTGTCGCTCCGCGGGCTCGCGGGCCGCACCGAGGCGACCGAGGGCACCACGGCCTCGACGCCCGCCCCCGCCGCCAAGGAGGGCCGCCGCGGCTCGACCCTCGGCGACCTCATCAAGGAGAAGCTCGGCGACGCGCTGGGCGACCTCCCCTCGAAGAGCTGACGGCTCTCTCCTCCCGCCTCTCCACTCCGCCGTTGCGCGCGGGCCGACGCATCACTCATGCTCGGCCCCCGCGCGACGCCATGACCTCCCCCAAGCCCAAGCGCAACACCACGCCCAGCCCCCGGCTGTGGGCCCCGTGGCGGATGGAGTACATCCGCGGCCCCAAGGAGCCCGGCTGCATCTTCTGCCGCTACCCCCAGGAGGAGCCCACGAAGCACCGCGAGCGCCTGCTGCTCTGCCAGCGCGCCGACGCCTTCGTGATGCTCAACAAGTACCCCTTCGCGTCGGGTCACCTCATGGTGGTCCCGCGGCGGCACGCGAGCGATTTGAGCGAGTTGACGCCGCGCGAGCACGCGGCGCTCTTCGAGCTGGTGCGCGCGTCGGCGGCGGCGCTGAAGGTGGCGGTGAACGCCGAGGGCTTGAACGTCGGCGTGAACCTCGGCCCCGCGGCGGGCGCGGGGATCGCCGAGCACCTGCACGTGCACGTCGTCCCTCGGTGGAGGGGCGACCAGAACTTCATGCCGGTGATCTCTGACGTGCGGGTGATGCCCGAGGCGCTCGACGCGACGTGGGCGCGGCTGCACCCGTATTTCCTCGTGCTGGGCGACGGCTCGCCCGACGGCCCCCGCCCGCGGCGCGCGTCGCGCAAGGCGAAGTGAGTCCGTGCTGAGCGACCCCGTCCGACGTCGCCGGGTGATCTTCCTCGCGGTGAGCGGCGCGCTCGTGCTCGCGACGCTGGTGGCCTTCCGCGGGGTGCTCAAGCCCTTCTTCTTCGGCGCCCTCCTCGCGTACGTGCTGCACCCCGTGGTGGGCGCGCTCACGCGGGTGAGGGCCGGGGGGCGCTCGCTCCCTCGCTGGGGCGCGGTGCTGGTCGTCTACGCGACGCTGGTGGGCACGCTCTTCTTCTCGCTCTTCGCGTTCACGCCGCGGGTGGTGGGCGAGGTGCGCGGCTTCGCGGTGAACGAGGCGCCCGCGCTCCGCCGCAAGGTCACCGACGCGTGGCAGCGCAGCGTGCAGCCCTTGATCGTGCGCGCCCAGGGGGCCCTCGGCGCGACGCCCCCGGCGCCGTCGCGCGCGCCCGAGGTCGCGCCCGCGCGAGGAGACGATGACGACGAGCCGAGGTTCCAGCACGACGGCGCGGTGCACGTCACGCCCTCGCCCGAGGGGTGGAGCGTCACGCTCCCGCCCGAGGGCGTGGAGCTGGAGCAGGTCGACGAGCACCACTGGCGGCTGATCTCCGCCCGCGCGCGGATGCGCGAGGGGAGGAGCGATTTCCAGCGGCAGCTCCGGCGCCTGGGCGAGGGCCACGTCGCCGACGTGGTGCGCGTGGGCCGCGGGATCATCGGCGGCGTGATCGGCGGGATCTTCAGCTTCTTCCTGACGCTGATGATCTCGGCCTACCTGCTGGTGACCGAGGAGCGCGTGCTGGGTTTCTTCCGGGGGCTGGTACGGCCCGAGTCGCGCGACGCCTTCGACGCGCTGCTGCGCCGGCTCGACCGGGGATTGTCGGGCGTGGTGCGCGGCCAGTTGATCATCTGCATGGTGAACGGGTCGCTGAGCGCGGTGGGCTTCGCGCTGGCCGACCTGAAGTACTGGCCGACGCTCGCGCTGGTGGCGACGGTCTTCTCGCTGGTGCCGATCTTCGGGACGATCATGTCGTCGGTGCCCGCGGTGGCGGTGGGCCTGACGCAGAGCTTCGGCACGGGGGTGTTCGTGCTCCTGTGGATCATCGGGATCCACCAGATCGAGGCGAACCTGCTCAACCCGAAGATCATGGGCGACGCGGCGAAGATCCACCCGGTGCTGGTGGTGTTCTCGCTGCTCGCGGGGGAGCACTTCTTCGGGATCGTGGGCGCGCTCCTCGCGGTGCCGGCGATGTCGGTGGCGCAGAGCCTGTTCCTGCACTTCCGGCGCTACGCGCTGGACTACGGGGACGGGGGTGCCACCGACTCCATCGTCTGACGCGCGCGGCGATGCGCGTCGCCTGAGCGCCGTCCATCGTCGCTCGCGTGCGTCGAGCACGCGTCGCTCCTCAGGACGCGCTCATGCTCGCGCCTCACCACGCGCGTACCTCTCCGCGCGACGGCGGTGGTGGCGGTGGTGGCCGTAGTGGCGGTGGCGGCGCGTGCACACGCGGCGCGACGCGAGTCTTACGGTACCCATCCGATCGCGCGCAGCAGCGGCGGGATCGCGTGCAGCGCCGCGACCCACGCGAGCAGCACCGCGAGCCGCGTCGTCATCGTCGCGCCGTCGATCACTGGCGGCGGCGTCGGCTCGGTCACGTCGGCGGTGCGGTACGCCGTGTCGTTGCCCTCGGTGCTCAACTCCCAGATCACGGGCCGATGGACTTCCGACGCTCGCGCCCACGACGCCCAGAGCGCGAGAAGGAGCGACACGACCACTGCTGCGACGCGCCCCAGCGCAAGCAGCACCGCGGCGCCGATCCCGCTGTCGAGCCGCACGCCGAAGCGCCACCGGGTCTCGGCGACGGCCCACCGAGAGCCCACCCGCACGCACCGGAACAGCGTCACTCCGTCGACGCGCGCGTGCTCCACGCGGTCGTGGTCCGCGCTCGGCGGGTCGTCGAGCACACAGCGCGCGTCAGTGGGCGCTTCGCGGAAGTGACGGTTCACCCTCGCCGTGAGGGCGATCGAGCGGTCGTTCCCCGAGGCGCGCTCGACGGCGACGAGGTCCCACGGCACGAGCCCCACCGGGACGACGACGCTCCGCTCTACGTCATGGACCGTCCACCGCGCGAGGTCGCGCACCGCGTCGTGGTCGAAGGTCTCCCAGCGCGCCTCCGCCGCGAGGCGCTCGACGGTGACAGCGTCGACGCGGCGGTGATGGAGGTGCGGCCGCAGCACGGTCAGCGTGGCGAGCCCGTGCGCCACGAGCAGCGCGGCGAACACCGCGAGCACGCCGCGGAGGTAGAACGCGCGCTCGGGGCTCATCGCGGCCGCGCGGCCCACGCCGCACGTCCTCTGGTCGGGGAGCACGCACGGGCGAGACGAGGACCCTTCGCGGCAGCGCCGCTCTCCAGACCGTGCGATGGAGGACGCGTCGCGCCGGCGACGCGGCCCTCCGGTGCGACCCCTCGCGCTCGTACGAGCCACGAGGGTGTACCGCGATGCTCGCGCGGTCGGCGTTGCGCACCGCCAGCGTCGCGCCCTCCCAGCGCATCGCTCACTCCGCGGGGGCGGCCTCGGCCATCGGTCGCGCCTCGTGCCGCGAGAGCGTCAGCTTCACCCCGTAGCGCGGGCGCAGCGTGATGCTCGGCCGCGCCTCCACTCGCGCGTCGGGCGCCGGCGCGAAGCTCCACCGGCGCGCGAAGGTCGCGAGCATCAGCACCGCCTCCATCATCGCGAAGGTGTTGCCGATGCACACCCGCGGACCGCCCCCGAAGGGGATGTACGCGAACTTCGGCAGGCGCTTGTCGAGCCCGTCCATCCACCGCTCCGGCGTGAACGCCAGCGGGTTGGTGAAGTACCGGCCGTCGCGGTGCATCCCGTAGCTGTTCACCCACACCTGCGTGCGCGGGCCGAAGCGACGACCGCCCAGCTCGAAGGGCGCGGTGGACTCACGCCCGATGGCCCACGCGGGCGGATAGAGCCGCATCGACTCCTTCACCACCGCCTCGGTGAAGCGCAGCCGGGGCATGTCTTCGAGCGTCGGGTCGCGGTCGCCCAGCACCGTCGCGAGCTCGTCGCGGAGCGCGCGCTGCGCCGCCGGGTGCGTCGCGAGGAGCCAGGCCGTCCACGAGAGGGCGAGGGCGGTGGTCTCGTGGCCCGCGAGGAAGAGGGTCATCACCTCGTCGCGCACCTGCGTGTCGGTCATGCGCGAGCCGTCTTCGTCCTGCGCGGCGAGGAGCATCGCGAGGAGGTCGTCGGCGTCGGGGTCGGGCTTGCGACGTCGCGCCTCGATGATCCCGAGGATCACCTCGTCGAGGGTGCGCTTCGCGTCGTGAAAGGCCCGCGCCGCAGGCAGCGGGAGCTTCATCGCGAGGGGGTTCCCCACGAGGAAGGGCGTGCCGTACCAGTGCATGATCGCGTCGAGGGCGGGCTCCACGCGGTGGGCGACGTCGACCGACGCGCCGAAGAGCGTGCGGCCCACCACGTCGAGGGTCGTCCGCATGAAGTCCGGGTGCACGTCGCGGTGCTCCCCCGCGCGCCACTCGTCGGCCACCGCCGCGGCGCGCTCGACCATCACCGTCGCGTAGCCCGCGATGCGCTCCCGGTGGAACGCGGGCTGCGCGAGACGTCGCTGGCGCTTCCAGAAGTCTCCCTCGCTGGAGAGCAGGCCCTCGCCGATGATCCGCTTGAGGTCCCGCAGGAACCAGTCCTTCTGCATGATGGCCGCGTTGCGCAGGAGCGTCTGCTCGGCGAGCGCGGGGTGCGTCACCACCACCATGTGGTCGTTGAGCACCCAGGTCTCGACCATGTCTCCGAGCCGCTGCATCTCGGTGACGAAGGCGAGCGCGCTGCGCGCCATCGGGAGGATGTTCCCGATGCCCGGCAGGCCCCGCGAGACGGCGTAGGTGATCTCGGTCTCAGCGCCCATGAGAGAGCACTACCAGCGATCGGCGATCGGCGGGAGGGGACCGCCCCGTCACCCCCGCACGAGCAGCGCCACCGGGAAGCGCTCCCACACCTCGGCCACCCGCACCGCGCCCGACCACGCGCGCCCCGTGAAGCGGTCGCGCCACGCGCCCTCGGGCAGCGTCACCGCGGTGTCGCCCCACCCCTCCCTCAGCGACAGCACCCGCCGCGGCGCGAGCGCCACCACCGACCCGCCGCGCGCGAACGCGATCACCCGCTCGCGCTCTTCCCGGTCGCCTCGACCCGCGCGTAGCTCCCTCGCGGCCGAAGCACTCCGGACGCTCGCCCCGCACCCGCAGCGCCTCGCGCGTCACCCAGAGCTTCGGCAACCCATCACCCGTCCGCGCCAGCACCGCCTCGGGCGTCGCGCCCTCCAGCGCCTCGAGGAGCGCCCTGCGCGCGGCGTAGTCCACCGGGCGGCGGTTGTCGGGGTCGGTCAGGTCGTGGCTCCACAGCTCGCAGCCCTGGTACGTGTCGGGCACGCCGGGGGAGCACAGCTTCACCAGCGCCTGCGACAGCCCGTGCGCGCGGGCCGCGGGCTCCACCCGCTCCACGAATCGCGACACCAGCGTCGTGAACTCCGCGTCGGCCATCGCGCGCTCGACCAGCGAGAGCATCGCCTCCTCGTAGGCCTCGTCGGGGCGGCGCCACGAGGTGTGCTTCTTCGCCTCGCGCGACGCCTTCAGCATGAAGGCCTTGGCGCGCTCCGCGTCGACGGGCCACGCCGCCACTAGCGTCTGCGCGAGGAAGTACACCGCGTCGCCGCTCACGCCCCAGTTGCCGAAGGCGCGCGCCCGCACCGCCATCGCCCGCGCCGCCTCGGCCCACGCCTCGGGCGCCTCGCTGATCGTCGCGAGGCGCAGTCGCGCGTCCTCGCTGCGCTTGGTGTCGTGCGTCGATGTGGTGGTCATGGTCGCGGGCCACGCCTCCTGCATGAGCGCGTTCCACGCGTGGAAATCGTCGAGCGAGACCCCGAAGCGGCCGGGGTCGCCGCCCACCTCGTTGAGCGCCGTGAGCCGCAGGTCGTTGAAGAAGGCCGTGTCCTCGACGCCCTTCGCCGTGGCGGGACCCGAGAGCTGCTGAAAGCGCGCGGTGAAGGTCCACGCGGCCTCGCCGTCGACCTCGCCCTTCAGCGCCGCGCCGAGGAAGTCCACCAGCGGCGGGTCGGCGTTGGGGAGCGCCTCCTTCACGCGGGCGAGCGCGCCGTCGACGCGCGCGGCGTCGACCTCGGTCATCTTGCGCCCGCGACGTCGGTAGGTGCGGTACACCGGGAGCTGCGCGAGTGCCTCGCGCACGACCGAGCGCAGCTCGGGCAGGGCGTAGTCGCGGTAGCGCGGGTGCTCGACGCACACCGTCTCGAAGGCGAACGTCACGCGCTCCACGTCGGCCGCGAGGATCTCCTTCAAGACGTAGCGCTTCTTGTCGACCGCGAGCTCGGCGAAGGGGGTGTGGTCCTCTCCCGTGAGCTCCTCGCAGAGCGCGGTGAGCGCGGCCTCGGCGCTCGGGTCGACGTAGAGCCCCATCAGCCGGTTGAGGAACTCGTAGCCCGTGGTGCCGTCGACGGGCCACGAGGGCGGGAGCGTCTCGTCGCCCTCCAGGATCTTCTCGGCCACCACCCACGCGCTCGGGGCCGACTCGCGCAGGCGCTCGAAATACTCCTCGGGGTCGAGCAGGCCGTCGGGGTGGTCGACGCGCAGCCCGTCGATCCTCCCGTCGGCGACGAGCCCGAGGATCAGGTCGTGCGTGTCGTGGAAGACCCGCGGGTCGTCGGCGCGCAGCCCCGCGAGCTCGTTCACGTCGAAGAAGCGCCGGTAGTCGAGCTCGTGCGTCGCCGCGCGCCAGAAGGCCACGCGGTAGTTCTGCCGGTCGAGGAAGGCCCCGAGCGCGCCCGGGTCGGCGTTGATCGCGGCGAGCTCGGCGTCGACGGCCGTCGCGGTCTCGGGCCGCTCGTCGAAGAGCCGCGCGAGGTAGCGGCCCACCACGGCCTTGTCGCGGTGACGTCGGCGCAGGCTCGCCTCGTCGGTGGCCGTGGGGCTGGGCATCATCTCGAGCACGTCGGCGGCGAAGGCGAGGTCGTCGGAGCCGCAGCGCGTCGCGGCGCGGGCGAGGGGCTCGGCGAGCGAGCGCGGCGCCACCGGCAGCGCGTGGTCGTAGTAGCGGAAGACGAAGCGGGCGCCCTCGCGCGCGGCCTTGACCTCTCCGCGGTCGAGCACGGCGCCGTAGTGGTCGCCGAGGATGGGCACGAGCACCTTGTTGCGGCCGATCTCCAGCGGGGACGACCAGTCGACGTCGAAGCTGTGCGCGTAGAGCGACGAGGGGCCGTTCTCCAGCACGTCCCACCACCACGCGTTGCCCTCGACGGAGATGCACATGTGGTTGGGCACGATGTCGACGACCTGACCCAAGCCTACGGCCTCGAAGGCCGCGCACATCCGCGCGTAGGCCTCGGGGCCGCCGAGGTCGTCGCTGAGACGTCGGTGGTCGATGACGTCGTAGCCGTGCGCGCTCCCCGGCGCGGCCTGGAGGATGGGCGACAGGTACGCGTGGCTCACCCCGAGCGCGCGGAGGTAGGGCGCGAGCGCGGCGGCCTCGTCGAAGCCGAAGCCCGCGCGGAGCTGCAGGCGGTACGTGGCCGTGGGAGGGCGTCGGTCAGCGGGCATGGCGCAGCACTACGACGGAGCGAGGCCCGACGTCGACGGTGGCGCCCGCGTCGAAGCTCACGCCGTCGGCCCAGGGCCTCTTCGCGGCGGTGTCGAAGACGACATCCCACGGCCCCTCGGCGCGGTCGGTGAGCGTGAAGCGCAGCGGCTCGTGGTGGGCGTTGAAGAGCAGGAGGAAGTTGTCGTCGACGATGCGCCTCCCTTGAGAGTCGCGGCTGGGGATGCCGCGGCCGTTGAGGAAGATCGCGAGGGAGCGCGCGAAGTGCGCGCGCCAGTCGTCGTCGGTCATCTCTTCGCCGTCGGGGCGGAACCACGCGATGTCGGCGAGGCCGGTGCCGCGCTCGGGCGTGCCCTGGAACCACCGGCGTCGGCCGAAGACGGGGTGCGCGCGCACGAAGTGGATGAGCCGCGAGGCGAAGTCGAGGAGGCCGTCGTCGACGGTCTCCCAGTCGACCCACGAGAGCGGCGAGTCGTGGCAGTAGGTGTTGTTGTTCCCCGCGGTGCTGCGCCCGAGCTCGTCGCCCGCGAGGAGCATCGGCACGCCCTGCGAGAGGAAGAGCGTCGCGAGGAAGTTCCGCTGCTGGCGCGAGCGCAGGGCGACCACAGCGGGGTCGTCGGTGTCGCCCTCGGCGCCGCAGTTCCACGAGCGGTTGTGCGACTCGCCGTCGCGGTTCTCTTCGCCGTTGGCCTCGTTGTGCTTCTCGTTGAACGACACGAGGTCGCGCAGGGTGAAGCCGTCGTGGCAGGTGACGAAGTTGATGCTCGCGTGGGGCCGACGGCCGTTGCTGCTGTAGAGGTCCGAGCTGCCGGTGAAGCGCGCGGCGAACTCGGGCAGGGTGCTGGGCTCTCCGCGCCAGAAGTCGCGGATCGTGTCGCGGTACTTGCCGTTCCACTCGGACCACAGGACGGGGAAATTGCCGACCTGGTAGCCGCCCTCGCCGACGTCCCAGGGCTCGGCGATGAGCTTGGTGCGCGAGAGCACGGGGTCTTGCTGGATGAGGTCGAAGAACGACGACAGCTTGTCGGCCGCGTGCAGCTCGCGCATGAGCGCCGCCGCGAGGTCGAAGCGGAACCCGTCGACGTGCATCTCGACCACCCAGTACCGCAGCGAGTCCATGATGAGCTGGAGCACGCTGGGCGAGCCCATGTTCAGCGAGTTCCCGCAGCCGCTGAAGTCCATGTAGAAGCGCGGGTCTTCGGCGAGGCGGTAGTAGGTCGCGTTGTCGACGCCGCGGAGCGAGAGCGTCGGCCCCATGTGGTTGCCCTCGCAGGTGTGGTTGTAGACCACGTCGAGGATGACCTCGATGCCCGCGTGGTGGAGCGCGCGCACCATGCGCTTGAACTCCTGCACCACGCCCCCGCGCACGCGCGTCGCGGCGTAGGCCGAGTGCGGCGCGAAGTACCCGAGGGTGTTGTAGCCCCAGTAGTTCTTCAGCCCGAGGTCGACGAGCCGGTGGTCGTGCACGAACTGGTGCACGGGGAGCAGCTCCACCGCGGTCACGCCGAGCCGGTGCAGGTGGTCGATCACCGCGGGCTGCGCGAGGGCCGCGTAGGTGCCGCGCAGCTCCTCGGGCACGTCGGGGTGCTGCGCGGTGAAGCCCTTGACGTGCAGCTCGTAGATGACGGTCTTGTGCCAGGGGGTGTTGGGCAGCCGGTCGTTGCGCCAGTCGAAGTAGGGGCTGGTGACGACGGACTTGGGCATGGCGCTCGCGGAGTCGGAGTCGTCGCGGCCGTCGGGGTCGCCGAAGGGGTAGCCGTAGACGGCCTGGCCCCACTGCACCTCGCCGTCGACGGCGCGGGCGTAGGGGTCGACCAGGAGCTTCGCGGGGTTGCAGCGGTGCCCCGCCGCGGGGTCATACGGGCCGTGGACGCGGTAGCCGTAGCGCTGACCGGGCTCGATCTCGGGGACGTAGCCGTGCCAGACGAAGCCCGTGACCTCGGGGAGGTCGACGCGGGTCTCGCGGCCGCGGTCGTCGAAGAGGCAGAGCTCGACGCGCTCTGCGACGTTGGAGTAGATCGCGAAATTCGCGCCGGAGCCGTCGTAGGTGGCGCCGAGGGGGAAGGGGTCGCCGGGCCAGATCCTCATGCGCCGAATGAGATACTCCCCGCGTCGGCGCGGGCACAGGGCGGCGATGCTTCACCCGCGGGAGTGGCGGCCGACCAGGGCCGCGACGGCGGCGAGCAGCTCCATCGGCTCGGTGGGCTTGGCGACGTGGTTCTGAAAGCCCTCCATGAGGGCGCGGGTGCGGTCGGACATCGACGCGTACGCGGTGAGCGCGACCGCGGGCACGCGGCCGCCCTCCTCGGGCGGGAGCGCGCGGATCCGTCGGATGAGCTCGTAGCCCGAGGCGTCGGGCATCCCGATGTCGCTGATGACCACGTCGGGCACGCGCTCGGCGAAGCGCTCCAGCGCCTCGGAGACCGAGCCCGCGAGGACCACCGTCGCCTTGCACTCGACGAAGATCGACTCGAGGAGGTCGCGCGCGTCGGGCTCGTCTTCGCAGACCAGGAGGCGCAGGCCCTCGAGCTCGGGCGGGCACGAGAGCGACGAGCGGGCGCGGGCGAGCCTCGCCGCGTCGGTGTAGCCGGGCGAGGCCGAGGTCGCGCGCAGCGGCGCGACGGGGAGACGCACGACGAAGGTAGACCCGCGGCCGGGGCCGTCGCTCTGCGCGGCGATGGTGCCGCCGTGGAGCTCGACGAGGTGCTTCACGATGGCGAGCCCGAGCCCGAGGCCGCCGTGGGCGCGGGTGATGGTCGCGTCCTGCTGGCGAAAGGGCTGAAAGACGTGCGGGAGGAACGCCGGCTCGATGCCGATGCCCGAGTCGCCCACCACCACCTCGACCGAGGAGTCTTCGCGCTGGAGCCGCACGTAGATCCTCCCGCCCTTCGGCGTGAACTTCACCGCGTTCGAGAGGAGGTTCCACACCACCTGCTGCATGCGCCCCGCGTCTCCGTTGAGCGTGCCCGCGTCGGGGTCGAGGAGCACCTGGAGCCGCACGCCCTTCGCCTCCGCCGCCGGGCGCACGACGTCCACCGCGGCCTCGACCACCTGCGTCGGGTCGAAGGGCGCGAGCGTCAGGCGCAGCCGCCCGGTCACCACCCGGCTGAAGTCGAGGAGGTCGTCGACGAGCTTCACTTGCGCGCGGGCGTTGCGCTCGATGGTCTCGAGGGCGCGGGCCTTCTTCTCCTCGTTGAGGGTCCCCGAGCGCAGCAGCCGGCTCCACCCGAGGATCGCGTTGAGCGGCGTGCGCAGCTCGTGCGAGGTCACGCTGAGGAGCTCGTCCTTCGCGCGGCTGGCCTCCTCGGCGCGGAGGCGCTCGCGCTGGGTCATCTCGAAGAGCCGCGCGTTGTCGATCACCACCCCGGCGCGTCGGCCGATCTCCTCGGCGACCGCGAGGTCGCGCGCCTCGAAGAGCCGGCCCGACTCCGACGAGGCGAACTCGATCACCCCCAGCACCCGCTGGTGGACCACCACCGGCACGGCCATCCACGACCGCAGGCCGAGCGCGCGGATCAGCTCGAGGTGCTGCGGGTCGCGCGCGGCCGCCGCGAGCATCTCGCGGGTGACCTCCGCGCGCGCTCGGCGACGCCGGTGCGCAGGACGCGCCGCGCGCCCTCGTCGGGCTCGGGGGTAGCGCCGTTGGATCTCCCGCACCAGCTCGACCCGGCTCGGGTCGGAGTGCGCGACGGCGATGCGCTCGAGCGCGCGGCGTCGTCGAGGAGGTCGACGGCGCACCAGTCGGCCATCGCGGGCACGGCGAGGCGGGTCAGGGTCGCGAGCGTGGCGCGGTAGTCGAGCGACGACGCGAGCAGCGCGCCCGCCTCGGCGAGGAAGCGGTGTGTCTCGTCGCTGCGCTTGCGGTCGTCGATGTCGGTGCAGGTGCCGACCCAGCGGGAGACGCGGCCGTCGGCGTCGCGCACCGGCGTGCCCCGCGCGAGGAACCAGCGGTAGCTCCCGTCGGAGGCGCGCTTGAAGCGGTACTCGACCTCGTAGGGCTCCCGACGCGACGGCGCTCGACCAGGCCGCGGCCGCCCGGTCGGCGTCGCGCGGGTGGACGATCTCGTGCCACGACGGGCGCGGCGCGCATCTCTTCGAGCGAGCGGCCGACGAAGCTCAGGAAGCGCGGGTTGCAGTACTCCACCTGCCCGTCGGCGGTGGTGGTCCAGACGAACTGCGGCGACGACTCGGCCAGCACGCGGTACTGGGCCTCGGCGGCCTGCGTGGCGGCGTGCAGGCGGCGTTGTCGATGGCGACCGAGGCCTGCGCCGCGACCGCGACGAGCACCCGCTCGTCCTTCTCGGTGAAGACGCCCGGCTCGGCGTGGCCGAAGAAGAGCCCGCCGAGCACCTCGCCGCTGCGGGAGTTCACGGGCACGGCGAGGTAGCTCCGCACGGGGAGGTGACCCTCGGGCATCCCGCGGTGCGGGGGGTTCTTTCCGTAGCGCGGGTCCTTGGTGATGTCGTCCGAGCGGACCACCTCGGTGCCCGCGAAGGTCGGCGCGAAGACCGCGGTGTTGCGCGGCATCGGGAAGCGCTCGAAGCGCTCCCGCGGCACGCCCGAGAGCGTGTAGAGTATGTAGCTCCCGCCCTCGGGCCTCACGACGTTGTAGAAGAACGCCCCGAACTGCGCGCGGCACAGCGCCGTCGCCTCGTCGGTGAGCCGCGTGACGATGGCGTCGAGGTCGAGGTCCGAGCCCAGCGCCGTGCCGATCCGGTAGATGGTCTCGTTGATCCTCGCCTCCTCGTCGAGCTCCCGGTACCGCGTGCGGTCTTGCGTGACCTTCACGAAGCCCACGAGCTCGCCCGAGGGGTCGTACAGGGCCGAGAGCGAGACCGCGGCGTAGAAGCGCGAGCCGTCCTTGCGCTGCCGCCAGCCCTCGCCCTCGTAGCGCCCCTTCGCGCGCGCTGTCTCGAGCTCCAGCTCGGGAAGGCCCGAGGCCCGGTCCTCGGGGGTGAAGAACATCGCGAAGTACCGCCCCTGCACCTCCGAGAGGGGGTAGCCCTTGATGCGCTCGGCGGCGGCGTTGAAGGTCTGCACCTTCCCCTCGGGGTCGAGCATCGAGATCGCGTGGTCGCGCACCCCGTCGAGGATCAAGCGCAGCCGCTGCTCCTGCCGCCGGAGCTCGATGATCTGGGCGTCGTCGCTCATCCGCGTGAGCTGCGATGCTCGAGCTGGGTCTCGCGTCCCAACGAAGCTCGACCTTGGCGGGGCCGAGGGAGCCCGCGTCGGGCTCCTCTCGTCAGCGCGGGGTCACGCGATGGCGTTGGCGTCGCCCCCCGAGGGCTTCTCCCCTGCGGTCTTCGTCTCCGTGTTCACCTTCCCCTCCGTGGGCTTCTCGGGGGCGGTCTTCGTCTCGGCGGGCTTCTCTCCCTCCTTCTTCTCGCCCGCGGGCTTCTCGCTCGACTGCGTCGGGCGGCGGAGCTGCGTGAGCGCGGGGACCTCGCTCCCGGTCACGAAGGTCACCGCGGCGCGCACCGGGGCGTAGCGCTGCTCCAGGAGCGACCAGAGCTTCGCGACGCGCGCCGACCAGGCTCGCTGCGGCTCCTCGGGGGGCGCCGCGGAGAAGATCGCCGCCGCGAGGCCGAGCGCCTTCGCCGCGTCGCCCGGAAAATAGTGCCGGTCGCTCTGCGCGGGGAAGCGCCCGACGTTCTCGGTGTACAGCGCCGCGAGGCGCCGCAGGTCGACGGCGGTGTCGTTCCACCCGTAGCCCTCTCGGATGGAGGCGATGCGCGCGGCGACCTGGGCGTCGTCGTCGAGGTGGTACTCCGCGGCGCGGAGCATGCGCTGGCGGGTGGTGCGCGCGGACTCGGCCACCTCGGGCGAGAGCCGCGCCGTGGTGGCGACCGAGGCCACGTCGATCTGCTGGGTCTTCGCGTAGACCAACGCCGACGCGAGCCTCGGGAGCGCGGCGAGGTCCGCCGGGTCGTACTTCGAGCGAGGCAGGGTCATCAGCCCGGCCTGCGTCTCGCCCGACGACCACGTCGACGCGAGGTGCGTCACCGTCGTCGAGACGTACAGCACGTCGATGCCGGGCGGCAGGGGCGGGGCCTCGGGCGCCGCGTCGACCTCTTCGGCGACGGACTCCCACGCGTCGGCGGCGACGTCGACGGGGGCCTCGGTGGTCTCACACGCGGTGGTCTTGGTGGTGTTGGGCTTGCGGTTCATGGCGGTGTCTCCTCTCTGTGGGTCGGCTCGATGGGCCGTCACTCGCAACTACCCGCGGGGGTGGGCGACCTGGGATTCGCGACATCGATTTCTTCAAAGGCCGTGGTCATGCGCGCCTCGACCGCCGCGCGGAGGCTCGCGAGGCCCGCGCGCACCCGGCCGCGCAGCACGTCGACGGTGCAGCCGAGGCGGGCGGAGGCGGCCTCCCAGGTCTCGCCCTCGACGAAGCGCGCGCGCAGGGCCTCGGCCTCGCGGGCGGGGAGCGCGTCGAGGTGCGCGAGGAGCGCAGCGCGTCGGTCGACGCCCCACGCGTTCGTGGGGGCGGGGAGCGCGTCGAGCTCGGCGTCGCGGGCGAGGCGCGCGTTGCGTAGGCGGTCGTCGCGGAGGGCGTTGCGGGCGAGGTTGCCCGCGATGGTGTTGACCCAGGCCGCGAGGCTGCCCCGGCGAGGGTCGAAGCGCCGGCGGTGGGTGACGACGCGGAGGGCCGCGCGCTGGGCGAGGTCGTCGACGCGCGACGGGCACGCGCCGACGAGCACCGCGCGAATGACCGTGACGATGCGGGGGTAGAGCGCGCGGAGGGCGCGGTCGAGGGCGAGGGCGTCTCCGTGGAGGAGCGCCGCGACGAGGTCGCCGTCGTCCGTGGGGACGGTGGTCGAGGGGAGCGAGAGGGGTGAGGACATGGGCGAGGACCTCCGGGCAGCGGGCCGACGGGCCCGTGGGTGCGGGGGGCTCCTCGCGAGGCGCGGAGAGAGGTTGCGGAGAAAATGAGCCGAGGGGCGGCGGAGGGATGCGTGCTCCGTTGTTGCGACGACGAAGCGGCGGGAGCGGGGGGATACTATTTCTTTGCTTCGGGTCGAAGCGCGGGAGGAGTGTTGGAGGTCTTCCGACGCTTCGGGTCGAAGCGCGGGAGGAGGGTGAGAGGTCTTCCGGCGCTTCGGGTCGAAGCGCGGGTGGGGCGCTCAGGCGACGGGGCGCAGGGGATGTGGCCGGGATCGTTCGGCTCGACTTGTCTGGCCGGAGTTCGGCGCGTTCGCGCCATCACTCCGGGCAAAAGCGCGGTCGCCCCGTTCGGGGCTCCAGGACATCGCTCACGTCAATGCGCACGCGCGGCAGCCCTCGCTCCAAGCCCCGGCAGGGGCACCCTCGCCTTTGCCCGGGGTGAACGCGGCGGCAGACGCGAAACCCCGGCCTGAGGCTGTTGCGCTGAACGATGCCTGCTCGCCTGTGTCGACTGACGCGGTGAGGTGGAGGATCGCGTCGCGCGTCTACGCCCATCCCTCGAAGCGCCCGCGGAAGGGCGCGACGTTCACCTCGGCGCCGCCGCGCTCCTTCACGGCGAACACCACCCTGTCGAACGCGCCCTCGAAGCGCTGGTCTTCGAGCCAGCGAGCGAAGGCGTCGGCCACCGCCGCGGGCTCGTTGCGGAAGACCCCGCAGCCCCACGCGCCCAGCACCAGCACGCGGTGCCCCTTCGCGCGCATCACCTCCAGCACGGCGCCCGCGCGGTGGTCGAGGGCGCGCGCGACGTCTCCGCGCGTCTCGCGCCCGTTGCGCAGAGCCTCTCCTGCGTTGGGCGCGGGCGCGGTCACCACCGACGCGGTGAAGGGCGACGCGAGGAGGTCGAGCGACTCGTCGCGGAAGAAGGGCACCTCGGGCGAGTGGAGGACGTGGTCGGTGTAGAGCATCGACCCGCACTCGCGGTTGGCGTCGTAGTAGGCGCGCTGCGTCAGCTCGCAGACGTAGAGCGCCGAGCAGCGCGCGAGGTCCTCCTCCTGCGACTTCGCCCCGCGCAGGAAGCCTCCGCCGGGGTTCTTCGCCGACGCGAAGTTCAGCGCGACCACGCGACGCTCGCCCTCGTCGACCACGAGCCGCTGCGCCGCCGCGACGGGCGCCGCCTCGGCGACCACCTCGACGCGCGGCCGCGCGCCGGGCCTCCCTACGCGCAGGAGAGTGGCGAAATCGTCGGGCTCGAACAGCGTGGTGCCGTCGACCGCGGCCGCGATCAGCGGGCCGATCTCGACCCGCGCGCCGTCGACGACGTACACGCCGCGCTCGCAGATCGAGAGCGTCTCCTTGGCGACCCCGGCGAGAGACATCGCCGCGACGGTACACCAGGGCGCGTCAGCCCTCGCGCTCGTACACCGCGAAGCCCCAGCCCTCGATCGTCACCACCTCCGCCGCCGCGGGCACGCCTCCCGACGACACCGTCGCGGGCCAGCCCTCGTCGATCCCCAACGGAATCTCCGTCGGCGCCGCGCTCAGGTTGAACACCATCACCGCGCGCTCTCCGCGCGCGACGCGCATCCACCGCGGAGACTCCGCCTCGCTCACCCATCGCGCTCGCCCTCCCGAGGGCGCAGCCGCGCGCGCGCCTTCAACAGCTCGCCGTAGAGCGCGTAGAGCGCTCGCCCCGGCTCGCGCTCGCGCGCGTCGTGGTCGACCACGCAGCGGCGCATCGTCTCCACCGCGGCGGGGTCGGGGAGCTCGCCCGTCCACGCGAAGTCCTTGAACTCTTCGGTCCGGCCCCTTCGGATCGCCTCGATCAGCCCCGCGTCGCCGTGGTCGATGAAGTACAGGAAGGGCGCCGTCTCTCCGTGCTCCTCCCCCATGAAGAGGAGCGGCGTGTTCGGAGAGAGGATCACCAGCGCCGCCGCGAGCTTCGCCCTCGCGAGGTCGGTGAGCGCGATGAGCCGCTCTCCTCGCGCGCGGTTGCCCACCTGGTCGTGGTTCTGCGAGCACACGACGTGGCGCGGGCCCTCGACCTCGGGCGCGTCGCGGCCGTGCCTCCGCTGGCGGAAGCTCGATCGACGTCCGCGGTAGGCGGCGCCGTGGCGCCAGGCTTCGGCGAGGTCTGACGCGCGGCCGAAGTCCATGTAGTAGCCGTCGCGCTCGCCCGTGAGGAGCGCGTGCACGGCGTGGTGGAAATCGTCGCTCCACACGCCGTCGAGGCCCATCCCTCCGAGGGCCTTGCGCTGCACGAGCCGCGGGTCGTTGGCGTCGCTCTCGGCGACCACCAGCACCTCGCGACCGAGCGCCTCGGCCCTCGCGTGGACGCGGTCAGAGAGCTCCTCGAGGAAGGGGTACGACGAGCGGTCGACGATGGCGTGCACCGCGTCGAGGCGCAGCCCGTCGAGGTGAAAGTCCTCGACCCACTGGAGCGCGTTCTCGATGAAGTACCGCCGCACGGCGTCGCTGTGCGGCCCGTCGAAGTTCAGCGCCGAGCCCCACGGGGTCTTGTAGACGTCGGTGAAGTAGGGGCCGTACTGGCCGAGGTAGTTCCCCTCGGGGCCGAGGTGGTTGTAGACCACGTCGAGGTGCACCCCGAGGCCCTCGCGGTGCGCGGCGTCGACGAGGCGCTTGAGCCCCAGGGGCCCGCCGTACGCGGGCTGCACGGCGTAGGGGTACACGCCGTCGTAGCCCCAGTTGCGCGCGCCCGGGCACTGCGCGACGGGCATGAGCTCGATGGCCGTGACGCCCAGCGCGCGCAGGCGGGCGAGGTGAGGGATCACCGCGTCGAAGGTGCCCTCGGCCGTGAAGGTCCCGACGTGGAGCTCATAGAGCACCAGCGCGTCGAGCGAGGCGCCCTGCCAGCGCTGGTCGGTCCAGGTGAAGGCGAGGTCGACGGCGGCGCTCGGGCCGTGCACGCCGTCGGGCTGCGCGCGCGACGCGGGGTCGGGCCACTCGCCGCGGTCACCGAGGCGGTAGCGGTAGCGCGCGCCATCGGGCACGGCGTCGACCTCCACGGCGTAGTGGTGGTCGTCGTCGATGGGCGCCATCGCGACGACGCGGTCGTCGTCGACGAGGTGCACGGCCACGTTCGCGGTGCGCGGAGACCAGACCTCGAAGCGACACCGACCGCCGCCGAGGGGGGTCGCTCCGAGGCGGTGGGGGATGGCGTGGGTCACGTCATCGCTCCGAAGGCGAGGGCAGCGAGCGCAGGCACCCGTCTCTCGGTCATCGTTCAGTCCTCGTGGAGGAACGCCGTCAGCCCTTCGAGCGGCACGTGCAGCCAGTCGGGCCGCGCGGCCATCTCGTAGCGCAGCTCATAGATGCACTTCTCCAGGAGATAGAAACGCAGGAGCACCTCCCAGTCGCCGCGGTCGGTCGGGAGGAAGCTCGCGCCCGCCGCCGCGTCGAGGTACGCGCCGAGGTAGGCCGCGCTCACCCACCCCGCCCACGCCCGCGTCGCCTCGCGCAGCCGCGGGGAGTCGATGCGCTGACGGTCCTCGGCCGTGACCGCCGCGTAGTGGAACGAGCGGATCATCCCCGCCACGTCGCGCAAGGGGTTGCGCTTGTAGCGCCGCTCGCCGAGCGCGCGCGTGGGCTCGCCCTCGAAATCGAGGATCACCACGTCGCCGCCGGTGTGCAGCACCTGCCCGAGGTGAAAGTCTCCGTGGCAGCGCACGCGCAGCGCGTCGACCTTGCGCGCCGCCACCGCGCGGAGCTTCGCGTCGAGCCGCGACTGACCCGCGATCACCGACCGCGCGAGGGCCTGGTCGTGCTCGGGCAGAGCGTCGACGCGGGCCTCGAGCTCCTCGACGGCCTTCGCGAGCGCCGTGCGCGCCGACTGGTACATCGACCGCTGGTGCAGCTCGGAGAACGACTCCGGCGCGAAGTCGGGGTCGTCGGGCTCCGACGCGAGCGCGAGGTGCACCTGCGCCGTGCGCTGCGCGAGCAGCCGCGCGAAGGGCAGGTACGGCCCGACGAATTCCTCCACGGACGGGGGCACCGGCGACGCGGCCTGCGCGAGCAGCGGGCCCTCGGGCGGGGGCAGCGCCGGCGCGTCGGCGGCGCTCGCGAGGGTGTGCTCCAGGCTCAGGCCCAGGGTCTCGAGGGTGTAGCTCCAGGCGTCTCCGCGGCTCGGGATGAAGCGCTGCACCGTGGCGAGCGAGGCCGCGGGGAGCTTCGGCCGTCGGTACTCCAGCGAGCCCAGGAGCTCGGGCACCGGCGCGTCGCGGCCGCCCGCGTGGAGGAAGCGCGTGAGCTCCACGTCGGGGTTGAGCCCAGGCTCCACCAGGCGGAAGAGCTTGAGGATGTACGACTCGCCGAAGACCACCGAGGTGTTGGTCTGCTCGGCGCTGCCGACGCGCGGCGGGGGCGCGGGGTCTTCGAGCGCGAAGCCCAGCGACCCGCGGAGCTGCGCGTGCTCGGTGTCGACCCGCTGCGCGCTCGCGACGAGGCGCAGGAGCGCCGACGCGAACTCGGGCGAGAGCGCGGCGTCGTGGAGCACCACCTCGCGGCCCCCGAGGTTGAGCTCGGCGATGGCAGAGCGCGGCGCGCGGTCGAGCACGCCCCGCGCGTCGGCCCCCGACGAGGCCGCGAGCGGGAGGAAATAGACGTCCTCGTCGCCGTCGAAATAGCTCACCGTGACCCAGGCGAGCGCGCTGTCGTCGGGGAGGAGGTCGGGGCGCGCGCGGTCGCGCAGGGTGACGGCGTTCACGCGGCGGGACTTTCCGCGGAACCACCGCTGCCGCTTGAGGTACGCGGGCAGGAGCTTCTCCAGCGCGGCGAGGTGCGGGCCTGAGAAGAGGGCCTCCCACGCGGCGGCGGGGGCGAGCTTCGGCAGCGGCGCGTCGTCGCCGGCCACCGCGGCCTCTGCGTTCTCCAGCGAGAGCCAGAAGAAGGCGTGCGGCGCGAGGGTGAGCGAGTAGGGCTCCCGCCCGACGCGGGCGAAGCGCTCGCGGCCGAAGAGCTCCTCGGGCACGCGGCCCGCGTGGGCCGAGAGGTCGAGCTCGACGTACTGCGCGTGGCGCGAGAGGTTCGCCACCACGAGGATCCGCTCGTCCTCGAACGATCGCACGAAGGCCAGCACCGACTTGTTGCGCGGGCGGAGGAACTCCAGCGCGCCGCGGCCGAGGGCCTTGTAGGTCCTTCGCGCGGCGATGATCCGCTTCATCCACCACAGGAGCGACGACGCGTTGCCCTGCTGCGTCTCGACGTTGACCGACTCGTAGTGGTGCTCGGGGTCGACGATCACCGGGAGGTAGAGCTTCTGCGGGTTGGCCTTCGAGAAGCCCGCGTTGCGATCAGGGCTCCACTGCATCGGCGTGCGCACGCCGTCGCGGTCGCCGAGGTAGAAGTTGTCGCCCATCCCGATCTCGTCGCCGTAGTAGAGGACGGGCGTGCCCGGCAGCGAGAAGAGGAGCGCGTTCATCAGCTCGATCTTCCTGCGCGTCTGCAGGAGCGGCGCGAGACGTCGCCGGATGCCGAGGTTGATCCGCGCCTGCGCGTCCTGGGCGTAGACGCGCCACATCGAGTCGCGGTCCTCGTCGGTGACCATCTCCAGGGTGAGCTCGTCGTGGTTGCGGAGGAACACCGCCCACTGGCACCCGTCGGGGATCTCTGGCGTCTGCTTCAGGATGTCGAGGATTGGGAAGCGGTCCTCCATGTAGAGCGCCATGAACATCCGCGGCATCAGCGGGAAGTGGAAGTTCATGTGGCACTCGTCGCCGTCGCCGAAGTACCGCGCGGCGTCTTCGGGCCACTGGTTCGCCTCGGCGAGGAGCATCCGGCCCGGGTACCGCGCGTCGATGCGCGCGCGGAGCTTCTTCAGGAACGCGTGCGTCTCGGGGAGGTTCTCGCAGTTGGTGCCCTCCCTCTCGTAGAGGTACGGCACGGCGTCGAGGCGCATCCCGTCGACGCCCATGTCGAGCCAGAACTCCATCGCCTTGAACACGGCCTCGTGCACGGCGGGGTTGTCGAAGTTCAGGTCGGGCTGGTGGTGGTAGAAGCGGTGCCAGTAGTAGGCCTTGGCGACGGGGTCGTAGCTCCAGTTCGAGGCCTCGAAGTCTTTGAAGATGATGCGCGCGTCGCGGTACGCCTCGGGCTTGTCGGCCCAGACGTAGAAGTCCCGGTCGGGGTGGCCCTTGGGCGCGCGCCGCGCCCGCTGGAACCACGGGTGCTGCGACGAGGTGTGGTTGATCACCAGCTCGGTGATCACCCGGATGCCCCGGCGGTGCGCCTCGTCGAGGAACTCCTTGAAGTCGTCGAGGGTGCCGTAGGCGGGGTTGACGTCGTTGTAGTCGGCGATGTCGTAGCCCTCGTCCTTCAAGGGCGAGGGGTAGAAGGGCAGGAGCCAGAGCGCGTTCACCCCGAGGTCTTCGAGGTAGTCGAGGCGCGAGATGAGGCCCTTGAAGTCTCCGACGCCGTCGTTGTCCGAGTCGGCGAACGAGCGCACGTGCAGCTCGTAGATGACCGCGTCCTTGTACCACTGGGGGTCGTCGCCCAGCGTCACGCTCTGCCTGGGGCCGTGGCTCATCGCTCTACTTCCTCCCGATCGAGAACAGGTGCGCGGGGAAGGCCGCCGGGTCGAGGGACACGAAGTTGTGCGCCCCCCGCCAGCCGTAGCTCGCCCCGGTCATCAGGTCGGTCACCTCGAAGGCCGCGTCGTGAGGGAGGCCGAGGGCCTCCAGGTCGAGCGCGGTCCACCCCGACTGCGTGGTGCGCGGGTCGAGGTTCACCACCACCAGCACCGCGCTCGCGCCGTCTTCGGCGCGCTTGCTGAAGCAGAGGAGCTGCTCGTTGTCGACGTGGTGAAAGCGCAGCGTGCGGTTCACCTGCAGCGCGGGCTCGGCCCTGCGGATCTCGTTCACCCGCGCGATCACCGGCGCGAGCGTCTCGGGGTGGTCGAGGTCCCACGCCTTCAGCTCGTACTTCTCGTTGTCGATGTACTCCTCGGAGCCGGGCCGAGGGACGTGCGCCATCAGCTCGAAGGCCGGGCCGTAGATCCCGTACGAGCAGCTCAGCGTCGACGCGAGCACGAGGCGGATGAGGTAGGCGCGCGGGAGCGCTCTGCAGGTGCTCGGGGAGGATGTCGGGGGTGCTGGGCCAAAGTTCGGGCGGAGAATACTCCTGGCTGCCGCCTGGGTGAGCTCCGTGAGGTACTCGCGGATCTCCCACGAGCGCGTGCGCCAGGTGAAGTAGGTGTACGACTGCGAAGAAGCCCGCGCGGGCGAGGGCGTACATGAGCTTCGGGCGGGTGAAGGCCTCGGCGAGGAAGAGGCGCCTCGGGGTGCTCGGCCTGCACCGTGGTGATGCACCAGCGCCAGAAGGGCACGCTCTTGGTGTGCGGGTTGTCGACGCGGAAGATCGTCACGCCCTGCGCGATCCAGTGCAGGAAGATCCCGCGCAGGGCGACCCACATCGCGCGCCAGTCGGCCGAGGCGAAGTCGAGAAGGGTAGATGTCTTCGTACTTCGGCGGTGTTCTCGGCGTAGGCGATGCTCCCGTCGGCGCGGTGGCGGAACCACTCGGGGTGCTCGGTCACCCACGGGTGGTCGGGCGAGGCCTGAACGCGATGTCCATCGCGACCTCCATCCCGTGCGCCTCGCGGTCTCGACGAGGTGCCCGAAGCTCGAGGTGCCGAGCTCGGGGTGCACGGCGTCGTGGCCGCCCGCGGGGCCGCCGATGGCCCAGGGCTCCGGGGTCGCCCTGCTCGGCGACGAGGGTGTTGTTGCGCCCTTGCGGTGCGCGTGACCGATGGGGTGGATGGGCGGCAGGTACAGCACGTCGAAGCCCATCGACGCGATGTACGGGAGGCGCTCCTCGAGGTCGCGCAGCGTGCCGTGCGCGCCGCCCTTGCCCGCCGAGCGGGGGAAGGTCTCGTACCAGGTCGAGAAGCGCGCCCGCGGCCGGTCGACGCGCAGCGGGAGCACCCGCGGGTAGCGCGAGGCGTGGCCGCGGTCGGCGTGCGAGGAACATCAGCGCCGCGAGGCGCGGCGAGAGCGCGACGGCGGTGCGGGCCTCGATGGGCAGCGCGGGCCCGAGCGCGGAGGCGTAGCGCTCGAGGGCCTCGCGGTCGGCCCCGTGGGCGCGCGCGGCGGCGTCGCGCAGGAGGTCTTGCCCCGCGAGGAGGTCGAGCTCGGGGTCTTGCCCCGCGGCGAGGCGCTTCTCGACGAAGGCGCGCCAGCCGCCGAAGATGTCGTGCCAGGCCTCGACGGTGTACTCCCACAGGCCGATGGCGTCGGGGGTGAAGCGCCCCTCCCAGCGATCGTTCACCAGCGGGGTGAGCGGAGCCTCTCGCCACCGGTCGTCGCCGGCCTTTCGGTAGCGCACGCAGCCCGCGACGCGCTCGTGGCCGTCGACCACGAGGTCGACCTCGACGGTCACGGTGTCGCCGAGCACGCGCTTGGCGGCGGAGCGGCCGCCGTCGACCTCGGGGCTCACGTCGCTCACCACGACCCGCGCGAGGCCGTCGAGGTGGATGCCGTCTTCGGGCGGCGGCGGGTGAGAGGTCCGCGGGGAGAGTCCGTGGGACTCGGGAACGGGAGCGGGCACGAAATCCTTCGTCACGGTCGCGGTCCTCCGTCGTTGCCCGACGCCAGAGCGCGCTTCGGAAGTTGAGGCGCGCGGTGGCGGGGCGGACGTCTTGGATGCACCCTCACGCGGGCGCGGCACAACCCCGAAAACGCGGCCTCGATTGACCCACCCGCCTCGACGTCTCTAGGGTTCGCCGCGAAACGCCCATGAACAACGCCCCCTACGACGCCGGCGTCCCCGCCTTCGGCACCGGTGTCCTCTACGCCTTCGTGGTGAGCGCCGCGATCTCGCTCGCCCTCGCGGTGACCGCGGGCGTCGACCGGCGCGGCGCGGCCCCGAGGCTCCTGCGCGCGGCGCGGATGTCAGCCCTCGGCACCTGCGCCCTCGTCGCGCTCGACGTGCTGCTGCTCCTCTACGCGTTCCTCTCGCACGACTTCCGCATCCGCTACGTCGCCCACTACAGCGACCGCTCGATGCCGACCACCTACCTCATCACCGCGCTGTGGGGAGGGCAGGACGGCTCGCTCCTGTGGTGGACCTTCCTCCTCTCGGGCTACACCGCGGCGGTGGTCCTGTGGCTGCGCGGGCGCCTGCGCGAGCTCGCGCCGTGGGTCATCGCGACGCTGATGGGCGTGCAGCTCTTCTTCGGCGTGCTGATGACCTGGGCGGCCAACCCCTTCGCGGCCAGCTTCGCGGGCGCGCCGCTGGAGGGCGAGGGGCTCAACCCCTCGCTGCAGAACTTCTACATGGCGATCCACCCTCCGAGCCTCTACGTGGGCTTCGTCGGGTGCGCGGTGCCCTTCGCCTTCGCCGTGGCCGCGCTCATCACGGGCCGGCTCGGGCAGGAGTGGGTGCAGGCCGTGCGCCGGTGGGTGCTCTTCGCGTGGGTGTTCCTCTCGATCGGGAACGTGCTCGGGATGCTCTGGGCCTACGAGGAGCTCGGCTGGGGCGGCTTCTGGGCCTGGGACCCGGTGGAGAACGCCGCGTGCCTGCCGTGGTGGACGCTCACCGCGTTCCTGCACTCGGTGATGATCCAGGAGCGCCGCGGGATCCTGAAGGTCTGGAACGTCTCGCTGGTGATCGTCTCGTTCTTCCTCACGCTCTTCGGCACCTTCCTCACGCGCTCGGGGCTCATCTCGTCGGTGCACTCCTTCGCGCAGAGCGAGATCGGGATCTACTTCGTCTACTTCATGGCCCTGGTCGCCCTCTTCGGCGCGGGGCTGGTGGTCTGGCGCCTGCCGCTCCTGCGCAAGCCCGCCGAGCTCGACGCGCTCCTGTCGCGCGAGGCGATGTTCGTCGCGAACAACTGGATGCTCCTCGGCATCTGCGTCTTCATCGCCGTCGCCACCACCTGGCCGAAGGTGAGCGAGTGGCTCTGGGACGAGCGCCTCACCGTGGGCGCGACCTTCTACAACGCCTGGCTCGCGCCCGTGGGCGTGGTGCTCCTCGCGCTCATCGGCGTCGGCACCCTCACGCCCTGGCGCAAGGGCTCGCCGAAGCTCCTCGCGCGGGCCTTCCGCGGGCCCCTCGCGGCGGGCCTCGGGGCGGGCGTCGCGCACGCGGTCTTCGGCCGCGCGGTGGGCCTGCCCGCGGTGGTCCACGTCGACCCCATCTACGACGTCTGGACGCGCGTGCACCTCGGCCCGCTCACCCTCGGGTCGATCAACGTGGGGCGCTCCCTCGCGTGGCTCGACGGGCACCTCCCCGCGGTGGCCGTGGGCGTGCTGGCCTTCAACGTCGCCGCCGTCGCGCAGGAGTTCTACCGGGGCACCGCGGCCCGCGCGCAGTCGAAGGGCGAGGCGGCGCCCACGGCGCTCGCGCGCCTCGTGTCGCGAAACCGACGTCGCTACGGCGGGTACATCGTCCACCTGGGCTTCTTCATGATGTTCATGGGCTGGGTCGGCGCGGGCTGGCGGCAGGAGTCCGAGGCCACGCTCGCCCCGGGCGCCTCGTTCACCGTGGGCCGCTACGCGCTCACCTACGAGGGCACCGAGATGCGACGCGACGCCACGAAGCGCCAGGTGCTCGCGCGCGTCCACGTCCGCCGCGGAGGCGATGACCTCGGGGTGCTCACCCCCGCGCGCTTCATCTACACGGCGCGGCCCGAGCAGCCCACCACCGAGGTCGCGATCCGCAGCGGGCTGCGCGAGGACCTCTACGTGATGATGGCCACGGTGAACCCCGACACGAAGGTCGCTCACCTCAAGGCCTACGTGAACCCCCTCACGCTCTGGATCTGGCTCGGCGGCCTGGTGCTCATCGCGGGCGTGCTCCTCGCGATGTGGCCCGAGGCGTCGACCGTCGCGGCGAGCGCGCTCTCTGCGCGGCCCGCGGCGGCGGTGGCGGCGGCCCTCCTCGCGCTGGGGCTCGCGTCGGGAGAGGCCCGCGCGCAGATGAGCCACGACACCACGCAGGGCGGCGCCGACCTCGCGCGCCCCGCCACGCCCGAGGAGCAACGCCTGTTCGCGAAGGTGCGGTGCATGTGCGGCGGGTGCCCGCGCGAGTCGCTCGCGACCTGCACCTGCGGCTGGGCGGCGTCGGCGCGCGAGCGGCTGCGCGACCGGCTGCGCCGCGGAGAGACGATGCAGGCCATCGTCGACGCCTACGTCGAGCGCTACGGGCCCGAGTCGCTCGAGGTGCCGCCCGACCGCGGGCACAACAAGGGCTTGTACGTGCTGCCGCTGGTGGCGCTCGCGGCGGGCGGCGTGGGCGCCTTCGCGCTCGCGCGCCGCTGGGCTCGACGCCGCAGCGCCGCGAACACCGAGGCTGAGGCGAAGACCCGCGAGGCGCCGAGCGCCGACGCGGCCTCCGACGAGAAGCGCTACGACGACCGCATCGACGAGGAGCTCCGTGGGCTCGACGACTGACCGGGGCGACGACCCCTTGTACCGGCACGTGCCCGCGCTGATCGTGGGCGGCGTCTTCGCGGTGGCCGTGGCGTTGGGCGTCGCGCGCGGCGGGGCCACGGCCGTGCTGTGGCTGGCGTTTGCGTCGCTGGCGGGCGCGGTGCTGCTCTTCTGGGAGGCGCTGCGCCACGCGCTCGACCCGTCGCTCCCGGGGGACGAGGCGCTCACCGACGAGGGCGGCGCGTCGGTGGAGGCCGAGGCGAAGAAGCGCGAGGCCCTGCGCGCGCTGAAGGACATCGCCTTCGAGCGCTCGATCGGTCGCCTGGGCGAGGACGACTACAAGGCCCTGGAGGCGCGCTACCGCGCCGAGGCGCGCGACGCGATGCGCGCGGTGGACGAGGGGTTGGGCCCGTGGCTCGCGAAGGCCGAGGCGCAGCTCGCGACGATCGAGGCGGGCGAGGCGAAGACCGACGCGACGCCCGAGGCGGAGCCCGCGGTGAGCGTGGCGGAGCCCGCGGCGGAGACGCCGACAGAGACGACGCGCGCGTGCCCGAAGTGCGCGACGACGAACGACCCCGACGCGGTGTTCTGCAAGAAGTGCGGGAGCCGGATGGTGACCGAGGCGGAGGCGAGCGATGCGTGACCGCACCCTCACCCTCGCGCTCGCGATCGCGCTCTCGCCCGCGATCGCGCGCGCGCAGGACGCGTCGCCGCAGGCCACCGACGCGGCCGTCGCGGCGCCGCCGGGGCCCGTCGACCCGAACGCGCCCCTGCCCGCGGGGCACCCGCCCATGCACGGCGGGCACGGCACCGCGGGGCAGGGGCCCGACCTGCACCGCGCCGAGATGCCGCAGACCTTCGCCGAGGAGCGGATGGATGTTCCCCCGCGCACGGTGCGGGTGCGGGTGGTGAGCGCCGAGGGCGCGCCGCAGGCGGGCGTCGAGGTGCGGCTCGGCGCGATGCGCGACGGGGAGCGAGACACGCCCCAGACCGCGCGCACCGACGCGAACGGAGAGACCACCTTCACGGGCTTGGAGACGGGTAGCGTCGCGTACCGGGTGAGCGTCGAGAGCGAGGGCGCGAAGTTCGGGGCGATGCCCTTCCAGCTCACCAACGCGGCGGGGTACCGCGTTCAGGTGGTGCGCCACGCGGTCAGCCACGACGCGCGCGGCGTGCTGATCTGGGACGCGCGCGTCGAGAGCCGCTTCCGCGACGAGCGCTTGATGATCGGCGTGCGGATGCGCCTCGCGAACCTCTCGGCCATGTCGCTCGGCGGAGACCGCCCGCGGCCCTTCACCTACGTCCCCACCGACGGCCTGCGCTTCACGCTCCCCGAGGGCGCGACGGCCTTCAACGCCCCGGCCTCGATGGACGACGTTCGGCTCACGATGGAGGGCCGCGACGTGATCTTCCGCGGGAGCGTCGCCCCGACGGTCGACCAGCCCACCGAGGTGACCTTCCAGTTCCAGGTGAAGCTCCACGGGGGCGACGTAGACCTCGCGCTCGCGCTCCCGCTGCCCGTGGTGAACGTCGGCGTCGCGACCGAGGCGCCCGCGGGCCTGGGGCTCTCCGTCGACGGCTTCCCCGCCGCCATCGAGCGCAACGTCGACGGCCAGCGCGTGCTGGTCACCACCCTCTCGCGGCAGCCCGGCGACGCCCCGGTCAACGCGATCCGCTGGAGGCTCACGGGCATCCCCCGCGCGGCGGGCCCGATGCGCACCGTGGCCTCGCTCCTCGCGGCCGCGGTGGTCTTCGGCGGCGTCGCGTCGGCGGTGGCGCGACGAAAGCGCGCCGAGGGGCGTCGAAGCGCCGATGAGGTCGCGTCCGAGCGGCAGCGCGTGCTCGCGGAGTTCGAGGCCCTCGTGGCCCTGCGCCGCGACGGCGAGGTCGGGCCCCTCACCTACGAGCGCCGCCGTCGAGAGCTCGCCCGCTGGCTCGCGGCCCTGATGAGAGAAGCCGACGACGCGTCGGCGAGGAGCTGAAGATGTCCCTCCGTTCGATGGTGGCGTGCGCGGCCCTCTCGGTCGCCTGCACTCGCTCGCAGCCCGCACCGCAGCCCGCGCCGATGAGCCCTCCGCCCGCGCAGCCCGCGCCCATGAGCCCCCCGCCTGAGCTCTCTCCCGACGCGGCCCTGCCGCCCGTGGTCGACGCCGGACCCGACGCCACCGTGGGGATCCTCGCGCTCGAGGTGAGCGCCGCGCCGCGCACCACGCTCCTCGCGGCGGGAGACGAGGCCCCCGCGTTCCGCGCGACCACGCACGACGGCGCCGAGGTGCGCGTGGGCGGCCGGCGCGAGCGCGCGCTGGTGGTGTATTTCTACCCGCGCGACGAGACCCCGGGGTGCACCCGCGAGGCCTGCGCGTTCCGCGACGCCTTCTCGGCCTACCGCGAGGCGGGGGCCGACATCGTGGGCGTGAGCACCGACGGCCCCGACGCGCACCGCGGCTTCGCGGCGCACCACAACCTCCCCTTCGGGCTGATCGCCGACCGCGACGGCGCGCTCGCGGCGGCCTTCGGCGTGCCCGTGGCGCAGGGCGGCTACGCGGCGCGCACGACCTTCGTGATCGGCACCGACGGCCGCGTGAAGCGGGTGTTCCCGGGCGTGCGCGTCGACGGGCACAGCGACGAGGTGCTCGCGGCGGTGCGCGCGTCGCGCTGACGGCGATCGCTGCGCGCGCGAGGGGAGCGCGATCACGCGCGCGGCGGCCCGTCAGTCTGGAGGGTCCAGACCGGGGGCGCGTCGGAGACGCGGAGCTCGCGCTGCACGCCGAGCCCGAAGCGGCGGTAGAAGCCGAGGTTCACGGGGTTCGAGGTCTCGAGGAACAACGGCACCCCCTCGCGCGCGGCCATCGCGAGGGCTTCACGGAGGAGCACCCCGCCGAGGCCCTTGCCCTTCTGCGCGGGGTGCACCCCGAGGACGTGCACGTAGACCACGGGCGCCGTCGGGTGCGCGGCGTCGAGGGCGGCCTGCACGCGCAGCCCCACGGCGGCGAGCCGCCACGTCGGAGGGCGCCGCGGCGGCGACGCGAGCGCGCGGAGCCATGTGCTCACCGCGGGCCGCGCGCGCCGGGAGGAGCACCGTGATCGCGCCGTGCGTGGGCCCGTCGTCGAGGGTGAAGGCGCTGCGAGACGCGAGCGCCGCGTCGACCGAGACGCCGTGGAACCACGCGATCCACGCGCGTCGGTCGCGGCCGTCGGGGAGCATCCAGCGGAAGAGCGGGTCGTCGTCGAAGGACGCGGCGAGCGTGCGCGCGGCGTCGTCGCGCTCGTCGGCGCGCAGCGCGCGGGTGTGCATCGCAGCGAGGGTATCGACGAGGTGACGAGGCCGTCGAGCGCGAACCTCCGAGGGCCCGGCGAGGCTCCTATCGCTCGCCCCCGTTGAAGGCCCGGGGCGTCGTACGGAGGAGGCCATGCGTCGTACATCGTCCACCCTGCTCGCGCTCTCGCTCGCGGGCGTCGGCTGCTTTCGTCAGGTGTACATCGCGTCGGGCACGGAGCGGACCTACGCGCCCAACGCGAGCCGCTGGGAGAACCACCTCCTCTGGGGCCTCGTGAACGTGTCGGGCGACGCTGACCTCTCCGCCATCTGCCCCAACGGCGTCGCGCAGATCTACTCGCGCTTCAACGTCCTCAACTGGATCGTGAGCTGGGTCACCGCGGGCATCTGGACGCCCTTCTCCGTCGACATCTGGTGCAACGTCGGCCCGCGCGTCGCGCGCGAAGCCCCAGCACCCGCCGCGCGCGACGGCGCGAGAGGGCCCGTGAGCTACAGGCTCGAGGTCACGCCCTCGGCCGGGCTCCTGCGGCGGTGGCGGGCGTTCACCCCCGCGCTCGACCCCGCGCTCCGCGAGGCGGGCGTCGACCTCGACACCCTGCCGGGCGCGTCGGCGCTCGCGACGCGAGGGCGCGCGCCGTCGATGTGAGCGCGCCGCGCCTCACGACATCACGCACACCTCCAGCGCGCACCAGCGCCGACACGGCTCGCAGATCGGGAGCCACCCCGCGCGGCCGCCCATCTCGCTCCACGACGCGCGAGACGAGGTGAACCAGACCCAGCGCATCGGCGCGAGGCAGCGCGGGCACCGCCGCGTCTCGTACGGCGGCAGCATCGACACGAAGGAGAAATGCGGCCCCGCCCCCGGCCGCGGGTCGCGCAGCGCCTCCTCGATCTCGGCCCAGTCCGACGGCGGCGCGTGACGCGAGCTCACGGGCGTACACCCCTCTCCGCAGTGACCCGCTCGTCCATGCGCGTCGTCGTGAGGCTACGCGAAGCCCGTCGCCGTCGCATACACTCGCGCGCCGTGCTCGACGCCGTCACCCCTCGCGCCCCGGCCGTCGCTCGCGCCGTGGTCGCCCGCGGCCCGCGCCGCAGCGAGGTCGTGCGCGCTCGCAGCGACGGACCCTTGCGCCTCGTGTGCCCCCGCCGCGCGGGCGATGCCGCGTGGGTCGTCACCAGCAGCCTCGGCGGCGGCCTCGTCGACGGCGACGACGTGACCCTCGACCTCTCGGTCGGCGCGGGCGCCGTCGCGCTCCTCACCACGCAAGCGTCGACCAAGGTGTACCGCGGTGCGTCCTCGCAGCGCGCTCGCGTCGCCGTCGACGGAGACGGCGTCGCCCTCGTCGTGCCCGACCCCGTCGTCCCCTTCGCGGGCGCGCGCTTCACGCAGCGCACCGACCTCTCGCTCTCTCCCGACGCGACCGTCGCCCTCATCGACGTCGTCACCGCGGGCCGCGTCGCCTACGGGGAGCGCTGGAGCGCGGCCTCCATCACCTCGACCCTCGCCGTCTCGGTCGGAGAACGCTCGCTCCTCGTCGACCGCGTGCGCCTCGACCCCGCGCGCGGAGACCTCGCCTCTCGCATGGGTCGCTTCGAGGCTTTCGGCACCGCGCTCCTCCTCGGCCCGCGCGCGCGAGACCTCGCCCGCGACCTCCTCGCCCGCGTGGCCGACACGCCCGTCGGTCGACGCGCGCCCGTGGTGATCGCCGCGAGCCCGCTCGGAGACGGCGTGATCGCCCGCGTCGCGGGAGAGTCCATCGAGGCCGTGACGCGCGCCGTGCGCGAGCTCGTCGCGCCGCTCTGCGCGTCGGTGGGTGAGGACCCGTGGTCGCGGCGGTGGTGAGGTCACTCACCCGACAACGCGCCGCGTCACGGTAAACCCCATTTGTGGTATCCGTGGGCGCGTGAGGCTCGCCCCGAGGGACGTCGACAAGCTCCTCCTCCATCAAGCCGGCGCGCTGGCGCAGAAGCGGCTCGCGCGGGGCGTACGGCTCAACTACCCCGAGGCCGTCGCGCTCATCGCGACGCAGATCCTGGAGCTCATCCGTGACGGTCGCTCCGTCGCCGAGCTCATGGACGTCGGCCGCACCCTCCTCGGCCGCCGACAGGTCATGGACGGCGTCGCCGACCTCATCGACGAGGTGCAGGTCGAGGGCACCTTCCCCGACGGCACCAAGCTCGTCACGGTACACCACCCCGTCGCCTCCGAAGACGGAGACCTCGCGCTGGCGCTCTACGGGAGCTTCCTCCCGGTGCCCGACCTGAGCGTGTTCGGCGAGGCGCGCGAGGTCGACACGCCGGGCGAGATCCTCCCGCGCGCGGGCGTGGTGACGCTCAACGACGGCCGACCCACCCGCGAGCTGGTGGTGACCAACACGGGCGACCGCCCCATCCAGGTCGGGAGCCATTTTCACTTCACCGAGGCGAACCGCGCGCTGACCTTCGACCGCGAGGCCGCCGTCGGGATGCGCCTCGACATCCCCGCGGGCGCCGCGGTGCGCTTCGAGCCGGGGGAGCAGAAGACCGTGCGCCTCGTCACGGCGAGACGTCCCGGCGATGTCGCGCCGCCGCCGCACGAGCGCGACGAGGTGAGCGCGTGAGCCACCGCCTCGATCGACGCGCGTACGCCGAGCTCTACGGCCCCACCGTGGGCGACCGCGTCCGCCTCGGAGACACCGGCCTCATCGTCGAGGTCGAGCGCGACTTCAACGTCTACGGCGACGAGTGCAAGTTCGGCGGCGGAAAGGTCCTCCGCGACCGCATGGGTCAGTTCTCCGGCGCCGACGACGACGAGGCCCTCGACCTCGTCATCACCAACGCGCTCATCGTCGACTGGTCGGGCGTCTACAAGGCCGACATCGGCGTGAAGCGCGGGCGCATCGTCGGCATCGGCAAGGCCGGCAACCCCACCGTCATGCTCGGCGTGCACCCGTCGATGATCGTCGGCGTCACCACCGAGGCCATCTCCGCCGAGGGGATGATCGTCACGGCGGGCGGCGTCGACGCGCACGTGCACTTCATCTGCCCGCAGCAGGCCGAAGAGGCCCTCGCGAGCGGCGTCACCACCTTCATCGGCGGAGGCACCGGCCCCACCACGGGCACCAACGCGACGACGTGCACGCCCGGCGCGCGGCACATCGAGCTCATGCTCCAAGCGACCGACGCGATCCCGTTGAACATCGGCCTCACGGGCAAGGGCAACACGTCTCTGTCGAACGGGCTGGTCGATCAGATCCGCGCGGGCGCCATCGGGCTGAAGCTCCACGAAGACTGGGGCACGACCCCGACGGCCATCGACACCTGCCTCTCCGTCGCCGAAGACGAAGACATCCAGGTGACCATCCACACCGACACGCTCAACGAGTCGGGCTACGTCGACGACTCCATCGCGGCCTTCAAGGGACGGACGATCCACACGTACCACACCGAGGGCGCGGGAGGCGGGCACGCGCCCGACATCCTCCGCGTGTGCGGTGAAGCGAACGTCATCCCGAGCAGCACCAACCCGACGCGGCCCTTCACGGTGAACACGCTCGACGAGCACCTCGACATGCTCATGGTGTGTCACCACCTCGACCGAGACATCCCCGAAGACGTCGCCTTCGCCGAGAGCCGCATCCGGGGAGAGACCATCGCGGCGGAAGACATCCTGCACGACATGGGCGCGCTCTCGATCATCGCGAGCGACAGCCAGGCCATGGGGCGCGTGGGCGAGGTCATCACCCGCACGTGGCAGACCGCGCACAAGATGAAGGCGCAGCGCGGGCGCCTGCCGAGCGAGCGCGGCGACAACGACAACCACCGCGCGCGGCGCTACGTCGCCAAGTACACGATCAACCCCGCCATCGCGCACGGGATGTCGCACGACATCGGCTCCGTCGAGGTGGGCAAGCTCGCTGACCTCACGCTCTGGCGCCCCGCGTTCTTCGGCGTGCGCCCCGAGATCGTCTTGAAGGGAGGCTTCGTCGCGTGGTCGCAGATGGGCGACGCCAACGCGTCGATCCCCACGCCGCAGCCGATGCGCGCGCGGCCCATGTTCGGCGCGATGGGCAGGGCCACCGGCGCGACCTCGCTCGCGTTCATCTCCGAGCGCGCGTGGCAGGAGGGCACGTTCGCGCCCTCGGGCTCACCAAGAAGTTCTCCGTCGTGCGCGGGTGCCGCGGCATCGGCAAGCGGCACATGAGCTGAACGACCTCCTGCCGCGCCTGGAGGTCGACCCCGAGACCTATCAAGTGCGCGCCGACGGCGAGCGGCTCACCTGCGCGCCCGCCGACGTGCTCCCCTCGCGCAGCGCTACAGCCTGTTCTGATGACCGCGTGGGTGGTGCTCCAGCTCGCGGACTCGGCCTTCCCCACGGGCGGCTTCGCGCACGCGGCGGGCCTCGAAGCCCTCGCCGTCGCGGGCGAGGTCGCGAGCGTCGAGCGCTTCGCGGGTGAGCTCATCGACCAGACCGCCGAGGGCTCTCTCCCCATCGTGGGCGCGGCGCACGACGAGCCCGCGCGCTTCACCGCGCTCGACGACTTCACCGCGGCGACCCTGTGGAGCCACGTCGCGTCTCGCGCGAGCCGCGCGCAAGGCCGCGCCCTGCTCGACGTCGCCGCGCGGGCTTCGACGTGCCTGCGCTCACCGACGCGCGCGCCTCCGTGGTGGTGAAGGGCGTCGGCCACGGCCACCTCGCGCCGGTGTTCGGCCTGGTCACCCGCCTTCTCGACGTCGACCGCGACGAGGCGTTGGCGACGTACCTGCACCTCGCGCTGCGCGGCGCGCTCTCGGCGGCGGTGCGGCTCGGCGGCTGCGGCCCCACCGAAGCGCAGGCGATCCACCGACGGATGCACCCGCGCCTCGACGCGGCGCTCTCCCGCGCGCGAACGCTCACCCTCGACGACGTGGCGCAGACCGCGCCGGTGATCGAGCTCTTTCAGGCCACGCAAGACCGGCTCTACTCACGGCTCTTTCAGAGCTGACGCACACGGAGCGCACGATGGGTCACCCCCCGCACCCGCACGATCCCTCGCACCCGCACGATCACCCGCACGACCACGCGCACCCGCACACGCACGAGTCGTGGTCGCACCCGGGCCTCTTCGAGCACCGCGACCCGCCCCGCGCGAGGGACTTCACCGAGCGCGCCTTCACCGTGGGCATCGGCGGCCCCGTCGGGAGCGGCAAGACCGCCCTGGTGCTCGCGCTCTGCCGGCTACTGCGCGACTCGGTGCGCCTCGGCGTGGTCACCAACGACATCTTCACGCGCGAAGACGCGGAGTTCCTCACGCGCAACGACGCGCTGCCGCTCGGGCAGATCCGCGCGGTCGAGACGGGCGGGTGCCCGCACGCGGCGATCCGCGAAGACATCTCGCCGAACCTCCTCGCGCTCACGGAGCTGATGCGCGACGTGTCGCCGGAGCTGTTGATCGTCGAGAGCGGCGGAGACAACCTCGCCGCGCAGTACAGCCGCGAGCTGGTCGACTACACGATCTACGTGATCGACGTGGCGGGCGGCGACAAGGTCCCGCGCAAGGGCGGGCCGGGCATCACGCAGAGCGACCTCCTGGTGATCAACAAGACCGACCTCGCGCCGCACGTCGGCGCCGACCTCGCGGTGATGGACCGCGACGCGAAGCGCATGCGCGGCGACGGCCCCACGGTCTTCGCGCAGGTCACGCACGGCGTGGGTGTGGAGGACGTGTCGCGGCACATCCTCGCGGCGCGCGCGCGCGTGCTCGGCTCCCCCGCGCCGTGATGGGATAGCATCGCCCGCCCGATGCCCGTCGACGCGCGATACCGACCCGACCCCGTCGTCACCCGCCTCGGTGACGGCTTCTACGACGTCGTGGAGCCCGCCCGCTTCCCGGAGCAGCGGCCGCGCTTCTTCAACGAACCGTGGGCCGCGCGGGTGGGCCTCGGGCCGCTCACCGACGACGAGCGCCGCGCGCACTTCGCCGACTTCGCGCCGCTGCCCGACAACCTCCCCGCGCCGCTCGCGCTGCGCTACCACGGGCACCAGTTCCAGACGTACAACCCCGCGCTCGGAGACGGTCGAGGCTTTCTCTTCGCGCAGCTCCGCGACCCCGTCGACGGACGTCTCCTCGACCTCGCCACCAAGGGCAGCAGCCGCACGCCGTACTCCCGCGGCGCCGACGGGCGCCTCACCCTCAAGGGCGGCGTGCGCGAGGTGCTCGCCACGGAGATGCTCGAAGCGCTGGGTGTCTACACCTCGAAGACCTTCAGCCTCTTCGAGACGGGCGAGCGGCTGATGCGCGGCGACGAGCCCTCTCCCACGCGCTCGTCGGTGCTGGTGCGCCTGGGTCACTCGCACGTCCGCTTCGGGAGCTTCGAGCGTCACGCGCACCACCGCGACGTGGCCCGCCTCGCGCGCCTCGTCGACTACGCCATCGAGCACTACGCCCCCGAGCTCGCGTCGCAGCCCGGAGAGCCCGCGCCGAAGCTGCTGCGAGAGGTGACCCGCCGCTCGGCGGAGCTCGTGGCGTCGTGGATGATCGCGGGCTTCGTCCATGGGGTGTTGAACACCGACAACATGAACGTGACGGGCGAGAGCTTCGACTACGGCCCGTACCGCTTCTTGCCGACCTACGACGTGGGCTTCACCGCGGCGTATTTCGACCACGGCGGCCTCTACGCCTTCGGCCGCCAGCCCGCCGCGGTGCGCTGGAACCTCGAGCGCTTCGCCGAGGCCCTCGCGCCGCTGGCGACCTTCGCCGACCTCGACGACGCGCTGAGCGGTTACGAGCGCGCGGTGATGACCGCGGTGCACCGCCGCTTCACCGAGCGCCTCGGGGTGGTGGCGCGCGGAGAGGACCACGACGACGCGCTGGTCGACGTGGCCTACGCGTTCCTGCGAGAGAGCCAGGTGGGCTACGACCGCTTCTTCTTCGACTGGTACGCAGGCGCCGCGAGCGAGGCGCGCGCGAAGGCGTCTCCGTCGAGGGAGATGTACGAAGGCGCGGCCTTCGAGAAGCTGAAGCGAGCGCTGGAGGGCTACGCGCCGTCGCGCCCCGAGGCGCTGTCGGAGGCGTACTTCCAGCGGGCGGAGCCGTGCTCGCTCTTGATCGATGAGATCGAGGCGATCTGGGCCTTCATCGACGCGAAGGACGACTGGTCGATGTTCCACGCGAAGGTCGAGGACATCCGCGCGATGGGGCGGGCGTACGGGCGAGGGGCGGGGGCGTAGAGGTCTGAACGAGCGCCGCGGCGGGGTCGGCTCGGAATGAGTCAGTCCAACAGAGACAGAGACCTCAGAAGACTCCGGCAGCTCGCGAAAGCGCGGAACGCGCTGTTCCCGCGCCCGTGTTCACGCCAGGAAGAGGCGGCGGTTCGTGGGTCCGCGGAGTTCCGCGCCCTCCAGGCGGAGGTCGACGCTCTCCTCGCGAAGTACGCGCACAACGCGTCCCTCAACAGCCACGGTGATCGAGCCAACTCCAGGCGCGACGCCGCCCGGAGAAGGAAGGAGGCGGCGAGGCGGCGCGTCAAGAGATCCATGAAGCAAGAGGAGCGCGCAGAGGTTCAGGCGATCTTGATCGAAGACGTACGAGACGGTACGCGGGACGATGCGGATCGCTCGCACGCTGGTGAGCCCGAGGCGCCGAGCTCCGCCACGCCTTTCAGGGTTCATGCCTCGGAGCGCGAAGACGTCGCGCTCCAGCCGGTCGGCGTCACGAGGGTGCGCCTCGCGATCGACGCGGATATCCTCGGTCCGTTCAGCGTGGGGACCGTGAGCGTCATCCGCGTGGTCCGAGAGCACCTCGGCCTCTCGCTCGCCGCGGCGAAGGCCCTGGTCGATCGCTGCGCGTTCGGTGGCGAGACGGTCGAGATCGCGGTCGAGTCGTCGCAGAAGGCGCACGCGCTCGCGCTGGCGCTGCGCGCGCTCGAAGGCGCGCCGCCGTCAGGTGACGTCCCTCTTCGGATAGATCCAGCGCGCGAGCCAGCGGGTGAGCCGGGGCATGATCACGTAGGTCATCAGGAACACCTCGATGACCAGCGTGACGAGGAGGCGTAGCGCGAAGGGCGCGCTCGCCATCACCGCCCCCACGAGCTTGCCGAGCGAGAGCACGAGCCCGTACACCACCGCGATCATCACCAGCGCCATGCGGAACCGCGACGGCTGCGGCACCACCGTACCGGGCGGCGGCGTGAACCAGAGCTCGAGCCCCGTGAGGCGGCTCCAGACCGCGTCGGCCTCGACGAAGCGGGTCACCTCGGAGAGCGCGCGTCGGCGGAGGTCGCTCTCCTCGAAGGCGCGCAGCGACTCGACGCTCTCGAAGCGAAACACGCTCGTGTACACCGGCGGCTCGCCGGCGCCGGGTCGCTGCACCCTCGCGCCGACGTAGCCGCTCATCGTCGACGCGCCCTCGATGAGCCGATCGAGCCAGGACTCGTAGTCGGCCTCGTGCCCGGGCCTCACCCTCCGCGTGACGACGACGGTCACGGGCTCGCGGTCGTGCGAGGTGCTCACGGTTCACCAGAACGCCGGGCGCTCGGGCAGCGCCGCGGCGCACCGGCTGCAGCTCCGGTGGTCGTCGTTCACGTCTTCGAGCGCGCCGCAGGACGCGCAGCGCACCCAGAGGCGGTTCACGCGCGTCGGGGCCCACACGCTCGTCCACACCGCGGCGACGAAGCGCTCGCCGAAGAGCTCTCGCATCGCGAGCGCGTGGTGCCGGCCGAGCGCGCGCTTCATCGACGCCTCGTCCTCCCACGCGGTCACCGTGAAGCCCCGCAGGCCCGTGAAGCCCGTGACGATGGAGATGAACCCCGGCTCCGCGAGGAAGTCCTGCACGTTCTGCCGCGAGTGCGCGCGGATCCGCTCGCGCTCCTCGTGGTCCTTCGCGGCGATCCAGGTCAGAGCGACGACGCCCGGCGGCCGCGGGTTGCCCGACGCCGCGCGCAGCGCGTAGCCGTACTGCGCCGTCGCCGACTCGATGGGCGCCGCGAGCGCCGTCTCGACGAAGTCTTCGGGGCTGAGCGGCCCGACGCGCGGGGCGTCGTACCAGTCGGGCTTCTGCTCGACCCAGAGGTTCTTCACCACCCGTCGCGGGAGGTCTCGGTCGAAGAGGCCCGCGGAGAGCATCACCCGCGAGCCCTCCACCGGGCGCTTCGCGATCCGGCTCCCGCAGTGCGCGCAGAACCCTCGCTCGTTGGCCGCGGAGGAGCGGTACCAACGGACGTGCTCCTCGCCCTCCCAGCGCACCGCGCCCTCGTCGGCCGCGAGGAGCGCGAAGAAATTCCCGTGGAGCTTCTGGCAGTCGGCGCAGTGGCAGGCCACGACCCCGACGCTGTCTTCGGGCGCGTGGACGCGCACGCGACCGCAGTGGCACGAACCGACGAGGCTGCTCATGCGACCGCTCAGCGCCCGAGGGTCTCGATGACCAGCGCCGCGGTCTCGGCGCCCGAGAAGTTCTGCTGGCCCGTGATGAGGTTGCCGTCTCGCACGGCGAAGCCGCGCCACAGCCCCGCCTGCACGTAGTTGGCGCCGAGCTTCTTGAGCTCGTCCTCGATGCGCCAGGGCATCAGGCGCTTGTCGCGAGGGAGCGCGCCCATCTGCCAGACCGCCTCGTCGGCGAAGTCCTCCTCGACGTTGGCGAAGCCCGTGACGGTCTTGCCCCTCGCGAGGGGCTCGCCGCTCGCGAGCCGCGCGTACCTGAGGATCGCCACGCCGTGGCAGAGCGCCGCCGCGACCTTTCCGGCCTCGTAGAACGCGACGAACTTCGCGTGGAGCGCCGTCGCGGCCTCGAGGGTGAACATCGGCGCCTGGCCGCCGGCGACCACGATCGCGTCGAAGCGCGAGACCTCGATCTCCGACGCGGGCCGGGTGGCCTCGACGAGCGCGGCGAGGCGCGGCGAGTGGATGAAGCCCAGGCTGATGAGGTCCGAGGCCGAGTAGCCGCTGGCGTCGCGCGGGTCGCTCATCCCGTCGGCCTCGCACCGGCCGCCCGCGGGGCTGAAGACCTCGACCTCGTAGCCCGCCTCGTGGAACGCGAGGTACGGGTGCGTGAGCTCCGACCACCAGAAGCCCACGGGCCAGCCCGTGGTGGTCGAGGTCGCGGGGTTCGCGATGACGATCGCGACGCGCTTGGGGTTCTTCTTGTTCGAGGGGTTCGCGTCTCTGAGGCTCATGTCGCTGCTCCTGCCGCGAGGACCGTTCGTCCTCACGCGGGGCACTGTCGGGCGCAGAACCCATGCGGGCAACGCAAGAGAAGTGAAGGCAACGTTGCAACGCGTGCAACTACGGCGCGCGGCGGGGCCGCTTCCGCGTCTGCCCCGAGGTCGGGTCGGTCACGTCGAGCCGCGTGCGGGGCCTGTCGTGCCGCTCGCGCGCGGCCTCCTTCGACGCCCGCAGGAAGACGTCGCGCACGAAGCGCTGCGCCGGGTCGGCGTCGACGCGGGGGTGCCACACGAGGCTGAGGGCGTAGGGCCTGAGCTTGAGCGGGGCCTCGAGGAGCCGCAGCCCGAGCGGGGCCTCGAAGCGCTTCGCGATGCGCTCGGAGACGGTGACCACGTAGTCGGTCTCGGACACGAGCTGCAGCGCGGTCACGAAGTACGGCACGGCGCGGGCGACGACGCGGGTGAGCCCCTGCGCGCGCAGGACGTCGTCGATGTAGCCGCCGGGCTTGCCGCGCGGCGCGACCTGCACGTGCTGCAGGCGGACGAAGCGGTCGAGGGTGAAGCGCCCCGCGGCGGCCGGGTGCCCCGCGCGCACCACGCAGACGAAGCGGTCGGTCAGGAGCTGACGGCTGCGCATCTCCTGCGGGAGGTCGCCGTAGATGCCCACCGCGAGGTCGGAGCCCTGGTCGCGGAGCATGGCGGGGTCGTCGGCGGTGTTGGGCACGAAGCGCACGCAGGCCCGCGGGGCCTCGGCGCGCAGGAGGCGGTCGACGGCGCCGCCGAGGATCGCGAGGACGTAGTCCGTCGCGTGGACGACGAAGGTCTGCGCGAGCTCGCTCGGCGCGAAGGGCCTTTCGGGCTCGAGGGCGCGCCGCGCCTCGGTGACGGCGAGGTGCACCTGGGGCTTGAGCGCGTGCGCGCGGGGCGTGAGCAGCATGCCCCGGCCCGAGCGCACGAGGATGGGGTCGCCGAGGCGCGCGCGGATCCGCGCGAGCGCGTGGCTCATGGCGGGGGTCGAGAGGCCCAGGCGGCGGGCGGCCTCGGTCACGCTCCCGGACTGCAGGAGCGCGTCGAGGGAGACGAGGAGGCCCATGTCCGAGGGTTCCATGCGGTGAAACGATGTCTCCCCGCGGTTGCGCGGGTCAACGCTGTCGACCGCGGCCCGAGGCCGTCGTCAGCGCGCGCCGCAGGACCTCGACTCCGCGGCTTCGAGCCTCACGATCCCTCCCCTCGAGGGGTCGTCGACGAAGACCCCCCGGGCGATGGTGAGGGTGGGGTACCGTCGCGCGAGGGCGTCTCGCGCCCCGTCGACATCTCTCAAGCGCTCCGAGGGGGGCACGACGGCGAAGAGGACGCGCCACGGAGACGCGCGGTCGCCCCCGGCGAGCGCCGACGCTTGCGGGAGGACGTGGTCGAGGATCCATCGCCGTCGCGCGCTCGAACCCCGCGGCGAGGGCGAGCGCGCCTCGAACCAGCAGAGGCTCCAGACGCCCGCGAGGTCGACCGACTGCGCGAGGGTGACCTCGGCGTCGGGGTGGGTCCTCGCGGGCTCGGGGAGCGCGCCCTCGAACCCGGCGCCGACGAGGATGCCCAGGACAGGCGCCTCGGCGGGGCGAGTGGACCGGGGCGACGCGCGGAGGGCGTTCACCGCGCGGAGCGCGGCGTGGAGGTCGGCCGGGCCGCGGACGAAGAGCAGCGCGCCCACCGACCGCGTCGTGGGATGCAGGGTGTTCATGCCTTTCTCCTGTCGGGTCAGCGACGACCGCGCGCGAGGCCGAGCGGTCGCCGCGGGGGCGTCATCGCCGCGGGCCCTCGCCGAGCTCCGAGGGGCAGCGCCGCCACCCGTCGTCGCGCAGGGCGAAGACCGCGCGCTCGGTCTCATCGAGCTGGAAGAGCGACAGCCAGCCGTTGCGCGCGAGGTCGCGCACCGCGCGGTGCTTCTTCAAGACGCCGTCGATGGCGGGCCGCGGCGCCTCGATGAACACGCTCAGCCGCAGCGGGGTGTGGACCCAGCGCTCGCCGTCGTGGAGCGACTGCATCGGCAGCCCGATCCTCAGGTCGCCCGTGTTGCCCTCGAAGACGCCGACGTGGCCGCCGACGACGTTGTGCAGGACCTTGTCGCCGCTGCCGTACCGGGGGTTGTCGACGGTGGAGGCGTAGTACTGGAGGTTGATCCAGTGCGTGACGACCATCGGGGCCGTCATGATCAGCTCGAGCACGGCGTAGCCCTCGTCCTCGTCGTGGCGGTACTCGTGAAGGAACGATCGGCCCTCGAGGTCGAGGTGTCGGCAGCGCTCGCGCGGCGCGACGATGAAGGCCGCGTTGTCGGCGAGGCCCCACTCGGGCCGGACCTGGGACCAGTCCGCGGCGCGCGCCTCGACGGCGCGTCGCAGCGCGCGCGGGTCGAGCCCGTCGAGCCCGAGTCGACCGGCGCGCTCGGAGCGGGCGCGCGCGGCGGCCTCGGTGAGCCACGACCGCAGCGACGCGATGTCGTCGCGGTGCGACCCCGGGACGTCGTCGACCTCGTAGAGCTCGACCTCGTCGGTGGTCGTGTTGTGCAGCGCCGCGACGAACCGGGTGTCGTCGGGCACGACCACCGCGGCGCCGCAGCCCCGCGCGGACCGCCGGTTCGTTCAGGAGCGCCGCCGCGGGCGCGCGTTCACCTCGCCGGTCTGTCCGCAGCACGCGCCGCAGTCGAGCCCCGCCGCGTGGGGTTGTTGCGGGTCGCGCTCCCGTGGCCGACGAGCAGCACGACGCGGGCGAAGCCTCGGGTGAGGCTCATGCCCCGGAGCATCCCGAGCGCGAGGTCGCAGCGCGCGTCGTCGTCGAGCGGGTCGCCCGCGACGGTGCCGCCGAGCCTGGGTCGCCGACGCGCGTCGGCCCGCGCGAGAGGCCGCGCGGTCGACGGCGGCCCGGTCGCCCAGCCCGAGGCTCGATCGGAGGAGCTCGACGGCGTAGGTGAGCCCCATCGCCTCGACGAAGGAGAACGACGACAGCGCGTCGGTCTTGAACGACCTCGCCGACGATCGGAGCCCGAGGCGCAGCGCGCGTCGCTCGGCGTCGCGCGACCCCAGGCCGACGTCGACCGCGCGGAGGCGCGGCGCGAGGAGCCCCGGGAGCTGCGGTCGGGCCGCCGTGGCGCCGAGGGGCTGGTACGCGATGGGCACGCCGAAGAAGCCCGCGAAGCCCAGGGTCTGCACCGACGGCGTCACGGACTCGACGGCGCGGCGGAGCACCTCGGAGCGCACGTCGATGCAGAACACGGCCTGCGCGGCCGGGGCCGCGGGCCTCTGCGCGCCGAAGCCCCGCGGCAGGTCGCGCAGCACGGGGTCTCGCCAGGCGACCTCCATCGCGGTCTGCAACAGCCAGTCGCGCGGTCGCGCGGCCGCGGCCGCCGCGTCGACCTCGGGCCACGCGGCCATCGCGATCGCCCATCGACGCGCGACGGCCTCTCCGCCGCGGCGCACGAGCAGCCACTCCCACGCGAGGCGCACCGCGAGGAGATCGGCGATCGCGTCGTCGTCGCCGCCGCCGAGCCGGGCGGTCCAGCGTCGGTAGGCGCACCACGAGGCCCAGCCGTTCACGTCGAGCAGCAGGCTCCAGAGGTAGTCTGCCCGGTCGCGCTCGTGCACCCCGAGCGCCGCGAGGGCCGTCGCGACCAGCTCTCGCGCGGTGGCCGGCAGTTCTCGCGCGACGCCGCGGTACTCGCTCGCCCCCATGCGCAGCGACGGGCTGCGGTCGACGACCGCGAAGCGGCGCCAGCTCGCGTAGAGACCGCCGTCGCGGGCCGGGCCGAAGGTCGCCTGCCCCTCGTCGAAATACGCCGCGCAGAACTGACTCACGCTCTGCACGACGAAGCCGCGCCACGACGGCGCGCGGCCGAGGTCTCGCGCCGCGTCGACCACGTCGACGACCCGCGCTCGCGGCGTCGCGGGCGGCGCGTCGTCGTTCAAGAGCGCGCGCAGGTCGGCCAGCGACTCGCGCGACCCCGTCGCCTCGAGCGCGGCGCGCAGGTGCTCATCGCGGAGCGCCCCGCGGCGATAGGCGTCGCGGTAGAACGCGCGGGGCATCAGCAGCTCCGCGCCCGAGAGCGCCCTGAGCTTCGCCGCGACGGTCGGGAGCGGGGCGTCGATGAGACCCCAGAAGGGGTTGACCGCGATGAAGCGATCGAGCGGCCAGCTCGGGGCGACGCGCGCACACGCGGCCTCGACGGCGTCGTCGGCGCGCTCGCTCGCGGCGGGCTCGACGTGGGTGCGGCTCACGCGGGAGACGGTGGTCGTGTTCATGACTGGACCTCGATGGCCGCCGGAGCCAGCGCCGCGCGGGAGGCGCGCGCCGTCGACGGCTGGGGTTGAGGGAGGCGCGGCGGCCACACGCGGAACGTCAGCCGCGTGAAGAGCTCGTCGAGGAAGAGCCCCGCGAACAGCCAGGGGTGGAGCGCGCGCGCGAGCGCGCCTCGGGGGCGGAGCGCCAGCGCTGACTTCAACGCGAAGAGCGCGGCGAGGCCCGCGCCGGCGAGCCACCAGCAGAGCGCGCTCGCGGGGGCGTACGGCGTCGGCGCGACGCGCGCCGCGAGGGCGTGCCAGCCGAAGTAGAGCGCGACGACGCCCGCGACGCGGAGGGCCACGGCGGCGAGGCCGAGCGCTCCGCCCGGCGCGCGCACGGCGAGCAGGGGCGCGAGCGAGAGGCCCAGGAGGAGCGACGCGGCGACGTCGGCGGGCGATCGCGGCGCCGCGCCGAGGGCGCGCGGGGCGAACGCGAGGGCGACGGCGAGCGCCGCCGCGCCCGCGACGGCGTGCGGCGAGGCGGGGCGAGGGGGCGGGTTGAGGGCTTCGACCTTCCAGTGGTCGACGGCGGAGCCCGCGCTCAAGAACGCGTGGGCCTTGTAGAGCGAGTGCGCGACGAGGTGGAGCAGGGCGAGGGGCCACAGCCCGAGCCCGCACTGCACGAGCATGAAGCCCATCTGCGCGCAGGTGGACCACGCCAGCGCGACCTTCACGCTCACCCGCGTGGTCATGACGAGCGCGCCCGCCGCGGCCGTGAGGACCCCGACGGCCACGAGCAGGACCCGCGCGGGCTGCGCCTGCGAGACCCAGGGCGCGAGGCGGATGAGCACGAAGCCGCCGACGTTCACCACCCCGGCGTGCAGCAGCGCCGACACGGGGGTCGGGGCCTCCATGACCTGGGTGATCCAGCCGTGGAAGGGGAGCTGCGCCGACCGCAAGGCGACGGCGAGGACCAGCAACGCCGCGGCGACCTGCATCGACGGCGACAGCCCGGGGTGGGCCGCCGCCCACGCGGTGATGCGGTCGATGTCGAAGCTGCCGACGCTCGCGTGCACGAGCCAGAGGGAGCCCGCGAGGGCGACGTCGGCGAGGCGGCTCACGAGGAACTTCTTGTGCGCCGCCACGAGGGCCGCGTCGCGGTCGGCGAAGAAGGTCAGGAGCTGGTGCAGCGTGAGGCTGGCGGCGGTCCACGCGGCGGCGACGACGAGCAGGTTGTTCGTGAGGACCAGAGTGGTCACCGCGCCGAGGGTGAGCAGGAGCCAGCGGAGGTAGCGCGCGAGCCCGGGGTCTCGATCGAGGTAGGTGCGCGAGAAGCGCACGATGACCGCGCCGAGCGAGGCCACCAGGAGGAGCATCACGCAGGTCACCGCGTCGACGCGGACGCCGAGCGCGGACGACGTCCGCTGCGGCTCGGCTCCGACCGACGCTCCGAGGCAGAAGAGCAGCGACAGCCCGAGGGCGATGCCGCTGGCCAGCTCAGCGCGCCGCGGCGCGGCGGCGCCCGCGAGCGCGAGCGTGAGGGGTACGGCGAGGGCTACGAGGGGCGCGAGCGGCCACGACGCGAAGGGCTCCATGGGCGGACCCTAGGTCGACGCTCAAGTTCTTGAAAAACAGATAAAATAGCACTTATCGTTCTCTTTCTGAGATGAGCCGATGAAGGTCGAAGAGGTCAATTTCCACCACCTCCGTTACTTCTGGGCGGTCGCCAAGGACGGCAACCTGACCCGGACCGCGTCTCGGCTTCGGATCGCTCAGTCGGCCCTGTCGTCGCAGATCCATCAGCTCGAGGAGCAGCTCGGGTGCGCGCTCTTCGACCGTCGCGGGCGCAGGCTCGCGCTCACCGAGGCCGGCCGCGTGGCGGTCGCGTACTGCGACCAGATCTTCACGGCGGGCGCGCAGATGGTGGCGACGCTCGAGGGCGGACGGAGCGCCGAGCAGGTGATCCGCGTGGGCGCCGTCGCGACGCTGTCGCGGAACTTCCAGGAGTCGTTCGTCAAGCCGTTGCTGCAGCGGCCGGGCGTGCGGCTCAGCCTCGAGTCAGGGCTGCTCTCGGGGCTGCTCGAGCGGCTCGAGGAGCACGCGCTCGACCTCGTGCTGTCGAACCGCGCGCCTCGACGCGTCGTGGGGAGCACCCTGCGCTGCCGCCGCGTCGCGCGTCAGCAGGTGAGCGTCGTGGGGTCGAAGCGCGCGAAGGGCTTCCGCTTCCCTGACGACCTCGCGGGCGCGCCGATGATCGTGCCGGGACGGGAGAGCGACATCCGCTCGGAGTTCGACGCCATGTGCGAGCACCTCGGCGTCCGCGTACGCATCCTCGCCGAGGTCGACGACATGGCCACGATGCGACTGCTCGCGCGGGACACGCAGGCCCTCGCGCTGGTGCCCACCGTCGTGGTCCGCGACGAGCTGCGCGAGGGCGCGCTCCACGAGCACTGCGCCGTGCCCGGGCTCTACGAGACCTTCTACGCGATCACCGCGGACCGGCTGTTCCAGCACCCGCTCATCGAGACCGCGCTCGCCCGCGACGAGAGGGAGCTCCTCGAGACCGACGCGCCGCGGCGGGCGACGAAGCGCAAGCCGCGCGGGTAGCGGCTCCAGAGGAGAGGCTTACGCCGTCAGGCGCCGTCGTGGTCCGCAGCGCGCGCCGCGGACCACGACGGGGTTCGACGTTCGGGACGCTCAGAACGGGATGTCGTCGTCGGCGAAGCTCCCGCCGCCGCCGTTGCTCGCGTGGCCGTTGAGCCGCCGCCGTTGTACCCGCCGCCGCCGTTGTACGACGGCGCCGACGGACGCCCCATCCCGCCGCCGCTCGGTTGCCGCCGCGCGCGCGGGCCTCGTCGCCGCCGCCGCGGGAGGCGGTTCGCCCACGCCCGGGCGCGGCCCGCGTCGAGGCGGCTCCACTTGCTCTTGGGCGCGCCGTTCTTGTCGACCGCGTTCTGCTCGTCGTCGCGCTGCGCGAACCACTCGTAGGCGTCGGCCAGCATGTCGAGGAACTCCGGGTCGCACTCGGAGAACTTGCGGCCCTTGAAGTCGGCCCCGCTCCAGCGCTTCGGCATGAAGCGCACCTCGGGGTCGCCGCGCGGGCCGTCGATGTCGATGTCGATGTCGCCGCCGCCGTTGTTGTTCGCGGCCGAGGCGCGGGAGCCGCCGCCCATGGGCTGCGACTTCAGCGCGGCGAGGAGGGTGTCGAGCTTGCGCTCGATGCGGTCGAGCTGGTCTTCGATGTTGCTCATGGTGGCTTCGCTCCCGTCGAGGTGAGGGCGCACCATGCCGCCTCGCGCGCGCCCGCGCCAGCAACCGGCGGACAGGGAATGTCTGCGCGAAAAGCCCTTGCCACGCGGGAGATTGCGCGGGCGTCGGGGCCGCGGGGTAACATCGGCGGCGATGCTGTGGCCGAAGATCGGGGAGCTGCCGAAGAAGCCGATGGCGCCGTCGCAGGCGGAGTGGGACCTGATGTCGCCCGCGTCGCGCGCGGCGGTGGTGGCCTCGCTGCCGGCGTACATCCCCAACGAGGAGTGCGCGTCGGAGGGCGACGTTCATTTCGACGCGAAGGCCACGGTGAAGGGCGCGCTGCGTTCGTACTTCGAGCGGACCCGGCGCAAGGTCTACGTCGCGGCCGAGATCGCCGTGTACTACCCCGTGGAGGAGCGCTTCGCGCCGGACCTCATGGCGGTCGCCGAGGTCGAGACCCACAGGCGCGACAGTTGGATCGTCTCCGCCGAGGGCAAGGGCCTCGACTGGGTGATGGAGGTGGTCGTCAAGGGCGACCGACACAAGGACCTCGAGGCCAACGTGGTGCGCTACGCACGGCTCGGGATCTCGGAGTACTTCGTCTACGACGTCCCGCGGCGGCGGATCTACGGCTTCAGGCTGATGGCCTCGGGCCTGCGCACCTACTCGCCGATGGTGCCGCAGGCGGGGGTCTTCCACTCCGAGGTGCTCGACCTCGACATCACGCTGGTCGACGGTCGGCTGCGCTTCAGGGCGGGGGGTGAAGACATCCTCGACAGCGCCGAGATCGTCGAGCGCCTCGAGGTCCACATCGACCACCTCCTCGCGGCGAGCGAAGAGGCCATCCACCGGCTCGAAGAGGAGTCTCGCCGCGCCGAGGAGGAGTCTCGCCGCGCCGACGCCGCGCTCGCGCGAGGTCGCGCCGAGGCGCTGCTCGTGTTGCTCTCCGCGCGCGGCCTCGCGGTGACCGACGAGGCGCGGGAGAGAGTGCTCGCGTGCTCCAACCTCGCGACCCTCGACGCGTGGGTGCGCAACGCCGCGGCCGCGTCGACGCTCGACGACGTGTGGGGATGACCGAGACCGCCCACCACCGCTCGCCCCACCCCGAAGACCCGATCGTGTTCGGTCCGCGTCGGGTGCGGGCGCTCCAGCGCGCCGTCGAGGAGGTCTCGTGGCTCCTCGGCCGCGGCTACCCCATGGGCCTCGCCGTCGCCGCCGCGGGCGACCGGCACCAGCTCGAGCAGCGCGCGCGCGTGGCCGTCACCCGCGCCTCGGCCGCGCCCGACGACGTCGCCGCCCGCGCCGCGAAGCGCGTCGATGTGACCTCGCTCGCGGGGCGCGCGCTCGACGTCGACGCCTTCAACGTGCTCATCACCCTGGAGCTCGCCCTCGGCGGAGGCCCCTTGCTGGAGTGCGTCGACGGCCCGCTGCGCGACCTCGCCGGGATGCGCGGCAGCTACCGCCTCGCGGTGGAGACCCCGCTGGCGATCGACCTCCTCGGCGCGGCGCTCGCGCGCTGGGGCGTCGCGCGCTGCACGCTCTGGATCGACGCGCCGGTGTCGAACTCGGGCCGACTGAAGGCCGAGGTCGAGGCGCGCGCCGCGACGTGGAGCGTGCCCACCGCGATCGAGATGGTGCGCGACGCCGACACGGCGCTCGTCGGAAAGGACCTCGTCGCGAGCGCCGACGCGATGGTCATCGACCACGCGCTGGGCTGGTGCAACCTCGCGCGCGCCATCATCGAGAGCGACGTGCCGCGCGCGTGGAGGCTGCCGCTCGCGGGCTGATCGCTACGCCGTGGGCGCGGGCGGCAGCGCCGAGAGGCGCAGCGGGCGCTCGATGCGCGCGCGGGTCGCGCCGAAGAGCCACGCGCCGAACAACGCACCGGCGAGGGCGGGGATCGCATAGAGCTTTCCTCGCCGAGGTTCACGAAGATGGGGCCGGGGCACATCCCGGTCATGGCCCATCCCACGCCGAACATCGCGCCGCCCACGAGGTTGCCCGCGTGCGCGGTCTTCACCGTGAACCGGATGCGCTCCCCGTCGCCGTGCGCCCGTAGCGCTGCAGGAGCCACAGGCCCGGCGCGGTGAAGCCCACGCCCGCCGCGAGGATCCCGTAGAGCTGGAGGTTCGTGAGCAGGAACATCCCCTGGATGAAGCCGAAGTCGGCCGCGCCGCTGCGCGAGAGCGTGAAGCCGAACACCACCCCGAGCGCCAGGAACATCGCGCGCTTCATCGCCACACCACCCGGTAGAGGACGTTCGACACCACCAGCCCCACGGCCATGAACGAGGCCACCGCGCGCAGGCTCGCGGGCTGCAACCGCGACACGCCGAAGATCCCGTGGCCGCTGGTGCATCCGCCCGCGAGGCGCGTGCCGTAGCCCGTGAGCGCGCCTCCGACGAAGAACCACGCGACCTGGCGGCGGGGCTCATGCGCGAGGCCGCGTCGAGGGGGTTCACCGCGAAGGTCGGGTGCCACCCCCCAGAGAGGAGCGCCGACGCCGCGCCGCCGAGGACGAGGCCCGCGATGAAGGGCAGGCGCCACGCGCTCCCCTCGGCGAAGGTGGCGCGCAGCGAGGGCTTGTCGCTCGCGATCGCGCAGAGGTCTTCGAGCCCGCTGGAGATCCCGAGCGAGCGGTTGCCGACGAACTGGAGGGTGAGGGTGACGAGCGCGATGAGGAGCCCCGCGAGGGCCCAGTGCATCGGCGCCAGGTGGTTCAAGGCGAGCATCGCCGGAGCGTAGGCAGCCCGCCCGCGCGGTCAGCCCCGGGCTTCGTCCGTCGAGGGGAGCGGCGCTTCGCCCCGGTGCAGGTGCGCCCGCGCGGCCTCGACGGCCGACTGCGAGCCTGCGAGCGCGAGCACGTCCCCTGCGCGGAGGGCCTCGCGGCCCGTGGGCACCAGCACGCCCTCGTCGGAGCGGTGGATCGCCAGCACGCTCGCGCCCGTGCGACCGCGCAGGTCGAGCGCGGCGAGGGTGCGCCCCACGGCGTGGCTCTCGGCCCAGGGTCACCGCGTTCAGGTCGCCGAGACCCGGCAGCAGCGCGTGCACGTCGTGAAGGGGCGGCGCCGCGTCTCCGCCCTTCGCGTGCTGGCCCAGGGCCTCGATGATCACCTGCGCGCCCGCGCGGACGTGCTCTTGAAGGTCCGTCGCGCGCCGCCAGAAGGCCACGCCGAGCATCGCGAGGAGCACCAGCAGCGTCGCCACGCCGAGCCCGTCGGGGAGGAAGGGCACCGTCACCGCCACCACGGGCACGCCCACCACCAGCACCACCGTGAGCTGCAGCGCCACCACCAGCGCGCGGCGCGGGGCCGCGGCGAGGTCGAGCTTTCCGTCGGGGGCGTCGGGCAGGGCGGCGACGGCCATGATCCCGCCGAGGGCGCGCGCCGCGCGGATCACCCCGACGATGAAGGGCACCGCGAGGGCCACGGCGAAGGTCACCAGCGCGACGCGGGCGCTCATGGGCGGGAGCTCGTGCCGCGCGGCGAAGGCCATCGCGGGCTTCATCGCCGCCGAGGGCGTGACCGCGATGGCGATGATCGCGACGGCGTCGAGCACCAGCACCCGCACGATCCGGCGGCGGCGGGTGCGCGCCGCGTCGGGGCTCCCCGCGCGCAGCCGCTCGAACCACGCGCCGTACAGCGCGAGGAAGGTCTGGAGCGGGCGCGGCATCTTCCGCTCGATGGCGAAGGCCGCGCGCTCGGAGCGGCGCACCATCACCGGCGTGGTGAAGGCCGTGACCACCGCGATGGCGACGGCCACGGGGTAGAGGTGGTCGCCCACGGCGCGGTCGGAGCGCCCGAGCGTCGCGATGATGAACGAGAACTCGCCGATCTGCGCGAGGCTCATCCCCGCGCGCACGGCGCTGCGTAGGTCGTAGCCCGAGAGGAGCGCTCCGCCCGTGACCGAGAGGACCTGGCCCGCGAGCACCACCGCGGTGAGCGCGAGCACGGCGGGAAGGTGCGTCCAGACGCGCGCGGGGTCGACGATCATCCCGACGGAGACGAAGAAGAGCGCCGCGAAGACGTCGCGCACGGGGGCGACGAGGCGCTCGACGCGGTGGCCCTCGCCCGACTCGGCCACGAGCGAGCCCGCGACGAAGGCCCCGAGCGCCACGGAGTAGCCCGCCTTCTGCGCGATGAGCGCGAAGGCGAAGCACACGCCCACGCTCGCCACCAGCAGCGTCTCGGGGGAGCCCAGGCGCGTCACGAAGCGGATCGCGCGCGGCACCACGAGGTAGCCGCCCAACAGCATCGCGACGAGGAAGCCGCCGAGACGTCCGAGGGTGCCGCCGAGCTCGGAGACGGGCAGGCCCGCGCCCGACGCGAGGCCCGTGAGGAGCGCGAGGAGCACCACCGCGACGATGTCTTCGACCACGAGCACGCCGAAGACGAGGTCGGCCACGCGGCCGCGCACGCCCTCCTCGGCGAAGACCCGCGCGACGATCATCGTGCTCGACACGGCGAGCATCGCGCCGGTGAAGATCCGCTCGTGGGGCGTCCACCCGAGGGCGCCCGCGACGAGGTACCCGAGGGTCATCATGGTGCCCATCTGCACGAGGCCCGTGAGGCCCGCGGTGGGGATGGTGCGAACGAGACGTCCGACGGTGAACTCGAGGCCCACCGAGAACATCACCAGGGTCACGCCCAGCTCCGAGAGCTCTTCGATGCGCTCGGCGTTGGCGAAGAGGGGCACGGCCTCGATGTGCGGGCCGACGATCACCCCCGCGAGGAGGTAGCCCAGCACCACGGGCAGCCGCAGGCGCTGGAACACCACCGTCGTGACCGCCGCCACGCACAGCGCGAGCGCGAGGTCTTCGAGGAACGTCCGTCCGCCGTGCACCCTCGACGCACTACCACGCCGCGCGCGTGCGCGAGGGGGGCGCGTCGGGCCGCGGGGCTACTTCTTCAACAGCCGCGCGAAGGCGTTGTTCTTGAACTCGGCCTGCGGCGCGGGCTTCGGCGGCGGCGCGTTTCGGCCCCCGCGCTGGCCCTGCTGCGGCTCGTGTCGGGCGACGCCCCCGCCCTTGGGCAGCTCTCCGCTGCGCGCGGTGAGCGAGATGCGCTTGCGCGCGAGGTCGACCTCGATCACCCGCACCTTGATCTTGTCGCCGGGGCGCACGACCTCGGCCGGGTCCTTCACGAAGCGGTCGGCGAGCTGCGAGACGTGCACGAGCCCGTCTTGATGCACGCCCACGTCGACGAAGGCGCCGAAGGCCGTGACGTTGGTGACCACGCCCTCCAGCGACATCCCGGGCTTCAGGTCCTCCATCGTGCGCACGTCGTCGCGGAACTTCGGCGGCTCGAAGCTCGCGCGCGGGTCGCGGCCGGGCTTCTCCAGCTCCGTCGCGATGTCGCGCAGGGTGAACTCGCCCACGTCTCCCGCGGCGTAGCGCTTCCAGTCGATGCGGCGCAGGAGGTCGGCGTTGGCCACCAGCGCGCGCACGTCGACGCCGAGGTCCTTCGCGACGCGCTCCACCAGGGCGTAGCGCTCGGGGTGCACCGCCGACGCGTCGAGGGGGTGCTCACCGTCGCGCACGCGCAAGAAGCCCGCGCACTGCTCGAAGGTCTTCGGCCCCAGGCCCGCCACGTCCAACACCGCCTTGCGCGAGCGGAACGCGCCGGACTTCTCACGGTGCTGCACGATGCGCCGCGCCAGCGTCGGGCCGATGCCCGCCACGCGAGAGAGGAGCGGCGCGCTCGCGGTGTTGAGCTCCACGCCCACCGAGCTCACGCAGCTCTCGACCACCTCGTCGAGCTTCTTGCCGAGGAGCGGCTGAAACACGTCGTGCTGGTACTGCCCCACGCCGATGGACTTGGGGTCGACCTTCACCAGCTCGGCCAGCGGGTCTTGCAGACGACGCGCGATCGACACCGCGCCGCGCACCGTGAGGTCGAGGTCGGGGAACTCCTCCCTCGCCACCTCGCTCGCCGAGTACACGCTCGCGCCCGACTCGCTCACGGGCACCACGATGGGCGCGCCTGATCCGGTGCCCACCACCTCGCGCACGAAGCCCTCGGTCTCGCGGCCGTGCGTTCCGTTGCCCACGGCCACCGCGACGGGCTTGTGCTTCGCCACCAGCGCGCGCAGCTCGTCGCGCGAGCGCTGGAGCGCGTTGTCGCCCTGCACGAGGTAGAGGACGCCGTGGTCGAGGAGGCGCCCCGCGTCGTCGACCACCGCGTACTTGCAGCCCGTGCGCTGCCCCGGGTCGACGCCGATCACCGTGCGCGGCCCGAGCGGCGCCGCCAGCAAGAGCGCGCGGAGGTTCTGCGCGAAGACCTCGACGGCCTCGCGGTCGGCGCGGGCCTTGAGCTCCAACCGCACCTCGGTCTCCACCGAGGGCGCGAGGAGACGTCGCCAGGCGTCGGCGACGGCGAGGTCCATCTCTCCCGACCACGGGGAAGACGACCGGCGGCCCGCGATGCGGGCGACCTCGGCGGCGGCCTTCGCGGCGTCGACCTCGATGTCGGCGCGCAAGACGTTCTCGGTCTCTCCGCGCCGCACCGCGAGGAACCTGTGCGACGGGATCGTGCGGCAGGCCTCGCGGAAGTCGTAGTACATCTCGAACTTCGTCGGCCCGCTCACCTCGGGGGCCTTCGTCACCGCGAGCACGCCCTCGTCGACGAAGAGCTTGCGGGCGTAGGCGCGCACCGCCGCGGTCTCGGCCACCACCTCGGCGACGATGTCCCGCGCGCCCTGCAGGGCGTCCTTCACCGTCTCGACGCCCTTGTCGGCCGAGACGAAGGCCGCGGCCTCGGCGCTCGGGTCTCCGTCGTTGGGCTGCGCGAGCACGCGCTGGGCGAGGGGGTCGAGGCCCTTCTCCCGCGCGATCATCGCCCGCGTGCGGCGCTTGGGCTTGTAGGGGAGGTAGAGGTCTTCGAGCGCCGACTTCGACGCGCACGCGGTGATCTTCGCGCGGAGCTCGTCGGTGAGCTTGCCCTGCCGCTCGATCTCTTCGAGCACGGTCTTCTTGCGGTCTTCGAGCTCGCGCAGGTAGCCGTGGCGCTCCTCGACGGCGCGGATCTGCACCTCGTCGAGGCCGCCCGTGGCCTCCTTTCGGTAGCGCGCGATGAAGGGCACCGTCGCGCCCTCGGCGAGGAGGTCCACCACGCTCCGCACGCCCGCGGCCGGGAGCGTGAGCTCCTCGGCGATCACTCTCACAAGGTCTAGCGCCATCGCTCGCTCCGTCGTTGGGGGGACGGCGGTATAGCGACGGCGCGGCGCCCCGCGCAACGGTCACGCGAGGAGCTTCGTCACCACCCGCTGCACGTCGTCGATGGACACGGGCTTCACGAGGTGCTCGTCGAAGCCCGCGGCGCGGGCGCGGGCCTTGTCTGCGGGCTGGCCGTAGCCCGTCACCGCGACGTAGCGGCAGCCCTCGAGCTCGGGCAGCGCGCGCAGGCGCCCCGCGAGCTCGTAGCCGTCCATCACCGGCAGGCCGATGTCGAGGAGCGCCACCTGCGGGCGCACCACCGGCGCGATGGCGAGCGCCTCGGCGGGGTCGGGCGCGGTGTAGACCTCGTGGCCCAGCATCTGGAGCGCCTCGGCGAGGAGCTCCGCCGCGTCGGCGTTGTCGTCGACCACCAGCACCCGCGCCCCGTCGCCCGCGGGCGGGTGCAGCGAGGTCGCGCTCGACGACGACTCCACCGACGACGGCGACGGCGCCGCGGGCAGCCGCACGCGGAACTCGCTCCCGCGCCCCACGCCCTCGCTCAGCGCCTCGACGGTGCCGCGGTGCAGCGCCACCACGTTCTTCACGATCCCGAGCCCGAGCCCCAGGCCCCCCTTCGAGCGGTCGATGGACTGCCCGCCCTGCACGAAGAGCCCGAACACGTTGGGCAGGAGCTCGGCGTCGATCCCCACGCCGTCGTCCTTCACCGAGAGCGTGACCGTGTGGTCTTCGCGCGCGGCGCGCACCTCGATGTGCCCGCCGGGGTCGGTGTACTTCGCCGCGTTGGTGAGCAGGTTCGACACCACCTGCGCGAGCCGCACCGGGTCGGCCTCGACGTAGAGCCCGCGCGGCACCGAGAGCCGCACCGCGTGGTGGCGCTCCTCGATGAGCGGGCCGGCGAGCTCCAGGGCCTTGGCCACGGCGTCGGCGACCTCGACGGTCTCGAGCGCGAGGTCGATCTTTCCGCGGGTGATGCGCGAGACGTCGAGAAGGTCGTCGACCAGCGCCACGACGTGCTTCACCTGCCGCTCGACGATGGCGCGCTCGCGCTCGAAGGCCGCGTCGCCGCGCAGCCGCATGAGCTGCAGCGCCGTGAGGATCGGCGCCAGCGGGTTGCGCAGCTCGTGCCCGAGCATCGCGAGGAACTCGTCCTTCGCGCGGTTGGCGCGCTCGGCCTCGGTGCGGGTGCGGGCCACCTCGTCGAAGAGCCGCGCGTTGGCGCTGGCCAGGCTCGCGCGGTCGGCGAGGGCCTCGACCAGCCGCACATCATCGTCGGTGTAGCGCCGCCCCGACTCGCCCGTCGCGAGGGTGAGCACGCCCACCGGCGCGCCGTGCGCGACCATCCGCACGGAGATGTACGACCGCGCGCCGAGCCGCCGCAGGAGCGCGCGGTGCCCCTCGTCGCGCCCCATCGCCTCGATCGCCGCGTCGGCGAAGTCCTGCACGAAGATCGGCGCGTCGGAGCGAAGCGCCGCGTAGCGCCCCGACGGGGCCTTGGGGTCGGGCGGGTACCGCCGGTCGATCTCGTAGAGGAGCTCGGCCTTCGCCGGGTCGACGTGCTCGATCACGAGCCGGTGGAGCGCGTCGCCCTCCAGCACATCAACAGCGCACCAGTCGCCCACGGCGGGCACCGCGAGGCGCGCCACCGTCGCGAGGGTCTTGCGGTAGTCGAGCGACGAGACGAGCTCCGCGGTGGCCTGCGCGACGAAGGCCCGCGTGCGCTCCTCGGCGCGGGTGCGGGAGACGTCCTTCATCACGAGCACGGAGCCCACCAGCTCGCCGCCCGCCGTGCGGATCGGCGCCACGGCGTCGTCGACGCTCACCCTCGCGCCCGCGCGAGAGACCACGGCGTGCTCGCGCGAGGGCCGCGAGGGCTCGTCGTCGAGGGCCGCGGGGGGCGCGGGCTCCACGGGCGCGCCCGTCGACTCGTCGACCACCGAGAGCACCTCGCGCAGGGGCTTGCCCTCGACCTGGTCGCGGCTCCATCCCGTGAGCGACTCGGCGTGGGGGTTCGCGAAGGTTACGCGGCCGTCGAGGTCCGTCGCGATCACCGCGTCGCCGATGGAGCGAAGGACGCCCTCCAGCCGGGCGAGGGCGTGCTCGGCGTCGCGCGCGGCCCGCTGCGCGCGGTAGCGGTCGTTCTGCGCGCGCGCGGCCACCAGGGAGATCATCACCCCCTCGGTGACGAACATCGCCGCGCGGCCGAGGTTGCCCGCCTCGTAGCTGAACTGCCTGAACGGCGGGATGAAGTAGTACGACCCGAGGAAGGCCGACGCGAAGGTCGCCACGAAGCCCGCGGGCCAGCCCCCCTGCCACGCCGCCACGAGGATCGCCACGAAGTACAGGAGGTACGGCGTGCGCACGCCGAGGTAGCCGAAGGCCGCGTGCTTCAAGAGGGTGATGGCCGCGAGGGCCGCGAGCGTCCACCCGATCGCCACCACCGGGCGCGCGAAGGGCGGCCGGTCGGTCGGCGGGCTGCGCGGGGGCTCGCTCATCGCGCCTCCGTGGGGAGGCGGCGTCGCGGGCTCCGCGGCGTGGCGCGGGGCTGCCATCACCAAGAGGGTGCGCAGAGACTCCACGATGTCGACCCCTCACGCCAGCGGAGCGCGCACGGCGTTCGCGTTCAACGGTGGAGGTGGTGCCGCGCGATGGGGCTCCAAGGCCCGGTGGGGTCGAGGTCGAGGTAGCGCTTCCAGTGGGGGCGGGCGGCCTCGTCGTCGCCGAGCTCCGAGAGGGCCATGGCGAGGTTGTAGTGGGCCTCGGCGAAATCGGGCCGCAGGGCGATGGCGCGCTCGAAGAGGGGCACGGCCTCGCGGCGGTCGGCGCGCTCGACGAGGAGGTACGCGAGGTTGTACGGGGCCTCGGGCTGCGAGGGGTCGGCCGCGAGGGCGCGGCGGTAGAGGGCCTCGGCCTCGTCGCGGTCGCCCGCGAGGAGGCGGAGGTTGCCGAGGTTGGTGAGCGCCGTCGCGAGCTGCGGGTCGAGGGCGACGGCCTTGCGGTAGGCCTCCTCGGCGCGCTCGCGGGTGGTCTCGTCCTCGTCGAGGCGCAGGCCCTCGAGGTAGAGGGCGTAGGCCTCGTCGGCGCGGGGAGAGCGCCGAGGCTTCAGCACCCGCACCACGTCGTCGCGCAGGGCGCGGACGTCGAAGTCCATGAGCACCTGGCCCGTGGCGGGGTCGAAGCTCACCCCGTCGCGGCGGGCGTGGAGCTGCGCGCCGGAGCTGCCCACGCGGGCGTCGGTGAGGGGCTGCCCCAGGTCGGGGATCTCCTCCCGCAGCCGCGCGATGGCCTTGCCGATCACCGCCGTGGGGAAGCCCGCCTCGGTGAGCCCGCGCGCCGTACGCACGGCGAGGAGGTCGGCGAAGGTGTAGGCCGCGCGCTTGCCGGTCCCGGTCCCGCTCGGGGTGATGATCCCGGCCTTGGCCCAGGCCGAGAGCCTGCGCGGGGGGACGTTGAACAGCGCCGCCACCTCGGCGGCGGTGAAGGTCCGCGTGACGGTGTCGCGGTCGGGCGGACGGTCCCCCGGCGGCGCGCGCAGGGGGCCCTCGCTCCGCGCGCCGGAGCCGAAATCGACGTGGATCACCCGCCCCGGTTTCTTGGGCGGCCCGGCGGTGCGGTCGCTCACTTCCTCGCTCCGCGGGCGAGGGTGACACGCCGCGGGCCGCGCCCTGGAGTTTCGAGCGATTGCCACGGGGGCCGCCCGCGGGTGATCTTCGCGCCCCTATGGAGGTGCTGGGTCTCACCGGCGGCATCGCGTGTGGCAAGAGCGCCGTCGCCGCCCTCATGCGCGCCCGCGGCGTGCCCGTGGTCGACGCCGACGTGGTCGCGCGCGACGTGGTGGCGCCGGGCACCGACGGCCTCTCCGAGGTGGTCGCGCGCTTCGGCGAGGGGGTGCTCCTCCCCGACGGCGCGCTCGACCGAAAGGCCCTCGGCGCGCGGGTCTTCGGCGACGAGCCCGCGCGGCTCGCGCTCAACGCGATCCTGCACCCGCGCATCGCGGTCGAGAGCGCGCTGCGGCTCACGGCGCTCGCGGGCGAGGGCCACGGCTTCGCGCTCTACGAGGCCGCGCTCCTGGTGGAGAACGGCTCGCACAAGGGCTTCACGGGACTGATCGTGGTGACCGCTTCCCCCGAGGTGCAGCTCGCGCGCTTGATCGCCCGCGAGGGCATCAGCGAAGACGAGGCGAAGGCCCGCGTCGCGTCGCAGTGGCCGCTGTGGAAGAAGGTCGCCGAGGCCGACTGGGTGGTCGACAACAGCGGCGACCGCGAGGCGCTGCGGGAGCGGGTCGACGCGCTCTACGCGACGCTGGTGGTGGCCTATGGGCCTCCGGCGAGGAGCGCGGCGTGAGCGAGCGGGCGCTGGTCACGGGCTGGCCGCGGCAGCTCGCGCGCGCGGTGGCGTCGGAGCTCCTGGAGCGCGGCGCGTCGGTGACGCTGCTGGTGCGCCCGCGGCACCTCTCCGACGCGAGGACGTGGGCGCGCGCGAAGGGCGAGCGCGCCGAGGTGATCGAGGGCGACGTCGCGAGCATTGATCTGGGGCTCGCGGGGGCGGAGTACCTCTCGCTGGTGGGCAGGGTCGACGTGGTGCACCACGCGGCCTACGTGACCTGGGAGGGCCCCGACGAGGGCGCCGTCGCCGACGTGAACGTCACGGGCACGCGCGAGGTGATCGAGTTCGCGCGCACCGCGAAGGAGCGGGGTCGAGCTCCCAGGGTCGTGGCGTGGACCTCGGTGCTCTGCTCGGGAGACTTCCGCGGGACCTTCAGGGAGCAGGACCTGGAGCTCGGGCAGAAGTTCCGCTCGGTGGTCGAGGCGACCTTGTTCCGCGCCGAGGGCGCGCTGCGCAAGGCGATGGCCGACGTGCCGGTGACGGTGCTGCGGGTGGGATTGCTGGTGGGCGACAGCCGCACGGGCGAGGTCGACCGCCTCGACGGGGTCTACACGGCGCTGCGGTTCTTTCTGCAAGCGCCCGGAGACTTCACCCCGCCCGCGTTCACGGGTCGGCACAACACCCTCAACCTCGTCCCTGTCGACTGGGCCGCGCGGGCGGGGCTGCACCTCGCGTCGCGGAGCGAGTCCGCGGGGCGCACCTACCACCTCGTCGACCCGGCGCCGCTCCCGGCCGAGCGCGTGCTCGCCATGCTCGCGCGCCGCGCGGGACGCAGCGCCCCCTACGGACGCCTCCCTTCGGCCGTGGCGCGCCTCGCGATGATGGCGCCGGGCGTAGAGAAGCTCGCGCCCGGTCAGCGCGCCTTCGTGTACCGACTCGCGACGGCGGTGCGCTACGCCGACCAGGGCGCGCGCGAGGTGCTCGCTCCGGCGGGGCTCGATTGCCCGACCTTCACGTCGTACGTCGACGCGATGGTCGACCACGTGCGCGCGCGGGTGTCGTCTCCGCCGCCCCCGGGCGCGCCCGAGACGAAGGACGAGCCCGACGAGCACGACCCCTTCGGGTAGCGGGGAGGAACGGTGTCGCCCCCGCGGCGGCCGCCCGTCGCTCTCGTTGATTCGAGGTCCGGGTGTGATCAGAATCCTGTCCGGTCCAAAGACCGGCTGGAGTTCACCATGAAGCCGCTGCGCGTCTCTCAGGACATCGTTCCCATGGCCGAGTTCAAGGGTCAGGCGGCCCACTGGTTCCGTCGGCTCGCGGAGAACAACCAGCCGGTGGTCATCACGCAGAACGGCAAGCCCGCCGGCGTCCTGCTGTCGCCCGCGGAGTTCGACCGGCTCGTCGAGCGTGAGCGCTTCCTCACGGACGTGGCCACGGGTGTGGCCGACCTCGACGCGGGGAGGGTCGTGAGCACCGACGAGCTCACGCGGCGCCTCGGCCTCGGTGACGCTTCGGGGGGGTAGATGGGCGAGACCGTCCGCGCGCTGGTCTGGTCCAACCTCGCGCTCGCCAGGCTCACAGAGATTCGTGACGGCCTCGCCGAGAAGGACCCGCGGGCGGCCATGAAGGTGCTCCGCCTGCTCGTCGATCGCGCGGAGCAGCTCGCGGACTTCCCACACCTCGGGCGGGTCGTACCGGAGATCCCGGAGAGTGGGCTCCGCGAGCTCGTCGAGAGGCACTAGCGGATCGTCTACCGCGTGCGCGAGAGGGCGGTCGAGGTGGTGACGGTGTTCGAGGGGTACCGGGATTTTCCGAAGGGGGAGGTCGGCGGAGAGTAGCGGTGCGCCGAGGGGAGGACGCGGTGCGACGGCGAGGCGGCGTGAGCGCGGCGCGCCCTACGACCGCCTGCGCACGTCGACCGGGCATCCCCGCATCGTCGACCGGGCATCCCCGCACCGTCGACCTGACAACCGCGACGGTCGACCGGGCATCCCCGCACCGTCGACCGGGCAACCGCGACGGTCAGCCTTGGGCCGCCGGCGCGTCGGGCGTCTTCTCCGTCGGGGTCTCCTTCTCCGACTGCGCCTCCGCGCGGCGCCTGCGGCCGAACACGCTCGCGGTGGCGCGTGGCATCAGCGCGGGCGCGGCGCGGTCCACCTCGCGCAGCTCGCGGAAGAGCCCGCGCAGGTCGTCCATCATCGTGAGGCAGAGCCCGTCGTGTCGGTCGATCTCGGCCTGGGAGACCGGGCCGGTGTGCGCCGCGCCGCGGGTGGCCGAGTGGGTCTCGCGGAGCGTATCGAGGGCCTTGGTGAAGGGCTGTAGCGTCGCCTCGTTCACGTTGTCGGCGGCGAGCACCTTGCCCACGGCGCTGTTCTTCGCGAGCTCTTCCTTCACGATCGCGAGGAGCGCCCCGAGGGGCTTCTCCAGCGCGACGGGGTCGCTCGCGGGGGTGTCTGCGGCGGCGACCTTGTCCGCGAAGCCCGACTCGGCGCGAGCGGCCTGATCGAGCACCTGACGCAGGAGGCTCCGGGCGTGTTGCGCCTCGCGGTAGGCCCTGTCTGCGCGGGCGACGGCCTGGGCGTGCTCGATGCGGGCGCGGGCGCCGACGCTCGACCGATCGAGCAGGTCTTGCAGCGCGAAGGCGTGGTGGACGATCACCCGCAGCCGCGCGTCGGAGAAGCCGAAGGTGGCGGTCCTGGCGCGGGAGCGCCAGTCGAGGATCTGCCCGATCCAGGTGCGCAGGTCGGTGAGGATGCGCTCGCTGCGGAGCCGCGCGCCGAGCGCGACGAGCTCCGCGTCGGCGGCGTTCACGGCGTAGACGGCGAGCTCGTCGGGGGAGGCGGGCTTCACCTTCGCGCGGATCTCCTCCCAGGTGTAGCGGGGCGCCGTTTCTTCGCTCGGGGCGGGCGCGACGTCGGTGGGCGCCTCGGGCGGCGCGGGCTTCGGCGCGGGCTTCGCGCGCGACGGACGTACGGGCTTCACGGGCTTCGCCATGGGTCAACCTCCCTGTGCACCAGTGGCCGGAGGAGGCATCCCATCGCCGCCCCCGCTGGTGGAGCGTCGATCGTAGGGAGAAGGAAGGGGGACGGTCTACGAAGGAGCGAACTGGGGGAGATTTTGGTGGGAGCGGGTGCGGAGGGTGGGGGCGGGGGTGGAGGTGCGGCCGTCGTCGACCGGGCGATCGGAATGATCCTGCTTCCGCTCGAGCGAGTGGACTTGCTGCCCGCGGACATCGAGAGCCTGAGCGCTCGGCTCCATGCAAGGCGCTTCACCGCGTCGCCCCGGTCGGATAGAACACGCGGATGACGCGTGCGACCGTGACAGACTCACCGCGAAGTCGAAGGCTGTGATCGCAGCCGGAGTTTGACCGAGTCGAGGCAGGTAATGATGGAAGGCGCTGACATCTATCGGGTGCAGGCGCGAGAGATCCTCTCCTCCACAGACACGTTGCTCTTCGGAAACGAGCCCGCGCAACGCGCGCTCGGGCTCGCGACCGCGGTGGAGCTGGGCGAGAGGGCGGTGTTCATCTCGGCTCCCCCCGAAGCGGATCGAGTGCCGTACCTGCTGCTGGCGGCGGCCGCGCAGTGCGGCGCTTCGGAGGCCGTGGCGAGGCACCTGGAACGGGGCGCCATCGCCGACGCGGCCGCGGCGCTCGAGCGTGCGATGCGAGACCGGGTCCTGGTGCTCGTCGGGGTGGATCTCCTCCGCGGGCGCGAGGGAGATGAACTCGCCAACGCCTTCGAAGCAGATCGCGATGCATTGCGCGTCTGGCTTCGACGACGCGATGGCGGTGCGCGTGTAGAGCCGAAGGCGTGGTTCGACCCACGCCCGGCAGTCCCCGCCGGGCCGGTGTTGACAGCGTTGTGGCGTGACGTGAAGGGCGACGTTAGCCTCTTTCAGCTCGCGCTCGTTCGTCATGCGCTCCTCGGGTCGGCCGCCGAGGCGCTCGACCCCTTGTCGCTCGTCGACGAGGTGTGGATGGCGCTCCCCGAGGAGCTTCGCGCTGTCGCGCGGCTTCTCTCGGTGCACGGACGGCCCATGCGCCTCGATCTCCTGCGTGGGATGGAGGGGCTCGCGTCGGATGCGGTGGACGAAGCGGTGCGCATCGGCCTCGTCGATTGCGTGAAGGACGAAGCGACGCTCCCGCGCGCCTTCGCGGTGGCTCTACAGGATCGTATGGCCCTCTCGGCCGTGGCACGGGCGAGGGAGCATCGCCGCCTCGCGGAGGCACACGCGGGGGACGCGCTCCGCGGCGCGGCGCTGTCGCACCTTGAGGCGCACCGACATTTCTCGGCCGCAGGCGACCTCGGTCGCGCCGCCGAATTCGCGCGCTACAGCGTGGCGATGCTCCTCGACGCCGCGCGTCGGACCTCCATCGAGGCGCTTCAGCTCCCCGAGCCCGAGCGGGGCGCCCGCCTCGCGCAGGCCGTCGACGCTTACGATACCGTCCTCGCGCTCGGGCGCGGTGGCGCGTTCGTGCCGCCGCGCGCGGTGGCCTATGCGAAGCATTACCGCTCGTACAACCGCTACAAGCGCCACGACGACCCGGTCGCGGTGACGATCAACGGGTACCGCGACGCCCTCGAAAGCTGGCCAGAGAACGCGCTCTTCTGGTCGCGCCTCATCCGAGCCTACGCGGTCTCGGGGGACCTCGCCGCGGCCGAGGGCGCGCAGCGCGAGGCGTACGATCGGGTCCCGCCGCATCAGGAGCGCGATGTGCTGCTCCGGGCGAGGGTGGTCGAGCGTCTGGCATCGCGCGGCTTCTGGCTGCGTGCGCTCGCGCTTGCGGGCGGCGCCCTACGTTCGTACGCGGGCGAGCGCCTGCTGGCCCGGCTTCGCAAGGGGGTGACGGTCAACGCGGTCGAAGCGACCGGCGGGCTGGTTGTGCTCCTGGCGCGCCCCGTCACGCTCGTGCTGCTCAATGTTGACGGCGCGTTCCACGCAGTACTGCCGGGTTGGGAGGCGCAAGCCACATCGGCTCGTGGGGCGGTCGCAGAGCTGGCGCGCGCGCTGATGTCGTCGCCGGCGCTCGTCGTGGGCGCCGATCTCGACCCTCCGGCGGAGGCAGGCGGCCTGTACGAGCCGCGGATGGCGCAGATGCGCCACGCGTGGGGGCACCGCCATTCGCCTGTGCGCGAGGCGCTCCTCGACACGTGGGTCCGCGAGGGGGCGGCAGGGCTATCATGGCTCGTATGGCGGGTGGCTCATGACGCCGACCCCGACGAGCTCCTCGCCGCGGCGGACGCGCTGAGCGCTGCTGGCGAGCGCGCGCTGCCCTTCGTGCTCGCGGCGCTGGAGGGTCCGATTCGCCACGACGAAGGCGGTGCCATGCTGCTGCGCGTGCTTGGATGGTCGGGGGTCCGCGACGACCGCGTCGCCGCCATCGTCCAGCGCTTCCAGTCGCACCCGAACGAGGACCTTCGCGAAGCTTGCGCCGAGCTGGCGATGACTCCGTCGAGCCCGGCCGAGTGACCAATGCCGTCGCTGCTCGTTCGACTCGCGGGGCGGTCGTGCTTCCTCGAAGAGGGCAGACGACCGCGCGACGCGCGCGACGAGCAGGATGTCGAGCATGCCCTGCGCGCCTTCGCGCTGCGCGCCGACCGCGACGACCCTACACGGTTGGAGGCGGGCATCTCCGTATACGCGGTGGAGAGCGCGGCCGAGGCAGACGACTTGGTCACGGAGCGCGCCGCGTACGCCAACCTCGACAGGGACCCCGCCAGGGTCGGCCACGAGGACTTCGTGCTCGTTCCCGCACGGCTCGTGGTCGAGGCGGGGCTCGTGGTCGAAGCCATCGGTGACCCCGAAGGGGCGACGGGGCGCCTGCGCACGCAGCACCAAGAGCTCAGGTTGAGGCCGGGGGTGTCGAACGCTGAGGTAGCGCGCGAGGAGCTTGAGGCAGCGTTGAAGCGTCTCGCGGAGCTGCTCCTCGTCGAGCTGTCGCGCGAGGGCGGCGCGGACCTGCTCCGCAGAGTCGTGAAGACGGCGATCCGCGCGCGTATCGAGCGGATCGCGGAGGGGTAGGGCGTCCAATCGCCACGCCCTCGACCACCCTCTCCGCGGGCGCGCGGCGGTCGCCGGTGCTCGCTCGCCCGCGGCGCTTCGCGAAAACGCCACCCCTCGCGGTGGACGTGGTCTACCGTCGCCGCCGCGATGCTCGACGCGGTGATCTTCGACTTCAACGGCGTGCTGGTCGACGACGAGGCGCTGCACCTTCGCGGCTTCAACGCCGCCCTCGCGCCGCACAACCTCTCCGTCTCCACCGAGGACTACGAGGCCCGCTACCTCGGCTTCGACGACCGCGGCGCCTTCGAGGCGATGCTCCGCGACGCGGGCAGACCCGTGAACGAGGCCACGCTCCGCGCGCTCATCGACGACAAGGCCGTCGCCTACGAGCGCATGGCCGCGGCGGAGCTCCGGGTGTTCCCAGGCGCGGCGGCGCTGTTGCGGGCCGTGGCCGAGGCGGTGCCCGTGGCCATCGTGTCGGGCGCGCTGCGCCGCGAGATCGAGTTCGCGCTCACGCTCATGGGCTGCGAGGCCCACGTCTGCGAGGTCGTCGCCGCCGAGGACGTCGCGGCCTGCAAGCCCGACCCCGAGGGCTACCGCGCGGGCCTCGCGGCGCTGCGCGAGCGGTGGCCCGCTGTCGACCCCGCCGGCGTCGTGGTGATCGAAGACAGCCCCGCGGGCGTCGAGGCCGCCGTGGGCGCGGGCCTCTCGGTGGTGGGCGTCGCGCACACCTACGGCGCGGATGTGCTCCTCGGGGCGGGCGCCGCGCGCGTGTTCGACGTCGTCGGCGCGATCGACGTCCCGACGCTCGCGTCGTTGACGCTTCGTTCGCGCAACCTCTAGGCTGAACGGCGTCCCGCGCGGTCGCGTGGGAGGGAGCGTGAGGGAGCGATGAGCGGTCGCAAGGTTCTGATCTTCGAGTTCGACCAGCCCTTCGCGGCGGCCCTGGGGAGCGCCTTCGAGCGCCGCGGCGCCGAGGTGACCGTGGTCGAAGACGGCCAGGCCGGCCTCGAGGTGCTCAACACCGCGCGACCCGACCTCATCGTGCTCGCCATCGAGCTGCCGCGCATGAACGGCTTCGCCGTCTGCAACCGCATCAAGAAGAACCCCGACACCAAAGACATCCCGCTGGTGATCGTGTCGAGCGACTCCCCGCAGGAGACCTTCGAGCAGCACTCCAAGCTCCGCACCCGCGCCGAGCACTACGAGCACAAGCCCATCGACGCCGAGTCGCTCGCGGCCCAGGCGTGGGCGCTCCTCGGCGAAGGCGCGGCGGGCGACGGCGTCGACGACATCGTGGTCGACGACGTGGCGCTAGAGATCGAGGGCGAGGTCGACTCCGAGGTGTCGGGCCTCACCGACAACGCCTTCGACCGGATCATGGCCCCGGCCTTCGACCCCGCCCCCGAGGCCCCCGCGAGCGCGGCCGCGGGCCTTCCGCCGGTGCCCGACGATTTCGAAGACCTCACGCTGGTCTCGTCGTCGTCGACGCTCAACCCGGCCCTCTACGCCGCGGTGAAGAGCGCCCAGGCGCGGGTGGGCGCGAGCCAGCCCCCGCCCGCGTCGGCGACGGCCCCCTCGACGCCGTCGCTGCGCGCGCCGCCCGTGCTGACGCCGCTGCGCGCGCCCACGCCCGCGCCGGTGCACCGCGCGTCGATGGCCCCGGCCCCGGTGAGCCCCGAGGCCGAGTCGCTGCGCCGCCGCGTCGAGGAGCTGGAGCGCGAGCTCGCGGTGGGGCAGGCCGCGCGGCAGCGGGTGGTGGAGCTCACCGAGGAGAACCAGCGGCTGCGCGCGCAGGGCGACGAGCTCGCCAGGGTGACCCGCGAGCTCGAAGAGGCCCGCGCCCGCGCGGCGAGCGCGTCGACGGTGACGCCCGCGGTGGGCGCGCCGGGCCGGGGCGTGTCGACGCGGGAGTTCCTCGAGCTGCGCGAGGCGCTCAACCGCAAGGACAAGGACATCCTCGCGCGCGACCGCGAGCTGGTGGAGCTCCGCGACCGGATGCTCCAGTCGGACCTCGCGCGGGCCGACATCGACGACCGGCTCTACGCGCGCGAGCAGGAGCTCGAGGCCCTCAAGGCCGAGCTCTCGGCGGCGCAGGCGCAGGGATCGGCGGGCGCCGAGCAGGCCGCGTCGCTCCAGCGGGCCGCCGCCGAGGCGCAGGAGCGCGAGGCCGCGGCGCGCGCCGAGGGCGAGTCGCTGCGCGCGCGCCTGGGCGAGCTCGAAGAGGCCCTCGCGTCGTCGCGGTCTCGCCTCGGCGAGCTGGAGTCGCGCCTCGCCGAGACCGAGCGCGGGTCGATGGAGGTCGTGGGCGCGCGCGACGCGGCCCTCGCGGCGGCGGCGGCGGCCCAGGCGGCGCACGCGGCGGAGATCGAGTCGCTCCGCGCGCAGCACGCGTCGGCGCTCGACGAGGCGCGGTCGTCGCACGCGTCGGAGCTGGAGTCCCTCCGCGCGCAGCACGCGTCGGAGGTGGAGTCGACCCGCGCGTCGCTGGTGGGCGAGCTGGAGTCGGCGCGCACCTCGCTCGTGGCCGAGGCCGAGAGCGCGCGCGCGGCCCACGCGGCCGAGGTCGAGGCGGCCCGCGCGGCGGGCGAGGCGCGTGCGCAGGAGCTCTCGTCAGCGCTGGAGTCGCTGCGCGCGGAGCACCGAGAGGCGCTCTCGACGGCGGAGGCAGCGAGGGCCGACGTCGAGCGGCTGGCGAACGAGCGGGGCGAGGCGCTCCTCGCGCTCCGCGGCGAGCTCGACGCGCTGCGAGAGAGCGGCGGAGAGCGCGCGGCGGCGCTCCAGACGGAGCTCGATGACCTGCGGCGGGAGCTCTCCGAGGCGCGGGCCGCGGTGCAGTCGCTCCAGCGTCAGGCCGACCACGGGCACGCGATGCTCGACCGCGCGCGCCGCGCGCTGGAGATCGCCGCGGCGCTGGTCGACGAGGCCACGTCGCCCGTGGGGGCCGACACGGGCGAGCACGCCTCGCTCGACGCGGGCGCCGAAGCGCTGGGGTCGTAGCGGTTCTAGAGGTCGGCGCCGAGGGCGCCGTAGAGCGCGGGGATGCGCCGCGGCAGGGCCGTGGTGTGCAGCGTGGGCGACGGGGCCTCGCTCGCGATGAAGCGGGCGAGCGAGGCGGCGGCTTCGCGCACGCGGGGCTCCAGGGAGACGTCGTGGTCGAGGGGCCACGCGACGCGCACGGTGTCGTCGGGGGCGTAGCTCCACGAGGCGACGACGGCGCCGTCGACGAGGACGAGCGGGCGGTAGCCGAGGTCGCGCAGGCGAAGGTCCTTCACGAGGGAGGACGGGCACAGGCCCGCGAGGGTGGGGTTGGCGTCGACGAGGGGGTCGCGGAAGGGGAGGAAGTCCACGGTGGGCTCGGCGCCCGGCGCGGGGACCTCGAAGCCCGCGGGGGCGAGGAACTCTCCGTGCAGCCCCTCGACGTGGACGCGCTCGAGCTTCGCGCCGCGGACCGCTTGCGCCGCGCGGCCCGTCGCGATGCCGAAGGCCAGAGAGAAGGACTTCAAGGTGGTCGGGCCGTGCGCGGCGATCCAGCGCGGGGCCACGACGTCGACGGCCTCGGCCGCGGCGGGGACCACCCTCGGGCGCGGGTCGAGGAGATACCGGCAGGGCGCGCGATCGACCCGGGGCTCGACGGGCTCACGGGTGACCTCTCCGCCGGCCCACATCCCGCGGAGGACCATCCCCGCGAGGGTGTCGCAGCCCGCGCGCCGCCCCGCCTCGCCCAGGGGGCGCAGCGCGGAGGAGGGCAGGCGCTCGCGGAGGCGCCCGGGCTCGACGGGGGTTTCGAGCGCGGCGCGCAGGGCGTCGCGGGCGCCGCGCAGGTCGCCCGAGGTGAGCCCGCACGCGGCCGAGAGCCGCCCCTCGCGGGTGGCGTGGTCGGCGACGGCGAAGGCCCGCGCCCACGGCGCTTCTTCGGTCGGGACGAGCCAGAGCATCCCGCGGGGGCCGGGGGTCAGTTCGAGGGTGCGTTGCGTGAAGAGGGCCGCGTCGAGCTCGGCGCGCAGGGTGATCGCGCCGCGCGCGCGCAGGGCCAGGAGGGGCGTCGCGACGACGGGCACGGGGACCCACCCCACCGCGCTCACCACCGCGGCGAGGTCGCGCGAGCCCCCGTCGAGGCGTTGTCGCGACCGCCACACGCGGCGGGCCTCGTCGAGCGAGAGGGTGCGGTGCGCTGTCATCCCCGAAGGGTACGACCCGACGCCCTCGCCGCAACGCGCTCGCTTGACTTCACGGGAACACGTAGCCGCCCGCGTCGGCGGTCACGGCCTCGACGTGGGCGATCACCCGGTCGCGCCGCGCGAGCACCGCGCGCACCTGCGCGTCGGAGAGCGTCGCGCCCAGCGGGTCGGCCCCGACGGCCTCGCGCAGTGAGGCTTCGGTGAGGTCGCGCAGCCGTCGCACCAACCGCGGAGAGAAGCGCCGCACCGAGGCGAGGCGCGCGGCCTGGTCGTTGGGGCGCGCGCCCATCCCGTCGTGCAGGGCGCTGAACGAGGCGCCGTTGTCCATGAAGAGCACGGGGTTCGGCGGCGCGCCCGCGGCGGCGCGCTGACGGAGGACGTTGCCGCCGCTCCAGCGGTCGACGTTGTCGGTGATGAAATCGAAGAGCACCAGGGCCGAGAGGTCGGCCGCGAGGGTCGCGTCTTCGGGCGCGAGGGGCTGCGAGCCGTCGAGGAGCTCGCGGTAGCGGTCGGCGCGGGGCACGGGCTCGAGCGAGCCGGGCACCCAGTCGATCATCGCGCCGGGCACGTCGTCGCCGCGCCCGAGGAGCTCGGTGAGCACGCGCTGCGAGAACTCGGCGTCGCCGGAGAGGTCGGCGGCGCGCTGGAGCGTCGCGCGCGGCAGGAGCCTCCCGCACGCGGGCGGGACGCGGTCGAGGCCGAGGAGGCGCGAGAGGCGGTAGGCCGAGAGCTCGGCGCGGTAGTTCGCGACGTCGGCGCGCTGCTGGGGCTTGAAGAGCGCGCGCTCTCCGCCGGCGAACCACACGCGGAAGGACACGGTGCTCCCGCCGCGGTTGCGCTCGATGCGCTCGACCGGCGCGTCGCAGAGACGTCGCAGCGTGGCCGCGTCGTCGCCGCCGAGGAAGCCCCGCGTCGGGCGTGGCCGCGCGCCCGCGTCGGCGTGTGCGGGGAGCGACGGCAAGCGCGGGAGCCGCGCGGTGACCGTGGTGCTCGGGCCCGCGGCTCCGTCGACGTCGGTCGCGGTGTTCGGGCCCGGAGGGAGGGCTGTGGCGGCGGTGGGCGCGGTGGGTACGCGCGTGGCACTGGGCGACGCGCCGCGGTCGTCGCACGCCGAGGCGAAGGCGACGGTGGAGAGGATCACCCCGATGCGTGCGCGGGCCGAGCGGGCTCGGTCACGCGGTTGACGCACGGAGGGCGCTGTGGCAATCGAGCGCGACATCCGAGGGACGGTTCCTGCACCCCTGTATCACAGTGCGGACCCCGACCGCGCAGGAACGCCAGCGATGCCCACGCACCCTTCGCCGCCCACCGCCGCGCGCGCCACGTCGCTCGCGGCGCTCGCCGCGGCCGTCTGTCTCTGCGCGTCGCCCGCGTGGTCCATCGACGTGTGGACCACGCCCAACCCCGGCATCCGCCACCTGCACCGGACGACCCCGGCGCCCGCAGAATTCCACGCCCTGGTGGTCGACCTCGACACGCCGGGCGTCCAGATCCGCTGCACGCCCCCGCGCGAGCGGTGGAAGAGCACCAGCGCCTACGCCCGCGACGCGAACCTCGCCGCGGCCATCAACGGCGGCTTCTGGGGCCTCTTCGGCCAGGGCGCGCAAGGCCTCGCCGCCGGCGCGGGGCAGGTGTGGGGCAGCGACGACGAGGAGAACGGCTTCTTCGCCGTCACCGAGCAGGGCCGCGCGTGGGTGTCGCCTCCGCCCGACGTGGTGGCCGCGGGCCGACGTCGCATGAGCGAGGGGGTCTCGGGCCGGCCGATGATCGTCGACCGCGGGCACCTCGCGTCGGAGCTGTACACCTTCCCGCGCACGTGGAGCCGCGAGCCGCGCACTGCGGTGGGGGTCTCGGAGAACGGCCGCACGGTCTACAT
>JAWKRC010000003.1:0-18163 GCA_041389825.1 Polyangiales bacterium | reverse complement strand
TCCACAAGCCTCAAGAGGGAGCGAGCGAACATCGCCCAAGGATGCGTGCCGGACAGGACGGTGACAATCGCCCCGAACGACCTTCCGATCGCCCGCGCCCCTCAACACCTCCCCGCCCTCGCCGCGCCGCGCCCACCCTCCCTCTCGCGCCGCGTGTACGCTGCGCGCCATGAGCACTGACCCGCTGCTCACCAGCCTCACCCGCGCGTGGGAGCGCGCCGTCGCCACCACCGGCGCGCGCGAGCTCCCGCGCGAGTACGTCAACGTGATCCTCCCGCTGATGCCCGAGTCCGCGCCGGACATCCTCCGGGCGCTGCGCGACATCCCCGGGTTCGGCGAGGGGTGGCTGCTCCGCGAACACGCCCCTCTGCTCGCCCGCTACGCGCCCGACCTCTTCCTCGAGCGCGTGGGAGAGATCCCGCTCCCCTTCCCGCGCGCGGTGCTCGTCGCCGACGCGGCGCTCGGCCTGCCGCTCGCCGACCGAGGGCCCTTCCGCGCGCGCGCGCTCGCCTTGCTCGCCGCCGAGACCCATCCCGCCGAGCGCCTCCTGGGCCTGCTCGGGTGGGCCCGCGCCGAGGAGCCCGGCCCCGCCGCCGACGCGATGCTCTCCGAGGCGCGCGCGCTGCTCTCCTCCGTCGACGCCGCCTCCGTGTCGCGCGTCAGGCGTCGCCTGAAAGACCCCGCCGTGGCTCACCTGCGCGCGGACTTCCTCGCGCACGTCGAGTCGCTGCCTGAGGCCGACCTCGAGCCCGAGCTGATCCTCACGCGCGCCCGCCTCGGGCCGCCCGACCGCCGCGTCGCGCTCGCCCTCCGCGCCATCGAGGTCGCGAGCCATCGCGAGGGGAGGATCAACCACTACATCTACACCGCGATGTCGACCTCGAAGCTCGTCGGCTTCGCGCCGGTCCGCCCGTGGTTCGAGCGCTACCTCCGCGAGCTGGACACGGCCCGCGACCTGAGCTTCCTCGTGCGCTCCGAGGGCGCGCACATGCCCCCCGAGATGCTGGAGAACGCCGCGCAGCGGGCGCGCGCGCTCTGCGCCGAGAGCTGGCGGCTCGCTCCCATCCTGGCCGAGGTGGCCTCGCACCACGCCGACGGCCGCGACGCGCTGCGGTCCGAGCTGCGCGGGCTCGTCGCGCGCGTGGTCGGAGAGCCCGTGCGCGGCCACTCCATGGATCCGTCGGAGCTCGAAGACCTCATCAACGTCGATTTCACCCGCGCGCGCGTCGCGATGGAGGTGAGCGCCATCTTCGAGGGCGACGAGCGGCGGTACCTGCAACGCCGCGCGCTCGAGCTGGTCGAGGCGGCCGACACCGGCGTCGAGCAGCAGTACGCCATCGATCAACTGGAGTGGGACGAGTTCGGCCCCGTGCTCGACCCGTCGCTCTACGCCGAGGCCGCGCGCGTCGCGCTGGGCATCCGGCACCGCCCCAGCGCCCTCAAGGCCCTGGGCAAGCTGGTGGCCGCGCTGCCGGAGTCGTCGCGTCACCTCGCGCTGCTGGGCCTCGCCCGCCTCGCCGACGGGACCCCGCCCGAGGGCCTCGCCGGCGCCCTCGACGCCCTCGACGCGGCGGCGAGGCTACCGCCGCGAGCGCGCGATCCCCGACGCGCCGCCGACCGCGCGGAGCCGCCCTGGACCGCGGCCGACGAGCGCTCGCTCGCGCGCTACACCGCCGCCGTGATCGAGCCGGGGCACACCTGGACGCAAGCGGCGCGCGAGTCCGTCGCGGCCCTCACGCACGCGGCCGCGCGGCGCGCCGCGACGCAGGCGTGCGCGCTGAGCTCGCGCAATCGCCTCGACGTCGCGCTCCTGCTGTTGAGGTGCCCCTGGCTCGGTGACGCGCCCGAGCGCAGCGCGCTTCTCGCGACGGCGCTGGAAGACGCGTCGGACCGGTTCGTGCCCCGCGGCTCCTTTGCGCAGATCGCGCAGGAGCTGGAGTCGGTCTGCGGTGAGCGTGACCCCGCGTGGTCGGCGCGCGTGGCGGCTTTCTTCGAGACGCACCGGTGGGACGTCGAGAGCCTGCTCGACGCGATCGCCGCCTTCGCGTCGGCGCTGCGTCGGCTCGGCGGGGCTGAGCTCCCGCCGCTGATCGCCGCGCGCCTGCGCGCGCCGATCGCCACGACAGAGGTCGCGCGCCCGTGGGCGCTCGCCGCGCAGGGCGCGTTCGAGGCGTAGGGCCGACCCTTAAGGCGGCATCCGGGTGCCCGAGCTGCGCCGCGGCGGCGACCTCGGCATGCGTTGACTACACCGCCGCGAAGCCGGTGTACTGCCGGAGCTCGGGCTCGCGGAAGCCGAGCACGATCTTCTCTCGCGGGATGCCAGCGTCCGCGAGGGCGACGGCGACCGGGCGGTCGGTGCCGTCGTACTGGACCCACACCAGCTCGTCGCGGATGTCGACGTGGACGATGGTCCCGTAGACGCGCTCGCCGCGCTGCCAGCCGGTGTCGACGACGAGGTAGCGGTCGCGGGCTCGGTCGAACACGACGTCCGTGCGGACATCGCCGTAGCGGTAGGGCGCCACCGCGTAGTCGCTCAGGGTCCGTTCGATGATGCTGCGCCAGGCTTCGAGGGTATCCACCGAGTGATGACCTCCGTCGTAGGGTCGATGACGACGAGTCGGACCGCGCGTGCGCGGAGCACCAGCTCACCGAGGGCGTCCGAGAAGATCGTGCGCCAGGACTTCTCGGGAACCGCCAGGAACAGCGTTCGTTGCGGCTCCGCCTCCCGGAGCACGAGCTCGTACAGCGCGAACTGACCGAGCGCCTCTTCGAGGTCGCGAACGTCCGACGGGCCGAGGAAGCTCTTCACCTCGACCGCGATCGTGACCGCGTCCCGCTCTGCCGCGAGGAGGCGCTCGGCGCCGAGGTCGACGTAGAGTTGACGGCCCTGCACCTTGAGCCGGAGCGGGTCGTCGGTGATGGTCCATCCGTCGCGAATCAGCGCCTCGCGGACGGCGCCATGGAGTTTATCCTTCGCGGGCATCGGAGCGGCTCGGGCCGGAAACGTACCACGCGCTGCGCGGCGACAGCGTCGCGGTCGCCATCGTGGGTGTCGACGACCGTGGTAGGTCTGCGACGTGGCCACCTTCCTGGGCGACGCGCGTCGTCACGTCGAGGAGATCCTGCGCTACGTGTCGCTCCTCGGCGACGTCGCCCTGGTCGACCTCCACGACGGGACCCTCGACGTCGCGGTGAGCGCCGACGCGGACGAGCCCTTCGTCACGGCGGCGCGGTCGCCCCGACGGGCGCTCGGTGACGTCGTGATGCTCGACGACCGCACCGTCGTCGGAGCGGTGGGCGCGGCGCACGCGCTCGTGCTGCGAGGGCGCGAACCCTTCTCTCCCCACGCCGTCGCGGTCGCGCGGGTGACGAAGGCGTGCCTGCTGCTGAACCGGATGCTTCCCCGGGTTGGTCCTGAGGGCGGGTCGGGGCCGTCGGGCGCCGCCGCGGTCGCGGCGTGGCGTCGCGTGAGGAAGGCCTCGGCCTGACCCACGAACGCGTCGCCCCCTCGTGGCGCGTGGAGCCACCCCCGTTCCGCGCCACGCACATCACCGCGGAAATCACGCTGTTTGCTCCACGCGGAAGCCTTGTCGCGCCGCCGTGAAGCTTGTCGCGCCGGAATTGAAGCCTGTCGGCCCGTCGCGAAGCTCTGTCGGGCGGGAACTGAAGCCTGCCGCGCGCTCGCGAAGGTCTGCCGCGCGCTCCTGAAGCCCTGTCGGAGCGAAAACGAGGCTTGTCGGCCCGATCGACAAGCTCCCCTGGCGATCGACAAGCTCCGACGCTTGTCCGACAGACCTTCACGGTCGATCGACAAGGCTCCACGACCGTGCGGCAGACCTTCGCGGGCGCGCGACAGACCTTCACGACCGCGCGGCAGACCTTCGCGACCGCGCGGCAAGGCTTCGGCGCCGTTCACGACCACTCGCCACCGCTCCGCGGTGAGCACGCCTCGCGCGAGGTGGTAGAGCGCGAGCACGCCGCTCACCACAGACGCCACCGGGAACCACAGCAGCACGCGCCCCGACGGCTCGCTCAGCATCGCGGCGTTCAGCGAGGTCCGTCGGTGCTGGGCCCTCGCCGGCTGCTCCCTCGGCGGACGCCTCGCCCTCTCTCCGTCGCCGCGCGTCACCCCGACCGCGTCGTCGCCAGCACGCGCGCCGCCCGCGCGAGCTTCGCGCGCATCGCCGCGTCGGTCGCGTCCGACTCCGCGAGCTCCTGAAGCGCCGGCGCCGTCCACGCCGCGTCGAGCGCGACGAGCGCGTCGGGCACGCGCTCGTCTCCGTCCTCCAGGCGGCGCGCGATCATCGCCTCGGCCAGGTAGCGCTCGGCGCCCTTCAGCGCCTTGACCTCGTCGATCGGAAGCGCCCCGCCGCGGTACATCGCAGCGCGCAGCGCGTCGAAGGTCCGCTCGGACGACCTCGGCCGCCATGCGATGCCGAGCTGCTGCGCGGTCTCACCCGCCGACAACCGTCGCGCGACGTCGCGCATGCCGGCCGCGCCGACCTTCACCAGCGCCGTCACGTCGCTGGCGAGCAAGACGCGCAGGACCTCCACCTCGGTCGTGAGCTCGCGTCTGCCCTCGGGGCTCTGGAGCTGCTTCGTCAGCCCGAGCGCCTCGACCAGCGCGTCCCACGCGATCACGCGCACGTCGCTGTCCTCGTCGACGAGCGCCTGCTGGAGCGCGCGGCTCGCCGCCGGCCCGCCGATCTTCGACAGGTCCATGATCGCCGCGACCCGCGCCATCTTCGCCGGCGAGCTCACCGCGTCGCGCGCGACCTCCTCGACGACGTCCGCGCCCTCGCCGAGCAACACCAGGGCGCGGCGCGCGGTCGCCGCCCACGGCGCTGCGCGCTTCGCGTCGGCCCGAAGCGTCGGCAGCGCCTCGGTCGCCCCCAAGTGGCCGAGCGTGAGGACCGCGTGGGTGTCGCCCCGCTTCGCGCGCTCGATCAGCGCCGCGACGTAGCTCGCTCGCTCGGACGGCTCCAGCGTACGCGCGAGCGCGAGGTCGTACGTCTCCTCCCTCCACGAGAGCTCCGACGGATCGGACATCTGCCGCAGCAGCCGTTCGAGCGCGGTCATGTCATCGCATCTGGGCGGGGAGGTGGGAGTCGTCGTCGTCCTGAGTCGCCCGCGCGCGGGCGGCGATGCCAGCGTGCCCCGTCCGCGCCGCGACCACGCTGAACGCGGCGCGCAGCGCGGGCTCGTTCATGCCCGCCCACAGCGCGACGGTTCCAGCGTCGTACAACGCCTGATCGATCGGAGCGAGCGTGCGCGCGCGGTAACGGCCGTCGGGGTCGAGCGTCACGCCGACGTACCGCGCGGCGCCTTCGGTCACGGGTGACGAGCCCGTCGGGGCCCGGTCAGCCCGCGAGCGCCTCGTCGAGCTGGCCGTCGCGCAGCAGGGCGACGGCCTCCATGCGCTCCGCGCGGAGTCGACCGCCGTCGTCGCCGAGCGACGCGAAGACCGCGCGGGCTTCGCTGGCGACCGCGAACGCTTCGGCGTGGGCGAGGTCGTCGCTGCGCTGGCGCGCGAGCAGGAGGAGCGCGCGACCGAGCAGCGCCCGGTGCTCCGGCGACGCGCCGGCGCTGGCGAGATCGTCGACGAGCGCACGGGTCCGCGTCGCGGCGTCTGCCCTCTCGTCGCGGAACGCTGCGTCGAGGCGCGCCTCGAGCGCGCGGCGGTCGGTCACGGGCAGCTCGGCGCAGAGGCCCGCCGTGAACCAGCGCCGAACGCGAAGTCGGCCTCGAGGGCCATCGTCGAGCGGGAGCCCCATGAACTTTGAACAGTCGGCGGAGCCTCCTCGAGATCGTCGATCGCGAGCATCGCGCGCACGAGCGCGGGCGGCGGCGCCGTGGCTTGTCGCATGTGCGAGGCGAGGCGCTTCCACGCCGTTCGGTCGCGTCGGCCAAGGCGCGCCACCGCGCGCGGTTCGCCGCGCAGGAGCTCGTCGATCGAGGTGTCCTCCGCCGCGCCCCTGGCCCGACGGGCTCAGGCGCGCGCGGCGGTCGCGGCCTGCGGTTCGGGGCGCCTGCGCCGAGAACATCGGAGCGACGATACCGTCAACGCTCCGTCATCGGCGACGGAGCTCGACGCGCGCAAGGCGACGTGAGGCCGCTGTCGAGCGCTCGCCAGGCTCTAGCTCCCGCTCGGCGAGGCTTCGCTGCACACTCTCGCGCCGATGCTCCCGCTGATCGTCCTGCACGGCTTCCTCGGTCAGCCCTCGCACTGGGACTCCGTCCTCTCCCTCGCGCGCCGCGACGCCCACCGCGTCACGCTCCCCGGTCACGGCCCGCGCCCCTGGACCCTCCCCGACGCCGGCTTCGACGCCGTCGTCGACGCCATGCTCGCGCGGCCTCCCTTCTCCCTCGTCCCTCCGCCCTGGGCTCGCGGTACTTCCTCGGCGGGCGCCTCGCCCTCTCCGTCGCCGCGCGTCACCCCCGACCGCGTCGCCGCGCTCCTCCTCGCGAGCGCGTCGCGGGGCTCACCGACCCCGCCGCTCGCGCCGACCGCGCGCGCGCTGACGACAGACTCGCGCGCGAGCTCGTCTCCCACGGCCTCGCCTCCTTCGTTCTCCCGATGGGAAGCTCTTCCCCTCTTCGCCTCGCAGTCCGCGCCGCTCGACGAGCCCAGCGCGCTCCACCGCGCGCACCGACTGAACCATCAGCCCGACGCCGTCGCGTGGGCGCTCTCGGCCCTCTCGCCCGGTCGCATGCCGCCGCGCCACGACGCGCTCCGTTCGCTCGCGGTGCCCGTGCACCTCGTCACGGGCGCGCTCGACCGCGCCTACACCGACCTCGCGCGCCGCCGGGCGCGACCACACCGCCGCCCCTGACGCGGGGCACGACGTCGTGCTCGAAGCGCCCGCTGCGGTCGCGCGCGCGCTCGGTTCCCTCCTCGCGCCGCTCGACCTACGGTAGCGCCCGCCATGCTCCCGCCCGGCCCGAAGTCGCCCGTCGCCGTCACCCTCTTCCGCTGGATGCGCCAGCCCTTCGCGCTGATGGAAGAGCTCCGCGCGCGCTACGGCGAGACCTTCACCGTCGACCTCGGGGTGATGAACAAGCTCGTCGTGCTCTCGAACCCCGAGCACGTGCGCGAGGTCTTCGCGAGCAACGGCGACGACATGCACAGCGGAAAGGTCGCCGTCGCGCTCAAGCCCTTCCTCGGAGAGCGCTCGCTCATCCTCCTCGACGGCGGCGAGCACCGACGGATGCGCCGGCTGATGATGCCTCCCTTTCACGGCGAGCGGATGCAGGCCTACGGCGCGCAGATGGTCGACATCACCCACGCCGCCGTCGACGCCATGCCCGTCGGGAGGCCCTTCGCCATCCACAAGCCCATGCAGTCGATCACCATGGACGTGATCCTCCGCACGGTCTTCGGCCTCGACGACGCCGCCGTGCGCGACCAGATGCGCTCGCTCCTCGAGCGCCTGCTGGAGATGGGCGCGTGGCCGCCGCTGCTCTTCCCCGCGTTCCAGCGAGACCTCGGCCCGTGGAGCCCCTGGGGCCGCTTCGCGCGCGTGGGCGAGAAGGCCGACCGGCTCCTCCTCGAACAGATCGACCGACGGCGCCGCGAAGACACCGCGGGGCGCGACGACATCCTCTCGATGTTCATCGACGCCCGCGACGAGAACGGAGAGCCCCTCTCCGACGTCGACCTGCGCGACGAGCTCATCACCCTCCTCGTCGCCGGGCACGAGACCACCGCCACCGGCCTCGCGTGGACGATGCACGAGGTCCTCCAGCACCCCGAGGTGTACGCGAAGCTCCGCGACGAGGTGACCGCCGCCGAGCGGCAAGGCCCGCTCACCCCCGAGCGCATCGACAAGCTCCCCTACGTCGAGGCCGTGATCCGCGAGGCGCTGCGCGTCCACCCGATCATCCCGCTGGTGGGGCGGATGCTCCAGCAGCCCATGCGCGTCGCGGGCTACGAGCTCCCCGAAGGCGCCATCGTCGCGCCGTCGGTGTACCTCGTTCACCACAACCCCGCGGTGTACCCCGACCCCTACCGCTTCGCCCCCGAGCGCTTCGTCGGAAAGAAGCCCGCGGCCTGGGAGTGGATCCCCTTCGGCGGAGGCGTGCGCCGCTGCATCGGGATGGCCTTCGCCCTCTACGAGATGAAGATGGTCCTCGCGACGCTGGTCTCGCGCACGTGGATGCACGCCGCGCCGGGCTACACGATCCGCCCCGTGCGCCGCTCGATCACGCTCTCTCCGAGCGAGGGGATGCCCGTCGTGCTCGACGCGCGCCTCCCCCGCGAGCGGGCGCGAGAGGCCGCGTAGCCCTACAGCGGCACGTCGGTGCGCTGGAGGATGTCTTGAATGATCCGCTCCGCGTCGTTGCGGAGCACCTCGCCCGAGAATCCCGCGCCCACGTCGGCGCCGTTCAGCCTCACGCGGTGCGCCAGCACCGCCACGGCCATCTCGCTGAGGTCATCAGGGATCGCGTAGCCGCGCCCCTTCACGATGGCCCGCGCCTTGGCCGCGCGGATGAACGCCAGGCCCCCGCGCGTCGACACGCCCACCGCGATCGACTCGTGCGCGCGCGTCGCGGCCACGATCGCGTAGGCGTAGTCGACCACCGCGTCGTCGAGGGTCACCGCGTCGACCTCGCGCTGCGCCTCGACGAGCTGCGCGAGCGACACGACCTGTTGGATCTGCTCGACGGGCTCGACCCCGCGACGCGTCGAGAGGATCTGCTTCTCGACCTCGGCCGCGGGGTAGCCCACCGCCGTACGCAGGAGGAAGCGGTCGAGCTGCGACTCGGGCAGGGGGTAGGTGCCCGCGGCGTCGTCGGGGTTCTGCGTGGCGATCACCGCGAAGGGCTCCTTCAGCGGGTGCGTCACGCCGTCGATGGACACCTGCCGCTCGCTCATCGCCTCGAGGAGCGCGCTCTGGGTCTTCGGCGTCGCGCGGTTGATCTCGTCGGCCACCAGGATGTGCGTGAACACAGGCCCGGGCGGAACTCGAAGCGCCGCTCGGCCCCGTTGAAGACGTTCACCCCGAGGAGCCCGAGGGCATCAGGTCGCTGGTGCACTGCACCCTGCGAAAGTCCGTCCCGAGGGCGCGGGCCAGCGCGCGGGCGAGGGTCGTCTTGCCCACCCCGGGGACGTCTTCGATCAGCAAGTGACCCCGCGCCAGGAGCGTCACCACCGCGCGCTCCACCACGTCCGGGCTTGCCCGTGAGCGCCGTGCCCACCGCGCGGGAGAGCTTCTGCGCGACCTCCCACGCCAGCGGCGACACGCTCCCCCCCTGCTTCACTCTCGCGCTATCCGCCATCGTGCCGTTCGGTCCCGTCAGACTGAGACGTTGCTGTACCACTCAACGGCCCGGCCAAACCAGTAGCAGGCCCCCGCCGCCCCGGGAGGGTCACCCGCAGCACCATCGCCCCCTCGGGCCCCGCCTCGGCCCGCACCACGCCCCCCTGCAATCCCACCACCCTCCGCGCCACCGCGGCCGCCAACCCGGCACCCGCGGGCGCCCTCGCCCCCTCGGGACGCGCCTCGAAGGGCTCGAAGAGCGCGTCCATCGCCTCTCGGGTGGGGGCGGGCCCGCAGCCCCGCACGACCACCTCCACCCCCGCCTCGACCCCCCGCACCCGCCGCGCCACCGCGGTCTTCGCCCCCGCGCCCGCCCGCCGCCACCCGTAGGCCACCAGCGCCCCTAGCGCCGCCCCCGTGCGCACCGGGTCGACCACCACCTCGGCCTCGACCTCGCCCTCCACCGCCGCGGTCACCGCCTCGCCCACCCGCTCGCCCGCGAGGCGCTTCGCTTCGTCGACCAGCGCCCCCGCCGTCGACCGCGCCGGGTGCAGGCTCATCCGACCCGCGTCGAGCTTCGCCGAATCGAGGAGGTCATCGACCAGTCGCAACAGGTCCCTCCCGCGGCGCTCGACGGCGTCGACGCTCTCTCTCTGCCCAGGGGTCAACGGACCGTCGACCCCGCTCAGGAGCAAGCCCGAGAAGCCCAGCACCGCGTTCAACGGCCCGCGCAGGTCGTGGCTCACCCCCGCCAGCACGAAGGACCGCAAGCGCGCGGCCTCCAGGCGCGTCGTGAGCGCGCGCCGCTGGTCCGCCGACATCGACGCGAGCCGCGCGGCCACCGCGTCGAGCGCGACCGCGAGCGCCGCCACCTCGGGCTCCGCGCCAGGGACCGTCGCCCCCGCGCCCGCGCCGCTCCGGCCCATCCCGTCGACGCGCTTCGCCACCGCGCCGAGGGAGCGCGCCGCGCCGCCCGCCACGCGACCGCCCACGCGACCTCCGAGGAGCGCCGCCGCCGTCGCCGCCAGCACCGCCCACCCCACCGACGGAGACGTCCTCGCGGGCGCTCCGCCCGGCGCGCCGAGGGCCTCCATCACCCGCGCCTCGCGAGCGGACTCTCTCTTCCAGAGCGCGCCGAGGTGGGTGCTCACCACCAGCGCGGCCAATAGCGCCACCACCCCCGCGGGCACCGCCACCGCGAGCGCGCCGCGCAGCGCGAGCCGGTCGACCGACGCGAGCGACGAGCTCCGCTCGCGCGTGGCCGCGGCCGAGAGCGCGGGCCGCAGCGCCCAGCGCGTCGCGGGGTAGAGCACCAGCGCGCCCAGCAGCGCCACCGCCGCTGACACCACCAGCACCACCGCCCGGTCGCGCGAGGGCGCCACCCACCCGTCGGCGAAGAGCCCCGACGCGAGCACCACCAGCGAGAGCGCGAGCATCGCCGACGCGGCCCTGCGCGGCGCCGAGAGGAGGAGCTCGCGGTCGGCCTCGCTCGCGCCGTGCACCCACCGACGCGCCGGGCGTGCGTAGCGCAGACGCATCGCGAGCGCCGCCACCAGCGACGCGCCGAGGAGCCACGGGACCAGCGCCTCCACCGCCGCGCGCAGGTCGTCGCCCGAGCGCAGGAGCCACGCCGCACCCGCCGTCGCGAGCAGCACCGCGGCCGAGGGCGTGAGCGCCGACACCGCGAAGAGACGTCGCAGCGCGCGCGTCGCGACGTCGCTCACGCCGGCTCTCCCTGCGGGAGCGAGACGGTGAAGGTGCTCCCGCCCTCGGCGCCCGCGTGGGCCGAGAGCGTGCCGCCGTGCAGCTCGACCAGGCCGAGGGTGATCGCGAGGCCCAGCCCCGCGCCGCGCGCCTCGGCGGTGCGCCCGCGCTCGAACGGACGAAACAGACGTCGCAATTCCCCCGCGGGGATGCCCGGCCCGTTGTCCTGCACCGCGACGGTCCACCCGCCGCCCTCGCGCGGCGCGAGCGCGACCCTCACGTGCCCGCCCGCGTGCTCCACCGCGTTGAGCACCAGGTTGGTGAGCGCCCTCCGCAGCGCCACCGGGTCGGCCCGCAACGGCGCCTCGCCCGGCCCGTCGAGCGCGAGCGTCACGCCCCGCGACCGCCCCACGCCCTCGGCCTCGCGCACCACCTCGCGCGCCACCGCCGCGAGGTCGCAGCCCTCGGGGTGCAGCGAGAACCTCCCGTTCGCCATCGCCGACAGGTCGAAGACGTCGTCCACCAGCCGCCGCCGGTGCCGCCCCGCCTGCGCGATCGCGTCGACGTCCTCGCGCTGGCTCGGAGAGAGCTCGCCGTCGACCCCCGACAACAACAGGTCGGCGAAGCCCAGCACGGCGTTCAGCGGCGTGCGCAGCTCGTGGCGCAGCGTCGCCACCATCGCCTCCTTGCGCGCCTCCTCGGCCTCGAGCCTGCCGAGCGCCTCGCGGTGCAGCGCGCCCTCCTCCTCGAAGCGCTCCTGCAAGCGGTTGAAGGCGGCCACCAGCGCGCCCACCTCGTCCCTCGCGCGCACCGCCACGGGGTCCAACGCGCGCGCCTCGCCCCGCGCCATGCGCTCGGCCTGCGCCGTCACCGCGCCCACGTCGGCGGTGATGTCTCGCGCGACCACCCAGCTCGCGGCCACGCCCACGCCGCCCGTCACCAGCAGCACCACCAGCAGCCGCAGCATCAACGGCGAGGCCTCTCCCCACGGGTCGCCGGGCGAGGTCCCCACCTCGACCACCACCCCCGCCCCCACCGGCGCGCGCGCCACGAACTTCTCTCCCCCTCGCGGTGTCCCGCACCGGGTGACCCCTCGCTCCACCAGCCGCACCGCGTCGGGCGCCGCAGCCCTCGCGACGGACTCCACCGCCGCGCACCGCCGCTCCTCCGGCAACGCCGTCGCCCGCGCCGCCGCCGCCGTCGCGACCCGCTCCCCCCTCGCCCTCGCCTCGGCCCGCTGCGCCATCGCTCCGCCCGCGAGGCCCACCGTCGCCGCGAGCAGCACCGCCCCCGTCGCGGCCACCGACGCCGCGCGCACCACCCGCTGGAGGACCCCGCCCCTTCTGCGCGCGCTCGCCTCCACGCTCGTTCCCCGTACTCTCTCACACATCGCCGTGCGCCTCGCGCCCCTCGCCCTCGCCCTCGCGCTCTTCTCCCCCGCGGCCCGCGCGCAGTTCGTGCCGGACTACACCGCTCCGTCCTGGGGCGCGCCCGTGCCCCTCGACGGCGATCGCCCGCCCGACGTGGGCGTCCTGCGCTCCCTCCGCGCGCCCGTGGACGTCCACCTCACCGCGGGCGTCGACCCGGCCCTCGCGCCCGTCGCCCTCTCCCTCGCCGAGCGCGCGATGGACGAACTCCAGTTCGTCCTTCAATGGCCCCTCCCCCTGCCCGACGGCGACCGCGGAGGCTCCCCCTCCCTCGACCTCTACCTCACCGCCGACGGCCCTCCATCGGTCACGGTCGTCGACGCGCTCTGCCCCGACACCCTCTGGACCCGCGCGACCGCCTTCGCCCGCGTGCGCGCCACGACCGACCGCGAGGCCCTCTACCGCGCCGTCGCCGAGGCCGTCGCCCGCGCCTCCATCCTCGGAGAGAACGCCGAGTCCGCCCCCGCTGCCTCGGCCGCGATGGCCGCCTCCCTCGCGCGCTCCCTCACCCGACAGCCCGCCGACCTCGACGCCGTGCGGGAACTCCAACGCCACCCCTGGCGCGCCCTCGCGTGGGGAACCGACACCTCCCACGCCCGCGGCGACGCGCTCCTCTTCGACTGGCTCTCCTCGGGCTGGGGCGGACCCACCCGCCCGCTCCTGCGCGGCCTCGTCGCGAGCCCCGCGCAGCACACCCCCGCGAGCGCGCCCACGCTCTGGAGCGAGCCCGACCTCTTCGACGTCGCCGCGCGGGTGTTCCGTGACGAGCCCGGAGGCTTCGACCTCGCGCTGCTCAACTTCGCCAAGGCCCGCGCGACGCTGGGCGCCGACACGTCCCTCTCGGGCTTCGCCGACCGCACGCTCTCCATCGAGCCCGCGCGCACGACCCGCTGGTCACAGCTCCCCGTGTGGACGCTGGGGCCTCACGCGATGGAGCCCGGCGGCGTGGGCGTGGTGGCCATCGACCTCAACGACGCGCCGACGCAGGGAGAGCCCGCCCTCGCGGTGTGGGTCCACGCCACGCCGGACCTGCAATGGATGGCCTCGGCCGTGCGACTCGCGCCCGACGGTCACCCCCTCGGCGCGGTGGACTCCGCGGTCATCACCAACGGAGAGTGGTCGGCGCAGGTCGAGTCGCTCGAGGGCGTCGCGCGCGTGCTGGTGGTGCTCACCTGCCTCGGGGAGCGACGGCCCGACCCCGAAGCACCACTCCCGCCGCGCGGGTGGTGGTCGATCAACGCCGCCCGGGGTTGAGCCGGAACCACTCCAGCGCGAAATCCCTGAAGGCCTTCACCCGCCGCGGGACGTGCTTCGCCGCCGGGTACACCAGCCACATCGTCGCCGCGGGCATCTCCCACTCGGGCAACACCCGCGTGAGCTTCCCCTCCTCGACGTCGATCCCACCCACGAAGCTCGGCAGCGGGCCGATCCCCGCCCCCGCGCGCAGCGCCGAGCGCATGAACGAGAACTCGTTGCCGCCGATCCCTCCCTCGACCTCCAACCGCTCCGTGCCCGACGGGCCCTCCAGCGTCCACACCGACGCGCCCTCCTTCGGGCGGAACAGCACCAGCGCGTGCTGCTTCAGCTCCGCGATGGTCTTGGGCGCGCCCTTCCTCGCCAGGTACGACGGCGACGCGAAGAGGTGCATCCCCCCGTTCATCAGCGCCCGCGCCACCACCGTGGGGTCGGTCACCTTGCGCGTCGCGCGGATCGCCACGTCGAAGCCCTCGCCGATGAGGTCCACCACCCGCGCCGTGAGGTCGACCTCGACCCGCAGCCCCGGGTGCCGCGCCGCGAAGCGCACCGCCATCTCGCCAACGAAGGCCTCGCCGAAATCCACCGGCGCCGTCAGCCGCAGCGTGCCCTTCATCTCCCCCGAGCGGTCGCCCACCGCCCCCGCGGCCTCGCGCAGCCCCGCGAGGTGCGGCCCCGCCTGCGCGTAGAGAGACTTCCCCTCGGGCGTGAGCGCCACCCGCCGCGCGCCGCGCTCCAACAGCCTCGCCCCGAGCGCGTCCTCCAAGCGCGTGAGCGAGCGGCTCACCGTCGACTTCGGGACGCCCCGGCGACCCGCCGCCGCCGTGATCGACCCGCCCTCGACCACGTCGACGAACACCACCAGGAGGTCCAGCGAAGGCAACGTTGCGTCCATGACAACTCCCGCGGGGACCGTCTCAAACCGTTACCCCCCACGCAACCCTCACCCGCCGCCGTTGACACCCTCCGCGGCCCGGTGGTACCCGCCACCGCTTCGCACGACTTTCATTTCCACCGCACGACACGGAGCCACGACCATGGGCAAGGGCGACAGCCGTAACTCTCGCAAGACCCTCCAGCGCAAGGCGCAGCGCCGCCTGAAGGCGAAGATCAAGAAGGTCGCCGCCGAGCGCGCGGCCCGCTTCGCCGCCGGCGCGGGCAAGACCGCCGAGACCAAGAAGACCCGCACCCGCAAGCCCGCCGCCAGCGCCTCGTCGGCGAGCTGAGCGCGCGGCTACAGCTCCCCGTCGAAGACCCTCCGCGCGGGGCCCGTCATCGTCACGGCCCCGCCCTCCCCCACCACGATCGTCAGGTCGCCGCCGTCGAGGCGCACCGTCACCGCCTCGCCCGCGCGCGCCCTCCCCCGCGCCACCGCGGCCGCCGCCACCGCGCACGCGCCCGTCCCACACGCCTGCGTCCACCCCACGCCGCGCTCGCTCACCCGCGCGCGCCAGCCTCCGCCCGCCATCGGCGTCACCAGCTCCACGTTCACCCCCGCGGGGAACGCCCCGAGCGTACGCACCGCCGCCGCGAGCGCCTCGGCCTCTCCCTCGGGCTCGAACAGAACCCCGTGGGGGTTGCCCACGTCCACCACCTCGACGGCGCACGCGCGCTCGCCCACGCGCACCGTCTCTGTCGCGCTCACCACCGCGCGCCCCATCGCCACCTCGACCCAGCGCTCGCCCCCGCGGTCGGCCCGCAGCGTCGCCGGACGCGGCCCCGCGTCGCTCTGCACCGTCAGCGTCTCGCCCTCGCGCAACAAGCCCCGGTCGGCCCACCACGCGGCCACGCAGCGCACGCCGTTGCCGCACATCTCCGGCCGCGACCCGTCGGCGTTGTAGATCACCATGCGCGCCTCGCGCTCACCCAGCGCCTCGACGCGGATCACCCCGTCGGCCCCGACGCCGCGGTGCCGGTCGCAGAGCGCCCGCGCGAGGTCGGGGTGCACGTCTCGCGCGGCCCACTGCACGCCCTCGAGCATCACGAAGTCGTTGCCGAGGCCCTGGTACTTGCTGAACCGACCGCGCATCGCGCGCACTGTGCCCCGCGCGGCGGCGCTTGACCACGGGGAGCGCGGCGGGTGAGATCGCCCCCATGGCTTCGTTGACGCGCGCCCGAGGGGGCCTCTCGGGACGCTGGATCTTCTCTCTCACGCTGACCCTCGCGGCCCTGGGCGGCGGCTGCTCGGGCACCACGGACAGCACGCCGGAGGACTCGGGCACCCCCGTCGACACCGGCGCGACGAGCGACGCGTCGGTGCCCGTGATGCCCTGCGGGCCCGCCGACGACCCCGACGGCGACGGCATCGCGAACCGCTTCGAGGGCACCGGCGACACCGACGGCGACGGCGTACCCAACAGCGAAGACCCCGACTCGGACAACGACGGCATCCCCGACGCGTTCGAGGGCAGCTACGGCCAGCCCCGCGGGTGCGCCGTGTCGCCCCCCGACTCGGACATGGACGGCGTCTACGACTTCGTCGACACCGACGCGAACGGCGACGGCATCGCCGACTCGGCGCAGGCCGGGCCCTCTCCGGGTCAGCCCGGCGGAGAGACCACGCCGCCCGCCGACTGCCTCCAGGGCGGAGGCCGCGGGATCGAGCAGCGCGCCGTGAGCGGGTGGACCTGCCACCCCTTCGACACCGACGGAGACGGCACCCCCGACTACGCCGACACCGACGCCGACGGCGACCGCATCGCCAACACCGTCGAGATCGCCCCCGGCGGCGCCACCGCGCCGACCGACACCGACATGGACGGCACGCCCGACTGGCGCGACCTCGACTCCGACGGCGACACCGTCGCCGACCGCGCCGAAGGCTCGAACGACCGCGACGGAGACGGCGCGGGCAACTGGCGCGACCTCGACTCCGACGGCGACTCGCCCGTCGGGTCCGACGTGAACTCCGACGCGCGCGAGGCGGGCGACTCCGACCTCGCGACGGCTCCCGTCGAGTGCCCGCGCGAGCTCAACGTGCGCACCCTCGACGTGTCGATGCCCGCGCCCGACGGCATCCCGGATTTCCTCGACAGCGACAGCGACAACGACGGGCTCTCCGACCGCGAAGAGGCCGAGGCCGGCACCGACCGCTGCAACCCCGACAGCGACGGCGACGGACAGCTCGACTCCGCCGAGGTCGCCTGGTGCCGCGGCCACATGCGCACGGGCTGCGGCAGCGACGCGTCGGTGCGCATCCCCGACACCGACTACTACCTCATCCTCCCCTTCGACGGCCCCACGGTGAACCGCGAGCTCGAGTTCGGCTCGAACCTCCGCGTCGCCGACGTGTTCTTCCTCACCGACACCACGGGCTCGATGGGAGGCCCCTTGAGCAACGTGCGCGCGAGCATCGCCACGCCGCGCACGGGCCTCATCGACTCCATCACCGCCATCATCCCCGACACGTATTTCGGGGTGAGCCACTACGACGACTTCCCGAGCGGAGGCTTCGGCGGCACCACCGACCGCGCCTTCTGGCCCGTGTGCCCCGGGCCGCCCGGCACCACGGGCTGCATCCGCAACTCCGGCATCACCATGCAGCCGCCGTCGATGTCGGCCGCGGTGCAGGCCACGGTCAACGCCATCACCCTCGGCGGAGGCTCCGACGGCCCTGAATCCCAGGTCGAGGCGCTCTACCAGACCATCACGGGCGAGGGCTTGTACGACCGCTCGCGCACCGACGCGTGCGCGGGCGACCCGGGTCGGTCTCCGTGCTGGGTCGCGCCCAACGCGTGCGTCGACGGCGCGCGGGGCATGCCCTGCTTCCGCGGCGGCGCGCTGCCCATCGTGATCCACTTCACCGACGCGGACTTTCACAACGGCGCGCGCGACGAGTCGGTGCCGGGCAGCGGCCCGTCGAACCCGTACTCGGGCATCACCCCCGCGCCGCACACGCTCGACGACGTGATCTCGGCCTACAACCGCGCGTCGGGGCGGATCATCAACCTCAACGCGGCGTCGAGCATCCGCTGCGAGGGGATGCGCCCGAGCTCACGCACGGCGGGCCGGCCCTGCTACGACTTCCGCGTGCTCGCCGAGGGCACGTCGTCGGTGGACCTCGACGGCACGCCCCTCGTCTTCGACCTGCCGGGCGGCGGCGCGGTGGTGTCTCCGGCCTTCGTCTCGTCGGTGGTGGGCGCGGTGAACACCATCGCGACGCGCGTGCCCTTCGACATCAACACCCTCACGCGCAACGACCCGTCGAACCCCGCGGGCGTCGACGCCACGCGCTTCATCCGCCGCCGCACGCCCTCGTGCCAGATCGCGCCCGCCAACGACCGCTGCTGGACGGAGCCCATGGGCGTCGCCCACCGCGACGCCGTCGCGCGCACCGACCTCAGCACCTTCTACCGGGTCGTCCCGGGCACGCGCGTGCGCTTCACCATCTTCTTCCAGAACGATTTCTTCGTGGGCGACCCGCTGAGCTCGTCGCTCTTCCGCGCGTACATCGACGTGGTGGGCGACGGCGTGACCGTACTCGACACGCGCGAGGTGTACATCCTCGTCCCCGCCTCG
>JAWKRC010000002.1:0-1608 GCA_041389825.1 Polyangiales bacterium | reverse complement strand
GCGAGGTCACCGTCCTCGTGATCTGCACGGGCGAGGGCCGCGACGACGACGCCGAGGCGACCGCGCAGGTGACGGCGCTCCTCACCCGCGCGCGCGCGATCCTCACGCGCTACGGCGGCACGCTGCTGGAGGTCGAGGGGTGCCAGCTCACGGCGCTCTTCGGCCTCGCCGACGCCGACGGGCGCGACACCGAGGCCGCCGTCCGCGCCGCCCTCCTCGTGCAGCGCGCGGGCACCGGGGGCGCCGCGATCGGGGCGGGCGTGCATGTCGCGCGCATCGTGGTCGACGCGAACGGGGAGCCGGTGCGCGACCAGCGGCTCGCCTCGCTCGTCGCCACCGCGCAGTCGCTCGCGCGCGCCGCGGATCACGCCGTGTGTGTGTCGCAGCTCGCCGCGCGCATCGTGCGCCACGCGTTCACGACCGAGGAGATCCCCGCCTCCGGTCGAGCGATGCCCGAGGGGGGGCGGCTCGTCGTCAACGCGCGCCCGCCGTCGCAGGTGTACGGGCGCTTCATCGGCCGCGTCGAGGAGCTGCGCAAGCTCGGCGACATCCTCGCCGCCGCCACGCGCCGCCGCGCGCAGGTCGCGATCATCGGCGGCGACAAGGGCATCGGCAAGTCGCGGCTCGTCTCCGAGATGGAGCGCCGCCTCCAGAAGGGGAACTACAACGTCGGCTTCTACATCGCGACGTGCCCGCGCACCGGCGCCGACGTGCCCTGGAGCGGCCTCACCGCGATGCTCCAGGTGCTGTGCGGCGTCCAGGAGGGCGACGACGAGGCCAAGATCCGCGAGGTGCTCCCGCGCCTCCGCATGCTGGGCCTCCAGGACGACGAGAGCGCGGCCGTCCTCCACCAGCTCGGCGCGACCGTCGCCGACGAGCAGGCGAGCCACCGCGAGGGCCGGGCGAGCCGCGCGCACGTCACCGCGGCCGTCCTCCGATCGGCCTTCGGGCGCATGGTGCAGAGCCTCTGTGACGACCGCCTCCACGTCTTCGCCTGGGACGACGCGCACACGCTGGACCGCGCGAGCCTGGAGACGATCGTCGCCGCCGCCGGCCGCACGCCGGGCCTGCGCGCCGTGTTCTTGCTGACCACGCGCGAGGCCCCCGACGAGGCCGAGGCCCCCGCGCTCCTCCGCCGCGCGCAGCTCGTCGAGGCGTTCGAGGGCCACAAGCACACGCACGAGCTCGCCCTCGCCCAGCTCAGCGACGAGGACACCGCCAAGTTCGTCGCGAGCCGCGTCAGCTCCAAGGTCGTCCCCGCCGAGCTCCTCGCCTTCTGCCGCGAGCGCGCCGGCGGCCACCCGCTCTTCCTGGAGGAGCTCCTCAAGGAGCTTTCGGACTCCGGCGCCATCAACACGCTCTCCGGCGGCCTCCGCCTCCGCCTCGACGGCGCGATGGCCGTGCCTCGGTCGCTCCGCGCGCTCATCGCCGCCCGCGTCGCGCGCCTCCCGGCCGAGCTGCGCGGCGTGATGCAGGGCGCCGCCATCCTCGGCGCGCCCGTGCCTGTCGAGGTGCTCGCGGCGGTCCTGGGGCAGAAGGTCTCGCAGGTCGATCGCGTGATCGGCCAGCTCGCCTCGCGCGATCTCCTGCGCACCACCGGCCCCGCGC
>JAWKRC010000001.1:0-2765 GCA_041389825.1 Polyangiales bacterium | reverse complement strand
GCCTGCTCGATCGAGGGGCGGCGGGCGATGCGATCGAGGTGCGCGAAGATCTCACGGCGCAGGCGCGGGGGCGGAGCGCCGATGGCGGTGCCCTCCAGAAAGCCTCGCAGCAGCAGCGCGACCTGACGCGCGAGCGCGCCTCCCGGGAACGCCTCGCGGCGACGCGGGTGCGGGGAGAGCAGGCGCGCGTGGCGGACGAGCGCGCGGGCGGCGTGCGATGCGCGCGGGTCCATCACGAGAGCGCGCACCATCCAGCGCGCGAGATCTTGAGAATACGCGGGGGCGGACGGGGCCGAGCCGCGGGCGCGGAGCTCGTGGAACGCGCGCGCGGCGGCGATCTCGCCGATGCGGACGAGCGCCCAGGAGACGGGATCGGCGGCGGCAAGGCAGGCGCGCGATGCGGTGAGGGCGCCGTAGCCGTGCTTGGCGTTGTGGCGGTCGGCGTCGAGGGAGGAGGGCCGCGTGTCGTGCAGGTCGGCGAAGGGCGCGAGCGCCGGGTCGGCGGCGGGGTCGACGTCGCGGGCGGTCGTCTCCAGGAGGGCGATGAGCTCGCGCAGGCGCAGGGTCGGGTTCACAGCAAGCACGAGGGCGGCGACGCCGGCGGCGATGGCGGAGGCGCCGCTCGACTCGGCGTGGCTGAGGCGCCCCGTGGGGTCGAGGGGGTAGGCCACGTCGTCGCCTGGCGCGAGGAGCCGCACGGACGGGCCGCGGTTCGCGAAGGGACGCGCTCGCTGCTTTCGGTCGCGGTAGAAGAACCAGCCTCCGCGGTGCCCCCCGGGCGCGACGCACACGACGCGCGGATCGGCCGCCGGGTCACCGAACGACAGCGTGAAGCTCGCGTGCACCGAGCCAGGAGGGCTGGATGCCTCGCGCCCCGCCGGCAGCACGACGACGGTCCCTCGACCGGCGCGCCCGCATCGCTCCGCGTAGGCGAGCGCGTCGTCGAACAGCGGGCTCCAGGTGCCCTCGACGTAGGTCGCGCAGACGATGGCGTCGGCTCCGTCGCGCACGGCGCGCACGATCGCGAGCGGGAGAGACACGACCGAGAGGCCAGGCTTCGGGATGAGGTAGAGGCGCGGGGACGCGTCGGGGGCGACCCCTCGAAACGGGGGCTCGGCGCGGGCGGCGCCCACGGCCCACGCGACCATCAGCGAGCCGTGGGCCTGCGCGCGTGGCGGCGCGACGAGGTCGACGAGCAGCTCGGCGTCGAGGGCGAGGGCGGCGGCGCCGGCGGCGTCGTCGTCGATGACGGCGAGCCTCGTGCCGGCGCCGGTGCCGGTGATCGGGCGGTCGGCGTCGACGCCTCCACCGGCGGCGCCGAGGAACCAGGAGCCGCCGTCGCGGGGCTCGCGGCCCTCGGTGCGCGGGCGGGGAGACCAGCTCGATCCGGAGGGCTTGGAGCGGAGCGGGGCGAACGGCGGGGCCCACCGCTGCGAGCCGATCGACGCGGGGGTCACGTAGCGGACGTCCGCGCCGGCGGCGGCGAAGGCTTCGGCGAAGACCTCCTCGGCGACGGGGGCGGCGACGTGCACGCGCCACCAGAAGAGCGGCGGGCAGGCGAGCACCTCGCGCACGGAGACGAGACGCGCGCGGGCCGCGAGCGCCTCGCGAAGGAGCGGCTCGGGGACCTGCGCGGCGGCGGCGACGATGACGTCGCGCGCGCCCTCGACCTCGGGCCAGGGCGGGGTCGCGGGTCGGTAGTCGAAGTCCCAGTCGGGACGCGGGGGTTGGCTCACGCCTTCGTCACGAACACGGCGCGCGCCCACGCCGCCAGGGTGTGCGCGCGGTTCACGTAGCCGGCGTGCCTCGACTCGCGGACCGCGAGATCCTCCAGCGCGCGGGCGCGCTCCTCGGCCCAGGCGGACACGCGCGCGGCGCCGAGGGCGGCTGCTCGCCGCGCCGCCGAACGAAAGTGGTACCGCGCGCGACGGAGCATCCGCGCGAGGACGCCCGACGCGTGCACCTCCGCCCGCTGCTCGGCGGGGGTGGTGCCGAAGCCGCGGGGGCCGGCGCGGAGCGTCGAGCGGGCGAGTGACAGGGCCCACGCGCCACCTCGCGTGGCGTCGGTCTCCCAGTCGAGCACGTCGTCGTAGATTTGCAGGCCGAGCGCGGCGTCGAGGAGAGCGCGGCGCGCCACCTCGCGGAGCCCGTCCTCCCAGCCAGCTCGCTCGGCGAGGATCGTCGTCGCGACGAGGCCCGGTGACTGCTTGCGCTCGCTGACCGCGCCGTACGTGCCGAAGTCGACGGCGAGACCTCCATCGATGAGGTCGCGCTCCAGGTCGATGGCGTCGGAGAGCTCGCGGTCGGCGCCCTCGGCGATGCGGGCCGCTGCGGGGCCTCCCCCCAGCAGCGCGAGCCGCTCGTTGCGCATCGTGCGGACCGCGGCGAGCACCCTCTCCATCGCGGGCGTGGCGTGCACCTGCCGGTCCTCGATCCGGTCGCGCCCCATCGCCTCCACGACGGCGAGCGCGTGCGCGCAGAGCGCGTGCCGGACGGCAGACTCGGGGGCCGACGGCATCGCCTCGGCGAACAGCGCGGGAGCGGCGAGCGTGATCTCGTTCGAGAACACGGCGCTCCACGGCACGCCGGGCTCGGCTGCGAATCCGAGCGTGAACGAGAGGCGGTGCGCCTCGTCGCGCAGCGCACCCGCCAGCGAGTCGCGCAGCTCCGCGAAGAATCCGTCGACCCAGAGGAGCGCGCTCATGGGCGCCTCGCGTGCCGGTGCGGGCCTGGCTCCCTCGGCGAGCGGACCGGGGCTAATAGAC